>CANIGJ010000037.1 GCA_947467145.1 Rhodospirillaceae bacterium | reverse complement strand
CCACGACCGCAATCAATTTGGCAACGGCCTTGGCGGCTGTCCGCAAGACGGTTCTGGTGATCGATCTGGATCCGCAAGGAAATGCGAGCACGGGTCTTGGCATTCCGCAAAGCCGTCGGGCGATCAATACTTATCATCTGCTGGTAGGTGAGTCCGACGTCGAGCGTGCAACGATCGAAACGATGATCCCCGGTCTCTCGATCATCCCGTCGGGCATCGACCTCGCCGGCGCGGAGATTGAGCTCGTCGATTTTGAAGATCGTTTACATCGTTTCAAAAACGCAATCGTCGGCAAAGTCGATCATTACGATTACGTCCTGATCGATTGCCCCCCTGCTTTGGGTTTGTTGACGGTCAATGCGTTGATCGCATCGCATGCGGTGCTTGTACCGCTGCAGTGCGAGTTCTTCGCGCTCGAAGGTATCAGCCAGCTCGTGCGCACGATCGATCGCATTAAGACAGCGCACAATCCGAGGCTCGATCTGCAAGGGATCGTGCTGACCATGTACGATCAGCGCAACAACCTCTCCAATGCCGTCGCCACCGACGTGCGCGAATATTTTGGCGACGTGGTTTATCAGACCATGATCCCGCGCAACGTGAAGGTGTCCGAAGCGCCGTCCTACGGTAAGCCAGTCCTGCTGTACGACACAGCATGCGCGGGCTCGCAGGCCTACATTCATCTCGCGAGCGAAGTGTTGAAGCGCGAGACCCGGATCGCCGCGTGATGGCGGACGAAGGTCGGCGTCGCAATCTCGGTCGCGGTCTCGATGCCCTGCTCGGCGAAACGCGGAGCAGCGTCAGTAGCGGTGAGCTGAAAGCGGCGCCGGGTGTTCTCACCTTGCCGATCGAACAGGTCTATCCCGGCCGTTCGCAGCCGCGCACGATTTTCGCCCAAACCGAAATCGATGAACTGGCGGACTCGATCCGTCAGCTCGGCATCCTGCAGCCGCTTATCGTGCGGCCGCATCCGACGCGCACGGGCAGTTATGAAATCATCGCCGGTGAACGACGTTGGCGCGCGGCGCAAGTTGCGCGTTTGCATGAAGTTCCGGCGCTCGTGCGCGAACTTAGCGACGGCGAAGCGCTCGAGATCGCGATCGTCGAAAATCTGCAGCGCGAAAATCTGTCGCCCATTGAAGAAGCCGAAGCCTATCGGCGTCTGATGGACGAATTCTCGCATACGCAAGAAGCGCTCGCGAAGATCGTCGGCAAAAGCCGTTCTCACGTCGCCAATATGCTGCGTCTGTTGCAGTTGCCGGCGAACGCCCGCGAGATGCTGATGGATGGCCGCCTGTCGGCCGGTCATGCGCGCGCATTGTTGACCGCGCCCAATCCGGTGGCGCTGGCCGAAGTCATCGTGAAACGCGGGCTCAATGTGCGCCAGGCCGAGAAGCAGGCGCGCGCCGGCAAAGACGTGCGTGGGAAAGCGAGCGGTGGATCTTCGTCAGGCCCACGCGAAGCAGCGGTGCCGAAAGACTCCAACACCAAGGCGTTGGAGAACGATGTCACCGCGATCCTCGGTTTGCGCGTCGCCATCGATTTCAACGATCCGGGCGGACGCGTCACGATCGAATACGGCTCGCTCGAACAACTCGATTATCTGCTGCATCGTTTGACCTTGGGCGAACATGGCAGCCCGATGCGCCATCCGCATCCGCCGACGCAAAGCGAACGCAGTGCCGCGATGGAGCGGCCCATGGTCGAACGTCGCGCCATACCGCGCACGGTCGAAGATGCGATCCGTCAATTGGATGAAGGCGCCGGTGCGGGCTGGGATGAAACCGAGCCGTTCGAGTTCGATACGCCGTCGCTCGAAGACGATCTCGACAAGTTGATCGCCGACACCAAGATCGACGAGTTCAAACCTTAGATCGTTAGCGCGCGCGTTTCGCCGCGAGGCAGATGCGCATCAACGCGCGATGGCACACCGCTTCGTCGGGCACGCCAGTCGATTTGCAATCGCGTTCGGCTTCGCTGATCAAGGCCAGTGCGGAGCGCGCGCGGTCCGGACTCCATAGGTCTAGCTGGCGCCGGAATTTTTTCTCGTGCAGGAAAATCACCGGCGGGCGCAACGCCTTCATCGCTTCCTCGGGTGAGCGGCCCTGCTGCATGAGGCCGAGCGCCAGATGCAGGCGATGGAAATGACGCAGCGCGGCGCGCAGGATGCCGATCGTGCTTTCGCCTTCGCGCATCGCGCGCTCGATCGTCTTGTCCAGGATGCCGCCATTGCCCTCGCCGGCGGCGAATACGATATCGTCCAGCGACAGCGCGCCTGAATCGCCGACGGCGGCGATCGCATCTTCCAGGCTCACCGTCTTTTGGCCATGTGCGTAGAGGGCGAGCTTGTCGAGTTCGGAGCGCGTCACCATCCGGTCCGATCCGAGATGCGCCACCAGGAATTCGCGCGCCTGGCGATCGACGTTCATGCCCGCTTCGGCGAAGGTCGCATCGACGAGGGCGCCGACATTCTGGTCGTCGTCGGCGTAACACGGAATGGCCACCGCGTTGGGCGAGGCCTCGAACGCTTTGCGCACTGGCGAGCGGCTCGACAATTCGCCGGCCTCGATGATCAGCAGGGCGTCGCCCGGCGGCGGCGTATCCAAAACGGGTTGCAGCCGCGCCGAGATATCTTCGCCGTCCATGCGCACGAAGACGACGCGCCGCCCGCCCAGGAATGAAATCTGCGATAGTTCATCGGCGATGCGCGCGCCGTCGGAGCGCACATCGTCGGCGGTCAGTTCGGTGACGCGGAACGCGTCGGACAAATCGTCGACAACAGTGCGAGCGAGATTTTTAGCGCGTTCGCGCACCAGCCCGCGATCGGGACCATGGATCAGGACGAGACGGAGTTTCGCGTCGGGCGCACGCAGGAACGCGCCGATGCGCGATCCAGACAGCTTCACCGTGGCTGGGCTTTCGTTTGGGTCTTGCCCTCGGATTGGGCCTGCGCGCGGAAATACAGCGCGATCTGGCGCGTGATGTCTTCGCTCAGATCGCGCGCTCCGCGTTCGCGGGCATCGGCTTCGGCCGCCAAGGTGGCAAACTCGTTGGTGAGCAGGTTGTAGCTCGCCGCGACCCTCGAGACCCGTGTGACCACATAGGCCTTCCGGTCGACATCGTAGAGGCGGTAAGTCGCCGTCAGATTCATATTCGAGCGCGTCGCCAGTTCGGATTTGCGGATGGCCAGTTCCTGTTTGGCCTCCGACACTTCCGTTATAAGCCGGTATCTGGGCCGTGCCGGCTCACCTTGCGGGTTCAATGCATCGAGCAGGTGATTGCGCAGCATTTGTCCGAGGCGTTCGTCGATCTGGTCGATCTTGATGCTCGCCATCTCGGCGGTCGTTTCGACGCCTGCTCGGTCGCCATAAACGGGTTGGAAGCCGCAGCCGGCCAGCAGCGCGCCGAGGCCGGCGCAGACCAGGGCGATGGCGGCTTTAGACCACGACATTGTAGATCTTGTTCGGGACATGGATGACCTTGCGGATCGCTTTTCCCTGGACGGCGTTGGCCACAGGTTCGAGGGCCATGGCGGCATCGCGTACCACATCTTCGTTCGAATCCTTCGGCAGTTCGAGTGCGCCGCGCAATTTGCCGTTGACTTGAACCGCGATCTTCACGCGATCCTCGACCAGCAGCGACGGATCATACTCCGGCCACGGCGTATCGACTACGATCGTCTTGTGGCCCAGCGCTTGCCACATTTCCTCGGCGATATGGGGCAGCATCGGACCGATCAGCAAGGTCACCGCCTCCAAGCCCTGGCGCATGACCCAGGCATTGCCCTCGCCGTCTTGGCCCTCCAGCTCCTCGAGCTGATTGGTCAGCGTGCGGATCAGCGCCACCGCAACATTGAAGCGGAAGGATTCGAGCGCGTCGGACACCGCGGCAATCGTCTTATGGATGCTGCGCCACAACGTCTCGGCGGCGGGTGACAGCGCTTGGGGTTTAGGCGCTCCTGCGGGGGCGAGCGCAATCTTGGGCTCGTCCACCAGACGCCACAGGCGATTGATATAGCGCCAGGCGCCATCGACGCCGAACTCGGTCCATTCCAGATCGCGTTCCGGCGGTGAGTCGGACAGCATGAACAGGCGCGCGGTATCGGCGCCGTAGGAATCGATGATCAATGCCGGGGCGACGACATTCTTTTTCGATTTCGACATGACCTCGCGCCGGCCGATCGTCACGCTGCGGCCTTGGGCGTCGATCGCCTCGCCGTTGGCTTGCTTGGTGATCTCTTCCGGGTACAGCCACCTGCCATCGGCCGAGCGATAGGATTCGTGACAGACCATGCCTTGCGTGAACAAGCCCTTGAACGGCTCGTCGATGACGAGATGTCCGGCCTTGTGCATCGCGCGGGTGAAAAAGCGCGAATAGAGCAGATGCAGGATCGCATGTTCGACGCCGCCGATATATTGATCGACCGACAGCCAATAATTCACTTCGGTCGGATCGACCGGATCGTCGTCGCGGGGCGAACAGAAGCGCGCGAAGTACCACGATGAATCGACGAAGGTATCGAAGGTATCGGTTTCGCGGCGCGCGGCCTTGCCGCATTGCGGACAATCGACATGCTTCCACGTCGGATGATGGTCGAGCGGATTGCCCGGCTTGTCGAACGTCACGTCGTCGGGCAACACGACCGGCAATTGATCGCGCGGCACCGGTACGATACCGCAGGCGTCGCAATGGATGATCGGGATCGGACAGCCCCAATAACGCTGCCGTGATACCAGCCAATCGCGCAGGCGCCACACGGTCGTCGGTGTGCCGGACTTCAGCGCGGCCAGACGCTTGCCGACTTCCGCCTTCGCCGCCTCGACGTCCATGCCGTCGAGGAAATCGGAATTGAAGATCACGCCGTCGTCGGTGAAAGCCTCGGTGCCGATCTCAATTGTCTGCGCGTCGAACGGACGCACGACCGGGCGCACCGGCAGTTTGTATTTCAGCGCGAAATCCAAGTCGCGTTGATCGTGCGCCGGGCAGCCGAAGATCGCGCCCGAACCGTAATCGATCAGCACGAAGTTCGCGATATAGACCGGCAGCTCGCGATCGAGGAACGGATGTTTCGCGCGCAGGCCGGTGTCGTAGCCGAGCTTCTCGGCCGCTTCGATGGCGGCTTCGGAGGTGCCTTGCGCGCGGCACTCGGCGAGGAAGGCTGTGAGCTTGTCGTCGCGCTTCGCCAGTTCGTCCGCGATCGCATGATCGGGCGAGATCGCCAGGAACGACGCGCCGAAGATCGTATCGGGCCGCGTGGTGAAAACCGTGAGACGGTCTTTTCTATCTTTGATCTCGAAACGGATCTCGGCGCCGGACGAGCGGCCGATCCAGTTCTCCTGCATCACGCGGACTTTGTCCGGCCAGCGATCGAGCGTGCCCAAGGCTTCGAGCAGATCGTCGGCGACCGACGTGATCTTGAAGAACCATTGCGACAGCTTGCGCTTCTCGACGGGCGCGCCCGAGCGCCAACCCTTGCCGTCGATCACCTGCTCGTTGGCGAGCACGGTGTGGTCGACCGGATCCCAATTGACGAAGGCTTCCTTACGCGTGACGAGATCGGCGGCGAGGAAATCCAAAAACAATTTTTGTTGTTGGCCGTAGTAGCCCGGATGACAGGTCGCGATCTCGCGCGTCCAATCGAGCGACAGGCCCATGCGCTTGAGCTCGGCGCGCATCGTCGCGATGTTGTCGTAGGTCCACTTGGCGGGATGGACGTTGTATTCGCGCGCCGCATTTTCCGCCGGCAGGCCGAACGCATCCCAGCCCATCGGGTGCAGCACGTTGAAACCGCGCGCGCGTTTGTAGCGCGAGACGACGTCGCCCAGCGTGTAGTTACGCACGTGGCCCATATGGATGCGCCCCGACGGATAGGGAAACATCTCGAGCACGTAGTATTTCGGACGCGAGGGATCCGCGCGCACGCGGAACGAGGCGTTGTCTTCCCACGCCGTCTGCCAGCGCGTTTCCGATTGTTTGAAATTATATCGAGCCATGACGGGTTTCTAACGGCGCGCGGCGGATTTGCAAGGCGTGCGGCTTATTTTGACGACGCAAGGTCGCTTTGCGTTGGCGACGTGAGGCTGCTTTGCGAACTACTGCCCAGACGCGGTTTGATTGCGCATCTGGCGCGCGCGCATCAGGATCGCGTCTTCAAGTTTGGTGGCGGTTTCCGGCTGGACCGACGCGTCCTGCCAATCGGCGGCCCCGCGCACCTGGCGGAAGACCGCAACCCGCACGCCATCGGCGCGCAGCGCACGGTCGATAATATAGACGTTGACCTTGAAGCGTTCGCTCGGCGTCTGCGGCGGCGCATACCAGTCGGTGATGATGACGCCGCCATAGGGATCGGCCGACGTGACGGGCCAGACCGAGACGGTGTCGAGGCTGGCGCGCCATAAGAAGGCGTTGACGCCGAGGCCGGAGCCGTCGTTCTGCGGCGTGCTGGGGCCGCCAAACAGACCGTCGCGGCCGAAAACGGTGCCGCCGGCCGCGTCGCGGCGTTTTTCCTGCTCCGATTTGAGCGGCGTCGTATCGGCGTTCTCGCACGCGCTGAGCAGCACGCCGCCCGCCGTCAGGATCAGCGAGGTCAGGACGAAAGTTTTGAGAAACCGGCGAAAATCGGCGCGGTTCTGGGTCATTGAAGACGCGGACATGAATCCCCGAAAGCTTTCAAGCGTTTAGGACACGGTGATTATACGGCGGCCATGCCATCTCGGACCAGCCTTATCACGCGCGTCCAATGGTGCGCTGAATCGATCTATTGGTGGCCGAGGGCTCGACCTCGTCGGGTTCGAACCGCAACGTCACGATCGGTGGCGACGCGACCTATTCGGTCGGCCCGGGCGTCACCGCGATGACCGACGTACTCTACCACCGCTATAACGACGAAGCGAATGTTCAGAGCAACGAGAATAGGGGCGGCGCCGTTATCGGCGGTCTCCAGATCGCCTTCTGATCTGAAATCGCGCTATTTTAGGGGGCGCGCAAGCGCCCCCTTCTTCGTGGCACAATTACATCATATTTATCTAATATTATTGTTTACTAATGATTTAATAATAGTGCTTTTTTGTCACAGTGCGAAGATAAGATCACAGTTCAGGCTTTTCTACTCTTGACCCTCGGAGCCCCTCTCGGCTCTAATCCGCCTGCATGACGTTGCGGGGCGGTTTGGCCTCCTGTGAACTGAAGAATGGGGATCACCATGAAGAAGACTTTATATTCAACGACAGTCCTGGCCGCGGCCGGGCTGCTCACTCTGGGGGCCAGCGATGCGTTCGCCCAGGCCGCCGCACCGGCAGCGCCGGAAAAGCTGAAGCTCACCCTCGGTGGCTTCATGAACCAGT
>CANIGJ010000036.1 GCA_947467145.1 Rhodospirillaceae bacterium | reverse complement strand
GGCTATTAAAGGCGCGCGCGGCAAAGGCGAACAGCAAACCGGTCGCGATCGGAAAGCCCGCGAACTTGATGGTGAGCAGATAGAGCGCCAACCCGATCACCAGCCAGAACAGCGCGGTACGATCCAGCGCAGGCAGCGGTTCTTCATCCACGTCGCGCACCCAGCGCCCGGTCACGAAGTCACGCATCAGCCCGAGGCCGAGCAGGACGAGCACGCTGGAGACGATCCAGGGAAAAACGCGCGGGCCCACCCGCGCGTAATTCGCCGAGACATTGATCTGCATCGTCTGGACCATCATGAACGCGCCAAGCGCGATCACGCCGATGGCGATCCAGATTTCGCCGCGCCTGAGGTACGAACGCATCAGGGATACACGCGGCCTATTTCACCAACCCGATGGATTTCAGCGTCGTCGAAACCGTGGCGTCCTGTTCCTTCAGGTAAGTGCCGTACGCGTCACCCGCCAGATAAAGGTCGGTCCAGTCCTGCTTCTCCAGGACTTCTTTCCATTCCTTGCTCTTGGCGAGCTTGTCGACGGTCGCGAGCAGTTCTTTCTTCTGCGCGTCCGACAGCCCGGGAGCCGCCACAACGCCGCGCCAGTTGGACAATTCAACATCAACACCGCTTTCCTTCAGGGTCGGCACGTCGACGCCGTCGATCCGTGTGGGTGAAGACACCGCGAGACCGCGCAGGCGCTTCGCCTTGATCTGCGAAGTGAATTCACCGATGCCCGCGACGCCGACGGTCACTTTGCCGCCGAGGATATTGGCCATCGCTTCGCCGCCGCCGGAATGGGCGATGTAATTGACCTTGCTGGGATCGACGCCGGCGGCCCGGGCGACGAGGCCCGCCAGGATATGATCCGTGCCGCCGGCCGAACCGCCGCCCCACGACACCGCGCCAACGTCTTTCTTCAACGCCGCGACAAGATCCTTCATGTCCTTGATCGGCGAATTGGTCGGCACCACGATCATCTCGTATTCGCCGGTCAGGCGCGCGATCGGGGTCACCTGCGATAGCGTCACCGGCGAATTGTTGGTCAGCACGGCGCCCGTCATGACGAGGCCCATGACCATCAGCTGATTGCCGTCACCCTTGGCATTGTTGACCAGGCCCGCGAGGCCGACCGTACCGCCGGCACCCGTGACGTTCACCACCTGGACGTTTTTCACGATGCCTGCTTTGACCAAGGCCGCCTGCATCTGGCGCGCCGTGGAATCCCAACCGCCGCCCGGTGCCGCCGGCGCCGTCAGGGTCAGGCGGTCGAGATCGGCACGCGCCGCATCCACACCCAAGCCCAAGGTTCCGACAAAGCCCGCTGCGGCCAAAGCCGCGATAAAGATGCGCCGTTTCATGAAAATCTCCCTGACGTCGATTCTTAATAACAACCGGGGAATGGTAATCCGGCTTCCCCGACGCCACAACCACGTGCCTGATCAAGCCGCCCCCAATGCACCGCGGTCAGTGTTGCGCGGCGCGGCGTCGTTTCGCATAGTCCCGGGCCTTGGGAGGGCGCAATGACTGGCACACCGGACGCCAAAATTAACGTGAGCACACTTCGCGCCGATCATGTCGGCAGCCTGATCCGCAGCGACACGTTGAAAGACTTGCGCGCCCGGCTCGTGCCTGCCGCCGAGGCCGTCCTGATCCGCGCGAAAAAGCCCGCCGAATTGATCGCGGCCGAGGATGCCGCCGTCCGCGACGCGGTTGCCCTGCAGGAAGCCGCCGGGTTGCAGGTCGTCACCGACGGCGAATTGCGTCGCGGGTCCTATTACGCCGATTTCCTGCGCTCCATCGATGGCGTCGAGGTGTCGCGCAACAACAGCCGCGTCACCTTTGTCGATGGCTCCAAAACCGGCACCATCGGCGCCACCGCCAAGATCCGTCTGCCCCAGGGCGGCGTGACCGTGGACGATTTCGCCTTCCTGAAAGCGCAGACCAAGGTCACCGCCAAGATGACCATACCGTCGCCGCTGCATGGCCAGTATCTGGAAGACCTGCATCCGCAAGGCAGCGGCTATACCGACCGCGACGCATTCTGGGCCGATTTCACCCAGGCCTTCCGCGACGAGATCGCATTGCTCGCCAAGGCCGGCTGCACCTATGTGCAGTTCGACGATACGACCTTCGTGCGCCTGTGCGATCCCAAACATATCCAGATGCTGAAAGACGACGGCGACACGCCGGAGGCCGCGCTGCACCGTTGGGTCGCCATCATGAATGCGTGCATGCAAGAGCGACCCGCCGGCATGACCTTCGGCGTGCATTTCTGCCGCGGCAATGGCGGGGGCGGCTCGTGGGTGTCGCAAGGTGGCTACGGCCCGATCGCCGAGATCGTGTTCGGCGGGCTCGCTGCCGACCGCTTGCTGCTGGAATATGACAGCGATCGCGCCGGCGGCTTCGATCCGCTGCGCCATGTCGCGCCCGGCAAGGTCGCTGTCCTCGGCCTGATCACCACGAAAAATGCGACGCTGGAATCGGCCGATCTGCTCAAACGCCGCATCGACGAAGCCTCCAAGTTCCTGAGCCTCGAACATTTGGCGCTGAGCCCACAATGCGGCTTTGCCAGCGGTGTCTTAGGCGGCCAGATGGGTCGCGACATGGAAGACAAAAAACTGCGCCGCGTCGTCGACGTCGCCCGCGACGTCTGGGGCAGCGCTTGAACAGGGATTCGAGACATGAAGGCATATGAAGTAAAGCCGGGCGCGGCGAGCCTCGACGATCTGATCGCCGTCGAGCGGCCGGAACCCAAAGCCGGCGCGGGCGAGGTCGTCATTCGCGTGCGCGCGGCGTCGCTCAACGCGCGCGACCAGGGCATTGTCGCCGGGCGCTATCGCTTCGGCGCCGCCACCAAACCGACCGTCCCGCTGTCGGATGGCGCCGGCGAAGTTATCGCCATCGGCGCGGGCGTGACCCGTTTCAAGCCCGGCGATCGCGTGATGCATACCTTCCGCCGGGGCTGGATCGACGGGCCATATCATCCCGATCATGTCGGCGAATCCATGGGCCTGCCGCTCGACGGCATGCTGGCCGAGCAGGTCTTGGCCAATGCCCAAGATTGCGTGCGCGTGCCCGATCATTTGTCTTACGAAGAAGCCTCCTGCCTGCCCTGCGCGGGCGTCACCGCCTGGCATGCGTTGATGGAAAAGAAAGCGCTGCTGCCCGGCGACACAGTGCTGCTGATCGGCACCGGCGGCGTCGCCATCTTCGGCCTGCAATTCGCCAAATTGACCGGTGCCAAGGCCATCGTCGTGTCGTCCTCGGATGCAAAGCTCGAACGCGCCAAGACGTTAGGCGCCGACGACGGCGTCAACTACAAGACGCACCCGGAGTGGGACAAAGAAGTCATGCGCCTGACAGATGGGCGCGGCGTCGATCATGTGATCGAGGTCGGTGGCGCCACCATACCCAAATCCATTGGATCGCTCGCCACCGGCGGCTATGTCCATGCCATCGGTTTCGTCGCCGGCCCGCAGCCGACTTTTTCCGCATCCGATTTCGTGCGTCGCGATGGCCACCTGGATGGCATCATGGTCGGCAGCCGCGTCATGTTCGAGCGCATGAACGCCGCCATCGCGGTCGCTAAGATGAAGCCGGTGGTCGACAAGGTCTTCACCTTCGCCCAGGCGCGCCTCGCTTACGAATACCAGCGCTCACCCGATTTGTTCGGCAAGGTCGTCATTTCGATCTGACGCGGAATCCATTGGCGCAGCCCATCCGCTTGGGCTAACCTTATCCTCAGTTAACGAAATCCGGCAGGAGATGTGGGCCACGCGTAAACCGTAACGACAGTGCAAAAAGAAACCGTGGAGGTAACGTCATGACTTTGTTCAAATCGTTGCTCTTCGTATTCGTCGCCGCGCTGTCCGTGGCACCCGCGCAAGCCCAGAAATCGGCGGACACCATCCGCCTCGCCATCAACGATCCTTTCCCGATGCTGTCGCCCTATCATCTGGGCGTCAACGAAGCCGGTATCTTCTATCAGAAGGTCTTCGAGTCTCTCGTCCAATATGACGAACACAAAGGGCGGTGGGTGCCGCAACTCGCCAAGTCGTTCACGCGCATCAGCCCGACGGTTCTGGAATTCGAACTGCGCGACGACGTCAAATTCCACAACGGCAACAAATTCGATCCAGACGACGTAATAACGACGTTCGACCACCTCCTCGATCCCAAAGTCCCGCTGCGTTACAAGAACCGCTACGATTGGGTGCAGAAGGTCGAGAAGCTGGGCCCAAACAAGATCCGCATCACGACGACCGGGCCCAATGCCATCGATCTCGGTCTGCTCGCCTATCGCTTCTTCGTGCAAGACGGCGAAACGATGAAGACCTTGGAGGATCAAGCCGAATACGGCCGCCTGACACCCTACGGCACCGGCTATTACAAGGTCACCCAGATCGACAAAAACAAAGGCATCATCGTTGAGCGTTTCGACGATTATGTCGGCAACAAGGAATATGCGCGCGCACCGGTAAAACGCGTGCACGGCATCTTCCTGCCGGATCGGCAGACCCAGATCGCGCAATTGATCACCGGCGGCGTCGATATTCTGTCCAACGTGATTCAAGATCAGGCGAATGACCTGAAAACCAAGCCAGGGGTGGAGATCACGAACCTGCCGGGCGGCGCCTTCGTCTATTACGCCATCGACAGCGCCGGGCGCGCCGGCAACAAGGCATTGGCCGATCCGCGCGTGCGCCGCGCGATCATCATGTCGATCGATCGCGAATCCATCATCAAGCACATCGTGCCGGCCGGCGAAATCGCCGAACGCATCGACGCGCCCTGCTTCAAGTCGACGATCGGGTGCAAATATTCGGTGAAACCACCGGCCTACGATCCGGAAGGGGCGAAGAAACTGCTGGCCGAAGCCGGTTATCCCAATGGCTTCGATATGGAATACACCGTGTTCGTCCCGATCAAGGATATCGCCATCGCTATCGCGGGCGAGATGCGCAAAGTCGGCATTCGCGTCGCGGTCGACCCCGCACCGATCACCGTATATCGCAAGAAGCAGGGTGACGGGCAGACACAATCGTGGAGCGTTTTCTATCCGCTGGGCGGCCATCCGGATGCATCGGCGGCACTTTCGGTCTGGTTCGAGGGCGAACGCGCCAGCTATTTCAACAACGACCCGATCGTCATCAACGCCATGGCCGAAGGGTTACGCGAGACCGACGGGGCAAAGCGTGACGATATCTACAAGCGCGCGTTCGATCGCATCAACGAGATGAGCTATGTGATGCCGCTGTCATCCTTGCCCAACGTCTATGCGCACCGCAGCGATGTGAAGATTATGCCGAGCCTGCTGAGCGCGACCGAACAGTATATCGGCGACTACGCCTTCAAATAGGTTCCCAGATCGATTTCCCTGAGCGTCCGTACAACAGGAAAGGGCGCGGGCCTGTTAGACCCGCGCCCTTTCTAATATTCGGAGCAAGCGGCCGTTCAGGCTTTAACCGTGGTGTCCTCGGCATATTGCTGAAGGTAGCCTTCCTTCATCCATTCCTTGTGCGGCTCGATATTGATGCGCGCTTCGTTCGGCATCGCTTTATCTTTGCCGAAGGATTGCAGGACCTGCAGGTCCTCGTCGCCGA
The DNA here is from genome assembly GCA_947467145.1 of Rhodospirillaceae bacterium. GTDB lineage: Bacteria > Pseudomonadota > Alphaproteobacteria > Rhodospirillales > UBA2165 > CANIGJ01. The sequence goes on along the minus strand of CANIGJ010000036.1, from coordinate 13,459 downwards.
CCTTCTCGAACCAATAGCGGCAGCCCGCCGGGATGACGATGCCTTCATGCTCGCCGAACTCACCCAACACGGTGTCGTTCGGCCCATGGAAACGCACGCGCCCCTTGAGCACGAAATAGCACTGATCGCCATTCGAATGGTAATGCAGGTTGTTCTCGCCGCCGTCCTTCACCGTCTGCACCGCGACCGCGAGCATGTCGGTGCGTGCGAGGAAGGTCAGGTTCTTCGGCCGGCCGTTGTCTTCCGGCTTGGTGTATTTGTAGGTCGAAAGCTTCGCTTCGGCAGCCTGGTGGTACGCCTCCTGCTCGGCGGGGCTCATGGATTTGACGGGATTGGGAGCCATCGGTCGATCTCCTTTTTCTAATAGATAACCCAATTATAGACGGCGAAATCGCCCCTGGCTAACCCCCAAGGCCAACCGAGCGGCTAATCCTGTACGCAGGGATTGGCCAGCCGCCCGATACCCTCGATCTCGATGGTCACGGTATCGCCGTGCTTGAGGAACAGGCCCTTGCCCATGCCGACGCCGGGCGGTGTGCCGGTGGCAACCACGTCGCCGGGATTGAGGGTGACGCGCTGCGACAGCCAGGCGATCTGTTCGGCGTAATCGAAGAACATATCGTTGGTGTTGGAATTCTGATGCAGGGTGTCGTTGACCCACAGCTTGATCGCCAGGTTCTTGGGATCGCCGATCTGATCGGCCGGCACGATCCACGGCCCCATCGGGCAGGATGTGTCGAAACATTTATGCCCGATCCAGTCGAAGGTGAAGATCACGTCGGTGCGCCGCGAATTGTCGCGCGCCGACAGATCGTTCACGATCGTATAGCCGGCGATGTAATCCATCGCATCCTCGACCGAGACATTGCGCGCCGTGCGCCCGATGACGAAGGCGATTTCGGCTTCCCAATCGACCTTCTGCGAATAGGACGGCAGATGGACTATCTCGTCCGGCCCGATCACGGTGCCTTCTGTCGTTTTGATAAAAAAGAACGGCTGGGTCGTGGATTTATCCGGGGGCGCACCCGGGTTCATTTCCAGGATATGGGCGACGTAATTGGACCCCGCCATATAGATGACGCCCGGATATTGCAGCGGCGCGGCCAGATGCGTCCCGTGGCGCGCCACGCCGTCGGTCTTCGGCTCAGCCGCGATTTTGTCCAGATAAGGCTTGGACCTTTCCCAGGCCTTGAAGACCGCAATCAGGGAGGATGTGTCGATGCCGGGGCGCAAGCGCGCCGCCTTGAATTCGTTTTCGAGATCGTGGATGCGATCGCCGAGCAGCATACCCGCTCTTGTCGCACCGTCCGGGGTGCGGTAACTCAGTAATCGATACACCGAGGCTTCCTCCCTATAAATTTGTTCTTGCAACCATCAAAAGGTTTAGCGGGAACCACGTCAACCGGGGGCGTACAGAGACATGGACGGTTCTTCATCCGCGGTCCGACTGGCCGCCGACATCGGCGGCACGTTCACCGACGTCGCCGCGTTCGACACGGCGGCCGGCAAACTGCTGTTCGGCAAAACCTTGACGACGCCGCGTCATCTGGTCGAGGGCATCGCCGATGGCGTTGCCAAGGCGGGCACATCGTTCGCCGCGTCGAACCTGTTCCTGCACGGCACCACGGTCGCCATCAATACGATGCTCGAACGCACCGGCGCCAAGACCGCGCTGCTGATCACCGAGGGCTTCCGCGACGTTTACGAGATCGGCCGCGTCAATCGCCCCGACGCCTACAATCTGTATTTCAAGAAACATCGCCCGCTGGTTGAGCGCGCGCTGCGCTTCGAGGTGAAGGAGCGCATGTACGCCGAAGGCGATGTGCGCAAACCGCTCGACGAAAACGAAATCCGCGCCTTCGCCAAACAGTTCAAGGAGACCGGCATCGAGGCGGTCGCCGTCTTGCTGCTGCATTCCTATCGCAATCCGGCGCACGAGATCCGTATCAAACAGATCCTCGAACAAGAAGCGCCCGGACTGTTCGTGTCGGTCAGTCATGAGTTGTCGCAGGAATATCGCGAGTTCGAACGCTGCTCGACCGTCGTCGCCAATGCCTATGTCGGCCCGCGCGTGCGGCGTTATCTGGGCGAAATCGAAACACGCATCGCCGATGAAGGTTTCGTCGGATCGTTCCTGGTCGTGCAATCGACCGGCGGATTGTACGAAGCCGCCGAGGGCAAGGATCAATGCATCCGCATGCTGGAATCCGGCCCGGCCGCCGGCGTCATCGGCACACGCGCGCTCTGCGAAGCCATCGGCCTTGATGGCGCGATCTCGTTCGACATGGGCGGCACAACGGCGAAATCCGGTGTCATCTATCAGGGCCATCCGCTCACAACGGGCGCGGCGCTGATCGGCGGCTACGATCAGGCACTGCCGATCCAGGTCGCCATGATGGATATCTTCGAGGTTGGAACCGGTGGTGGTTCGATCGCGCATCTATCGGACGGCGGCGCATTGCGCGTCGGCCCGGAAAGTGCGGGCGCCGAACCCGGCCCGGTCTGCTACGGGCGCGGCGGCGAAAACCCGACCGTGACCGACGCCAACCTGATCCTCGGCCGCCTCGCCGCCGACCGCTTCCTGGGCGGCGAAATGAAGCTCGATCTCAAAGCCGCTGAAGCTGCGATGCAGAAAAAGATCGCAGGGCCCCTGGGCCTCAGTGTGACCGAGGCCGCCGACGGCATCCTGCGCATCGCCGCGACCGCCATGTCCTACGCCGTCAAGGGCGTGACCACCGAACGCGGCCTCGATGCCGCGGCCTTCGCCATGGTCGCCTTCGGCGGCGCCGGGCCGCTGCACGCCGCCGAGGTCGCGCGCGAGATCGGCATGAAGCAGATCATCGTACCACAGGCGCCCGGACACTTTTCCGCCTTCGGCATGTTGTTCTCCGATCTACGCTACGATTATGTGCGCACCTGGCCGACCTCGCTGACCGACGCCGCCTTCGATCAGATCGAACCGGTCTATCGGGAGATGGAAGCGCAAGGCCGCGCCGCCGTCGCCAAAGCAAAAGTCGACGCGGCCGAGATCGTCGTCGAACGTGCCGCAGATATGCGTTATGTCGGCCAGGAACACGCCGTCACCGTCGATCTGCCGACGGAGCTATTCGCCAAGCAGGATCGCAATGCCATCAAGGCGGAATTCGATAAGACGCACGAGCTGCGTTACGGCACCTCGGCGCCGCGCGAGGCGGCCGAGATCGTGTCCTTGCGCATCACCGTCACCGGCGTGATGGCCAAGCCGCCGCTCGCCAAGATCGCGGGCGGTAAAGCCGAGCCCATCGCATCCGCGTCCACCGGATCGCGCAAGGTCTATTTCGCCAAGGCCGGCGGCTTCGTCGACACCCCGTCCTTTGCGCGCGATCAACTGCTCGCCGGCAACAAGATCATCGGCCCGGCTTTGATCGAGGAACATGCCTCGACCACTGTGCTGTTACCCGGTGACAGTTTGGTCGTCGATGATTTCGGCAATCTCAGGATCGCGATCGGAGCCGTGCGATGATGGATGGCCAATCTATGACTCCTGGCAACAAGTATCCCGCCACCGATCCGATCACGACCGAGATCGTGCGCAACGGCGTCCTCGCGGTGACCGAGGAAATGAAAACCAACCTCATGCGCACCGCCTACAACACCATCATCTACGAGGCGTTGGACTTCACCACCGGCCTGTTCACGGCGAGCGGCGAGACGGTGTCCATCGGTATCGGCCTGCCCATGTTCATCCGCGGCATGTCGGAAACGGTGAAGGCGAAGATCCGCCATTTCGCCGCCGATGGGCCGAACCCGGTCGGTATCCACCCCGGCGACATCCTGGTCACCAACGACGCCTACATCACCGGCAGTCACCTGAACCACGTCACCTTTTCATTGCCTATTTTCGAGGGCGAGGAACTGATCGCCTGGGTGAGTTGCATGGCGCACTGGATCGATGTCGGCGGAACGCTCGGCGGCATGACGACCGATATCTATGCCGAGGGCCTACAGATCCCCATCTGCAAATATGCCGACAAGGGCGTGGTGAATACGCTGATCGAAGATTTCGTGCGCATGAACGTGCGCATCCCGTCGCGCGCCATGGGCGATCTGCGCGCTCAGATCACAGCCGTGAAGACGGGCGAACGCCGTTTCACCGAATTGGTGAAGCGTTACGGCAAAGAAGCCGTCGTCCAATCCATCGCCGCCATCATGGATCAGGCCGAGGTCGCGGCACGCAAACGCACGCTCACCATTCCCGACGGCACGTATGAGGCCGAATCCTACATGGACGATGACGGCGTCACGGTGGGCAAGAAGGTGCCGATCAAGGTGAAGGTCATCGTCGCCGGCGACGAGATGACCATCGATCTGTCGCATGTTTCGGATCAGGTGCGCGGCTTTTTCAATTCGGGCATCACGGCCGGTCTCGCCTGCGCGCAGGTCGCCTTCAAATGCATGACGTCGCCCACTGATTATCCGATCAATGACGGCGCGTTCCGCAACCTCAAGATCATCGTGCCGCCCGGCAAGGTGATCAGTGCCGTGCGCCCCGCCGCCATGCGCTGGTGGATGACCTTCCCGATGACCGTGATCGATACGGTGTTCAAGGCCTTGGAAGCCGCCGTGCCCGATCGCGTGATCGCGGGCCATCATGCCGACCTTGTGGTCTGCATGTGCCACGGCATCAATCCGCGCACCAAGGAATTCTTCATGGCGAGCTTCGGCCCGCAAGGCGGCGGCTGGGGCGCCAAGCTGACGGAGGACGGCGTATCCGGCACGGTCTGCATCAATGACGGCGACACGCACAACAGCCCGAACGAACAGTCCGAAGTGAAATCGCCGGTGCTGATCGAACGCTACGCCCTGATCCCGGATTCGGGCGGACCCGGCAAATATCGCGGCGGCCTCGGCGTCGAACGCGTCGTGCGCATGCGCTACGACGTCACGTTCAACACGCAGATGGATCGCGTGCATTGCAAGCCGTGGGGCCTGCAGGGCGGCGGCGAGGCCATGGGCAACGCCGTGGCGCTCGAACTCAACGGTACGCTGAAGGAAGACTTCGCCAATGCGAAGGTCCTACTCGCGCAACTCAAACCCGAGGAAGCCTTCATCCTGCGCTCGGGCGGCGGCGGCGGGTTCGGCAATGCGTTCGAACGCGAGGTCGGCCGCGTGCAGGAAGACGTGCGTCAGGGGTATGTGAGTGTCGAGGCGGCGCGCCGCGATTACGGCGTCGCCGTCGATCCGACGACATTCGAAGTCAACGCGGCCGAAACCGCGAAGCTGCGCGCTAGCGCTTCGTGAGCGAGACCACCATCGACGCAGAACCGCCGCAGCACGGACAGGCCGTGTTGGCGAGCACGCGCTGACGGTCCTCGTCCGAGATGTCGGTATTTTCCAGCAGACGCATTACGTCGCGCTGAAACGCATCGTGCAGTGAGATATTGCCGCCGCTCATGATGACGCGGCTCGCGATATCGTCATCGGTCGTTTTTTCAGGTGGGCTCATTTGAGTTCGGCTCGGATGCCGGCGATCTTGCCGCGCAGCTCCGTCAGGGCGGCCTCATCCCCGCCATGGCTGTTCTTAAGGATGCGTTCGCACAGCATCTCAGTCTGCAAGGCGATCACGCTCATCTCCGAGAACCCAAAGGTGCCTGCCGATCCCGCGATCTTATGGGACTGCTCCAGGATGGTTTTGAGCGGCGCCGCCTGTGCGCTCAGCGGCTGGCCGGACACAATCGCCGCCAGGGCCGCGTCCAATTCGTCGAAGCGGGTCGCCAGCCCCGCCGTGAAAGATGTCCGCAGGGCCGCGATTTTCGCCTGAAGCTCCTGGTCGGTCGTCATTCTTCGTTCTTAATGCCTGTTGTCCCGTCCCAATCCTAGCGCCATCAACGGGAAATAGACCATGACCAAAATCACGCCGCCTGCCAGACTGTGAACAGGCCACACTATTGAATAATGGGCCCGCGAGAGTTGCATCATGACCGATTGGATGACGTCCTCCTTAGCCGACATCGCCGCCGGCTTGCGCAGCCGCACCGTAACGGCGCGCGATCTCGCCGAGGCGGCCATCGCCAATCATGAACGTTCGGGCCAGCACCTGAATGCCTACAAGACCTGGGATGCGACCGCAGCACGCCGCCGCGCCGACGAGGCCGATGCCGCCTTCGCCGAAGGGCAGGATCATGGGCCGCTCCAGGGCATCCCGGTTTCGATCAAGGACCTCTATGGGGTTCGTGGCTTTCCCACCTTCGCCGGTACGCCCAAGCGCCTGTCGGCCGCCTGGGAACGCCAGGGCCCGGTCGTGACCGCCGTAACCGCCCAGATGGGCGTGGTCATGGGCAAAACCCATACCGTCGAATTCGCCTATGGCGGCCTGGGCGTGAACCCCCATTGGGGCACCCCGGTCAATCCATGGGACGCCCAGGACCATCGCGCCCCCGGCGGGTCCAGCTCGGGCGCCGGGGTCAGTCTGGCCGAAGGCTCCGCCCTGGTCGCACTGGGCTCCGATACGGGCGGCTCGGTCCGCGTGCCGGCGTCGCTGACCGGCGCGGTCGGCCTGAAAACCACCTATGGGCGCTGGCCGCTCGACGGCATTGTGCCCCTGTCACCCAGCCTGGATACGGCCGGGATTTTGACCCGCAGCGCCGCCGATGCCGCCTTCGCCTTCAGCGCCATCGAAGCGAGGCTCGGCAAGGATGCGGGCCAAATCGAAGCCCGCCCGGTCACGAGCCTGCGCCTCGCCATCACCCAGAATTATTTCTGGGACCGGTGTAGTGCGGATATCGCCAAGATCGTCGAGGGCGCCATCGCCGAAATCGCCAAGGCCGGCGCCACCCTGCAACACAATGCGTTGCCCGAGGCGGGCGAGGCGCCGCAGGCCGTGGCCGAGGGCGCGGTGGTCGCCGCCGAGGCCTATGCCAGCCTCCAATCAGATTTCCCCGACTGGATCGCGACCCTCGATCCTTACGTGCGCCAACGCCTCGAGGACGGCAAGAATGCGTCGGCGGTCGCCTATATCAAAGCGCGCGACAAAATCCGTCGTCTCGCCGCCGCCGCTCATACCCGTCTCGCCGCCTGCGATGCCTTGTCGGTGCCGATGGTGCCGATCACACCGCCCCGCCTTGCCGATGTCGGCACGTGGGACAGCTATCGCGTCGCCAATGCGACCGTGCTGTCCAACGCGGCGCCGGTGAATATCCTCGGGCTGTGCGCCATCACGCTGCCGATCGGGCGCGACGATCATGGCATGCCGGTCGGCCTGCAATTGATCGCGAGCGCAGGACGCGACCGCGAATTGCTGCAAACCGCGCTGGGCATCGAACAATTGCTGGGCACGGCGCGTGAGCGCATCGGCACGGCGCCGCGCGTCCAATGATTGCCCTCGCGACCGCGCTGTTCCTGTTCGCCGCACCACCCGCACCCGCGATCCAAAATTTGTAAGCCACCGCCGATATCGACGTCGCTTTGAAAGACGGTAAAACCGCTAAACCGCAAACCTTCCGCACCAAGCGCAACGACGAAGTCACCTTGCGCGTCGCGAGCGATCGCAAGATCAGCTTGCATCTGCATGGCTACGACATTGAACGCACGGCCGAACCGGATAAGCCGGCGGTGTTCCGCTTCACCGCGAACATCACCGGGCGCTTTTCGATGGAAGAGCACACCGCCGAGGCGGGCAAGAAAGCACACGGCCATGCGCCGGCGATCCTTTATTTAGAGGTCATGCCCAAATAATGCCGCTGCTCATCGCCACGCTGCTCGCATTACTTTCGTCGGATGCCCACGCGCATGGTTTCGGCATGCGCTACGACCTGCCGCTGCCGCTCGATTATTTCATCTGGGGCGGCGCGGCCATTGTCCTGCTGTCCTTCGTCATCGCCGCGATCTTCCTGCGTTCGCATGCAACGACCGGCACTTATCCAAGTGTCGTTGTAACGCGCCGCAAATGCCCGATCCTGCTCGGCGCGATCCGCAGCTTCGCTGCGTTCGTTTTTATTCTTGTGATCGTCGCCGGCTATATCGGTGCGCAGAACCCATACAAGAACATCAGCATCGTCATGGTCTGGGTGATCGCCTGGGTCGGTATCGGCTATGCCTCCGCACTGTTCGGCAATGTCTGGGCGCTGGTCAATCCGTGGCGCATCGTCTTCGGTTGGGCCGAGCGCGCTGGCCTACGCCCGCTCGATTTACCTTATCCCAGTTGGCTCGGCGCCTGGCCCGCCTGCGCGCAATTGTTCGTCTTCGCCTGGCTGGAAATCAATTGGCCCGGTTCGGGCGTGCCGCGCCTGGTCGCCACTGCGCTTGTTGCCTTCACTATCCTCACCTGGGGCGGCATGTATGTGTTCGGGCGCGAAAGCTGGGCCCGCAACGGCGGCTTCTTCGTCATCCTCTTCGGCCTATTCGCCCGCTTCGGTATTTTCGAATGGAAGGACGGCGCGTTGCGCCTGCGTCCGCCCGCCGTCGGCTTGATTGCCGAGCGGCCTGCTCGTTTCTCCGAAATCGCCTTCATCATTTTGATCCTCGCCACCGTCACTTACGACGGCTTCGCCGAAACAGAACTGTTCCAGACATTGGCGCTGGCGCTGTACGAACCGTTGCAGGGCTTGGGTTCCGTCGCGGTGGCGCTCGTTTCGACCATCGGGCTCGCGGCACTACCGGCCCTATTCATCGCCGCCTATCTGTTCGTCGCGGCCCTCGTGCGCGCGCTGGGCGACAACGCCGTTTCCTTCGAACGCATCGCGGGTACCTTTGTCTATTCGCTGATCCCGATCGCGATCGCCTATCACCTCGCCCATTATCTGTCGCTGCTGCTGATCGAGGGACAGAACGTGTTCGCGCTGATCTCCGACCCCTTCGGTTACGGCTGGAACCTGTTCGGCACCGCCGCCTATCGCGCCGATCTCACGGTGATGAACGCGGAGTTCCTGTGGTTCTTTTCCGTGGCCGCGATCGTGCTCGGTCATGTCGCGGCGGTGTACTTGGCCCATGTCGAAGCGATACGTCTGTTCGCAACGCGGGCAGCCGCCCTGCGCTCGCAGATCCCCATGCTGGCTCTGATGATCGGATATACAATGATCAGCCTGTGGATCGTCGCCCAACCGATCACGGGATAGGGCCATTGTGGGATAAGCCCGCCCCTGGCACAGTGATGCCACACTACGACTTTATGAAGGCACGACCATGGACGAGACCATCCGCACCGTTTCGGTAGAGAGCCAAGCGGTCATCAACAGCACGCTTAACCTCATCACCCTCTATGGCTTTTCGGTTCTGGGCGCCTTCGTCACCCTGGTCCTCGGTCTGTGGGTCGCGAAATGGGCGTCGCATTTCGTTCGGCGCGCCTTCGGCCGTATTCGTTATGTCGATCCGATGCTGGTCAGCTTCGCCGCGAGCGTCGTGCGCTACGTCATTATGGCGCTCACTGTCATTGCGGTGCTCAACAAGTTCGGTATCGAAACGGCGAGCCTGCTGACCGTGATCGGCGCCGCCGGCTTGGCCGTCGGCCTCGCCTTGCAAGGCACGCTCAGCCATATCGCGGCCGGCATCATGATCCTGATCTTCCGTCCCTTCCGCGCCGGCGATGTGATCGAATCGGGCTCGATCCACGGTACCGTCAAGGAGGTGAACCTATTCTTCACCGAAATGGCGACGCCGGAGAACGTGCATATGATCGTGCCCAACGGGCTGATCTGGGGCCAATGGATTCGCAATTTCTCGGTCAACGATACGCGCCGCGTCGAGGTCCTCGTCGAGATCGCCGCCGGGGCCGATGTCGCGCAGGCCAAGTCGATCATCGACAGTGCCTTGGAGGCCGATCCGATTTCGCTGTCCAATCCCACGCCGACCGTGGTGGTCCAGGAAATGACGGACAATCGGATCCAGTATCAGGCGGCGTTTTGGGTCAAAACGGCCGATGTGGCCAAGGCCAAATACGAGGTCGCCAAGAAGCTCCAGGACGCGCTGAATGCCGCCGGAATGAAGCCCAAAGCAGCCGAAGAGATCACCGGCTGACGGGCTTCGTTAACCTTTGGGCCTCGCGTTGACGCAGGCCCACCGCTCTCCTACATTCGGCGCCTCTTAAAAAGGCCGGTGGGCAGCCCCGCTTGCCCAGCGAAACCAGGAGCATGACCCTTATGACCGATACGCCGTGGCTTAACGAAAATTGGCACACCAGCCCGTGGAACTTCGAACCCGAAGTGACCAAGGATTGGAAGTTCCCCAAGAAAGTCATCATCCACGACGTGACCTTGCGCGACGGCGAACAGCAGGCCGGTCTCGCATTCGACTACAACGACAAGATCCGCATCGCCGAAGCGCTCGCCGAAGCCGGCGTGCAGCGCATCGAAGCCGGTATGCCGGTGGTCTCCAAGGATGACGCCAAGGTCGTGTACGACCTGGCGAAGCGCAACCTGGGCCCCAAGATCTATTCCTTCGCCCGCTGCATGGTCGACGACGTGAAGCGTGCCGTCGATGCCGGCGTGCAAGGCGTGGTCATGGAAGTGCCCGCCTCCAAGCATCTCATCGAAAAGGGCTATCGCTGGGAGCTCGAGCGCGCCATCGACTTGTCGATCCAATCGACCAAATATGCCCATGAGCAGGGCCTCGAAGTCGTCTTCTTCCCGATCGACTTCACGCGTTCGGAACTCAAGTGGGTCATCGACCTGATTGAAAAGGTCGCGACCGAAGGCCACATGGACGGTCTCGCCCTCGTCGACACGATGGGTGTCACTTCGGTCCATGCCATGCCGTTCTTCGTGCGTGCGGTCCGCGCGCGCTTCCCGAACACCCCGCTCGAAGCCCACTTCCACATGGATTTCGGTCTGGGTGTCGCCAACACGATCATGGCCGTCGCCGAAGGCGTCGAGGTCATTCAATCGACCGTGCTGGGCCTCGGCGAACGCGCGGGCAACGTGCCGATGGAAGAAACCGTCATGGCGCTGCTCACGCTCTATAACGTCGATTGCGGCATCAAGACGCAGAATCTGAAGTCGCTGGCCGATCTCGTGCAAAAGGTTTCCGGCGCCATCGTGCCGCGCAACCGCCCGATCGTCGGCGACGATCTGTTCAAGATCGAATCCGGTATCATCGCGACCTGGCTGCTCAATTGCGGCGAGAAAGACCTCACCACCTGCGTGCCGTTCCGCCCCTCGATGGTCGGCCTGCCGTCGCCCGTCGCCGTCGTCGGCAAAGGCTCCGGCATCGACAACATCAAGGATTGGCTGGGCAAGGCGCAGATCCGCTTCACCGACGAACAGGCCATGGAAATCCTAATGGCGGTGAAGGATTGGGGCTTGGTGCACAAGCGCCTGATGAATGCCGACGAATTCAAGAAGTTCGCCGAGAACATCATCACGACCGGCGTGCACGCCAACAAATAAGCTGAGCAGTTCTCAGCAAAAAGGCCGGGTGGAAACACCCGGCCTTTTTTGTTGCGTGCCGCATCGTCAAACAACGCAAAGCGACCTCGCGTCGCCAAACAAAGAAGGGCGTTAGCCCGTCGGCGCAGTGCCGGCGGCGCGGTGGCGCCACCAAGCCTTTTCGTTGATCGAATAGACCGGCTCGTAGTGACGGATCTTGCGCGCATCGACGACGATTTTGATCTGGTTGTCGAGGATCACGACGCTGTCGTCGAGATAGACCGCGAGGATCGCGTGACCAACCTTGAGGTTGAGATCCTTCACGGCAACGATGCGCATCTTGTCGGCCGGGAAGCCGAGATATTTGAGCGCCATATATTTGGCGATGGCGTAATCTTCGCAATCGCCAAATTTAGAGAGGAACTCGCCGGGCGATTCCCAATAATCGCTGATGCCCCAATTCACCTGATCGGTGATGTATTCCGCCTGGTTCATCACTTTGTTGACCTCGGCGATCTGCGTCGCCTTGTCCTTGTCCTTCAGCGGATCGATCTGATCGAGCCACTTCTTGAAGCGGGTCTTGAACTGCTCAAGATTGGCGCGTTCTTTCGCCATCTTATCGACGGCGCCGGTCCATTTCTCGAACGGCTGGAAATTTTCCGATTGGGTTTCTTCGGTGCCGAACAACAGATTGTTCACGTTGGTCGTGGCGGCCTCGGTTTTACGCGCCTGCAGCGCGGCCGCCGCCGGCGATGGGCCAACCGACGCGACAGCCGCAGCACTGGCGGCTCCGCCGCCACCGCCTGGCCGACGCGGCTGCTGCGCCGAGGCATCGGGCACGGTTGCCCCGATCGCCAAAGCAACACCAACGGCTATGCAGAGAATTCTTCCCAAAGTCTTAACAAGCCCCAAGGCCCCGTACATTTTTTTACCATGACACCTGTGACCGGAAAAGGTCAGTGAGCGGAATCACGCACTGTTGAGGTATTCGGGTAAAACGACCTTTATTTTGAAATATCAATGGCTTAAATTTTCGACCCAGTGCGCCGGGGGGCGCTTCCAACCCATGCGAGCATCAAATGGCCGATGAGTCCGCCCAGAACCGATCCAAACCCGATCTGGACAAGGAAGCGGCCGATTCAACCCCAAAAGGTAAGGTCAATCGCATCGTAGCGATCGGCGTCGCGGTCCTGCTGACCGTCATCGCGGCCGGCGTCTTCTTCTCCTTCCGCTTCGTCGAGGACGAACGCCAGCGCGCCCTGAACGAATGGCAGATCCGCCTCGGCATCGTCGCCGACAGCCGCGTCGCCGCCATCAACGACTGGATCCAGTACAATTTCGCGACCATCCGCGATCTCACCGAAAACGCCTCGTTGCAGCTTTATCTGTCCGAGATCAGCCAGGCCCAGGGCGACGCCAATAAGGTAACCGACGCCGCCGCCTCGCTCGGCTATTTGCGCAATCTGCTGGTTGCGGTCGCCGACAAGACCGGGTTCGGTCCGCCCATGTCGGCTGGCGTGGACGTCAATTCCAACGTCGAAAAGACCGGCATCGCCGGCTTGGCGCTGACCGACGGCGACGGCAAACCCCTGGTCATCACCCCGGCCATGCCGCCGCTAACCGGCAAGCTGCGGACCGGCATCGCCACCGCGCTCAACGGCACGCCGACCGTCATCGATATGTATAAGGGTGCCACCAACATGCCGACCGCCGGCTTCGCGCTGCCGATTTACGGCGTGCAGGCCGATGTCGGCTCGAAGGGGATCGGCGTCGCGGTCGGCATCCGCGTGGTCGGCGACGATCTGTTCTCGTTGCTGAAGCAGCCCGGCGACACCTCCAAGACGGCCGAGACCTATCTCGTGCGCCGCACCGAAAACACGGTCGAATTCTTGACCCCGCTGGCCGACGGCACCGCCGCGCTCAACCGCACCATGGCGTTCGACACGCCGGAACTGGCCGATGCCTTCGCCATCGAGTGATCTGCCCCCTTCAGAGTGGTCCATCTAATATTTTAGATTGGACCCTGAAGGAGAAGACAAATGGGCAAGAGACACGGGCCTGAGGAGATTATCGGTAAGCTGCGCGAGGCCGAGATTATACTGGCGCAAGGCGGGACGACGGGG
>CANIGJ010000035.1 GCA_947467145.1 Rhodospirillaceae bacterium | reverse complement strand
GGCCGTGGACGGCACCGGCGGGCGCGACGACGACGGCGTTTGCGCCGGCCCCGATGGCGGCGCCGCAGACGGCGTGGGCCGTCGGCCGACCGGCGTGGACGGCGACGGCGCAATCGGTTGCTGCCCGGTTGTTGCCTTGGCGCTCGCCGCACTGACCGGCGTCACATTGCGCAGCAGTGCGGTGAAGCAATCCTTGTCGCTCACGCCGCCGCTCGCCGGACGCACTTCGACATGATCGACGGTGGAGCCGCTGCCATCGTCGAACATGAAGAGATCGACGGTGCAGACCTGATGACGATATTGCCAGATCAGCGCGGGCGGTTCGGCACGCTCCAAACTCGGCGTGCCCATGAGATCGTTGATCTCATCGGAATCGAGACCGATCAGACGTTCCTTGAAATTGGTGAGATCCATTTCGAGCGCCGCCGACTCACCCGGCACATCGATTTTTTCGCCCGTGGCGCCACTCGTTGCCGCGCCGTTTTGTGCGCCGCCCTTGCGCGAAGCGAGCCGGCTTTTGGCGCTTGTCTCCGCACCGGCCGCTTCACGCGGCGTGCGTTCGATGGTCGGCGGATCCCAGGCGCACGCGGTCAGAACGATCGCGCAGGCCACCAACACAAGCGGCAGCCTAATCGACGACAGCCTGGCCGAATGCCGGGGCAGGCATCGGTCGTGATTGTCGAACTGGTCGATGATCGAGCCGAGCGCCCCCGCCGCCATGCAATACCCTTAGCGATCCAGGACACCTGCGCCGGGAACGGGAGCAGCATCCTTGGTATCGTCGAGCGCCGACATCTCGCCCGAAATTTCACCACCCGATTCAATGACGATCCGACCGTAGCGGACCGAACCGTCGATGCGGCCGCCCTTGCGGATGGTGAGCTTCTGGCGCGCGATCAAGGTGCCTTCGAAGCGGCCGGAGATTTCGGCCTCGTCGACTTCGGCATTGCCGCGGAAATAACCGGTGGGCGCGACCTCGATGACCTGCGCGTCGGTCAGTTGGGCCTCGACCTGGCCTTCGACGACCAGTTTCTGGCAGGCGGTGATTTCGCCCGACAGGCAGATATTGCGGCCGACCGTGAGGCGGTTGGCTTCGTCGTCGAGCGACAGCATGCGTTCGGGACGGCGCCCGGCGCCGGGGATATCGACGACGCGGCGCGGGATATCGGCACGGAACGGGGTGGCCGCGGGTTTCGGCGTGGCGGTCGTCGCCTTACGCGAAAACGGCTTCAGCGGCGGCGGCGCCATGTCGTTCTGTTCCGGGCCTTTCGGGCCGCCGGCGCCTTCGTTTTCCTTATCTTTTCCGAACATATGCGAATCCCCAATCGGCCTTATGTGGCCCCAAATATTCTATCCAGGCCGCAAATCAAACGGCGCGCTGACGCCAACTGTGAACCAGATGCACCATCGCCGCCGTCGCAACGATCGGCACGATCAGGTTGAGCACCGGCACCGACATCAGGACGGCAATGACCACGCCGACCATGAACAGCTTGACCGCCACCGTGCCGCGCAGTCGATCCGCAACCGGAGGCGCAAGCCGCCGCAGGGCGACCAGCTCGTAATATTCTCGCCCCAGAAGATACCCGTTTAGGCCATAGAAAACAAAAAGATTAAACGGCGGGACGAACAACAAAAGCAGGAACAACGGCAGGGCCAAAAGGTTCAGAACGATCGACAGCCCGGCGAATTTCAGGGTGATTCGTATCGTTTCCGTAACGGTTTGGTGGCGTGTCGGCCCCAGGTTGGGATAGTGCCGATCTTCGACGACCTGGGCCGCATCCTCGAGGAAAAAGCTGACGATCACGATCAGCAGCGACGGAAACATCAAACCGAGCAGCAAAAACAGCAAAATGGCGCCCAGCACATCGGCGAAGCTGTCGAGCGCGATCGTATAGCCGAACAGCTCGAAACTCGGCACTTCGGTGTTCGCGAACAGCAAAAACAGCCCGAATCCCCAGATCACCAGGAAGGCCGCCAAGGTGCAGACGGCGCTCAGCCCGATATAGCGTTTGAGGGCCGGATCGGACAATTGCCCAAAGGCGAGGGAAAAGGCGCGGAACATCACTGTCGATTTAGCCGCGCCGCATCGTTACGGCAATCCCTGCGCCCCCGTTCGTGGCCGCGCGGCATGAGCCGCCAGAGGGCAGAATCCCAAGTCGCGGACACCTGCCAGCGGCATTGACTTGGCCGCTCGCCACGTTACTGTCCGGCCGCATCGAATCCGCACACGAACTGTGCAAGCAACGGGAGCCCTCATGGCCAATTCCAAGTACGACGTGACCGCGATCGGCAATGCCATCGTCGACGTTCTCGCCCACGCCGAGGACAAATTCCTGGTGGAACAGAAACTGGCCAAAGGCGCCATGTCGCTGATCGATCCGCCGACCGCCGACCGTCTGTACGGCCTGATGAATGCCGGCGTCGAAGCGTCGGGCGGCTCGGCCGCCAACACGATCGCCGGGCTCGCCGGCCTCGGCGGCAAAGGTGCGTTCATCGGCAAGGTCGCCAACGACAAACTGGGCGAAGCCTTCACGCACGACATCCGTGCGGCCGGCGTGGCGTTCGATACGCCGATGCTGGTCAACGGTGCGACCACCGCGCGCTGCCTGATTTTCGTAACGCCCGACGCGCAGCGCACCATGCAGACCTTCCTCGGCGCCTGCGTCGAGCTTGGCCCGGAAGACGTCGAAGAAGACAAGATCAAAAACTCTCAGGTCGTCTACCTCGAAGGCTATCTGTTCGATCCGCCGCGCGCCAAGGAAGCCTTCTTCAAGGCCGCCAAGATCGCCAAACAGGCAGGCACCAAAGTGTCCCTGTCACTCAGCGACGCCTTCTGCGTCGGCCGTTATCGCGCGGAGTTCCTCGATCTCATCAAGAACCATGTCGACATCCTGTTCGCCAACGAAACCGAAATCACCTCGCTGTTCGAAGTCGATGATTTCGACAAAGCGCTGCAGCAGATCAAAGGCATGTGCGAAATTGCCGCGTTGACGCGCAGCGAAAAGGGTTCGGTCATCGTGAAGGCCGGCGAAACCCACATCGTCGATGCGGAAAAGGGTGTGAAGGTCGTCGACACGACCGGGGCCGGCGATGCCTACGCGGCGGGCTTCCTCTACGGCTATACGCAGGGCAAGAGCATGGCGCAGGCCGGCAAGCTCGGCGGTATGCTGGCGGCCGAGATCATCAGCCATTACGGCGCGCGCGCCGAAAGCGATCTCAAGCAGCTCGCCAAAAAGGCCTTCGCGTAAATTTAAGCGCTGAATTCCTGCAAAAGCCCTCTTCGTGGCGGCACGAAGAGGGTTTTTTATTTCTCCGATAGGCAACACGCGGTAGGGTCCGGGCATGGATGCGCTTGCTGGCCGCTATGACGAATTGTCGCGACAGCCCTTACCGGGGCATCGCTTCGAGACCTCGTGGTTCTGGCGCCTGCTGCCGGCCGGCATGCGGCGGCGCTGGTGGATGTTCCGCCTGTTCGATCTGATCGCGCGCCATTGGCCGGTGCCGGGGGCGCGCAAGGGCATCCTGGTCGTGCGCATGGACGGCATCGGCGACATGGTGCTGTTTCGCCGCACGCTCGATACCTATGCCGAAGTGCTGAACATCGATCGCGGCGACATCACCGTGCTCGGCTGTGCCAGCTGGGCGCCGATCGCCGATATTGTCTTCGCCGATTACCGCCGCCTGATGATCGACGAACATGCCTTCGCGCGCCAGCCGTTCTATCGCTTCAAGGTCGCCCTGCTGGTGCGTCGCCTGAAGCCCGCGATGACCTTGTGCGATTCCTATTTCCGTCGCGCCCTGATGGCCGACAGCCTGACCTGGATCGCCGACGCGCCGCAGACCATCGTCTCGTTGCCCTATATCAACGAACCGACGCGCACCGAATTCACCTATTACCTGAGCCAAGTCGGCCCCGTCGTCGATACCGGGCCGTATCCCACGCACGAGATCGTGCGCCACTACAAATTCCTGTCCAAGCTGGCCGGACGCGAGATCGCGCCGGTGCCGCCGCACATCAATTGGCGCGATGTCGTGCCGGCGGTCGCCGAGGGTGGGCCTTATGTCGTGCTCAATCCGGGCAGTAACGAGTTCGGCCGACGCTGGCCGTTCGCGTCTTATCTCGACGTTGCCGAAAAATTGCTGGCGCGCGGCTTGCGCGTCGTCATCATCGGCGGCTTGGATGAAAACGCCGGCGACGCCACGGCGCGCTTCGGCAACGATCCCCGCGTCGTCGATCTGATGGGCAAGACTTCGCTGCCCGAACTGCTCGACGTGCTCAAACATGCCGCCGGGGTCATCAGCAACGACACCGGCCCCGCGCATTTATCCATCGCGCTCGGCACGCCGACCGTCGTCGTCGTGGGCGGCGGGCATTTCGGCAGCTTCGTGCCGTACCCGGCCGAGGCGTCGCCCGCCAACGCGCGCTTCGTGTTTGAAGAGATGCCCTGTTATCACTGCTTCTGGCGCTGCCATCTGCGCGCCACGCGCTTCGATGTGTTCCCCTGCGTCAGCGCCGTTTCGGTCGACAAGGTGTGGCACGAGATCGACACACTGGTCCCGCAGCAGCAGGCCCTCACTTAAACCGATGACGGGCAACGGCATCCTGGTCGTGGCGTCGGGCGGGCTCGGCGATGCGGTGATGCTGGCACATGTCTTTCCGCGTCTGGCATCCCTGGCCAAGCCAGGCGAACGCGTAACCCTGGTGCTCCGGCGCGATGCGCGCAAGATGGCGTTCCTGTTCGCCGGCCACGCGAACGTCGAGTACGTCGATTACGACAAATATGCCCATTCGTTCTGGCAGCGCCGCGCCGTCCATAAACATCTGGGCACGCAACCTTGGCGTCTGATCATCAACACGGACTTCCTGCGCCATCCCCGGCGCGACGAACGCCTGATCAAAGCCTTGCCCGCCGACGAAAAGGTCGCCATGCGGCCGCGCGCCTGGGCCAAGTACGATCGTGAACTGAAACGCAACGAGGCGATCTATGCACGCCTATTCGACAGCGGGCCCGTCCTGCTCGACAAAATCGTGCGCTGGCATCGCTTCGCCGATTGGCTGACCGGATCGCCGCAAGCGCCGACGCCGGTGCGCTTTCCACCCGAGCGCCTGCCCGAACCGGCGCAGACCGATAAACCGCTGGCGCTACTGATCCCGTTCTCGGCCGTCCGCGAGAAACAGGCGAGCCCGGAGCTGTTCGCCGCCATAGCAAAACATCTGCCGGCCGATTTCGACATCGTCATCCCGGGCGCGCCTGACGATCTGCAATGTAATCCGGATTATGCGGCGCTATTGAATCTGCCCCGCGTGCGTTTCGCGGTGTGCGACTTCGAAGCCCTGGCGCGCTTGATGCGCGCGGCAAAGATCGTCGTGTCGGTCGATACGGCCGCAATGCATCTGGCCGTCACCATGAACGCGCCGACCCTGTGCCTGGCGTCGGCGGCTTACGTCGGTGAGATCGTGCCCTATGCCGCCGAGATCAGCCCGCCCAATGCGCGCTTCGTCTATACGTCGATGCCGTGCCAGGGCTGCCTGGGCGCCTGCATCCTGCCCACGGAAGACGACCGCTTCCCCTGCGTTGCGCGCTTGTCGCGAAACGACGTATTGAAGGAGATCGATCGGCTGTTGCCAGAAAAAATCGTGGGCACATGAGCGAAGCAGAACAATCCTGGTGGGCGGCGCTGAAGGTCTACGCCGACCGGCGCACGCTTGTGATCCTGGCGCTGGGTTTCGCCAGCGGTCTGCCGAACCTGTTGATCTTCGATACGCTGTCGGCATGGCTACGTGAAAGCGGTCTGTCGCTCGAAGTAATCGGCTTCTTCAGTCTCGCGACACTCGCCTATTCGTTCAAGTTCGTCTGGGCGCCGCTCGTCGATCGCGCGAAGATTCCCATGCTGGATCGTTTGTTCGGCCATCGCCGCGCCTGGATGCTGGTGGCGCAGGCCGCGATCATTTTGGGTTTGTGGTTGGTGGCGGGATCGGACCCGGCCGTCAATCTCGGCTTGGTGGCGCTGTTCGCCGTCTTCACCGGCTTTGCCTCGGCAACCCAAGATATCGTCATCGACGCGTGGCGTATCGAAGCGGCTGATGACGAACAGCAAGGCGCGATGGCAGCGGCCTATCAATGGGGCTACCGCCTCGCCGTCATCACCGCAGGTGCGGCACCGTTGCTGCTGGCCGAGGCGTACGGCTGGGGCTTGTCCTATAGCGCGATGGCGGCGCTCATGGGTGTCGGTGTATTGGCCGTTCTGTTCGCGCCACGCGAGAATCCGGAAAAGCGCGCACCGGCTGCACTGGTGAAGAACTCGAACCGGTCGTTTTTCTACCGCGCCTTCGTCGAACCCTTCATCGATTTCTGGGGTCGCTTCGGTAAGGTCGCCTTGCTGATCCTGGCGCTGATCTGCCTCTACCGCGTTTCGGATTTCGTGCTCAACATCATGAATCCGTTCTATCTCGATCTCGGCTTTTCCAAGACCGAGATCGCGGAGGTCAGAAAAGTTTTCGGCGTCGCCATGTCGATGCTCGGTGTGTTTCTGGGCGGCTGGTCGATCGCGCGCTACGGCCTGATGCTGCCCTTGATGATCGGCGCGCTCGCCGGGCCGATCAGCAATCTGGTTTTCGTCTGGCTCGCCTCGAAGGGCGCCGACCTGTCCGCGTTGTTCGTCGCCATCGGCGTCGACAACGTGGCGTCCGGTTATTCCGGCACCTGCCTGATCGCCTATATGTCGAGCCTGACCAGCGCCGGCTTTACCGCGACGCAATATGCGCTGTTCTCATCGCTCTATTCGCTGCCCGGTAAATTGATCGCATCGCAATCGGGGCGCATCGTCGAGGGTGCGGCACGCAACGCCGATTCCGGCGGCGCCTTGATGCCGCTGACCGATTTCGTCGTGCGCGCCCCCGCGATCAGCCTGGCCGAGGCGGCCGCTCGCATCGAAGTGAGTGCGCGCGCCCTGGGCGCCGGTTACATCGCCTTTTTCATCTATTCGTTCCTGATCGGCTTGGTCGCGGTGTTCTTCACCTTCCTGGTGACCAACCGATCGCGCCAAACGGAACTTCCGGGCCGCATCTAGCTTGTTCTAGGTATCTCGCGTTGGCGAAATCCCTCTAGGACAATCCATGCCGTCCGTTACCTATCAGAAAGATTTGTTGAGCGGTGATCCGCTGTGGGCCGGATCGTCCAGCCCGGTCCGTACGCGGAGCCTCAACGAGTCTATCCGCGCCGATGTGGTCATCGTCGGGGGTGGGATCAGCGGTGCCTTGATGGCGTACGCCCTCACCAGCCGTTACGACAATGTCGTTCTTGTCGATCGCCGTCCGCCCGCACACGGCAGCACCTTGGCCAGCACCGCCATGCTGCAATTCGAAATCGATACGCCGCTGCGTGAGTTGCGCGACAAGATCGGCCCCAAGGCGGCGCGCGCCTGGCGGCGATCCTATGCCGCCACGCAAGATCTCATCGCGCTGATCCAGGTTGAGAATATCCGCTGCGGTTTGGCGACGCGCAATTCGCTGTATCTCGCCGGCAACACACTCGGCGCACGCGGACTAAAGGCCGAGTGGGCAGCGCGGCGGCGCATCGGCTTGCCCGGTGACTATCTGAGTGCCGCGACGTTACGCGACGAGTATGGGATCCAGCGCACCGGGGCGATCGCCAGCCCCGGTTCGGCCTCGGCCAATCCCGTACAATTGGCGACGGGGTTGCTACGCAAGGCGGTCGCACAGGGTCTGAAAATCTATGCGCCGGTGCAGGTCAACGATGTCATGGCCACCAAGCACGGCGTGGTGCTCGATGCCGGCGATCATTTCATCGAAGCCCGCCATTGCGTTTTTTGTACAGGGTACGAGATGCTGAAGACCGTGCCGACCCGCGGCACCAAGATCACATCGAGTTGGGCCATCGCGTCGCGGCCGCACGCGCAGTACCCCGCATGGCTCGATCGGACATTGGTGTGGGAGGCGGCCGATCCCTACCTTTATATCCGCACGACGCCGGATGGCCGGCTGATTGTCGGCGGCGAAGACGAGGACATCGACCTCGCGTCCTATCGCTTCCGCAGCTTGGCGCGCAAAAGTGCGCGGCTTGTGGCCAAAGCCAACGCACTTTTACCGGAAACAAAAATCATAGCGTCCCAGCGTTGGACGGGCGCGTTCGGCGAAAGCGATGACGGCCTGCCGATCATCGATGCCGTTCCCGGCTTGCCGCACTGCTATACGGTGATGGGATTTGGCGGCAATGGGACCATTTACAGCCTCATCGCCGCCCAAATCATGCCGACGCTTTTGCAAGGCCGACCCGATAAGGATGTCGATCTTTACCGCTTTCGCGGCGCTTGAGCGTCAGTGGCTGTAAACGGCTTCTTCCTGCAGAACGCCGCGCACGCGGGCGGCCAGAGCGATCTTCTCGGCGATGCGTTCACGTTCGCTGGGCGTCTTCGAGCGCGCATAGGTCTTGAAGAAATTCTTGATCGCGACATCCAGCTCGTTGAGCAGGTCTTTGGCTGGCGCCGGACGCGGCGCCATGCCTTCAAAAGACCGCGCGAAGGCTGGGATGGAAGATTTGGTGGATTTCTTGCTGGTCGCCATGCCGCCCTCCAGGGTCAAAAGTCGAAGTCGCTAAGACCTCTCCCTTTTAAACCCGGGGCCGGTGGCGGGGCGTGGTATTGTTGGGATGTTTTTTGGGGACGTTTTTGGGACCGGCCTACGGCGCCAGTATCCCATCGACGGCCAGCGCCACCGCATCGACCGGGATCAGCGCCATTTCGCGCCCGCCATAATCCTGTGCCTTCACAATGGCGATACGGCTGGCCATCGGCATGAATTTGTCCGGCGTCGTGCGGCCGAACAACGACACCATCGCCGTCCCGCTGATCGCGCACATATGGCCGGTCCCGGAATCGTTTGCCACACAGACCGCCATGCGGTTCGCCAGCGCGATGGTCAGTTCGGGTGCAAAGCCGTTGCGCACGCCGATCTCGTTATCCTGCAGCGGGAATTGCGCGAACGGGACTTCGGCGCGGATCTTGAAATCCCAACCCGCTTCGGCCGGGCCGAGAATAAAAACCGGAACGCGGCCCGCCGCCTGTTGCAGCTTCGCCAGTTCGATGAATTTTTCCAGCGGCCAGCATTTCTGCGCCCCCCCCGCGCCCGGCGCCAAACCGATATAGGTCGGGCCGGTGGGCAGCAGCTCGGCCGCCAGATCGCGCAAACCCCGCGCGATCGGCACGATCAAGCCGGTGGGAGTGGGATGTTTTTTGCCGCTGGCGATTTCCAACAGATCGAGCAACTGGCGCTGCAAATTTTTCGGGAATTTATAGCCGCTCGGCGGACGGCGGCTGGAGAAGGCGAAATTCGCGAACGGCGTGATGATCGCCCGATGACGGATGCGGCGCAGCGCGAATGAGGCGAGTGCGCCTTTCTGCGTATCGATGATCAGATCGAAGGAGCGGCCCGGCAGCGGGTTGCGCAGAACCTCCGACCAGCTGACGCCGATATCGGTACGCTCGATCACCTCGTCGATCAGGCCATCGACGACATTCTTCAGCACGCCGTTGAAGGTGCTTTTGCCTTTGCCCGCCAGCCAGGTGATGCGCGCCTGCGGATAGGCATCGCGCAAGGAGCGCACGAATGGCAGCTTGATCAGCCCGTCGCCCACCAGGTCGAGGCCGACATAGACCAGAATGGAGCTTACCTGTCCCGGAAATACCATATGGAACCCGTTAGCATGCGCCGGGGTCATCAGGCTAGACTTGCCGGCATGGTATGATTTTGGCGCGCGTGTAGGAGAGGCGAGTATGTTCGATCCCCGATTGAGCGTTGTCGAAGGCGACATCACCCGTCTCGCGGTCGATGCCATCGTCAATGCCGCCAATGAAAGCCTGTTGGGCGGCGGCGGCGTGGATGGCGCCATCCATGCGGCGGCCGGGCCCGATTTGTTGGAAGAATGCCGCGCCCTTGGCGGCTGCCCGACCGGCGAGGCGCGCATCACGTCCGGCCATCGTCTGTCGGTGAAATTCGTCATCCATGCCGTGGGGCCGGTGTGGCAGGGCGGCACCAAGAACGAAGATGCGCTGCTCGCGTCGTGTTATGTGCAATCGGTCAAACTGGCCGCGCAGGCCGGTGCGGCGTCTTTGGCCTTTCCGGCGATCTCGACCGGGATCTATCGCTTCCCGCCCGATCGTGCGGCCAAAATCGCCATTGAAGCGACGCAAGCCGCCCTGGCGGATCTGCCGCTGCCCGACCGGGTGATTTTCTGCTGTTTCGATCATGCGACGGCGGCGATCTACCGTCAGCTGCTCGGAGTCGACGAGAGCTAGTTAGCGGTTCCCGCCGGGATCCATGCGGTTGCGTTTGACGATCTCGGTCAATTGCACGGCCAGCTTATCTTCGACAACGACGACTTCGCCGCGCGCGATCAGACGGCGTTCAGCCTGCAGATCGACGGGCTCGCCGATGCGGCGGTCGAGTTCCACGACCGCACCGCGGCCCAATTGCAGGATTTGCGAAATTTTGAGTTCGGCCGTGCCGAGTACCGCGACGATGTCGATATCGACATCCATGATCGCGCCGTTCTTCGACTCGGAACTGTCGAGAAAAGCTGCGCCAAGGGTTTGGCCGAGGGTTTCGTTATCCGCCATCCTGCCGTTATAGACCGGTTCGGGTTAATAAGTCATTGTTTAGCGACGCGAGGTCGCTTTGCCTCATTAATCCCGCCGCAGCATCGGGCCCAGTTTTTTGCCGCCGAACAGGTGGAAATGCAGATGCGGTACTTCCTGGCCGCCGTCCAGGCCGATATTGGCCAAAATCCGGTAACCCGGCGCGTCCAGGCCCAATTGGCGGGCTACATTGCCGACAGCGCGGATCAGCCCAGCGATCTCGTCCGCGCTGGCTTTCGCCGAGAAATCGTCGATCGAGACATATTTGCCCTTGGGGATCACCAGGATGTGCTGCGGCGCCTGCGGATTGATGTCGTGGAAGGCCAGCGACCAATCGTCCTCGTAGACCTTTTTGCACGGGATCTCGCCGCGCAGGATTTTGGCGAAGATATTGGTGTCATCGTAAGTCGCCACAACAGCCTCCTTACTTTTTAGGACGCGAATTCTTTTCCTCGATCCCGCTGGTACCTTCGCGGCGCGCAAGCTCGGCCCAGACCTCGTCGGGCGTCACGTTGCCGTCGGCCCACAGGACCAACAGATGGTAAAGCAGATCGCCGCTTTCGGCGATCAGGCGCGCCTTGCCTTCGCCTTCCGCCGCGCGCACCACTTCGCCGGCTTCCTCGGTCACCTTCGCGGCGATCGCGCTCGTGCCGCCCGCCAATAATTTTGCGGTGTAGGAGGATTTCGGATCGGCGCCTTTGCGCGCCTCAATGGTGCGGAACAATCTTTCCAGCGCATCACTCATGCTGCGTCTCCCGCTCCACGCATCGGCAAGCCGGCGCGGCGCATGTGATCCTTGGCTTGGGCAATCGTATAGGTGCCGAAGTGAAAGATCGAGGCGGCGAGCACCGCGCTCGCATGGCCCTCGGTCACGCCCGCCACCAGATGATCGAGTGTACCGACGCCGCCTGACGCGATGACCGGAATGGTGACCGCGTCGGAAATCGCGCGCGTCAGCGGCAGATCGAAACCGACCTTGGTGCCGTCGCGGTCCATCGAGGTGAGCAGGATTTCGCCCGCCCCCAACTCGGCCATGCGTTTGGCCCAGGTGACCGCATCGATATCGGTGCCGCGTCGTCCGCCGTGGGTGAAAATCTCGAAGCCCGAAGCGACCTTGGGATTATCGACTTTTTTCGCATCGATACCGACGACGATGCATTGGCTGCCGAACTTGGTGGCGGCTTCGGCGACGAACTGCGGATTGGCCACGGCGGCCGAATTGATCGACACCTTGTCCGCACCCGCGAGCAACAGTTTGCGCACATCGTCGAGCGTGCGTACGCCGCCGCCGACCGTGACCGGCATGAAACATTGTTCGGCGGTGCGGCGCACCACATCGAAAATCGTTTCGCGATTTTCGTGGCTCGCCGTGATGTCGAGAAAGGTGAGTTCATCCGCACCGGCGGCATCGTAGAGCTTCGCTTGTTCGACCGGATCGCCGGCATCGACGAGATTGACGAAGTTCACGCCTTTGACGACGCGGCCTTTGTCGACGTCGAGGCAGGGAATGATGCGGACGGTCAGCGACATGATCTAGGCGTCCAGCAATGCTTGCGCCGCGCGCGGCTCGACGGCGCCGTCATACACCGCGCGGCCCGCGATCACGCCGGCTAGGATGTCGCCGCCCGAGGCTTTCAAGGCCGCGATATCGTCCATCTTGGACACGCCGCCCGAGGCGATGATCGGGATGGACACGCTGCGCGCGAGCGCCACGGTCGCATCCACGTTCGGGCCGCCCATCGCGCCGTCGCGTTCGATGTCGGTATAGATGATGGCGGCTACACCGGCGTCTTCGAATTTGCGCGCGAGATCGAGCGCGGTGATGTCGGACGTTTCCGCCCAGCCCTCGACCGCGACACGCCCGTCGCGCGCATCGATGCCGACGGCGACGCGATCCGGAAAGGCCGCGCAGGCATCATGAACCAGCTGCGGATCCTTCAAGGCTGCGGTACCGAGAATGACGCGCCGCACGCCGCGCATGAGCCACAGCTCGACCGTTTCGAGCGAGCGGATGCCGCCACCTAATTGGATCGGAACATTGACTGACGCGAGGATCGACTCGACCGCGTCCGCGTTCACCGGCTTGCCAGCGAAGGCGCCGTTGAGATCGACGACATGGATCCAGCGGCAGCCCGCGAGTTCGAAATCGCGCGCCTGCTCGCCCGGATCGTTGGCGAACACGGTCGCCTTCGCCATCTCGCCCTTGTAGAGGCGGACGCACTTGCCGTCCTTCAGATCGATCGCGGGGAAAAAAATCATACCCATGTTGCTTACGGTTTCCACTTGAGGAAGCCGGCGATGACCGCCTGGCCGACGCGCTGGCTTTTTTCCGGATGGAATTGTGTGCCGATCATATTATCGCGCCCGACCATCGCCGTGACCGGCCCGCCGTAATCGACGGTCGCCAACACATCGGCTGGATTTTCGGCGCGCATCGCGTAGGAATGCACGAAGTAAGCGAACGCGCCGGGCGTGAGTGATTGCAACACCGGATGCGCGCTTGGATCGAAGCGTAGATCGTTCCAACCCATATGCGGGATTTTCAGCGCCGCATCGGACGGCGTAAGCCGCGCGACCTCGCCCGCGATCCAGCCGAAGCCTTCGGTGTCGCCGTGTTCGCGGCCCCAGCGCGCCATCAATTGCATGCCGACGCAGATGCCGAGGAAGGGTTTCTTCTTTTCGATCACGTTGCGCGTCAACGCATCCATCATGCCGGGGATCGCCAACACGCCGTCGCGGCAATCGCGGAAGGCACCGACACCAGGTAGGACGATATGCGTTGCGGCATCGAGCGCCTTCGCATCGGTCGTTACCACAACATCGCCGCCACCGAGTTCGCCCGCGACCTTTTCGAACGCTTTCGCCGCCGAGCGCAGATTGCCCGAGCCGTAATCGATGAGCGCCACTTTCATAATTGCGGCCTGCGCGTTGTGCTGGGCACGCCAAAGGGTTCGCGCGGTGTGTTTTCGGTGAAATAGCGTTCGATCGCATCTTCGCCATTGCCCGCGATGACCACGCCGAGATCGGTAAGACCGATGCGTTCGAGATGATCGCGGCGCAGATCGTTGGCCAGCCAGCCGACGATCAATGCCGTGCCGAGCGACAGGACGCCGTTCGCGACCGCGCCCAAGCCGATCAATCCGACGAGCAGACCGATGGCGAATTCGGCGACGAAGATGGCGGCCGCGACCAGCCACAGCCGGTGCCACAAGGCCCAGATGAAAGAGAAGACGAACGCCGGCCAGGAAAAGCCGTCCTTCACAGCGCGCGCTTCCTCTATCGACGTTTCGGTCGAGGCCCACGGGCGGCGCGGGGCATGAATGGTATAGAAGCGCATGGACCCGCGCTCCTTACGGCTGGCTGGAGAGCACGCCCTTGGTCGAGGGAACAACACCAAGTGCGCGGTCATCCAAGGTGATCGCGGTGCGGAACGCGCGCGCGAGACCCTTGTAAGCCGATTCAACGATATGGTGGTTGTTGTCGCCGTAGAGCGTTTCAACGTGGAGGGTGAGGCCCGCCGCCTGGGCGAAGGCCTGGAACCATTCCTTGAACAGCTCTGTATCCATATCGCCCAGCTTGGGCCGGGTGAAATTCACTTTCCACACCAGGTAGGGCCGGTTCGAACAATCGACGACGACCTGGCTCAGGGCTTCGTCGAGCGGCACCAGGGCCGAGCCGAAGCGCGTGATGCCCTTGCGATCGCCAAGCGCCTTGTTCACCGCCTCGCCGATGGCGATGCCGGAATCCTCGGTGGTGTGGTGGAAATCGATGTGCAGGTCGCCCTTCGCCTTGACCTCGAGGTCCATCAGGCTGTGGCGCGACAGCTGCTCCAGCATATGGTCGAGAAACCCGATGCCGGTGGACACGTTGTATTTCCCCGTCCCGTCCAGATTGACGGATACGGAAATCTCGGTCTCCTTGGTCTTGCGCTCGATGCGTGCCTGACGCATTTGGGGGCTCCTGCTTAAGCGCGGGGTTGTAACAGGATAAGGCCGGGAATTAAAGGGGAAGCGCTTCCGGTTGGCGCGACGGCAGCGTTGTGTCGCAATCTCGCCGCCGCCACTCCTCAGGGCCAGCGTAGAGGACGAACGAATGCACATATCCCCCCTTTTAATCGTTATTTTGGCGCTGATCGGCGCGCTGGGCGCTCCCGACATTATCTTGGGGGTCCAACCCGCCCAGGCACAGGCCGGCAAAAAGGGGGGCCCAGGAGCTTTAACCCCACTGGCTGAGTCGGCCATGAGTCCGCTCATCGACACCCATGCCCATCTCGACTTCACGCGCTTCGCCGATTACAGCGCGACCCTCGATGGCCTGATCAAGACCATGGACGACTTCAAGGTCGAAAAAACGATCCTGATGCCGACGCCGCAAGGTGGAATCGTCGGGCAGAAGATGCACGATTTTCCGCAGTTGCTCCCGGCCCTACAGAAATATCCGGGACGCATCATGTTGATGGCCGGCCCGGGCGCCTTCGGCGAACTCTATTTCCAAAAAGCGGCGGCAGCGATAACCGATGCCGACAGAGAGGTCTTTCGTCTCAAGGCCGAAGCGTTGGCTCAATTGCCGATCGTCGGATTCGGCGAAATCGGCATCGTCCATATGTCGATCCCCATCATGGGGCCTCAACACCCCTACGAAGCGGTTCCCGCCGATCATCCTCTGCTGCTTATGCTCAGCGATATTGCCGCGTCGCATGATCTCGCGATCGATATTCATTTCGATCTGGTTCCCCGCGATATGGATCTGCCGCCCCAGCTCGTCAATCCAAGTGCGCAGCATCCCAATCCGTCGCGCTTGACGCAAAATCAAGAAGGGCTCGAACGATTCCTCGCGCATAATCGCAAAACAAAAATCGTCTGGGCACATGTCGGCGGCGAGCCGCTGGCGACGCGCACACCCGCGGTGGTGCGCGACCTGCTGACGCGCAATCCCAATCTGTACATGAGTTTCCGCATTCAACGCATGCGACCCGAAATTGCCGCCGACGCTCTCAGCCCACAAGGGACCCTCAAGCCCGACTGGGTCCGGGTCATTTCGGATTTCCCGGATCGCTTCGTGATGGGCACGGACACATTCTATCAGGACGGCCCTCAGGCGCGCGGCGGCGATGCCGTTGGGTTGGCGAATTTACAGCGCCTGCTGGCGCAGCTACCGCCCGACGTCGCGCGCAAAGTCGCGTACAGCAATATCGCCCAGATTTATCGTCCCACCACCGCCGCGCCGATGCCCCCCGCCGTCGAGCTGCCGGGATCCAATTCGCTCAGGAACGCCGGCAAAAAGGGCTAAGGCCGGTTCGCGCCGCCCGTCGGCGATGTACGGGTTAGCCCGTCTAGGATGTGACGGGCGGAGAGGACACACTCCCGCCTCGATCTTCCCGCCGGATACCCTCCCCATGTCGAGCCTTGTCGGTCCTTTGCTGATTTTCCTCGGGGTCACCGGCCTCGCCTATGGCATCTATATCTTTTTCTTCGCCAATCGCGACAAACGGACGTCGCGCCAGAAGAACCTGGACGCGATCTCGGCGATCCGCGGCGACGATAAGAAGGGGGCCAAAGGGGCCAAGACGGCCCAAAAGCCCAAAGCGGCCAAAGCCGCCGCCAAATCGAAGGCCCATTAAGGGCTTCCATTGACCCGGGGCATTCCGGAAACTACATCCGAAACACACCTTCCTTCGGATTTTGGCCCCCATTCATGACGAATTCCCAACAGCCGGCCTGGCACGGCACCACCATCCTCTCGTTGCGCAAAGGGAACGAGGTCGTCGTGGCCGGCGACGGCCAGGTCAGCATGGGCGACACGGTGATCAAACATAACGCGGTGAAGGTGCGCCGCCTGGCGGGTGGGTCCGTCATCGTCGGCTTTGCCGGCGCCACCGCCGACGCTTTCACCTTGTTCGAGCGCCTCGAAGCCAAGCTCGAACAGCATCCCGGGCAATTGACCCGCGCCTGCGTCGAACTCGCCAAGGATTGGCGCACGGATCGGTATCTGCGCCGGCTCGAAGCCATGATGGCGGTGGCCGATATTAATGTGTCGCTCGTGGTATCCGGCACCGGCGACGTGCTGGAGCCCAGCGACAGCCTGATCGGCATCGGTTCGGGCGGCAATTATGCGCTCGCCGCCGCACGCGCACTCATCGACCGCACCGACATGGACGCCGAAGCCATCGCGCGCCGCGCCATGGGCATCGCGGCCGATATCTGCGTCTACACCAACGGCAACGTCACCCTCGAAAAGCTAATTGTGAAATGAGCAATTTTTCCCCGCGCGAAATCGTTTCCGAACTCGACCGCTATATCATCGGCCAGACCGACGCCAAACGCGCCGTCGCAGTGGCGCTGCGCAATCGCTGGCGCCGCCAGCAGTTGAGCGGCGATCTGCGCGAGGAAGTCCAGCCCAAGAACATCTTGATGATGGGCCCGACCGGCGTCGGCAAAACCGAAATTGCGCGCCGCCTCGCGCGCCTCGCCGAAGCGCCGTTTCTCAAAGTCGAAGCGACCAAGTTCACCGAGGTCGGCTATGTCGGCCGCGACGTCGAACAGATCATTCGTGATCTCGTCGAGATCGCCATCCACGACACGCGCGAGCGCATGCGCAAACAAGTGACCGCGAAGGCCGAGATCCGCGCCGAGGAACGCATCCTCGATGCGCTGGTCGGGGAAAACGCATCCAAGGATACGCGGCAAAAATTCCGCAAGATGCTGCGCGAAGGCGAGCTGGCCGATAAAGAGGTCGAGATCGACGTCGCCGATACCGGCAATAGCGGCCTGCCGACCTTCGACATCCCCGGCATGCCGGGCACGCAGATGGGCATGATCAATCTCAACGAGATGATGGGCAAAGCCTTCGGCAAGCGCACCAAGAAGAAGCGCATGACGGTGACGGATTCCTATTCCGTGCTGATGGACGACGAATCCGACAAGCTGTTGGATGAAGAGACCGTGGTGCGCGAAGCGATCTCGGCGGTCGAGAACAACGGCATCGTGTTCCTGGACGAGATCGACAAGATCACCGCACGCTCCGAACGCGTCGGCGCGGATGTCAGCCGCGAAGGCGTGCAGCGCGATCTATTGCCGCTGATCGAAGGCACCGCGGTCGCCACCAAGCACGGCACGGTGAAGACCGATCATATCCTGTTCATCGCGTCGGGTGCGTTCCATCTGGCGAAGCCGTCGGACCTGTTGCCCGAACTGCAAGGCCGCCTGCCGATCCGCGTCGCGCTCAACGCGCTGACCGAAGGCGATTTCGTGCGCATCCTCACGGAGCCGCAGGCCAGCCTGATCAAGCAATATATCGCGCTGATGGCGACCGAGAACGTGACGCTCATCTTCACCGACGATGCGGTGGCCGAACTCGCGCGCCAGGCGGCGCTGATCAATTCGACGGTGGAGAATATCGGTGCGCGGCGTCTGCACACCGTGCTGGAAAAGCTGCTCGAAGAGATCAGCTTCACCGCCGCCGATCGCACGGGCGAAACCGTGACGATCGATGGCGCGATGGTGCGCGAACGTGTCGGCGAGCTGGCCAAGAACACGGATCTGTCGAAGTTTATTTTGTAAAGAACTCGCCAGCGAAGCGGTCGTAGACCGCGTAAGCGTAGACCGCGAAGAAGATCAGCGTACCGACGATCTGGGCACGCGCCAGAAACGCAAAGTCCTTCGGGTTATCGTCGCGATGCACGCGGGTCACGCGGCCGAAATGAAACGCGCCGGTGCTGAGCGAACGCACGCAGCGCACGATCAGATAGACCAGCAGCGCTGTCGCGATCGCCAATCCAATGTAGCGGGACCACTCGATCTGCATAGTCACGGCTTATCGTCGTAGCCGATCTCGACGAGCAGACGATCTAAGGTCACCTCGTCCAGCTCGTGCACGTGTTTGGCCAAGAGGTTCGCAAACAAGGTGGCCTTGGGCGTCAGGCCGCCGGTTTCGACCGGCACGCGCGGATGCGAGAGTTGCGCGAGACGCTTCAACTCATCCACCTCGTCCCAGATCAATTCGAAATAGGCGGCGATCTGCATGACCAGGCCCGGACCCGGCCGACCACGATTGCCGTGTTCGAGCGCCGACAGATACGCCGACGAGACTTTCAGGTCGCGCGCCATCTGCTGCAGCTGGATATTGTTCTTTTCGCGCAGGGCACGCACGCGGGCGCCGAACGGAGTCATGGACGAACCTTCCTCATTTGATTTTTTTCACCAGCACATAAAGTGCGCCTTCGCCGCCGTCGGAGATGCGCGCCGACGTGAAGGACAAAACGCGCGCGCGATTGGGCGCGGCGTTGAGCCAGCCCGGAACCTGGCGGCGCAGCACGCCGGATTTGCCGGTGATGACCAGCACGGCGCGCGATGACGCGCCCTGCATGGCGGCCAGAAAATGCGACAGCGCCGAATAGGCTTCGTCCTGCGTATGGCCGTGCAGATCGAGCCGCGCGGTCACCGGGATCTTGCCGCGCTTCAATTTGCGCACAGTGGCGAGATCGACACCCGCCGATGTTCCCGCCGACAGATCGGGTAACGTGGTTTTCACCGGGGCTGGCTTTGGCGGCGGTAAAACCAGCGCGCGCGGTTTCGCTTTTACGGCGACGATTTTTTCCGCTTTTTGCGCAGCGGCTTTTTTCTCCGCTGCCTTTTGGCGGATGGTGCGGCCCTTGAGCGGCGTCACATCCCGGAAGGCGTGGCGCAACAGTTCGGTTTCGTCTTCGGCGATGCGCCTGCTCATGGCAAATGATCGACAATGACGACATGGATACGCTTCGGCCCATGCACGCCGACCAGGATCGTCTGTTCGATATCGGCGGTGCGCGACGGGCCGCTGATCCAATTGATGGTGCGCGGTGGCAGATCGCCTGTGTCGCCCCGCGCGATATCCAAGCCTTGCTCGTAACTCGCCACGATGTTGGCGGCGGCCAGCACGACGATATGGCTTTCCGGCAAATAATTGAGCTTGGTCGGGCTGGCGGCACCCGACGCCATCACCACCGTGCCGGTTTCCGCGACCCCGGCGCGCGCCAAGGCCACGCCGACCGGATCGTCGCCGTCGGTGCCGCCGGAGCTGACCGTCAGGCTGCTCGGCCAAGCAACATCAGCGAGTTCCGGCGACGTTCGCACCACCTGCGGCAAATTGCGGCTGCGTAGATAATCCGCGACCGCGTCGCCGATCTCAGCGGCAGAGACGACGTGGCTGATCGATACACCCAATTCGCCGGCGCGGTCCTTGAATGTCGCGACCAGATCGACATTGCTGACGCGGCCCAGCAAACCGATGCGCGGCGGCGCGGCAATGCGCGACGCCACTGCGGCCCGGCGCGTGTCGACGGGCCCGCCCGCATCCAGGGACGAACGCAACCGCGCGAAGATGTCGGCGCGCGCGTCAGCCACGTTTCGCCTTCCACTGAGCCATAAACGTTTTGCCCTGCGCGGCCGGGAAATCGCGCGTCGCCAGCCAACCCGACAAGCCCGGCACCAAACGCAATATCGCACGCGGCTTTTGCAGAATTTTGGCAGCGATCGCCGCACCCATTCGATATAGCGCCGGGTTCCGCGCGGCGAACGACCAGAGTGCAAGGCCGAGCTTGGAGCGTTGCGTCACCAAGCCGCGTTCGAACGATATATCGCGCCAGGCGCGCAGCATTTTGGGCAGCGGAATGCGCACCGGGCAGGCCGCTTCGCAGGCGCCGCAGAGCGTCGAGGCATGCGGCAGATGTTTCGCCGCCTCGATCCCAGCGAAAGCCGGGCTCAAGACTGAGCCCATCGGGCCGGGATAGACCGAGCCATAAGCATGTCCGCCGACCGCGCCATACACCGGGCAATGATTGAGGCAGGCGCCGCAGCGGATGCAGCGCAACATGTCGTGGAATTGCCCGCCCAAAAGCGCGCTACGGCCGTTATCCAGCAGCACGACATGGTAATGCTGCGGGCCATCCATATCCGTGGCGCGCTTCGGCCCAGTGGAAAACGTCGTGTAGGTGCTGATCTCCTGGCCGGTGGCGCTGCGCGCCAGCACGCGCAAAAGGACGGAAACGTCGTCCAGGGTCGGCACGACCTTTTCGATGCCGGCGAGCACGATGTGGGTCTTGGGCACGGTCTGCGACAGGTCGCCGTTGCCCTCGTTGGTGACGATCACGCTGGTGCCGGTTTCGGCGATCAGGAAGTTGGCGCCGGTCATCCCGGCGTCCGCCGAAAGGAATTCTTTGCGCAAAATCTCGCGCGCCTCGGCCAGCAAGGAATCCGGCGTTTCCAAGGGACGGCCGACATCCAGATGGCCGTGCGCGGCGCGGAATACCTCGGCCACCTGTTCTTTCGACACATGGGTGGCGGGTGCGATGATATGCGACGGCGTTTCATGGCGCAGTTGAATGATATATTCGCCCAAATCCGTCTCAATCGGCCGCACGCCGTTGGCTTCAAGATAGGGATTAAGCTCGATTTCCTCGCCGACCATCGACTTGCCCTTGGCGAAGGTTTTTGCGCCCGTCTGGCGCAAAATATTGAGCACGGTCTGGCGCGCTTCGGCGGCATCGCGGCACCAATGGACCTGGCCCCCGGCGGCGATCACATTGGCCTCGAACCGCTCCAGATAAGCGTCGAGATTTTGCAGCACATGGTCGCGGATCGCCTGGGCTCGGTCGCGCAGATCCTCGAATTCAGGCAGACGCGCCACCGCCGTGGCGCGCGCGGTCACAAACCCGTTGCGCATGCGGGCGAGGGCCGCCTGCAAGGACGGATCGGCGAGCGCCTTTTTGGCGGCGGCCGGGAAATCGGTGGTGACGTGCATCGTCATCCTTCTTCCCCGATGGAAGCCCCGTCCGTCCCGCCGGCCAAAACTTCCGCAACATGGAAAACGCGCAAAGGTGAGCCCTCGCGGCTGAGCTTGCCGGCCAGATTCATCAGACAGCCGAGGTCGCCGCCCAACAGCAGATTCCCGGGAGTTCGCGCCAAATCAGCCAGGCGCTGAGTGACGATGCGATCCGACACATCGGGGTATTTGATGCAGAAAGTCCCCCCAAATCCGCAGCATGTTTCGGAACCGGAATAATCCCGCACGGCCAATCCGGGCACCGCTTTGAGCAGGGTTCGGGGCTGCGCCTTGATGCCGAGCTCGCGTAGGCCGGAGCAGGAATCGTGATAGATCGCGATGGCGGTTTTGACCGAGGCATCGGCGGTCACAATGTTCTTGCAACCCATGATATCGACCAGGAATTGGGTCAGCTCATAGGTGCGCGCGGACAGTTCGGCCGCCTTCGGACCCCAGACCGGATCATTCGCGAACAGTTCGGGGAAATGCGCCCGAACCATACCGGCGCAAGAACCGGACGGGGCGACGACATAATCGAAACCGGCGAAGGCTTCTATGACGTCTTTGGCGATTTTTTGCGCATCCGCCCGGTCGCCCGAATTATAGGCCGGCTGGCCGCAGCAGGTCTGCGCCTCGGGAACTTCGACGATACAGCCCGCACGCTCCAGCAACTGCACGGCGGCGAAGCCGATTTGCGGACGCATGACATCGACGAGGCAGGTAACGAGCAGCGCAACGCGAGGATGATCAGGAGGGGTGCGCGGAGCGTCGGCATTCGTCATGGCGTTCTCGATATTTGCGACGCGAGGTCGCTTTGCATCAAGATCGCGCTTAACCGGATCGGAGTAAAGTGGGTGTGCTCAGCCCGCGCGTGCAACCGGCGCGTTGAACGACAGCTTCAACGATGCACTCGGCACCAGAACCGTGAACTTGCCCGGCTGTTTCATGGCGCCCGCGGCGGCGCGCGCCGCCGCGCCCTGCCCCCAGAACAGATCACCGCGCACCACACCGACAATGGCGCCGCCGGTATCCTGGGCGATCATCAAGCGGCGGAGCGGCTGGCCCGCCTGCGGATTGCCCGAGGGGTAGGTGGTGTCGAGCCAGATCGGCATGCCCATCGAATGGAACTTGCGATCGACGGCGAGCGAGCGGCCGGGCGTCAGCGGCACGCCTTGCGAACCGATGGGGCCGCGCCCTTTGATTTCGCGGAAGAACACATAAGACGGATTTTTGTTCATCACGTCCTGCGCGTCCTTCGGATTGGCGCGCAGCCAATTCACGATACTGTCGAGCGTCACTTCGCTCGCCGGCATCACGCCGCGCTCCACCAGATCGCGGCCGATGGCGCGATAGGCCTGGCCGTTCTGCGCATCGTAACCGACGCCGATGGTTTCGCCGTTTTCAAGCACGACGCGGCCCGAGCCTTGGATATGCGTGATGAAGGTTTCGATTGGATCGTCGACCCACAGGATCTCGAGCTTCTTGCCCGCCAGTTCACCCTTTTCGATGATGGCGCGCGGCGGATAGGGCACGAAGCGATTGCCCTCGATACGGCCGGTCACCGACTTGCCTTTGAATTCTTCGCGGAAGGCGCCGAGATCGGCGGTGACCAGATCGGGCGGGCGGCGATAGAGCGGCACCGAGAAGCGTGCGCTTTGCGTGCGCGAGCCTTTAAGTTCCGGCACGAAATAGCCGGTGATCATGCCGCTATTTTTATCGGTCGCTTTCCCACCGTCGGAAATATCGAGCGGCGTGAAGTTGCGCTCAAAAAACGCGCGTGCCTCGGCCGCCGTGACCTTGGGCTGCAACTGCTGACAGATATTGATCCAATCGGCATTGGTGCCGCTGACCGAGCCCAGCGACCACGTCGCGGTGCGATCGCGCTTGATCATCGCGGCGCAAGAATCGCGGAAGGTTTCGTAGGCCAGCGCCTGATCGTCGGCGGCCCAGCCGGGCAGGGATGCGAAGTTCGTTACGCTGATGTCGAGCTTGGGCTCAGCCGCAGCGGGTGGCGCCGGCGGCGTGACCTCGCGCGGCGTACAGGCGGCGAGAAGTGCCAGCAACGATGCCGTAACAAGCAGCCGCACTTTATTCACTGCGGGTGGCGACCAGTTTCCAATTGGGATCGCGCGAGCGCAGATCACGCGAGAAGGTCCAGATATCGGAGACCTCGGCGATATGGTTCGCATTGCCGCTGACGGTTTCGCCGGCGGCGTTCTTGGTGACGTTGACCTGTTCGGACACGATCTTCACCGTGATCGAGGCGATGCCGTGTTCGACCTCGGCTTCGGTCGGATCGACCGACACGATGCGGATCAGCGTGTTTTCCAAGATCTCGTTGCGCGATTCACGGTCGCGCATGGCGCCGTCGAAATTGTCGTAGACCTCGGTGCTCAACAGCTCTTTCAAGGTCTTGCGGTCGCCTTCGGCGAAACCCTGCACGATCATCTCGAACGCGGCGCGCGCACCGCCGATGAATTCCTTGAGATCGAAGCGCGGATCGTGCGCGCGCATCGCGGCGACGCCGGCTTCCAGCGGGCCGGCCGGCTCGGCAAGGGGCTGATCGTCGAACGGATTTTCGGGGCGCGGGCGGCGCATGCGCTCAGGCAGCGGGATCACGGTATCGTCGCCCATATTGGTCGGCTGAGCCAATGGATCGGCCTCGGGGCGGGGCGGCGGGCGGCCATCGTCCTTGTGACGGCCTAACACGCTGCGCAGGCGCAGCACGAGGAAAGCCGCGATCATGGCGAACAGGATGATGTCGACGTATTGAAAACTTTCGCCCATGCGATCTTATCGAGTCTCTCTAGAAGCGTCGTCTAATCTAGCGGCAGATTACTCACTCGCCGGAAGGGGGTCTAGCCGCCATCATGGCTTGAAACGCGATATATCCGCCTTATTTCGCTTAAGTTGGCGCGAAATCGATGTCATGCAATGGCAATTTCGGGATTTCGGCCTAGATTAACGCGATGGGATGGATGGTGCTCTTCGGCCTGATCGCGTGGCCGATCCTCGAAATCTATATATTTATCCAGGTCGGCGAATGGCTGGGCTGGATCAATACACTGTTGTTGTTCTTCGGCGCCGGCGTCGCCGGGCTGTGGCTCATGCGCAGCGAGGGCATTTCCTTGCTGATGCGCGCGCGCGCGCAAATGCAGAACGGTGTCGCTCCGATCGATCAGGCGTTCGATGCGCTCTGCCTGGTGGCCGGCGGGGTCTTGCTGCTGCTGCCCGGGTTCCTGACCGATATCGCCGCACTCATACTGTTTCTGCCACCGACCCGCGTGGCCCTGAAACGTATGCTGGCGCGCCATGCCATTGTGCACGGCTCGACCTATGGCGATCCCCGCCAAGGAAGCAAACGTGGGCCGACACGTGACGACATGGTGATCGAGGGCGAGTTCGAGGAGGTGTCCCCGGCACCCGGCGAGACGCCGCAAAGACCGCTCCTGGATTCCCAATTGGGTACTCCTGGCGACGTTGTACCCAAACGCGATTAATGCTACGCAGGCCCCCGGAAAATACAGGCCAAAAACAGCGCCGAGGACCCCATTCATGAGCGACGAATCCAGCCCCATCCCCAGCGACCGTTTCACGCCGGAGCCGGAGCAGCCGAAACGTCCGCCGCTGCTAATCAATGGCCAATATGTGAAGGATCTGTCCTTCGAGGCGCCCAACACGCCGCAGGTCTTTTCGCTGATGAGCGAAGCGCCGAACATCAAGGTCGATATCGATGTGCAGGCCGAGCCCAAGCAGCAGGATATCTTCGAGGTCGTTCTTAAGGTCCGCGCCGAAGCGCGCGCCAAGGAGCAACTCGCCTATCTGCTGGAAATCGAATATGCCGGCATCTTCACCCTCAACGTGCCGCAGGAACATCTGGGCCCGGTGGTGTTGATCGAATGCCCGATGATCCTGTTCCCGTTCCTGCGCCGCATCGTCGCCGATTGCACCGGGGACGGCGGCTTCGCACCGCTGATGCTGTCGCCGATCGATTTTGCGCATCTCTATCAGCAGCGCGCGCAACAGGCCCAGGCGGCGCAGACGAAGGCTTAGCTCATCGCGCCGCGCCATCGCCCCATCGCGCGGCGGTTGCTCTTATAACAATGACTTGAACAAAACGGCCGCGCGGCGAGCGGGGCTGTGAACGCGCCCGGTCAGCCGGGCCGGGTAACTTTAGCTGTCGACCCGCCACAGGTTCACCGCCATGATGCAAAAACATGCTTGGAGGGAACGATGGGTCTAGCCTTCGCGGTATTCGCTCGACGCTTCCAGATGGCCATTGCGTGCGGTATCGCCGCGTTCCTGATCATGGCATGGGACGGACGAGCGCTCGCCCAGGAACCGCCGGAGCCCGCCTCGGTCGTCACGCGTTTCGCGGATTGGACGCGGGCGCTCGATCGGATCAGTCATGACGTCAGCGTACTCAAGCTGGACGCGACACAAATCGATGCTTTTGCCGATCAGGCCGCCGCGGTTCGCACGCAAGCGACCGCATTTGGCGACGAGATCCAGCACTTTGCCAACGAGGCGCGTGAACTGCGCGACGCCTTTGTCGCCTCGGCGCCGGCCGATGCATCCGAATCCGACGACATGAAGGCACAGCGAAAGGCGCTGGAAGATCGTGTCGGATTGTTCGGCGGCTGGACCCGCCAGGTTGATCTGGTCGTTGCCCGTGCCGATCAGTTGCTCGATAAAATTTCAACCACGCGCCTGGATAAACTCGCCGCGTCCCTGATCGCACGCGGCCAAATTCCGTTCAATCCTTTGACCTGGGCGCGTGCCGGCGGCGAGATATGGGCCATGGCCGGCTTGGTGATGGTGAGCACCACGGATGTCACGCGATCGTGGCTGCAGTCGGGAAGCGAGACCGGCCAGGTGGCCGTGCTGGTGATCTCGGTCAGCGTCGTGACCTGGTTGTTGACGCTTATCCTCGTCCGGTTGGCTGCTCGGCGAAGCTGGCCTGTCTGGGGGCCCTGCTTCAGCGGAGCGGTGAGCCGGATCATGCTGAGCGTCTTGCGGTCGACCCTGCCGTGGATTGCCGCCATCACGGCCGCCTGGCTTATCGCCCCGCTGAAAGATTGGCTGCCCGAAGCTTCCGGACGTGCTGTCGTCCTCGCCGTGATCACCATCGGCCTGATCGTGGGAATCTCCTTGCGGATTCTGCATGCGGTCGCCATCCGACCGCCCAGCGGCGTCACGCCTCTGATCGCGGACGACGACGATCGGACAGCGTTGGTTCGTTCGCTCGCGCTTTTGACCTACCTGTTTGCGATCAATGCCGCGCTCGGGCATCTGACCGTGACATTTATCAGCGCCAACCTCATCGCCGTCTGGGCTTTGATTTTCACGGTCGCCGGCAGCGTCATCGGGCGCTCGGCCATCGGCATCGGCGGCCGCGTCCTGTTGCAGAACAAGGCAACGAGCGGCAAGGCAATCCGGCTTTTCCTGCTGGTCGTACCGCCTGCGATTGCGACCGCGTCCATCCTTGCCAGCGCCCTCGGTTACGTCGATCTCGGGCCCTATATATTCTCCAATAGTTTGGCGACCGCGGCCCTGTTCTTCGTCGCGTGGAGCCTGCGCTTGATGGCGCAAGAAGTCATCGTCCGTGTCTGCGACGCGGAAAGCCCCGCCGGCCGCAAGCTGTGCGACCGCCTCGGTACCGATCAACCCGCGTTACGGCTGGCGTTGTTTTGGTTCGGCATCATTTTCGACATTGTGGCGGTGATCGGCCTGATCCTCGGCACCATGGTGGTTTGGGGCACCGGCGCCGAAGACGCGCTGATGATGACGGAGCGTCTGATCGAAGGTGTGCGCATCGGCAACATTACGTTGTCGTTGGCCGACCTCATAGGCGCCATATTCACCTTCCTCATCGGCGTTTGGCTGACACGCTTTGCCCAGCAGATTCTCGACCGCCGCGTGTTCCCGGGAACCCAGCTCGATGTAGGCGTGCGTAACTCGCTACGTTCGGGCTTGGGTTATATCGGCGTTATCGTCGCCGGCTCAATTGCCGTGATGGCCCTTGGCATTAACCTGTCGAGCCTTGCCTTCGTGGCCGGGGCGCTGTCCGTCGGCATCGGCTTCGGGATGCAAAACATCATCAACAATTTCGTATCCGGTCTGATTTTGTTGATCGAACGGCCGGTCAAGGTCGGTGACTGGATCACGGTGAGCGGCACCGAAGGCCTTGTTAATCGCATCAACGTCCGCTCGACCGAAGTCGTCACGGGCAATCGTGCATCGGTGTTAATTCCGAACGGTGATTTTTTATCCGTCTCGGTTACCAATTGGACACACAAAGACCGCGGTGCGCGCCTTCAAATCACGTTCCAATTACCCGAAGCGCTGGGCGCGGAGGGCGGGCGCGATTTGCTTTTGGGCTGTGCGGCGGCCGATCCGAATGTTCAATCTTTTCCGCCGCCACGGGTTTTGCTGCAAGCCATCGGCGGCGGCTATACCTTCGAGCTGGAAGCCGACGTACCCGATGCCACGAAAATGCGAGAGGTCGCCAGCGACTTACGCTTCGCGGTCGATCGCGAGCTGCGCAACAGAGCACTGCAATAGGCCGGCTTCGCCTTAGCGAAGCCAGATCGGCCCGTTGCGTTTCAGCGCAACCAAATAGGATTGGTGACTTTTTTCAGGAATTCCGCATGCGTGGCGAGTTCGGCCTCGCTTGCCACATGGGCGCGCGCCACGCGGTGCACGATCTCGATGGCAGCCAGCGCCGCTTCCTCCGCGGCATTTTCGCCCAGCATCAGACCCGCCTGCCGGCCGCCGATCAGTTCGAGATAAACTTCGGCCAGCAATTGCGCATCGAGGAGTGCTCCGTGCAACGTGCGCGAGCCGTTGTCGATGTTGAAGCGTTTGCACAGCGCATCGAGGCTAGCGGGCGCACCCGGAAACTTGGTGCGCGCCATCATCACGGTGTCGATCGCGCGCGTCATCGGCAATTTGGCGAGGCCGCATTTGCCCAGCTCAAAATTGACGAAGCGCATATCGAATTCGGCGTTATGCGCGATGATCGGCGCCTCATCGCCCAGGAATTCAACCAGGCCTTCGCCGATATCGGCGAACAGCGGCTGGCCACGCAAAAAGTCCTCGCCCAGGCCATGCACCGCGAAAGCTTCGGCCGGCATGTCGCGTTCGGGATTGCAGTATTTGTGGAACGTCTTGCCCGTGGGCACGTGGTTGAACAGCTCGATACAGCCGATCTCGACCACACGGTGGCCCTGCTGGGGATCAAAGCCGGTTGTTTCGGTATCCAGGACGATTTCGCGCATAAAAAGAATCTAGTCCGGTTCGCGGAAGTTTTTCAACGCAAAGCGACGTCATTGCGCCCTCGCAATGCGAGGGATGGGCGTCACCCAACGTTAATGACGCCCGACCATGAAATTGGCCAAAGCTACAATCTGTTTGATGTGGCGAAGTGTTTCCGCTTTGCCCAATCCGGTCGGCACCACGAAATCGGCGCGGCGGCGTTTATCCGCGTCCGGCATCTGACGGGCGAGAATGGATTTGAGACGTTCTGCGCTCATGCCCGGGCGCCGCAACACGCGCTGGCGCTGCAAAAATTTCGGGGCACTCACGACAACAACCTCGTCACACAGCGCATCCGCGCCGACCTCGTACAACAACGGGATGTCGTAGACCACGACCGGCGTGCCGCGTGCGATGTGACGGCGGCGGAATTGCTCACGACTCTTTCCGACCAGCGGATGCAGAATGGCTTCGAGTTTTTGCAGCTCATCCGGCCTGCCGAACACGCGTTGCCCCAGCGCCGCGCGATCGACCGCGCCGTTTTTCACGACACCGGGAAAGGCGGCCTCGACTGCCGCAACTGCCGCGCCGCCGCGCGCCATCAGGTTGTGCACTTCGGCATCGGAATCATGCACCGGCACGCCGAGGCGGCGGAACATCTGAGCCGTTGCCGATTTTCCCATGGCGATGGAGCCGGTGAGTCCGAGAATAACCATGGCTCAGGTTCCCGCACCTGCGGCGGTCAGCACATAAGTCGTCAGCGCTTGATCGACGGTGGGCTCGATGCCGAACCAGGCGGCGAAACCCGGGCGCGCCTGATGCAGCAACATGCCGATACCGTCGATGACAGGATGGCCGGCCGCCTTGGCCGCCTTCAACAAATCGGTTTCGAGCGGGACATAGACGATGTCGTAGACGGCGGCCTCTTTCGGCAGATGCGCCAGATCGAGATCGAGTTCCGGCTGGCCGGTCATGCCGAGGCTGGTCGCGTTCACCAGCAGGCCCGCGCCGGCGAGTGCGACATTCCGCAAATCCCAATCCGTAACCTCGATTTTTTTTGCGTCGAGGTCATTCGCCAACGCATCGGCGCGTTCACGCGAGCGATTGGTCAGGCGCACGGCAGGCACGCCGGCATCGAGCAAGGCGACGACTACGGCGCGCGCTGCGCCACCCGCGCCGATCACAACGGCTGGGCCGGCGCCCGCATCCCACGTCGGATGTTTCGCTTTGAGATTTTCGAGAAAGCCATAAGCATCCGTGTTGGTGCCCCACAGCCGCCCGTCGCGCCGCACGACGATCGTGTTCACCGCGCCGATGCGCACCGCGACATCATCCAGCTCGTCGCAGGCGGCGAGGGCTGCTTGTTTATGCGGAATGGTGACGTTGGCGCCGGCGATACCCAGCTTGGGCAACATTCGCACGGCCTCAGCAAAATCTTCCGGCTTCACAGCGAGCGGCACGTAAGCGCCATCGATGGCATGCGTCGACAGCCAATAGCCATGCAACAGCGGCGATAGGGAATGACCCACCGGCCAGCCCATCACGCCCGCCAATTTTGCGCGACCTGTAATCATGCCAACCGCAAACCTTTCAGCCGCAGGAAGGACAACAACGGTAGCAGCGGCAGGCCCAGGACCGAGAAATAATCGCCCTCGATGCGTTCGAACAAATGCACGCCGAGACCTTCAAGCAGATACGCGCCGACCGAGGTCAGCACCTTATCGCCCGCCTCGGTGAGATACGCATCGATGAACGCGTCGTCGAACGCCCACATCGACAGTTTCGGGATCGCCGTATGGCGCCAGATTTCCTCCGCGCCGCGATAGACGACGCAGGCGGTGATCAGGCGATGGGGCCGCCCGCGAAACGCGCGCAGATGCGACGCGGCCTCGGCGCGGTCTTTCGGCTTGTCGAAACGGCGACCATCGCACTCCAAAATCTGATCCGCCCCGATGGTCAAGGCGTCGGGATATTTTGCGGCTACCTCGGCGGCCTTCGCGCGCGCGAGGATCATCGCCAGGTCTTCGACCGACGCACGACGTTGCGTGTTTTTGATGTCGTTTTCATCGACACTGGAAGCGATAACATCGAATTTGAGGCCGGCGTTTTGCAACAGCCGGGCCCGCACGGCACTGCCGGATGCCAGAATAAGACGCGGCATCAACCGCTGGTCGTTTCGGGCAAGGGCGTGCCCATCGCTTCGAGGCGCTGGGTCCGCAAGGTCATGATCGCGGCGGCGGTTTCCTCGATCGAACGACGGCTGACATCGATCACCGGCCAACCGTAGCGGGTGAACAACCGTTTGGCCCGGATGACTTCGGCTTCGACTGAGTCGTGGTCCGCATATGGCGTATCGCTATCGTTGTTGAGCATCTTCAACCGATTGCGTCGCACTTGGACGAGGCTCTTGGTATCCTTGGTCAAGCCGACGATGAGCGGCTTCTTTAAAGTGAAGACCTCATCTGGGACCTCAACGCCGGTGACCAATGGGATATTGGCGGCCTTGATCCCACGGTTTGCCAGGTAGATGCAGGTCGGGGTTTTCGACGTACGCGAGACACCGATGAGCAGGACATCCGCCTCTTCGAGATTCCACGTGGCCTGGCCATCATCGTGCGCCATCGCGTAATCCATCGCCGCGATCCGTGCGTAATACTCTGTACCAAGCACATGTTGG
Source organism: Rhodospirillaceae bacterium (assembly GCA_947467145.1). Taxonomy (GTDB): domain Bacteria; phylum Pseudomonadota; class Alphaproteobacteria; order Rhodospirillales; family UBA2165; genus CANIGJ01. Next base: position 14,529 of record CANIGJ010000035.1, on the reverse strand, counting down.
CGGCCGGGCTCGGCATGGCCCTCCGTATTTAGGAAATGACCAAGCGCAACCATGATCGGTTGCAAGACGGACACGCAGGGCACGCCGATGCGGCGGCAGGCATCCTGGATCTGATCGCGAATGTCCTCGTCAACGACGGTAAAAAGGACAAGGCCAGGGCTTTTTTCGATCCCAGCGATGACCTTTTCGACCTGGCGCTCCGTCCGCACCAGGGTCCATAGATGGTCGACGGGGGTTACATTCTCGAATTGTACGAGGCAGGCGCGCGACACCGACTGGACGGTTTCGCCGGTCGCGTCGGAGATCAAATGCAGATGAAAATCAGCCATGGGCCTAGAATACGAGGAATGTGAGTAGTCGTGTATAGAATCTGGATAAGTCGGCGAGATCGTGCAAACCCGGATTCGATGCCGGGAGCGGGGAATCTCCTCCCGATGTTATACAGGCTGGATATCATCTCAGGCGGTATGCGAACTATGGGGATATCTCATCCGACATATGATCTACAGGCCCTTCGCTATACCCGCTTTTGCCAGGTTTGCCGGGATAACGAATAATCCCATTCATACAGGCCCCAACAACAACTACCCCTTTATCTCTTTTAATTTCTTTTAAGTGTTGTAGGAATCCTCCGTGCCCGATTTTGAACCCATGTCAGAGACCGAAAGCCTGCCAAGCCAGGACGCAAAGCCAAAGCTTTTGCGTGTTCTCGACCATAAGGTCGTCAATCCACCACCCATCTGGTTGATGCGTCAGGCAGGACGGCATTTGCCGGAATATCGCGCGCTGCGGGCCAAGACATCGAATTTCCTGGAATTTTGCTATTCACCGGAGCTGGCCATCGAAGCCAGTCTTCAGCCCGTGCGCCGTTACGGTCTCGATGCGGCGATCATGTTCAGCGATATTCTGGTTGTTCCGGATGCGTTGGGTCGCCAAGTCGGCTTTATGGCCGGCGAAGGGCCGAAGCTCGATCCCTTGCGCCCGGGCGATGCCCTACCGGTGTTCGACGAAGAAGCCTTTCATGCCCATCTGACCCCGGTTTATTCGACGGTGATGGGCCTGCGGGCGGCCTTACCCCAGGATGTTGCCTTGATTGGGTTCGCCGGCGCGCCGTGGACGGTGGCAACCTACATGGTCGAAGGGGGCGGCAGCCGCGATTTCCAAAAAATCCGCCGCTGGGCCTATACCGATCTGGGTGGTTTCCAGCGTTTGATGGATTTGCTGGTGGATGCGACGGCGTCTTACCTGATCCGCCAGATCGAGGCCGGCGTGCAGACGGTGCAGTTGTTCGATACTTGGGCCGGGGTGTTGCCGCCGGATCAATTCCGCCGCTGGGTGATTGAACCCACGGCGGAAATCGTGCGCCGAGTGCGCAAAGCCTATCCTAAAACGCCGATCATCGGTTTCCCGCGCGGTGCTGGACAGAACTACATCGCCTATGCCTTTGAGACTGAAGTGAATGGTTTGTCGCTCGATGCGACGATTTCACCGTCCTGGGCGGTGCGGGCCATTCCTGAACGCTGCGCTATCCAAGGGAACTTGGATAATCTGGCGTTGATGGCGGGCGGCGCCGCGCTGGAACGCTCGGCCCGCGATATTTTGCAGCAATTCGGCAAACGCCCGTTCATCTTCAATCTCGGCCACGGCATTTTACCGGATACAGCGCCGGAGCATGTCGAACAGTTGCTTTCGATCGTGCGTGAGAATCGATAGGTGAAACGCGCGGTCATCCTGTTCAATCTAGGCGGGCCGGATGCGCCATCCGCGGTGCGGCCGTTCCTGTTCAATCTGTTCAACGACCCGGCAATTATCGATTACCCGGCGCCGCTGCGTTGGCTGCTCGCCCAGATCATTTCGCGCGCACGTGCCAAAACGGCGGAAGCCATCTATGCCCATATCGGGGGTCGTTCGCCGCTGCTGGAGCTGACCCGCGCTCAAGCCAAGGCGCTCGAAACGGAACTCAACAAAGCGGATGACGCCACCAATCGGGTGTTTATCGCCATGCGGTATTGGCACCCACGCGCCGGTCAAACCGCGGCCGAGGTCGCCGCGTTCCAGCCCGATGAAATCGTGCTGCTGCCGCTCTATCCGCAATATTCGACAACGACGACGGGCTCGTCCATCGCGGAATGGATGGAGGCGATCGGTCGCTGGTCGCTGCTGGCCCGCACCCACATGATCCGCTCCTATCCGGACAATGCTGCCTACGCCGCGGCCCAAGCCGATTTGTTGAAACAGACCCTGGCTCAAGCCGATGGGGCACCGGTGCGGATCTTATTTTCCGCGCATGGCCTGCCGCAAAAAGTCATCGATGCCGGCGATCCCTACCAGATGGAAATCGAACAATCTGCGATCGCGATTGCGCATGCGGCCGGGTTTGCCCACCCTAATCAAAAGATGGCCGATTGGACGATCTGCTATCAAAGCAAGGTCGGGCCGATGAAATGGTTGGAGCCGTCGCTGGATCAGGAGTTGGCGCGCGCCGCGGCCGATAAGGTCGGCGTGGTTATCCTGCCCATCGCCTTCGTCTCGGAGCATTCCGAAACCCTGGTCGAGCTCGATATCGAATACCGCCACCGGGCCGATGCGCTGGGCATTACCCCCTATCTGCGCGTGCCGGCACTGGGCACCCACCCGGCGTTCATCGCTGGGCTGGCCGAACTGGTCCGCACCACGGCGGCCGCAAAATCCGCCCCCTTACCCGATCTGGAGACCCCATCATGAACGAGCCCTTGATTGCGCTATCGGGGACCGCCTTGCTGTGGATCAAGGCCGGCCATGTGATCGGGGTGATCGCCTGGATGGCGGGGATGCTCTACCTGCCGCGCCTGTTCGTCTATCACGTGGACGCCACCCCGGGGACGACCCAGTCCGAGACGTTCAAGATCATGGAACGGCGCCTGATGAAGGCGATCATCAACCCGGCGATGATCATGACCCTGATTTTCGGCGTGATCCTGCTGCTGGCCCAGCCCGAACTGATGCGCCAGGGCTGGTTGCACGCCAAGCTGACCCTGATCTTTGGCCTGTTCGCCCTGCACGGCATGATGAGCGGCTGGCTCAAGGCCTTCGCCGCCGACCGGAACCGAAAATCGGCCAAGTTCTTCCGCATCGTCAACGAGGTGCCGACCGCCCTGATGATCCTGATCGTTATCTTGGTGATCGTGCGGCCTTTTTAAGGGGGGACCTGGAACCGGGCCGGGCCCGTCCGCGTTCCTGCAACACAAACGCCATTTGACTTGAAAATACCGATGGGGTACCAATTTATCACTTGGGCCCTCTCGATCGAGACCGGACCTCTCTTTTCAGATTAGACCGTTCCGCAGGCGTCCCCGCCTCGTTTGAACCAATCCGCCGTTCTCGACGGCCCTCCCCGCAAATTATTCCTGGCATCCCCCGTGACCGAAAAATTAGAACTCCAAGACATGAATCTCCAAGACCTCAAGCGCAAGCCGCCGGCTGACCTTCTGCGCTACGCCGAAGAATTGGAGATCGAAAACGCATCCTCCTTGCGCAAGCAGGACATGCTGTTCGCCATCCTCAAGCAGCTCGCCGAACGCGATATCGCGATCTCCGGCGACGGCGTGCTCGAAGTGCTGCAGGACGGCTTCGGCTTCCTGCGCAGCCCTGAAGCCAATTACCTGCCGGGTCCCGACGACATCTACGTCTCGCCCAGCCAGGTCCGCCGCTTCGGCCTACGCACCGGCGACACCGTCGAAGGCGAAATCCGCTCGCCCAAGGACGGCGAACGCTACTTCGCGCTGCTCAAGGTCAAGGAAATCAACTTCGCGCAGCCGGACGACGTCCGTCACCGCATCAATTTCGACAACCTGACGCCGCTGTACCCGGACGAAAAGTTGAAGATGGAGATCGACGGCGAAAAGTCCGATCCGTCGGGCCGCGTCATCGACCTCATCACGCCGATCGGCAAAGGCCAGCGCGCGCTGATCGTGGCGCCGCCGCGCACCGGTAAAACGGTGATGCTGCAGAACATCGCCAAATCCATCGCCGCCAACCATCCGGACACCTACCTGATCGTGCTGCTCATCGACGAGCGGCCGGAAGAAGTGACCGACATGGCACGCTCGGTGAAGGGCGAAGTCGTCAGCTCGACCTTCGACGAACCCGCTGTGCGCCACGTCCAGGTCGCCGAGATGGTGATCGAAAAGGCCAAGCGCCTGGTCGAACATAAACGCGACGTCGTGATCTTGCTCGACTCCATCACGCGCCTCGCGCGCGCCTACAACACCGTCGTGCCGTCATCCGGCAAGGTGTTGACCGGCGGTGTCGATGCCAACGCACTGCAGCGCCCCAAGCGCTTCTTCGGTGCGGCGCGTAACGTCGAAGAAGGCGGCTCGCTCACCATCATCGCGACCGCGTTGATCGATACCGGCTCGCGCATGGACGAAGTCATCTTCGAAGAGTTCAAGGGTACCGGTAACTCGGAAATCATCCTGGACCGCAAGCTCACCGACAAGCGCACCTGGCCGTCGATGGACATCACGCGTTCGGGTACGCGCAAGGAAGAGCTGCTGGTCGAGAAAGGCACCTTGTCGAAGATGTGGGTGCTGCGCCGCATCCTCAATCCGATGGGCGTTGTCGATTCCATGGAATTCCTGCTGTCGAAGTTGAAAGAGTCCAAGACCAACAAGGACTTCTTCGACGCGATGAATACCTAAAACGCGACCCGCGTTTTATTCTGCGCATAAAAAGATGGCCGGGTGCGAACCCGGCCATTTTATTTGGTGCGTGACGGTGTGAAGAATTGGTGGGGTCGGCTTAAGCCGTCGTCCCGGACGTGCTCATCGTATCGTCGAGGCGTGGGACGTAGCTCATGGCACTTTTGGCATCGAAGCCCATCGTCTGTTGGGCGAACAATTGCGCCTGCACCAGCATCGAGGGATTGGCGATCATTTGGCGTTCCTGCAGACCGGAATAGGAACGCTGCTTTTCCTGCTGCACCGGATCGGTGACGGCGCCCGGCTTGTCGGCCTGTAACGCAGCCCACTGCGCCTGACTGATGGCGCTGTTGGCTTTGACGACTTTGCCGCCGGTCGCCGCAGCCAATTCTTCGGCGCGTTTTTGCGCGAGGTCGGGCCCGTCGCTGAACTTCGCATTCTGGGCAATCGCGTCGGAGGAATCCGTGCTGCCGTCGTTGTAGATGGTGGCGACGGTTTTGCCGGCGAGTTTGATCTCGGCATAGACGTCTTGGGTCGGATCGGCGGCCGAACTTTTTTCTGGCTTGGCGGGCTTCATCACGCCCTGGATCATGCGGAGCAAATCGGCGCTGGGGGATTTCAGCGCGTCTTCGGCGTCCGTCTGATCAACACCGGTCTTCGGCTTCTGCGGTTTGAGACGCAGGAAGTCGAGGGCTGAGCTGCTGGCGCTGCTTGACGAGGCGATAGACATGCCTTCGTTAACGCAAGAGCGATGCCAAGTCGGAAAAGTCGGGATTCCTGCGCTTTTTTACATCCACGCGGCGTGTGGGATCGGGTGCGCTAGGACACTTTTGCCGGGTTACGGCAGTCGGTACCGCTTGAAGAACTCCCAGGTCACCTCGACGCCGTCGATGTCGAAGGTCCAGGGTTCGGCCGCGGCGGCAAAACCGCTGGCCGAGAAAATCGCGAGATACGCCGCGACGAACGCCGCGGCGCGTCTCATGGCCAGACTAATCAAGGAATGAGTACCGTCGAGCCGGTGGTTTTGCGCGACGCCAATGCGCTATGCGCTTCGGCAACATCTTTCAACGCGTAGCTCTGGCCGATCTCGATCTTGACCGCGCCCTTGGCGACGACATCGAAAAGATCCTTGGCGGCGCTGCGCCGGCGGTGCGGATCGGCCGTGTAGGTAAAGAGCGTCGGCCGCGACAGAGTGAGTGAGCCCTTTTGCGTCAACAGCAACGGTGAGATCGGATCGACCGGGCCCGACGCATTGCCGTAAGTCACCATATGGCCGAACGGCTCCAGCGCGTCGAGCGAACCCATGAAGGTATCCTTGCCAATGCCGTCATAGATCACCGACACGCCCTTGCCGCCTGTCAGCTCCTTCGCGCGCGCGGTGAAATTTTCCGTGGTGTAATCGATGACGTGATCGCAGCCATGTTCGCGCGCGAACTTCACCTTCGCCGCCCCGCCCGCCGTGCCAATGACGGTGCAGCCGAGATGCTTGGCCCATTGCGTCAGGATCGCGCCGACGCCGCCGGCGGCGGCATGCACTAAAACGGTTTCGCCTTTTTGCACCGGATGGATCTTGAACAGCAGCATATGCGCGGTCAGGCCCTTCAGCATGATCGCGGCGGCAATCTTGTCGTCGATGCCGTCGGGCACGGCGACGACCTCGATCGCGGGAATGGTGCGCGCCTCGGCATAAGCGCCCATCTGGCCGCCGGCATAGGCGATGCGTTGGCCGACTTTGAAGTCACTCACGTTCGCACCCACCGCCTCGATCACGCCCGCCCCTTCGGTGCCGAGTACGATGGGCATCGGCAGCGGATAGAGGCCCTGGCGGTGATAGATATCGATGAAATTGAGCCCGATGGCGGTATGGCGCAGCCGGATGTCGTTCGGGCCGGGATCGGCGACCGGCACCTCTTCCCAGGTGAGGACTTCGGGGCCGCCGGTTTTGTGGATGCGGATCGCCTTGCTCATGATGCCTCTCCGTTGACGCGCCATTATCGTTGCAAAAGGGGTATCAAACCGGAACGGCTACACGCAAGCGACGGAGCTACCCGATGACCATGCCCGCTAAACTCGCCCTCGGCGCCACCGCTTTCCTGGTCGGCATCGTCATCGCCTGGCAGATCTATGTCGGCGGCACGATCCTGGGTCTGCTGCTCGACGGCGTGTGTATGATCTTTCCGGTGTGCCCAGGAGAATAACCTATGCGTCGCGCGTCATGATCGCTGAATTCTTGGGACTGCGATGTTATGCTACGCGCGATCTTCGCGGGTTTCCGCGACACTGATTGGGGAGTGGTGCAGCATGCAGTTAATCGCAACAGGGTTTGCGCGAACCCCTGTTCGCCTTGTCGCGGCGACGCTCGCCCTGGCACTCGCCCTTGGCGCTGTTGCACCCTCTAGCCACGCTCAAGACCGCGGCAAAAAAGGCCGGATAAAAGGTGCGGGCGAGGTTGAGCAATCCAATCCCGATTTTGTCCCGCTCGCGGATGTCGGCGACGGGGCTGTCGCGGGCCTTACCCGCAGACCGCCCGAGGCGGCGCGCGAGCGCGGTATGATCCGCACCGGTTTGATCCCGAAGTTCGCCGAGGGCGTATACTGCGCCGACATCGACGACGGCTGGGCCATGGATTACACGGAGCGGCGCGGGCGCGACGCGATGCATGGCGGCATCGACCTTCCGGCGCCACGGGGCACACCCGTGCGCGCCATTGCGGCGGGCGAGGTTGTTCTTAAGGCGCTGGACGACGACGGCGCGCAAGGAATCCAGATTTGGCTGCGCCATACGCCGGAGGACAGCGGATTGCCGGTGTGGACCTATTCGCAATATACGCACCTTCTGGAATTGCCCGATCTTCCGGTCGGGCACCGCGTGCGCATGGGTGACGTCATCGGTAAGACGAGCAACACCGGCATTTCAGGTGCCGAGGCCCGGACGGGCGGTGCCGCCAATCGCAAAGGAGGCGGTGTACGCCGCGATGCTCTGCATTTCGCGATCCTTTATTCGCCAAGCGACAAATATTTCCGTGGCGAAAGCCTGTTATTGCCGAAGGATGGCTGGTGGATGGATCCCGTCGCGATTTATCGCAAAGTGCCGCCGTTCGATTCCGTCGCCATGAAGGCATTGCCGCTCGAGCAGAAAAGGATCCCGATTCCTTATATGTTGGATGATGGAACAATAGTCCCGGCGGATACAAAGCTCATCTGGCCTTATGCCTGCAGCAAGAGCCCGCTTCCCGATACGCCGCGAAACAGACCGCATTGAGGCTGTGCCTCACAGCAAATAATCGGAGCCTTCGAGCCTGAGCAGGTGACGCTTGGTGTCGAGACCGGTACCGCCGGAATAGCCGCCGAGACCGTTCGATCCGAGAATGCGATGGCACGGCACGATGATTGGGATCGGGTTGGTGCCGCAGGCCATGCCGACGGCGCGCGGGCCTGACTCAAGTTCGCGCGCGACCATGCCGTAGGTCACCGTCTCGCCATAGGGGATGCGGTTCATGCGATCCCACACGGCGTTCTGGAATTGCGAGCCCTTCAGCGCCAGCGGCAATTTGAAGCTCTTCAGTTTGCGCGTGAAATAGGCGTCGAGCTGTTTCTTGGTTTCCTTGAGCAGCTTGGTCTCGGTCCCGCCCGGCGCCCGTCCCCATTCCAATGCAACGAGCGCATCGTCTTCTTCGATGATGGTCAGTTCGCCGACCGGCGAGAACAACGACAGATGCGGCATGTCAGATTTCGCTCAGCTGTTTGGCGAGCGCGGCCGCATCGGTCAGCGGCAGGCCGCAGGTCTGGCCGATGCAGACGTAAGCGGTGGCGTGCGCCAAGCCATCGACGGCGATCATCTCCTTGCCGGCGGCGGCGTGGTGCGCGGGTAGGTTCATGTCGGGTTCGATCTGCATCAACACCATTTGCGCGATGCCGGCCTTTGCTGCGGCCTGCACGAGAGGTTGACGTTCGTCCGCCTTACCGATGATGACGACCTGCACCGCGCGGGCCAAGATCTCAAAGCCCATCAGCACGCCGGGCATATTGATGTAATGCTCCGCCGGATAACGCGTGAAGATATCGACGATGGTCTCGGCTTGTGTGCGAAAGGCCTCGTCCCCGGTGAGGTAGTAGAGCCGGGCCAGGTTCTCGACCATCGTGCCGTTGCCCGACGGTGTGGCGTTATCGAAGGCATTGCGCGTGCGCGCTATCAGATCGGTGGCGTCGTCGGCTGATAGGAAATAGCCGCCGTCGGCCTTATCCCAGAAATGCGCTTCACAGACTTCTTCCCACTGGATCGCTTCGGTCAGATACCGCCCCTCGCCGGTCGCCTGATAGAGCGCGAGTGCGGCACGGATCATCTGCGCGTAATCGTCGATGACGTCGCGATCGAGTGCGACGCCGGCGCGATAGGAATGGCGCAGCCGGGTTTCTTCCTTCACTACCGCCTGCATATGCGTGAGGACGAAGCTGTAGGCATGTTTTGCGGCTGTCAGCCAATGCGGCTCGTCGAACAGGATCGATGCCTGCGCGAGGGCCGCGATCATCATGCCGTTCCAATCGGCGAGGATTTTGTCGTCGAGTGCCGGGCGCACGCGGGCGGCGCGTGCCTCGAACAATTTGGCGCGCGCGACGGCAAGGATCATCTCGTCGTCGTCGCTGAGCAGCTCCATGGCACTGAGGCGATTGAGGATGGTGTGGCCTTCCCAATTGCCGTTGGGCCACACGTCGTAGACGCGCTTGAACAGATCGGCATCGGCGCCGAGCACGCGATCGATCTCGTCTTTGCTCCAGACATAGAAGCGGCCTTCTTCGCCTTCGCTGTCGGCATCGAGCGTGCCGGCGAAGGCGCCGTCCGGCGTGACGAGTTCGCGCAACGACCACTCGATGCTTTCGCGAATGCGGACTTCGTAAAGTCTGTTATCGATTTTCGCCCACACGAGGCCGAGCAGATCGATGAGCTGCGCGTTGTCGTACAGCATCTTTTCGAAATGTGGGGCGAGCCAGCGTTCGTCGGTCGAATATCGCGCGAAGCCGCCACCCAGATGATCGTAGATGCCGCCCTGGCACATATGATCGAGCGCGATGGTCACGGCGCGCTGCAGCTGTTCGTTGCCGCCGCGGCTGCCAGCGCGCCACAGGAACGACAGCAGCATGGGTTGGGGGAATTTCGGCGCACCCTTGGTGCCGCCGTTGTCCATGTCCATCATATCGAGGGCATGTTCGGCGAGGTGATCGAGCTGATCGAGATTGGTCAGCCCGACATGTTGCTGTTTCGGCGGTACGCCCGACTGGCGCGTCAGCGCATCGGCGATGGCGGCGACATTGCCGGTCACCTTCTCGCGTTCGCTGGCATACAACTTGGCGATGGCGGTGAGGATCTCCGGGAAGGCGGGCGCGCCATAACGCGGCACCGGCGGGAAATAGGTGCCGCCGAGGAACGGTTTGCCCTCGGAGGTCAGGAACATGGTGAGCGGCCAGCCGCCCTGCTGCCCCATGCTGTGCAGCGCCGACATATAGAGCGCGTCGACATCGGGGCGCTCTTCGCGGTCGACCTTGATATTGACGAACAGTGCGTTCATCTGCGCGGCGATGGCGTCGTTCTCGAAGCTTTCGTGCGCCATGACATGGCACCAATGGCAGGCGGCATAACCGACCGACAGCAGGATCGGTTTATCTTCGGCCTTGGCCGCCGCAAACGCCTCGTCGCCCCACGGATACCAATCGACGGGATTGGCCTTGTGCTGTAACAGATACGGGCTGGTCTCATTTGCGAGACGGTTCAGTTTCTGCGCGGATTCGGTCTCGCTCATGGACCACCTTAACGACACGATTTTCGCTCTGGCAAGCGCACCGGGCCGTGCCGGCATCGCCGTCTGGCGCGTGTCGGGTCCGTCTGCGTCTGCCCTATTCAAGCGTTCGCTGGGGATCGAAGTTCCCACCCCGCGCACGGCGATGCGCGTGCGGCTGACCGACGATAGCGGTGAAGTCGTCGATGACGGCCTCGCCCTATGGTTCCCCGCTCCCAACTCGTTTACCGGCGAAGATGTTGTCGAACTGCATCTGCATGGCGGCACGGCAGCGATCACGGCGGCCACTCGGGTGCTGGCGGCCCTGCCCGGCCATCGCTTGGCCGAGCCCGGCGAGTTCACCCGGCGCGCGTTCGAGAATGCCAAGCTGGATTTGACCGAGGCCGAGGGTCTGGCCGATCTGGTCGACGCCGAAACCGATGCACAACGCCGTCAGGCGCGCCGCCAGATGGCCGGCGAATTGGGCGATCTGTACGAGCAATGGCGTGCCGCGTTGTTGTCGGCGCTGGCGCATTTCGAGGCCGAGATCGATTTCGCCGAAGAAGATATCCCACCCGATCTGCATGCCCGCGCCGTCGGCGAAGTGCGCGCGATCAGTACGGCCGTCGCCGCGCATCTCGATGACAAACGGCGTGGTGAAATCCTGCGCGGCGGTGTGTCGGTCGCCATCGTCGGTCCGCCCAACGCCGGCAAGTCGAGCCTGCTCAATCGCCTCGCCGGGCGCGACGCCGCGATCGTGTCGGCGACTGCCGGCACAACGCGCGACGTCATCGAAGTCCATCTCGATCTGGGCGGCTTTCCTGTCATCCTCGCCGACACCGCAGGCCTGCGCGTCAGCGGCGACGATATCGAACAGGAAGGCGTGCGCCGCGCGAAGCGCCGCGCCGATGAAGCCGATCTGAAGCTCGCCGTGTTCGACGGTGCGACCTGGCCGAACCTCGATCCCACTACGCTCGCTTTGTGCGATGACGACACGATCCGCGTGGTCAACAAGATCGATCTCGGAGTCGCATCCGATGCAGGTTTTATCGGTGTTTCTGCGCTATCGGGTGCGGGGCTCGATGCACTCGAAGCCGCACTCAGCAGCGCGGTGGCGCAACGCTTCCAACCGAGCGCCGCACCGGCATTGACGCGTGCGCGCCATCGCGCGGCGCTGGAAGAATGTCAGGCATCCTTCGCACGCTTTCTCGCGGCGTCCGAGAAGAAAGGCGCACCCGAACTGGCGGCCGAAGATCTGCGTCTCGCGGCGCGCGCCTTGGGCCGCATCACCGGCCGCGTCGATGTTGAGGAAATCCTCGGCGTGATCTTCGCCGAGTTCTGCATCGGCAAGTGACCCACCGCATGTAGCGGTGAATGTTTCACGTGAAACACTGCACGTGGTAGGTGCTGGCGTCAATTGACCGCCAATTGACCGCGTGGGCAAACGGACCTACGTTCCGCCGCACATGAATACCCCTGACCTCTCGTTTGACGTTGTCGTCATCGGCGCCGGCCATGCCGGCTGTGAAGCCGCGGCCGCGTCGGCGCGCGTCGGCGCCCGTACGGCGTTGGTCACCCATTCGCTCAAGACGGTGGGAGAGATGTCGTGCAATCCGGCGATCGGTGGCCTGGCCAAGGGTCAGCTGGTGCGCGAGATCGATGCGCTGGACGGCCTTATGGGCCGGGTGATCGATCGCGCTGGCATCCAATTCCGGATGCTCAATCAGAGCAAAGGCCCGGCGGTGCGCGGTCCGCGTGCCCAGGCCGACCGCGCGCTGTACCGGGCGGCCATGTCTGAATTGCTGGCCGAGCAGGACAATCTGCAGATCGTTGAGGGGGGCGTCGAAGACCTAGCCTTGGACGCCGAGGGCCGGATTGCCGGCGTCATCCTGGCCGATGGGCGGACGATTGCGGCCCGTTCGGTGGTCATCACCACCGGCACCTTTCTGCGCGGCCTGATCCATATCGGCGAAGTCCAGATCCCGGCGGGCCGGGTATCCGAAAAACCCTCCATCGGCTTGGCGCAAACCATCCAACGCCTCGGCTTCCGCCTCGGCCGGCTCAAGACCGGCACGCCGGCGCGGCTGGACGGCCGGACTATCGATTGGGCGAGCCTGGATGTGCAGCGCGGCGATGATCCGCCCCGCCCCTTCTCGTTCCTGACCGACAAGATCACGACGCGGCAGATCAATTGCGGGATCACGGCGACCACGCCGGCCACACACGAGCTGATCCGCGCCAATCTGCACCGCGCGCCGATGTATTCCGGCCAGATCGCCAGTACCGGGCCGCGCTATTGTCCGTCCATCGAGGATAAAGTCGTTCGTTTCGCCGACCGGCAGCATCATCAGATCTTTCTGGAGCCGGAAGGATTGGACGATCCGACGGTTTATCCCAACGGCATCTCGACCTCCCTGCCCGAGGACGTCCAACTCGCCCTTATCAAGACTATTCCGGGACTGGAACGGACAATTGTCCTTCGGCCCGGTTATGCCATCGAATATGACTTTGTCGATCCGCGCGAATTGGAGCCGAGCCTGGAGACCCGGAAGGTCCCGGGCCTGTACCTCGCCGGCCAGATCAACGGGACAACCGGTTATGAAGAGGCCGGCGCCCAAGGAATCCTAGCTGGAATCAATGCGGCGCGCTCCGCCGGTGGCCAGGATGCCGTTACCGTCGATCGCGCCGACGCATATATCGGCGTTTTGATCGATGACCTGGTGACCCTCGGAACGGAAGAACCCTATCGCATGTTCACCTCGCGGGCGGAATACCGCCTGCGGCTGCGGGCCGATAATGCCGATCTGCGCCTAACCCCGCTCGGGCTGGCGGCGGGCTGTGTGGCCAGCCCCCGCGCGCGGGCGTTCGCCCGCAAGCAGGACGCCTTGGAAAAGGCCTTCGTGACGGTCGCCGGATGCGCGGCCAGTCCGAGCGAATTGGCTCGCCTGGGCTTCGCTGTCAATCAGGATGGCGTGCGCCGCACGGCGCTCGACCTCCTCTCCAATCCCGACATTGGCTTTCCCGAACTCGCCCGCGTCTGGCCCGAGCTGGGCGCCTGGCCGGACGATATCCGCGAACAGGTGGAAATCGCTGGGCGGTATGCCGGCTATATGGACCGCCAGGACACCGACGTTCGGCTCTATCGTAAGGACGAGGCGCTGCGCCTGCCCGTCGATCTGGACTATGCGGCGATCGGCAGTCTGTCGACGGAGATCCGCACCAAGTTGACCAAAGCCCAGCCGGCCACCCTGGCCGCCGCGGCCCGTATCCCTGGCGTGACCCCGGCCGCCCTGACGGCCCTGCTCGGATATGTCCGCCGCGCCGAACGCACGGCGGCGTGAATGTTTCACGTGAAACAATGCCAAATATGACGAGTGAAGTATTAACCCCCGTCGCCTTCGCGGAGCTGACCAATGTTTCACGTGAAACATTGGTCCGGCTCGAGGTCTATGCCGAGATGCTAAAGGAGTGGCAGCAGACCCGGATGAACCTGGTCTCCAACTCCAGTCTCGAAGACCTCTGGCGTCGTCACTTCCTGGACTCGGCCCAGCTCTTCCCGCTTCTCAATCCGAACAAGACTTCTCCCCTGTTCGACCTCGGATCGGGGGCGGGTTTTCCCGGCATGGTCCTGGCCATCATGGGCGTGCCCGATGTGACCCTGATTGAGTCCAGTCAGAAGAAAAGTTCATTTCTGCGTGAGGTGGCGAAGGAGACTGGAACGAAAGTGACGGTTTTTGCCGACCGTACAGAACAATTTTATGGGCCCGCTCCGGCGAATACGATCGTGGCGAGGGCATTGGCGCCATTGGATAAATTGCTCTTTTTGGCCAAACCCCTACTCGCGCGCGGCGGCGAATTCCTGTTTCTTAAGGGGGCTCGCGCCGACGAAGAATTGACGGTTGCCGCAGAAAAGTGGCATATTGATGTAGAGCGCATTCGGTCTGTTTCGGATGACCAAGCGACGATTTTAAGAATCACGCAAGTACGATCGAAGGGGAAAACACCATGATTCCCGAAGCGTTGGCAGACGTGAAAGATCCAATTGCTGTAGCAGGGCAGCATCCCCGCATCATCGCGATC
>CANIGJ010000034.1 GCA_947467145.1 Rhodospirillaceae bacterium | reverse complement strand
TGGCGCGCGAAGTGGAACGCCGTCGCCCGGATCTTCGCCGTCTGCGTCCGCTCGAAGTTGTACGCACGTTCGAAGAAGCCGTGCGCGTCGAGATGGATTTTCGCCTCGAAGCCGCAGCGGCCGACGAGCTGGCGGAAAATTTCCAGGGCGATGCGAGCTATCGTGTGCCCAGCATCGATTGGCGCCGCACCGCGCGCCGCGTGATGACGCAACAACGTATCGCCGGCATGCGGATCGACGACGTCGCGAGCTTGCGCGCTGCCGGGCTCGATCCGCAGGATATCCTGCGTAAGGCGGCGGAGATCTTCTTCAAGCAGGTGTTCCGCGACGGCTTTTTCCATGCCGATCAGCATCCGGGCAATCTGTTCGTCGGCGCCGACGGGGCCATTATCGCGGTCGACTTCGGCATCATGGGCCGGCTCGACAAACGCACGCGGCGTTATCTCGGCGAAATGCTGAAGGCGTTCCTGGAGCGCAACTATCGCCGTGTCGCCGAGGTGCATTTCGAGGCGGGTTACGTGCCCGCCGATAAATCGGTCGATGCCTTCGCCCAGGCGTGCCGCGCCATTGCCGAGCCGATCTTCGACCGGCCGCAGAACGAGATTTCCATCGCGCGCCTGCTCGCCCAATTGTTCCGGGTGACTGAGACGTTCGAGATGGAAACCCAGCCGCGATTGCTGCTGCTGCAGAAGACCATGCTGATGGCCGAAGGCGTCGGGCGCATCCTGGCGCCGCAATCCAATATGTGGACCTTGGCCCAGCCGCTGATCGAACAATGGGAGCGCGATTATTTCGGGCCGGAGGCGCGCATCGCCCTCGCGTTCGACGAAATGGCGCAAGGCCTGTCCCGCCTGCCCAAGCTCGTTTCCGATATCGAAAAAAGCGCCCAGATCATCGCGCAAGGAGGACTCGTCGCTGGCGCCGTGGGCGCCCCCGCCGGCGGCTTTGGCGGCCGGATCGATCCCGAGGCCTATCGCCGCGCTGCCCAGGCGTTCCGGCCGCGCCCCACGCGCTCGCCGATCCATATCGTGTTCCTGATCGCGATGGCGCTGCTGGTGGTCTTTTACCTGATTTAACACAGCGGCCATGCCCATTTGACCGGGCCATCTCAAATAACTACAATCATGTATCGTAATTTGACGGAATTTACCCATGTCGGACAGTAAAAGGGTCCTGCTGATCGTGGCGGGCAGCATCGCCGCCTACAAAAGCCTGGAACTGATCCGCTTTCTGGGGGCCCGCGGTATCGCCGTGCGCTGCGTCCTGACCAAATCCGGGGCGGAATTCGTCACCCCCTTGTCCCTGGCCGCACTCTCTAACGACAAGGTCTATACCCACCTCTTCTCGCTGACCGACGAAAGCGAGATGGGCCATATCCAATTGTCGCGCTCGGCCGATCTGGTCGTCGTCGCGCCCGCGACCGCCGACATCCTGGCCAAGATGCGCGCCGGCATCGCCGATGACCTTGCCACCACCGCGCTACTCGCCACCGACAAGCCGGTGATGGTCGCTCCCGCCATGAATGTGCGCATGTGGGAACACAAGGCGACACAGGACAACATTCGTGTGCTGACCGAACGCGGCATCATGATGATCGGGCCCGACGAAGGGCCGATGGCGTGCAACGAATTCGGCATGGGCCGCATGGCCGAGCCCGCCTATATCGCCGAAGCGATCGAGGATTTTTTCGGCGCACATCAGCGTCTCAAAGGTAAGCGCGCGTTGGTGACCAGCGGGCCGACCTATGAAGCGATCGATCCGGTGCGTTACATCGCCAATCATTCGTCGGGCAAGCAGGGCCATGCGGTGGCGCGTGCGCTCGCGGCGGCCGGTGCCGAAACCATCTTGGTAAGCGGGCCGACGCAACTGCCCAACCCGGCCGGTGTCACGGTGCGCAATGTGAAATCCGCCGACGAGATGCTGGCCGCGTGCCAGGCCGAACAGTCGCTCGACATCGTCGTCTGCGCGGCGGCCGTCGCCGATTGGAAGATCAAGAACGCCTCGACGCAGAAGATGAAAAAGAACGGCAAAGGATTGCCGGATCTCGAACTGGCCGAGAACCCGGACATCCTGGCGACGCTCAGCCGCGCCAACAAACGCGCACCTTTGATCATCGGTTTCGCCGCCGAAACCGAAAAGGTTGTCGAGCAGGCCATCGAAAAGCGCAAAGCCAAGGGCTGCGACTGGATCGTCGCCAATGATGTCTCGCCGGGCACCGGCACCTTCGGCGGCGACGCCAATACCGTTCATGTCATCGATGGCGCCGGCGTCGAAAATTGGCCGCGCCTCGACAAGGACGAAGTCGCGCGCCGTCTGACCCTTCGTATCGCCGATCATTTTAAGAAAGCCGAAGTATGAGCCATCCTATCGCCGTCGCCGTTCATCGTCTGGAACATGGGCGCGGATTGCCGCTGCCCGAGATCGCCACCAGCGCCGCCGCCGGCGTCGATCTGATGGCCGCTATCAGCGAAACCATCACCATCGAACCTGGTGCGCGCAAAGTGGTGCCGACCGGTCTCGCCATCGCGTTGCCCGAAGGTTACGAGGCGCAGGTGCGCCCGCGCTCCGGCCTCGCCATGCGCAACGGCGTCACCGTTCTGAATTCGCCGGGCACCATCGATGCCGATTATCGCGGCGAGATCGGCGTGCTGTTGATCAATCTCGGCCAGGAGGCCTTCACCATCGAACGCGGCATGCGCATCGCGCAGATGGTCGTCGCTCCGGTGTCGCGTCTCGAATGGCATGAAGTCACCGAGCTGCCGGTCAGCGAACGCGGCGCCGGTGGGTTTGGATCTACGGGCGTGGCCTCCAAAGGACGCTAGGGGACGCTGACGATGTTGCGCTTATCGAAAAAGATGCTGTTCGCGATCGAGGCGGTGGTCGACATCGCCTACCATTCGGGCGGCCAACCGGTGCAAAGCGGCGACATCACACGCCGCCAGGGCATCCCGCGGCGCTATCTCGAACAGGTGCTGCAGAAGCTGGTACGCGCCAAGATCCTGTCGGGCGTACGCGGCCCGCGTGGCGGTTATAACCTCGCGCGCGAACGCCGCCGCATCACGGTCGGCGAAATCATTCGCATCGTGCGCGCGATGGAACTCAGCGGCGATCCGCTTGCCGACGATACGGGTTCGGAGCTGGCGGTGAAGGTCATCCGGCCGATCTGGCTCGATCTGCAAAGCGAGGTCATGACGCGGCTCGATGAATTGACCATCGACGATCTGTGCAACGATGCCAACAAGCGCGGCGTGGCCAGCGAAGGCCGCCAGAATCTCGACTTCACGATCTGATCACCAAGAAAATATAATGAGCGAGTTCCGCGGCCGCATCTACGACTCGATCGTCGACACTATCGGCGCCACGCCGCTCGTGCGCTTCAATCGCATTCCCGAAACCGACGGGTGCCTCGCCGAGATCGTCGGCAAATGCGAATTCTTCAATCCGTTGAATTCGGTGAAGGACCGCATCGGCATCGCCATGATCGAGGCGGCCGAACGCGAAGGCCGCCTGAAGCCGGGTTCCATCATTGTCGAGCCGACGTCGGGCAATACCGGTATCGCGCTCGCTTTCGTCTGTGCGGCCAAAGGGTATCGACTGATCCTCACCATGCCGGAAAGCATGTCGCTGGAACGGCGCAAGATGTTGATGCTGCTGGGCGCCGAGATCGAACTGATCCCGCGCGGCAAGGGAATGCCGGGCGCCATCCGTCGCGCCGAGGAAATCGTGCAGGAAAATCCGGGCGCGATGATGCCGCAGCAATTCGCTAATCCGGCCAATCCCGATATCCATCGCCGCACCACGGCCGAAGAAATCTGGAAGGATACGGACGGCAAGGTCGATGCGCTGGTTGCCGGCGTCGGTACCGGCGGCACGCTGACGGGCATCGGCGAAGTGATCAAGGCGCGTAATCCAGCCTTCAAGGTTTTCGCGGTCGAGCCGGAAGACAGTCCGGTGCTGTCGGGCGGCGCACCCGGCTCGCATCCCATCCAGGGCATCGGCGCCGGTTTTGTGCCCGACAATCTGAATACCAAGATGATCGATGAAGTCATCCGCATCGGCAATGAGACCGCCTTCACCATGGCGCGGCGCGCGGCGCGCGAAGAAGGTCTGCCGGTCGGGATTTCGTCGGGCGCGGCCATCGCGGCCGCCATCGAGATCGGCCAGCGCGAAGACATGCGCGGCAAACGGATCGTCGTGATCCTACCGTCCTTCGCCGAACGGTATCTCTCGACGCCGCTGTTCGATGGCTTGGCGTGAGAAGTTAGGTCATGGACGACAACGAACTCGAACGCTACGCCCGCCACATCCTGCTGCCGGAAATCGGCGGGGCGGGACAGGCGCGTATCCGCAAAGCCAAGGTGTTGGTGATCGGTGCGGGCGGTTTGGGTTCACCCGCGATCCTCTATCTCGCGGCGGCCGGCGTCGGCACCATCGGCGTGGTCGATAACGACACCGTCGATCTTTCCAACCTGCAGCGCCAGATTGCGCATACGACCTCGCGCATCGGCATGGGCAAAGGCGAAAGTGCCAGGATCGCGGTTGCCGATCTCAATCCCGGCGTGAACGTTGTCGTGCATCCCGAGCGCCTGACGGAGAAGAATGCCGTCCAATTGATCTCGCAATACGATCTGGTCGCCGACGGCAGCGACAATTTCACGACGCGCTTCCTGGTCAATGATACCTGCTTCTTTCTGAAAAAGACGCTCGTGTCTGCCGCCATCCTGCGCTTCGATGGTCAGCTGTCGACCTTCCGCGCGCATCTCGGCGGCACCAACCCCTGTTATCGCTGCCTATTCCCCGAACCGCCGCCGCCGGACGCCGTGCCGACCTGCGCCGAGGTCGGTGTGCTGGGCGCGATGTGCGGAACGTTAGGTTCGCTGCAGGCGGGCGAGGTGATCAAGGAAATCACCGGGGCCGGTGAATCCATGTCGGGCCGCCTGCTCATCGTTGATGGTCTGCGCACGGATTTTCGCAATGTGAAGATCAAGCCCGATCCGGATTGCGCGCTGTGCGGCCCGAACGCGACAATTAAGCCGCTTTAGAAATCAGACGGCAGCACGCGATCCGGCGGTTTATGCCCGTCGGCATGGGTGCGCAGATTGACGATCACCTTCTCGCCCATCGCGATGCGCCCTTCGAGGGTCGCCGATCCCAGATGCGGCAGCAGCACGACATTGTCGAGCTTCAGCAGTTCCTCGTTCACCTTGGGCTCGCCTTCATAGACGTCGAGGCCCGCACCGGCGATGTCGCCATTGCGCAATGCCTTTGCCAAGGCGGCTTCGTCGATGATGCCGCCGCGCGACGTATTGATGATGAAGCAATGTTTCGGCAGGCGTTTGAGGCGCGCTTCGGACAGCAGATGTTTGGTTTCCGCCGTCAGCGGGCAATTGATCGACAGGATGTCCATGTGGGCGAGCATCTGGTCGAGGCTCTGCCAATAGGTTGCCTCAAGTTCGGTTTCGAGCGCATCGGCGATGCGCTGACGATTGTGGTAATGCACCGCGACGCCGAAGCCGCGCGCGCGCCGCGCCAGCGCGACACCGATGCGGCCCATGCCGATGATGCCGAGGCGCTTGCCGTTGATGCGGTAACCCAGATGCTGCGTCGGCGCCCAGCCGGTCCACTTGCCGTCGCGCACCAGACGTTCGCCCTCGCTCAGACGGCGCGGCGCCATCAGCACCAGCGCCATGGCGAGATCGGCCGTATCCTCGGTCAGCACGTCCGGCGTATTGGTGACCGTGATGCCCTTGGCGGTCGCGGCGGCGAGGTCGATGTGATTCACGCCGACGCCGAAATTGGCGATGATCTTCAGCTTGGGCCCGGCTGCCGAAATAATGTCTGCATCGATGGTGTCGGTGACCGTAGGAACGAGCGCATCCACAGTGGCGATGGCGGCCTTCAATTCGGCGCGGCCCATCGGGACATCGTCCAAATTGAGGCGCGCGTCGAACAGCTCCATCATCCTGGTTTCGACCGCTTCGGGCAGTTTTCGGGTCACCAGGACGGTCGGCTTGGCCATGCGGGTCGCTTTCCAAATATAGGTCGTTCAGGTTGGCGATTCGCATTACCAGCCGGGGCTTGGGTTGTCCAGCGACCGCGCCGGGACGCGCACAGCCGCGCCCCATATGGCCTTGGCGCGCTTCTATTGACCGCGTACCGCGCACCCTTCTAGAAAGCCGTGTGCTCAAAATCGCGGCGATCTCGGTATCTATCCTGCTCGGGCTGGCTTTTGCCGGCGCCGAATATGCGTCGGCGCAGGAAACGCCGAAGGCCTCCGGCCTGCCGCTGCCGCGCTTTGTGTCGCTCCGCTCGGAAGAGGTGAACATGCGCACCGGTCCCGGTGTGCAATACCCCGTCGATTGGGTCTACAAGCGCCGCAATATGCCGGTCGAGGTCCTCGCCGAATTCGGCACCTGGCGCAAAGTGCGCGATATCCAGGGCACGCAAGGCTGGGTGCATCAAAGCCTGTTGTCGTCGAACCGCTGGGTGACCATTACCGGCCAGGCCCGCACCATGCGCCGCCGCGCCGATTCCAACTCGCCCGCCGTGGCGCGGATCGAGCCCGGCGCCAATGCGCAGGTTGCCGAATGTCCCGAAGAGAACGGCTGGTGCCGTATGACGGCCGGCGGCTACGAAGGCTGGCTGCGCCGCGTCGAAGTCTGGGGCGTCTACCCCAGAGAGAACATTAAATAGGCCTCGTCATGGCCGGGCGCAGACCCGGCCATCCATCTAATCTCACATGCTGCTGCAAAGCTGGATGCCCCGATCAAGTCGGGGCATGACGGCGGGGGCTAGGCCAGGTCGCCGCTGAGAGCCGCGCGTGTCTGTTCAGACATGATCGCGACGTGGCCGTAATGCGGATGATCGAGGCCGACGGTGACGCGCGTGCCGGCCGTCTTGAACTTGGCGATCTGATCTTTCGTCAGGTCGAAATGCACGAAGTGGATCGACGAGGTCTTGCCCGCATCGTTGGTGCGTTCCAGATCTTCTTCGGGTCGCACGGTCACCGGCGCGCCCGCGATCTCCATCATGAAATGTTTTTCGACATTGCCGATGCTGGACAGGAAATGATGACGCGCAGCCGGATCGTCGATTTCGAACATGATGGTGGCTACGAGGTCTGAGCCTTTCGGGATCAGCGGATTGTAGGCCGCGATCTCGTCGGCGAGCTGTTCTTCACCGCCGCGTTCGGCGCGCAGCATTTCCTGGATCTGATACTGCATGGTCTCGTAGCATTCGAAATAGAACGTCGCATGCGGGCCGACGGCGACGCGGCGGTGCGCCTTGACGGCAGCAATCTCCTTGCGGCGTTCGGCGCGCACCTTGTTGTAGGCGTCGATGTCCAGGATGTCGGCGCGCGTGATCTCGGTCTTGCTACTCATGATGTTTCCTAAGGCTCGATCCCGTAGGCCTTGGCGAAGAGCTGGATCGGATGCTTTACCGCTTGTGCCGGCGGGTTCTTCACCTCGTCGTCTTTGGTCAGGCGTTCGATGCCTTGCACGAGATGCTCGCGCGCCAGCGGGCATTCGGAGACGACGTATTTCGCGCCGCTTTCCTTGGCGGTGCGTGCGGCGGGGCGGCCGACTTTGATGGCGACTTCGAAATTCTCTTTCATCACGCCCCACGATCCGCCATGGCCCGAGCAGCGTTCGACGATACCGACCTTCGCATCAGGGATCAGACGCAGCATGTTGGCGGCCTTCGGGCCCATGTTCTGCGCGCGCGCATGGCAGGCGAGATGCATGGACACACCACCGTCGAGCGGTTGCAGGCCCGGCGCCAAACCTTCTTCAGCTGAAATCTCGACGACATATTCGGCGATGTCGTAGGTCGCTTCGGCCAGGCGTTTCACGTCCGCATCGTTGGGCTCGATCAGCGGCCATTCGAATTTCAGCATGAGCGCGCAAGACGGAACGAGTGCGATGATGTCGTAACCCTTGTCGATCCAAGGCTTCAGCACCTTGGCGACATTGCGCGCCTTGGTCGCCACGTTGGCAATATCGCCCGCTTCCAATTGCGGCATGCCGCAGCATTCGGGATAGACCACTTCGGTCTCGACGCCGTTCTTGGCGAGCACGTTGCGCGCGGCCGTGCCGATTTCCGGGCTGTTGTAGTTCACGAAGCAGGTCGCATAGAGCACGGCCTTGCGCGCACCAGCTGCGCGTGTCGCGGCGGGCGCGGTTTTATCGACCGCTGGTGCGGGCAGCTCTTCGAATGTCGTGCCATGATATTCGGGCAGATGTGCGTCTCTGTGCACGCCGGCGATTTTTTCGAGCAGCGGGCGGGTCAGCGTGTTGTCCTGGCTCGAGCCCCAATTGGCGAGTGCAGGCACGAGCTTGGCGAGCTTGCCGTTGCGATCGGTCTTGCTGAGTTCCTGCTTGATGCCGTGATGTTCGCCGGCTTGGAATTCGGCAACGCGGTAGCGCAGCATCAGATGCGGGAAGTCGAGATCGAATTCGTGCGGCGGCACGTAGGGGCACTTCGTCATGAAGCACATGTCGCAGAGCGTGCAGGCATCCACGACGGATTTGAAATCTTTGCTGGGGACTTCGCCCAGTTCTTCGCCCGGCGTCGCATCCACCAGATCGAACAGACGGGGGAAGCTGTCGCACAGATTGAAACAACGGCGGCAGCCGTGACAGATGTCGAACACGCGCCGCATTTCGGCGTCGAGTTTTTCGGGATTGGTGAAATCCTCGTCCTGCCACGCGATGGTGTGACGGGTCGGCGCGCCGAGGCTGCCTTCGCTCATGATGTTTTGTCTTCGCAAATGCCCCACCCAACCCTCTCCCGTGGGGGAGAGGGTTGGGTGGGGTTAAATTGACGACAGCGGCTTAGAGGCCGTCGAGGGCCTTCTGGAAGCGGCCAGCATGCGACTTCTCGGCTTTCGCCAAGGTCTCGAACCAGTCGGCGATCTCGTCGAAGCCTTCCTGGCGGGCCGATTTGGCCATGCTCGGATACATGTCGGTGTATTCGTGGGTTTCGCCCGCGACCGACGCCTTCAGGTTGGCCGAGGTCGAACCGATCGGCAGACCGGTTGCCGGATCGCCCGTCTCTTCGAGATATTCGAGATGGCCGTGCGCGTGGCCGGTTTCGCCTTCCGCGGTGGAGCGGAACACGGCGGACACGTCGTTGAAGCCTTCAACGTCGGCCTTCTGTGCGAAATAGAGATAACGACGGTTGGCCTGCGATTCGCCGGCGAACGCGTCCTTCAGATTCTGCTCGGTTTTAGTTCCTTTGAGACTCGGCATCGGTTTTCTCCCCTTTTGAGGCGTTGGATAATTGGGTGTCCATGGACGCTGGCCCCCTTAAGGGAGCCTGGGCATGGTGAAACTATGAGACTCAGCCAAAACCGAGTCAACGGCATTTTTATTGATTCTAAAGAAGATTCTATGACGCTGTAAAAAAGAGCCTTTTAGGCCTTTTTGATGCGCACGATGACGTCGACGCGGCTGACTTCCATGCCGTCGGGCAGGGGCGGCAGGCTGTCGAGGCGGATGTCCGCTTCGGGGATGTCGTACAGGTAGCGCGTCCCCTCATCGAACAGATGATGGTGATTGCTGACGTTGGTATCGAAGTACGAACGCTCGGCATCGACCACGATCTCGCGCAACAGGCCGGCATCGGTGAATTGATGCAGCGTGTTGTAGACGGTGGCGAGCGAGACCCGCACGCGGGCGCGCAAGGCTTCGCCATGCAGCATCTCTGCCGTCACATGGCGATCGTCGGTATCGAACAGCAATTTCGCGAGCGCCAGGCGCTGGCGGGTGGGCCGCAGGCCGACGCCGCGTAGCCGTTCGAGCGCGGGCCCGTAGGGACGCGTGGTCGCCAGGGCCGTATCGCGGGCAGGCTGTTGCATGCGGTTCATGGTCTTAACCTAGTCCTGTAAGCCTACGGATTTCAAGTCGTAGAAGCGCTTATTGGAACCGTTATCAGTGTAATTAATCGCCAGATAGCTGCGATTATTCGGACTCTGAACCGGTCAGGTACGGCAGGCCGACGATATTGTAGCCGGCGTCCACATGGTGGATTTCACCGGTGACACCGCCCGCCATGTCGCTCACGAAATAGAGCGCGGTATTGCCGAGCTGTTCGAGCGTGACTGAGGTGCGCAATGGTGCGTTGGCCTCGCTCCAATTGAAGATGCGTCGGGCCGAACCGACCGCCGAGCCGGACAGTGTGCGCATTGGGCCGGCCGAGATCGCATTCACACGGATGCCGTCGGGGCCGAGATCGGCGGCAAGGTAGCGCACGCTGGCCTCAAGGGCGGCCTTGGCGACGCCCATGACGTTGTAGGACGGCATGACGCGTTCGGCGCCGTAATAGCTGAGCGTGATCAGGCTGCCGCCATCCTTCATCAGCGGGCGCGCGCGGCGCGCCATGTCGGTGAAGGAGAAGCACGAGATGCGCATGGTGCGCGCGAAATTGTCCGCGCTGGTATCGACGTAGCGGCCCTTCAGCTCGTTCTTGTCGGAGAACGCGATGGAATGCACGAGGAAGTCGAGCTTGCCCCATTTTTCGGCCAAGGTCGCGAACACCACCTCGACGGATGCCGGATCTTCGGCATCGCACGGCAGGATGATCTTGCTGCCTAGGCCTTCGGCCAGCGGCTTCACGCGCTTTGCGACGGAATCGCCCTGATAGGTGAAGGCAAGTTCCGCACCTGCCTTGTGCAAGGTTTCGGCAATGCCCCATGCGATCGAGCGGTCGTTGGCAACGCCTACGACAAGGCCGCGTTTCCCGGCGAGAAGAGTCATGCGATCACAATCCGCGCAGCGTACTTATGATGCTCAAGCATCCGCACGGGTGAAGGCCAGGCTGGCATTGGTGCCGCCGAAGCCGAAGGAGTTCGAGAGCACGCAATTGAGCTCAACGTTGTCCATGCGCTCGCGCACGATCGGCATATCGCCGACGGCCGGCTCCAGGTTCTGGATATTCGCCGACGCGCAGATGAAGTTGTTCTCCATCATCAGCAGCGAATAGATCGCTTCCTGCACGCCCGCCGCACCCAGCGAATGACCGGTCAGCGATTTGGTCGAGTTGAAGTACGGGATGCGGTTGCGATCCTTGAAGGCGGCGCGGATCGCGCCCAGTTCCTTCTCGTCGCCGACGGGCGTCGAGGTGCCGTGCGTGTTGATGTAGTCGATCGGGCGATCGAGCGTCGCCATGGCCTGCGCCATGCAGCGTGCGGCCCCTTCGCCGGACGGCTGCACCATGTCGTAGCCGTCGGACGTTGCGCCATAACCTGCGACTTCGCCATAGATCTTGGCGCCGCGCGCCTTGGCGTGTTCGTATTCCTCGACCACGACGACACCGCCGCCGCCCGCGATCACGAAGCCGTCGCGGTCCGCGTCGAACGCGCGCGACGCCTTGGTCGGGGTCTCGTTGTATTTGGACGACAGGGCCTGCATCGCGTCGAACATGACCGACATGGACCAATCGAGTTCCTCGCCGCCACCGGCGAAGACGATGTCCTGCTTGCCCCATTGGATGAGCTCGGCGGCATTGCCGATGCAATGCGCGCTCGTGGCACAGGCCGAACTGATCGAATAATTGACGCCGTGGATCTTGAACGGCGTCGCCAGGGTCGCCGAATTGGTCGACGACATGGTGCGCGGCACCATGAAGGGACTGACCTTGCGCGGGCCTTTTTCGCGCGTCGTATCGACGGTCGCGACGATATTGCGCGTCGACGGCCCGCCCGAACCCATGATCAGGCCGGTGCGCTCGTTGGAGACGTCGCTGTCGGCGAGGCCCGCGTCTTTGATCGCCTCTTCCATTGCGATGTAATTGTAGGCTGCGCCATCGCCCATGAAGCGCAGCAGCTTGCGATCGACCTTTTCCTCAAGGTTGATGTTGGGCTTGCCGTGCACATGGCTGCGGAAACCCATCGCCTTGAATTCCTCGGCTACCGAGATGCCTGAGCGGCCTTCGCGGAGGCTGACGAGGACTTCCTGCTTATTGTTGCCAATGCAGGAGACGATGCCCAATCCTGTAATGACGGCTCTGCGCATGAATTGAATCCCGAAAAGCTAGGAAGAAGTTGTGTCGTCGGCGATGAAGGTCCCGACGCGTAAACCTTGGGTCTCGTAGGCGAGCACGCCGTCGACGGACATGGTGCCGTCGGCAAAGGCGAGCGCCAGCTGGCGATTGACCAGCCGTTTGATATCGATGCGATAGGTGATCAGCTTGTTGACCGGCGTCACTTGGCCGGTGAACTTCACCTCGCCGACGCCGAGTGCGCGGCCGCGGCCCTTGCCGCCGCTCCAGCCGATGAAAAAGCCGACGAGCTGCCACAAGGCATCGAGGCCAAGGCAGCCCGGCATCACCGGATCGCCCTTAAAGTGGCAATCGAAGAACCACAGGTCCGGCGTCACGTCCATTTCGGCCGTGAGAAAGCCTTTGCCGTGTGCGCCGCCGGTCGCCGAAATTTCGGTGATCCGGTTGAACATCAGCATCGGCGGAGCCGGCAATTGCGCGTTGCCGGGGCCGAACAGACGACCCTCGCCACACGCGATCAAATCTTCATACGCGAAACTCGCGCGATCTCCGACGTTCACCTCGACCATCCGTGCCGTGTTGGTTCCGGCCATGTTAGAGCCTTGAAATATAACAACGAATGCGCGCTCGGGAGTGTTTTTTGTGACCGCCCCCGCATCGCGCCATACCCTCTATAGAATAGTATGTAGAGCGCATTTTCAAAAAGCGAGTCGGCCCCCTCTTTTTTTGAGGGGGCCGGCCAGAATTAAACGGCTGCCTTATTCGGCGGCCGAGCTCTTTTTCTTCAAGCTGGCGGAGATGTCCTCGCCGGTCGCCTGATCGACGGCCTTCATGGACAGCTTCACCTTGCCGCGGTCGTCGATGCCGACCAGCTTCACCTTCACCATGTCGCCGACATTGACGACGTCGGTGGTCTTTTCGGTGCGTTCCGGGCGCAGCTCGCTGATATGCACGAGACCGTCCTTGGCGCCCATGAAGTTCACGAAGGCGCCGAAATCGACGGTCTTCACGACTTTGCCGGTGTAGATGGCACCCATCTCCGGCTCGGCGGCGATGTTCATGATCATGCGGATGGCTTCGGCCGAACCCTTTTCGTCGACGGCGGCGACCTTCACGGTGCCATCGTCTTCGATATCGATCTTGGCGCCGGTCACTTCGCAGATCTCGCGGATCACCTTGCCGCCCGGCCCGATGACTTCACGGATCTTTTCCTTGTCGATCTTGATCACCGTGATGCGCGGGGCGTTGTCGCTCACACCCTCGCGGGCGTTGGTGAGCGCCTTGGCCATCTCGCCCAGGATGTGCAGGCGGCCTTCGCGCGCCTGTTCCAGGGCCACCTTCATGATGTCCTTGGTGATCGAGGTGATCTTGATGTCCATCTGCAGCGCGGTGACGCCCTTGTCGGTGCCGGCCACCTTGAAGTCCATGTCGCCCAGATGATCTTCGTCACCCAGGATGTCGGACAACACGGCGACGCCGTCATCTTCCTTGATCAGGCCCATAGCGATGCCTGCCACCGGACGGATCAGCGGAACGCCCGCATCCATCAGCGACAGCGAGGTGCCGCACACGGTTGCCATCGAGGACGAGCCGTTGGATTCGGTGATCTCGGATACGACGCGGAGCGTGTACGGGAAGGCTTCCTTCTTCGGCAGCAGCGGATGGATGGCGCGCCAGGCGAGCTTGCCATGGCCGATTTCGCGGCGGCCCGGCGAGCCCATGCGGCCGGTCTCACCGACGCTGTAGGGAGGGAAGTTGTAATGCAGCATGAAGTGTTCGCGATATTCGCCTTCGAGCGCGTCGATGATCTGCTCGTCCTGGCCGGTGCCCAAGGTGGCGACGACCAGCGCCTGCGTTTCACCGCGGGTGAACAGCGCCGAGCCGTGCGCGCGCGGCAGCACGCCCACTTCGGACACGATCGGGCGAACGGTCTTGGTGTCGCGGCCGTCGATGCGGCGACCGGTCTTCAGGATGTCGCGGCGCACGATGTCGCTTTCCAGATCCTTGAAGACGCCGCCGACAGCGCCGATCTCTTCTTTGTTATCGGCAAAGGCAGCCATGACTTTTTCTTTGACGGCTTTGATGCCTTCGTAACGCACGGCTTTCTGCGTGTTCGCATAGGCGGCGCGCAGGTCGGCCTCGGCGATCTCGCGGACTTTCTTTTGGACGCCGGCGAGATAGGCCGGTGCCTCGGGCAGCGGCCACGGCTCTTTCGCGCATTTCTCGGCGAGGCGGATGATCAGGCTGATGACGTCCTGGTTGGCTTCGTGACCGAACACGACCGCACCCAGCATCACTTCTTCGCTGAGCTCGTTGGCTTCGGATTCGACCATCAGCACGCCTTCGCGCGTACCGGCGACGACGAGATTGAGTTCCGATTTCTCAAGTTCAGCGGCGGTCGGGTTCAGAATGTAACGGCCATCGACGTAACCGACGCGGCTGGCGCCGATCGGGCCCATGAACGGCACGCCGGAAATCGTCAGCGCGGCCGACGAGCCGATGATCGCGAGGATGTCGGGATCGTTTTCCAGATCGTGCGACAAGGTGGTCGCGACAACCTGCGTCTCGTTACGATAACCATCGGCGAACAGCGGACGGATCGGGCGATCGATCAGGCGCGAGGTCAGGACTTCCTTTTCCGTCGGACGACCTTCGCGCTTGAAGAAGCCGCCCGGAATCTTGCCGGCGGCAAAAGTCTTTTCCTGGTAATTCACCGTCAGCGGGAAAAAATCCACGCCGGGCTTCGGTGCGCGCGCGCCAACGGCGGTGCACAGCACAGTGGTGTCGCCGTAAGTGGCCATGACGGCGCCATCGGCCTGACGGGCGATCTTGCCCGATTCCAAGACCAGCTTGCGTCCGCCGAGCTCAATCTCGACGCGTGAAATTTGAAACATATCTCTCTTCCTTCAAACCTACTGTTTATATCCATCCATCCGACATGCTCGCCGAGCCCCCATGGCCCCGCGCGCCCATCCATATGGCGCTTATCTTCGTGGCGCCGATATGGCGCCCCTCTTCAACGTTTTGACTCACAACATTTACGCTTAACGTGCTGCCCAAATGGCAGCGGCGGCGTCCGTCGTTGACGGCGCCGCGCTCCAGTTCATCCGATGGACGAGACAACAATCGTTCGTCCGCAGGACGAAAATCACCGACGCAGACCAAGGCGCTGGATCAGCGACTCGTAACGCTCGGTCTTCTTGTTCTTGAGATAGTCGAGCATGGCGCGGCGCTGGCCGACCATCATCAGCAAGCCACGGCGCGAATGAAAATCCTTGTGATGGGTTTTCAGATGCTCGGTGAGATTGTTGATGCGCTCCGACAAGATTGCGACCTGGACTTCGGGCGAACCTGTGTCGCCTTTTTCGGTCGCGTATTCGGCAATAACTTCAGTTTTGCGTTCGGCAGTAATCGACATCGTCCACTCCTGAATTAAAGGTTCAACACACGAATGGGACGAAGTTCGCCGCCTTCGAACCGGGCAAGCGCTATCGGCTTACCTTCCGCCATCGCGCAGAAAACGGTCCCGAGACCGATATCTTTGAGAGGGGTTCTCCGGGCGACCGTCAAAGCGGAAATCGATTGTCCGCATTGCAGTCGACGGGCTTCGTCCTCGGTCATGGCCAGTGCCGGGATGTCGTCCAGCGCGGTCTCGACCGGCCGCACCAAGTCTGCGGCGGGCGCACTATTGCGCAACTCCTCTAGTTTTTCCAGGGAAATTGCGTCTTTTTCAGCGAACGGGCCGGACTTGGTCCTGCGTAATTGAGTGATATGGCCGTGTGTGCCCACGGCTCGTGCCAGGTCGCGCGCCAGGGACCGCATATAGGTGCCTTTGCCGCAGGAAACCTCGAACACGGCGCTGTCGGCATCGGGCTGGGCGACCAGATCGAACCGGTCGATGCGCGCAATGCGTGGGATCAGATCAAGTTTTTCGCCTTCTCGGGCCAGATCGTAGGCGCGCGCGCCATCGACCTTGATGGCGGAATAATCGGGCGGAATCTGCGAAATTTCGCCGCGAAAGGCGGGCAGGGCGGCTTTGATGGCGTCGGCCGTTGGGCGCACGTCCGAGGTCGCGATGATCTGGCCGTCGGCGTCGTCGGTGTCGCGCGCCTCGCCCCAGCGGGTGGTGAAGCGGTAACTTTTTTGGCCATCCATGACGTAGGAGACGGTCTTGGTCGCCTCGCCGAGCGCCAGCGGCAGAATGCCGGTCGCCAGCGGATCCAGGGTGCCGCCATGGCCGATCTTGGCGACGTCCAACATGCGGCGCACGCGCGCGACGACATGGGCCGAGGTCATGCCGGATGGTTTGTCGATGATCAGCCAGCCGTTGACGACTTGGCCGCGACGCTTACGTCCCACTTATTGGCGTCCCTTTATGTGCGATTTTTGTCGTCGTCATCGGGCGTGGCTTCGCCCTCGACGACTTCGGAGAGCTT
Organism: Rhodospirillaceae bacterium; assembly: GCA_947467145.1. Lineage (GTDB taxonomy): Bacteria > Pseudomonadota > Alphaproteobacteria > Rhodospirillales > UBA2165 > CANIGJ01. Next base: position 31,722 of record CANIGJ010000034.1, on the reverse strand, counting down.
CTGGCCGATGCGTTCGGCATAATCGAACGACGTGTCGGCCTCGATGCGCAGATTCGGCACATAACGCAGCTCGACGATTTCGCCGATGCGGCGGCGTAAGTAAGGCACCGCACGCATCAATGCGGCGACGATCTTGGCGGTATCGACGCCGCCCAAGGGGGCCACGAACACCGTCGCATTGCGGATATCGGGGCTCATGCGCACTTCGGTGATGGTGACGATCGCGCCCACGAGATCGGGATCGCGCAGATCGCCGCGCTCAAGGATCTGCGCCAGCGCGTGGCGCACTTCCTCACCGACGCGCAACGGACGCTGTCCGGTCGATTTGCTGACTTTACGTGCCATCGAATGATTCCCCATCGATCCGCCCCGACCGCGCATCTCAGCGCCACGGGAGGGAAAGGGTGAGTAGCGCCCTTACAGGGTGGCGGCGACTTCCTGCACGTCGAAGCACTCGATCACGTCGCCGGCGCGCAGGTCGTTGTAATTCTCGAACGACATGCCGCATTCGCTGCCCTGGCGCACTTCGCGGACTTCGTCCTTGAAATGTTTGAGCGTTGAAAGCTTGCCCTCGTGAATGACGACGTTGTCGCGCAGCAGGCGGACCTTGGAGCCGCGCCGCACGATGCCTTCGTTGACGCGACAGCCGGCGACCTTGCCGACCTTCGAGACGGTGAAGACCTGCAGCACTTCCGCGTTGCCGAGGAAGGTTTCGCGGATCTCCGGCTTCATCAGGCCGATGATCATGTTCTTGATGTCGTCGCCGACGTCGTAGATCACCGAATAATAACGGATGTCGATCTTGTTACGGGTCGATTCGTCGCGCGCTTGTTTGTTGGCGCGCACGTTGAAGCCGATAATCACGCCACCCGAAGCACCCGCGAGGGCGACGTCGGATTCGTTGACCGGCCCGACGCCCGAATGAAGGATGCGGACCTTCACTTCGGTGCCCGGAATCTTCAGCAGCATCTGCGAGATGGCTTCGACCGAACCTTGCACGTCGGCTTTGATGACGACGGGCAGTTCCTTGGTTTCGCCCGCTTTGATTGCGGTGAACATATCTTCGAGCGTGCCGCGCGCCGAGATGGCGTTGCGGGCCTTCTGGCCTTGCGACTGGCGGAACGCGGCAACTTCGCGCGCGCGCGCCTCGTTCTCGACGATGAAGACTTCATCGCCCGCGGCCGGTGCGCCGGCGAGGCCGGTGACCTCGACCGGTTCGGACGGGCCAGCCGTCTTGATCATTTCACCGTGCGCGTTGGTCAAGGTGCGGACGCGACCGGATTCGGCGCCGGCAACGAGAATGTCGCCGACCTTCAAGGTGCCGCGCTGCACGAGCACGGTGGCGACCGCGCCACGGCCTTGTTCGACGCGGCTTTCGATGACCACGCCTTCGGCCGGACGGTTCGGATTGGCTTTGAGGTCCATGACTTCGGCCTGCAGAAGGATCGCTTCCTCCAGCTTGTCGAGGTTCATCTTCTTCAATGCGGACACTTCGACTTCTTGCACGTCGCCACCCATGCTTTCGACCACGAGTTCGTGTTCGAGAAGCTGCGTGCGCACGCGCAACGGATTGGCATCCTGTTTGTCGATCTTGTTGATCGCGACGATGATTGGAACGCCGGCCGCTTTCGCATGCGCGATGGCTTCCACGGTCTGCGGCATGATGCCGTCGTCGGCGGCTACCACCAGGATGACGATGTCGGTCACCTTGGCGCCGCGTTGGCGCATGGCGGTGAAGGCTTCGTGACCCGGGGTGTCGATGAAGGTGATCTTGCCGCCGGCCGCTGTCGCAACCTGATAGGCGCCGATATGCTGCGTGATGCCGCCCGCTTCGCCGGACACGACGTCGGTCTGGCGGAGCGCATCGAGCAGCGACGTCTTGCCGTGGTCGACGTGGCCCATGACGGTGACAACCGGCCAACGCGGCAGCATGTCGCCTTCGATATCGGTTTCACCGCGCAGGCCGATTTCGACGTCGGCCGCACTGACGCGTTTGAAGCTATGACCGAATTCGGCCACGACCAGTTCGGCCGTGTCGGCATCGATCGTCTGCGCCGGGGCTGCGATCACGCCGAGTTTCATCAGCGTGCGCACGACATCGATGCTGCGCTCGGCCATGCGGTTGGCGAGATCTTCAACGGTGATGGTTTCGGGGATGGTGACTTCACGCAAAACTTTGATCCGTTCCCCTGGGATTTCTTTTTTCTTCTGCTTCTCACGCGCGCGGCGCATGGAGGCCAGCGAACGGACGCGTTCGTTGTCTTCGAGCGCATCGGTGATGGTCAGCTTGCCGGCGCGACGGCGCGGCTCGCCACGGCGTGCGACCGGCGTCGGGGTCGGTGGCGTCGGGCGGCGCTGTGCGATCGGTGCTGCTTTGCCGCGCGCGATCCGCGCGGCTTCGGACTCGTCATCCTCGGCGGGCTGGGCCGCATCAGCGGCGGGCTTTGCGGTGCTGGCCGGCGCGGGTGCGGCCTCGACCGGTTCCGGCGTCGGGTTCAGCAGCTGTTCGGCCTTGCGGCGCTGTTCTTCCTCGGCGCGTTCGCGAGCGAGTTCTTCCTCGCGGACCTGGCGTTCTTCGTCGGCCTTGCGGGCGTCCTGCAACGCCTTCATGCGCTGCTGGCGTTCATGATCGGTCAGATGCGGCTCGAACGCGGGCGCGCGTGCTTCGGCGACGGCCTGTTCGACGGTGGCGGTTTCGGTGGTCGCGGCTTCGAATGCGGCTTCGGCATCCTCGTCGTGAACCTCACGCATCGTGCCGGTGGCGCCCGGTGCGAAGGTGCGTTTCTTGCGCACTTCGACGGCGACGACCTTGGAACGGCCATGTGAGAAGCTCTGCTTAACCTGACCGCCTTCGATGGTCTTGTTCAGCGTGACCTTGCCGGGACGCAAGGTCAGCTTCTTCTTGCCGCCGTCAGGTCCGTCTTTTTCTTGCGTGTCGGTATCCGCCATGTCCTCGTCTCAATCCGTCTTACAAAGCACTTATTGTGCGTGTTCCATCTGATCCGCCGGCCGCTCCGTGCCTCGCACACCCGATAAGCGGCGTGCTTCATGCAAGAGGCGCTCGGCCAACCGGCCCTTCGCCATGACGGCGTGGACGATATGTTCGCGTCCGATCGCCGCTCCCAACTCTTCCGCGGTCAATACGTCGACCATCGGCACTTTCGGCGCGAGCGCCCGAATTTTCGCGCGTCCATCGTTCGCCCCGTCTGAGGCGGCGATCAGGACGCCCGCATCTTGCGATGCGAGAGAGGCGCGCACTTTTTCATACCCGGCGATAAGAGCGCCGGAGCGCCGCGCGAGCCCGATGAGATCAAGGCATCGTCGGCGCAATAATCGTTCCACCTGTGCGGCGAGATCGTCTGGCAGCTTCGTCTCACGACGCGCGGCCTTGGAGAAGGCGCCCTTGGCGCAGGCGGTGCGTAATATATCCCGCTCGGCGCGCAACCACAAACCCCGCCCCGGGAGCTTTTCGTCAAGATCGGGAACGATGACGCCGTCCGGCGCTACTACAAACCGCAGCAGATCTTCGCGGGGCAGGCTTTCGCCCGAGACGATGCAGCGCCGTTGCGGATCCGCATCTTTGCGCATCGTCTGCATGGTCTGATCGCCCCGGTTACATCGTTAGATTACGAATTGGAGGCGGGCTGTTCAGCCGCCTCATCCGTAAACCAGTGCGCGCGGGCCGCCATGATGATGGCGTTCGCGTCATCGACCGACAATTTGTCCTTGTTGGTCTTGCCGTCCTTGCCGACGATTTCGACCAGCTCGTCACCGGCCAGATCGGCGAGATCGTCGCGGGTCTTGATCGCCGGGGTCGCGCCGCCGAGGGCCGCCATGATTTCGTGCGTCACACCCGGGATCGTGAGCAGATCTTCCGATACGCCCGCACTTTTCCAACTTTCGACCAATTGAGCTTCCTGCTGTTCGAGGTAATTCGTGGCGCGCTCGTGCAATTCGTTGGCGACATCTTCATCGAAGCCTTCGATGCCGGCCAATTCCTCGAGCGGCACATAGGCGACTTCTTCGATGGTCGAGAAGCCTTCGGTGACCATCAATTGGGCGATCACCTCGTCGACGTCGAGCGCGTCGATGAAGAGCTGCGAACGCTCCTTGAATTCCGTCTGGCGCTTTTCCGATTCCTCGGCCTCGGTCTCGATGTCGATCTGCCAGCCGGTGAGCTGCGAGGCGAGACGCACGTTCTGGCCGCGACGCCCGATGGCGAGGCTGAGCTGATCGTCGGGCACGACGACTTCGATCTTGTTGCTTTCTTCGTCGAGCACGACCTTGGTCACCTCGGCGGGCGCCAAACCGTTGACGATGAAGGTCGCCGGATCGGGGTTCCACTGGATGATGTCGATCTTTTCACCCTGCAATTCGGCGACGACGGCCTGCACGCGGCTGCCTCGCATACCGACGCAGGCGCCGACCGGATCGATGCCGCTATCGGACGAGCGCACCGCGATCTTGGCGCGGCTGCCCGGATCGCGCGCGACCGAGACGATCTCGATGACGCCGTCGTAGATTTCCGGCACTTCCTGGGCGAACAGTTTCGCCATGAATTGCGGATGACTGCGCGACAGGAAGATCTGCGGGCCGCGCTGTTCTTCGCGCACGTCGTAGATGTATGAGCGCACGCGATCGCCGGTGTTGAAGTGTTCGCGCGGGATCGTCTCGTCGCGGCGGATGATGCCTTCGGCGCGGCCGCCGAAATCGACGACGATGTTGCCGAATTCGACGCGCTTGACCATGCCGTTGATGATCTCGCCGACGCGATCCTTGAATTCCTTATACTGACGGGCACGCTCGGCCTCGCGCACTTTCTGCACGATAACCTGCTTCGCCGTCTGTGCCGCGATGCGGCCGAAATCGATCGGCGGCAGCGGATCGACGAGGAACTCGCCAAGCTGCGCGTCGGCCTTCTTGCGCTGGGCCTGCTTCAAGGTGAGCTGCGTCGCTTCGTTCTCGACGGTCTCGACCACTTCCATGTAACGCGCGAGCTTGATCTCGCCCGAACGTTTGTCGATGGCGGCGCGGATGTCGTGCTCGTAGCCGTATTTGGACCGGCCGGCCTTCTGGATGGCCTGCTCCATCGCCTCGAACACTTCGTCGCGGTCGATGCCTTTTTCGCGGGCCACCGTGTCGGCCACCATGACCAGCTCGGGGTGGGTGTAGATCTTGCTGGAATCGAGTCGCGTTTCAGCCATGTTCCTATGCCTTGTTATCTTGGTGCGCCGCGATCAGCTCGTCGGTCAGCACCAGCTTCGCCTTATGGATCGTGTCGAGCGGCACGCTGACCTGCTTGCCGTCCTGTTCCACGATCACGTTGTTTCCATCCAGGCCATGCAGGCGGCCCTTGAAGCGTTTGCGTCCCTCGACCAGTTCGCGCGTATCGATGCGCGCATCGAAGCCGGCGAAACGCTCGTAGTCGGCGGGCCGCACCAGCGGACGATCGATGCCCGGCGAGCTCACTTCGAGCTGGTAGGTATCGTCAATAGGGTCTTCGGTCTCCAAAAGCTCGGACAGCGCGTGGCTGATATCCGCACAATCGTCCACGGTCATGCCGACGCCGTCTTTGCGTTCCGCCATGATCTGCAGGGTCGGATTGCGCGAGCCGCTCAGCTGCACGCGCACCAACTCGTATCCCATATCTGCGAGTATGGGCGTGAACAACGTGGCGAGCTCCTGTTCGCTGACCATGCTAAAACCGTAAAACGTGTTGTTGGGGTCCCAGAAACAAAAAAGGCGGGCCGTTGGCCCACCCTAGATTGCCGGTATCACCCAGCTACCAAAAGATGACGGGCGCATAATTGAGCGCACGGACCGGAAATTCAAGCCTTTTTGGCCGGAACCCCTGTGTTTTGCGAGGCCCATGCGCTTGCGCCTAAAGATGATGTAGGTCCAGGGCCGTCGATCCGCAAGATTTAGCGGTTGGCGGTGTGCCTCGACGTTGATCAGGCTGGTGGGCGGCCCAATTCGCGCAACAGGGCCAAAAGCTGCGTCGCGCGGCCATCGCCGGGCGTCAATTGGCAAATCTGTTCCGTGGCGGCGATGGCGTCAGAGAGGCGTCCGGCGTTCGAATGAGTGAGCGCCAGGAGATACAGCGCCTCCGGATGGTCGGGATCGATGGCGCGCGCATCGTCGATCTGCGTTTGCGCGTCGGTCCAGCGTCCGGCTTTTAGATAATCCCGGGCCAGCCCGAGATGGAGATCGATCCGGCGCTGGGCGGCCTGTGGGCCGGCGTCGGACTGCGCCTTGAAGCTTTGAACCCGTTCGGCGGAATATATGCCCTGCATGGGATAGACGAAGTCGGCGTCGCGGACCTTGCGCAGGGCGGCGAAGATATAGTCGTTCAGAACCGTATCGCCGGGCGCGGCGGCGAGGGCTGCGCGCGCGAAGTCCCGCTCGCGATAGTCGTCCGAGCCATGCAGCGCACCTAGGCTTAGGATTGTCGGACGGCCATCGGGATCGGCTTTATGGCGAAACAGGCTTTGGCGGCTGAATCCGGGCAGGAACTTGAAATCCACCAGCTCGTAGCCGTTCGCCGAACATAGGTCCAAATAGAAGGTGCTGTGGATATTGAAGAAGCCGTGGTTGTAGTCGCCGCGTGTCGGCAGGACATGCAGTGCGATACCGCCAACCGCGAGATGGTCGTGGATGAATTTCACCGCTGCGCCGATATTGAAGACATGTTCGATGGTGCCGAAATCGGTGATCACATCGAATGTGCGGCCCAGCGCGACGGGCTGGTTGAGGTCAATCGCAAAATCGGCTCGCTCATCGTCCATATCGGCCGCGTGATAATCATTCAGGCCAAGCAAGGCATAGAGATCGCGAATTGCCGTCCACCAGCGCTGCTGGCCGTTGTCGAAAAACCTTTGTTCGATGTCCGCGCGCGCGTGCTCGCGCCGGGTCACCGACTGCGCGAAACGATGGATGTCGTCCGGCGTGACGCCGACTATGTCCTGCGGGCCAAGCTCGAGGATCGATTGTTTGCCATCGAAACAGCCCTGCCGGTGCAGTGCCTCGATCCACTCGATCATGATGTAGGACAGACCCACCAGCGTTCCGATCCGCTTGCGCCGGGCCTCAGATTACACCGGATGACCTAACGGCGGCAAAAGGTCAGATAGGCGGGCTTGATCCCGGTGATGTTCTTAGTTTCGTAGCGTGTGGCCAGGGCATCGGGCCAGCGTGTCCGCCAATCCGCCGGTTCGCGCGCGGTCCAGATGAATGCGGCATGGCGCGTGGCGCGGGCCAGGGTCCAGCGCACATAGCCCGCATCGTCGGAGGCGAAGCGGAATTCGCCGCCGGGGCGCAGCAGGCGCGCGAAATGATCGAGTGTCTCTTCGGACACGAAGCGCCGTTTGTTGTGGCGCGCCTTGTGCCAGGGATCGGGGAACAGCAGGTAAATCTTGGTCAGCGAAGCGTCGGGCAGCTTAGGCAGCAACAGGCGCGCGTCTTCGTCGAAAATGCGGATCGTTGCCGCGCTTTCGCGTTCGATGCCGGCGACCAGCATCGCCACGCCGTTGATATAGGGCTCGGCGCCGATATAGCCGACGCGCGGATGCGTGAGCGCCTGGTGCACCAGATGCTCGCCGCCGCCGAAGCCGATCTCGAGTTGCACCTCGTCGACGTCTGTGGCGAACAGGTCGGACAAATCTTGCGGCACGTCATCCGGTAAACGCAGAAGCGGCAGTGTCTCATCGAAGAGACGCTGCCGCCCTGGTTTCAGATCGTGCCCTTTGCGCCGTCCGTAGAAGCGGACGTCAGGGCTCGACATATTATTTAATGTTGAGCGCCGACTTCAGATCGGCGACCAGGTCCGTGCGCTCCCACGAAAAGCCACCATCCTTCTCCGGCTTGCGGCCGAAGTGGCCGTAGGCGGAGGTGCGACGATAGATCGGCTTGTTGAGGCCGAGCTGGCGACGGATGTTGGTCGGACGGAGCGGGAAGATTTCCGGGATCACGGCCGTCAGTTTGGCGTCCGAGACTTTGCCGGTGCCGTGCGTGTCGACGCGGATCGACATCGGATCGGCAACGCCGATCGCGTAGGCGACCTGGATCGTGCAGTAGTCGGCGAGGCCGGCTGCAACGATGTTCTTCGCGATGTAACGCGTGGCATAAGCAGCCGAGCGGTCAACCTTCGTCGGATCCTTACCCGAGAACGCGCCGCCGCCGTGCGGGGCATAGCCGCCGTACGTGTCGACGATGATCTTACGACCGGTCAGACCGCAGTCGCCGTCCGGACCACCGACAACGAAGTTGCCGGTCGGGTTGACGAGGAAGTTGGACGACTTCGGCATCCAGCCCTTCGGCAGAGCGGATTCGACCGCGTCCTCGATCAGATCGCGGACCATGGCCGGGGTGTACTTCTTGCCGTTGCGGGTCGCGGCGTTGTGCTGGGTCGAAACGACGACCTTGCTGCAGCCGACGGCCTTGCCGTCTTCATAACGGATCGTGACCTGGCTCTTCGCGTCGGGCTGCAGATCGAAGATCTGACCGCTGCGGCGCTTGTCCGACAGGACCTTGAGGATCTTGTGGGCAAAGAAAATCGGAGCCGGCATGAACGAGTTCTTCTCGTACACTTCGGATTCCGTGCAGGCGAAACCGAACATCATGCCCTGGTCGCCCGCGCCTTCTTCGTCCGCGCCTTTTTTCTTCTTCGCATCGACGCCCATCGCGATGTCGGGCGACTGGCCGTGCAGCAGAACTTCGACGTCCGCGCCGTGATAGGAGAAGCCGTCCTGGTCGTAGCCGATGTCCTTCACCACGCCGCGCGCGATCTCGGTGATCAGGTCGCGGTTGATGATGGCCTGGCTGCCGTACTTCTTGAACAGCGGAGCCTGACCGCGGCCTTCGCCGGCGATGACGATCTTATTCGTGGTCGTCAGCGTTTCGCAGCCGAGGCGCGTGTTGACGAGCGAGTCGTCGGAGATGCCGAGCTTGGCGTCGTTCGCAAGGAACGCGTCGAGAATGGCGTCCGAGATCTGGTCGCTGACCTTATCCGGATGACCTTCGGAAACTGATTCACTGGTGAATAGGCTAATACCCTTCGGCACCTCAAACCTCCAATTTGTTCTGGTGGGCGCGTTACTCGCTTAGACGCGGCATATGATCGGCGCGTTTGTGCAGCGGATTGCCCTTCGCGTCAAGCGACAAAAAAGTTGGGAAAATGCCCCCTTTGGCTGGGAGCGAAGCCGCGACTATCCGGCGTTTGCGCCTTTGCAATGCGGAAGGAATCGCCTCCGGCGAGCCGGGTTTACGCGGCGTCTTGGAGGGACGTCTACTCGGCGTCTTCGAGGTGAGTTTTATTCTGCGTCTTCGACGCGGGCGACGGCCTTCACCAGCTCGAACATCCGCTTGCGCACGCGCGCCGACGTGATGCGGTAATAGGCGCGCACCAATTCGAGGGTTTCGCGGCGATTGAGCGGGTTGGGCTCGGCGCCGGCGGCTTCGTCGTCTTCGGTGACGCTCACCGGGACCGCGTCGCGCTGCTTCACCTCGTCGGGCATATCGTCGAAAAAGAACGACACTGGGACGTCGAGCACGTGGGCGAGGTCATACATCCGCGATGCGCCAATACGGTTGGCGCCGCGCTCGTATTTCTGAATTTGCTGGAAGGTCAGGCCGACCGCTTCGCCCAGACGCTCTTGGCTGAGGCCGAGCAGCGTGCGACGCAGGCGTACGCGGCTTCCGACATGGACGTCGATCGGATCGGAGACCCCGGGGACGCGACGGCGGGTAATTTTGCGAATTGCGTGGGGACCGCCACGATCGGTTTTATCAGCCATTGCCTAACCTGAATTAATTGTAGAGGCACGGCAGCAACCGTTAACGGTTGCACTACCAAGCCCGAAAAACCCCTCCTGACGTTGCGTCAGGCGTCATTTTTCAAACGCGCTATTGAATTCACGACTTGCGAAAAGTCGCGCGAATCCGCCCTTTTGGGAAGACTGGAAAAACCACAACATATATCAGCAATACGACTGACAACGTATAGTTGCCGTACCGCGCGTACGGTGTGGCACTCGCAATAGCGGTCGGCAGATCGGCGTCAACAATGGCTCGATGGCCTAATCCGGCTTCGGCGCGCACCCGCCCAAAAGCGTCATAAACGCCGCTCACGCCGTTGTTGGCGGCGCGCACCAGCGGGATACCTTCTTCAACCGCACGCATGCGCGCGGAGGCCAGATGCTGATAGGGGCCGCTGGAAATCCCGAACCAGGCATCGTTGGTGACGTTGAGCAACCACTGCGGGCGGGTCACCCCATCTTCCCAAGGCGCGGTGACGTGCGCGGGGAAAATCGCTTCGTAGCAGACGAGCGGGCTGGCCGGCGGGGCACCCGCGATCGCGATGGTCGTCGGGCCCGGGCCGGGGGAGAAATCGGTTCGATCGGCGGCCAGCGCTACGCGGCCCAGCCAGCTCGGCAACGGCATATATTCGCCGAACGGCACCAGATGGGCCTTGTCGTAATTCGCCCGGATGCGGCCCTCGGCATCGATGACATGGATGCTGTTCCACAACTGGACGTCGTTTTCGTTCTCGCCGGTGCGCCGGATGCGGGGCGCCCCCGTGATCAAGGCGCCGCCTGGTGGCGTGACGCGGCCGACAGCCGCCAGATCATTGGGCGAATATTCGAGAAAAACCGGCACCGCGGTTTCCGGCCAGATGATGTGCGTGGGTGCGGCGCCTTGGGCGGGCTCGGCGCTAATGCTCAGCAAGCGCTGCATGATTTCGGCGCGCAGTTCGGGCTGCCATTTCAGGCTTTGTGCGACATCGGGCTGGATCAGGCGCAAACGCACGCCGGGCACGGTATCCAGCGGTGCATCGGCGAGGCGCACTGCGCCCGCGATCCACACGATGGCGAGGAGCGCTGCGCCCGCGCCGAGCATCGACCAGCGTGCGCGCGCACTCGCCTGGGCATCGGCCAGTGCGGCCGGTGCGATCGCGGCGCAGATCGTCACTAGGCTCAGGCCGTAGGCGCCGAAGAGGGCTAGGCCTTGCAGCATCGGCGCGTGGAAGACCCACACGCTGCCCATCAGGTTCCAGGGAAATCCGGTGAGTAAGATGCCGCGCAGAAATTCAAAGACGACCCACATCGCCGGCAGCAATGCGACGCGGCGTAATCCCGCCGGCGCCAGCCACTGCGTCGCCAAGGTGGTGAGGCCGATATAGATCGCCGCGACCGCGGCCAGGCCCGGAATGGCGAACGGGATCATCCAGCCGAATTGGGCGGCATCGACCAGGAAGGAATACGCCATCCAATAGAGCCCGGCGATGAAGAAGCCCCAGCCGAACCACCACCCGGTGAAAAAGGCGGCGCGGCGCGTGGTTGCGGCATCGAGCAGCCAGACGAGGCCGACAAAGGCCGGCACGAGCAGCGGAACGATGTGGACCGGCGGCAAGGCGAGAACGGCGAGCAGGCCGAGCGCGAAGGACAGCGCGTAGCGTTTGCGCGCGCTCAAACCGGCGATGCGTTCCTTCCAGGCAATGAACGTTTGCAAGCTGTGTCTGATCTAATGTGTGGGGAGTTTGGTTTCGTCGGCCGTAACACCGCGCACGCGCAGACGTTTGACCCGACGCGGGTCGGCCTCGAGAATCTCGATTTCCATCCCGGACGGATGTTTGACGAGTTCGCCGCGGACCGGCACGCGACCCAGAAGATCGAAGACCAAGCCGCCGAGCGTGTCGATCTCGGCGCGTTCTTCGTCGCTCAGGATCGTGCCGACGACGCCCTCGAACGTTTCGAGGCTGACGCGTGCATCTGCATCGAGCGCGCCATCGGGGCGCGCGACGAGTTGCGGTTCGGTGTCTTCGTCATATTCGTCGTCGATGTCGCCGACGATTTCCTCGACCAGATCTTCGATGGTGAGCAGCCCGTCGACGCCGCCGAATTCATCAACGACAAGCGCCATATGGATGCGCTTGAAGCGCATCTCGAGCAGCAGTTCGAGCACATGCATGGACGGTGCGACGAACAGCACGTCGCGCACCATCGAGCCGAGCCGGGCATTCGTCGTGCCTTTGCTCTGCGCGACGATGATGTCCTTGATGTGGACCATGCCGATCGCGTTGTCGAGATTGCCTTGATAGACCGGAATGCGTGAATGCTCTTCGCGGCCGAACAGCGCGATCAGATCGGCGACGGTGGAGGCGACATCGATGGCGACGATATCGGCGCGCGGCACCATCACGTCGGCGACCGTGCGTTCGCGCAAACTCAGCACGTTGGCCAGCAGCATGCGCTCCTGGCTTTCGACCGGCGTCGCGTTCTCCGAGGCCTTCTCGTCGATCAGTTCTTCCAGAACCTCGCGCACGGTTTCTTCGCCGTCACGTGTGCCGGTCAGGCGCATCAGGGCGAGGCGGATGGATTGCGCCAGGGATCGCGCGACTTCGCGTTCGCGCGGTTCGGAATTAGGGGTTTCTTCGCTCATGGTCCGCATAGGGGTTGGGGATGCCGAGGCCGGCCAGCAACTCGGTTTCGAGCTGCTCCATCTCCTCGGCCTCTTCGTCGATTTCGTGGTCGTAGCCCAGAAGGTGCAGCACGCCGTGCACGATCAGATGGCTGAGATGATCGGATAAGGAGGCGGCGAGCTTTTGCTCCTCGACCTCGCGCTTGGTGGTCTCGAAGGCCACGACGACATCGCCCAGCAGCACCGGCACGTCGTCGTGCACGATATCCATATCGCCGGGAAACGACAGAACGTTCGTCGGCTTGTCCTGGTTGCGCCACATGCGATTGAGGATTTGGATTTCGGCGTCGGTGGTGAGCACGAGGCTCAATTCATAGAGGGGCGGCAATTCGACGCCGGCGCCGCTGAGGGCGGCGTCGGCCGCCCGCAGGCAAAGTTCTTCGACGTCCAGCACGGCATCTTCCCACGCCTCGCAATCGAACGACAGTGCGATCGTCGGGCGTGCCGATTTCGGCGCGGCCGTCTTTTTGGGACGCGTGGGTCTAGATCGACCGGGTGTTTTGGCGCTGGGCTTCTTAGCCATTGGGCGTGCTGTCCTTCTTCGCATAGGCGCGCACGATGCGCGCGACCAGCGGATGGCGCACCACGTCGGCGTCGCTGAAGGTCGTGAAGGACACGCTTTCGACGCCTTGCAGAACATCCATGGCGTCCTGCAGGCCGGACCGGATGCCGCGCGGCAGGTCGAGCTGCGACAGATCGCCGGTCACCACCATGCGCGCATGATTGCCGAGACGCGTGAGGAACATCTTCATCTGCACCGGCGTCGTGTTCTGCGCTTCGTCGAGGATGACGAAGGCGTTGGCCAGGGTGCGGCCGCGCATGAAGGCGAGTGGCGCGATTTCGATCTCGCCCGATTCCAATTTTTTCTCGACCTGCTGGGCGGGCAGCATGTCGTTGAGCGCGTCATAAAGCGGGCGCAGATAGGGATCGACTTTTTCGCGCATGTCGCCGGGCAGGAAGCCCAATTGTTCGCCCGCCTCGACGGCGGGGCGCGACAGGATGATGCGATCGACGCGACCGGCGAGCAGGTTCTCCACCGCCTTGGCGACGGCGAGATAGGTCTTGCCGGTGCCGGCAGGGCCGAGCCCGAACGACAAATCGTTTTCGTCGATGGCTTTGAGATAGGCGGCCTGCGTCGGCGTGCGCGGCATGATGGAGCGCTTGCGCGTCGCGATGGTCATGGTCGGCGCGTCGGGTGTGCCGCCGGCATTCATGCGCAAGGTGCCGTCGATGTCGGCCAGTTCGATGTCGTGACCATCCTTGAGGCGACGATAGAGCGCGTTCAAGGCGCCGCGGGCTTTTTCCGCCTGTTCGCGGGGGCCGGAGATGGTGACGTTGTTGCCGCGCGACGCGATCGAAACATCGAGCCGTTGCTCGATCTGCGCGAGGTGGCTGTTGTGACTGCCGAACAGTTGCGGCAGGAGCGTGTTGTCGTCGAATTCAAGATGCAGCGCACTGCTTTCGTCGATATTCGGCTTCAAACGTTTGCCCCTCTGTGGGTGACGGATGGATTGGAACCGAGGATCGGTACGGCTAGTTCCCCGCCGAGACTGATGGTGCGCGCCGACACGATGCGCACGTCGAGGATGTCGCCGAACGCATGGTCCGGCACCATCGCATGGACGGGCTGCATATAGGGCGAGCGCCCGATCATCTGGCCCGGCTTGCGGCCCGGCCGGTCGAACAGGATCGGCATGACGCGATCGACGCAGGATTCGTTGAAGACGAGCTGGTTGGTTTCGAGCACTTGTTGCAGTGCGGCCAGGCGTTCGCTCTTGATCGCTTCGCTGAGCTGGCCGGGCAGGATCGCGGCTGGCGTGCCGGGGCGGGCACTGTATTTGAAGCAATAGGCCTGCACGAAACCCATCTCGCGGGCGAACGACAATGTCGCCTGGAATTCCGCGTCGGTCTCGCCCGGGAAGCCGACGATGAAGTCGGTCGACAATTTCAGATCGGGACGGGCGCGCAAAAGTTTATCGACGATGCCGCGATACAGATCGATTTTGTGATGTCGGTTCATGCGGGCCAGCATGCTGTCCGATCCCGACTGCACCGGCAGATGCAGGAACGGCATGAGCTGCGCAAGCTCGCCATGCACGGCGATCAGATCGTCGTCCATGTCGATAGGATGCGACGTCGTGTAGCGGATGCGCTCGATGCCGTCGATGTCGGCAACACGTCTGATCAGTTCGGCGAAGTTGGCGCTGCGCCCATCTGCATCGCCGTGATACGCATTCACGTTCTGTCCGAGCAAGGTGACCTCACGCACGCCGCCCAACGCGAGGCCCCGCGCTTCGGCGATGACGTCGGCCAAGGGCCGTGAATATTCGGCGCCCCGCGTATAAGGTACGACGCAGAAGGTGCAGAACTTGTCGCAGCCTTCCTGGATCGACAGAAACGCTGTCGGCCCGTTGGCCTCGTTGGCGGGCAATTGATCGAACTTCGCTTCGGGCGCGAAATCGAGATCGACCTGGGGCGCGCGATCCGTCCCCAGCCGGCTCACCATTTCGGGCAGGCGATGATAGGTCTGCGGGCCGACGACGATATCGACGAAGGGCGCACGACGCAGAATTTCTTCGCCTTCGGCCTGGGCGACACAGCCGGCGACCGCGATCAGGGTGCGTTCGCCGTCGCGTTCGCGCGCTTCCTTGATCTGGCGATAGCGGCCAAGTTCCGAAAACAGCTTCTCGGCGGCCTTTTCGCGGATGTGGCAGGTATTGATGAGGATCAGTTCGGCGCCGTCGGGGCTTTCGGTGTCGGCGAAACCCAACGGTTTCAGCACGTCGCCCATGCGCTGCGAGTCATAGACGTTCATCTGACAGCCGAACGTCTTGGTATAGAGGCCTTTTTTAGACAAGCGCGGGAACGGAGGCGGGTCGCGTGATCCTAGTCATCGGCCTTGCCGTCGGCGGGCACGCCGTACAGTTCCATGCGATGGCCGACCAGCTTGTAGCCCAATTTCTTGGCGATGCGTTCTTGCAGTTCTTCGACCTCGGGATCGTTGAATTCGAAGACCTTGCCGCTTTGCATGTCGATCAGATGATCGTGGTGCGAGTCGGTCGCTTCTTCGTAGCGCGCCCGGCCGTCGCCGAAATCGAGCTTATCCAGCAGGCCGGCTTCTTCGAACAGGCGCACGGTCCGATAGACCGTCGCGATCGAGATCTTGGGATCGGCTTTAACCGAACGGCGATAGAGCTCTTCCACGTCCGGATGGTCATGCGATTCGGACAGGACGCGAGCAATGACACGGCGCTGACCGGTCATTTTCATGCCCCGATCGACGCACATCTGTTCAAGATGCGATGCCGTCTGCGTATCAACCATCGATTACCCGCCCGAAACATCTCGAGGATGCGCCCCTTTGCGCGCCGCAAAAAGATGATACCACCCGTTGGATTACGATCAAGCGACGATCCGTCGGCGAACGTTTAAAACGCGGCCGATTTTCGCTTGCAACTTGATTCTTACTCCCCGCCGCGTGACTTGGTGCCGAGGCCGATTTTCTTGGCGAGACTGGACCGATGCTTGGCGTAATTGGGCGCGACCATCGGATAGTCGCGGGGTAATCCCCACCGTTCGCGATAGTCGTCGGGGGTCATGTCATACGCCGTCTTGAGATGCCGTTTGAGCATCTTCAATTTTTTGCCGTCTTCGAGGCAGATGATGTATTCGGCCGTCACCGATTTCTTGACAGGAACCGCCGGCTGCGGCCGTTCGCTTGAGATCGGCGTGCCGCCGACCGACGAAAGGGTCCGATAGACGTCTTGAATGAGTTGCGGAAGTTCATTCACTGGCAACGTATTGTTGCTGACGTGCGCGGACACAATTTCAGTCGTTAATTCGAGTAATTCGTTGTGATTCTGCGAATCCGGCATCTATACACCCGATTTTATTGCGCTGTTCTACGCGATGTATGTCTGACGGTAGCCAAATTCAAGCGAAGCGGCAAATGAACTGATCTTTATATTTGGCTGCGATTGCGTCAATTCTACATCTGATCGTGAGTATTAGGCCTATGTTTGACGCAGATTTAGGCGATAGGTCAGCCCGTCGTCGACGCCGCGCGGGCTCCGGTAATAGCCGACCCGCCGCCCGACCATGGCGAAGCCTACGGCCTCGTACAGCTTGCGGGCTGCCATATTGGCCGCCGCGACCTCCAGAAACATCGTTTCGGCCCCGGCTTTGCCAGCGCGCTCGATCAGATCGGCGAGGATGCGCCGGCCATGCCCGGACCGCCGATACCCGGGATCGATGCCGAAGGTCAGGATTTCGGCTTCGCCCGCCACGCTGCGGATCATGCCGTAGCCGATCGGGATCTGGCTGTCGGCGGCCAGCAGCAAAGTGGCGGCGACGCCGGGCTGGGTCAGCAGGGCACTCATGGCCTCGGTCGACCAGCGTTCGTCGAAACATCTTTGTTGGAGTGCCGCCAGCACCGGGCCATGCACGGCGCCGGCCACGACAAGGCTGGTTGGCAGGTTGCGTTTGTCCGCCGCGCGCTCGGCCACCGTGCGTGCATCGGGTGGGCGCAGATAAATCGGCTCGGTGCCGCCCGTCGTGCCATCGCGCAGCCAGCGTTGGGCGGCGATCTTGGCGATGAAGCGGGCATCGGCGTGGCCCGCAGTCGGATGCGCCTGTGCGGTCCGCCCCGCCGCGGTCAACAGAGCGACGGCGCGCGGCGCCGCATCGCCCGCGACCAGGATGTGGTCCGTGCCATCGAACAGCGCCACCAGGCCGTCTTCGGTGACGATGCTGGGTGGTGAGTCCGCAGTACCATCGGCTGCGAAGAGCTGGATATAAAGATCGGCGCGCCGCGTTTCGAGCGCGACCAGGCTGGGCCGTTCAGGCCCGCAGGCTGCCACCAAGGCGTCGAAATTGGACACACCTGACAGCGGCTTAGCGGCCGCGCTGGCGATGGCGCGCGCTGCCGCCAGACCGACGCGCACACCGGTATAGGAGCCGGGCCCGGTGCCGGCTGCGATCAGGTCGAGAGCGTCATAGCCGAGGTTCGCCTCCGCCATCACCGCCTGGACCATCGGGATCAGCGCCTCGGCATGGCCGTGCTCCATCTCGGCGAAACGGTGTGCTGCGATGCGGCCGTCCCGCCACAGGGCGGCCGAACAGGCGCTGCCGGCGCTGTCGAGCGCCAGGATCGTGCCCGTCATTTTCCGGTCGTCCGCCATGTCATCACTTTGTAGTATGATCCAAGATCACAGTTCTGAGAGGCGCGATATGGCCCTGGTTCCCATCACGCCGGAGAGCCACAAGGTACAAATCCGGCTTGCCTATGCAAGTTCGGACAATTTTACCGGCCGTCCGGTCTATGCCCGCGCCGATTGCTATTTGCTGGCACCCGCCGAAATCCTGTTGCGCCGTGCCGTCGACCTCGCCGCCGCCATGGGTCTTGGCGTGTTGGTGTTCGATGCGTTCCGCCCGAGCGAAGCGCAATGGGCCTTGTGGAACCACACGCCCGATCCCGATTTCCTCGCCGACCCCCGGCGCGGCTCGCCGCATTCGCGCGGCGTCGCGGTCGATCTCACGCTCACCGATCAGGTCGGCGGCGGCGGCAATGAACTCGACATGGGCACGGCGTTCGACGCCTTCACGCCGCATTCGCATCACGGCTTCATGGATATCAGCGCCGAGGCGCAAAAGAACCGCGCCATCCTGATGGGGATCATGACCTCGGCCGGCTGGGACTTCTATCGCAATGAATGGTGGCACTATCAGATGTTCGATGCGCGGCGTCTGTATCCCGTGCTCAGCGATTCGGTTTTGCCGCGCCCGATGATGCCGCAGGTATCGTTGTTGGGGGCAGCTTAGTGAGATTCGTTCTCGCGCTCATTACATTACTGCTGATCGTCCCATGCTTAGTGTCTGGTGCGCGCGCAGCCGACTCGGCGGTCATCCTCACCTATTACCGCATCGGCGAGGATAATTTCGCGAGCACCAATATCAAGCTCGCCGAATTCGATGCCCATTTGAAGGAACTGACCAGCGGGCGCTATAACGTGATGCCGCTGCTCGACGTACTCAGCGCGATCCGCGCGGGTAAATCGCTGCCGGATCGCACGGTCGCCATCACCATGGATGACGGCTTTGCTTCGGTCTATGCCGAAGCCTGGCCGCGCCTGCGCGCCGCCAAGCTGCCCTTCACCATCTTCGTTGCCACGGCCGCGATCGATGCCAAGGCCAAAGGCATGATGAGTTGGGCGCAACTGCGCGAGGTCGCGAAATCGGGCGGCGTCGCCATCGGCGCGCAGACGGCGAGCCATCTGCATATGGTCGAGGCCGACGAAGCGCGCAACAAGGACGAGATGGCGCGCTCCAACGCCCGCATCGCGGCCGAGATCGGCACGGCACCGGTGTTGTTTTCCTATCCGTACGGCGAAGCGAGCCATGCCGTGATGCAGCAGGTGAAGGACGCGGGCTATAAATTCGCGCTGGGGCAATTTTCCGGCGTCGCCAATCCGACAACGGACGATTTTTTCGTGCCACGCTTCGGCGTCAACGAAGCATCCGGCGATCTCAATCGCTTCCGCACGGTGGTCAATGCCTTGCCGTTGAAGGTCGCCGACGTGGCGCCGGAAGATCCGTTGGTCGGCAAGCCCAATCCGCCGTCCTTCGGCTTCACGGTGACCGCCGATACCGATCGGCTACGCTCGCTCAATTGTTTTCAGGCGAATGGGGCGCGCATCCGCACCGAGCGGCTGGATACGCGCATCGAAGCGCGCTTCGACAAGCCGCTGGCGCAGGGGCGCACGCGCTTGAACTGCACCATGCCGGGCGCCGACGGGCGCGTGCGCTGGTTCGGCACGTCATTTTACGTCGCGAAATAAAAACGGAAATTAGATCGGCCGGCCTTAAATCGGTTTGGCGTCGGCGAAACGTTCGCCGATGGACTTGTCCGTGAGCCGCGCCTTGTCGAAATCGGCGAGCCGGTTGGCTCGCATCAATGACTGCAAGGTCTTCACATAATCGGTGCCGCGCTCGGAATAGCGCGTCAGGGTTTCCGCCATGGCGTGGCCGGTGACCGATTGGTCGGCCGCGCGCTTCTTCGCGCGCTCCTTGCGGAACTGCGCATAGGCTGCGTGGGTGTTCAGATTGTGGATGTAGGACCGCACCGCGCCGCCCAGATCGCGATAGGCGCGCACGCGGAAACTGTCTTCGCCGGCGCGGCTTGCGGGCGGCATGCCGTCCGCGCCATAGGTGCGTTGACCGAACAGCGCGTTGCCCTCGTTGGCGAAGCGCGATGTGCCCCAACCGCTTTCCTCGGCGGCCTGCGCCAAAGCGAGCGACGGCGGAATGATATCGAGCCGACGCGCGAGCTCGGTGACATTGGTGGGTTCGGTGTCGTAACGCTCGGCCATCGCGGCCAGCCACAGCCGATCGTCGGCCGGCAGCTTCACGTCTTCGGAGATGCGGGCCGAGATATCGAGCAGGCGCGCGCGATTGGCGGCGATCTCTTCGTTCTCGCGCAGTACCAACGGCAGGATCATGGCGACGAACATATCTTTGCGTTGCGCGGCAATGCGCACATCGGCGAGATCCGTGGGCAGCGCTGCCAAGAACACGTTCGGTACGTCGTGTTCGCCGGCGCGCACGCGCGCGATGTCGTAGGCGAGCTCGTTCATGGCGTTGCGCGTATAGTTGCCGCGCACGATCGACGAGACGTCTTCGCCTTGCAGCGGAACCGGCGCAGGCAGCATGGAAAAGGCGGTTGCGATGCTCGCGATGCCGCCGGCCAGGAACAGCATCGTAGCGATGCGTTTCGCGGTGCGCCGTTTCTGCGCAGCGCTTTTCCTGGATCGGTGTGTCGTGTTCTGCATGACCCCGTCACGTCTCGTTGCGTTGGCAGGAAGTCTAAGCCCGACCCACAAAAATAATCTTAATGGGCCGAAAATGGCTATTTTTAGCCCGAATTAAGGCTGTGATCAGCGTCTCAGCCCGACGATCTTGTAAGTTTCCGCGAGAATCGGCTCGGCGATGGCACGCGCGCGATTGGCGCCGTCGATCAGGATTTCGTCCAGATAATCCTGGTTTTTCATCAGATCTGCCATCTTGGTGCCGATCGGCGCCAGGCTGGCGACGGCCAGTTCGGTCAGCGCTTCCTTGAAAGCGGAAAATTGTGCGCCGGCGAATTTCTGGCACACCGCATCGGCGCTCGTGTCCGAAAGCGCGGCATAGATGCCGATCAGGTTGGCGGCTTCGGGCCGCGCCTCCAGGCCTTTGGCACTGTCCGGCAAGGGTTCCATATCGGTCTTGGCGCGGCGGATCTTCTGCGCGATGTCGTCGGCGCTGTCGGTCATGGTGATGCGCGATGCTTCCGACGGATCGGACTTGCTCATCTTCTTGGTGCCGTCGCGCAACGACATCACGCGCGTCGCCGGGCCTTGGATGACCGGCTCGGGCTGCGGGAAATGTTCGACGCCGTAATCGTTGTTGAACTTCTGCGCGATGTCGCGCGCGAGTTCGAGATGCTGCTTCTGATCCTCGCCGACCGGTACGTGCGTCGCTTTGTAAGCCAGGATGTCGGCCGCCATCAGGTTCGGATAAGCATAGAGCCCGACTGAGGCGTTCTCGCGATTCTTGCCGGCCTTGTCCTTGAACTGCGTCATCCGGTTCAGCCAGCCCAAGCGTGCGACGCAATTGAACACCCAGGCAAGCTCGGCATGCGCCGACACCCGGCTCTGATTGAAGATGATGTTCGTCTTCGGATCGAGACCGGACGCAACAAGGCCCGCCGTTACTTCGAGGATGTGTTTCGACAGATCCGCCGGTTCCTGCCACAAGGTGATCGCGTGTAGATCGACGACGCAATAAAGGCATTCGTACTGCGTCTGCATGCGCACCCAATTGCGCAGTGCGCCCAGGTAATTGCCCAGATGCATGTCGCCAGTCGGTTGAATGCCGGAAAATACGCGGTCCACGAAGCGAATCCTTAGGTACGGTACGAAGCGCGGTTTTATGGCCGCATCATACGTTGGGGTCAAGAAAAAGGGGTTTTGCGCTGCGGCAGTGAAAGAGCGTTAAACGCTAGGACGACGGCGCAACCTATTGAGATCGCTACGATCCACTGCGCGCAAGATTAATGCGAGCATGCCGAAGATTGCCGTGCCGCCACCGATCAGAATGCACAATCCGATCAAGCCGTGCATCGTGCTTTGCGCCATCCAGTTTTGCAGCGCGTCGCGTCCGAACCACAACGCGAGGGCCATGCCGATGGCGGCGATGAGCGTACGCGGTGCGCGGCGCGCCAGGCGCGCATCGATTTTGAAGTGCCCACGGCGATACAGAATGTATGTGAGTGCGACCGTGTTGAACCACGATGACGCCGCCGTTGCCGCCGCGATGCCCAGATGCTTGAACGGGAACATAAGCGTGAGCGCGACGGCAAGATTGATGAACAATGCCGCGATGGCGATCTTCACCGGTGTGCTTGTATCTTCGCGTGCGAAGAAGCCAGGCGTCAGACCTTTGACTAGTACGAAGGCCGGCAAGCCGATGGAATAGATGGCGAGCGCATCGGCGGTGGCGTCGGCGGCTGTCGTATCGAATGCGCCGCGGACGAACAGCACCTCGACGATGGGCCGCGCGATGACCATGAGGGCTGCGGCCGCCGGCAAGGTGAGCAGCAGCGAGAATTCGAGCGCGCGGTTTTGCTGCGCCATCGCCTGATCCGCGTTGCCGGCGCGCAATGAGCGCGTCAGCATGGGCAGCAGTGCCGTTCCGGCCGCCACACCAACGACGCCCAGCGGTAATTGGGTGATGCGGTCGGCATAATACAGATATGAGATCGATCCTAACGGCAGGGCCGAGGCGATCACCATGTCGATATAGACATTGACCTGATAGACACCGGCGCCGATGGCGCCCGGTACGACGCGCTTCAGCATCGTTCTGACTTCGGGCGTCAGACGCGGGCGCGGCAGGCGCAGCGCCATGCCGGCGCGATGGCATTCCACCAGCAGCCAGGCGAACTGCACAACGCCGGAAATCGCCACGCCCCAGGCGAGCGCATGGCCCGGCGTCGGCGTGTAGGGCACCAGCCACAAGATCGCGCCGATCATGCAGACATTGAGTAGCATAGGTGTGGCGGCGGCCGCCGCGAAGCGGCCCAGTGAATTCAATACTCCTCCCATCAAGGAGACGAGCGAGATGAACAAGAGATACGGGAACGTAATGCGTGTCATGACGACGGCGAGGCCGAAGCGTTCGGGTTCGTCGACGAAGCCGGGCGCAAAGGCGATCATCAACAGCGGCATGGCGATCTCGCCGATCACGATGATCGGCAGCAGCACGGCGATCAGCACCGCCATCGCCTGCTCGCCGAAGCGCCGCGCGGCCTGTGGCCCATGGGTTTCGGCTAGGCCGGCGAATTGCGGCACGAACGCTGCGTTGAACGCGCCTTCCGCGAACAGATGGCGGAACAGATTGGGGATCTTCTGCGAGATGAAGAACGCATCCGCCACCGCGCCGGCGCCCAGGATGGCGGCGGTCAGCACGTCGCGGACGAAGCCGAGGACGCGGCTGCCGAGCGTATAGCCGCCGACGGTGGTGATCGCACGTAAAAGAGCCATCGGAGGGGTTTAGCCGATTCTCAGCGAGCCGTCATGGCCCGCTGTAATCTATTCCGCCGCCGCGCTGTTGGCCGGCTTCTCGGGTTTCGCTGCAGGCGCCTTCGCAGCCGCCGCTTCTTCGTCGCGCTGGGTGAGCGCTTCGAGCAGGCGCGTGCGCACCTGTTTGAGTTTGGTGTCGCGCTCCAGCTTCATGCCGAACAGGTCCTTCACATAGAAGGAGTCGACGGCCCGCTCGCCGTAGGTCGCGACATGCGCGCTGGTGATCTTGAGGCCGAGCGCGGTCAGCGCCGAGGTCACATCGTAAAGCAGGCCGACACGGTCATGGCCGTTCACCTCGATGATCGTATCGGTATCCGAGCCGTTATTGTCGATCAGCACGCGCGGCGGGATGGTGAAGGGCGAGTTTTTCTTGAACAGGCCCTGCTTCGAGGCCTTTTCAAGCTCGCGCGCCAGGCGTATGCGGCCGCGCAACACGTCCTCGATCTTCTGCTTGAGGCGCATGAGGCGCGTCTCGTCGGAAAATTCCTGTCCCGTCGCGTCGTGGATCGACAAGGTGTCGAGCGCCATACCGTCGGCCAGGGTCACGATCTTGGCGTCGATGATGTTGGCGCCGGCGAGCGCCACCGCGCCCGCGATCTCGGAGAACAAGCCGCCATGATCGGGCGTATAGACCGTGAGTTCGGTGTAATGATTGACCGGGTCGTGATGCGCGTCGACATGCAGGGCTAGGTCCTTCTCCTTGGCCTGGCGCACGATCTCCGCATGACGCACATGGGTCTTGGTGTCGTAGGACAGCCAATAGGCGGGATAGCCCGTCGCGATATGGGCTTCGCGCGCCTCCTCGCTCCACTGGGGGAGTTGGGCGCGCAATTCCTGCTTGGCGCGTTCGATGCGCGCCGCACGATTCTCAACCAACTGGTCGCCCGACAATATCTGCATGGTGCGCAGATAGATGCCGCGCAACAACCCGGCCTTCCAATTGTTCCAGATGCCGGGGCCGACCGCGCGGATATCGGCGACGGTGAGGATCAACAACAGGCGCAGGCGTTCGACCGATTGCACCTGATCGGCAAAGGCCTGCACGGTACGTTGGTCGTCGATGTCGCGTTTGAACGCGGTATCGCTCATCAGCAAATGATGCAGCACCAGCCACGAGACGGTTTCGGTTTCTTCGGCATCGAGGCCGAAGCGCGGCCCGAGTTCGAGCGCGATCTGTCCGCCGATCTCGGAATGATCGCCGCCGCGCCCCTTGGCAATGTCGTGCAGGAACAGGGCGACGAACAACGCGCGACGCGATTTGATTTCTTTCATCGCTTGCGTGGCGTTCGGCATTTCCTTGATGTACTTGCCGGCTTCGAGGCGCGACAGGATGCCGATGGCGCGGATCGTGTGCTCGTCGACCGTATAGGTATGATACATGTCGTACTGCATCTGCGCGACGATGCGGCCGAAGTCGGGTACGAAGCGGCCGAACACGCCGGCTTCGTTCATCTTGCGCAGCGCGTTTTCCGGATCTTTCTTCGACGCCAAGATATCGACGAAGATTGCGTTGGCTTCGGGATCGTTGCGCAGCTTGCGTCCGACGAGCGCTAGGTTCTGCGTGATCAGGCGCAGCGCTTCGGGGTGGATGTCGAGATCGTGTTCATGCGCCACCTTGAACAGGCTCAGCATCTTGATCGGTGCGGCGGTGAACGCGGCCTCGTTTTCGATCGTCAGGCGGCCGCGATCGTCGACGACGAACCCGTCCACAAGATTGCGCCGGCGCGGCAGGCCGGGCAGGCGGCTCAGCAACGAACGTTTCTGGTGGCGATCTTCCAGCACGGCGCAGAGCACGCGCGTGAGATCGCCGACATCCTTGGCGATCAGGAAATAGTGCTTCATGAAGCGTTCGACGCCCGACACGCCGGGGCGGTCGGAATAGCCCATGGCGGCGGCGATCGCCTTCTGCACATCGAAGGTCAGGCGCTCTTCGGGCCGCCCGGTGTGGTAATGCAGATGACAGCGCACGGTCCACAGGAATTCGCGCGCCTTGGCGAAGCGGTTGGCGTCCTGCTCGGTGAAGACCTTTTGCGCGACGAGCGTTTCGGGATCGTCCGCGCCGTAAAGGAACTTCACCAGCCATTGCAGCGTCTGCAGGTCGCGCAGACCGCCTTTGCCTTCTTTGATGTTGGGCTCGACGACGTAACGCGCATCACCCATGCGCTCGTGGCGCTGATCGCGCTCGGCGAGCTTCGCCTCGACAAAGGCCGGGCCGCCGCCTTCGACGACTTCGGCTTGATAGCGTTTCTTGAAATCGGCGAACACCGGCTGGTCGCCCCACAGCCAGCGTGCATCCAGCAGGTTGGTCTGGATGGTCACGTCGCGTTTGGCGAGACGGATGCATTCATCGACCGAGCGCGTGGCATGCCCGACCTTGAGGCCAAGGTCCCACAACATATAAAGCACATATTCGACGATCTGCTCGGCCGACGGCGTCACCTTGTAAGGGGTGACGAACAGGATATCGATGTCCGATTGCGGCGCCTGTTCCTGGCGGCCGTAACCGCCGGCCGCGGCGATGGCCAGCGCCTCGCCCTTTGACGGGTTGGCGTTGGGATAGGCGTGTTTCGCCACGTCATAGATGACGCGGATCAATTGATCGATCAGGAAGGCATTGGCGGCCAGCACGATGGAGCCGAGCCCGGTTTCGCCCAGGCGCCCACGGATCTCGGCCACGCCGGCGGCATAGGCTTCCTTCAGCGCGACAACGATCTGCGGGCGCTTTTCGGCCTTATAGGCTGTGCCGATAATCGCCTCGATGCGCTCCGAAAGCTCGCGCCGGTCGATGATCTGCCGCTGATTGGCGACTTTTTCCATGGGTTAAGTATAGGCCTGTCGAAGGGTTTCCGCACGTCCGGCGGTTATTGCACTGCGGAAACTAAAACTCCCTCCCCCCTTGCGGGGGAGGGTTGGGGTGGGGGGGATCTTCAAGCGCTTCGACGATCCTCTGTAAAACACCGTCGATATTCTCGAACACCTCGTTGTTCCAGAAGCGCAGGACGCGGAAGTTCTGCGATTCCAGCCACGCGGTGCGTTCCTGATCCTCCGCGATTCGCTCGGCATGTTGTCCGCCATCGACTTCGATGATCAGTCGCGCGCTCAAGCAGACGAAGTCGGCGACATAGGAGCCGAGCGGCACCTGACGGCGGAAGCGATGCGTGCCGATTTGTTTACGTCGCAACTGCGCCCATAAACGTTGTTCTGCGTCGGTTAGGTTTTTGCGCAGTCGTCGAGCGGTCAGGCTCGCCATACCCCCTCCCTAACCCTCCCCCGCAAGGGGGGAGGGGATTTTCAGAATCTACTCCTCGTCCGCCGTTGCCTTCAGGCGGTAAAGGAGTTCGAGCGCGGCGCGCGGGGTCATCTCGTCGGGGCGCACGTGCGCGAATTCCGCATGCAGCTTCATCGCGGCTGTGGGCGGCTCGTCGGCCTTGGGGGCCGCCAGGCGTGCGGCGAACAGCGGCAGGTCCTCGGCCAGTTTGGTGATGGCGCCGGCCTGGTTTTCCTTTTCCAAGGCACTCAGCACCTGTTCGGCGCGTTTGACCACAGCGGCCGGCAGGCCGGCGAGCCGGCCGACATGGATGCCGTAGGACCGATCGGCCGAACCGGCGGCGACCTCGTGCAGGAACACGACGTCGCCTTTCCATTCCTTCACCCGCATGGTGTGGCACGACAAGGCGGCAAGGCGGGAGGTGAGCGTGGTCAGCTCGTGATAATGCGTCGCGAACAGGCCGCGACATTTATTCATGTCGTGCAGATGTTCGACGACGGCCCAGGCGATGGAAAGGCCGTCGAAGGTCGCCGTGCCGCGCCCGATCTCGTCGAGGATCACAAACGCGCGTTCGCCGGCTTGCGCCAGGATGGCGGCGGTTTCGACCATCTCGACCATGAAGGTCGAGCGGCCGCGTGCGAGATCGTCGGCGGCACCCACGCGCGAAAACAATCGGTCGATGATGCCGATATGCGCACTTTCGCAAGGCACGAACGAGCCCGCCTGCGCGAGGATCGCGACCAGCGCGTTCTGGCGCAGGAAGGTCGATTTACCGGCCATGTTCGGGCCGGTCAGCAGCCAGACGCGATCGTCGGGCCCGAGATCGCAGCCATTGGCGACGAAGCGCGTGCCCCCTGGGAGCGAGGCTTCGACCACCGGATGACGCGCGCCGACGATCTTGAAGGCGCGGCTCTCGTCGATCTGCGGCCGTGTATAATTGTGATCCTCGGCGAATTCGCCGAGTGCGGCTTCGACATCGAAGAGCGCGAGTGCGGCCGCGGCGCGTGCGATCACGTCGGCTTCGGCGATCGCGGCTTGGGTCAATTCGGCGAACAGCTCCATTTCGAGTGCCACAGCCTTGTCGCCGGCGCTCGCCAATTTGCCTTCCAGCTCGCCCAGTTCGACCGTGGTGAAGCGCACCGCGCTTTTCATCGTCTGGCGATGGATGAAGCGTGCATCGGCATCGCGCAGCAAATCTTCGCCGGCTTTCGACGGCACTTCGATGTAATAGCCGATGAAATTGT
This sequence comes from Rhodospirillaceae bacterium, assembly GCA_947467145.1. GTDB lineage: Bacteria > Pseudomonadota > Alphaproteobacteria > Rhodospirillales > UBA2165 > CANIGJ01. Next base: position 4,120 of record CANIGJ010000034.1, on the reverse strand, counting down.
TGTGGCGGATCTTGAGATTCGCAACCCCGGTCGCCTTCGCATAAGTTTCTTCGAGACCCGCGACCAGCTTGCGGCTTTCGTCGCGCAAAGATCGCAGCTCATCGAGGCCCGGTGAGAAGCCCGGTGCGATGAAACCGCCGTCGCGCGCATAGAACGGCAGTTCGGCCTGCAAGGCCTCGGTCAATTTGCGCACGATGATGGCGTGATCGCCGAGATCGACGCGCGCAGCGATCAGCCGCGTCGGGAGGGGCGCATCGGCCAGCATGGTTTTAAGTTCTAAGGTGAGCGCCAAGCCGTCGCGGATGCCGGCGAGATCGCGCGGGCCACCGCGCCCGATGGTCAGGCGCGACAGGGCGCGTTCGAGATCGGGTTCGCGCGCCAGCAGATCCAACACACGGTTGCGCATCGCGCTGTTGGTTACAAAAAACTGTACGCAATCCAAACGCTGTTCGATCAACGCCACATTGGTCGAGGGGGCGGCAAGCCGCGCGGCCAGGGCACGGGCTCCCGCGCCCGTGCGCGTCTGGTCGATGGTGGCGAGCAGGCTGCCGCGCCGTTCGCCGCTCATGGTCTGGGCGAGTTCGAGATTGCGCCGCGTCGCGGCATCGATCTCCATCACCGCGCCGTCGTTGAGGCGCTTCGGCGTGGCGATGCGCGGCAATTGGCCTTGCTGCGTGAGGGCCACATAATCGACCAGGGCGCCGCCGGCCGCCAGCTCGGCGCGGCTGAACGAGCCGTAGGCGTCGAGCGTGCGCACGGCATACAGCGCTTCCAAACGCTTTGCGCCATTGGCGCTGTCGAAGCGGGACGCCGGCAGCGGCGAGATGCGATCGCGCCACGGCAGCAACCGATCGCGCAGGTCTTCGCGCACCGTCAGTGAATCGGCCATCAGCAATTCGCGCGGATCGAGGCGCGCGAGGGCAGCATCGAGATTGGCTTCCGAGATCGCCTGCAGGGTGAATTCGCCGGTTGAGACGTCGAGCCAGGCAAGGCCGAAGGCCGATTGCGCCTCAGCCAGCGCCGCCAGGTAATTGTTGCGGCGCGCTTCGAGGAGTGTGTCCTCGGTCAAAGTACCCGCCGTAATGGTACGCACGACGTCGCGCGCCACCACCGATTTGCCGCCGCGCTTCTTGGCCTCGGCGGGGTCTTCGATCTGTTCGCAGACCGCGACCTTGAAACCCTGGCGGATCAGGCGGGCGAGATAACTTTCGTGGCTGTGCACCGGCACGCCGCACATCTGGATGTCGGCGCCCTGATGTTTGCCGCGCTTGGTGAGCGTGATGTCGAGCGCCTTGCTTGCTGCAACCGCGTCGTCGAAGAACAATTCGTAGAAATCGCCCATCCGATAGAACAATAGGCAGCCGGGGTGGCGCCGTTTGATGTCCAGATACTGCGCCATCATCGGCGTCACGTCGCCCAGATCTATCGGTGCAAGCGTTGCAACCTCTTGATCCGGCTCGCTATCTGGGCCGTCATCGTTTCGTAATGTTTCTGTCACGTTCAAGTCACTGTCCCGGCCCAAAGTCGCGCGGATTCTCGACCCCAAAAAATAAGGACGCAAGCGCGATGCTCGATCACGACGACGATATTTCAACCAACCCGACAGACACGCAGACCTTTGCGGATGTCCTCGATTCCCGCATGTCGCGGCGCGGGTTTCTGGGTGCTGCGGCGCTCGCCGGTGGCGCCGCCATGGCGACCAGCCCGCTCGCCATCGCCGAGGCCCTGGCCGCCGGCCCCTCGACCCTGAATTTCACCGAAATCGCGCACGGCATCGGCAAGGACCAGACGGTCGCCAATGGCTACGAGGCGCATGCCTTCCTGCGTTGGGGCGATCCGATCCTGGCCGGTGCGCCCAAATTCGATCCGATGAAGCAGACCCCGGCCGCTCAGTCGATGCAGTTCGGCTTCAACAACGATTTCGTGGCCTACATGCCGCTGCCGCTCGGCTCCAACAATTCCGAGAACGGCCTGCTCTGGGTCAATCATGAATACTCCGAAACCTACATGATGTTCGCCGGTCTCGGCCGCGACGACATCCCGGCCAAGGTCACCCCCGAACAGGCCGCGACCGAACTCGCCGCCCACGGCGGCAGCGTCGTCGAAGTGCGCAAGAAGGGCGGCCGCTGGACCTATGTCGAGAACAGCCGCTTCAATCGCCGCATCACGACGCTCAGCACCGAAATGCGCGTCAGCGGCCCGGCCGCCGGGCATGCACGCATGAAGACCAAGGTCGATCCGTCGGGCACCAAGGTCATCGGCACCATCAACAATTGCGCCGGCGGCAAGACGCCGTGGGGCACGATCCTCACCTGTGAGGAGAACTTCAACCAGTACTTCACCGGCGATTTCACCAAGTCGGCGGAAGCCAACAACTATCGCCGTCTCGGCCTCGCCGCGACATCGAAATGGGCGTTCTCGCGCATCGACGATCGCTTCAACACCGAGAAGGAACTGAACGAGCCGAACCGCTTCGGTTGGGTCGTCGAGATCGATCCGTATGATCCGCTCTCGATGCCGATCAAGCGCACCGCGCTCGGCCGCTTCAAGCATGAAGGGGCGACCACCTGGGTCAATCCGGACGGCACGGTCACGATCTATTCGGGCGACGATCAGCAGAACGACTATCTCTACAAGTTCGTCACCAAGGGCAAATTCGATCCGATCAATCGCGCCGCGAACATGAACTTGCTGGACGACGGCATTCTCTACGTCGCCAAATTCTCCGACGACGGCATGGTGAAATGGCTGCCGCTGGTGCATGGCCAACAATGGCTGACGGCTCAGAACGGCTTCAACAGCCAGGCCGACATCGCGATCGAAACGCGCCGCGCCGCCGACCTGATCGGGGCGACGCCGATGGATCGTCCGGAAGACGTCGAGGTCAATCCGGTCACCGGCCGGGCTTACGTCGTGCTCACCAACAACACGGCGCGTACGGCTGACAAACGCGACAAGGCCAACCCGCGTGCCGCCAACCGCTACGGTCAGATCCTCGAACTGATCGTGCCGGGCGACGGCAAGGCGGCGAACCATGCCGTGCTTGAGCATAAGTGGGAGATGTTCCTGATGGCCGGCCCGACGACCGAGGGCGGCATGTACGGCGCCGGGACGACCGAAAACGGTTGGCTCGCCTGCCCGGACAACATCTGCTTCGACAATCGCGGTCGCATGTGGATCGCCTCCGACCAGGGCACCGAACAGCCGAAATTCGGCATCGGCGACGGCATCTGGGCGGCCGATACCACGGGGGCGGGGCGCGCTGCCACGCGCTTCTTCTATCGCACGCCGACGGGCGCCGAAATGTGCGGTCCGGAATTCACCCCGGATAACCGGACCTTGTTCGTCGCCGTCCAGCATCCGGCCGCCGACGATGATCCGAAATCGACGTTCGACAATCCGTCCACCCGCTGGCCGGACTTCAAACCGAACATGCCGCCGCGTCCCTCGGTGGTCGCCATCACCAAAAAAGGCGGCGGCGTCATCGGGTCTTAAACGGCCAAATCAGGTACCGAAATGAAGGGCGCGGAGCGATCCGCGCCCTTTTTCGTGTTTTGGAGCCGGACTCTTGCTCAAGCCGTCGCGTCCTATAGGATGCCGAGCCATGAGCAAAATTGGCATTATCGGCGGCGGGGCCTGGGGCACGGCGCTAGCGGAAACCATGCATCGCGCGGGCAACGACGTGCTGCTTTATGCACGCGAGTCCGAGGTGGTGGAGTCCATCAACAAGCGGCACGAGAACACCGCGTTCCTGCCCAATGTGACCCTGTCGGACGAGGTGCGCGCGACCAACCGGTTGGCCGACGCTCTAGATGCCGAGATCATCTTGCTGGTCGCCCCCTCGCAGCATCTGCGCAAAATGACCGAGGCGGCTGCCCGCGACTGGCCCGACCGTACGCCCACCGTGATCTGCTGCAAGGGCATCGAACAGGATTCCTGCGCACTGATGAGCGAAGTGGTGAACGCGACCTTGCCCGGCATTCCGCTCGCCGTCTTGTCGGGGCCGACCTTCGCGCGCGAAGTCGCCGAGAACCAACCCACCGCCGTGACGCTCGCCTGCGCCGATGAAACGCTCGGCAAGGTCCTGATGGAAACCTTGAGCGCGCCGCGCTTTCGCATC
>CANIGJ010000033.1 GCA_947467145.1 Rhodospirillaceae bacterium | reverse complement strand
TCCATGGAATGCGAGCCCGCGATCGAGACCGTCTTCTGCTTCGCGATGATCTTACCCGCTTCTTCCAGGTCGATCAGCTTGCTGCGACGTTCCATACTCTTCGGGAGCTGTTGCTCCAGCGGGATCATATGTTTGTAGGTTTTTGCCATCTATCTGCCTCTCCCGGGCCTCGTTAGTTGCGAGTGTCACCTAAAAGACTTTCGTTGCCTCAGTCAACATAGATTTTAGGCGTTTTCCGGCCTCATCCCCTTGCTTGAAAGAGGGGGCCACACACATGACCATGGCACATGAGCATAAGACAGCATTTGAGGAGAAGCGTATGCCGCAGGTCCAGGCCGAACCAGTCACCATTCGCCGCGAGGATTACACCCCGCCGGATTATCTGATCGATACGGTGGCCCTGGAGTTCGACCTGACGCCCGAAACGACGCGGGTCAAATCGCGCCTCGCCATCACGGCGAATCACGACACGACGAAGGGGGTTCGCCCGCTCATCCTCGACGGCGAGGACCTGAAGCTCATCCGCGTCGCCATCGACGGCAAGGACTTAGCCGTCGGCGGCTACAAGATCGACGAAAAAAGCCTGACGATCACCGCGCCCCCCGCCGACTTCGTGCTCGAGATCGAGACCGAGATCCATCCGGCCGCCAACACCGCGCTCACCGGCCTCTATATCTCCAGCAATGTCTTCTGCACCCAATGCGAAGCGCAGGGCTTTCGCCGCATCACCTATTTCCCCGACCGGCCCGACGTCATGGCGACCTTCCGCACTACAATGCGCGCCGATAAGCGCTACAAGTTGCTGCTGTCGAACGGCAATCTGGTCGAAAGCAAAGACATCGACGGCGGCCGCCACATGGCGGTATGGGACGACCCATACCCCAAGCCATCCTACCTGTTCGCGCTCGTCGCCGGCGATCTCGCGGTCAACGAGGATACCTTCACCACCAAATCGGGCCGCCAGGTGGCGCTGCGCATCTTTGTCGAACACGGCAAGGCCGACCGCACCGCTTACGCGATGGATTCGCTCAAGCGCGCGATGAAATGGGACGAAGACCGCTTCGGTCTCGAATACGATCTCGATCTGTTCAACATCGTCGCCGTCAGCGATTTCAACATGGGCGCGATGGAGAACAAGAGCCTCAACGTCTTCAACGACAAATACATCCTGGCCGATCCGCAGACCGCGACCGACGACGATTTCGCCGGCATCGAAACCGTGGTCGCGCACGAATATTTCCACAATTGGACCGGCAACCGCATCACCTGCCGCGACTGGTTCCAACTGAGCCTCAAGGAAGGCCTCACGGTCTTCCGCGATCAGGAATTCTCGTCCGACATGCGCTCGCGCCCGGTCAAACGCATCCAGGATGTGCGCGGCCTGCGCGCGCGTCAGTTCCCGGAAGACGCCGGCCCGCTCGCCCATCCGGTGCGCCCCGAATCCTACATGGCGATCGACAATTTCTATACCGCCACGGTCTATCAGAAGGGCGCCGAAGTCATCCGCATGATGCACACCATGCTCGATGAAAGCGGTTTCCAGAAAGGCATGCAGTTGTATGTCGAGCGCCACGACGGCGAAGCGGCCACTTGCGATCAGTTCGCCGCCGCGATGGCTGATGCCGGCAAGCAGGACCTCACGCAGTTCAAGCTGTGGTACAGCCAAGCCGGCACGCCGCGCCTCGATATCAATGGGCAATACGATGCCAAATCCGGCACCTACGAATTGACGATCGAACAAACCGTGCCGGCGACGCCGGGCCAGCCGAATAAAAAGCCGATGCACATGCCCTTCGCCGTCGGCCTGCTCGATGCGCAGGGCCGCGACATCGAATTGAAGCTCGACGGCAAACCCGTGCCCCACGGCGTGCTGCAAATCAAAGACGGCAAGCAATCCTTCAAGTTCGCCGGCGTGCCGGAACCCAAGGCGCTGTCGCTCAATCGCGGCTTCTCTGCTCCCGTCAACGTGCATGCCCAGCGCAGCGGCGCGGAGCTTGCCTTCCTGATGGCGCACGATGCCGATCCGTTCGCGCGCTGGGAAGCCGGCCAGCAATATGCGGTCGATCTGCTGCTCGCCGCCGTCACCGGCATCCAATCGGGCAAAGCGCCGTCCTTCGATCCCGCCTTCATCGACGCCATCGGCGAAATCCTGAAAGACGACAAGCTTGAAAAGGCCTTCGTCGCCAACGCCATCATTCTGCCGAGCGAGGATTTCCTCGCCGAGCGCATGGCGGTGATCGACGTCGATGCCATCCATACCGCGCGCGACGGTTTACGCCGCCAGATCGCCAAAACCTGGAAGGCCGATCTCAAGCGCCTCTACGATGCCAACCGCGACACGGGCGCCTATAGCCCCGATGCCGAACCGGCCGGACGGCGGGCGTTGAAGAACGCCGCCCTCGGTTATCTCGGCGAATTGTCGGACGAAGATCCCGCGATGAAACAGCTGATCGCCGAGCAATATAAGTCGGCCGACAATATGACCGACCGCATGGCGGCCCTTGCCCGCCTATCGGACGTCGCCGGGCCGGAACGCGAGGCCGCCCTCGCCGACTTCTACGATCGCTTCAAGGACGATCCGCTGGTGCTGGATAAATGGCTCGCGATCCAGGCGACCTCGACCCTGCCCGATACCCTCGATCAGGTGAAGGCCTTGATGAACCATCCGGCCTTTTCCATGCGCAATCCGAACAAAGTGCGTTCGCTCGTCGGCGCCTTCACCATGGCGAACCCGTTGCGCTATCACGCCGCCGACGGATCGGGTTACGAGTTCCATGCCGATCGCACGATCGAACTGAACGCGACCAACCCGCAGGTGGCGGCGCGCCTGCTCTCACCGCTCGGGCGCTGGAAGCGCTTTGATGCCGGCCGGCAGGCCAAGATGAAGGCCGCGCTCGACCGCATCCTGGCCGAGCCGAAACTGTCGCGCGAGGTCTACGAGATCGCGAGCAAGTCGCGGGCTTAGATCGTCACCACTTCGGCGTCAGGTCGTACGCCATTTCCTGCCGCCAATCGGTGTTCGGCGGCACCAGGGTATCGAACGGCCGCGCGTCACGATGACTTTCCGGAGCTGAGCCGCGCGGACGTTTGCCCGCCTCGACGTCGCGCATGCCTTCCAGCAGCAGATTGCGCATGGCGATGATCGCCTTGTCGGTCGAGCCGAGATGTTCGCCGGTGCGGTCGCAGATCGGCCCATCGCCCGAACCGCCCATGCTTTCCTGCAAGGCGAAGTCCTGCGTATTGATGCCGGTGATGCCGGTGAAGTTGGTCGTCTTTTGCAACTCGCGATCGATCAGGTAATCGTTCGAAAGATTGCGCTTCGGAATATAGGTGCCGGGGATGTAATCGTCCGGCCCGCGCCCGGCGTTCGTATCGACCTTGTCCATATACTCCTTGGACAGCGGCGTATTGTGATCGATGCCGTGCGCCCAATTATAGACCCAGGTGTGTTCGTCATCGATCGGCACCCACAGATGGCCGTCGAGCTTAGGATAATCCCAGCGCTTCTGGTTCTTGGTCACGCCGCCGCGCATCTGCTGATGCGGCATCACATATTGATAGACGCGCACATAGGTGCCGTCCTCACCCGAATTGCGGTGCGAGATATAGGTATAGCCCCAATCCTTCTTGTCGACGTCGAGACGCGGTGCGCCGTCACGCTCGCGGATGGCGCTGCCCTCCCACGCCTTGCTGCGATGCAGGTAGGATGAATGCGCGGTATCGAGCCCGCCTTCGAGCGCCTGCAGCCAGTTGCAATGCTCGAACGTCTTGGTGACATGGCGGTGCGTGGCGGGAGCGCGCGTCCATTCGTAATCGGGCGGCGGCGGCATCTGATCGGCCGGGCCGAGATAGGCCCAGATGATGTCGGCCTTCTCGACGGTCGGATAGGATTTGATCTTGATGTGATCTTTCATCTTGGATGCGGCCGGTTCGGTCGGCAGATCCACGCAATTGCCGTCGGTGTCGAACTTCCAGCCGTGATAGACGCAGCGCAGCCCGCATTCCTCATTACGGCCGAAGAACATCGGCGCCCGGCGATGCGGACAGAACGCATCGACCAGTCCGACCTTGCCATTGCTATCGCGGAACGCGATCAGGTCCTCGCCCAGAATGCGCGTGCGTTTCGGCGCACCGTCGGTTTCCGGCAGTTCCTCGGACAGCAGCACGGGCTGCCAATAGCGGCGCATTAATTCGCCCATCGGGGTGCCAGGCGATACGCGGGTTAGGCGGACATTGTCTTCATTGGACAACATGATCGGTTTCCTTCAGCAAAACGCACATAACCATAACGCGCGAGAATTAGTGTCCCGTCGCTTCCTTGAAAATTTTGATCGTCTCGTTCACCTCTTCGCTGCCGCGCTCGGACGAGACGAACACGTAATTCTTCGGATTGGAGAAATCGGGCAGCGAATTTTCATGGCCTTTGAAGGGCGGGACGTCCTTCCGCATGCTCACCGCACCGCTGGTGTTGTGCTTGGCCCACGAATTGACCCAGACCTCCTGGCCTTCCTTGGTCAGGAACCAATTGACGAAAATCGTCGCCGCTTCCTTGTCGGGCGCATTCTTCGGCACCGTGAAGCCCAGCGAGATCGCCGCACCGAATTGCCACAAATTGTCGATCTGCTTGCAGCCGCCGTCGGCGCGGCATTTGTCCCACAGATAGGTTTCCAGCCCGATCGATAGCGCTTGGCCGCCACGCGTGATCGCGGCGTCGAGTTGTTGCGGATTTTCGTAGACCGTCACCGCTTGATCCTTGAACAGCTTGCGCACGAAGTCCGGACCCTTCACGCCGTAAGCCGTCGCCATGGCAAAGGTGCCGGCGTTCGGCACCGACATATCGCGCACCGATATCTTGCCCTTGAGTTTCGGATTCAACATATCGTCCCAGGTCTCCACCTTGACGTCCGGCAGCACCGCCGTATTGCGCAGCACATAGAATTCGAGCTTGTTCGAATTCATGAAGACGCTGCGCTTGGAATCGCCGAACAGGAAATCGGGATGGCGCCAATTCGCCGGGTCTTTCACCTCGGGCAGGATGAAATAGGGCTCCATGGGTGCGAGCAATCCGTTGGGCGACGCCGAATTCACCATGTTGGACGTCCCGCCCATCCAGACGTCCCAGATGAACTGCCCGTTCTTCTGCTCGGTCTGGATACGGGTCAGTGCGGACGATGGCCGCGACACTGTATTCTCAGTCTTGATGCCGTACTTCTTGGAGAATTCGGCGAGCACGAGCTGAAAAGCCTCTTCGCCCGCCACCATCGCCGTCAAAGTCTGCGTCCTGGCCTTGGCGAGCGTCGCATTCCATTGGTCCTGCCAGGCCTGCGCGTGTGCATTCAACGGCAGCATCACGGTCAAAACGGCGGCGGCGGCAAATCGTACGAACATCTTTTAGTCTCCCCGAAGATTCTTATTGTCGTGACGGCTTCCGTTTTTTTCTTTTTACGCTGTTCGCTCCCTCACCATTTCGGGCGCAGGTCATATGCCATCTCCTTGCGCCAATCGGCATTCGGCGGCACCAACGTGTCGAACGGGCGGATCTGCGAATGCGATTTGGGATCGCCGCCCTTCGGACGTTTGCCCGCCTCGACGTCGCGCGTCGCTTCGAGCAGCAGGTTCCGCATGGCGATGATCGCCTTGTCGGATGAGCCCAGATGTTCCTGCGTGCGATCGCAGATCGGCCCGCTGCCCGAACCGCCCATGCTTTCCTGCAGCGCGAAGTCCTGCGTGTTGAGGCCAGTGATGCCGGTGAAGCTCACCGTTTTCTGACGCGTACGATCGATCATGTAATCGTTGGCCAGATTGCGCTTCGGATAGAACCCGTCGATCAGATCGGCCGGCCCGCGGCCATTGGTCATATCGACCGCCTCCATGGCTTCGCGCGGCAGCGGATGATTGTGATCGATCGCCCAGGCGAAGTTCCACACCCAGGTCTGTTCGTCGTCGATCGGCAGCCAGATATGGCCGTCGAGAGTCGGGTATTCCCAGCGCTCCTTGTTCTTGGTCACGCCACCGCGCTGCTGCATCCACGGCATCACATATTGATAGACGCGCACATAGGTGCCGTCCGCGCCCGCCTTGCGGTGCGAGATATAGGTATAGCCGTGCTCGCCTTTCTCGACCTCCAGGAGCGGTGCGCCGTCGCGGCTGCGTAGATCGTTGCCCGCCCACAGCTTCTCGCTATGCAGGTAGGACGAATGCGCGGTATCGAGCCCGCCTTCCAGCGCCTGCAACCAATTGCAATGCTCGTAGGTCTTGGTGATCCAGCGATGCGTCTTAGGTGCGCGCATCCATTCGTAATCGGGCGGCTCGGGCATCTGATCCTTCGGCCCCAGATAGGCCCAGACGATGTCCGCCTTCTCGAAGGTCGGATAGGCGCCGATCTTGATGTGATCTTTCATCTTTGATGAGGCCGGCTCGGTCGGCAGGTCGACGCAATTGCCCGCCGCATCGAACTTCCAGCCGTGATAGACGCAGCGCAGGCCGCATTCCTCGTTGCGCGCGAAGAACATCGGCGCGCGGCGGTGCGGGCAATAGGCATCGACCAAGCCGACCTTGCCGTTGGTGTCGCGGAACGCGATCAGGTCCTCGCCCAGCACCCGGGCGCGCACCGGCGCGCTGTCGGGTTCGGGGAGTTCGGACGACAGCAGCACCGGCTGCCAATAGCGGCGCATGACCTCGCCCATGGGGGTGCCGGGCGACACCCGGGTCAGGCGGATATTGTCTTCGTTGGACAACATAAGACCGAGACTCCCTATTTTATTTAGGGAAATTCTGGTCCTGCCCGGATTTATTGTAAAGCGGCTTAACGAATGGACCGTAGCCTAAAGCAACAAAGTGGGCCGACGATCACATGGTCGCGCCGATCTTCCAGGGCTCGAACTCGTCGTCGCCGATGCCCAGCGCCTCGCTTTTGGTCTTCTCGCCCGATGCCGTGCGCACGATGAGATCGAAGATACGCCGACCGCAGGCCTCAATGGTTTCCTCCCCGTCGACAATGGTGCCGCAATTGATGTCCATGTCGTCGGTCATGCGGCGATAGATCGCGCTGTTGGTGGCGAGCTTCAACGATGGCGTCGGCTTGCAGCCGAAGACGCTGCCGCGCCCCGTGGTGAAGCACAGCACGTTGGCACCACCCGCGATCTGGCCGGTCGCCGACACCGGATCGTAGCCCGGACCGTCCATGTAGACGAAGCCTTTGGCGGTGATCGACTGCGCGTAGTGATAGACGTCGACCAGGTTTGTCGTGCCGCCCTTGGCGACCGCGCCCAGTGATTTCTCCAGAATGGTGGTCAGCCCGCCCGCCTTGTTGCCGGCGGACGGATTGTTGTTCATCGCACCGCCGGTGCGCGCGCAATGCGCTTCCCACCATTTGATGCGCTCGACGATCTTCTCGCCGACTTCGCGGCTCACCGCGCGCCGTGTCAGCAGATGTTCGGCGCCATAGATCTCCGGCGTTTCAGTCAGCACCGCCGTGCCGCCATGCCGAACCAGCAGATCGGCCGCGACGCCAAGCGCCGGATTGGCCGAAATGCCGGAATAGCCGTCCGAGCCGCCGCATTGCAGCGCCAAGATCAGTTCGGACACCGGGATCGGCACGCGGCGCACATCGTTGGCGTCCGGCAATAGCTCGCGGATGAAATCGGCCGCGCGCGCCGCCGTCTTGGCCACACCGCCCTCGTCCTGGATCGCCATCGGGATCAGCTTCGGGCCTTCCGCGAGACCTTCGGCTTTCATCAGGCCCGCGATCTGGTTGGTTTCACAGCCTAGGCCGAGCATCACAGCGGCGGCCATATTGGCATGACGCGCATACCCGCCGAGCGTGCGACGCAGCACATCCATCTCCAGGCCCGACGCCGCCATGCCGCAACCGCCGCCATGGGTCAGGGGCACCACACCGTCGATATTGGGAAACGCCTCGAGCAGAGGAGCAACCTTGTTAGCAATAATGCGGCTGGTCGCCGCCGAGCAATTCACCGTCGTCACGATACCGATGTAATTACGCGTCGCCGCGCGCCCGTCGGCCCGGCGATAACCATCAAACGTCGCCGCCGGGGCGATAAAGTCCGTCGGATGAATATCGGCGCAATAGGCGTAGTCGCGCTCGAAATCGCCCATGGCGCAATTATGCGTATGCACATGCGCGCCGGGGTCCAGGTCCTCTGTCGCGAAGCCGATGACCTGATTGTATTTGCGCAAGGCCCCGCCGGCCGCCACCGCCCGCGTCAGCATCTTGTGCCCGGCCGGGATAAGCTGAGTGGCGGCGATGCCGCCCTCGACCGGCGTGCCGGGCAAAATATCGACACGCGCCACCACGACATTGTCGTTCGGATGCAGACGGATGGAGAGCGGTGCGGCCATGTCAGCGCTGCATCGATTCTTTGTAGATCTTGATGGTGGCATCAATTTCCGCGCTGCCATGCTCGGACGAAACGAACACGTAGTTCTTCGGATTGGAGAAATCCGGCAAGGTATGTTCGTGCCCTTTCGCCGGCGCGACATCCTTGCGCATGCTGACCGCTCCGGCGCTGTTGTATTTCGCCCACTGATCGACGAACACCTGCTGGCCTTCGCGCGACAGCAGCCAATTGAGCCAGACCTTCACCGCCTCGGGGTGCGGCGGATTTTTCGGCACCGAAACGCCGAGCGAAATCGCCGCGGCGAATTGGCGCATCTGCTCGATTTCCTTGCAGCCGTTGTCGGCGCGGCACTGTTCCCAGATGTTGGTTTCCAGCCCGATCGAGATCGCTTGGCCGCCACGCGTCAAAGCCATGTCAAGCTGCTGCGGATTCTCGTAGACCTTCACGTCCTGCTGGGTGAAGAACTTCCGCAGGAACACGTCGCCCTTGGCATCGAACATGGTCGTGACGGCGAAGGTTCCCGAATTCGGCACCGACAGATCGCGGATCGAAATCTTGCCCTTGAATTCGGGCTTCAGAAAATCGTCCCACGTTTCCAGCTTCACGTTCGGCAGGACCTTGGTATTGCGCAGCACATAGAATTCAAGCTTGTTGACGAAGGTGAAGGCGCTGCGCTTGGAATCGCCGAAGATGAAATCGGGATGACGCCAGTTCGCCATCTCCTTCACCTCGGGCAGGATGAAATATTTTTCCATCGGCTCGATCAGCCCGGCCGGTGCCGCCGTATTGACCATGTTGGATGTGCCACCCATCCACATATCCCACACGAACTGACCGTTCTTCTGTTCGACCTGGATCTTGGCCAGCGCCGACGATGGGCGCGATCCCGTGATCTCCGACTTGATGCCGAATTTCTTGGAAAACTCGTTGATGACCGCGTCGTAGGCCTGGTTCTCTTGCGTCACGATCACCAGGCTCTGACCTTTCGCCTTGGCGATCGTCGCGTTCCATTCGTCCTGCCAGGCCTGTGAGGATGCGTAATTCGTTGCCACGACAGATAGAATGATCGCCAGCAGCCCGCCGATGCGATGAATCTTCATGTGCCGATCCTTCCAAACATCAGTGGCCTGTCACGTCTTTGTAGAGCTTGATCGTCGCATCCATTTCTTCGCTGCCCTTCGCGGACGAGACGAAGACATATTGTTCGGGCTTGCTGAAGTCGGGCAATGTCACCTCATGCCCCGGGGCCGGCGCCACGTCCTTGCGCATGCTGACCGCGCCGCCGTTATTGTATTTCGCCCAGGCATCGACCCAGACCTGCTGGCCTTCGCGCGACAGCAGCCAATTGACGAACAGCTTGGTCCCGGCGAGATGCGGCGGGTTCTTCGGCACACTCATGCCGTTGGAGATCGACGCGCCGAACGGGCGGATCAATTCGATCTCCTTGCAGCCGCCGTCGGTGCGACACTGATCCAGGGTCCCCTCGATCATGCCGAAGGCGACCGCCTGCCCGCCGCGCAGGATCGAAGCATCGAGCTGCTGCGGATTCTCGAAGAACTTCATGTCCTGATCCTTGAACAGCTTGCGCATGAAGTCCGGGCCCTTGACGCCATAGGCCGTGGCCAGCGCGAACACCGCCGCATTTGGGACCGAGGCGTCGCGGCTGGAGATTTTACCCTTGAGCTTCGGGTTCAGCAGATCGTCCCAGGTCTCGACCTTCACCTCGGGCAGGACCTTCGTATTGCGCACCACGAAGAATTCCAGCTTGTTGGTGAAGGCGAAGGTCGTGCGCCCCGAATCGCCGAAGATATGATCGGGATCGCGCCAATTGGCGGCGTCCTTCACCTCGGGCAGGACGAAATATTTTTCCATCGGTTCCAGCAGGCCGGCGGGTGCGGCCGCATTGACCATGTTCGACGTGCCGCCCAACCAGACGTCCCAGACATATTGGCCGTTCTTCTGCTCGGTCTGGATGCGCGCCAGGATCGACGACGGCCGCGACACGGTCGTCTGCACATCGATGCCGAATTTCTTGGCGAACACGTTCAAGGTATGGGGATAGGCCTGCCCATCGGCGGTGACGACAACCAAGGGCTGTTTCTTCGCCTGTTCGGCCAGCGCCGCCCAGTCATCCTGCGCGTCGGCGCCCGCCGATCCCAGAACCGACAGCATGACAGCCAAGAGCGGAGCAATACGATGCGACTTCAAATGCCGATCTCCCTGAACAATCTTGTTTTGGGAAATCTTCGGCCCGCCGCCTAGCGATGTAAAGACGGACCGGAAACCCGGTTAACAAAATTGTTGCCGAAGTCCATCATCTCGGCCGCATTCGGCGGCGGAAATCCGGCACTTTGGCCTCGACTTAGCGGCCCCGTGAGGCCAATATCGCGGCCATGACAAACACCGCCAAAACGAAACTCGATCCCGTGACCCTCGAGGTCATCCGCAACGCGCTGCCGGCCATCGCCAACGAGATGGCGGCCGATCTCCAGCGCACGTCCTACAACATGATGATCTACGAGGTCCGCGACTTCTGTACGGCCGTCCTGGCGCCCAACGGTGACCTGATCTGCCAGAACGTCGGCGGCGTGTCGCACTTCGTGGCCGACCTCGGCGTGATCGTCGTCGACGGCGTGAAGCGTTACGGCCTGGACGGTTTCAAGAACGGCGACGTGATCATCACCAACCACCAGGCGGTGGCGGGTCAGCATCTCAACAACATCGTCATTTACACGCCCTACATCCGCGACGGCGAACTGCTCTGCTTCGCCATGGTGCGGGCGCATTGGATCGATGTCGGCGGCGTGTCCACCGGTTTCGGCGGCGGCACGCGCGTGACCGACCCGTGGATGGAGGGCCTGCAGCTCGACCAGTTGAAAGTCTACGAGGGCGGCAAGCCGAACGATGTCCTGATCAAGGTCATCCGCGACAATATCCGCTTCCCGGACGCGTCCTTCGGCGACATGCGCTCGCAGGTCGCGGCCTGCAAGCTCGCCTCGCGCCGGCTCGACGAATTGTTCGACAAATACGGCCGCGAGACGATCCTCGAATCCGTGCAGATCGTGTTCGACGAATCCGAGCAGAAATGCCGCAACGTGGTCGCCGCCATCCCGGACGGCATCTACGAGGCCGAAAGCTGGATCGACGACGACGGCCTGATCCCCAACGATCCGGTGCGCATCCATGCGCGCGTCACCGTCGCCGGCAGCGACATGACCATCGATCTGTCGGGCTGCTCGGGCGAACGCAAATCGGCGATCAATGCGCGCACGCTTGCTGCGGCCCGCGTCGCCTATAAGGCACTGACCACACCGATCGAGCCGGTCAACGAAGGCTCCTTCACGGCGCTCAAGCTCGTCATCCCCGAAGGCAACATCATGATGGCGCGATACCCGGCCCCGATGTCGGGCTGGAGCCACATCGTTCCCACCGTGGTCGATACCATCATCGCGGCGCTGGCGCCGGCGTGGCCGAGCTTCATCCCGGCGGCCCATTCCGGCCTGCTCGGCGGCTCGGTCGCCTTCTTCGGCAACGATCCGGAAACCGGCAAACGCTTCGTCGTGCAGTCGATCGAGGGCGGCGGCTGGGGTGGTCGTCCGGAAGAGGATGGCGAAAGCGGCACGGTCTCGGTCTGCCAGGGCGACGTGCGCAACGCCACAATCGAATCCATCGAGCTTAAATGCCCCGTCGTCATCGAGGAACGGGCGCTGCGTCCGAACTCGGGTGGTGCGGGCAAGAACCGCGGCGGCCTGGGCATCGATCTGCGCGTGCGCAATCTGGTGGAAGGCCGCTGGAACCTGCCGCGCACCGAGCGCAACAAGTGCAAGCCGTGGGGCCAGTGGGGCGGCATGCCGTCCGGCGGCGCGGCTTATTTCCTGAAGCAGCCCGGCGAGAACGACTACAAGCTGATGAACGTGCATCGTCATCCGGTGCCGGCCGAGTCCGTCGTCATCGTGCGCACCTCGGGCGGCGGCGGCTGGGGCGATCCGTTGGATCGTGAAGCCGAGCGCGTGCAGTCGGACGTATTGGACGGCTTGGTCAGCCTGGACGCGGCGCGTGATTTCTACGGCGTGATCCTCGATGCCAAGACCTCGGCCATCGATGTGAAGGCGACCGAAGCGCAGCGCGCCAAACTGCGCAAGCAGGTCCGCGTCGACGATCAGGAACTGCCGATCAAGATCAGCCAAGTGGCCGCGGAGTAGTTGCCGTGAACTCGGTGTCCCGCATGCCGACCTTATTTGTCGGCCATGGGACGCCGATGAACGCCATCTTGGACAATCAATGGACGCGCGCGTTCAAGGACCTTGCGAGCGAGGTGCCACGCCCCAAGGCCATCTTGTCGATCTCGGGCCATTTCTATACGCCCGGCATCTATGTGACCGATAACGAAGCCCCGCCGACCATCCATGATTTCGGCGGCTTCCCGCAGGCGCTGTTCGACGTGCAATATCCCTGCCCGGGTTCGCCCGACCTCGCCCAGCGTGTGTCCGAGATGCTGCAAGGCCATGCGCAGCTCACCGACAAATGGGGCTTGGATCACGGCACCTGGAGCGTGCTGCTCAATATGTATCCCGCCGCCGATATCCCGGTCGTGCAGATGAGCATCGATGCCCGCGTCGATCCGCAGATCCACGTCGCCATCGGCAAGGCGCTGGCGCCTTTGCGCGACGACGGCGTGCTGATCCTGGGCACCGGCAATATCACGCACAACATGCGCGTCGGCTTCTGGCAGCAGGAAGAAGGCGTGGTGCCCGACTGGTCGTCGACATTTGATGCGCTGGTCGCCGACGCCACCAAGGACCACGATGCCGCCGAACTGGCGCGTCTCGCGCAGTCCGAAGCGGGCGAAGCGGCACATAGCGGCTTCGATCATTATTTCCCGCTGCTCTATGTCGCGGGTGCGGCCAACGACGACGATCCCGTCAGCTATCCCATTACCGGCTTCGATCGCGCCTTTTCCATGCGCGCGGTGAAGTTCGGCTAAACATTCCCGGTTGCCTTGCGCGCGGCGATGATGGGAACATCGTCGCAACAAGACAGGGCCTAGGCATGACCATATCGCTCCGGATCAACGGCACCGATCGTCAGATCGACGCCGATCCCTCGACACCGCTCATTTATATCCTGCGCAATCACCTGGGCCTGACCGGTGTGAAGCTCGGCTGTGGGCTCGAACAATGCGGCGCCTGCACCGTGATCGCGGATGGCGCAACGGCACTGTCCTGTGTGAAGACGCTTGGCGAATTCGCCGGCAAGGACATCACCACCATCGAAGGCTTGGCGACGCATCCCGTGGGTGCTGCCGTACAAAAGGCCTTCGTCGCCGAGAACGCCGCGCAATGCGGCTACTGTACGCCGGGCATGGTGAGCGAGGCGACGGCGCTGCTGTTGCGCAACGCGAATCCCACGCGCGCGCAAACCATCGAAGCGATGAACACGCATCTCTGCCGCTGCGGCTCGCACACGCGCGTGCTCAAGGCCATCGAACGTGTCGCCGGAGGCAAAGTCGATGCCTAACGGAAGCCTGACCAAGCAACCGAACCTCGATCAATGGCTGTCCATCGGCGCCGACGGGCGCGTGCTCGTGCGTACCGGCAAGGTCGATATCGGCCAACGCATCTCGACCGCACTGCTGCTGATCGCGGCGGACGAGTTGGACGTCGACCCAGCGCGCATCGATATCGCCACCGTGGAAACCGGCGTGGCACCCGACGAAGGCATCACGTCCGGCAGCAATTCGATGGAGGAATCCGGCGATGCCGTGCGTCGCGCCACCGCGACCGCGCGCAAACATCTGCTGTCTCTGGCCGCCAAACAACTGGACGCGGACGAAAACGCGCTTGAGGTCATCGACGGGTTGATCCGCGCCCGCGCCACCAACCGTTCCGTCAGCTATTGGGAATTGGCCGGCGGCAAGCCGTTCGCCATACCGGTCGACCAATCCATCAAGGGCAAGGACCCCGCAACCTTCCGTCATGTCGGCAAACCGGCCACCGCGCGCGGCATGGCCGATCTGGTGACCGGCAATGCCACCTATGTGCACGACATGACCATGCCGGGCATGCTGCATGCCCGCGTGATCCGCCCACCGCATTATCACGCCAAGCTCAAAAACCTCGACGACAGCAAAGCAGCCGGCCTTGCCATCGTGCGCGACGGATCGTTTGTCGCCGTCGCGGGCGTGGACGAATATGCCGTCGTCAAAGCCGCCGAGCGGATTGCTGCCGCCGCCACCTGGGAGATGGGCAAAGGCCTGCCCGACGGCGATCTGTTCACGTCCATCACCGCGAACGAACGCATCAGCCTACCGGTGATCAAGGGCATCCCGGTGAAGGAGCCAGTGCCGCCATTGGCACAGCCGCCTAAAGACGCTGCCGTCACCCATGCCGCGCGCTACGAGCGGCCCTACAATATGCATGGCACCATCGGCCCTTCGGCCGCCATGGCCATCTTCGAACACAGCAAGCTCACCATCTGGTCGCACAGCCAGGGCATCTACATCCTACGCGAGGCCATCAGCGAAGCGCTAGACATGCCGGTTGACGACATCAAGATCGTGCATACGATTGGCGCTGGCTGCTACGGCCATAATGGCGCCGACGATGTGGCGCTCGACGCCGCCTTGGTCGCGAGGCACCATCCCGGCACACCGATCCTGCTGAAATGGACGCGCGCCGACGAACATGGCTGGGAGCCCTACACCACCGCCATGGTGATGGAGCTGCAAGCCAGCGTCGACAAGGACGGCAAGGTGCTCGCCTGGTCGCATGAGAGCTATGGCGACACACACAACATGCGGCCGCGCTCGACCGGCAACAAATCGGGTGCGGCGCGTCTGTTGGCCACACGTTACCTTTCGAGTCCCGTGCCGCCGCCCGTCGCTGCGCCCAGCATGGGTCATCATGTCGGCATCCATCGCAATCAGGAGCCGCTCTATAATTTCGCCAACCAACGCCTGGTGAAGAACCTGGTGCGCGGCTTGCCGCTGCGCACCTCGGCGATGCGCACCTTGGGCGCCTATGCCAATGTCTTCGCGCTCGAATCCTTCATAGACGAATTGGCCGAAGCCGCCGGATTGGATGCGATCGAATTCCGCATCCGCAACCTGACCGACGAGCGCGCGGTCACCGTGGTGAAAGCCGCCGCCGAGGCGTTGTACAAAACCCCGATGCCCGACGGGCGCGGGCGTGGCTTCGGCTTCGCGCGCTACAAGAACCAGAAGACCTATTGCGCGGTCGGCATCGAATTGAGCGTCACCGAGGCAGCCGAGGTGAAACTGCATCGTTGCGTCATCGCCGCCGATGCGGGCGAAATCGTCGATCCCGACGGTACCGCCGCGCAGATGGAAGGCGGCGTTCTGCAGGCCGCCAGCTGGACGCTTTATGAGGAGGTCAAATACGACCGCGACGGCGTGACGAGCCGCGATTGGGACAGCTATCCCATCCTGCGCTTCGACAATGTGCCGGAGATCGAAACCATCCTGATGGCGCGCCCCGGTAAACCATTCCTGGGTGCGGGCGAGGCTTCGTCGGGTCCGGCCGCCGCCGCCATCGCCAATGCGATCAAAGACGCGACCGGATTGCGCCTGCGCACCCTGCCCTTCACGCCTGCGAACATCCGCAAAGCGGCGATGGACGCATGAACACCATGCTTGCTGCCCGCCTGCACGAACCCGGCGGCAAACTGCACCTCGATAACGTGCCGATGCCGGTGGCCGGTGCCGGCGACGTCGTCGTGCAGGTCGAGGCCTGCAACATCGTCCCGAACCTCGCCAACGTGCTGTCCGCCGATTGGGCAGCAATGATGAAATATCTGCCGCTACCCAAATTGCCGGCGATCTTCGGCCTCGATATCGCAGGCGTGGTGCACGCGGTCGGCCAGCATGTTCACGCGATCAAACCCGGCGAGCGCGTCTATGTGAACCCGGCGCGCGGCTGCGGGTCGTGCCGCTTCTGCCGCGCGGGCGAATTGCTGAACTGCGAAAGCTTCATCTATCAGGGCTATTTCGGGCGCGGGCCGTTGTCGCAAGCAGTGTTCGATCGTTATCCGACGGGCGGGCTCGCGCAATATTCGCTCGCCCCGGCCGACGCGCTGGTCAAACTGCCCAACACCATCACCTTCGAGGAAGCCTCGCGCTTCGGCTATCTCGGCACCGGCTATGGCGCACTCAAAAAGTCGGGTCTGAAGCCGGCCGGCTCGGTCCTGATCAACGGCGTGACCGGCACACTTGGTGTCGGCACCGTCTTGCTGGCCCTCGCCATGGGTGCCGCACGCATTCTCGGCGTGGCGCGCAACGAAACCCTGCTCGCGCGCGTGAAGGCGCTGGCGCCTGGCCGCATCGAAACCTTGTCGACCCAAAGCGACAATTCGGTTGAAGCTTGGGCGAAAAGCAAAACCGACGGCGAAGGCGTCGATGCTGTGATCGACGCGCTGCCGCCGCGCGCGCCGGCATCCGCCCAGCTCGACGCCATGCAGGCGCTGCGCATGGGCGGCACCTGGGTCGATGTCGGCGGCGTCGCCGACGATCTCGTGCTGCCGAACTATTGGATGAAAAGCCGTAACGTCACGCTTACCGCCGGGCGCTGGTTCACCCCCGACGACGGGCGCGAGATGGCGGAAATGGCGCGCGGCGGCACCCTCGATCTATCGGTTTTCGAGCACCGGCGTTACCGCCTCGCCGACGTGAATGACGCCGTTGCGGCCCTCAAGGCGGGCGCTGCGACCGACGCCGGCGGCTTCACGAATTTTGTGGTGATTCCGTAGCGCGCCGGCGCGTCATTCTCCCGCCCTAAGAGCCCTTGGCCTGCCCTAGGCGGGCCTGCTATCGTGAACTCAAGAAACGGATGGGCGGCAGCCCACTGGCAGCTCCCGAACGGGGGCCGATGATAATAGGGAGCTTTAGTGATGGCTTTAAGAGGTCACCGGGAAATCGCGTTTGCGTTATTGGCCGCACTGGTTTGCATCGCCCCTCCGACGCTCGCGCAAAAAGCCAAAGATACCTTGCGCTTCCCGGTGTTCGATCCCGATGCCGGCATCGACACTTATACGATGCCCAGCTCCTTCGCCAATGTCTGGGGCCCGTCAGCCTACGACATGCTGCTGGCGTTCGATCCCGCCAAGGGCAGCTTCGTCGGTCACCTCGCCAAATCTTATAAACAGGTCGATCCGGTCACCTACGATTTCGAGATCCGCGACGATGTGAAATGGCACGACGGCCAGAAAATGTCCGCCGACGATATCGTCTATACCTTGGACTACCTGACCGATCCGAAAGTCACGCTCCGCTACAAGGCCTATTGGCAGTGGATCAAATCGGTCGAAAAGACCGGCCCGAATACCGTGCGCATCGTCGCCAAGATCGCCGCGCCCGACAGCCTGATGTATCTGGCCATGCGCACGCCGATGTATCCGAAGCATGCTCACGGCGCCGTGGCCAACAAGATCGATTTCGCGACCAAGCCGGTCGGCACCGGCCCGCTGCAGATCGTGCAGATGGACAAGAACACCGGCATCGTCGGCGAGAAATATAAAGCCTATGTCCCCAGTTCGGTGAAGGCCGCCTCCGGCGTCGGCCGCGTGGTGTCGCAGCCGATCAAGGATCACGGCACCCTGACCGCGACCCTCATGGTGCAGGGCGCCGATGTCGCCACCGACCTGCCGCCCGATCAGACGGACGCCTTGGTCAAAAGCGGCAATTTCGAAACCACGCTCGGCCCGCCCAGCACCAGCTATTATTTCCTGGGTTTCCCCTCAACCGCCTGGGCCAATAACAAAGCCCTTGCCGACGTGCGCGTGCGCCGCGCCATCCTGATGGCGGTCAACCGCGAGGATCTGGTGAAGGTGAAATACGGACCGCTCGCCAAGGGTATCGAGCCCGAAGCCGGCCTGTGTTCCAAAAGCCAGCTCGGCTGCGGCTTTACCAAGTCTGCTTATGCTTACGATCCGGCAGCCGCGAAGAAACTCCTGGCCGAAGCGGGCTATGCGGACGGCTTCGACGTCGTGATCAGTTGTTTCCCGATCAACGCCACCGAGGCGCAGGCCGTGTCCGGCATGCTGCGCGCGGTCGGTATCCGCGCCACGGTACGCACGCATCCGACGGCGCAACGCCAGCAGTTGATCACCGACGGCAAGGTCGAGATCGGCAATTACGGCTGGTCGGGCGGCGGTATGTTCGATGTCGCCGGGCAACTCGGCCGCCATGTCGAAAGCAACGATTACGGCGATCCGGAATTGGCCAAACTGGCCGAGGCCATCCCGACGATCCTCGACGACACGAAACGGCGCGAAGCCGCCGCCAAGGTCTTCGACCGCATCACCGAGATGGCCTATGCGGAAGCGACCGATCCCAACCGTCCGGTGTTCGTGCACACGAAAGAGGTCGTGCTCAATGCGCGCACGATCCGAGCAGAACAAGTGAACCCGCACGAATTTGGGTGGAAATGACGAGCTAAAGCTCGTCACCCCCGTGAAAACGGGGGTCCAGAGATGCAAAGACTGGATTCCCGCTTTCGCGGGAATGACGGGACGAACAAAAAGGAGATGTATCCCGATGCTGTCGAAAGCGCAGAACGATCTCGTGACGCAATGCGGCCCGGGCACGCCCGGCGGCAAGTTGCTCCGCAGCTATTGGCAGCCCATTGCGACCGACGAGGAAATGCCGATCGGCGGCCATCCCCTGCCGCTCAAGGTCATGGATGAAGAACTCGTCCTGTTTCGCGACGATAAAGGCCGCCTCGGCCTGATCGGCCTGCATTGCGCGCATCGCGGCACCGATCTGTCCTACGGCCGGGTCGAGAATGGCGGCCTGCGTTGCCTCTATCACGGCTGGCTGTTCGACATTAACGGCCAGTGCCTCGATCAGCCCGCCGAACCGGACGACAAAAAATTCTGCCACAAGGTGCGCCAGACCTCTTATCCGGTGCAGCAGAAGGGCGGCGCGATCTGGGCCTATATGGGCGAAGGCCAAGCGCCGTTGATCCCCGACTTCCAGTTCCTCGCCGCATCCGAGGAAAAGCGCATGGCGTTCCGCGTCATCCAGCATTGCAACTGGCTGCAGGGTCTCGAAAGCTCGATCGATCCGTCGCATGTCTCATATCTGCATCGCCTAAGTGCCGGCCCGGTCGACGGTTCACTACCCGGCAGCAACGCGCGTATGTTCAGCGAAGACCCCTATCCGCGCCTCGATATCGAAAACACCAGCTTCGGCGTGCGCATTCATGCACTGCGCAAGATGGCCAATGGCGAGAATTATCTGCGCGTGAACAATTACCTCTATCCCAATGGTACGACCCCGGCCTCCAGCGAGCCGCCACCGGTCAGCGGCTATCAGGGCCGCTGGTACGTGCCCATCGACGATACCAAACATGCGCGTTTCGAATTCGTCTATCAGCATAAAAAGCTCGACAAGGAAGGCTTCGCCAAGACGCGCAATCAGAACGTCGCGCCCGACCTGCGCCACGTGCGTCGCATGGAGAACCGCTATCTGCAGGATCGCGAAGAACAGAAGCGCGACGATTCCTACACCGGTATGGGCCGCCACGCGCCGACGCACGATGCCTTCGCCATCGAAACGGCGGGCGAAATCCAGGACCGCACACAGGAACATCTGGGCTCGACCGACATCGTGATCATCGAGGTCCGCAAGGCGCTGCTCGGCGCCATGAAGCAGATGCAAGCGACTGGCGAAGCACCGGGCCTGTTGCGGAACCCGGCGCAGAACACCTTCCCCGATTTCATCTGCACCGGCGATTACATTCCCGACGGCGAAGACGGCCCGGCCTATTGCCGCCGCGTGCTCGGCGTCGGGCCCGGTGGCGGGCCGAATAAAGTGGCGGCGGAATAAATACGACTGAGAGGCATCATGACGTCGAGACTCCTGGCAACAGCGGCTGTCGTATTGACGCTCTCCACCCTGCCCGCATTGGCGCAGAAGTCGAAGGATACGCTACGCTATCCGATCCCGCAGGCCGAGCCGAACTTCGATCGCTACACCTCGCCGGGCTCATACCACTATGTGTGGTCGACATCGGTGTTCGACGATTTGCTGGGCTTCGATGCCAAGACCGGCAAATTCGCGCCGGCACTCGCCAAATCGTGGTCGCAACCCGATGCGGTGAGCTACGAATATGAGCTGCGCGACGACGTCAAATGGCATGACGGCCAGCCGGTCACCGCCGACGATGTCGTCTATACGATGAACTGGCTGATCGATCCGAAGAATGCGCTGCGCTACAAGGAAAACTGGGCGTGGATCAAATCGGTCGAAAAGCTTGGGCCGCTTAAGGTCCGTATCGTCGCCAAGCAGGCCGTGCCGGACGGCGTGATGTGGATGGCCTCAGGCTGGCCGATCTATCCCAAACACGTGCACGAGCCGCTACCCAACAAGGTCGATTTCGGCGACAAGCCGATCGGCACCGGCCCCTACAAGATCAACAAGATCGACAAGGGCGGCATCGTCGCCGAGAAGTACAAAGACTATAAAGCGACAGCGCTCAAACCCGCCGTCTCCATCGGCCATATCATCGCCGAACCGATCCAGGACACGGGCACCCTAGTCGCCGCCCTGCTGACCGGCAAGGCCGATCTCGCCGCCAACGTGCCGAACGACCAGGCCGCCGATCTGGAAAAAAGCGGCAAGTTCGAAGTCACCCTCGCCCCGCCGGCGCTCGGCTACACCTTCCTCACCTTCCCGTCGACGGGTTGGAAGAACGCCAAACAATTCGCCGATCCACGCGTGCGCCTCGCCATGGTGAAGGCCATCGACCGCAAGGCTTTGCTCAAGCTGAAATACGGCGCCCTTGTCGAGCGCACCAATGTGATCGACGGGTTGTGCTACAAGGTGCAATTGGGCTGCGGATTTGAGAAAGCCGTGCCCGATTACGATCCGGCCGGCGCGAAAAAGCTGCTGGCGGAAGCCGGTTATCCGGACGGCTTCGACATGGTCATCGCCGTGTTCCAGAAGAACACGACCGAGGCCACGGCCGTTTCCGGCATGCTGCGCGCCATCGGCGTGCGCGCCAGCGTCATGCCGCATACCATCACGCAGCGCGTCCAGCTCATCCAGCAAGGCAAAGTCGAGATGGGCTATCACGCCTGGAGCGGCGGCGCGATGTTCGACGTCAGCCCGCAGATCGTGCGCCATTTCGTCAGCGCCGATTATGCCGATGCCGATCTCAACACCCGCGCCATTGCCGCGATGCCGATCGCGGAAGACGCCGCACGCCGCGCGGCCATCGCGAAGATTTTCGACGAGGTGCATGACAAGGCCTATGCCTTCCCCATGCTGCCGAACCGCGACACCTACACGCATACGAAAGAAGTGAAATTGAACGGCTCAGACGAATTGCACGCGTCCGAAATCGCCGCCGTACATGAATTCGGTTGGAAGTAAGGAGACAAACGATGCTCTCAAAAGTTCAGAACGATCTGATCACGCAAACCGGCCCCGGCACGCCCGGCGGCAAATTGCTGCGCAGCTATTGGCAGCCGGTCGCGACCATCGAGGAAATGCCCATCGGCGGCAATCCGATGCCGATCCGCATCCTGAGCGAAGACCTGGTACTGTTCCGCGACGACAAGGATCGCCTCGGCCTCATCGGCCTGCATTGCCCGCACCGTGCAACGGACCTTTCCTACGGCCGCGTCGAGAACGGCGGCTTGCGTTGCCTCTATCACGGCTGGCTATTCGACATTAACGGCCAATGCATCGACCAACCCGCCGAGCCCGAGGACAAGAAATTCTGTCATAAGGTCCGCCACACCGCCTATCCGGTGCAGGAATATGGCGGCGTCATCTGGACCTATATGGGCGAAGGCGAAGCCCCGCTCATCCCGGCCTACCAGTTCCTCGATTGCCCGGAAGAGAACCGCATCGCCTTCCGCATCATCCAGGAATGCAATTGGGTGCAGGGCCTCGAAAGCTCGATCGATCCGTCGCACACGTCTTATCTGCATCGCATGGCCCCGCTGAAAGGCCCGGCGGATGCCCAGCTGGCCGGCAATCCCTACTATGCCGAAGATACCAATCCCCGCCTCGACATCGAACATGTCAGCTACGGCGTGCGCATCCACGCGCTGCGCAAGGTGGGCGGTGGTAAGGGGTATCTCCGCGTCAACAACTACATCTATCCGGGCGGCACGACGCCGGCGAGCAGCGAGCCGCCGCCGGTCACCGGTTACGGCGGACGCTGGTACGTGCCGCGCGACGACTACAGCCATACGCGCTTCGAGTTCATCTACAAACACGGCGCACCCGTCGATAAGGCGGCGGTGACGCGCACCAAGCTGCAGCATGTCGGGCCGGACAAGCGCCATATCCGGCGCGCCGAGAACCGCTACATGCAGGACCGCGAGGAACAGAAGCGCGACGATACCTTCTGCGGGCTCGGGCGCTACATCCCCGCCCACGATACCTTCGCCATCGAAACCCAAGGCGCCATACAGGACCGCACCCAGGAACATCTGGGTTCGACAGACGTGGTGATCATCGAGATGCGCAAGGCGTTGCTGAGCGCCATCAAGCAGATGCAGGAGGGCAAGGAAGCGCCCGGCTTGTTGCGCGATCCGAAGCAGAACCAGTTCCCGGACTTCATCTGCATCTCCGACTTCACCCGCGACGGCGAGGACGGCCCGGCCTATTGCAAGCGCGTGCTGGGCGTCGCACCCGGCGGCGGACCGACGAAGGCCGCGGCGGAATAACAAAGGTCAAAGGGAGGCGTCGATGAAACCGTTCGGGATCCTAGTCGTCGCAGGGTTGCTCGCAGCCTCCCTTTCCTCTCCGACGTCGGCCCAGAAATCCAAAGACACCCTACTGCTCGGCACGCAGGATCCGTTCGCCACCATCGATGCCTATATGCAGCCCGCGGTCGAAGTCGGGCAATTCAGCCGCGTCGTTCTGGGCCGCTTGGTCATTTATGACGAGGTGAACGGCACCTTCCTGCCCGAACTCGCCAAATCCTGGTCGCGGCCCGATCCCGCAACCATTGATTTCGAAACGCGCGACGACGTCGTCTTCCATAGCGGCAACAAGTTCAGCGCTGCGGACATCAAATACACGATCGATTACTTGCTCGATCCCAAAGTCCCGCTGCGATTCAAGAACCGCTACAATTGGGTGAAATCCGCCGAACTCCTGGGACCCAACAAGGTGCGCGTCACCATGCACGAGCCCCTGGCCGTGGATATGTTCAACCTCGCGTATTCATTTTCGATCTACGATTCCGAGGTCCACAAGAAGCTCAACGATAAATCCGACTACGGCCGCATCTCGCCATCCGGCACCGGCCCTTACCGGGTGATCTCGGTGGACGCCAATGCGGGCGTGCTGGCCGAACGCTTCGATCCCGCGCTTAAGACCTTCTCGCACCATCGCGCGCCCATCAAACGCCTACAATCGGTTCCAGTACCCGACCGCCAGACCCAGATCGCCAAGCTGATCACCGGCGAAGTGAACGTCATCACCAATGTCACTGAGGATATGGCGGCGGAACTCGCGAAGCAGAAGAACATCGCGGTGACGCCGACGCCGTCCAAACGCCTGATGTACATCACCATCGATGCCGCGGGCCGTTCGGCCAACAAGGCATTCAAGGATCTGCGCGTCCGCCAGGCCTTCATCAAGGCGATCCCGCGCGACCAGATCGCGAAGAATTTCGTCGCTGGTTTCGAAATCGCTGAAGTGCCGAAAGGCATTTGCTTCGAAAAGAACGTCGGCTGCGGTGCGAGCACCACACCGCCCGCCTATGACCCCGCCGGGGCCAAAAAGCTGCTGGCCGAAGCCGGCTATCCCAATGGCCTGGACATGGTCTTTTCCGTCTACGAGCCGTTCCGTCATGTCGCCGAAGCCGTCGTCGGCGAAATCCGCAAAGCAGGCTTCCGCGCCACGCTCGAATCCATGCCGCTCAGCGTCTACACTGTACGGCGCGCCAAGGGCGAACTGACAACCTTGCTTGCCGCCTACCCGACCTTCACCCAGCCTAACGTGGAAAACATCTTCGATGTCTTCTTCGGCGGCGAGCGCGACTATTCGGGCGATCCGGAGATCATGAAGATCGTCGCCAAAGGCGCAATCGAGCCGGACATCGCGAAGCGCACCGCCATCTTTACCGAGGCGATCGATCTCGTGAACCGTCAGTCCTACGTCTATCCGATGATCGAACAGCCCATGGTGATCGCGCACTCCGCCGATCTGCGCATCGCCAAAAGCGCCTATTCGGTCGCCGACGTCCGTATCGATGATTATGTGTGGAAATAAGCAATAAGGAGTACCGCCGATGCTGTCGAAACCGCAGAACGAGCTCGTGACGCAAACCGATGCCGGCACGCCCGGCGGCAAGCTGCTGCGCAGCTATTGGCAACCCGTCGCGACCGACGAGGAAATGCCGATCGGCGGCCACCCGCTCCCGCTCAAGGTCATGGGCGAGGAATTGGTGCTGTTCCGCGACGATCAAAATCGTCTCGGTCTCATCGGCCTGCATTGCGCCCATCGCGGCACGGACCTGTCATACGGTCGCGTCGAAAATGGTGGGCTCCGCTGCCTCTATCACGGATGGCTGTTCGATATTAACGGCCAGTGCCTCGATCAGCCCGCCGAACCGGACGACAAAAAGTTCTGCCACAAGGTGCGCCAGGTGTCCTATCCGGTGCAGCAGAAGGGCGGCGCCATCTGGGCCTATATGGGCGAAGGCGAAGCCCCGTTGATCCCCGATTATCAATTCCTGACCGCGCCTGAGGAATGCCGCATGGCGTTCCGCGTCATCCAGGACTGCAACTGGCTGCAAGGCCTCGAAAGCTCGACCGATCCGGCACATGTCTCCTACCTGCATCGCCTCAGCCCCGGCATGATCGGCGCGCAGATCGGCAGCGATGCCCGCATGTTCGGCGAGGATATTTACCCTCGCCTCGGCGTCGAACACACCAGCTACGGCGCCCGCATCTATGCGCTGCGCAAATTCAAGGACGGCAAGAACTACCTGCGCGTGAACAATTATCTCTATCCCAACGGCACGACGCCGGTCAGCTCCGAGCCGCCGCCGGTCGGCGGTTATCAGGGCCGCGCCTATGTGCCGATCGACGACAACAGCCATTGCCGCTTTGAATTCGTCTACCGCAAGGAAGGCATCGATA
Organism: Rhodospirillaceae bacterium; assembly: GCA_947467145.1. GTDB lineage: Bacteria > Pseudomonadota > Alphaproteobacteria > Rhodospirillales > UBA2165 > CANIGJ01. The sequence goes on along the minus strand of CANIGJ010000033.1, from coordinate 23,442 downwards.
AGGCGCATTGGATCAAGTCGAAGGGCAAGGAAGTCAACGCCGACAAACGCCATGTGCGCAACGCGGCCAATCGCTACCTGCAGGACCGCGAGGAACTGAAGCGCGAGGGCGGCGACTTTGCCGGCATGGGCCGTTATGCACCCGCGCAAGACGCCTTCGCGATTGAAACGGCCGGCGTGATCCAGGACCGCACCCAGGAACATCTGGGTTCCACCGATATCGTCATCATCGAGGTGCGCAAGGCGCTCCTCGGCGCGATCAAGCAGATGGAAACGACCGGCGAAGCGCCGGGCCTACTGCGCGATCCCAACAACAACAAGTTCCCGGATTTCATCTGCACCGCGGATTACATCCCGGATGGCGAAGATGGCCCGGCTTATTGCAAGCGCGTACTGGGCGTCGCCCCCGGCCGTGGCGCCCATCTGGCGGCCGCCGAGTAAAAATAAAAAGAACCGCCGGGCAAAAGCCCGGCGGATACGAACAGGGAAGACTCACGATGAAACTAGCTATCGCCATCGCTGCGCTCGCAGTGTTCGCCCAACCGGCACTCGCGCAGAAATCGAAAGACACGCTGCGTTATCCGATGCAGGAGAACGAGCCGACGTTCGAGCGTTACACCTCGCCGGGGGCCTATCATTATGTCTGGTCGAATTCGGTGTGGGACGATCTGCTGGCCTTCGATCCGGCGACCGGCAAGTTCCTTCCCGCACTCGCCAAGTCCTACACGCAGCCGAGCGATACGGTCTATGAATACGAGATTCGCGACGATGTGAAATGGCATGACGGCCAGCCGCTGACCGCCGACGATGTCGTCTATACGCTGTCCTGGCTCACCGATCCGAAAACGCAGCTGCGCTACAAAGCGAACTGGGATTGGATCGCCAAGGTCGAGAAGCTCGGCCCCAACAAGGTCCGCGTCACCGCGAAGCAGCCCGTGCCGGATGGCTTGATGTGGATGGCGTCCGGCTGGGCGATTTATCCCAAACATCTGCATGAACCGCTCGCCGACAAATCGGCGTTCGGCGACAAGCCCGTCGGCACCGGCCCCTACAAGATCAACAAGGTCGAAAAGATCGCCGGCATCGTCGCCGAGAACTACAAAGACTTTAAGCCCACCTCGCTCAAACCCAAAGGCTCGTTCGGCCATATCGTGTCGGAGCCGATCCACGATACCGGCACCCTGGTGGCAGCACTCCTCACCGGCAAGGCCGACCTCGTCGCCGACCTGCCGCCCGATCAGGCGGCCGATCTGGTCAAAAGCGGCAAGTTCGAGGTCTCGCTCGCCCCGGCGGCCGTCGGCTACACCTTCCTCACCTTCCCGTCGTCGGGCTGGAAAAACAAAAAGATGCTGGCCGATCAGCGCATCCGTCTTGCCGTCGCCAAGGCGATCGACCGCAAGGCGCTGGTCAAACTGAAATACGGCGAATGGGCCGGCAACATGCAGCCGGTCGAAGGGCTGTGCGACAAGGCGCAGCTCGGTTGCGGCTATACCAAGCTGTACCCCGCGTTCGATCCGGACGGCGCCAAGAAACTGATGGCCGAAGCCGGCTATCCCAACGGCTTCGACGTCGTGATCTCGGGCTTTCAGAAATACATGCCCGAGGCGGTCGCGATTTCCGGCATGCTGCGCAATGTCGGCATCAACGCCTCGGTCACGCCCATTTCGATCACGCAACGCGTCTCGCTGCTCAATCAAGGCAAGATCGAGATCGGCCTGTTCGGCTGGAGCGGCGGCGCCAGCTTCGAGGTCAGCCCGCAGATCGTGCGTCATTTCCTCAGCAACGATTACGACGATCAGCCGATGAACGTCGAAGCCTCCAAAACCCTGCCGATCATCGACGATGCGCAACGCCGTATCGCCGTCGGCAAGGTCTTCGATCAGATCACCGAGAAGGCCTATGCCTTCCCGATGACACCGAGCCCGGAGATCTACACGCATACAAAGGAAGTGCGGCTTCTGGCCGCGCCCGAGATGATGCACCCGGCGCAGACGGTCCCCGTTCACGAATTCGGCTGGAAATAGGAGTACCGCCATGTTGTCGCACCAGCAAAACAACCTCGTCACCCAGACCGGCCCCGGCACACCGGGCGGGCGCTTCCTGCGCAGCTATTGGCACCCGATCGCCACGGCGGAGGAAATGCCCATCGGCGGTCACCCCATGCCGATCAAGATCCTGAGTGAGGATCTGGTGCTATTCCGCGACGATCAGGATCGCCTGGGCCTGATCGGCCTGCATTGCGCGCATCGCGCGACCGATCTGTCCTACGGCCGCGTCGAGAACGGCGGCTTGCGTTGCCTCTATCACGGCTGGCTGTTCGACATTAACGGCAAATGCATCGACCAGCCTGCCGAGCCGGAAGACAAAAAATTCTGCCACAAGGTGAAACATCCTTCATATCCCGTGCAGGAATATGGCGGCGTCATCTGGACCTATATGGGCGAAGGCGAAGCACCGCTCATCCCAGCCTTCCAATATTTGGATTGCCCGCCGGAGAAACGCATCGCCTTTCGCGTGATCCAAGACTGCAATTGGCTGCAGGGTCTCGAAAGTTCGACCGATCCGGCGCACACCTCGTATCTGCATCGCATGAGCCCGGGCCCGCTCGGCGGCCTGCCGGGCTCATCCGCCGCGTTCTTCGCCGAGGATACCCAACCCCGCCTCGCCATCGAAAGCACGAGCTACGGCTGCCGCATCTATGCCATGCGCAATATGAACGACGGCAAACAATATCTGCGCGTGAACAATTACATCTATCCTTGCGGCACCACGCCGTCCGGGGTCGAGCCGCCGCCCGCCGTCGGTTATCAAGGCCGCTGGTACGTACCGCGCGACGATTACAGCCATACGCGCTTCGAATTCATCTATCAGCACAACGGCACCCTCGATAAGGCCTTCTACGCCAAGGCGAAGGGCGAACAGGTCGCCGCCGACGGACGCCATATCCGCCGCGCGTCCAACCGCTATATGCAGGACCGCGACGAGATGAAGCGCGACGACACCTTCGCCGGTATGGGCCGCTCGGCTCCCGCGCAGGACAAATTCGCCATCGAGACGGCGGGCGTGATCCAGGATCGCACCCAGGAACATCTGGGCTCGACCGATATCGTCATCATCGAAGTCCGCAAGGCGCTGCTTGCCGCCATCAAGCAGACCGAAGAAACCGGCAAGGCGCCCGGCCTACTGCGCGATCCCAAGCAGAACACCTTCCCGGACTTCATCTGCACGGCGGACTACGTGCGGCCCGGCGAGGATGGCACCGCCTATTGCAAACGCGTGCTCGGCCAAGGCCCCGATGGCGGGCCGAACAAGGTCGCGGCGGAGTAACCAGGCAACATGAAAACGAAACTGCTTCTCGCCGCCGCCCTCGCCCTGCTCGCCGCACCTGCGTTTGCGCAGAAGGCCAAGGACACGATGCGTTTTCCGTTCGCCGAGCCGGCCTCGACCTTGGACACCTATCTCAATCCCGGCGTCGTCTCCAACGTTTGGGGGCCGTCGGTCTACGATCACCTGCTGGGCTTTAACGGCAAGGAAGGCAAGTTCGTCGGCCATCTCGCCAAATCCTGGGCGCAGCCGAGCCCGACGGTTTACGAATACGAACTGCACGAGGATGTGCTGTGGCATGACGGGCAGAAATTCACCGCCGACGATGTGGTCTACACGCTCAACTACCTCATCGATCCGAAAGTGAACCTGCGCTACAAGGCCTATTGGACCTGGATCGATAAGGTCGAGAAGCTCGGCCCCTACAAGCTGCGCATCACATCCAAACATCCCGTGCCGGACGGCATGATGTGGATGGTGTTCCGCACGCCGATCTATCCGAAACACATCCACGAGCCGCTCGCCAACAAATTGGATTTTGGCGCCAAGCCGGTCGGCACCGCGCCGTACAAGATCGTGTCCTTCGACAAGAACACCGGCATCACGGCCGAGAAATATAAGGACTACCGCGAGCGCCCGGTGAAGCCGGGCGCGGCCATCGGCCGCGTGCAGGCCGAGTTCATCCCGGATATGGGCACGCAGGTCGCGGCTCTGCTGACCGACAAGGCCGACATCGTCGCCGATCTGCCCGCGGACCAGGCGGTCGATCTGCTCAAAAGCGGCAAGTTCGAGGTGTCGCTGTCGCCGCCCGCCATGGGCTACACCTTCCTGGGTTTCCCGTCCGCTGGGCAGAACAAGGCGCTCCAAGACGTGCGCGTGCGTACCGCCCTGATCAAGGCGATCGACCGCAAATCGCTGGTGAAAATCCAATATGGCGATCTCGCCACCAGCGACATGCAACCGCCCGACGCGCTCTGCGCCAAGGAACAGCTGGGCTGCGGCTACAACAAGCTGCCGCCCGCCTTCGATCCGGCCGGCGCCAAGAAGCTGCTGGCCGAGGCGGGTTATGCCGATGGTTTCGACATGGTGATCAGTTGCTTCCCGCCGAGTGCTGCCATGGCGACCGCGATGTCGGGCATGCTGCGCGCCGTCGGCATTCGCGCCACCGTGCGGACCCATCCCATCGCCCAGCGCGTGCAGATGATATCGGAAGGCAAGATCGAAGCCGGGCTTTATACCTGGGCGGCCAGCACCATCTATGAGGTCTCGCCCCAGATCGCGCGCCACTTCCAAAGCAAGGAATACGACGATCCCGAGATCACCAAAATGGCCGAGGCGACCTTGACCATGATGGACGATGCCACGCGGCGTAAAGAGGTTGCCAAGGCCTTCGATCTAGCGGTCGACAAGGCCTATGCCTTCCCGATGACGCCGACGCGGGCGAGCTATACGCACAGCAAGGACATCCGCCTGACCGCGACGGACCTGCGCGCCACCGAGGTCAACCCGCACGAGTTCGGGTGGAAGTGACGTAGCGCGGGCGGGTCGCTGGCCCGCCCCGTCGCGCTACGTCATCCCCCGACTTGATCGGGGGATCCACGGGAGGCGCGTCTGCACCGATATGAATCTTGTCGCGCTATCGCGCTTTCGTCGATGCCCCGCCACGCGCGGTTTGCCGCGCGCAAGCGCGCGGAGGGCCGGGGCATGACGGCTTAGTTGCAATCAAAGACCGCATATAACGAATACGCGATATCATATTTTCATATGTAATCGCGCATTTCCCCGCGCCATGGGATTTGTTAATCTCGGTATCGAAAATCAGCCCCACCAAGGAGGCGCCCGATGCTTGCTCAGAAACAGAACGAATTGCTCACCCGCACTGGCCCCGGCACACCCGGCGGCAAGCTGCTGCGCAGCTATTGGCAGCCCATCGCCACCGAGGACGAAATCCCGCCGGGTGGTGCGCCCATCCCGATCAAGATCCTGGGCGAAGATATGGTGCTGTTCCGCGACGACCAGGATCGTCTCGGCTTCATCGGTCTGCATTGCGCGCATCGCGCTACCGATCTGTCCTATGGCCGCGTCGAGAACGGCGGCTTACGCTGCCTCTATCACGGCTGGCTGTTCGACATTAATGGCAAGTGCATCGACCAGCCCGCCGAGCCGGACGACAAAAAATTCTGCCACAAGGTCAAACACCCCTCATACCCGGTGCAGATCAAGGGCGGCGTGGTCTGGACCTTCATGGGCGAAGGCAAGGCCCCGCTGATCCCCGATTTCCAGTTCCTGACCGCGCCGGAAGAAAAGCGCACCGCGTTCCGCGTCATCCAGGAATGCAATTGGTTGCAAGGTCTCGAAAGCTCGACCGATCCTGCGCACACGTCCTATCTGCATCGCATGAGCGAAGGCCCTGGCAATGCGCGCTCGCCGCAGGATGCAAAGTTCTTCAGCGACGACATTCATCCGCGCCTCGGCATCGAAAACGTCAGCTACGGCTGCCGCATCTATGCGCTGCGCAAGATGTCGAGCGGCGAGAATTATCTGCGCGTGAACAATTACATTTATCCGTGCGGCACCACGCCCGTCACCTCCGCGCCGCCGCGTGCCCAGGGTTACCAGGGCCGCTGGTATGTGCCGCGCGACGATTTCAGTCATACGCGCTTCGAATTCTTCTACCAGCACGACAAGGCGGTAAATAAGCCGGCCCTGCGCGCAATCCGCGCCGAGAATGTGACGCCAGACCTGCATCACATCCGCAACGCGTCCAACCGCTACCTGCAGGACCGCGACGAGCAGAAGCGCGACGACACCTTCTGCGGCATGGGGCGCTATATCCCGGCGCACGACGCCTTCGCGATCGAGACCCAAGGCGTGATCCAGGATCGCACCAAGGAACATCTGGGTTCGACCGACATCGTCATCATCGAGGTTCGCAAAGCCCTGCTGAACGCCATCAAGCAGCTTGAGGAAACCGGCCAGGCGCCCGGCCTGCTGTACGATGCCGCCGACAACCGCTTTCCGGATTTCCTGTGCACCGCCGACTACATTCCGGACGGTGAGGACGGCCCGGCCTATTGCCGCCGCATCCTGGCCGAGACGAACACCAAAGCCGCCGCCGAGTAGCGCAACGGTAAATACGTAAAGCCAAAGACGACCAAGACGGCGGATTTGCCCCGAAATCGGGCAGAATCCGCCGTTTTTCGTCGGCGCTCGCATTTGCAGGACGGTTACGTCCCGCTATAGTCCTCTTATATAGGTCGTCTTCAAACGGCCTTGTGGGAGGAATTTCATGTCTATTCGTACCAAGACGCTCGCGGGCGTCGTTTTCGCTGCGTTTTCGGCCTGCCTGCTCGTTCAACCGGCCCAAGTTCAAGCTCAGGCCCAGCAATATCCCCAGCGCGACATCCACATCCTGAACGGCTACGCCGCCGGCTCAGGCGCCGACGTGATCGTGCGCTATTACGCCGACAAGCTGCAGAAGCTGGCCGGCAAGGCCATCATCGTCGAGAACAAGCCGGGTGCGTCCGGCAATATCGCCATGGAAGCCGCCGCCCGCTCCAAGCCGGACGGCTACACGGTCTATATGACCGCCGGTAGCTCGATGGCCAACAGCGTCAGCCTGTTCAAGAATTTGACCGTGAAGCCCGACAAGGACTTCACGATGGTGACGAGCCTGCTCAGGCTCTCCTTCGTCCTCGTCGTTGGGCCGAAGTCGCCGGTCAAATCGGTCGCCGAACTCACCGCCTTGATGAAGACCAAGCCGGGCAACGGCCTCTATGGCGCCACCGCGCCGTCGGGCATCGTATCGGCCGAGCTTTATAAGTCGGTCACCGGGCTGAACACCCAGTTCGTCAGCTACAAGGACGCCTCGTCGGCGCTGGTCGATCTGATCGACGGCAGCATCGACTGGATGTTCATGGACCCGATCGCAGCCCTCGAACACATCCGCTCGGGCAAGATCCGCGGCCTCGCCGTCGGTGCGGCCGATAAGGTCCAGGCCATTCCCGAACTGCCGTCGATGAAGGAAGCCGGAATCGATGGCGTCGACGTCGTCGCCTGGTGGGCCGTCTCCGTGCCGGCCGGCACGCCACGCCCGATCGTCGATCAGCTCGCCAAGTGGTTCAACGAGATCACCGCGACCGAGGAAAGCAAAGGCTTCATCAACCGCGTGGTTGGCGGCGACCCGTTCCCTGGCACGCCGGACGGCGCGCAGAAGCTTCTCGAATCGGACATCGTGCGCTGGCGCGAATACATCAAGACCGCAAAGATCGAACCGCAAGGTTGAAGCACGATCGAATCTGGGTTGAGCGTCAAACAGCCCGGCACGAACAACAGGAGTAATAGATGACCTTCATTCACAAACTGAAATCGTTTGCCGCGTTCGCCTTGGTCGCAGCAGCACCGACCCTGGCGGTTGCACAGGCCGACTATCCGAACCGCGACATCCACATCATTTCCAGCCAGGCCGCTGGATCGGGTGCGGATACGATCGTGCGGTTCTACGGCAGCAAGATCCAGGAGCTGAGCAAGGGCACCGTGATCGTCGACAACCGCCCGGGTGCCTTCGGCATCCTCGCGTTCAAGGCGCTCGCCGATGCCAAGCCGGACGGCTATACGCTCTATATGAGTGCCGGCAGCTCGATCGCATCCGCTCCGCATCTGTACAACAACATGCCGGTCGATCCGCTCAAGGCGTTCACGCAGGTCACCAGCCTCGCGAAGTTCGCCTTCATGCTCGTCCTGCCGAAAGAGTCGCCCTACAACGACGTGAAGTCGCTGGTCGAAGGCCTGAAGAAGAAGCCCGACAACGGCCTCTATGGCGCGACGGCGACCTCAGGTGTCGTTTCGGCCGAACTGCTTAAGGTCTATGCCGGCCTCAAGACGACGCAGGTCGCTTACAAGGACTCGCGTTCGGCTCTGACCGACCTGATGGCCAACCAGATCGATTTCATGTTCATGGATCCCCTGGCCGCCAACGAGCATATCCGCGCCGGCCGCATTAAGGGCCTCGCGGTCGCGATGCAGGATCGCCTGGGTTCGATGCCGGAGATTCCGTCGATGAAGGATGCGGGCTTCCCGCAGATCGACGTGGTCACCTGGTGGACCGTGACGGCGCCCGCCGGCACGCCGCGCCCGATCATCGACAAACTCGCCGCATGGGTGAACACCATCAGCGAGTCGCCCGAGGGTAAAGAATTCCTCGCCCGCAACGGCATGGATCCGTTCACCGGCACGCCGGAAAGCGCCAACGCACTGCTGCGCGCCGATTCGGAAAAGTGGAAGGACTACATCGCCAAGGCGGGGATCGAGAAGCAGTAACCTGCTGCGATCCACGATCATCAAAGGCCCGGCCTAACCGCCGGGCCTTTTTTTGCGCCCTACGCTTTGAACCGCCGCTCCGCATCGATCGCCAGGCCCAGGCCGACCGCGCCGAAATTATCGCCGCTCACCACATTCGCGCGCGGGAACGTCTTCTTCACCAGATCGCGCACCACCGGCGACAGGGTCGTGCCACCGGTCAGGAACACCGTGCCGATCTCATGCGCTTTGACACCGCCCAGCGCCAGCGTGTCCGACAACGCGGTCTTGATGCTGGCCAACCAGGATTTCAAGAAAAACCGCAGTTGCACCGCCGTCGCGTCGAGGCTCAGCGGATCGCCCGCGATATTCAGCGGAAAGGAGACCGCCTTGCTCTCGCTCAGCTCGATCTTGAGCGATTCCGCGATGCCCAACAGCGCATGGCCCACGCGCTGCTCCAGGACGGAGCGCAAGCGCTTGATCAGGTCAGGGCGAGCGGCTTCCAATTCGATCTGCCGCACCATGGTGCGGATCTGATTGGTATAGAGGCCGTTGATTTTGTGCCAGGTCGCGAGATCGTTGTAGATCCAGGACGGCACCGGCAGGTTCCGACCCTTCATCGCCGAATTCAAACCGAGGTTCGGCATGATGGTTTCGAGCGAGACGATGCGATCGATATCGGTACCGCCGACATGGACACCATGCGTCGCCAGCACCGTTGCCGCGCCGCCGCCGCTATTGGCGCGCACGATGGAAAAATCCGACGTGCCGCCGCCGATATCGACGATCAATGACGGGCCGTCACCGGAACCCGCATCGCTGCGATATTGGTAGGCTGCCGCGATCGGCTCGAACTGAAATTCGACATTGCGGAACCCGACGCTTTTGTAGATCTCCGCCAATTCGCGTTCGGCCCGGGCGTCGGCCTCCGGATCGTCATCGATGAAATGCACCGGGCGGCCGGCGACGACGTCGCGCAACGTGATGCCGTAGTGCGCTTCGGTGGTCGTCTTCACATGGCGCAGGAAATCGGCGATGACTTCGGTGAAGCCGATCGAACGTTTGCGTAGCGCGGTTCGTTCGCCCACCAGGGCGGTCCCCAGGATGGATTTGAGCGAGCGCATGAGGCGGCCTTCGGTGCCCTGCACATATTCGTCCACCGCCTGCTGGCCGAAGCGCGTGGCGTCGTCCTCGAAATTGTAAAAGATCGCGCTCGGGATCGTGCTGCGCCCCTGATCGATGGGCACCAGGAAGGGCGCACCGTCCTTGATCAGCGCGAGCGTGGAATTCGAGGTGCCGAAATCGAGGCCGCAGACAACATCAACCATGTACGTTCGGCACTCGCGAGGAAAAGGGACGGCTATTTAACCTGTCTCATCGATTTAGGCTAGACTGCTGATCATGAAAATCGGCGTCATATCGGATACCCACGGTTTGCTGCGCCCCGAGGCCATCGAACGCCTGACCGGCGTGGCGCATATCATCCATGCCGGCGATATCGGCGGTGCGGCGGTCATCGAACAATTGCGCGCCCTGGCGCCCGTGACCGCCATCCGGGGCAATAACGATCCGGACACGACCTATCCGGAACAGATCGCCATCGAATTCGGCGGCCGCACGATCTTTGTGCTGCACGATGTGAAGGAACTGACGAAGCACACCGGATACGACGTCGTCATATCCGGCCATTCGCATAAGCCGAAGATCGAAACCAAGGACGGCGTGCTGTACCTCAACCCGGGCAGTGCCGGCCCGCGCCGCTTCAAGCTGCCGATCAGCGTCGCGATCCTGGAGATCGACGGCGAGACACTCGCCGCCGACATCCACGAGATTATTTAGGCGAACAGAATCTCTGCCGATTGGCCTGCTTTACTAGCGAGTAGCACCGGCCCGCCGCCGAGCCACGGCCCGTCATGCGTATCGATGCGCAAGGAGACGCTGACGATGGAGCCCGCACCGATCTTGCGCGGGGTATCGTTACCCGACCCCGCCAGATCGGCGAGCGGATGACCGCCCAGCGGCCCCACCGCCGACCAGGATTTGAAGCCGCTCATCTTGGCCGCGATATCGCTGCCGGTGCCGAGCTCGGCCTCGATGGTGCGCAGCCGCGCCGCCGCATCGGCCCACGAGTCGGGTGCGGCCCCTTGCGACAGGGTCGCGGTGCGGCGGATCCAGAAGCCCTTATAGGCGACCGTGGCGCGCACGGCATAGTGCTGGCCAAGATCGATATCGCCTTCGACACGGATAAAGTCGGTGCCTTTCGCCAGGTCAGGCACCACCGCGATGGCGACTTCTTCGGCTGCGTTCTCGCGGGCCGAGCCGTCGATGGCCGAGATCAACGCCGAGGCGCGGGTGAATTTGCCGGTGCGCGCCACGTCGATGGCCGCATCGGCAATGTCGGCCGCGCGGCGTGTCAGCGCGATTTCCGGTCCATCGGCGGGTGAGCGCGCGCCCGTATAAAGTTCCGTGGCATCAATCAGCTCAAGGCCGTCGAAGGCCTGACGGAACGGATTGGCCAAACCATTGGGCAAGCGGTCCGCATCGACCACACCGATCTTTTTGACCGCACCGAAGCCCCGCACGACCTTGGCGGCCGCGGCGCCGATATGCGGGCTGCACACCACGTCATCGACATGGCAGGTTTCGAGCGCCCAGCCGCGCACGCGGTTAGATAGTGCGACCACGATAGACGGCAAGCCGCTTTGGCCCATCACCATCAGGCCCTGGTTCCAATACGGAATGAAGTGCGTTAGGTACGACACCGCCGCCGGGCGCGGGAAGTTGGTGTAAGCGAGCAGCGCATCGACGCCTTGCGCCTTCATCGCCGCCTGCATGCGAGCAACGCGCGCTTCGAGCGCTGCTTTCGGGGTTTCGTCTTCGGACCAGGCGAGCAGACCGCGTCTCATATCCTTAACCCCGCACGCTGAGAAGTTCGGCCGGCATCGAGCCCAACATCTCAGCTCCGTTTTTGGTGACGACCATCGAATCGCCGACGACGAGATAGCCGACATCGGGATGATAAGTATTGGGATGCACGATGAGGGTGCAGTTTTCCTCGATCACCATCTCGACATCCTCAAGGATCGCCGGCACGCCGTCGACGAACAGGCCCATGCCATGGCCGCGCACGCGGGTATATTTCGCCGAGCAATATTCGCCGTACCCATATTTGCGGAAGACATCGTTTTCGGCCTTCGCCACATCGGCTGCGGTCACGCCCGGCTTCAGGATCTTTTTGCCGGCTTCCATCGCCTCGGTGAACATCGCATGCGCCTTCTGCTGCACCGCCGTCGGCTCACCGACAACGCAGGTGCGGCAGATCTGCGAATAATAGCCATCGACGCAGGGCGTCAATTCCGTGGTCACCAGATCGCCATGCTGAATCTTGCGGTCCGACGGCGGATGCATGCCCATCATCTCGACGCCGCCCGAGCCCATGATCTGGAAATTCTCCGGGCAACCGCGATCGCGGAAATAGGCTTCGACCTCGGCGATCACCTGATATTCCGTTCGGCCCACGCGCGACGCATCCATGAACACCTTGTAGCCGTCCTCGGCCATCTTGGTCGCGCGGCGCACCGCCTCGATCTCGCCCGGCGTCTTGATGAACATGGCGCGATCGATCGCCGCCGTCGCGTCTTCAAGCTTCGAGCCCGCCGCGATGCGCGCCAAGCCCATCGGCATGACGGCGAGCGGCGCCTGGCCGATCGAGCGATTGCCCAAGCGTTTCACATGCTGCGCGACGGTTTCGACCAGATCGGGCGCGAAGCTCGTTTCCACACCGGGCACCTCGATCTTGGCGCGATCGGCTTCGTGCGCGCTTTCGAGGAACAGCTGGACCGTGCCGTCCTTGTGGAACACCGAGAAGGCGTCGCCTTCAACAATAGCGAAATCGGTGGAGTAACGCAGATAATCGTTCTGCCAGGCATTGCCGAACAGCACGACACAATCGAGCCCGTTCTGGGACAACACATCCATCAATTTCGCACGGCGTTCGTCGTGTAGCGCCACGGCTCAATCCTCTTCAAATCAATATGCGTTCAATATCGAAAGCGAATACCACACTATTTCTGCTTGGGCACGATCAGCGCATCCACCGCGATGCAGCTTTTTTCGCCGACCAGCAGCGGATTGACGTCGATCGATTCGATCTTGTCGCCATGCGCCTGGATCAGCGCCTGGAGCGCGCCCAAAGCGGACGTGACCTGATCGAGCGCCGCATCCCCGCCGATATGCTGCACCAGCCGGCCGAGCTTCGATCCCGCCAACCCTTCGCGAATGGTCGCGCGCGCCACCGGGATCGGCAGCAGCAGGACCTCGTCGAGGATCTCGGTATAGATCCCGCCGAGGCCGGCGACCAGGAAATGGCCGAGCGGATCTTCGTTGCTGACGCCGAGGATGATCTCGGCCTTCGCCGCCATCATGGGCTGAAGGATGACCTGCACATCGGCGCGCTTGAAGCCCGCCTTGGCGATACGCTCATCCATGGTCGCATAGGCTTTGGTGAGCGCCCCCTCGTCATTGAGCCCGGCCATCACGAAGCCAGCCGCCGCCTTGTGCGCGACGTCGGGCGCTAGCGCCTTCAGCACCACCGGATAACCTGTCGTCTTGGCGGCACTCGTCGCTTCGGCCGCGCTCGTCACCGTCTTGCTCTCGACCATCGGCACGCCGGCCGCCTTCAGGATCGCCGCACTTTCGGTTTCCGACAGGAACGCGGCCTTGGTTGCGAGCTTCGCACCCAGATCCTTCACCGCGGCCGGCACCGGATCGGGCGCCTGCTTCGTGCGCGGCATCGTTGCGTAATAGGCCTGGAAGGAATCGAACGCGGTCGTCACATCGCGGAAGAACGGCAAGTTGTTTTCGGCGTAGCGGTCGCGCAGTTCCGGCACTAGGCCATCTGGCGCCACCACAACCACCGGCGAGCCCGTGCGTTGCGCGCGCCCGATCAGGTAATCGGCAACAACATGCGATTGCTTCAGGTTCGGCAGCGGATGGGTGAACACCATCGTCGGCCCGATCCAGCCGTCGGCTTCCTGCGCCTCGAACAGCGGCGTCATGTTCTGCTGACCGCCGATCACGCCGGTATCGGTCGGATTGCGCACCATGCCGGCATCTTTGATGGTCGCAATATATTCGGCGACCTTGCCGCCCCACGAGCCATCCGGATTGCCGGCGAGCGGGATGTCATATTTCTCGGCGAAGTCCGCCATCATCGAAGCACCACCGCCCGTCGTCGTCACCGACACAAGCTTGGTGTTGGCCACGCGCACCTTGGTGCCGAGCAGCACGCCGCATGCCCCCGCCAGCGCCTCGACCGTCGGCACCTGGGCGATGCCGTATTCGCGGAAGATCGCATCGAACGCGCGCGCCGATCCGGCGAGGCGCGACGAATGCGCCTGCGTCGCGCCCTGGCCCGCCTTGGAGCGGCCGAGCTTCAACGCCACGATGGGTTTGCCTGCTGCCCGCGCCTGATCCGCCAATGCACGGAACCGATTACCGTCGGAAATACCTTCGATGATCAGGCCGATGATGCCGGTATCCGGGTCCTCGATGAAATATTCGAGGAAATCGAGCATCGACAGATCGGCTTCGTTGCCCAGCGGCACGAACTTGCCGAGCCCGGCGCGCTGCTCGAGCAGGCGCGGCGCCAACGAATTGAACAGCGCACCCGAATGGGCCGCCACCGAGACCGGACCCGGCGTCAAATCGTGGCCATACGCCGAGGAATACCCCAGCGGTACGCGATCGGTCGCATTGAAGATGCCGTTGGTGTTCGGCCCGACCAGACGCAGATTGCCCGCCTTGGCGATCTTGACCACCTCGGCCTGCAAGGCGCGGCCTTCGTCGGTGCCCATCTCGGCATAACCGACCGAACCGATCACCATCGATTTCATGCCGTGCGCGACGCACTCTTTCAGCGAGCCCGCCGTCATCGCCGCCGGGATCACCATCAGCGCGGTATCGATCGTCTCCGGCACTTCATCGAGCGACTTATAGGCGCGCACGCCTTCGATCTCGCCGCCGCCCGGATTGATCGGATAGAAATTGCCCGCGAAGCCCGACTTGAGCATGTAGCGCACGGCGGTGTTGCCCTGCTTGCCGCGCGTACCCGACGCGCCGATGACCGCCACACTCTTCGGCTTGAACAGCGGACGCAGAGCCGCCAACGCGCCTTCCGGAAAACGCTCACTCATGGATCAGCGCCCCTGCCACTTGGCGGGGCGTTTTTCGATGAAGGCGCGGGCCCCTTCCTTCTGATCCTCCGACGTATAGACGTCCGGCCCGGTATCGAGGCGGATGCCGGTATGCAGCGGCATGCCCTGCGTCTTGCGATAGGTAAGCTTGAGGCGCTGCAACGACAGCGGCGCCGATGACGTGACGTCTTCGAGGAATTTCATCGCGTCGTCCATCAGGCTCTGCGCCGGATAGATACGATTGACCAGGCCCCAACGCTCCATCTCGGTCACCGCGATACGCCGCCCGGTGAGCAACCATTCCATGGCGATGGCCGGCGGGATCATCTGCGGTAACGCGACCGAGGCGAAATGCGCGCCGCGGCCGCGCTTGGCTTCCGGCACGGCGAAAAACGCCGTATCGGCGGCGACGATCATGTCGCAGGACAGCGCCAATTCAAACCCGCCCGCCATCGCCGGGCCGTTGACGATGGCCAGGGTCGGTTTGCGCGAATCCATCATCACTTCGCAGATGCTGCGGCGGTGCGAATGCAGCGGGCCGTAGAACGGCCGACCCTGATCGGCCGCATCTTTGGCGCTTTTGAGGTCGGCGCCCGAGCAGAAGGCCGTCCCCGCCCCGGTCAGCGCGATGACATAGACGCTGGGGTCGTGGTCGGCGTCGAACACCTCCTGCATCAATTGGTCGACCAGCTCGGTGGTCAGCGCATTGCGCATGTCCGGCCGGTTCAGGGTCAAAATCCGGACCGGTCCCCTATTCTCGACGAGCAGTGATTGGTCCGCCATTTTGTCCTCCCAATATGATTCGCCGGTTCAAACCGGCTTACGAATGTATAATTCGATTCAAACGGTTGGGGCCCCGGAGTCAACCTCAAGACGGGCTGGAATTGACCGAAATCCGCCCCTTCGATACGCTTCTTAACGAATTTCCGGTAGCCGAAACCGGCACCCCAAAATACAGGCGAGGAACCCCAGCATGGCCAATTTCCCGAAGCGCATCGAAATCAAGGAAGAAGGCCCGCGCGAGGGGTTCCAGATCGAGAAGAACCCGATCCCGACGAACCGCAAGATCGAGTTCATCGACGCCCTGTCGGAGACCGGCCTCAAGACCATCCAGACCGTCTCCTTCGTCAATCCCAAGGTCGTGCCCAATATGGCCGACGCGGAAGACGTCGTTGCCGGCTTCACGCCCAAGACGGGCGTCACCTATACCGGGTTGTATCTCAACGACCAGGGCATGGCGCGCGCCATGGCGACCAAAAAACTCACCTTGAAAGGTTCGATCTCGCTCTGCGCGTCGGAGGCTTTCCTCAAGCGCAACCAGAACCGCACGCTCGAACAGCAGGAAGCCGCGCAGCACGAAAGCATCGAGCGGCTGAAGAAGAACGGCATCAAGATCGAAAGCGGCGGCATCTCTGCCGCCTTCGGCTGCAACTTCGAAGGCGACGTGAAGCTGGACCGCATCATGGCGCTGTCCAAGACCATCTTCGATATCGCCGAGCAGCACGACGTGAAGCTGAAGCACTTGGCCCTCATGGACACCATGGCCTGGGCGACGCCGGACCGCATCAAGCGTTATGTTGGCGCGTTGCAGGACAAATATCCCGAGGTGGAAATCGGCCTGCATCTGCACGACACGCGCGGCATGGGCATCGCCAATGCCTATGCGGGCCTTGAGATGGGCGTGGCGCATTACGACTCATGCGTCGCCGGCCTCGGCGGTTGCCCATTCGCCGGCCATGCCGGCGCGGCGGGCAATGTCTGCACCGAAGACCTCGTCTTCATGGCGCACGAAATGGGGATCGAGACCGGCCTCGACCTCGACCGCCTGATCGAATGCGCGAAGATGGCCGAAGACATTGTCGGCCACCCGCTCGGCGGCTCGGTGATGACGGGTGGGTCCTTGCAGAAGATGCGGGAGCGGATCGGCGCGTCGGCGTAAGCCGCTCGGCCGCTCCCGCCGGCATATGCTGGTTTACGCATAAGACGCGAAGCGTGACGTCAGTCACATTAATTACTGCTGGCGTAGTCTAGCTTGCCTCACGTGCCCCAGCCCGGGGCACTCGCTTTTTGGGGGAAGCGTGACCAAATCCGTGGTTCTGACTGCCGTCGCCGTTCTGACGATCGGCTCAACATTCGCCTCCGCCAGCGATCTTACCAATCTCGCGTCACCGGCCCCGCTGTCAGGCGGAACGCCAGGAACGGCCTCGGCCGGATCCTTGAGCGCCGCCGAGACCATGGTCGCGGACAGCGCCGTCCAGACGTTCCGCAATTGGGTCAATAGTTCGCTGAGCGGCCCCAACGGCACGCCCGACTGGCTCAAGCGCTTCGAGATCGAAGCCTCCAAACAGGGCTCGCAGAACCCGATCTTCAGCATCCTGACGGTGCAGCCGCTCTATCAGTCCGAGGGCAAGGTCGATACCGTGTTCACCCAGTTGCGCTTCGCCGGCCAAAGCCGCTTCGGCGAGGATCGCTATACGACCAACGCCGGGCTTGGCTATCGCCGCCTCGCCTTCGACAACATGGCGCTGTTCGGCGTCAACGGCTTCTACGATTACGAGGCGCCCTACGATCACGCGCGCGTCGGCCTAGGCGCGGAAGCGCGCACCAGCGTCGCCGAACTTAACACGAATCTCTACCGGGCCGTATCGGGCAAGGCTGTGGTCGGGCCCGGCATCACCGAACGCCCGCTGAACGGTGGCGACGTCGAGCTTGGCGTGCAGGTGCCTTACCTGCCGTGGGCCAAGGTGTTCGGCAAGGAATTCCTCTACAAGTCGGTCGATGCACCAAAAGATATCGTCGGCCAGACCTATAGCGCGCAGATCACGCCGCTGCCTTACATGCGGATGGAAGGCGGCGTCACGCGCGACAATACCAATGCCACCGACGCCTTCCTGAAACTGTCCTTCAGCCTGGCCTTCGGCGCCGACGGCAACAGTGCCGCCAGCAAGATCGTCGCCGATCGGCCGTACGAGATGGCCAGCATGGTCGATCATACCTTGGACAAGGTGCGGCGCGAAAACACCATCGCCGTCGAACGTGTCGCCACGACCAACGGCATCAGCGTCGTCATCGGCCGCTCCAATTGAACCAGCACAATATGACTTTAGAACATGAGGCCTGACGTGAAACACCTCCAGCGGATTGGCGCGCTTGCCGCGGCGAGCGCCTTTATGCTGATCCAGTCGATAGAAGCCATCGCCTTCCCGCAAGATTGCACGGCCGGCCTCGTGCTCGCCAACGGCGACAAATGCCAGGCGCCGGCCAGCATGTACAAATTCACGATCCAGAAATTCGGTTTCGAGCGCGACGACGGGCAGATTTTCTATTTCGGATCGCCGCTCGAATTCGATGCGGCGAGCGTCAGCGCCGGTCAGACCGTCGCCAATTATCTCTCCGGCGCGGCGCTGCCCTTCGGAACTTACGTCGCGGTGCGCCCGATCATCTCGATCTCTCAGACCATCGCCGGCGGCCCTTACAATATGGGCGGCGGCATGACCTGCCAGCAGGCCCAGACGACGCAAAATCGTGTCGACAACGGCGGGCATGTCTGCGCCAACGACGCCGATTACCAATGCACCGACGGCGGCTATTGGCGGGTCCGCGACACGTCTCTGGGCAATATGGTGATCTCGCCCACCAGCACGCTGACCATCAAATTCGATTTCGATGTCAACAAGGGTATCAACTACATCAACAACGCCGGCGTTTGTGGCGCCGCTATTGGCGATGGTGTCGATGGTCCCGTCGGTCATCTGCAGCCGACCTTGACGCGCGGTAACTAGTCGCGGGTTAAGCGCTCGGCCGCGTCAGCACGAAGGTCGCGGCCCCCAGCAAGCACAACACCTGCGCCGCGAGCGCCCAGGCCGGCACGCCGATGGCGAGCGACAGTAGCGGTGTGGCGATCATCACCGCCACCGAATAGCTCTTGGCGCGTTTCGAGATCGCGCCCTTCTCACGCCAATTGACGATCATCGGGCCGAAGCGCGGATGCGTCTCCAGCCACAGCTGCAGCTGGGGCGAGGAGCGCGCGAAGCAGAAGGCCGCCAGCAGGATGAACGGCGTGGTCGGCAAGAGCGGCAGCGGAATCCCGATAATGCCGAGGCCGAGCGAGATGAAACCACCGGCTTGCCACAAAAAACGGGTGCGAGGCGGAGCGATCATAGGCTGCCCCGTCCCGCGCCTAGTCCTTCACCGCGATAGCGATGAGGTTCTTGCCGAGCGGCGGCGCAGCGAGGCTTTCGACCGCGCGCGTGAACGGCACGCCGATGCGGTCGTACAAGCCGACGAGGCCGGGATTGAACTCCGTCTTGCCGAGCCAGGTGTTCATCACAAGCCACGGCAGGATGCCGAGCATATCGAAGAAGCGTAGATCGGCGATGCGAAACCCGGCGCCGGCCAGAACCGTTTGCAGCGCCGTGCGTTCGTAGCGCCGGAAATGGCCGACCTGGCGATCGATATTGCTGAACAGGAATTGCAGCGCCGGAACGAACACGATCAGGCGGCCGCCCGGCTTCAGCCTGTCATAGATGCCACTGAGCACGGCCGCGTCGTCGCGGATATGTTCCAGCACGTTGATCATCACCACGCAGTCGTAGTGCGCGGGCGCGGTATCTGTCAGCCAGTCTTCCGCCGTCTGGTGCAGCACGCGGACATTGCCGAGCGGCCCCACGGTCTGTTGCAGGCGCGCCTGCAACGTGGCCGAGGGCTCAATTGCGTCGAGGCTGGTGACATTGCCCGCGAAGAGCGCGCTGAAGGAGCCGATGCCCGCACCCAGCTCGGCCGCCGTCCCGCCCAGGCAGGGTGCGACGCGCGCAAAAATCCAATTCTGGTAATTCTTCAGGATCGACAAGGCTTCGAGATCGCCGCCGTCATATTCGACATTATTGCTGGCCGCCCCATCCACCATTGTCGCCTCGAAAAGTGCTGTCGCTCACCGAATATCATTAGTCGTCGAAAATGACCATCCGCACCGCGAATAGCCTTCACAAGGCCGCGAGACGGCGCAACCGATGGGCCTGCCCGGCGCTTATCCTTACTCATACGAGGAGGATGGTTATGGACGGGACATCGCGAGACGGCCTAGTGCCGGCCAAGGCGCTGGCGAGCCGCAACGAATATCACTACCCCAACGATAGTGCGGCCTATCGGCGCGCGCGCAACGAACTGCTGGCCGAGGAAATCGAGCTACGCCGCCATATCGAGCGCGTCGCCGAGATGCGCCGCGCCTTGCCGCCAGGCGGCGAGGTGACCGAAGAATATCAATTCATCGGCGAAGAAGGCCCCATCGATTTCGTCGGCCTGTTCGGCGACAAGCAGACGCTCGTCGTCTACAGTTTCATGTATGGGCGCGACCGCGAACGCCCCTGCCCCATGTGCACCGGCCTATTGGATGCGCTAAACGGCGAAGCGTCGTCCATCGGACAACGCGTCTCGCTCGCCGTCGTCGCGCGCTCGCCCATCGAACGGCTGGTGACGTTCAAGCGCGAACGCAGCTGGGATTGGCTGCGGCTGTACGAAGATATCGACGACCGGTTCAGCCGCGATCATTACGCCATCGCGCCTGATGGCAGCGACTATGCCGGCATCCATGTTTTCACGCGGCCCGACGGTAAAGTCGGCGGCACGCGGGACGGCGCCATCCGCCATTTCTGGAGCGGTGAAGCGGGCTTCGGCACCGCCGACCCGGGACAGGATCCGCGCATGGCGCCCGACCTGATGCCCATGTGGAACATCTTCGACCTGACGCCCGAAGGCCGCCACCCGACATGGTATCCAAAACTGGAAGATCGCGAGAGCTGAGGCGCGCTTGCGCACCGAGCACCTTGCGACCATATCAACGCGATACGGCGCGCGATGGGAACCGCGCCAGAACGATGTCGATTTTTGTCGATAAATGTCGAGATTTGTCGACGCCGATACGATGCATCGACATGAATAATGCGATCGACACGATGGGCGCGGTTTTGCGCGCAAGTGTACGCGATCCCGCTCACTGACCGCGCGCTTTTTCCATCTCAGCGCGAGGCGCGCGATCGACAATGCATCGACACGACATCGACACCGTATCGACAAAAATCGACATTGATCGTCGCATGACGTTCTTGTTCTGTTTCACGTGAAACAAGAGCAACGGCCTCATGCTGAGCTTGTCGAAGCATGCGGGGTGCCGCTTGCCTATCCTTCGACAGGCTCAGCATGAGGTAGGGACTTAGCCCTTCGTGATGCTGCCGACGCCGATTTTGGCGAACGCCTCGCCGCGATATTTCTGCGACGCGACGCGCTTGGGATCGGCCGGCTCGGTCGTCCAGGACTCCAGGATGCCTTTCACGCGCGCTTCGAAGCTCGCCTTCATCTCCAGATGCGGCAGCACGTACGGCTTGTTCTCCTTAATCGCCGTCACCGTCATCTCACCCATCTCGCGCGGCTCCGTGCCGCCCTCGAAGCTTTTGTCGGCGAGTTGGTAGAATTCCTCGGTGAGTTCGGTGCCGGTATCGGCGAATGTATCCGGGCGATTACGCGCCGAGCGGTTGAAGTTGGTCTTCACCGCCGCCGGGCAGAGCACGGTGACGCCGATATTCTGAGGGCCGAGTTCCTTGCGCAACCCCTCGCTCAATCCCACCACGGCGTATTTCGACGTCGAATAAACGACGTTGCCGGGCGCCGAGCCGAGGCCCGCCATCGACGAGGTATTGACGATATGCCCGCCCTCGCCATGCGCCAGCATGCGCGGCAGGAAGGTGCGGATGCCGTTGACGACCCCGCCGATATTGACGCCGAGGGTCCAATCCCAATCGTCGTAGCTCGCGTTCTGCACCAGGCCGCGCGAGGCGACGCCGGCGTTGTTGCACAACACATGCAGATTGCCGAACAGGGCCTGCACTTCGTCGGCGGCACGCGCATAGGCATCGCGGTCGGTAACGTCGAGCTTGATCGCATGCACGCGGTTCGATTTCTGCGCGAGGCTCGCCTTGGCCTTATCGAGCGCTGCCTGCTCGATATCGACGATCACCACATTCATGCCCTGATCGACGAAGGCTTCTGCGAGGCCGAGGCCGATGCCGCTGGCGCCGCCCGTGACGAAGGCGGTCTTGCCGTTAAGATCTTGCATTATTCTGCTGCCTTTCCGCTTTTGTTGGCTTCGAAACGCGCGGTCGCTTCCACGATGCCCTGACGGGCCAGCGCGCGATTGGTTTCCTGATTGGGGGCGTTGCGATCGTACGAATCCTGGCGCAGCCAATTGGCGTTGCTCAGACGCGGGCGGACCTCTTCAGCGATCAACTCGAAGCTGCGCTGCGTCGCGGGCCAATTCGCCCAATCATGCTGGAACACGAGGATGGTGCCGAAGCCACCCAATTTATCGCGCATGCGCGTCAGTTCGGCGACCGCATCGTCGGGCGTGCCGATGATCGCGCGTTGCTGTTCGAGCAGGTAACCGACGGGATCGGCCAGGCCGCGCGGCACCGCGTTGGCGGCGGGCACGATATCGTTGGAATAGCCGATCCATTTTTCCAGGCCGTAGAGCACGTCCTTCTTCGCCTGCTCGCGCGTTTCCGCGATGTGCATCAGAATCGTGAATTTCCACTTGGCGCGATCGGCGACATGGCCATACTTGGCGCAGGTCTCCTCGTAGATTTTCCAGTTCGCCATGTGATGTTCGAGCGAGGCATCGTCGACGCCGCCCAGCACCATGACGCCCGCGCCGTACTTGCCGGCATTGAGCACGCCGGACGGCGAGCGGATCGAGGTCACCGCCAGTTCCATCGTCGGGCGCGTGTAGCAGCCGACGCTGAGGCGCGCGTTGTTCAGCTCAAACCAATCGGTTCTGCGCGTCACCGTTTCGCCGCGCAGCAGCGGCACGATGCAGTCCAGCGCCTCTTCCATGCGCGGGCGCAGATCGGCGGGTTTGAGGCCGAACATCTGCGCGTCGGTGGGTAAAGCACCCGGCCCGGCGCCGAACATCACGCGGCCGCGTGTTTGGTGATCCAGCTGCGCCATCGTTTCGGCGACGATGAAGGGATGATGGTAGGGCAGCGATTTGACGCCGGTGCCCAGGCGGATGCGCTTGGTGCGTTCGGCGGCCGCGGCGATGAAAACCTCGGGTGCGGCGATGATCTCGAAGCCGCCCGAATGATGCTCGCCGATCCAGGCTTCCTCGAAGCCCAAGCGGTCGAGATGCTCGATCAGCATCAGATCGCGCTGGAAGGCATAGGTCGGATCGAGGTTGGTTGCGTGATGCGGACCGTGGAACAGGCCGAAGGTCGGCGGCGCGTCGTAAACCAGCTTTGCCATACGTGAGGTCCCTGCCCTTATTTCTTTTATGCCCCCATCTTAGCGTCCCGCGTCATTCCGGTAAAAGCGCTTCCTTTGCCCTTGCACCGCCCGTCCCAACCCGGAAAATGCCGTCAACAGGGAGTACTAACATGAAGAATTATCTCGACGGCGGCGATGCGATCGTGGAGGCCTTCCGCAAGCTGGGGGTCGATTGTTCCCCGTCAGCACCGATGGCACAGATTTGGGGTTGTGATTTAAGGAGGATTTGGGTCTCGTCGAAGTGACGAAGGAACGAAGATGAGACCCAAATCCTCTATCCCCAAAAGGCCTGCTGAGCAGGTGGTGAAGGACATCCG
>CANIGJ010000032.1 GCA_947467145.1 Rhodospirillaceae bacterium | reverse complement strand
CCCCGTCGTCCCGCCTTGCGCCAGTATAATCTCGGCCTCGCGCAGCTTACCGATAATCTCCTCAGGCCCGTGTCTCTTGCCCATTTGTCTTCTCCTTCAGGGTCCAATCTAAAATATTAGATGGACCACTCTGAAGGGGGCAGATCAGGTGTCATCGAACGCAGTGCCCGATTTGCCGCGCGCGTGATGAATTTGGTCGGGATTGGCGGATTTCTGGAAAAAAGCCGCCAGCATCACTAGGCATTGGAGCCCGGAATCGACGGTCGGGTTCGGCGTCTCTGCCTCCGAATTCGGCTCAGCCATCCGAGGGGCGGTATCGGCAGCAGCAGACGTACCTGCTCCTTCGCGCGTCCCCCCTGACATCACCCTATCCCCTCCAACAGGCGCACCGCCGCGCTGGTTGGCGAAAAGATAACGCTCCGCACAACCTGACTACAAGTGTCGAGAAATCCGCCAAACGGCCCTTTAGCGCAAATCTTCGTGCGAAAACGGCCCTCTAGCCGCCCCTGACGAGCCAAACTTGACCCCGACCGGCAGGGCAGTCTAAGCCTTCGGGGTTGCCCCTATAGCTCAGTTGGTAGAGCACCTGATTTGTAATCAGGGGGTCGCGGGTTCGAATCCTGCTGGGGGCACCATTCTCGAACGAAACGGGATGGCGGCATGGATCCGCGCGAGATCGAAGAATACCTAACTCGGCGATTGCAGGCCGCGCCGTTCGAAGAGGCGCCCTTTCCCCACCTCTTTATCGACAATGTCTTTCCGGATGAATTCTACCGGGAGCTCCGGTCAAATTTTCCGACCGAAGACGAATTCATCGGCCATGACGGATATCGCTTTACGTTCTCCGCGGAAGAGCGGGACTTTTCCCGTCTG
Source organism: Rhodospirillaceae bacterium (assembly GCA_947467145.1). Classification (GTDB taxonomy): domain Bacteria; phylum Pseudomonadota; class Alphaproteobacteria; order Rhodospirillales; family UBA2165; genus CANIGJ01. Next base: position 48,718 of record CANIGJ010000032.1, on the reverse strand, counting down.
AGCGCAACCAAGCGGGCATTCTGGCGCGAGTTTTCCGGCTGGCTCCTGGCCGAACCGTTCATGCGATCGGTTGCTAACCTATTTCTGCCTGCTCTGATGGACCGTTTCGCGGAACGCCCAAATGCGACCTTTACCTCGTCGGCTTCACTGGGCCGTACGAAGTAGCTTTTTATGCTCGGCCCACACACCGATATGCCGCATCGCATCATATCGATCGTCTTTTATCTTCCCGAAAGCGACCAGACGACGCTGCCCGGAACCTCCATATACGAGCCACGCGACGCGACATTCGAATGTCCCGGCGGTCCGCATCACGGGTTTGAGAATTTCCGCAAGCTCGCGACAATACGGTTCAAGCCCAATACGGCATTTGCCTTTTTCAAAACGCCGAAGGCATTCCATGGCGTCGAACCGTGGGCGGAACCTGAATTTGCGCGCGATACGATGCAATATGAAGTTCACGACGCGGACCGAGCCTTTTACTACTGGCCCAATCGCTAGCCAGTCATCTGTTACGTGACCAGATAATGCCGGGCGAAGAGACTCGTGACGAAATCGAGCGTTTCACCCCCGACATAACGGCGGTCCGGACCGAACGGCCGCGGCAAACAATCCACCAGGAGTTCATAGGAGGGGAAGTAGAACAAATTCCCATCATCCTCATGCGCCCTGATCAATTCATCCAGGGCGACGCGCAGGATCGATTTCGACACGCTATTCGCTACCGTGCAATTCACCTTGCGGAACATGGCCTTGAGCGGCACCGGCGACAACGTAAAGACGATTCGGGCGTCTTTCAGGTTTTCACGGATGGTGCGGTAGACAAATTCGATGTTGTCCAGGTTTTCTTGGACCGAAGACACGCGAAAATCATGCAACTCAGGATCATATTCGCCAACCGACTTTGCGGTCTGGAAGACCTCGCCCGTTTTCTTGTTGAACCAAACCTCGGCGAGGCCGAGCGTAATAATGAAGATATCCATGCTGCGCAGGGTCTGGCGGATATCGGCGACCGACATCGTCGCCTGATTGTTGTGCTGGTTCACCGAGTGATATTCGGCGATTTCGGCATCGCCGAATGCCACTTCGAACAGATATCTGAGAACGTATGTATTGAAGACTTCATCGGAAAAAGATCCGGTTGGCATTTTGCCCTTATATTCCGAGTTCAACACCGGAACGTCATATCCATTGACCCGCAAGAACGAGGAGATATTGCCGGCAAAACAGCTACCGACCTTGGCGATACGGTGACTCCTCGTGATGAACGGCGCGGGCGGGATCAATCCGCCCATGATGAACTTATCGACCGCATTCGTTCGCTCGCGTTGGCTTTGCGTCGGATACAAATTGATGAACCGGTCGTTGACAGTGATCTTGGATGCCTGCCACTCCATCATCAGGTCATGTAAAACGTCGGAATATTGCTTCAATAAGTCCGCGTACTCGCCACTGCCGACAAGAGAATGGAGCTTGGCCGCCTGGCCCGCATATTTCGCCGCTGCTTCGGGATAGCTCAAATAGAGATTCGTGACCGCCAACCCGAGAAACATATACTCAGAAAGATTGTTGTCTTTCACCACGCTATAAAGCCGCTCATAGGCATCCTTGAGATTGCCCGCCAGGATCATCCCGCGAACTTCAAGAGCCAGGCTCGCATCGTCGGCATCTACCCCCGACTTGAAGCGAATTGTGGCAAGGGCCTCGCACAACAGGCCGTCGATCCGATCGAACAAATCCTGATCGACAGATGGCAAAAAAGCCAATTCGGGAGGCAGCTGACCGAGCGTGGCGTCAAGCATGATCATCGTTCCTAAGCGAACACGAAAACCAAGGATATCAGGCGAATCTTAACAGCCGGTACCCACACGATATCGCCAATCCGGCCCTGGCCCCTGAACCTGCCATATTCGTCTGCGGCAACTAGTTTTCGCGGGGGCACCATGATAAGAACCTAGCCCAAGCCAGCCCGTATCGGCTGGCTTGGCGTTCAAGAAAGGGAGGTTTCGATGAATCGTTTTCGCGGGTTGGCGAGCATTCTGGCGCTGGGCGCGCTGATTGCGCTGCCGGGGGTCGCTGCGGCCCAGGCCAATTATCCAGACAAGGATATCCACGTCATTTGCGGTTATGCCCCGGGCAGCGGTGCCGACATCATCACGCGCTATTTCGCGGAAAAGCTGTCGAAGGCATCCGGCCGCGCGGTTATCGTCGATAACAAAGAAGGTGCGCTGACCACCATCGCCGCCGCAGGCTTCAAGGGCGCGAAGCCCGATGGCTACACATTGATGATCACGGCGGGCAATTCGACCCTGTCGTCCGCACCGCATCTGTTCAAGCAGATCAACTACGATCCGAAGACCGACTTCGAGCCGATCTATGGCCTGATCAAATTGCCCTTCATCGTCGGCGTCGATCCGTCCTCGCCGATCAAGACCTTGGCGGAACTTACCGCCGCACTGAAGAAGAAGGGTGACAAGGCCAGTTACGGCTATTCCAGCGCCTTTGCCCAGGTTTCGACCGAACTCTATCAGTCGCTTGCCGGCACCAACGCGCTCGGCGTGTCGTACAAGGGCACCCCGCAGATCATGCCCGATCTTGCGTCGGGTCAACTCGACTTCATCTTCAGTGATGCGACCTTCCTGCTGGCCCAGGCCGAGCAGAATCGCTTCCGCCCGCTGGCGGTGACCTTCGCCGAAGGCACGTCCATCGCGCCGAACATCCCCGGCATGAAGGCCGCCGGCCTCGACGGCTATCATCTGCAAGCCTGGTGGCTGGCGCTGGCGCCGAAGGGCACGCCTGCCCCGGTTATGAAGAAGCTCGAAGAATGGTTTGCCCAGATCGTCAATGATCCGCAGACCAAGACCGACATGGTCCGCTTCGGTGCCGAACCCTATATCGCGGACGCCAAGACACTTAAGGCGCTGTTGCCCGAAGACATCGACAATTGGGGCAAATACGCCAAGATCGCGAAGATCGAGCCGCAATAAGTAATAGCTTTCCGGCCCACGCCGCAGTCATGCGGCGTGGGCCGATTTCATATTTACCGGAACACCAATCATGATACGCCTCAAAAAGCCCCAGGATCTGGGTGCGGCAATCCTGTTCATCCTGCTGGGCTGCGTTTGCCTCTGGTTCGGCCGCGACTACCGCTACGGCACGCTCGCGCGTATGGGACCCGGATTCTTTCCCATCACCTTGAGCTGGCTTCTCATCGGCTTCGGCATCGTCATCGGCGGGCTCGCCTTCTCCTTCAGCGAAGGACCGAAGATCGCGCAGACCAATTGGCGCGGATTGCTGACGGTTGTCGTCGCGATCATCCTCTTCGGCTTGTTGATCAATAACGCCGGCCTGCTGATCGCCGCCTTCATCGTGCCCTTGGTCGCGGCCTTCGCGACGACCGAAGTGCGACGCAAGGAAGCACTTATCTTGAGTGCGCTTGTCTCCATCGCCTGCGTCGTGGTCTTCGTTTACGGCCTACGCCAGCCGATTCCAGTCTTCTTCGGGGATTATTAGCCCATGGACGTCATTGCCAATCTCTCGTACGGCTTCGGGCTGGTTTTCACCTTCCAGAACCTCGGCTTCTGTCTGATCGGCTGCCTGCTCGGCACCTTGATCGGCGTTCTTCCCGGTATCGGGCCGATCGCCACGGTCGCCATGCTGCTGCCGGCAACCTACGGTCTCGATCCGCTGTCTTCGCTCGTCATGCTCGCCGGCATCTATTACGGCGCGCAATACGGCGGCTCGACCACGGCCATCCTGATCAACATGCCGGGGGAAACGTCATCTGTCGTAACCTGTCTAGACGGCTATCAGATGGCACGAAACGGACGAGCGGGGTCGGCCCTTGCCATCGCGGCACTCGGGTCGTTCTTCGCAGGTTGCGTGGGCACCGTCTTCATCGCCGCCTTCGCGCCGATGCTAGCCGCATTATCGCAAAAATTCGCCTCGCCTGAATATTTTGCGCTCATGGCCTTGGGCTTGATCGCCGCCGTCGTCATGGCGCGCGGTTCGGTGTTGAAAGCGCTGGCGATGATTTTCGCCGGCCTGCTGTTCGGCATCGTCGGCACGGACGTGCAGACCGGTCTCGCCCGCTACACCTTCGGCGTTTCCGAATTGTGGGATGGCATCGGCTTCCTGCCCGTCGTCATGGGACTGTTCGGCATTGTCGAAGTCGTGATGAACTTGGAACGCCCGCAGGAACGCAAACTGCTCGATACCAAGATCACCGGGCTGTGGCCGAATATGGAAGAGTTCAAGCAGTGCTGGCCGGCCGTCATTCGCGGCACCGGCATCGGCTCGTTGCTGGGCATCCTGCCGGGCGGCGGCGCCGTGCTTGCCTCCTTCGCCAGCTACACGACGGAAAAACGCCTCGCCAAGGATCCGTCGCGCTTCGGCAAAGGTGCGCCTGAAGGTGTTGCCGGGCCTGAATCGGCCAACAACGCGGCAGCGCAAACCTCGTTCATCCCGCTGCTGACGCTCGGCATCCCCGGCAACGTCATGATGGCGTTGATGATGGGTGCGCTGATCATCCAGGGCATGAACCCGGGTGCGGCCGTGCTCGACAAGCGTCCCGATTTGTTCTGGGGCATCGTCGCCAGCATGTGGGTCGGCAACCTGATGCTACTGGTCATCAACCTGCCGATGATCGGCATGTGGGTGAAGGTGCTGCGGGTTCCCTACCGCGCCTTGTTCCCCATCATCCTGGTGCTGAGCCTGATCGGTATCTACACGGTCAACAACAGCCTGACGGATATCTGGCTGACGGCGTTCTTCTGCCTGCTCGGCTATATGTTCGTGAAGTTCGATATGGAGCCGACGCCGTTCGTGCTGGCCTTCATCCTCGGCCCGCAGATGGAAGACAATCTTCGACGCTCGATGACCTTGTCGCGCGGCGATCCGATGATCTTCGTCAATCGGCCAATCACGCTGTCGCTGTTGCTGATAGCGGCCTTCGTCTTGCTGCTGGTGATCCTACCGGCGATCCGCAAGAAACGCGAAGAGGCCTTCCAGGAATAAGAAAGACCGAGAGCCCGATCGCAAGATCGGGCTCTTTTCTTTAGCCCACGCTTTATTCAGTAAGTGCCGACGGGATAAAGCCGCACCGCGGTCTCGCGCATCTGGCTGGCGTTATGCGCCAGATTATAGGTCAGCCGGTCCGCGATGATCTGCGTCATGGCCAAACCGATCCCCGGCTTACGGCAACTGATCTCCAACGCGCGCTCGCGCGGCACGCGGACGAGTTCGCAATCTTCCACGCACACCGCACTGGCTGTGCGGCGATGCAGTTCGGAGAAGACGCCGATCTCTCCAATAATTTCGCCGGCGGAGACCATGGCGTCGAGTTCAACCACCCGCAAGGTGCTGCTGGCCACCACATACATGTGGTCCGCGAAATCGCCGAGACGGAATAAGGTCTCACCGGCGGCGAATTTGATACGTCCGAATTCGGCCTCGAGATCGGGCAGGATCGACGCGATGCTCTCCAACCGAACCTCGACATCGTCAGTACGGCTGAACGCCACCAGCTCTTTCCAGCGCCGATAGCTGCGCGGCGTGGCGTCGGCTTCCTTGCACGCGATTTCCAGGGAATAACCCTCGGCGCAAAGACCATCGATCTTCGCCACCGTTGCCCGCATCAGGGAAAGAGTTTCCGTGTTCATTGCTAACCCCATGTACTCAAGAGCCGTTGTAAGTTCCGGCCTATTTGTCCGATCGGCGCCAAGACGTCGTCCCTGGGCCGTCGGTGACGGTTTTATTACGGGGTGTTGCGGTATCGGGCAGTGATCTTCATCACACTGCGATGAATCGTTCGACCTGCTTTGGCGGCGCAAAATCGTTGAAGGCGCGCGTCACATCCTGGGGCCGCGTGTGGTCAACCCGTGGATGGTAGGGAACCCATTGAAAGCGCTGATAGAACAGCGGCGGCGGATGGGAGGGTGCGCTGTAGTCGTGCGCCAGTAATGGCCTGACGGTTTCGCAATCGCGTTCGACATAGCTGAGATTGCCGCGCTCCGAGGCATAGACGTCCAGCCGTGCGCGCTTGGCCGCGCGTTCCTCGTCGCTCAGTTGGATCGACATGGTTGTGCGCGCGGTTTCCGGAAACCAATTGCTGCGCACCTTGCCGCCCCAATAGGTATATTCGGCAAATTCCCACACATCGACACGGTCGCGAAACAGGCTGCCCAGAAAATTCGCCGTATCGTGATCCTGATGCCCGCCCTCGTAGGCCGGCGCCCACATCATATCGGGGCGAACAGCTTCGATCGCATCGCGGATCAAACCATAGGCGTCCGGCAGATGATCCTTCACGGTGCGCGACGGTATGGTGAGACGACCCGCATCGACGACATCGAGCTGCGCCAGGCTGCGGTCGTATTCGCTCATGCGTAGGGCGATGCGGTCGCGATAGCTTGCGCGTTCCCACGGCCACATACGCTCGATGGGCGGGATGCCGGTCGTCAGGAGAAGCGTAAAAACTTGTGCCCCGGCCGCTCGAGCGCGGCCGATCAGTGCCGCACACCCGACGACCTCGTCGTCAGGATGTGGAACGAGAATAAGCAGGCGCTGCCGGAACATAATTTTCCATGTTTCCTTGGCGCTGCGCGCAGGCGCGACGCCAGATCGGATAAAGGTCTTCAAGCACGACCTGTTCCCAGGACGGATGACGCCGTTCGACTTCGGCCCGCGCGGTCGCGCCCATGACTTGGCGGCGCGCATCGTCCGACAGGATCGCCGCGATCTGCTCCGCCCAAACGTTCGGGTCACGCGAGCCAATGACGAATCCATCCAAGCCGTGCTGCGCCACAAAGCGGCCGCCCCCGCCAGGTGCCACGAGCGACACCAATCCGCTGGCCTGCGCCTCGAGCACGACATTCGGCGAGATTTCGATTTCGGACGGAAAGACGAATAGATCGGCTGCGGCATAGACGTCAGCCAAGCGGTCACGATCGACCTGGCCCAACAGAATGGCGCGGGTACCGAGCTGTCCGGCGATCCAATCGCGTTCCTTGCCGCGCCCGGCATAGAGGCCGACGACATCCTCGCCCGCATCGATCAGACGCTTCAGGGCCGACGTAAACAGCCGCACGCCCTTACCTTCGTCCAAACGACCGACGAACAACGCGACCTTGATCTGTGGCCCGATGCCATGTGCCTGCGCAAGCCAATCGCGATTACGCCGCGCCGGCGTGAAATGAACGATATCGACGCCACGGCGCAGGATCGACATATGGTGCGATGCCCCCGCCTCTTCCTCGGGCTGGGCCCCCACCAAGGTCCAATCGGCGCGCCGCATATGCCGTTTCAGCTTGCGCAGCATCCCGTCGGCGAATTTCTCCGGCAGGCGCCGGTTGTTAATCAGCCAATTCGCCAGACGCTGGCTGCCGCCGCACAAGCGACGCAAAATCCGTTCGGCATAGAGCCGCGTATAGCTGGGCGTGTCGGTATGGACCGAAGTCACCAACGGCTTGTTCCACAGCTGAGAGGCCAGATGGGCTGTCCGGGCATAAGCGAAATAAGCATCCGTCGTATGGATCACGTCGTAGCGCGCGAGATCGCGCAACAGACCGGGATGAATGGGCGCCAGATCGGTATGGTCGGCGCCGACATCAAGAGTGCGCCAACGCCCTGTGCTAAGTACCGGACGGCGCGCCACAAAGCGCACATTCGGCGCCAATTCCTGCGTTCCCGCCTTACGACCCTGGACGTGAATCGTCAGATCGAGCGGCACGTCGAGCCGGGCGGCCGCCTCGGCGATCCGCTCCCAGCATTTGACGTGCCCCCCCGCCGTATCGCACCGTTCAAGATCGACCAGCACGCCGACCCGCAGCGATCGCATTTCCCCATCGAGCATCGGGCTAGATTTCCCGGATTCGATGACAGTTCGATGATCGTCCGGCAAAACATCAATGAAAGAAACGTGATACCGGCCGTCGCCCCAGGCCATTGCGCGAATGTGACAGATGGGTGAAAGTTGACCCGATAAAAGATCAATAAACCAACAGGCGAGCTTCACCATGGCGACCGTATTCGACAGTCCCGCGGATTGGCGCGGACCGCAGCTTTCCCCGCAAGATTGGATACGCCCCCTCACGCCCGATCAGATCGCCGAGATCGATGCGGCGCTGCGTCACACTGAACGGCGCGGTCTTACACTTGGCGATATGCGCAAGGAAGATTTCCCCCTCCCCACCTTCGCGGCCGACCTCGTTGCCATGCGGACCGAATTGCAGTTCGGCGTCGGGCTGCAAATGTATCGCGGCTTCCCGGTGCGCAATTACAGCAAGGAACAATTGCGCGCGATCTATTGGGGCCTCGGGCTTCATCTCGGCGCACCGTTGACCCAAAGCCGCCACGGCGATGTCATCGGCGATGTGCGCCAGATCGGCACCGGTCTGCACGAATTCGCCGGGCGCGCCTATACCTCGAACGAGGAGCTGCATTTCCATTGCGATCCATGCGATGTGGTCGGCTTGTTCGCGCTCCGCGTCGCGCGCCACGGCGGGATGACGAAAGTCGCCAGCATCGTCGCCATCCATAACGAGATGGTCCGCACCGCGCCCGATCTGCTGGCCGCGCTTTACGAGCCCGTCGTCTATAGCTGGCGCAACAACCAGCTACCCGGCGCAGCCCCGGATTATGAGCATCCCGTCTTCGCCATCGTCGACGGGCGCTTCGTCAGCAAATATTCCCCGTCCTATATCGAGTGGGGCTACAAGATGCGCGAGTTGGAAATGCCACCGAAGGTCAAAGCCGCACTCGCCATGATCAACAAATTCGCCAACGATCCGGCCTTCCAAATGGAAAAGCATTTCGAACCGGGCGATCTGCAATTCGTCAATAACCTGACGATGCTGCACGCGCGCACCGAGTTCGAGGATTTCGACGAGCCCGAGGAACGACGCCACCTATTACGGCTCTGGCTGGCCGTGCCCGATAGCGCACGCATGCCGGATTCGTTTGCCGCCTTTTACGGCGACGTCAGTGCCGGCGCGGTGCGCGGCGGTTATCCCGCGACCGTCCCGATCACCTTCGAGACGGTGCACCTCAACTAGGTGCACCGCTCAATGGGATTCAGTTACTTCGCCCAGGACATATAATTCGGCAGGAAGCCCTTGGGGCTCATATGCCCACCCTGTAGTGCGACGTCTTTGTGATGCACGACCAGCGCTGGCATCGGGATCAGCGGCAGGAAGAAGCCTTCCGCCGTCGCCCGATCGAACGCTTCGCGATAGATCGCCTTGCGCTTCTCCAGGTCGAGTTCGCGTGAACCGAGGTCGGCCAATTCGGCGATCTTCGCATCGTCGCTATAATTGCGTGAGCCCGGATCGAAGAAAAAGCGCGCCGTGCCGCTCACGTCGGGTTGCGCGCCGCCATTGTCCCAGAAGCTGACGAAAGTTTGCACCTGGCCATCGTCGCGCACCTTGTTGTAGACACCGAACGGCATCGTGTTGGCGCTTGCCCGGATACCCACCGCGCGCAGATAACCCGCGATCAATTGGGCTTGCGGCGCGGCGGCGCCCCAATTGGCGAGTTGCAGATCGAAGCCGTTCTCGAGCCCCGCTTCCTTCAGCAATGCCTTCGCCTTGGCCGGATCGTATTGCGCGGGCTTCATCGAACTGTCGCAGGCCGTGTGCCACTTGTGGCACATGACGTCGGGCAACGGCTCGGACGCCAGTTCCTTCGGCACGAACGCCTTCTTCATCGCCTCACGGTCGATGGCATGGAACATGGCGAGGCGCACGCGCTTATCCTTGAACACGCCGACGCCGGAACGATTGGCGGCGTCCGGCGCCAGATAACTGAACTGGACGGTCGGGTAGGCCAGCACGCGTAGATCCGCATTCTTGCGCAGATCCTCCGCCTGATCGGTATTCACCTCGTACATCAGCTCGATATTGCCGACGAGCAGTTGCGCCACCTGGGTCTGCTTGTCGGGCACCGGCAGGAAATGGACGCGGCTGACGCCGCCGGCTTGCTTGAGGTCGGAACCGTTCGGATATTTGCCGTGTTTGTAACCGTCCCACTTTTCTTCGGTGACGCCGGTATTTTCGTTCATGCTGACAGCCTTGAACGGGCCGGTGCCGATGGGTGTGCGACCGAACGTTGCCTTGTTCTCCAACTTTTCGTGTAAATCGGACGGATAGATCGGCAGAGCAACGGCCATCGATTGCAGGAACGGCGCATAGACGTCCTTGGAGCGTACGCGCACTTCGTATTTGCCGAGCTTCTCGACAGTGTCGATCCAGCCATAGCGATTTTCTTTGAAGCGGAAATTGGTCTTCGGATCGCTCACGTGTTTCATGATGTAGACGACATCGTCCGCATCGAACTCCGATCCATTATGGAACGTAATGCCCTGCTTCAAGGTAAAGTCGATGGTCTTATCGTCGACGCGCTTCCACGATTGCGCGAGCAGGCCGCCGAATTCTCGCTTCGTGTCGTCATACCACAGCAACGAGTCGAAGATGTTGTGGCTGATCAGCGTGTTTTGCGGCTGCGGATCGTAGATCAGATCGATCGTCTGAATCGGCTGTTCGACGGCGATGCGAACCGTATCTTTGGCTTTTTGTGCCGATGCCGGCGCGACGCACGCGAAAAGTGCCAGACTGACCGCGAGACTGGTGGACATACCTAAGGCGGTAGGTAATCGAAACATTGATCTTCTCCCTGTTGGCGAAGGACCCTTTTCGAGCGGGCCTCGATGCAATTTTTCAAAGCCTATCAAGCAATTGCGCGCTAACGCAATCGGTGGGCAGAAAGCGAACCCTGCCCACTCGCCCACAATCGCCGTCCCAAAAATCAATACAAGTGTGACGCGCGTCACTGCCACCGACCGGTTCGGCGGGTATTAATTAAGCCATCGGATGCGCGGTCAGCCTTCTCGGCTCTCCTCCTCCACCTCCCCCCGGAGCGTATCCGATACCTCCCTGTTAAACTTGCCGGCTGCTTGTCGCAGCCGGCTTTTTCTTTTCCAGGCTTCTTTTGTTAGCTCCTGGGCGTCGCTATAAGCGATGACCGATACAGGGGAGAGTTCAATGCGCGTACATGACCAGCCGGGCCGATCGACCGTTTACGCCGCCGGCGGCATGGCCGCGACATCGCAACCAGCCTCCAGCATCACCGCACTGCGCATCCTGATAGCGGGCGGCAATGCGATGGACGCGGCCATCGCTGCGGTCGCCGTGCAATGCGTCGTCGAGCCGCAATCGACCAGCCTCGGCGGCGATTGCTTCTGCCTCTATGCGCCCGCGACGGCGCCCAAAGGCACGCCCCCCATCGCATTCAATGGATCGGGCCGCGCTCCCAAAGCTGCCAGCACCGACTGGTACGTCGCCAACGGCTACAAAGACATCCCGCTGCGCTCGGCACATGCGGTCACCATTCCGGGCGCTGTCGATGCCTGGTGCCAGTTGCTGCGCGACCATGGGACCATGAGCCTTGCCCAAGTGCTGGAACCCGCCATCCGCTACGCGCGCGACGGCTGGGGTGTGCATGCCGTCACCGCCTACGACTGGGCTCTGTTCGAGCAGATGCTGACCGAAGATCCGACGATGGCCGCCCAGTATCTGAAAAACGGCAAGGCGCCACGCGAAGGCGACGTGATCCGCCTGCCACTGCTTGCCAAGACACTCGAAACCGTCGCCGAGAAGGGCCGCGAGGGATTCTATTCCGGCTGGGTAGCCGAAGACATCGTCGGCTTCCTCAAGAGCAAGGGCGGCCTGCATACGATGGGCGACTTCTCTGCTGCCATCGGCGATTACGTTACGCCCATCTCGACCAATTATCGCGGCTACGATGTTTTCGAATGCCCGCCGAACGGCCAGGGCATCGTGGCGCTCGCCATGCTCAACATTCTGTCCGGCTACGATCTGGCTTCCCTCGATCCGGTCTCGCCCGAACGCCTGCATCTGGAGATTGAAGCCGCACGCCTCGCCTATCTCGACCGCGACGCCGTGCTGGCCGATCCGAAGTTCGCCAAGGTTCCGATGCAGACGTGGCTGTCGGCCGATCACGCGGCGGGCTTACGCAAGCTGATCGATCCCAAGAAGCGCGCCACCGAACTGCCGCCGTCCAGACTGCCGCCGCACCACGATACGGTCTATATCACCGTCATCGACAAAGATCGCAACGCGGTTAGCCTGATCAACACGATCTTCCATTCGTTCGGCTCAGGCCTCTGCTCGCCCAAAAGCGGCCTTATCTTGCAGAATCGCGGCGGCGGCTTTGTCGTTAATCCGGGTCATCCCAACAGCATCGAGGGCGGCAAACGCCCGCTGCACACGATCATTCCCGGCATGTTGATGAAGGACGGCGTCGCCCAGATGCCGTTCGGCGTGATGGGCGGGCAATATCAGGCCTGCGGTCATGCCCATGTGTTGAGTAACGTCATCGACTACAAGATGGAAATTCAGGAAGCCATCGACATGACGCGTGTCTTCCCGGACAACGAAGATGCGGAAGGACGCGTGCAAGTCGAAAGCGGCCTGCCGCCGAAGGTGCTCAACGGCCTGCACAAGCTCGGCCATCGCACCTATGTCCCGAACCGCCCCATCGGCGGCAGCCAAGCGATCTGGATCGATCGGGAACAGGGCACCCTGCGCGGCGGCTCCGATCCCCGCAAGGACGGCATGGCCATCGGCTACTAGGCCATGCTGCAATCGTGACTCAGTTTCGGCTTGCCGCCTATTACGCTGCCGCCTTCGGCGCCAACGGCGTCTTCCTGCCGTTCTGGCCGGTCTGGCTGACCTCGCGTGGGCTCAGTGCCGTCGACATCGGCATCATCTTCGCCTGCACGAGTGCGGCGCGCGTTCTCACCGTTCCGTTGGTCGCACAGATCGCCGACCGGCGCGGCGATCGCAAGCCGCTGATCGTGACCTTCGCCACCTTGTCGGCGTTGCTCTATCTGCTCTATCCGGTCAGTACGAACTTCTTCATCCTGCTCACCGTTTCGATCCTCGCTTCGACGACCTGGTTCGCCGGCCAGCCGCTCGGCGAGAGCCTGACGGTGATCGCCGCCAAGCGCGACGGATTTGAATATGGCCGCGTGCGTCTGTGGGGTTCGATCACCTTTATCATTGTCGCCATCAGCGCGGGACGCCTGCTCGAAGGCCGTGACGCCGAGGTGATCTACCTGATCGGTCTGCTCGCCGTTATCCTGATGGTCGCGGCAACGCTCACCCTGCCCAATCCGCAAGTTGAGGTCTCGACATCATCCGCCTTCCCGTTGTTCGAGGTCGTGCGCCGTCCCTCGTTCTTGCTATTCCTGGCGGCCGCCGGCTGCGTGCAGTCGAGCCACGGCGTCTATTACGCTTTTTCGACCCTGCATTGGCGGTCCGTCGGCCTCGATGACACGGTGATCGGACTGCTCTGGGCCGAAGGCGTGATCGCCGAGATCGTGCTGTTCGCGTTCGCGGCCACTGTGCTGCGCCGCGTAGGCCCGGAACGGCTGATCATGTTGGGCGGGTTAGCCGGGCTGATACGCTGGACTGTGCTCGCAAATACCGACTGGCTGCCGATGCTGATCGCAGTGCAAGTCCTGCACGCCTTTACCTTCGGCGCGGCCCATCTGGGTGCGATCCATTTCATCGCGCGCGCCATATCACCGCAGCTTTCTGCGACGGCACAGAGCGTTTATGCGGCGGCCGTCACCGGCGTCGCCAGCGGTGGATCGATGTTCGTCTCGGGATTGCTATACGCCTCGGTCGGCGGCCACGCCTATTACGCGATGGCGGCGCTCGGGGCGACCGGCGCGATCTGCGCGGCCGCCCTGTCGCGAACGAAAACCGAAAGTGCGATCAGCGGCCGGTGAAGTTCGGCGTGCGCTTTTCCATGAAGGCTTTGCGGCCTTCCTTAAAATCTTCGCTATTGGAACAGGCATCGACCAGCGCCTGGCACTTGTCCATATCCCAATCGGCGGGCGTCTTGAGAACCTCGTTGACGATGCCTTTGGTCGCCAGCAGCGACAACGGTGCGTTCTCGACCATCGCCTGCACATACTCGCGGGTAAAGGTTTCGAGATCCGCGTCCTCGGTCAGGCGATTGATCAGGCGGATCTGCAGAGCCTCTTCGGCCTTATAGCGGCGGGCCGAATACAGGATTTCCTTGGCGGTCGGCGCACCGACGGTTTCCACCACCCAACGCGTGAAGTTCGGACGGTAGCCGATACCGAGCCGTCCGGCGGGAATGCCGAACTGCGCACTCTTCGAGGCGATGCGGATATCGCAGGCGCAGGCGAGCGCCATGCCGCCGCCCAGGCAATAGCCCTGGACCATGGCGATCACCGGTTTCGGGCAATCGTGCACGGCTTCGTACATCGACAGCGAATTGCGCTCGTAACCATGCGCCTGTTCGGCGTTCGAGCGGCGGTTTTCGAATTCCGAGATATCGGCGCCCGAGACCCAGGCCTTCGCATCGCCCTTCAGCACGACGACGCGCACATCAGGGTTCTTGCCGAAATCTTCCATGACGTCGCAGATTTTCAGCGCCATCTCCAGGGAGACCGAATTGCGCTTTTCCGGGTTATTGAAGGTGAGCCAGCCAACGCCGTTCTCGACAGTGGCCAAAATCTTGTCGGTCATGAAATTCCCCTAGGGTCTGAACAATCGCGGCGGATTGTTTCAGCGCGAACGGGGCGAATCAAGCCGGGCCCGGATCGGTCGATTCAGGCAAAAAATAACCGGGCGTACTGCTGTACGCCCGGCTAGGTTTGGGTGATGGTCTAGGGGTAATTATTTGCGGACGAGGATGTCGTTCTTAACGTCCTTCACGCCCTGGGTGTTACGCGCAACCTGGCCGGCCTTGGCCTTCTGCGCGGCCGAATCAACGAAGCCGCTGAGCTGGACGGTCTGCTGCATCGTCTCGACATTGATCTGCGACGCCGGCAATTCCTTGTCCTTGATCAGCTCGGCTTTGATCTGCGTGGTGATGCCGACATCGTCGACATACTCGCCGGCCGTTTGACGGCCCTGCATGGGGGCGCAGGCGGCGAGCGCGGCCGTGAAAGCGGCCGCCGTCATGGTGGTGCGAAGCCAATTGAATTTGCGCATGGGAACCGTCTCCTAGCCTGTTTCGATAGCGGGTTTCGATGGCAGGACTGTAAGCCCGAACGGCGGCGCGCGGCGTGGACATCTGCGTGACAAAAGAGGGACCCATCGTAGACAGGCCGGAGGGCAACTCAGGTTTTGTAGGTTTTGAAATCGATGGGCTTGTGAAAGACAACGTCCGGCTTGGCGATCGTGCCCGCCGCCTCGAGTTGCGCAATTAGCGAACGGATATGGCTGATGAGATTGAGCACCAAAGACCGCATCAAGGCGCTGGTGCCGTTGAGTTCGATCTCGAAGACATTGCGCGGCACCTGATAGACCACGCACTGTTCCTTGGCCGTCGCACTCGCCGACCGCGGCAGATCGCTGATCAATGCCATCTCGCCGAATAAGTTGCCGGCTTTGATCTCGCCCAGGACAACCGTCTTATCATCCTGCTGGCACGAGATCTCGACCGAGCCGGACGCCACGAGATAGGCCATATCGCCTACCTCCCCTTCGCGGAAGATGACCGTCCCCGGCGCAAACGCATTCATCTCCATCGATAGCAACTCCGTCCGGTTCTTGTCGGTCTGCGTGCTTATCCTAGGAAAAATCGCGCGCCGGTGGCATTGTGGCCTCTCCGCATGGTACTCCGCCATGCTTAAACGGAAAACGGTCCGCCTAGCGGCGGTGACTACGGCAGACGGCCAGCATGCGATTGACGCTCTATTTCATATTCGGCGGACTCGGCGGCGGGTGCATCGTCGCGGCCTACCTGCTGTCACTGGCCGGCGGTATATCCAAGGGCGACCTGATCCTGCCCGATCTCACCGGCGGCGCCGTTCTCGCCATCGGGCTCGGTTGGGTCTGGGCGCCGGTCGGCCCGCGCTTGCGTCATATTGGCCTGCTGACCCGCCCCACGCCGTCATGGACATCCTATGAAACCTACGCCGCCGCAGCGTTTTTCCTGGCACTGGCGATACTCGCAAAAGTAGCTGCACCGGCGATCGAATGTTTGGTCGCGCTCGGCGCCCTCGGCTTCATGATCTGCCAGGCGCAGGTGGCCAAATCGAGCAAAAGCCGCCCGGCCTGGCGCGCCGTCGAGATTCCGTCGCTGATCGTGATCATGGGGCTCGCCGCCGGCGTCGGGCTGATGGCGCTGCTCGCGGCCATCGTGCCCCCAATTATCCGGGCCGGAACGTTGGCCCCCATCGCCGGCATGACCTTGGCGGGCATGGGGGCCTACCGCTGGCGCGAATATGAGCGGAACGCAGATATAACGCTGCAAGGCGAACTGACGCCGCTGTCAGGGTTGATCTACGTCGTGGCGTACGCCGTGCCGTTCACGCTTTATCTTGGGGCGCTCTTTCCGTGGCAGGGTAGCCATTGGCTACTGCCAATCGCAGGCAGCGCGGCCATCGTCGGCGGCGCCGTCTGGACCCAGATCGTGATCGCGCGATTGGGGCATCCGCGCGATTTCACGGCGTCCCCAATCGGGCTTTAGACTATTTCTTTTCCGCCACGATCGGATTGCGCGCGATGCCGAGACCGGTGATCTCGACCTCCACCGTATCGCCGGGCTTCATCCAGACGGGCGGGGTGCGCCGGTTGCCGACGCCGCCGGGCGTACCGGTGGAAATCACATCGCCCGCCTTCAAGGTGTGCGCGGTGGAGATGTAAGCGATCAGCTTCTCGATCTTATGATCCATGTTGGAGATTGAGGTGTGTTGCATGACGTTACCGTTGAGCCGCGTCGTAAGCGTGTGCTTGTATGGATCGCCGAATTCGTCCGGCGTCATCAGCCAGGGGCCGAACGTGCCGGTAGCTTCGAAATTTTTACCCGCGCCGAATTGGCTGGTCGCATATTGCCAATCGCGGATCGTGCCGTCGTTGAACACCGAATAGCCGGCGATATAATCGAACGCCTCGCTTTCCGGGATATGACGGCCGTCCTTGCCGATGATGACCGCGAGCTCGCCTTCATAATCGAGTTGGTGTGACACATTGGGGCGGATCATCGGCGCACCGGCGGCCAGCAGGCCGTTGGAGACGCGCAGGAACAGCATCGGCTCGGTCTGCTTACCGCGACCGGTTTCTTCTTGATGTTCCTTATAGTTCACGCCGACGCACCAGATCACCTGGGCGTCCGGAACCAGCGGCAACAACGTGACCTTGTCCATGGCTGAATCCGGCTTCTTGTCCTTGACCGCGCGCTTGACCTTGTTCTGCCACCCCTTGGTGCGCAGCAACGCCAGCATTGTACTCGGCAGGTCCGGCGCGGCCTTGGACAAGGACACAAAGCGCGTGTCGTCGGTCATCACACCGATGCCGTCGGCACGGCCGCGGCGATAGGAAATCAGTTTCATAAGCCCCCCGGTTTATGTCGTCAGGTCGTAATCAGGATTTCGGGCGCGTCGACATGCTGGCCAGGAATTTCTCCGGCGATCCCGATTGCAGATACATCAGCGCGCAGCCGAGCAGGCGGTCATCCTTCTTTGTACCGGCGACCGGGCACTGCGACTCGTCCAACGTCGCGCGCGGCCGTCCGTCCTCGGTCACTTCGCCGGCCATCAAGGCATGCGGCAAATCGGCTTCGCGCTTGGCATCGGTTTCATCCGGACCGGTCACGCCGATATCGGGCAAAACGCCGCGTCCCTGGATGGTGCGTCCCGACGGCAGATAATACAGCGACGTCGTCAGGCGCAGCGCGCCACCCCAATCGAGCGGCGTAATCACCTGGACCGACCCTTTGCCAAACGAACGCACGCCCAGCACGATGGCGCGATGATGATCCTGCAAGGCGCCGGCGACGATTTCCGACGCCGACGCCGAGCCGCGATTGATCAACACGACCATCGGCAGGCCGCGCGCGATATCGCCGGGCGAAGCATCGAAGCGACGCGTTTCACCCTGACGGTCGCGGACCGAAACGATCTTGCCGTCATTCAGGAAGGCATCAGCGATCTCGACCGATTGGGTCAACAGGCCACCCGGATTGTTGCGCAGGTCGAGCACGATGCCTTTGAGGTTCGGGCCTAGTTCGGCACGGATGCGCCGCATCGCGCGCTCCATCGCCTCTTCAGCGCGGCTAATGAACTGCGTGACGTTGATATAGCCGTAATTGCCGTCGACGGCCCATTTGACCGGCTCGATCTGGATAATCGCGCGCGTCACCTTCACATCGAAATCGGGCACGCCGTCACGGGTCATGCGCAACATGACCGCAGTTCCGGGTGCGCCGCGGAGCAGTCGCACCGCTTCGGTCAGTTTCATGCCGCGAATATCCGTGCCATCGACCGAGATGATCAGGTCGCCCGATTTGATGCCCGCCTTTTCGGCCGGCGTATCGGCGATCGGTGCGATCACCTTAATGACGCCGTTCTCGGCGTTGATCTCAATGCCGAGACCGCCAAACTGGCCGGACGTCACGACCTGGGATTCGCTATATTCTTCAGGGTTCAAATAAATCGAATGCGGATCGAGCGAGGCGAGCATGGTGTCGAGCGCGCCTTCGGTCGCATCCTTCGGGCTGATGCTCTTCTGCTCGCCCTTGGCTTCCTGGATACCCGCGATCGCCGAGGTCAGCAGTTCAGGCTGAACGACATCGTGGACATAGTCACGCCGCACGCGCAGGAAGGCATCGTTAAAATGCCGGAGCTGCTGTTCGCGCGTGCCGTCGTCGTTTGTCGCCTCGATGAATGTCTTGCGGAATTTATCGTAGTCCGGCCCCTTCGTAGCCGCCGCAGCCGGGCCTTGCCCGGCGCTGCCAAAGACACGCGCGACAGAGGAGTCGCTGGTGCAGCCCAAGAGCAGGACCGATCCGGTCGCCGCGACCGCGAGCGCCATTCCCAAGGTCCGCCTGAATTCGGCAAATTTACGCTTCGACATCAACCAGCCGCTCCTCATTCACGGCGCCGGACCTGAAGGGTCCGCCACCGTCATAATTCTATCCCGCGGCCCCAATCCTGGCGATCAGTTCGTCGCGGACCCGGTCGGCATCGTCATTGGGGACTTGGCACGTACCCGCCGCGTCGTGACCGCCACCGCCATATTCCAGCATCAGACTGCCGACATTCACGGCGGAATTACGGTCGAAAATGGATTTTCCGACGGCAAAAACCGTATTCAGTTTCTGCATCCCCCAGATCGCGTACATCGCAATATTGGTCTCGGGATAAAGCGCATAGATCATGAAACGGTTGCCGCAATAGATGATTTTTTCGTCGCGCAGATCCAGAACCGCCAATTTGCCGTGGATATGAGTGCATCGGCGGACCTGGGCGACGAATTTCTCGCGCTGCACAGCCAATAGATCGACGCGTTCCTTCACGTCCGGATGAAGCAGTATCTCCTCGATCGCATGATCGCGGCACAGATCGATCAATTGCATCATGAGTTGATAGTTCGAGCAGCGGAAACTACGGAACCGCCCGAGGCCGGTACGTGAATCCATGATGAAATTCAGCAGCGCCCAACCTTGCGGGTTCAGCACCTCGTCCATGTTAAACTGCGCGGAATCGCCGCGATCCACGGCTTCCATCAATTCGGTGCTGACACGCGGAAAAGCGGCCTTGCCGCCATAATAATCGTACACGACCCGCGCGGCGGACGGCGCTTTGGACTCGTTCACGTAATTGAGCGGCATCGTCTCAAGACGGATGTTTTCGCTCGAATGATGGTCGAAGGCGCGCTGGACCCGGCGGTCGTACGGCAGGTTGGCGGTGATGTCGTTTTCGCCGAGTTCGATGAGGCCGTCCTGGACGTCCTTGGGATGGACGAATTTGATCTCTTCGATCGCTTCCAGTTCCTTGAACAAAACCGCGCAGACGAGGCCGTCGAAATCCGACCGCGTCACAAGGCGGAATTTGTCGCTTTCATCGGCCATTCAATACTCCGGGGGCGTCACTAGGTTATAGGCTACGTTGTTTAACGATTCCAGACACCCGTCCAGCCGTTTCAACCACTTAGCCGACCCGCGACAGGCCGTAGCGGGCCCACACGGCGACCCCCAGGAGGATGAAAGCCATCGCCTGATGGGCAGCGCCCAAAGGGGTCGGGACCACCAGCAGAAGCGTCGTGATCCCCAAGGCGGCCTGCAGCAGCACCGCCGCCAGAACACCGTGGAACAAGGTCAATTGAAAACCGGGCGACAGGATGCGCCGCGCTTTAGCCCACAAAATTGTGATCAGGATCACGGCAATAATGGCGATCACGCGGTGATTGAACTGGACCGTCGGAACATCCTCGAACGGCGCCAGCCAATGGCCGAAGGAGTCGGCGGGAATCCACCGCCCGTCCATCAACGGAAAGGTGTTGTAGGTGAAGCCGGCATCTAGCCCGGCGACGAACCCGCCGGCCAGCATGGTGAAGGCGATCCAGCAGGTCGTCAGGAGCGACCAGCGCGCCAAAGGCCGCAGCGGTTCGACCACGGGGCGCGCCCGCGCCTCGCCGCTGAGCAAGGTCAGGGCCAGCCAGAGCATATAGACGAAGATCAGCATGGCCGCGCCGAGATGGGTCACCAGGCGGTACTGGCTGACCTCGGGATGATCGACCAGGCCGCTCGCCACCATGAACCAGCCGATGACGCCCTGCAGCCCACCCAGCACGAACAGCAGCCCGATGCGAGGGATCAGCAGCCGTTCGATATAGCCGCGAAAGACAAACCAGAGGAACGGCAGCAGGAACACTACCCCCATCAGCCGGCCCCATAGGCGATGGATATATTCGAGCCAGAAGATGCCGCGGAAGGTCTCGACCGTCATGTCATAATTGACGTGACGGAATTGTGGCGTGGCGCGATAGAGATCGAACATCCGCTGCCATTCCGCGTCGGTGAGCGGCGGCAGCCAGCCCGTCACCGGGCGCCAATCCGCCATCGACAACCCCGAGCCGGTCAGGCGCGTGAATCCGCCCAGCACGACGGCGCCGAACACCATACCCAGCAGGCAAAGCAGCCAGATTCCGACGGTGCGACGGCGCGCCGGATCGACACTTTGAGGGAAAAGCGACATGGCCGGGGTTCTCGCATACTCCAGCGGTTAAGGAAATCCACATCGCGCCATGCTATGAACCGACCATGATCGTCCTCGGCCTCAAATGTTTCAGCCACGACACCGGCGCCGCCATCGTCGGTGAGACGAATGGCCGCCTCGTCGTGCACGCAATCAGCGAAGCGCGCCTCAATCGCCGCAAGCATTCCTTTGCCTATCCGCTGATGTCGATCGCCTATTGCCTCGACGCTTTCGGCCTCACATCGCTCGATGAGGTCGATCTCATATGCATCGACCGGCATATGGAATTATGGCCCGAAGCCGGGTCGCAATTCGGCTATGCGGCGGCCCAAGCGCGCCGCCATCCGCGCTACGACGACAATTACCGTTGGAACTATCTGATCGAGCAAACCCTCAAGCTCGATCACGCCAAGGTCCGCCTGATCAATCACGTCGATGCCCATGCCGCGTCGACCTATTTCGCGAGCCCGTTCGATAGCGCCGCCGTAATGGTCGCCGAAGGCGGCACCGGCATCTATCGCGGCGAAGGCACCACGTTGGGTGTCGTCGATCGCATGGGCTATTTCGGCGATACCTGGCGCGACGGCAAAATCGTTCTTCCGCGCAAGGATCACTTCGTCAATTCGTCGTTCATGTACGATGCGGTTTCCGCCCTGCTTGGCTACGACGTGTTCGGCGCGGGCCAGACCATGGCCTTGGCCGGCTTTGCCAATCGTTTCGCCCAGCGCGACCGTTTCACGGTCGAGCCGGATCGCTTCGACGGCTTCATCGTCAATCACGATAAAACCGTGCAAGACATGCAGAGCCTTGAGCCATATCGCGGCAACGACACAGACATCGTCGCCGAACCCTGGGTCAATCTCGCCCGCCAGGCGCAGGAAATTTTGCGGACAGATCTTTTATACTTGGCGAATCTTACGCGCACCAAAGCCGGCACCCACCAGCTCGCTTATGCCGGTGGCGCGGCGCTCAACTGCCTGATCAATGCCGAGATCCTACACGCCGGCATTTTCGACGAATTGTTCGTGCAGCCCGCCGCCTCCGATGAAGGCATCCCGTTGGGGTGCGCGCTGCACGGTTATCACACGCTCGGCGGCAAGCAGCGTTTCGTCATGGATAACGGCTATCTGGGCAAGGCTCCCTCGCCGGCACCACTCGGTGATCTCGCGAGAATTCATGGCCTCGCCGTCGGCTCAGCCGACCCCGATGCTGTTGCCGCACTGCTGGCGAACGGCGCGATCATCGGGCGGTGTGTCGGCGCTAGCGAATATGGGCCGCGCGCACTCGGCAATCGTTCGATCCTCGCCGATCCGCGCGCACCCGGCATGAAGGATCGCCTCAATGCCCAGATCAAACATCGCGAAGGCTTCCGTCCCTTCGCGCCCTCATGTCTCGCCGATGCGCCGCCCGACTGGTTGAAGGCGCCGGGCACCAGTCCCTTCATGCTGCTGGCCGGACAAGCAAGCGAAATCGGCAAGCAGACCGCGCCGGCCGTCATCCATGCCGATGGATCGAGCCGGGTCCAGGCTGTCACCCGTGAGGCCAATCCCGGCTATTACGATCTTATTCGAGCATTCGGCGCGCGCACCGGCTGCGCCGTGCTGCTCAACACTTCGTTCAACGACAAGGACGAGCCCATCGTCGAGACCGAAGAAGACGCCATCAATTGCATGCTGAGAACCGGACTCGATGCAATTGTGCTGGGCGACCGTCTGGTCAGCCGAACCACCCTCACCCGCGCGGCCGATCCCGAGGCCATGCGGCGCAGCACGACAGAGCGCGTCGATTTCGCCTATCGCGGCCTCATCGAACGGTTCTGCGATATGGAAGCTTACGTGGCGCTTGCGCTGCGGCTCAACGAAGACTCTGCTTAGACAGCTTTCGCGAAGAATGTCGCATGTTCGGCAATCGGCGCCGGATCGTCGATCAGTGTCGGCGACGTTGACCTGATCCGATCTCGTATCTCAGACCGATACGCATCGTCGCGCGAGAGGCGCACGGCCGTCGCGATATAAGCCTCACTATCCTGGCCTACGAAATCGCCCATCCCCATGCGACGATAGTGGCCGAGCGTGACGCGCGAGCGCATGAAATCACCCGCCAACGTAACGACCGGCGTTCCGGCAGAGAGCGCTTCAAGGCTCGACAAACCGCCGCTGAAATGCGGCGTATCAAGGATGACCCGTGCCGATGCCAACAAGGACATAAAGCCCACGCGATCACGCCTGGGCACGAAACGGATGCGATCAACGGCGTGCGGGATCGATTTACGCCAGCGCGCTTCCAGGCCTGCGCGCCATTCCGGATGTTGCCCGTCGAGGATCGCCAGTTCAGCCCCCGGGCATTGCGCCAGGATCGCACCGATCATCGCATCGAACTCCGGATGGATCTTGAATAGCGATTGCGGACACAGAAACACCGGACCATTGGGCTCCGCGCGACCACGTTCGGGTGCCGCGACCGAAGCCGGCATCGCATCCAACTCGATCAAACGCTCCGAATAGGCGCTCGCCGCGCCGTCCGGTTCGATCAAACGGCTCGAGATGAAATAATCGATGGTCGAAATGCCGGTCGTCACCGGATGTCCCCAGGCGACGCATTGCACGGGCGCCAAACGCGCGAAGGCCAGGAAATAGGTCAACGGCTCCATACCGATATCGGTGTAATAGAGGATATCGAGTTCGGCAGCGGCCAGAACGTTGCGTGCCGCCGCCAGATCGCGCGGCAAGCGGTCGAACACCAGCACCTCGAACTTGTCGCGCGGCAAATTCGCGATCAGGCGCTCATTCAAACGCGCGATGGTGTGATCGTTCAGAAACGTCGAAACGAATCCGATGCGGATGCGCTCGCCTTCCCGCTTTTTCTCGGGTGCGACATAGCCAAGCGACGGGCAGGCCGCACGATAGAGCTTAGCCAAAGCCTCCATGATCGGACGATCGTTGCGGCCGTGATAGGCGAGATGGAACGGTGTCGCGCCCACCTGGCGCAAGGGATCATCGAACCGCAGCCCGGCCCCCAACAATTCGTCGAGGCTTTGCGCGATGCGCGCGCGCGTTTCATCAATCTCAGCGACGGAGGCCGGAATGACCGGCATGGCGAGCGCGGCGCGGATACGTGCACCCGGATCGCCACGCAATGCGGCGGCGCGTACGAAGCCCGAAATCGCTTCCTGCGTCCGCCCCTTCATCTCGTCGATATCGGCGAGATTGCGATGCGCGGGCGCGAAGGAGGCGCCGGCGGCAATCGCGGCGCGGTACGCCTCGGCGGCCTCAATCCACAACTTCTGTTCTTTCAAGACATTGCCGAGATTGTTATGCGCCGGCGCGTAACTGGGCTCGCCCGCGATGGCCGAGCGATAATGCGCCGCCGCCTCGTCCCACCGGCCCTGATCCTTCAGCAGATTGGCAAAGTTGAAATTGAGCCGCGGCTGATCCGGCGTCAGCGCCAG
The DNA here is from genome assembly GCA_947467145.1 of Rhodospirillaceae bacterium. Classification (GTDB taxonomy): domain Bacteria; phylum Pseudomonadota; class Alphaproteobacteria; order Rhodospirillales; family UBA2165; genus CANIGJ01. The sequence goes on along the minus strand of CANIGJ010000032.1, from coordinate 24,233 downwards.
AGCACCCAGAAAATGCACCTCGGCCCTGGCGCGATCGCCGACATTGTGCGCAATGACGGCGAGATCACCCCGGATATCGGCACGCGCCGGATCGATGGTGACCGCACGTTCGAGCAGACTGACAGCAGCATCGAACGAGCCGCGCTCAAACGCGACTATAGCGCGCCGATGCCACTCATCCGCCTCGCTCATGCGCCGAGATCATCCGTCAGACGCGCCAGCGCCGCGTCCCAGGACCCGTTCGGGGATTGGCGATAGACCGGGAAATCCGGAAACCACGGCGACAGGTTGCCCACCGCCATCCAACGATAGTCGGCCGGGTTGGCGACCAGGACGCGCGCCGGCCGGCCGGAGGCCGCACGCAGATGCATGTTGGTGTTACTCACGCCGATATAATCGTCGAGCAGATGCATGAGCGCGAGCATATCTTCGAGGTCATCGTTATGGCGGCTCAGATCGACGATCTTGCGCCCGGCGGCCTGTTCCAAGCGCGCATGCTCGCCGGGCTCGGGATTGCGCTGCACACTCACCAGCGTGCCCGGCGTGCGTGCCATCGCCCGGCCCAGGGCGTCGAGTGGAACTTCCTTGAACAAGAAACCTTCCATGCGTTGACCGGCCCGCCAAGTGAGCCCGATGTAAGGCGCAGGCCCCGCGTCGCGTAGCGACGCCGCCATGGCCGCCCGACGATCCGCTAAAACCGAAATCGGCAAAGCCGGTACAAAAGCCTCACTACCCAAGACATAAGGTAGATCGCCCAACGCCACGCGGATCGTCTGAGCGCTCGCGGGCGCAGTACCGAAATCCATCATCCGCGATACGATGCCTGCAAGGCGCCGATCGGGCGCAAAGCAGATCGCGGCACCCCGCGCGCGCAACAGCGGCGCGAAGCGCAGAAAGAACAGCGCATCGCCCAGCCCCTGCTCATCAACGATTTCGATCGTTATCCCGGTCAGGTCCTGCGGCAGTTGGACCAGCGGTACGGCCTTGCGGTCCACAGTCGGGCGGAACAGATAGTTCATCCAACCGTCGGCGAATTTGCCCTCGGCCAGATCAATCAGCGCCAGGTTCCAGCGTGCCGCCGGGAATTCCACCCGCAGATCTAATGCATGCTCGTAGGCCTGACGGGCTGCGCCCAGACGGCCGCGCACGCGCTGATTGCCGCCCAAGCCCGCCCAGGGTTCCGCCGCATTGGGATCGGCCGCGATGGCGGCCCGGAAATGCGCTTCGGCGGCCTCATGCTCACCCACCTCGTCCAGCAGGGCCGCCAGATTGTGATGCGCGCGGACGTAGCGGGGCTGAAGCGCGATCGCGCTCTCATAGGCCGCGCGCGCCTCCGCCACCTGCCCGGCACGCATATGTGCCAGGGCGGCATGATAGGACTCGATGGCTTGTTGTTCGGTTTCCGTCATCACTCGGCTGCGAGTATAGTCGAGACCATGAGCATGTTCGACGACGCAATCAACGGGATCGATGCCGCCAACGGTGCCGATCCCAACCACGAAACCTTCGAAGGCCGCGCTTGGCCCAAAGAATTGCTGTATGGCCAGCGGATGACCGCCTGGCTCGACCGGCTGGCCCCCAATGCATCGGAAGCGCTCCGCCTCGCCGCCCGCGCGCAGCATATCGAACGCTGGCATATTCCGCGATCCGATTTCGACCTGGGCAAGAAGGGCTACCATCTTTGGCGCACAACGCTCTATCGCTACCACGCCGAGCGCGCCGCCCTGATCCTCGCCGCCGCCGGATATGATGCACCGACCATCGCGCGCGTCGGTCAGCTTCTACAGAAAAAGCATCTACGATCCGACCCCGAGGCGCAGACGCTGGAAGATACCGCCTGCTTGGTATTCCTCGAAAATTATTTCGCGGATTTTTCGCAGAAGTACGACGATGCCAAAATCGTCGATATCGTCCAGAAGACCTGGGCGAAGATGTCGGACAATGGGCACAAGGCCGCACTCGATCTGGCCGGACAACTCCCCCAGCGCGAACTGAAACTCGTTCAGGCCGCCTTGGCCGGCTAATCTATCCGGCTAGGCGCCTTCGTCGTCGTCACCCGGATCGGCGCGATCGAGTGCCGAGCGCAGCACGAGATAGACCTTACCCGCATCCGACGTCATCAGAGCCGCGCTCACGACGCCCTCATGATCGCTGCGCCGGGCCGCCAGGATCAGACCGTCGAACTGCGCGATATAACGGTTCACATAGTCGCGGAAGGTCGTGTTCTCACGATAGAGCCCATTGATGCGCGACAACTTGGCCCGGCTGCGCATCCCCAAGAGCTTACGCAGGAAGACACCCTTTTCGCCCTTGCTGTAGCGATTCCAATCGTCTTCGCTGACATGGCTTTCCATGATCCGGTTGATGTCGATGGCGACCGATTCCAACCCTTCGTTCACCAAGGACATGCGGCGCAAGAAATCTTCCGTGCCGAGCTTCTTCGACTGTTCCTTCAGCGATTCCGAAATCTGGGCGGCGCGCGACGATGCCTTGACCAGCTCGTTCGTCTGGCGTTTCACCGCCTCGACCGCATCGCCGGTCTGCGCGCCCAGACGCTGGGCGGCGGCCGTCAGATTGTCGCTGCCGCGCTTCAGGGCATTGTTCCAATTTTCGAAATCCGAGACCGCTTTACGCGTCGCGGCATCGGCATTGGTCGCCGTCTCGGAAATCGACGAGCCGGCCGTATCGATACCCGACACCGTGCGTTCGAACGCCGTGCTGAGATCGTTGAGCTGGCGTTTAATATGTTCGCCCGCCTGCAGCAATCGACGCGTGACGGTGTTGGAGGATTCGCCCGCCCCCTCGGTTTCGGCGCGAATGGCCGCCCCGATCTCGCGCAGCTTTTCGAGATTGCTCTCGGCCAGCTTGGCGCTGGCGCGTGCGGTCTTATCGAAGGCCTGCTCGGCGGCCACGGCCGCATCCGCCGCCTTGAGCGAGGCCTCGGCCAATTGGTCGGTCCGCGCGTGGACCACATCGGACGAGCTTTCGAGCTTAGCGATGGCGCGATCGGACGATGCGGCGAGATCGTCGAGCCGCTGGCGGACTGTCCGGCTCGCCTCGTCGATGCGATGGGTCGAGGAATCGGCAACGCCGGCCAATGAATCCGCGCCCTCGCGCAGCGCTTCATTCATCGAGCGCGTGCGTTCGACGGCATGTTCAGAGGCCTGCGAAACGACATCGGCCTGGCGTTGCAGGCCGGACGTCACCGTTGTCAGCAGTTTCGCCGCGCGATCGACCGCCAAAGCGACTTCACGCGAACGTTCCTGCAGGGCGGAGCCCATCTTTTCGACGCGGGCGGCTGCCTCGTTCGATGTGCCGTCGAGTTCCTGCGCACGATCGCGCAAGGCTTCGGCAAAGGCCTGTACATGGGAATTGGACTCGGTCGCAGCTTGCGCGAATTCTTCGGTACGCTGGCGGAAGATCGCACCCAGGCGGTTGAGCCGTTCTTCGGTTTCACCCGAGGTCTCGGTGACCGTGCCGAGATTGGTCGACAAATCCTCGGCGATGCGTTGCAGACGCGACGCCGCTTCGTCGGCGGCCGAGGCAGCTTCGCGCGAGCGCTGGACCAATTGGTTGCCGACCGAGCCGACATCGTTGACCGCGCTGTTCGACGCCGTTGCCAGTTCCTTGGAACGATCATGCAGCGCGGAGGCCGCATCGCTGACCTGACGGACGAGATCGGCCGACAGCAGCCGCATCTTGCCGGCGCGGTCTTCCAGGGTTTCCCAAGTCTCGTCGATGCGCGACACCGCAACATCGGTGATATCCGACAATTCGCGCGAACGCTGATGCAATTTGGCGCCGACGGATTCGATCTGATCGGTCGCCGCCGAGGTCGTATGCGACAGGTCCTTCGATTGGCGATGAAGTGTGTCATTGACCGAGCCCAACAGGCGCGCGGCGCGATCCGACGCATTGGCGATGTCGTTGGAACGATGTTCCATCGTATCGCTCGCCTTGGTCAGATCCTCGACGGCCTTATCCGCCTCGTTGGTCAGCTGCGCCGATTTCTGGCGCAGATTGTCGGCCACCGTATTGATGCGGGTCGATGAGGATTCCGTGATTGCGGACAATTCGCTGGCGCGGCGTTCCAACACGACACCAAGGGTGCGTAGCCGTTCGGTTGCCTTGCTCGATGTTTCGCCGAGCGAGCGCGATTCCTCGCGCAAAGCATCGCCGACGTCGCCGATCTGCTTGATACTGTCGGTCGCGGTCGCGGCGAGCAGCACGGCCTGCTGGATCAAGGCATCCTGCGCCTTGCCCATATCGCCGCTCGACGCTTCCGAGGTCAGGTTCAGCTCGCGGATCTGATCGACGATCTGTTCCAACTGCGCCTGCAATTGACGCGTCGCCCCTTCCGATGCCTGGGTCAAGGTATCGACGCGCTGAGCAAAACCTTCGCTCATCGCGGTCGCCGCCTGGGTCGCGCGGTTCAATTCTTCCAGATCGCGTTTCATCGCCGCCGTCGCGCGGTCCAATCCGCTGACACCCGATTCGACGGACTCCTTCACATCGAGCTTCACGTGATGCAGACGATCGGCCGCATCGTCGAGCAGCGCATTGGTATCTTTGGATACAATGGCCAGTTCGTCGGCGCGCGCCCGGATAGCGATGCTCGATGCTTCGAGACGCACGGTGACCACATCCGCCACACGCGAGATATGATCCGTGCGTTCCTGCACGCCGTTGCCGACCTGGGCCATTTCGCCCACAGCGCGATCGGCCGCCGCTGCCACCTGATCGGCTTGTTTCTGGATTTCGGTGCCGGCGCGATCGACGCGCGCGAAAACCGTTTCGACCACGCGATCCAGGCCGCCGGCGACTTCTTGAATCTGCGAACCGGCCGCGCGGGCGCGCACGGTCGCGCGATCGGATGCGCTGTCCAACGTCTCGCTCTGACGGCGGAATTCGTCGGTGGCGAGTGCCATTTTCTTGATGGAGGAGTCGCTGGCCGCGAGCAGACCGCGCGTCTCGGTGCCGATTTCGGCGCCGGCTTCGCGGGCGCGCAGCAACGTACCTTCGGTTGCCGATTGCAGGTTTTTGGATTCGGCCTCGATCAGGCGTGCGATTTCATAGGTCTGCGCCGTTGCGCGGGTGACGGCATCGTTCAAGTTCTCCGCCTGATGCGACAACGCCTCGCCGACCATATCGGCCTGCACGACGACTTGGTCGGAGCGGCGCGTCATATCGAGCGCGTATTCCTTGAGCCCGACGCTCGCCGCTTCCACACGTTTGGCCGCCAGTTCGGTGGCGCTTGCCAAATTCGTGGCGTTGTCCGCCAGATCGCGGCCCATGGCGGTCGCCCGCGCCGCCGCGGTTGCCGAAACCTGATCCAAGGTCTGGGCGCGCGTCTGGAACAGTTCGGCTGTCTCGTGCGCGCGCTTCGCCGATTCCCCGGCGACGCGCATCAGTTCTTCACCGCTACGCTGCAGCGTGTTCGTGATGTCTTCGGTTCGTGCTGCCGCCTGCTGCGAGACATTGATCAGATCGTGCGACTGATGATGCAGCACATTGCCGGCTTCGCGCGCACGCGCGATCGCGCGGTCCGAGGCGGTGACCAGGTCTTCGGCCTGGCGGCGCAGGTTTTCGCCCGCACTTTCGGATTTTAGGGCCGCCTGATCGGACGCCAACACCAGCGCCAAGGTCTGTTCCTTGATCAGCGCCGCCGCATCGGCGGCACGCCCGGCAGCTTCTTCCGACGTTTCGGTCAATTGGCGCGCTTGCTGGCGCAGATGTTCGGAGATTTCCGAGACGCGGTCGCTGGCAAGTTCGGACGGATAGGTAAAGCGGCTCAAATGCCAGCGCAGGGCCTGGGCTTCGGCCTGATAAATGCGCGCGCGCTCGTAGACCGCGGCGACGATCCAGACCAGCGCAATCGGCGTGAAAACGCCGGCCGCCAAGCCGCCGACTTCGTGCGGCATCAAGGACGACAGGACATCGAAGCCGAGATTGTTCGAGATATAAAAATAGGCGCCCAGGATCCAAAAGACCGAGACGACGGCCGCGCCGATGGTCCAGAGGCGATGACGGACGTGGAACGGCGGCGTCCACGTGTCGCCAACGACCATATCCGCGTTTAGGAGAAGCGCACGATCGCGGACCGGCGCATCGGCTTTGCGCTCGCGCCGCTCATCGCTGCGGTCATCACGTCGATCATCGCGTCTGTCGAATGGCCATTCCGGCGAGCGGCCGTCGGGCCAATCCGCATTGCGGTCGTGGACGACCTCGATCGAGGGGCTCGGTCCGTCTTTCCGATCCGGCGTGAACGCCATGATGGATCTCCCAATAAATCTGTCACAAAACCCGGTTGGGGTCGTACGGAAGCGTCGTAATTTGGCGGAAACCCATGTTATCACGCCCAGATTTCGTTAACAACGGACGCTCGCATACTACAGGTTGGGTTCTTGTGGATAAAAATGAGGAAAACCTGGGGGCAAGTCCTTTTGCCCACTCCTTTGCACTGGCCGCCCCCGCGATGTAAATAAACCGCCATATTCCCGCTCTTCAGGAGTGCCGCCATGGACGACAAGACCCGCACCGAGCTCGAAGCCGCCGCCTTCCGCGGTCTCGTCGCGCATCTGCAGAACCGCACCGATGTGCAGAACATCGACCTCATGAATCTGGCCGGTTTCTGCCGCAATTGCCTGTCCAAATGGTATCAGGCTGCCGCCAAGGATCGCGGGGTCGACGTGGATTATGACGCCGCGCGCGAGGCCATCTACGGCATGCCGTTCGGCGAATGGAAAACCAAGTACCAGAAGGATGCCAGCCCGGCGCAGCAGCAGACCTTCGAAGACACCAAGCCGCAGCACGCCAAGATCAGCGGTCATTGACCACAGACAATAAATTACTATGATTCAAAGACTTAAGCGTTACCGAGGGACGCAATGACCAAACTGATCGTCGGAATGACCGGCGCGAGCGGCGCGATCTTCGGCGTCCGCCTGCTCCAGGTGTTGGCCGAGACCGATGTCGAAGTGCATCTGGTCGTCAGCAAATGGGCGCAGCAGACCCTGGAACACGAAACCACGCTGACGCTCAACGACCTGCGCGACTTGGCCGACGTCTATTACGGCCCGAACGACATGGGGGCAGCGATCTCGTCGGGTTCCTTCATGACCGACGGCATGGTCATCATGCCCTGCTCGACCCGTTCGGTCGGCGCCATCGCGCACGGCATCGGCGAGCATCTCGTCCATCGCGCGGCCGACGTCATCCTCAAGGAACGGCGCAAGATGGTCATGGTCGTACGCGAAACGCCGCTCAGCGAGATCCATCTCGAGAACATGCTCAAGCTATCGCGCATGGGCGTCACCATACTGCCGCCGATGCCCGCCTTCTATAATCATCCGCAGAGCCTAGACGACATGGTGAACCACATCGTCGCGCGCGTGCTCGACCAATTCGCCATCACCGCCGATTTCGCCAAGCGCTGGGACGGCACGATGCGCAACCGCGAACCCAAAGTTCATCAGATCAAATAGTCCCACTCCGTCCGCGAGAGGGACCATGCGCATCCTCCACACAGAATCGAGCGTCAATTGGGGCGGCCAGGAATATCGCATCCTGGACCAGATGATCTGGCTCGCCGCCAATGGTCACCACACCGCGTTGGCCGCTCGCCCCGGCAGCGCCTTGTCGCTGAAAGCCGCAGCACACGGCCTCGCCGTCCACGACCTGCCCTATCTCGGCCATTACAATCCGGCGCTGATCCTCGCCGCTCGCAAACTGGTGCGCAGCGAGCGCTTCGACATTGTCGACACACACGGCAGCCGCGACGGCGCCACCCACGGCTTCGGCCGCGACATCGCGCCCGTCATTCGCACGCGGCATCTATCGACGCCGATGAAGCCTAAGCTGCATCGGCGGCTGCAATGGCAATGGGGTTGCGATCGCGCTATCGCCTCAGCGCACATCATCAAGAACGATCTCGCGCGCAAGAATTTCCTGCCAGCCGATCGCATCGACGTGGTCGGCGAATGGGCCGCCGATGAATTCTTCGACATCGCCCACAAAGAATCCCACCGCGCCGCCGTACGCGCCGAGTTTGCGATCCCCGCCGACCGGCCGCTGCTGGCCGTCGTGGGCATGCTGCGCGGCGACAAGGCGCAGGAAATCCTGATCAAGGTCGTTGCCGAATTGAAGACGCGTAGGCGTGCCGTTGCGGCACTGATCGTCGGCAGCGACACCGATTCCGCCAAGGGCTACGAGAATTTCCTGCGCGCCACCGCCGATCAACTGGGCGTTACAGAGGATGTGCGCTTCACCGGCTATCGCGACGATGTCGCGCGCCTGACGCAAGCCGCCGATATCCTGACCATCATGTCAGTCGCGGTCGAAGCCCAATCGCGCACCGCGCCGCAAGCCTTCGCCGCGCGCACGCCGGTGATCGCCAGCAATATCGGCGGCGTGTCCGAATTGGTGGAAGACGGCGTTACCGGCCGCCTGATATCGCCTGGCGATGTCATCGCCTATGCCGATGCGATCGAGGGGACCTTGGACGATCCCACCACCACCGAGCGCATCGTCGATACCGCGCGCGCCTTGGCGCTCCGCGATCTCACCATGGACGGCAAAATGGCGGCGACCCTCGAGTCTTACCGCGCAGCCCTGCGTTCGTCTGGCCGGAGTATGTCATGAGCGATGTAAAAGAAGTCCTGTTCACCGCCATCTCCGCCGACGGCACGCCGATCCGCTGCGCGGTCGAAGGCGCGGGCGCGCCGTTGATCATGATTCATGGCACCGGCGACACCTACAAAGGCTTCCGCCGCCTGAAGGAGCATCTGGCGCCGCACTTCACGCTTTATATGATGGACCGGCGCGGGCGCGGCATCAGCGGCGACGGCGAGGGTGCCAAATATAAACTCGCCCGCGAATTCGAAGATGTCGCGGCCGTCATCGATACCCTCGCCACGGAAACCGGCGGTCCGGTCAACGTGTTCGCCCATTCGTTCGGCGCAATGTGCGCACTTGAAGGAGCACTCCTGACGCACAACTTAAAACGCATGATTTGTTATGAGCCTTCGCTCAACCGTACCGCCGCCGATCCGAAGCGCGACGACACCATCGAAAAGATGCGTCGCCTGATCGCTGCCGGTGACCGCGACGGCACCGTTGCGGCGCATCTGCGCGGGATCATCAATACGACCCAGGAGGTCGTCGAGAAGCAGCGCGCCAACACCGAAGGCTGGGCCGAGCGCATGGCCATGGCGCATACGATGCCGCGTGAGCTACACGAGCTTAAAAACCACGTGTTCGAGCCCGAACGCTATAGCCCGATCGCCGTGCCCGTCCGTTTTCTGCTCGGTGAAAAATCCTCAGGCCGCGGCCCAGAAAATGCCCAGCGTCTGGTTGCGGCCATTCCCGGCGCGGAACTTGTTGTCCTCGAAGGCCAGGGCCATTTCGGCTATCTGACCGCGCCAGAACTCGTCGCGGCCAAGATCGTCGAGTTCCTGACCAAATGACCTACACCGAGTCCGCCCTGGTCGCCTTCTCGACATTGCTCGCGACCATCGGACCGTTGGACACCGCTGTCCTCTTCGCTGCCCTCACACCGGGCGTCACGCGCGAACGTCGTCGCCAGATCGCCATCAAGGCGATCCTGATCGCGACCGGCATCTTGCTGTTCTTCACGTTGCTGGGCGGGCCGATTTTCCGTCAGCTCGGCGTTACGCTCGCCGCCCTGCAGGCGGCCGGCGGCGTGCTGTTGCTGCTCATCGCGCTCGACATGATCTTCATGCCCGATACCGGCATGTTCACCTTGTCTAAGGACGAAACGCGCGAGGCGGAAAAGAAGGACGATATCTCCGTCGTTCCGCTCGCCACCCCGATCATCGCCGGCCCGGGCGCCATGGGCGGCGTCGTTCTCGTGGCCGCCAAGGCCGATGGCGATCCGCTCGGCCTTGCCGTCATCGCCGGGACAGTCCTCGTCACCATGGCCGCGACCTTGGTGCTGTTCTTCGGCGCCGGCCAGATCCGACATTATATGAGCGATACGGCGATCAACGTGATCACCCGTGTGATGGGCATCATCCTCGCCGCGCTGGCCATGCAATATCTCTTCAATGGGATCGAGCAGAGCGGGATCTTTACCCATTCTTAAAGATTGTTGACTGTACAACGATCAGTCGATAGCGTCGCTGCCATGAGCGATCTTGCCGAAAAGCGACCCACCGTTCCCGCTGGCGCCTTGAGCGACGGACCGAACGGCCCCGATACCTCGGACTTCGTCCTTGAGGACTTTCTCACGTTCCGGCTGCTTATTCTAGCGCGGGCGCTGGACCGCCAAGCCAAGCGGACCTACGGCGAATCCTTCGGTTTGTCCCTCGTCGAATGGCGCATCCTTGCAAAACTCGGCACCGTCGGCAGCGCGACCGTCAACCGCCTCGCCACCTGGATGCATTACGACAAAGCGCAGATCAGCCGCGCCGTGGGCTCGCTCGCCGAAGCCGGGTACCTCACGCGCGCGACCAACGCATCGGATACCCGCAGCGCGATCCTGACCCTGACGCCGGAAGGCCAGGAATTTCATGTCGAACTGATGGCCTTCGGGCGCGAGCGCCAACGCCTGCTGTTGTCGTTGCTGAAGCCGGACGAGCGTGAATCGCTTTATGAAATTGTCTCCATCCTGACCGATCATTTGCGCAAGGACGACGTCAAACCGACGGACCCAAAAGAAGAATGATGTTTGGCTGCGCCGGCCGTTCGGCCGCGCGGCTATTTTGTATTCATCTGTAAACGTATTTTACGCGTAACCAACATTCGATCCGGAGCATAGGCAGACCCAAGCTGCACCAAGCGGCACGTCGTGCGCATTAGCTGCTCCCACGAAAAAGGAGAACCGATGCATTACCGTCTTCTCGCCGCCATGCCGCTTGCCTTGCTGGCAGGCTTCGTCATCGCACCATCCGCGCACGCACAAAAATCCAAGGATCACCTGCGCATCGCCTTTCTCGAGGCCACGCAATCGACCGATCCCTATATGGATTCCAAGCCCGAGAATAATTTCCTAGGCAGCGCGATCTGGGACACGCTGATCACCTACGACGAAAGCGCGCGCGAATATGCGCCCCTGCTCGCCAAATCCTTCAAGCGCATCGACGACACGACATTCGAATTCGAATTGCGCGACGATGTGAAGTGGCAAGACGGGGAAGCTTTCGATGCCGATGACGTCGTCTACACCTTCGGCTGGGCAACGGCGCCGGACACCAAGCTGCGCAACAAGGCCGATTGGGAAATGCTGTCGGCCGAGAAGATCGACGCGCACAAGGTGCGCATCCGCAGCAAATACCCGATGCCGAACATGCTCGAAATTCTTGCGTTGCGCGTGTTCATGTTCCCCGAGCATGTCCACAAGCCGCTGGCCGATAAAGAAACATTCGGGACCAAGCCGGTCGGCACCGGCATGTGGCGCGCAACCCAAGTCGACCGCAACCTCGGCGACATCTTCCTGAAGAACCCGAACTACAAGCACGGCGGCAAGGCGAAGCCGCCCAGCAATATCGGCCGCGTCGACGTCATCCCCGTGCCTGACGAAGGCACGCAGATGGCGCATTTCCTACGCGGCGATATTCACCTGTTGCGCAACACGCCGCTCGAACAAGCCGAGGAGATGGCGAAAGATCCGCGCTATGCCATGACCTTGGCGCAGAGCCTGTCGTATCTCTACATCCTGTTCGACGCCGCAGGGCGCAGCGGCCTCAAGCCCATGCAAGATATTCGCGTGCGCAAGGCCATGATGATGGCGATCAAGACCGACGACGTCTATCGCATCCGTACCGGCAAGCATCCGCTGCCGCGCGGCCTCATCGAATCCATGTGCTGGAAGGTGCAGGAAGGCTGCGACTATAGCGTCAAGCCGCCGGCTTACGATCCCGAAGGCGCCAAAAAACTGCTCGCCGAAGCCGGCTATAAGGATGGCTTCGAGATTCAGCTGACAACTTTCAATTCGACCAAGGATATGGCCGAGGTCGTCGTCAATCAGCTGCGCAAGGTCGGCATCCGCGCCAGCGTCGATGCGCAGACCTTCGTCTCCTATCGCAAGAAGCAAGCGGACGGAAAGTTAAATGGGCTGGTCAATGCCTGGAGTGCGGGCAGCAGCGCCGACATCTCCAGCACCATCAACTTCTTCTACGATGCGGGCCCGCGCGACTATTTCCAGGATCCGGAACTACAGGCCTTCGCCAAGGCTGCGCTGTCCGCCATGGATCCGGCGAAACGCAAGGACGCAATGCGCGGCTTGATGGATCGCACGACCGAGCAGGCCTATGCCATGCCCATCGCGCCGATCCCGCTTGTCTTCCTGCATATCGCCGATCTCAAGATCAATGAATTGCGCTACGAGTCCTACGGCATCCAGCCATCGGACATCAATTGGAAATGATCATCTCAAGTAGAGGATGAAGTCATGGATGGAACTGAAAACACCCGCAACATCGGCAGCGCCTATCACATGGGCCAGCCGAGCCACGATGCGACCATCACCGAAGTCGGCCGCGGCACGCCCTGCGGCGAATGGATGCGGCGCTATTGGCATCCCGTCTCGCTGTCGAGCCGCGTGAAGGATCTACCGCTCAAGATCCGCATCCTCGGCGAAGACCTCGTCCTATTCCGCGACAAGAAGGGCAAGGTCGGACTCGTGCATCCCCGCTGCGTGCATCGCGGCACCGAACTTTATTATGGCCGCGTCGAGGAAGGCGGCATCCGCTGCTGCTATCACGGCTGGCTGTTCGATACCGAAGGCCGCTGCACAGATATGCCGTGTGAGCCCAACAACGGCGAAGGCTACCGCCAGAACGTGCGCCAACCCTGGTATCCGGTCGAAGAGAAATACGGCCTGGTCTTTGCCTACATGGGCCCGCCGGAGAAAAAGCCGATCCTGCCGCTGTGGAGCAATCTGGAAGAGGTCGGTCCCGGCGAAAAGCTGATCGCGCGCAATGGCAGCATTGGTGCCGGTGGCGACGCCACCATCGACATCGTGCCGTGCAATTGGCTGCAGGATTGGGAAAACGTGATGGATCCGTTCCATCTGCCGATCCTCCACACCGCTTTCTCGGGCGTGCAGTTCGTGCCGGAATTCGGCGTCATGCCCACGGTTGCCTGGGATTACGATCCGGACGGCGGCATGAAATACACCGCGCATCGCGATCTGGAAGACGGCCGCAAGGTCGATCGCGTGACCTATGTGCATTTTCCGCATGTCCGCATCGTGCCCTCGACCGAACTGGCGGCCGGCCAAGCCGCCGGCATCGGCTGGGTCGTGCCGGTGGACGACACGCACTTCACCCTGTTCGCCGCACAGAAAGTGCCGAATGACTTCAAGCCGGTGCGCCGCGAGCGCATCCCCGGCAAGACCTGGGTGGAGATGAGCGAGGAAGAGCATCAGCGCTTCCCCGGCGACTGGGAAGCCCAGGTCAGCCAGGGCGCCATCACCTATCATTCGGATGAGCACCTGGCCGCATCCGACCGTGGCATCCGCATGCTGCGCAAACTGATGAAGGAACAGATCGAAATCGTCGAAAAAGGCGGTGACCCGCAGGGCGTCACCTTCGATCCTGCGAAAGCCGTTCACCAGGTAAAGTCCGGCAATTTCTTTTTAAAATAAAAGCATCAGCACGGCGCGATCGCGAGATCGCGCCGTAAGCCGAAAACGATAGGGAGCGACCAGGATGCATCGACATATCAGATCGACGACAATTTTCGTACTCGCGGGATTAAATCTACTCGGCCTCGCATCGGTCAGTCATGCACAGAAGGGCAAGGACACGGTGACCATGGCCTTCCTGGAGGCCACACAATCGGTGGATCCCTATCTGGATCCCAAACCCGAAAACGAATTCATGTCGACGGCGGTGTTCGACAATCTGATCCATTACGATGAGAAGAATTATCGCTACGCCCCCCTGCTCGCCAAAAGCTGGGCGATGCCAGATCCGAAAACCATCGAATTCGAATTGCGCGACGATATCAAATGGCAAGACGGCCAGGCCTTCGATGCCGACGATGCCGTCTATACCTTGAACTACCTGATCGATCCCGCCGTCAAATTGCGCTTCAAGAACAATTGGGCGTTCATGGATAAGATCGAGAAGCTCGGTCCTTACAAGATCCGCGTGACCACCAAGGAAGCGATACCCAACGTTATCGAGAACTTCGCGTACACGACGGTGATGTTCCCCGAACACGCGCATAAGGCGCTGCCCGAAAAAGAATCTTTCGGTACCAAGCCGACCGGCACGGGCATGTACAAGGTGCTGAGCGTCGATCGCAATTCCGGCTTCGCTCTGCAGAAGAACCCGGACTACAAGCATGGCGGGGAGGCCAAACCCGCCAGCAATGTCGGCAAACTCAACGTCCTGCCAATTCCCGATTTCGGCACCCAGACCGCGCAATTCATGGTCGGCGCTGTCAACCTGTTACGCAACATGCCGCTGGAACAGGCCGAGGAACTCGCCAAGAACCCGGCTTACACGCTCACGCTCGCCCAGAGCTTGGCCTACGTTTATATGTCGTTCGACGCGGCCGGACGCAGCGGGCTCAAAGCCACGCAGGACGTGCGTGTGCGCAAGGCGATGATGATGGCCGTCAATCGCGAGGAAGTTTACAAAATCCGCACCGGCAACCGTCCGCTGCCGCGCGGCGTACCCGATGCATTGTGCTGGTCGTTCCAGGTCGCCTGCGGCCACACGGTCGCCCGTCCCAAATACGATCCTGAAGGCGCCAAGAAGTTGCTGGCCGAAGCAGGCTACGCCAGCGGTTTCGACATCGTGCTATCGACCTTCAATTCGACCAAGGATATGGCCGAAGTCGTGTCGGGTCATCTGCGTAAGATCGGTATCCGCGCGTCGGTCGAAGGATTGACCTTCGCGGCCTATCGCACGAAGCAAGCGGACGGGAAGTTTAATTCCTTGGTTTCGGGATGGAGCGCCGGCGGCCAGACGGACGTGTCCAACACGCTCGACTTCTTCTTCGAGCCCAGCGCCAAGGATATGTTCCAAGATCCGGAGATGCACAAACTACGCGAGATCGGCCTCAACGAGATCGACGACGCCAAGCGTAAGGCCGCGGTCACTAAGATCATGGATCTGGCGACCGAGCGCGCCTATGCCATCCCGGTCGCACCGATCCCGCTGGTGTTCCTGCACTCCAGCGATATCGCGATCAGCGGCAACAGCTTCGGCGCCTTCGGCATCATGCCGTCCCATATCAATTGGAAATAGCGCCGTGCCAAAATCGTTGCCCCGGGCAATTTAATCTTGTCCGGGGCATTTTTTTGTGCGCGACTCCCGATCATTTTTTAGATTGGGAGAACGCGATGGAACTGCAACTCAAAGGCCGCACCGCCCTGGTGACCGGCGCCTCCAGCGGCATCGGCAAGGGTATTGCGCTGGCGTTGGGCGCGGAAGGCGTGCATGTCGCCATCGTGGCGCGCCGCGAAGACAAGCTGGTCGAGGTCGCCGACCAGATCGAGAAGATGGGCACCAAGCGCCCGGTCATCATCGTGAAGAACTTCCTCGACGCCGACGCCCCCAAATTCATCGCCGACGCCGCCCTCAAAGGCTTGGGCAAGGTCGATATCCTTGTCAACAACGCGGGCGGCAGCCGCGCGTTCAATATCGATACATCCGAGGAGCAGTGGGAAGAAGCGCTCACGCTCAATTTCACGCGCCAGCGCCAATTGGCCCGCGCCGTCCTCGATTCCATGATCGCCGGCAAATGGGGCCGCATCATCAACATCACCGGCAAGTCCGAGCCGGACGGCATCAACGGCGCCTTCTGCGCCAAAGCTGCCATGCATTCCTGGGCCAAGGGTCTGTCGCGCGATGTCGGCAAACACGGCATCACCATCAACAGCATCCCGCCCGGCCGCATCATCAGCGAGCAGATCCTGCGCAATTACACGCCGGAATATCGCGCCTGGCAGTCGGAACATGAAATCCCGGTCGGCGAATACGGCCAGCCGGAAGACGTCGCGAACCTCGTCGTCTTCTTGGCTTCCCCGGCGGCGCGCTACATCACCGGTACGGTCATCCCGGTCGACGGCGGCCTGCGTCGTTATCAGTTCTAGGACTTAAGACTGGAACGAGGCCGGCTCGAACCGTTCGGTCACCGCATACCCGGCATCGGCCGGGATGCGGAAGATCGAGCCGCCCTCGACCCGCTCGACTTGCGGGCTGATCATGACAACGCGCGAAGTGCGCGCGCGCTCGAATGCTTCCGGGATCGTTTTGGCGTCACCCAGCTTAAGCAGGTTGGAGCGCGTCACGAACACCACATTCCACAGCCCTTGATCCGATTCCTCGACAATGCGGACCGGTGACGTCCAGACCGAATGCACCAGTTCAACATCATCGTGAACCGCAACCTGATCGTTTGGCGCCGGTGCTAAAAAGAAACGCGTATCGAAGCGACGCGGACGCCCATCGGGTGTGACCCAATGCGCGAACGGGATCATCAGATCGCAGGCATATTCCAGATTCTCGGCCGCCGCGATTTCAGCTAGGCCGATCTCGCCGGAATGCAGCGGCTTGCGATACTTCTCAACGATCGCGATCGAACCATCGCCGCCAATCAGCTCCTCAGCCCCACGCGGCCGCGCCAACAGGATGCAGGCTTCCTCGAAGGTTTCGCGAATGCCGCAGATGCGATGCGCGAGATCGTCGTCCGAAATTCCCTCGGGGCGCCGACAATGCGCGGCCATGGCTTCGATGCTTTCATCCGCCGGATCCAAGCGCCCGCCGGGAAACACGAGGGCATTGGGAAAGCCAGCCGACTGGGCCGGGCGTTTCACCATGAAAACCTCGAAGCCGTCTTCTGCTTCACGTAGCAGAAGGACCGTGGCAGCCTTGAATAGGATTCCGGTTTTAGTGTCGGACATATCCCATGGATAGCGGGATTACTGCGACGGTTCAAACCCTGTCGACCGGCCAATTCTGTTGACGATTTTGCGGAATCGCCCGCTCAATACGCTAATATAACCCAGGATCAACACCCCAGGATTACCGCCGATGTGCGCGCGCCTCGAGGCCGACAAGGCAGCCATCAAGAAGACGATGACGCCGAACATGGACGGGGAAACGTTCGATGCGGCGAAATGGGGAGAATTGTTCCCCACCGATGCAATTCTGGTCGTCGGCTTCGGTGACGAACTCTGCGTGCGTCCGTGGGGCCTGAAACCGGACTGGGCCGAACGCCCCCTCATCAATGCCAAGTCAGAAGAAGCCGCCGGCAAGAGAACCTTTCAGCCGATGCTGAACAGCCGATGCATTGTGCCGGTGACCGGCTATTACGAATGGCGCGTCGAGGACGGCAAGAAGGTAAAGACCCTCATCTCCGTTGACGGCGTCCTGCCGATGGCCGGTTTCGTCACGCCGGACGCTTGCGTCGTCCTGACCTGCGCGCCGTCGCCGTCGCTCGCCTATATCCATCATCGCATGCCCGCGATCCTCGACGGCAATGACACCGCGGCATGGCTCGATCCCAAGATCGATTTCGCAGAATTGCGCTCCATCCTGAAACCGTCGCAGCGCACGTTCCAGATCGCCGATGCCGCCGCGCCGCCGCCGCGCCCGGCGAAGCCGCGCGCCGAACCGCGCCAAGCAAGTTTGTTCTAACCCCAGTTTCCAAAACTCTGGAGAAGACTTCATGCCTCAACTGATCATTCCGGCGCTCGGCGGCGTTTACGGTAGCCTGTCGAAATTCACCTGGCCGGCCGTCCGGATCGTGACCGGTCTGTTCCTCATGCCGCACGGCGCGCAGAAACTGTTTGGTATGTTCGGCGGCAACCCGCAGGCCATTGCGGGCTTCTTCAGCAAGATCGGCATCGAACCGGCCGCCACCATGGTGACGGTCGTCGGCAGCGTTGAATTCTTCGGCGGCTTGCTGCTGGCGCTCGGCCTGTTGACCCGCCCGGTCGCTGCGGCCTGCTGCGTGCTACTTCTGGTCGCCGTATTCCAGGTTCATCTCGCCAACGGTTTCTTCTGGTCGACCGGCGGCTACGAATACCCGTTGATGTGGGCGATCCTCGCGCTCGTCTTCGTCATTCGCGGCGGCGGCGACTATTCCATCGATCAAAAGATCGGCAAGGAATTCTAGAACACATCGCAAGGGCGCGGCCGAAGAAACCGATTAGTCCGCGCCCTTGTAGCTGGTGAGGTCGATGATCTCGAGAACGTTGCCGTCGGGATCGTGAAAATAGAAGCGCGGTCCGTTCACCGCACCGCCTTGGCGATCCTCCTCGAAGACAACGCGAACGTTCTTCTTTTCAAGCTCGGCCCGCGCCTTCGCGTAATCTTCCGACAACACCGTGAACGCGTGGTGGATGTTCTGCTCGCGCGCGGTCGAGATCGGCTGATCGACCTTGGCCAAGATCACGCAATCGCCCCCGGCATCGAGAAAAACCATGCCGTTGTTGCCGCGTTCTGGCTGGACCACCGGCATACCCAGCACATCGGTATAGAACGCCTCGGCACGTTTAAGATCCGTGACCGGTATCGTGAAATGCGCCAAGCCTGTGATCTTCATGATGCTATCCTCAGCTGCGCGGGAATTTCGCGTTCATCGCCGGCGTTTCCAACCCGTCCTTCAGGAAATCAAACTTTCCGTCCGATTTGAGCTGCGCCAGGGTCCGCGCGAGATGGCCGTACACGACGCGCGGCACGCCGGTCGCCAGCGAGATACGCTTCACACCGGCATCTTTGAGCGCCGCCACATCCAGATTGGCGCTCGCCATCACATTGATCGGCCCTTTGATTTCGGCCGCCAGGATGCGGATGGTCTCGATCTTCTGGAACAGGATCGGATAGACGCAATCGGCACCGGCTTTCAGATACGCATTACCGCGTCGGATCGCCTCGGCGACGCGCTCTTCTTCCGGGCGCGCACGATCGAAGGCAAGATCGGTGCGTGCATTAATCACCATCGGCACGCCGATCCGGTTCGCCTCGGCGCGCGCGGCGGCGATCCGCTGCACGGACAATGCTTCGTCGAACAATGTGCCTTTCGCATGATCGATGCCGTCTTCGATATTCAACCCGACGGCACCAGCCTCAGCTGCACCGCGTACGGTCGCGGCAATCGCAGCGAGATCAGCGCCGTAGCCCGCCTCCAGATCGGCGGTCACCGGGACGGAGACAACGGCGGCCATCCGCGCAACCGCACCCAGCATGTCGGCGCGCGACAGCACCTGACCGTCTGGGCGGCCCAAGGCCCAGGCCACGCCCGCGCTGGTCGTCGCCACGGCGGCAAATCCGGCCTCCGCGACCAGAACGGCCGTCGCGGCATCCCACGCGTTCGGCAGCACCAGCGGCTCGGCCCCTGCATGCAACGCGCGCAGGCGCTCAGCCTTGGCGGTCAAATCGGCGATGTTCATGGAAGCCCTTCCCCACTCTTGCTCTTGCGCAAAAGAGTGGCAGACGGGCCGCGCCCGGGCAAGGCGCGGCCCCTTAGCCGGTTGAGCTTACTTCCAGCTCAGATCGCTCATATAGAAGCCGTAGATTTCATAACGGCCGCCTTTGCGCATAACCACGTCGTCGGTGTGCAGCGTGTAGGTAACGGTAGACGCCACCGGCAGGACGTAGGCTTCGCGCGCGTTACGATCGAGCAGCTGCTTCGTCACCGCGCGGCGCTTGGTGTCGTCCATGGTGAAGTCCGATTCCTTGGCGAGCTTCACCATCTCATCGTCGAGGAAGTACTTGTTGCGCGCGCCTTCCGGATCGAAGAAGAAGCTCGTCATGCCCGACACGTCAGGCACGCGCGGACTGTGGATGGACATGCGGATCGTCGCTTCGCCGTCGCTTTCCTTCTTACGGTAATTGAGCATCGTGCGCTCATCGACCTTCATGTTGATGCCGATCTTGCGCAACTGGCCCGAGATGCCTTTGGCGACGTCGGCCACAACCGTATTGAGCACGGTCGAGATTTCAAGATCGAGGCCATTGGAGTAACCCGCTTCAGCCAGCAGCTTCTTCGCACCTTCCGGATCGTACTTGATGGTGCCGTCGGTGAAGTCGCAGCCGTCCATGAGACGGAAGCACAGATTTTCGGTCGTGAAGTCCGGCTTGTAGCTGCCCCAATAGAGATGACGCAATTCGTCGCGATTGATGCCCTTGAAGATCGCTTGGCGCACGCGCACGTCCTTCAGCGCTTTGCTCGACGACACGCCATTGGCATCCAGGGTCATGAAGATCAGACCCAAGGTCGAGGTAGGCGACGCCTTGAACTTCGGATTCTTGATCAGAGCCTCGGTCTGGTCCGGATCGTCCAGGCTCAACAGATCCCATTCGCCGACCATGAAGCCCGCAACCTGCGTGCGCGGATCGGGAATGATCTTAACCAGGACGTTGCCGATGTTGGTCAGCGGCTTGGCTTCACCACCGTGCTTATAGGCGGTGTTCTTGGTCATCATGATGCCCTTGTTACTGTCGAACTGGGTCATCTTGTAGGGGCCGGTGCCGACGGGGCTTTTGCCGTAATCGTTGCGCCGATCAGCGTTCTTATGAATGTGTTCCGGATAAATCCAGGTTTCGTAGGCGAGCTTGGTGAGGAAATACGGCGCCGGGTTTTCCGCTACGATGCGGACCTTGTTCGGACCGACTTTCTCGACCTTGTTCATCCACGCCCAAAGCTCGCGGTTGCGCAGGCGCGATTTCGGATCGATCAGCCAATTGAGCGTATAGACGACATCGTCGGCAGAGAATTTCTGGCCGTCGTGCCAAGTGATCGTATCGCTGATCTCGAATTCATAAGTCTTGTCGTCGATCTTGGTCCACGACTTCGCCAGCAAGGGCGCGACCTTCTTGCTCACCTCGTCATAGGCGATCAGATTGTCGTGTACCGATTCAGCGAGGAAGCGATTGGGCGCGCCCGATTCCACATACGGATCGGATGTCGCGATATCGCGCACCTCCGGCATACGGAAGAGATCCTTGGATTTCTGCGCGACCGCATCCGAGCCAACGAAGCCGATTGCCAAACCCAATGCCGTCATTGAAATGAAGCGCAGTGTGCGCATTCTGACCTCCCAAAAATTCCGCCTGTTGTCTTATCGCCCCGATCTAAGCAAAAGCCCGCTCAAGGTCGTTTCTTCGGTTAAAGTAGCCCGCAGTTCCATTAACCTACAACGCTCTGTCTTATTCTTTCCGCTAAGTAGAATGAGACTTTGGGCCACGCTTAAAGGACCAGATGCCTAAAGACACACTCATCTTCGATCTCGACGGCACCCTGATCGACAGCATCCACGGCATCGCCGCATCTCTGAACGCGGCGCTCGCCGAAGTCGGCCGGCCCGCCATCGGCCTGGATGCGGTCAAGGTCATGATCGGCGAAGGTGGGCGCAAAACGGTCGCTCTCGGATTGGATGCAACGGGCGGCAGCAATGGCATCGATATCGAGGCCGTCTACCAAAGCTGGACGCGCACCTATATCGAGGTCGAGGTCGCCAAGACCGAACCCTATCCCGGCGTCATCGCCACCTTGGAGTTGTTGGCCGCGCAGGGCTTTCGCCTGGGGCTGTGCACCAACAAGACGCGCCACGTCGCCATCCCGATTCTGGAGGCCGCCGGACTTGCCCGGTTCTTCGGTGCGGCGGTGGTCACACCCGAAGATACGCCCTACCCCAAACCGGATGGACGGCACATTCACGCCACCATCGATATCGTCGGCGGCGAACGATCGCGGGCGGTTTATGTCGGCGACAGCGAGATCGATTATGACGCGGCGCGCGACGCCCAAGTGCCCATGATTCTCGTCAATTATGGCTATCCGCGCGGCCGCTTGGCCGATATGCAGGCCGATGCCGCCATCGACAGCTTCCCAGCGCTACCCGCTGCCCTGTTGCGATTGGGATAAAAGCCGGAAAATCGGCTGAATTCCGCCGAAATAAATCCGCAAAATTACGGCCAAAATTACGGCAAGTAAGCTTTTGCCGGCCCGCGCTTTCTGCTACACCCCTGCCAGATGCGCCCGTAGCTCAGTTGGTAGAGCATCGCACTTTTAATGCGGTTGTCGTTGGTTCGAATCCAACCGGGCGTACCATTCCCAACCCAATAAAATCAATGTGTTACACCATAACAGGCTAAGTCTGGTGTGACACGTTTGGCCCCTTTACTCCACTCCTGCTCCAATGGATTGAAGGGTCATGGCTAGCTTCACTAGAATCAACGGGATGGTCCACGTGCGGATCAGGGTAAAGGGACATCGAACCCAATGCCGATCCTTCAGCTACAAGTCGGACGCGATTAGGTGGGCGTCGGATACCGAAAGGGCTATCCAGACCGGGACACTGGTTACACAAGACAGCACGTTAGGAGACCTCCTACAGCGGTACCTGGAGCAGGTCACCTGCAATAAGAAGTCCAAGGCCAAGGAGGTCTTTAGTATCGCCCGACTGCGCCGGTCCTGGATATCTTCGATGCATGTTTCCAACCTTAAAGCACCAGATATTGCACGTTATAGGGATCAGCGTCTCAAAACAGTTAGCCCAGCTACTTGCCTTAGAGACCTAGCCTTGTTGTCACATGTGTTCACGGTTGCCATGAAAGAGTGGAACTACAATCTTCCCGCCAACCCCGTAACGAATATCAGGAAGCCTTCACCTAACAAGCCCAGAGATAGACGGCTGGAAGACCATGAACAGGAACAGCTACTAGCTGAGCTGAATGCCAGCGGAAGAATCTGGGCTGTCCCTCTGGTGCAGTTTGCAATTGAGACAGCAATGAGAAGAGGAGAACTACTGGCTCTCAGATGGGAGCATGTTCACATGGACAAGCGGTATGTCCACTTGCCGGACACGAAGAATGGGACCAGCCGCAACGTCCCTTTATCAGCTGCCGCTTTAGCAATCCTACAAAACCTACCACGCGACATCAGTGGACAAGTCTTCCCTGTTCACTTTGAAGCGCTGAAGAGCTTATGGCAGAGAGCAACCAAGCGGGCTGGCATAGCCGATCTGAACTTTCATGACCTACGTCACGAAGCAACGACACGACTGTTTGAGAAAGGTCTCAACGTGATGGAAGTTGCTAGCATAACCGGACACAAGGACCTGAGCATGCTGCAGCGTTACACGCACCTGCGTGCTGAAGACCTAGCGAAGAAGCTGGGTTGATGATGGTGGTAACTTTGTCCCAATAGACTGCCTGCACATGGACCCTGCATAATGGTCACAGCAATCCCATGAGCGTCTTCCAATCAAATGAATATTGAACGGCGTTTATCAGTATGCTCAGAGCAATTACCGCTAGGATAATGATCACGGACTTTTGTAATTTGACTTCATGCCTTACGTTCACTTCAGCCATTACATATCGCTTTCAAAGAGGGTGGGCAGGTCAAAGGCAACTGAGAACTTAACGCGATCTCAGTAACCCTGACACGTGAAGGGAACTTGTATTTCGAATTTGAATCCGAAGATCAATTCAATATTAGAATATAATATGTGAGTATGGTTACGAAAATAAGCCAAACAACATAGGGGATCATCAAAAATGCAGCAAGGTGATCGATCCTCCAAAACACAAGGATCATCAAAGTCACCGTTAGAAAAAGCATAATCATTTCGGCTAAAGCCAAGCCTATGAGCTGAAAGCCGAAAAATAGGATAGACCATAAAAAGTTCAGGCCCAGCTGAAATGAAAATAGTGCAAGTGCAAAAATGACTGGGCGGGAATTTCCATATCGCCACACTCGCCAACCAGATAATGCCATAAGAAAGAAGAGAATTATCCAAACGGGAGTAAAAACACTATCAGATGGATTAAATGAGACTTTGTTTAGCCCTCTATACCAAGTCTCTACGGTGGTCGCAGTAACATAACTTCCTAATTCCAATCGGAAATAACAAAGGGCCAGGAACACCCCAAGCCCGATAGTGCTTATAGTCCTAGACCTCACGACACTATCCGCGTTCATTCATCAGCAGTTTGAACCTTATGTTCACGTGATCGGCTCCTTCTTAGGTGGTTCGGTTTAGATGTTAGTGCATAGTTTCCTCCTTTGCCATTGTCGGCCGTACGTTATGGGACAGCAGAGCCTTGGCTATCTCCGTTACGGATGCCCTTCCATTAAGTTGAAGCAGTTCAGCCAGCATCACAGGCTGGTATGATCGGCCCCCATTAGGTGGTCCGGTTTGAATGTTAGTGCATTGTGTCCTCCGTCGCCATTGCCGTCTGAAGGTGGAGCGTAGCGGAACCGGAAGGCGGCAATGGCGGCGTCGCGGTTTCCGGGGCCGGTGG
>CANIGJ010000031.1 GCA_947467145.1 Rhodospirillaceae bacterium | reverse complement strand
CCCGTCGTCCCGCCTTGCGCCAGTATAATCTCGGCCTCGCGCAGCTTACCGATAATCTCCTCAGGCCCGTGTCTCTTGCCCATTTGTCTTCTCCTTCAGGGTCCAATCTAAAATATTAGATGGACCACTCTGAAGGGGGCAGATCACCCTGGCGGGTTTCCCAATGGCCTTCCATCGCGGCGATCTTGACTGGTTGGTGCTGCAGGGTATTGAGGCCGTGAAAATCGCCGACGGTCGCCTGGATCGGCGCGGTCGCGAGCACCATCCACAGCGCCATCGAGAACATGATGCGGGCGCGCTCGTCTGCCTGATTGCGCAACAGGTGATAGGCGCCGACCGCGCCGACGACGAAGGCGGTCGTCAGGTAACAGGCCAGCACCATATGGACGAAGCGATAGGGGAAGGATGGATTGAAGATGATCGCCCACCAATCGATCGGTACGAAATAGGTATCGGTAACGGCATGGCCCTGTGGCGTGTGCATCCAACTGTTCGCCGCCAGAATCCAGAAAGCCGAGATATGCGTGCCGATCGCCACCAGGATGGTCGCGGCGAAATGAAAGCCGGGGCGCACGCGCTTGAAACCGAACAGCATGACGCCCAGAAAACTCGCCTCGAGGAAAAAGGCGGTCATGACCTCGTAGCCCATCAAGGGCCCGATGACCGGGCCGGCGCGATCAGAGAATGGCCCCCAATTGGTGCCGAACTGGTAGCTCATAACGATGCCAGACACGACGCCCATGCCGAAGGACAGCGCGAAGATCCGAAGCCAGAAGCGATAGAGCGTGATGTAGGAATTTTGCCTGGTGGCGAGCCACAAGCCTTCGAGCACGCAGAGATAACTCGCGATGCCGATGGTGAAGGCGGGGAAAATGATGTGGAACGCCATCGTATAGGCGAATTGGATGCGCGACAGCACCACGGCATCGAATTCGGGCATCGGCGTTCCTCCGTTGCGTCACCCTAATCGCACCGAGAGGTGTGGAAAAGGCTCGTCGACTGCGCCAGACTTGCACCAACCGAATGGGAGGATTGCATGTTACCGATGCCGATCGCCGATCTGGCCGAAATCGCGCGCCAATTGGCGGAAAGTGGGGAGCGCGTCCATGTGCTGTGGCAGCAACCCGATACCTTGGCGTTCGTCGCGCGCGGCCGTGAATACCGCAGCGAGTTCCACATCAACCCCAGCGACGAGGTCATGTATATGATCAAGGGGCAGATGAACCTGCATTTCCGTGATCCCGACGGAATAGAAGATATCGCGGTGCTGAAGGAAGGGGCGTCGATCTATACCGCATCGGGCATTCCCCATTCGCCGCGTTTTCCGCCCGATGCGTTTTTACTGGTCCTGGAACGCCAGCGTCGCCCGGGTGAGGTCGATCGCTTTCAGTGGTTCTGCCCATCGTGCGACACGTTGCTGCACGAAGAATCGTTCGTCGTCGCCGATTATGCACTCGATCCCGTTTCGAAAGCTTACGCAACGTTTTTCGATTCGGAAGAATTCCGGACCTGCAAATCCTGCGGCAATGTCATGCCGAAGCCTTGAGGTAAAGCCATGCCGAAACAGATCGTAACCTCGCAGACGTCGCCGACCACCGGTTTCACCAATGCCGCGACTCCGTCGCCGCTCGCCCAGGCGATCCGTTGGGGCAACACATTGTACGTGTCGGGCCAGGGGCCGCTCGATCCCGCGACGCGCCAGGTCGCGTCCGAGGATATTCAGGACCAGACGCGTCAGACCTTGAAGAATCTGGAGGGGATCTTGGCGGCTGCCAACGCGACCTTCGCGAATGTGGTGAATATGCGCGTGTGTCTGCGCAATACGGCCGATTTCGCGAAGTTCAACGAGGCCTTCACCGAGTTCATGCAGGGCGAGAAAGTGACGCGCACCTGCATCGGCGGCACACCGCATCGTGCGGGCGTGAATGTCGAGATCGACTGTATCGCAATGTTCGACTGAGCGTCCCGTTGAGGCACGTTCACATGCGCTGGAACCAGAGCGTCCGGCGCCAGTGATAGCCGATGAAGGTCACGACGGCGATGCCGAAGATGGCATAGATCGTTGCCGTCGCGGGATAACCGATCCGTTCGATCATGAAGCCCGCGAGCAGCAAGCCAAGCGGCAGGCCGTAAACGACCAGCATGCGGATCCCCATGACGCGGGCGCGGAACCGCGCCTCGACGCCGCGCAAGAGCACGACCGACAGCGAAACCATTCCCAGATTGTGGATGATCCCCATGAAGAACAGCACGATCATGCCGTCCATCTTCGTCTCGGTATACGCGAACACGATGATGACC
The DNA here is from genome assembly GCA_947467145.1 of Rhodospirillaceae bacterium. Classification (GTDB taxonomy): domain Bacteria; phylum Pseudomonadota; class Alphaproteobacteria; order Rhodospirillales; family UBA2165; genus CANIGJ01. Next base: position 47,430 of record CANIGJ010000031.1, on the reverse strand, counting down.
AAATACCACAGCACGACATTGATCAGCATAAACCGGGCTGATAACCGCTCGCCGCGTCCGAACGTCATGATGAGCGAACCGATGAGGGCGCCGACGGAGAAACACGAAACGAGGTGACCGAGGCCCGTGGCGTCCAGGTGATAAATGTCCTTGGCCACGTAGGGCATCAGCTGGTGCGATATGGGGAAGGCGCAGAAATTCAGCAAGCAGGCCAAGAGCATCAGGCCGGTGACCGACGGCGCGGTCCAGGCGTAGGACAGGCCATCGCGCAGATCGCGCCATTGCCGGGCAACGAAGCCACGCACTTCGGTGCCGGCTTGTGCCGGTCCACTAGCGATCGGCACGTGTGCGATGCCGAATGTCAGCAGGAAGCAGGCGAGGTAACACACCACGATGCCGATATAGGCTGGACCGATCCCCAGCAAGGCGAACAAGGTCGAACCCGCGAGCGAACCGAAGATGCGCGCAGAATCCATGGTCATGCGCGCGAGGCCGAGCGCGCTGGTCAGCTTGTCCGAACTCATCGTGTCGCCGATCAGGGCGTTGCGCATGACCTGATCGGATGGCCGCACCAGGCCGATCAGGAACGCAATGATGAAGACATAGAATGGCCGCAGCAGATCCAGCAGCGCTAGGATCATCACCGTTGTGGCGAACAGCAGCAGCAGCAAGCGCGTCAGGCATAAGGTCTGCTTCCGCCCGATCCGATCGCCCAACACGCCCGAGAAAGGGGCCAGCAATGTGCCGACGAAAATGAGCGCGCCGTAAATCGTGAGATACGCGACGGAGCCGGTTTCGGTCAGGATGAACCAGCCGAGGATGAGGTTTTCCATCTCGAACGCCCACGAGACGAGGGTGTCCGATGGCCATTGGTAACGGAAGCTGCGAACTTGGAACGGCGCCAGCGGTCCGGTCCACCAGTGGCGCACCGACGCCGGGTTGCTTTCGATGGGGGGATCTAGGTCAGGGCTGTCTGGCACGGTTCGCCAAGCCTATCCGCCGTGTGCGGGCATGGCCAGACAAACTCTGTGGCAAAGTCTGCGTTCAGTTCGCCTAGGCTTGGCGTAGGCCGGTTTTGCGGACCAGCCACCAATAGAGCGCCACCAGGGGCACCATCATGCTCATCAAGATGAGCGTCAGTGCGGCGGCCGAGCCGAAGCCACCGGCGAACCAGGCGTTCCAGACCACGACGGGCAAGGTCAGGTTGTCGCGCGTCGACAGCACGACGGCCAAGGTGAGCTCGCGGTAGGTCAGCAGCGCCATCCACAGCCAAGCGTAGATCAGGGTCGGGCCGAGCAGCGGGATGATCACCTTCCAGATGATGATGCCGGTGCCGACGCCGCTCATCGTGGCGGCCTCTTCCAGCTCCTTATGGATCTGCATGAAGGTCGCGTTGGTCATGCGCGTGGCATAGCTGAGCCGTGCGATGACGAAGACCAGCAGCAGGATCCAGATGGTGCCGTGAATGGGCACGAAGCGCTGCAGGACGAACAGCATGAACAGCATCGCGGCGAGGCCGAAGACGATGTTGGGGATCGCATGCGGCAGGAAGGCGATGAAATCGAAGCCGATCCGGCCCGGGATCTTCGAGCGCAACACCACCCAGGAAAAGCAGACGGCGATGGCGAGCGTCAAAGTCGGCGTCAGCACCATCAGGATTCCGGTATTGATGATGCCGTCGAGGGTCATGTCCCATTGGATGTTCTGGAACTGCCGCAACGACACGGTCTTGAAAGCCGCCGCCGACGGATAGCGGAAATAGGGCAGCAGCGACGCCCAGATGATCACCAGAAGCGGCAGTAGCTTGCTGAACGTGAAATAGGCGCCGAGGAAGCCCCAGGCGAGCCACACTTTGCGGCCGAGTGCGACGGTGCGCGGGCGATACCCTTTGCCGGTGACGACCTGATAGCGATGGGCGTTGGCCTGCAGACGGCTGTACCACCAGATCAGCATGCCGGAAATGAAGATCACGACCATCGACAGCGCCGAAACCGCGCCGTAGCGCGGTAGGCCTTCGGCTGCCGATAATTGCAACAGCAGGTAGGTCGAGAAGGTATAGATCTTATTGGACCAGCCGATGATCGCGGGCACGTCGAAGGCCGCGAAGCCGATGGTGAAAATATAGATGCCGGCGGCCAGGATGCCCGGCCAGGCAAGCGGCAAGGTCACCTTGCGCATGACGTTGAAGAAACCGGCGCCCGACATATGCGCCGATTCCTCAAGCGCCGGATCGAGGGCGCGCAGCACGGCGGCCGTCATGATGAAGGCGAGCGGTGCCAGGCTGAGGCCCATCACCCAGCCCATGCCGGTGATGGACGCGATATTGAACGGCGCATCCGATAGCGCGAACGTATCCATCAGCCAGCGGTTCACGATGCCGATGCGCGGATGCAGCATGAACAGCCAGCCCATGGCCGCGGCGAAACCGGGCATCAGCAGCCCGATTGTCATCAGTGTCATCACGGCCGGCTTGCCGGGCAGGTCGGTCCGCTCAACCAGCCAAGCCGTCGGCACACCGAAAAACAGCCCGACCGCCAGCGAGATGATCGAGAATTGGAACGTGTTGGCCAGGACCTTCAGGATGAACGGGTCGCCGAAGACCTCGGCGAAGTGCAGGAAGGAATAGGCCGACACCGGCTCGATCGGATGGGCTTCGCGCAGGCTCAGCCATAGCATGAACAGCGGCATCATGACGATGACGACGCTGACGCAGGCGGCGACGGCGAACATCACGCACGCCCAACGGTCCATCTTCGGGATAGATAACAAAAAGCTGCTACGCTGCTTGACGGCGAGTGCTGTCACGACGTTGATTTACTTGCCGCTGGCTTGGAAGATCTTCACGACCTCGCGTTGGGCTGCATTGCCCGGTTCGTTGGTGTCCTGCCAATCGATGTCGGCGTCGGCAAAGGTGATGCCGAATTTCTTCTCGACGGCCTGAATGCCATCGCGCTGACGCGATTCCGGATAGAGATGCAGATCGTTCTGGTGCAACTCCCACATGTCGAGTTGTCCCGGCACGGTATGCAGATAGGTGATGAAGAGCTTCGCCGCATTCGGATTGGGCGCGTTTTTTGGCACGGCGTGATAGAAGTAGCTGATCATCGGATAGTCGGGGGTCACCACGCGACGGACAGGTGCTCCCTGCAGGCTGGCTTTCACCATGCTGCCGCCGCCGCAATCGGTGACGAAGGCTAGAAATTCGCCGGATGACAGGCGTTCGGCTTCCGGGCAGAGCATGAAGCCGCCGACCTGTTGCGCGAACTGGCGGGCGAATTCGAGGGTCTTGTCCGGCCCCCAGGCTTCTTTGGCGGCAAGTTGTTCGAAGCCGGCGCCGAAAGCCGTGGTGGCGATCTTGCCCTTGAACTCGGGCTTCAGGAAATCGGACACGCGCTCGGGGTTCGATTTCACAAGGTCGGTGTTGTAGGAAAAGCCAAGCGTCGCGGAATACGCCTTCACATAGGTATCCCGTTCGATCAACCGGTCGGTCAGTCGTTCGGGATCGTACGACTTCCACGGTGCCGTCTGGAACAGGTCGAACTTCAAGAACGCGCCCATGTTGCGCGAGAAGCCGGTATAGAGATCGGTCGGCGCGGGCAGGTTGTTCTTCAGCGACACCGCGATCTCGTTGCCGATCTCGGGCATCGAGCCGCCGGGCGCCCAGACCACTTTGACCTTCGTGCCGAAAGCCTTGTTCATATTGTCGGTGTAGATTTTGACGCCGCGCCCGCCGTCGAAGAAATTGCTGCTGTATTTGACGATGACTTGGCCTTCCTTGTCGGCGGCGGCGGCCAAGGCCTTCAGCTCGGGCGTCATCTTCAAGGTCTGCGCCTCGGCGGTGCCGGCGCAGAGAAGGGCGGCCGCAGCGGCCAGCAGGCTCATGGTATTACGCATCGATAACTCCCTGTTTGCGGCATCTCGGCCGCTACGTCGCCCGTAGCGGCCGGTGCCTATTCTTGATCGTCTGAGGCGAGCTTATTCCGCGGCTTGGCCGAGGCCGCCGGCATAATCGCCGGAATCGCGGCGGTCGTTCATCGCCGCCGCCTTCTGACGGAAGTCGACGTTCTGCTGGGCCGGATCGCGGATGACGCCGAACGGATCCTGACCGGCCTTCACGGCGGCCAAGGCGTCGCGCATCATCTTGCGCATTAGGATCAGGCCGCCATCGGACACGCCGAGATGCTCGTTCGGCCGATCGGCGACGATTCCTTGCTGCTCGATGGCCATGCGATCGTGATCGCTGACGTCGATACCCCACCAATCTTCCACGTTCTGCTTGTATTCGCCGAGCTTGTCGTGGCGCTCCATGACGGAGCGGGTGCGCTTGTCGCTGGGATAGAAGCGCACGAAGTAAAGCTTGGTTTCCGTGTCGTCGATCGGCACGCGATAGAGGACGGATTGCACCTGCGGGCCGTTCGGCTCGACCGGCGAAACGCTGAAGCGGTTTACCAGCGGGAAGGCGTAGCAGGAGACATGTTCGTCATCGCCCGGCAGGCCGTCGATCATCATGACGTTGTCGACGCCGTAAGGCTGCGGTTCCCAGTGATACGTCACCTTCTTGCCGCCATAGGCCGGATAGGCATAGCCGTGCAGCCAGGCGAGGTGGCTGACGTCCAGGATATTTTCGATATGGTTGAAGAAGTTGGCGTTGAGGTGGCGGATTTGAACGGCCTTCACACCCTCTTCCATGCGCAGCACATCGAACAGCGGCAGCAAGGGGGCCGGCAGTGGGCCCATATAGCCGAAGACGAGGCCGCTATATTCCTGCACCGGATAGGTCTTGAGCTTGATCTTTTCCTTGAAGCCGCTGCCTTCCGGCTCGGCGGGCTGCGCCGTGCATTGCCCGGTCTGATCGTAGAGCCAGCCGTGATAAGGGCAGCGGATGCTGTCGCCTTCGACGCGGCCGTAATCGAGCGCCAGGCTGCGGTGCGCGCAGCGCAGCTGCGTCATCACGACCGTCCCGCTGGCGCCGCGATACAGCATCAGTTCCTCGTTCAGGACCTTGATGCGTTTCGGCTTGCTGGTGATCTGCTCGGAAACGCCGACCGGATGCCAATAGCGGCGCATAAGCTCGCCCATGGGCGTACCGGCGCCGATGCTGGTGAAAAGGGTATTCTCTTCGTGACTGAGCATGGCTTACCTCATCCTGTTTGTTTTTTTACGTTACATGGACGGTTGGTTTACTCCGCCGCGTTGGCGTTCCAGTTAACGAAGGCGCGGTTATAGTTCAGGTGGTCCTGACGCTGTTCCATCATGGACGATTTTTGCGGGAAGACGATCTTCTGCTTCGCAGGATCGCGGATGACGCAGAGCGGATCCTTGCCGTCCTCGACGAGGGCGAGGGATTCGCGCAGCATCTTGCGTTGCATGATGATGCCGCCGTCGGAGACGCCGAGATGTTCGTTGGGACGGTCCGCAACGACGCCTTGCTGTTCGATGGCCATGCGATCCTGATCGCCGACATCGATGCCCCACCAATCTTCGGCGAGTTGGCGATAGACGCCAAGCTTTTCTTCTTTGCGCTGGTAATTGATCGATTTCTTAGCGCTGGCATAGAAGCGGATGTAGAACTGCATGGTCGAGGTATCGTCCATCGGCACGCGGAAGATCATCGATTTGATCAGCTCGCCACCTTTCTCGGCCGGCGGGGCGGAGAAACGGTTCACGTTGGGAAACGCGTAGCAGGAGATGTGCGTGTCATCTATACCTTCGATGTCCATCACATTGTCCATGCCGTAATCTTTGCGGTCCCAGTGATAGGTCACCTTCTTCGCGCCATAGGCCGGGAACGTATAGCCGTGCAGCCAGGCGAGATGGCTGATGTCGACGATGTTTTCGATGCAGTTGAGCCAATTGCAGTTGACGTTGCGCCGCGCGATCCCCTTGGCGCCGTCTTCTTCCATCATGACATCGTAGAGCGGCAGTAGGGGCGCCGGCAGCGGGCCCAGATAGGCGAAGACGAGGCCGCTTGCTTCCTGCACCGGATAGGACGTGAGCTTGACCTTTTCCTTGAAGCCGCTGCCTTCGGGCTCGGCGGGCTGTGCGGTGCACTGGCCGGTCGCATCGTAGAGCCAGCCGTGATAGGGGCAGCGGATGCTGTCGCCTTCGACTCGGCCATAATCCATGGCGAGGCTGCGGTGCGCGCAACGCAACTGGGTCAGCACAGGCTTGCCGCTCGCGCCGCGATAGATGAGCAATTCCTCGCCGAGGATTTTCAGGCGCGTCGGCTTGCTGGTGACGAACTCCGTGCATTCGACAGGATGCCAATAGCGCCGGAGCATTTCGCCCGTGGGGGTTCCTGGGCCGACACTGGTGAAGAGGGCGTTGTCTTCTTGGCTGAGCATGGGTCACCTCGACTCGGATTGCCTGGCTATAAATTTTTGGTTTTTGGTCCTTCGATCGGATCTCGGGACGGGCCCAGATTAACAGATATAACTATATGTGTTAATCGAGTTAATTAAATTTGTTAGCAAGTGGCGATCACGCATCCTCGCGCATGGCGAGGCAATGCCGCGCCGCGATATACAACGAAACCTGGCTGCCCACGGCCGGTGTCCGGTCGGGGTGTAGCTGCACCTTGAAGCTGTGCTGGCCGACTTTAACGATGCAATCGGTCATGTTGCCGACAAACGCGGTGGTCTCGATGGTGCCTTGCAACACGTTCTCGTCGGGCGTGCCCGATGGGGTGAGTTCAAGGTGCTCGGGGCGGATCGCCACCATGATGGCGCCCGACGTGGCGCCCGAGGGGGCGGCGCAGGCAAGGCTGCCCCACGCGCAATCGACCCGTACCATGCCGTTGGCGGACGGGTTGGTCGTCACCGTGCCCGGCACCAGGTTCGATTTGCCGATGAAGTCGGCGACGAAGGCATTGGCCGGCTTCTGGTATATATCCAGCGGGCTGCCTTCCTGGGCGATCTTGCCGTCCTTCATGACCGCGATGACGTCGGATAGGGTCAGGGCTTCGATCTGTTCGTGGGTCACGAAGATGGTCGTCATACCCATGGATTTGACGAGATGGCGCAGTTCGATGCGCATCTCTTCGCGCAGCTTGGCATCGAGGTTGGACAGCGGCTCGTCGAGCAGCAGGACTTTCGGCTCCATCACAAAGGCGCGTGCCAGCGCCAGGCGTTGCTGCTGGCCGCCCGACAGATGCGGTGCCGCGCGGTCGGCGAGGTGGTCGAGTTGAACCATCTCAAGCGCCTTCATCACCCGGGGCTTGATCTCGCTGGACGGCGTTTTCTTGACGCCGTAGCGCAGCGGGAAGGCGACGTTCTCGAACACGCTCATATGCGGCCAGATGGCGTAGGACTGGAACACCATGCCGATGGAGCGGCGGTTGGGCGGAATCCAGATGTCCTTGTCCGACGACGAGACGGCTGCGCCGTCGACGCGGATTTCGCCGAGGTCGGGCCGTTCGAGACCCGCCACGCAGCGCAAGGTCGTGGTCTTGCCGCAGCCGGAGGGCCCAAGCAGCGTATAGAACTGGCCTTTCTGCACCGTGAACGAAACATCGTTCACCGCCAGATGCGTCTGCTTGGCCGAATGATAGGTCAGGCTTAGATGTTCGACTTCGATCATGTCGTTTCGATCCCTGTTTTACGAACGGCCCACCAGTAGAATGCCGTCAATGGCACCATCAGGCAGATGAGGATTAAGGTGATTGCGGAGGCCGCGCCATAATCGCCGCTTTGCCACATGCTCCACACGACGACCGGCAAGGTCAGATTGTCCTTGGTCGTCAGGATCACGGCCAGCGTGAGTTCGCGGAAGGTCAGTAGGGCCATCCAGATCCAGGCATAGATCATGGTCGGCGCTAGGATCGGCAGCAGCACGCGGCGCACGATGGTGCCGGTGCCCACACCGCTCATCGTCGCGGCTTCTTCCAATTCGCGATGGACCTGGATCAGGGTCGAATTGGTCATGCGCGTCGCATAGCTGATGCGTCCGATGATGAACACGAACAGCAAGATCCACAGCGTGCCGTAGAACGGGATCACGTTGCGCAGCAGGAACAGGGTCAAGAGCAGCACGCCGACGCCGAACACGATATTAGGGATGGCGTGCGGCAGGAAGGCGACGAAATCGAAGGCGAGCCGGCCCGGCACCTTGGAACGCAGGACGACCCAGGAAAAGGCGAGCGCGCAGGCCAAGGTCAGGGTCGGTACCAGCGCCATAAGGATCGATGTGTTGCGCAGGCCGAGCAGCATCATGTCCCACGGGATGTTCAGGAAGTTCGCCCACGACATCGCCTTGAAGGCCGCTTCCGATGGCAGCTGGAAATAGGGTAAGGACGATGCCCAGATGACGATGATCAGCGGCAAAAACTTACTCAAGACGAAGTAGGCGCCGAGGAACGTCCACGCGAGCCACGTGTATTTGCGCAAGGCGATGATGCGGGGACGGTAGCCTTTGCCGGTCACCACCTGATAGCGGTGCGCCTGTGATTGCAGCCGGCCGTACCACAACGCTAGCAAACCTGACACGGCCATGACGACGGTCGAGAGCGCGGCGGCCTTGCCGTAATGCGGCAGATCGTCATGCGGCGCCAACTGCGTCAGCAGATATGTCGAGAAGGTGAAGATGCGGTTCGACATACCGATGATCGCCGGAACGTCGAATGACGCAAAGCCAATGGTCACGATATAGATGCCCGACGCCAGGATGCCGGGCCAGGCCAGTCGGAGCGTGACCTTGCGGATCACGTTGAAGAAATGGGCGCCCGACATCTGCGCCGATTCCTCCAGCGCCGGATCGATCGCCTTGAGCACGGCCGCCGTCATAATGAAGGCGATGGGGGCGAGGCTGAGGCCCTGCACCCAACCCATGCCGATGATGGTGGCGATATTGAAGGGTGCTTCGGAAAAGCCGACGACGCGCGTCAGGAACACGTTCACCAGGCCGATGCGCGGATGCATCATGAACAGCCAGCCCATGGCGGTGGCGAAGCCCGGCAGCAGGATGCCAAGCGTCATTAGTGTATAGAGCAGCGGCTTGGCCGGCAGATTGGTGCGCTCGGCGAGCCAAGCGGCCGGCAGGCCGAAGACGAAGGCGACGACCAAGGTGACGAGCGAGAAGGTGACGGTATTGAGCAAAGCCCGATAGGCGACCGGATCGGTGAACACGCTCGCGTAATGCATGAACGAATAGGTCGAGGTCGGATCGATCGGCCGACCGTCGCGGAACGACAGCACCAGTACGATAATCGGGATCGTCAGGATGAACAGGCTGAGCAGCCCGACCAGGACGACCATAGCGATCGCCCACGGATCTTCCTTGGGCAGGATGAAGCGCAACGACAGGCGCTTCTTCTGCTGCGGCGCCGATGCGGGCCAAGCGGTGGGTTCGATGACGGCGCCGGTCGCGCTACTATCGGCCATCGCTTACTTCTTCTCGTTACGGATCAGGAGTTGCTGCACGTCGGTCTGCGTCTGGTTGCCGGAATCGTTGGTTTCCTGCCAGGCGATATCGGCGCTGGCGAATTTTACGCCGGCCTTTTTCTCGGCCTCCTGGATTTCCTTCAGCATGATGGAATCGGGAAATAGATGGACGTCGCTGCTGGTATGCTCACGCACGATGGCCTGGCCCTCGGCGGTCGCGCTAAAGGCGACGAACAGTTTGCCGAGATTGGGATGTGCGGCGTTCTTCGGCACCATCAGGTAGAAGAAGCTGATGAGTGGGATATCCGGCGCGACCTTGCGTTCAAGCGGTGCGCCCTTGGCTTTGAGGTTGCGCGCCGAATCGCCGTTGCAATCCATGACCAGCGCCAGGAATTCGCCCGACGCCAGACGCTGGCTTTCGTTGCAGCGCATGAAGCCGGCGGCGGCGGCCGAGAACTTCTCGGCATAGGATAGCGTTTTATCGCGACCCCAGGCTTCCTTGGCGGCCAGCTGGTCGAACCCGGCGGCGACATTCGTCGTGGCGAATTTGCCTTTCCATTCCGGCTTCAGGAAGTCTTCCATCTTTTCCGGCACGGAGGGAGCCAGGGCCTTGTTATAGGAAAAGCCGGTGGTCGCGGTCTGCACCTTTACATAGATGTCTTTCTCGACCATCTCGTCGTTCAGGCGATCGGGGAAGTAGCTTTTCCACGGCGCCTTTTCGAACAGGTCGTATTTCTGCATCAGCGCGGTGCCGCGCGAAAAGCCGATATAGGCATCGGTTGGCGCCGGCTGTTTGTTCTGCGCCGTCGTCGCGATCAGGTTGCCGACGGCCGGCATGGAATCGCCCGGCGTCCACTTGATCTTGATGTTGATGCCGAAGGTCTTGTTGATCGCGCTTTCGAACTGGGCCGCACCTTTCGGGCCGCCCAAGGTGCCCGAACTCCACATCACCACCATCTCGCCTTCTTTTTGCGCGGCGGCGGCAAGCTCGCGAGCGGCGGGCGTCAGTTCGGCTGCGTGTGCGGACGCATGCGCGAGAAGAACGCCGCCCAGTAGGGCGGCGAACGTGAGCGACCTTTGCATCGCTACTTCTTTCCGCCGGCGGCGAGGATCTTGGCGACTTCCTGCTGCGCGGCGTTGCCGGCATCGTTGGTCTTCTGCCAGGCCAGATCGCCGTTGGCGAATTTTTTACCCGCGATCTTCTCCGCCTTGGCGACCTCGTCCTTGACGATCGATTCCGGCAGCAGATGCAGATCGCCGAAGGTCTGTTCGCGGATCACGTCTTGGCCTTCCTTGGTCAGGGCGAAGGCGACGAACAGCTTGCCCAAGTTGGATGCCTTGGCGTTTTTCGGCACGGCGAAATAGAAGTAGCTCACCAGCGGCACATCGGGTGCGACGACGCGGGCCAAGGGCGCACCCTTGGTGGCGGCGAATTCGCGGGCACTGTCGCCCGAGCAGTCGGTGACGAGGGCCAGGAATTCACCCGACGACAACCGCCCCATTTCGTTGCAACGCAGGAAGCCGACGGCGCCTTCGGAGAATTTCTTGGCGAATTCGATTGTCCTTTCCGGACCCCAGGCTTCCTTGGCGGCGATCTGATCGAAGCCCGCGCCGAAAGCGGTCGTGCCGTATTTGCCCTTCCACTCGGGCTTCAGGAAGTCTTCCAGCTTCTCGGGCTTGGACGGCGCGAGGGCGCTGTTATAGGTGAAGCCGAGCGTCGCGCTGACGACTTTCACATAGGTATCGTATTCGACGATCTCGTTGGTCAGACGATCGGGGAAATAGCTGGCCCACGGCGCGGTGTGGAACAGGTTGCGGTCCTGCAGCACCGCCATGTTGCGCGAGAAACCCATATAGACGTCGGTGGGCGAGGGCAGGCCGTTCTGTGCCGTCGTCGCCACTTGGTTGCCGACATTGGGCATGGAATCGCCGGGCGCCCAACTGACCTTGATATTGATGCCGAACATCTTGTTGATGCCGGTCTCGAACGCCTTCGCGCCTTTCTGGCCGCCCATGGTGGAATTGCTCCACGTGACGGTCATTTCTTTGTCTTTGGCGGCGAGGGCAGCCAATTCCTTGACGGCGGGCGTGAGCGCGGTTTGCGCGAAGGCCGGTGCGGCGGACGCAATGAGTGCGATGGCGGCTAATGCCGCCTTGGAAACAAACCCAGTCATGTAAACCTCCCTGTATGGTGCCGCGATTTTTGTTATTCGGCGGCAATGGCTCCGGCGAGTTCCAACTCGCGCGTTCGTTCTTGGAAGAAGGACTCGGTCGGGCGGCGCCACGCCTTGGGTGCCCGCCCTTCGGCGACGCAGCGCAACTCGCGTTCCCATAATTTGCGCAGCACGATGAGCGCCTTGTCGGACTGGCCGAGGCGATCCTTGGATCGGTCGACGATTTTGCCCTGTCCGGCGAGCGCCACATTGTCCTGCACGTTGAACAGGCCTGGGTAATCGGGATCGAGATCCTGCACGCGCATACGGCCGGCCAGCACTTCGTCGGTGATGAAGTTCGGATCCGGTTTGGTCTCAGGGCGTGGAATGACGCCTTTGCCGCCGCCTTTTTCGGTAGCGACGATGAAGCTCGCCATCTCGAAGTCGGTGACCGGCACGCGCCAGGCGAGATGCAGCATCCATTGCGGACGCGACGGGCGGCCCGGCGTGAAGGTCATCAGCACGTTCGGCATCATCCAGAAGGCCGTGCGCGTGACGTTGTGACCGGATTCCTTGCGGATGCCTTTGCGCAGCAGGCCGTAATCGGTTTCGGTGACGTTGATCTCGGGGAATTCGACCAGACCGACTTCGTCGGTGCTCACCTTATGGACGAAATGCAGATGCAATTCGTCCATGTCGTTCTCGATGCGCTGGAAATAGCTGCATGGCACCGGGTGGCGATTATAGAGAACGGTATCTTTTTCCGGATCGATCTCGGGGAATTCCGGGAAGGGCGGCGCTTCGCCTTCGCCGAGATAGGCAAAGATAAGGCCGAGATATTCGCGCGTCGGATGGCCTTCGATCGTGATCTTGCGCGCGAAGGCGGGGTCTTCGGCGGGCTGTTCGACACACTTACCCTGCGGATTGAATTTCCAGCCGTGATAGAAGCAACGGATGTCGCTGCCTTCGACCCAGCCCAGGAACAACTGCGTCTGGCGATGCGGGCAGGCATCCTGCACGACATGCGCCACGCCATCCTCGCCGCGATAGGCGGTGTAGTGCTGGTTCAGGATCTGGATGCGCTTCGGCCGTCCGATGACCAGTTCGTCACCGACCGCGACCGGTTGCCAGAATTGGCGCAGGAATTTGCCGGCAACAGTGCCCGGGCCGACATGCGCGAAATCCTCGTAGGCTTCCATGAGCTCGTTCCCTTGCTTTTCTGTTTTGTTAAATTCTGTCGCCGAAATATTCGCGGGTATGCACCGCTTCCTTGCCGTGAATCTGGACCAGATCGGTTGGCTGCTTGGCCTGATAGAGCACCAGCGGTTCGCTCGTCTCATTCTCAAGCTGATAATATTCGCCCATCGCCATGACGGCGCATTCGCCTTCCTTCACCTTGTGCACGGTGATCGGCTGATCGACGCCGGGACGGGTGCGCAACGTCAATTCACCCTTCAGCACAAGGAAGGATTGGCTGGTGCCGTTGTGATGATGGAATTCGTTCTTGTAGCCGGGTTTGTAATTATTGAGCGCGATCAGCAGATCGCTCTCGCGCGCGACCGGCACATAGGCGCCGGATTTGCCGGACTTCTCGTGGTTCTCGATCGTATTCCAGACGTTGCTGACTTTCGCCATAACCTACTCCTGCCCGAAATTATTAATTCTTGAACGGATGGTACCCGGGCGGGGGATAGGAATCTAGCCGGAAACTCGTTATCCGACTTCAAGATTGGGCAATTTTCCAGGCTGCGAAGCCGCAGCCCACATAGACTTCCGGCACGGGGAAGTAGTCGATCAATTCGAACCCTCGCGCCTGGGCCGCCCCGTGGGCGACCAGCCAGTTACGGACCTCTTGAGCCCCATTGCCGGCCTTGGTGACGTGGGCTTCGAGGAAGCTGAGCAGCGGGGCTTCGGCCCCTGTACGGAAGGCTTCGATGCATTCGTGGTCGAAGGCTTCGTCGATGGCACCCATGGTGGGCTCGCCGATCGAATGGCTAAGCCCGCCGCTGGTCAGCACCGCGACGCGCAGGTTCTCTGGATAGCTTTCGACCGCTTGGCGGATCAGCTTGCCCCAGGCCAAGCAGCGTTTGAGGCTCGGCATCGGCTCTTCGAGGCTATTGATCACGATGGGCACGATGGGCGGCAGCGCCGTCAGCTCCATGCGCATCAGCGGAATGCAAAACCCGTGATCGAGCTTCATGTGATGCGAGACCGACGGCTCGAAATCGTTGTCGAGTGCGGTCTTCAGGATATGCATGGCAAGCTCGGGCGCGCCCTGCATCGGATTGAACGGGTAATCCTTCAGGAACGGTTCGGGCGGGCCGTCATGCATCTCGCCGACGCCGATACAGACATTAGGCAGATTATTGATGAAGAAATTCGACCAATGATCGGGCGCGATCTCGACGATGACGTCGGGCTTGGCGGCGCTCAATCGGCGGCCGAGTTCGCGGTAGGCCGCCGACAAGCGATCCTTGTGATGCTGCGGCAGGATGTGCCAATCGCGCGCGACCAGCGGCGCGTGGCTGGCAGCGTAGGCGGCAATGATTTTAGCCATGCGAATTTTCCTGTGGGGCCATGGCGCGCAGCTTGCCGATGAATTCGTCGTCCTTCATGCCGACGGCGAAGAAGTAAAAGCGCAGCAGATAGGGATTGGAGAATTTCGCCAAGGCGGCGACATCGTCGGCCAGCACGGCGGCGCGAATCTCGGGCTTCAGTTGATAACGTTCCAGTACCTTCAGCCTGTCGGCGCGGTATTCCACCTGTGCCGGCGGTTGCTGCAGGTCCCAGAAGAGTTTGCTGAGCCAATAATCGCTGGCCATGTGCCCGTCCTAACTATTTAGCCCCAAACCTCACGCGCCACGTCGACGACGAGTTTGAGCTTATCCATCTCGTTCTTCAATGACAGCGCATTGCCGTGTCCGCCCGAGGCGAAGCCGCATTGTGGGCTGATGGCCAATTGCTCCAGTGGAACGACCTTGGCGGCTTCGTCGATGCGGCGCTTGAGCGCATCCTTGGTTTCGAGCTGGCCGAGCTTGGTGCTGATCAGGCCGAGGATGGCAATCTTGCCCTTGGGCAGTAAGCGCAGCGGGCGGAAATCACCGGCGCGCTCGGTGTCGTATTCCAGGAAATAGCCGCTGACGTCGATTTCATTGAACAGGGTTTCCGCCACCGGCTCGTAGCCGCCTTCGGCGACCCAGGCGCCTTCGAAATTGCCGCGGCACAGATGCATGGTAACGACCATGTCTTTCGGCCGCGTCGCGATCGCTGAATTAATTAGCTTGGCATAGGTGTGCGGCAACTCGTCCGGGTTCTCGCCGATCTTGACGGCCTGCTGGCGCATGTTGGGGTCGCACAGATAGGCGAAGTTCACTTCGTCGATTTGCAGATAGCGGCAACCCGCCTTGCCCAGATCGGTGACTTCTTCCTGATAGACGCGGCCGAGGTCGGCATAGAAGGAATCGATCGTCGGATAGGCTTTGGAGTCGATGGCGTCGCGGCCGCCGCGGAAATGTAGAATGCTGGGCGAGGGGATCGTTAGCTTCGGCGTGACCTTGGTGTTCTCTTTCACGAATTTGATGTGATCGACGAAGATCGGCTTCGGTCGTTCGACCTTGCCGGTGATCTTGAACGCCGACATATCGCGTTCGGTATCGCCGTCATGGGTGTGGAATTTCACCTTCACGCCGGTCGAGGCGACGACGACGTTGGAGAACGAGGTCAGGAAGTCGCGATGCCAGTAGTTGCGGCGGAATTCGCCATCGGTCACCGTCTGAAAGCCGAGGTCTTCCTGCATCTTGATGACGTCGCGCACCGCTTTGTCTTCGATGCGGGCGAGCTCGTCGGCCGGAATCTTGCCTTGCTTATGATTCTCGCGCGCCTCGAATAATGCGGCAGGACGCAGCAGGCTGCCGACATGGTCGGCGCGGAAAGGCGGTGTTGTACGCTCGGCCACTCTTGATCCTCCCAGAAGCGCTTGCGGCGTTTGGCGGCCTGTTCAGGGCCAGCGCCAGCGCGCGATTTCGGCCAGCGTGGCCGGAAGGGGGATCAGGTTCAAGACGAAATCGGTGCTGACGGACAAGGCCAACGCGCCCAGTAAGGACACCACAATGCCCAGAATGACCCAGATGTCGAAGGCTTCCTGTTCGCGATTGAGGAACCAGGCGAACACCGTACGAAAGATGGCCTGTAATTGCAGGATGGGGGCAACGACGGTGACGGGTGCGACCGCCAGTGCCATATAGCGAAAGACCTGCGACAGGCAGACGAAGACGCCCGAGATGGCGAACCAGCGGATCGCCACGCGATTGGTCGCCAGCGCGTGGCGCATTTGCCCGGGGATCATCAGGACGAGGCCAACCGCGAGGGTTGCTGCGACATAGGAAATCGTGCCGCCGGCGAGGCTGGTTTCAAGGCCCCGATTCTCAAGCGCCGCGCGCACGAGGATCGGCGACGTCCCGTAACCGAGGGCGGCCAGCATGGAAAAGAAAAAGCCTTCGGCATAATGCGGCGTGAAGTTGGCCGCTGCCGCCTTCTGCTGGAAGCGCTTGCGTCCCGGTAGCATCGCAACGGGACCCAGAAAGATCAGCACGATGCCGAAGATGCGGAGCGGCGTCAGGGTTTCGCCGAGCAGCGCAATCGCGAAGCACAAGGTGATCAGGATGGAGGATTGCTGGACGAGGCCCGCCAGATTGCCGCCCCAGGCCTGGATGCCGCGATAATTGCCGTAGCGCCCGATCACGAAATGCACAACGCCGGCAGCGGCGAGCAGCACGGTCGTCTCAAAGCTGAAATCGAATATCGCACCGAGGCCACCGAACACCGCAGCGCACAGCACGAAGATCGGCACGCCGATGGGGACGGTGATGACCAGGCCCTGCAGCACCGAACCGGTCAACACGCCGCGGCGCACGGCGGCATTGTTCAGGCCGAAGGTCGCAGCCGAAAGAAGAGAGAGAAGTCCGCCGAGCATGAAGCGTGTCGGAGGCCTCTATTCGGCCGCTTGCGGGGTTGGCGCGCGCAGACGTTGGATCGGCCGTTCGTCGATCGGATAATGCACGAGGGACGCTGCGAAGCCGACGACGATGGCGCCCCAGAAGACTGGCTCATACGTGCCGTAAAGGTCGTAACTGATGCCGCCCATCCAAACGCCGAGGAAACTGCCGATCTGGTGGCTGATGAAGGTGACGCCGACGAGCGTCGCCATGTAGCGCGTGCCGAAGACCTGCGCGACGATGCCGCTGGTCAGCGGCACGGTGCCCAGCCACATCAAGCCCATGACGGAGGTGAAGATGATCACGCTGGTCGGCGTGATGGGGAACATGATGAAGACCAGCATCGCGCAGGAGCGCAGCGCATACAGAATGCACAGCATGTTCTTCTTGGGATAGATGCCGCCGAGTTTGCCCCAGATGATACTGCCGACGATGTTGAATGCGCCGATCAAGGTGATGGCGACGGTGGCGACCCACGCGGGATGGCCGAGATCGCTGAGATAGGCGGGCATGTGCTGGGTGATGAACATCACCTGCGCGCCGCAGACGAAATAGCCGCACACCAACAGGCGGAAACCTTTATGCGCGAAGGCCTCGCGCATCGATTCCTTGAAGCCCAAGGTCGAATTGTCGTCCACGGCGCGGGCATTGCCGCCGGCCAGCGCGGTCGACAGCGGAATCGTCAGGCCGACGATGAGCGCCAGATAGATGAAGGCGACCGCCCAGCCGTTCGCCTGGATGAATTGCTGGCCGAGCGGCACGAACAGCAATTGCCCGGAGGCGCCGCCGGCGCTGGCGATGCCAAGATAGAAGCTCCGCGTTTCCGGCGGGAACTTGCGTCCGATCACCGAGAGCACGATGGGAAAGCCGGTCATCGCGGCGGCGAGGCCGCACATGACGCCGATACCCAGGATTGCGTCGGTGGGCTGGGCGGCCTGCGACATGACCAAGAGCCCGCCGACGTACAGCGTGCCGCCAAGTGCCGCGACCTTCGCGGGGCCGAAGCGATCCGATAGGAAGCCGAAGAACGGCGTCGAAATACCCCAGACGAGATTTTGCAGCGCGGCGGCGAAGGATAGGGTTTCGCGGCCCCAGCCGAGATCCGCGCTGACGGGCGCCATGAAGAAGCCGAAAGTCGTGCGAACGCCGAAAGATAGGAAAACGAGAAGCGTGCCGCATACGAGCACGACAAAGGCGGCCTGCGCCGTACGTGTCGTCATGGAAGCGTCCCCCAGATATGGCGAAACAATGAGAGCGTGCAGGCGGAGGGTCAAGCTTTCTGGCGATTCGGGGGTATGGCCACGACCTCGTGATCTCGCGCTCGCGTTATCGCCTTTTATTGCCTGCAATCGGTCACATCACCTTGCGGAACGTTCCCGCCTCGCATCGTGTTGATAGGTCATGCACGCACTTTTGGGTGCAGAGAATTGTCGTGGTTTCTTGCAAGGAGGTTTCTCATGAAACTCAAGACTTTGACGATTGCGATTTCGACGGTTGGCCTGCTGGGCCTTGCTGGTTGCGGTCAGAGCACGGGCGATCGTGCACTGAGTGGTGCGGGTATTGGTGCCGGTGCCGGTGCGGCCCTGGGCGCGATCACTGGCGGCAGCGTTGTCGGCGGCGCTCTCTTGGGCGGCGCTGCGGGCGCCGCTGGCGGTGCGTTGACCGACCCGGACAAGATCAACCTGGGCAAACCCGCCTGGCAGTAACCTATCGATAGTTTAGCTAACAACAACGCCCGGCACGCTTCATGGAAGGTCCCGGGCGTTTTGTTGTGCGCACCATTGGGGCTGATAAAATTTAGTTAAAAATCAAAGTATTAATGACCCGGCTGCCCGTATATCGAGCGCCTTTTTGCCTCAACAATGCCACGCCAACGCGCACGAACCCTCGGTATAACCTTCCTAACCTTTTAAGGAGGGTTCTATGAAACTCAAGGGTTTGACGATTGCTGTTGCGACTGTTGCCATGGTGGGCCTTGCCGGCTGCGGCACGAAGCCGGGTGAACGTACGGTCAGTGGCGCCGGTATCGGTGCTGGCGCCGGTGCGGTGATCGGCGCTCTGACGGGCGTTAGCATACTGAACGGCGCTCTGTTGGGTGCCGCCGCCGGTGGTGCCGCGGGTCTGATTTCCGACCCGAACAAAGTTAACCTCGGTAAGCCCGCCTGGGAATAACACCTCCCACGTCTATCCACTCGCGTAATCCCGAACGCCCGGCTAGTCTTTAGAATGGCCGGGCGTTCCCTTATCCGTTGGTTGGCGATCGGCTTTCTGAGCCTCGCCGTGGTTGCCGAGGCGGTTTTCCTGCTGCGCGAATATCTGGTGGATGTCGCCGCGACAGCAATGGCGCAGCATTCGAACGTGCCGGTGCGCTCGTTTGAGGTCACGCGCGTCCATGCCGGCGGCCTGACGCTCGCCAATATCGCCCTGGGGTATGCCAACGGGCCGAGCGCCCGCGCGGTCGAGATCACCTGGAGCTCAAAGAGCCTCAGTGAAGGCCGCGTCGAGCATGTCGTCGTACGCGAACCGCGCATCGCGATGACCTATTCCGAGGACCGCTTCAGCGTGGACGGCTTGACGATGGCGACGGCCGGTGGGACGGGGCCTGCGCCCTTTGACCGATTGGATTTCGAGTCCGCTGCCATCCGGCTTACGACGCCCTGGGGGCCGGCGGAGGCGCATGGCGATGCGCGCATCGTGTCCGGTGCGGAAGGCTTCGCCCCGGCGCGTATCGATCTTAAGGATGCCAAGTTGAACTTTGCCGGCGGCACTTTGTCGCTTGCCGATATCGCCTTCGAGCCGACCAAGCCAATGGATGCGAAGTTGAAGGTGAATGGCGTCGATCTGCAGGCGCTGCTCGGCCTGATCGACGTCGAGGGGCTCAATGGATCGGGATCGATCTCCGGGACCATTCCGGTCCATCTCGACAATACCGGCGTCAGTATCACGCACGGCGCCCTGGCGGCGGCCGAGCCGGGACTGCTGTCTTATCTCGGCGACGCCTTGCCGCGCGATATCCCGAATCTCGACCATTCCACGGGCGACGCTGTGGCATTGGCCCGCGATGCCCTGGCGGATTTCCATTATACGTCGCTCAAATTCGAGCTGGATCGGGCCGCCTCGGGCGACGGTCATCTCATCGCGCGGATCGAGGGTTCCAATCCGCGCGTTCTCGACAACCACCCTTTCATCCTGAACATCGCCTTGGAGGCCAATTTCGATACCCTGGCCGAAATACTGCTCGACGGTTATGCGACGGCGGGGCAATTGTTGCGCAATGCATCGGAACGTTAGGAATGCTGGCATGCCTTGGGCGTTCTTAGGGTGTAAGGTAGGGTCCATGGCAATGCGTTTACTCAAATTAGGTCTGGCGCTCACCGTCCTGGCCGGCTGTACGCCGACCGTCAGGGTCGAAGCGCCGCGCGATCCGATCACGATCAATCTCAACATCAAGCTCGATGCCGACGTGCGTTTGCGCGTCGAGGAACAGGCCAAAGAAGATGTTAAGACGAAGCCGATTTTTTAGCGTCTGCGCCGCTGCGCTGCTCGTGCTCGCGAGCGTGACGGCCGCCTTGGCGCAAAGTCAGATCCTGGACGGTCCGCGCCGTGCCGGCACCATCGGCGAACGTTACGACGGCTATGCCGTCGTGCGCAGCCAGGCCGAATCGGTGACCTTGGCGCCGCTGATCGGCAGCGTGAATGCGGAGCGGCGCAAGGTCTATGCCGAGCGGGCGCATGCGGAAAACGTGCCGGTGGAGCAGGTCGGGCGCGTTTATGCGGCCGAAATCTTTCGTAACGCGCCGGCGGGCACGTGGTTTTTGAGAGACGATGGCCAGTGGACCCGCAAATAGCGACTCAACGAACGATTTGACGATAAGTCTTTCGATCTCGACCTCGGGAGAGTTTCGTCCCGCTTCGGCGATGTCTGCCTGGAACGAGACGCGTGTCCTGGTGATCGCGCTGCTCGCTGCGCTCTTTCTGCATGCGTCTGCGATCTTGAGCGTGTTGGTCGAATGGCCTGATACGGGCCGCGCCATCGATCCACGTGAAATTCCCGTCGAACTGGTCTTCGAGCCGCCGCCCAAGGCGGATCCGTCACGCGAAACCCCGCCACCGCCAATGGACGAACGCGAATCCGGCGACGATCCCAATCTGGCGCGCGGCCGTCCGGCGGAGATCGCGCCGGAAGCGGCTGCACCCCCGGAATCCGCGGCTGCCCAACCGACCCGAGCGCCCAGTCCGTTAACGGAGCCGGAACCGGCGAACGTGATCGCGGAATTTGCGCCGCCGCTCAAGAAACCCACGCCGCCGGCGCCGCCGGTCCCACCCAAGCCTGTGGAGGTGCAGCCCGCACCGCAGCAGCCAACGCCGCCCGGGCAAACGACCCAGGCCCCAACGCCGCGCGAACCGTCCCGGCTGCGGTTGGTCGGACAAGGCGGGGGCGATGTGTATCTGAATCAGATCAAGCAGATGATCGAACAGCAGAGGAGCTATCCGGACATTGGCAATCCGATGCGTCTGTCGGGGGTCGCGATCTTCGACATCCTGCTGAACCGCGACGGCCAGATCGTGAGCCTTTTCCTGCGACGCTCGACAGGGGCGGGGCCGCTGGACGAAGAAGGGCGTAAGATTGTACGCCGCGCCGGGCCTTTTCCGCCGGTTCCGCCGGATATCCGCTCCAACGTGCAGGGCGACCTGGTGGGTTTGTCGCTCGATCTACCGATCCATCCTTAAGTCGCTGGCCCTAATTCGCTGGCCTAGACAACTTGCGCGGGCGGATGTGACAATCGCTCCCAATAAATAAAGAGGCGTTTTGGGAGATTGACGATGAAAAAGCTGCTGTCCTCGCTCGTATTGTGTGCGGCGGTCGTGCTGCCGGGTGCTTCGGCCTCCGCGCAATCGCCAGCCGACTTCTATAAAGACAAAAAGCTCAACATGATCATCGGCTTCGGGCCGGGCGGCGGATATGACCAGTGGGCGCGCGTCGTCGCGCGTCACATGGGCAAGCACATCCCGGGCAATCCGACGTTTGTGCCGCAGAACATGCCGGGTGCGGGCAGCCTCACGGCGGCCAATCACATCTACAGCGTGGCGCCGAAGGACGGCACCACCATCGGCATCATCGCGCGTGATGCACCCCTGGCGCCGCTGACCGGCGCGGAGGGAGGGCGCTTCGATGCGCTCAAATTCACTTGGCTAGGCAGCCCGACGGCGGAAACCAACGTCTGCATCGCGCACAAAAATTCCGGTATGAAGACCTTGGCTGACGTGCAGGCGAAGGAACTCATCATCGGCGATACCGGACCAGGCACCGGCACCTATGCCTATCCGCGCGTGCTCAACGCGATCCTCGGCACCAAGTTCAAGGTGGTCGGAGGTTTCCCCGCATCGTCGGACGTATTCCTGGCGATGGAGCGCGGCGAAGTGCACGGCATCTGCGAAAGCTACGATAGCGTGATGGGCAAGCGGCCCGATTGGATCAAGGACGGCACGGTGAACGTTCTGGTGCAGGGCGGCGCCGAACCCAATACGCATATCAAGGCGCCGTTCATTTTCGATCTCGCCAAGACCGAAGATCAGAAGCAGGCGCTGGTCTTCACCTATTCCGGCCAGGGCATCGGCCGGCCGTTCGTCGCGCCGCCCGACATGCCCGCCGATAAGGTGAAGGTGCTGCAGGCGGCCTTCGATGCGACCATGAAGGATCCGGAATTCATCGCCGATGCGGCCAAGCAGAAGCTCGAGGTCGAGCCGGTGCCGGGCGACAAGCTCGCGGCCATCCTGAAGTCGATCTATGCGACGCCGAAGCCGGTTGTCGAGAAGATCGGCAAGATCCTCGAAGCGAAGTAAGAAGACGGAACGCCGCTGGGCCTAGGCGCCCAGCGGTCCCCAGCCGATCGGTTGGCACATTTTGTCGGCGTTCTGCTTACCCGTCAGCTTGTCGTCCCACAGCTTGGCGTCGATGCGCTTGGCGGTGATGCCGTCCGCTTCGTCGGACGCGAACCAGGCGACGGCCGGCCCCATCACGCTGGGTTGCAATAGATCCGAACGCTTCATGTTCGGCCGGTCGGGCACCAAGCGGGTATCGACCATGCCGCCTGGAGTGATCGCATTGACCGTGATGCCGCTGTTTCTGAGGTCCACGGCCAGGCCGGCGGTAAAGGATTCGCTCGCCGCTTTCGCGCCGCCATAGGCGGTCATCGACGGGCGCATCATCACGGCGAAATCGGTGACGACCGTCAGGATGCGGCCGCGGCCCTGCGCGCGCATGGTTGGGATCACTTCGGCCGCGAGGCGTAGCGGCGCGATCGAATGCACGGCGAAGAATTCCGCTAGGTTTTGTGGCGGCACGTCCCAGGGATGCAGCGGGTTGGTGGCGTAATCCGCGCGGATCGTCTGCTGGCCGATACCCGCATTGTTGACCAGCATGTCGATACGACCGAATGCGGATTTGCAAGTTTGTGCGATCTTGGTGCGATCGGCATCGCTGGTGACGTCGGCGTTCAGATGCTTGAGACGGCCAGCGGGAATACCTGCTTCGACGACAGGTTCACCGTCGATATCGACAACGAGGACATTCGCGCCCGCCTTGGCGAGGGCGACGACGACGCCCCGGCCGAGACCGCGCGAGCCGCCGGTGACGATGCAGGCCTTACCTGTAAGATCGACTGACATAAATTACTTCCCCATCACGTCTTTGAAGATTTTCACCACAGCGTCTACTTCCTTGATGCCGTCCTCGGTGGCGACCCACACATATTGATCGGCCAGCGCGAAATCGGGCAGGTCGCTCTGATGCTCGGGGAACGGCTCGACGTCCTTGCGCATGCTGACGCCGCCGGTTTCGTTGTAGGCGCCCCATTCCTTCATGAACAGCGTCTGGCCTTCCTTGCTGAGCAGCCAATTGATGAAAATCTTCGTCGCTTCGGGGTTCGGTGCATTCTTGAACACGGCAAGGCCGCGCGAAGAGACGGCCGCCAGTTTGCCCAGCGGCTGGACGTTCTTACAGCCGGCATCTTTCACGCATTTGGAATAGGCCGATCCCTGCATGCCGAAGGCGACGGCCGCGCCGCCGCGAATGATGGTGCTGTCGAGCTGCTGCGGATTCTCCACGACCTTCGGGTCTTGCTGCTTCAGGACCTTGGTGAGGAAATCGCCACCCTTCGCTTTGTAGAGCGGCGCGATCGACCAGGCGCCGGCATTGGGTTGCGACGCATCGCGCATGATCACTTTGCCCTTGAGCTTGGGATCGAGCAGGGCGTCGAGATTATTGGTATCGACGCCTTTTTCGACATCGATGTTGCGATAGGCCGAGAAAGAGATTTCGTGCGAATGGGTGAACACCATCTTTGCGGCATCGCCGTAGATATATTTTGGATGACGCCACTGATTGATGTCCTTCACCTCGGGCACGATCAGGAACGGCTCGAACGGCTGTAGCATACCGGCCGGTGCGGCGACGCTGACCACGTTCGATGTCGTCGTCCACCAGATGTCCCACAAGTACTGACCGTTCTGCTGCTCGGTCTTCACGCGCGGGAGGATGACGGTCGGCCGCGATACTGTGGCATCGACCTTGATGCCGTATTTTTTGGTAAAGGCGGTAACCATATTGTCGAAGGACGGGCTGCCCTGGTTCACCATCATCAGGGTCTGCGTCTTGGCTTTGGCGAGCGTGGCATTCCATTCCGCATCGGCGTTCTGCGCCGCTGCGACCGCCGGGAACGCCAAGAGTGCGAGTGCGCTCAGTGCCAGTTTTTTAAGCGGCAACATATCTAGCTCCCTGTGTGAGTCGGGCAATTTAGCGGCCCGTCGCATCCTTGAAAATTTTCACGACCGCATCGATTTCTTTCGCGCCGTCGTCGGTCGAGACCCAAACATATTGTTCGGGTTTGCCGAAATCGGGCTGGTCGGCCTTGTGGTCGGGATGGGGTTCCACATCCTTGCGCATGCTGACCGCGCCGGTGAGATTGTATTTGGCCCATTCGCGCACCGCGACGGTCTGGCCGTCTTTGCTCAGCAGCCAATTGACGAAAACCTTGGCGGCCTCGGGATGCGGCGCGTTCTTGAACACCGACAGGCCACGCGACAAGGTGATGGCCAGTTGCGACAGTGGTGTGATGTTCTTGCAGCCGCCGTCCTGCAGGCAGGTCGCATAGGACGTGTTCTGCATGCCGAAGGCGATGGCCGCGCCACCCCGCATCAAGGTGTTGTCCAACTGCTGCGGATTTTCGAGCACCTTCGGGTCCTGGTCTTTCAGGAATTTACGCACGAAGTCGCCGCCCTTGGCCTTGTAGAGCGGGGCTAGCGCGAAGGCGCCGGAATTGGGCTGCGACGCATCGCGCGCGATGATCTTGCCCTTCAAGCGTGGATCGAGCAGGGCGTCGAGGTTATCGAGCTTCACTTCCGGCACGACATCGTTGTTGCGGTAGAGCGAGAAGCTGACCTCGTGCGAATAGGTGAAAACGAACCGGGTCGGATCGCCGTAGAGATAATCCTTATGGCGCCACTGGTTGACGTCTTTTACCTCGGGCAGGATCAGGAACGGTTCGAACGGTTGCAGCATGCCGGCGGGAGCCGCGACATTGACCATATTCGCCGTGATCGACCACCAGACATCCCACAGATATTGGCCGTTGGTCTGCTCGTTCTTCACACGTGGCAGGATGACGGTTGGCCGTGACACCGTGGATTCGACTTTGACGCCGGTTTGTTTGGTGAATTCCTCGACGATGGTGTCGAAGGCTTTGTTATCGGAATAGACGAGGACCAGGGTTTGGGTCTTGGCTTTCGCCACGGTCGCCGCCCAGTCGTCACTCTGCGCGTGGGCGAAGGTTGGGAATGCCAGCAGGATGGCGAGCGCGCCAAGCACGCGCTGCTTGATCGGAGACATATGCAACTCCTTACCCAGGCCAAGCCTTATTTGCCCGTCACTTCTTTGAAGATCTTCACGACCGCGTCGATCTCCTGCGAGCCTTCGTCGGTCGACACCCAGACATATTGTTTGGGGTTGGAGAAGTCGGGCTGGTTATCCTTGTGATCCGGATGCGCTTCTACGTCCTTGCGCATGCTGACCGCGCCGGTCTGGTTGTACTTCGCCCATTCGGCGACCAGGCGGGTCTGACCTTCCTTGCTCAGGATCCAATTGATGAAGACCTTGGTGGCTTCGGGGTTCGGCGCATTCTTGAACACAGCGAAGCCGCGCGACACTGCGGTCGCCATTGTGCGTATAGGGGCGATGTTCTTGCAGCCGCCGTCCTTCAGACATTGCGAATATGCCGCGCCCTGCATGCCGAACGCGATGGCCGCGCCACCACGGATGATCGTGGTATCGATCTGCTGCGGATTGTCGAGCATCCGCGGCTCCTGCTCCGTTAGGAATTTCCGCACGAAGTCGCCGCCCTTCGCCTTATAGAGCGGCGACAGCGCGAAAGAGCCCGCATTCGGTGCGGACGCGTCGCGCACGATCACCTTGCCCTTGAGCTTGGGGTCGAGCAGCGAATCGACCGTATCGAGCTTCAGTTCCGGGACGACGTCGCGGTTGCGATAGGCCGAATAGGAAACCTCGTGGCTATAGGTGAAGACGTTTTTGATCGGGTCGCCGTAGAGATAATCTTTATGGCGCCACTGATTGACGTCTTTGACTTCGGGTAGGACCAGGAACGGCTCAAACGGCTGCAGCATACCGGCAGGCGAGGCGACATTGACCATGTTGGCGGTGATCGCCCACCACACGTCCCACAGATATTGCCCGTTCGATTGTTCGGTCTTTACGCGCGGCAGGATGATGGTCGGGCGCGCCGTCGTCGATTCGACTTTGACACCGGTCTGCTTGGTGAATTCGACGAGCATCTCGTCGACGGCCTTGTTCTCCTGGTAGACCATCACCAGTTTTTGCGTCTTGGCCTTATCCTGGATGGCCTTCCATGCCGCATCCTGCGCAACGGCAGAACCCGTCGAGACGCCAATAATCGCTAGGGCGCCAAGCGCCCAATTGAAAATCCGCAACATTTGAAACCTCCGTTGCGGCCCAAGATTGATGTCCGGCGCCGCTTATTTATTGTCCCGTTGCTTCTTTAAATATCTTGATGGTGTCGGCTATTTCCTTGCTGCCTTTTTCGTTGGATACGAACACATATTGGTCCGGCTTGGTGAAGTCAGGCAAGTACTGCTCGTGGCCCGGCGCCGGAGCGACGTCCTTGCGCATGCTGACCGCACCGGTCGAATTGAACTTGGCCCAGTGGCGGACGGCGGTTTCCTGCCCTTCCTTGGACAGGAACCAATTGAGCCAGACCTTGGTGGCTTCGGGATGCGGCGGGTTCTTGGGGATCGTCTGGCCCCAGGAAATCGCCACCGAGAAATGCGGCAATTGCTCGACATCCTGACAGCCGCCGTCCTTGCGGCACTGTTGCCAGAACGTGGTTTCCAGCCCGATGGCGACAGCCTGGCCGCCGCGCGTGATGGCGGCGTCGAGTTGCTGCGGATTTTCATAGATCTTCGGGTTCTGTTCCTTCAGGAACTTGGCGAGGAAGGCCGGACCTTTTTCGTGCAGGATGGTCGCCAGCGCGAACGTGCCGAAGTTCGGCACCGAGACGTCGCGCATCGAGATCTTGCCTTTGAGACGCGGATCGAGGAGCCCATCCGCAGTGTTGAGATTGATGTCGGGCAGGATCTTGGTGTTGCGCAAGAAGGCGTAGTTGATTTCGTTCAGATGCGCGAAGACCTGATGATTGGATTCGCCCCAGATCAGTTCGGGATGACGCCAGTTGGCGACGTCCTTCACCTCCGGAAGGATGAAATATTTTTCCATCGGTTCCAGCATGCCGGCCGGCGCGGCATTGTTGACCATGTTGGACGTGCCGCCGAGCCAGATATCCCAGAGATATTGGCCGTTCTTCTGTTCGGTCTGGATACGGGTCAGCGATGAACTTGGACGCGACACGGTTGTGTCGACCTTGATGCCGAACTTCTTGGTGAAATCCTCAAGGATCAGTTCGAGCGGCTGGCTGGGCTGGATGACGACACTCAGCGTCTGGCCCTTGGCTTTCTCCAAGGTGGCTTTCCAGTCGTCCTGCCAGGATTGCGCCTGCGCGACCGTCGCAAAGCAGATTGCGCCACAGATGGCCAAGAGCCGGTAGAACATATTTCCTCCGTTGGTTCGTACAGAACGCGACGTTATGCGGCGCGCCTAATTATTCAGCCCGACCAAGGCCGGCGCGCAGGCCGATGTGGCGCGCGAGCAGGGCCGCGACCACCGTGATCACCATGATCAGAATGCCGATGACCGATGCGGGCTCGAACAGGCCGCTATCGAGATAGATGAGCTGCACGATGGACAGCGGCTGGGTGGCGCCGGTGCCGAGTAGAGCGACGAGCCCGACGACCGAAACGCCGGTCGCGAAAATCTCCAATCCGATGACGGCAACCGACGGCGCGATCAGCGGCAGTACGATGCGCCGGAAAGTGTAGAGGCGCGATGCACCTGCCGCCGCCGAGGCTTCTTCCAGTTCGGCGCCGAGACGCATCAGGCTGGTCTTGATGATCTGCGTGCCGAGCGCCAGCGAACCGACGACGACCGCGATGACCAGCACGGCGATGGTGCCGTAGATCGGGCGGAAGACCGGCGTGCCGGCGAACATCTGCAAGAAGCCGAGACCAAGCACCAAGCCTGGAATGATGGCGGGCAGCCAGGTCAGGAAATCCAGGAAGCGGCGGCCCCAGAACTTGGTTTTCACGACGATGTAGGCGAGCAGGGAATAGACCGTCATGCCGATGATCGCGGCTGACAGAGCGAGGCGCATCGAATTCCAGAACGCGCGCGGGATGTCGCCGCGTGTCATGGCTTCTACCCAGTTACGTGTTGTCCAGGGTTCGGGCAGATCGAACATGCCGAACTTCTTCATGAAGCTGCTCATCAGCAGCAAGATGAACGGCAGCACGGTCATGAAGAACAGCATGGTCGCGATGAAGGCGAACAGCGGCCAGCGCCAGCGCCCGAGATCCATGCTGCGGTTGGAGAACTTGCCGGAAATCGACGAATGCGCCGACGCGCCATACCACTGCTGCAGGGCGACCAGCGGGGCGATGACGGCGAGGAAGGTGACCGACAGCGCTGCCGCGATGCCGTGGCCGGGCGGCGTGGCGTTGATCGCCTTATAGATTGCGGTCGAATAGACCTCGATCCGGACCGGGCCACCCAGGATCAATTCGATTTCGAAGGCCTGCATGGAACGGATCAGGCCGAGCATGATCACGACGATGATGGTGGGCGCCATGATCGGCACGACGATGTGCAGCAAGGTCTTGAAGATCGGCGCACCACAGGTGCGGGCAGCCTCTTCGAGCGCCGCATCCATGCCGCGGAAGGCCGGCACCAGCAGGAAGACCTTGATGGCGATCGTCGAGGTCATCAGGTGGACCCAGACGATGCCCCAGAATGAATAGATTTTGAACAAGTCGTAATCGATGCCGAACAGATGGCGTGCGCCGACATTGAGCAGACCGATGCTTTCATCGGCCAGCAGTACCCAGGCCAAGGTGACCGGCAGGGCGGGCATGAACAGCGCGATCCAGAAGCCGACCTCGAGCGAGCCGGCATAAGGCAGGTTCGTGCGCGCGATCAGCCAGGCGAGCAGGACGCCTAAGATCAACGAGAGTAACTGGCGGACGACCGCCAGGCTCATCGTATTGTAGATCGCGTTGAGCAGGCGCGGGCGCGAGAAGATATCGCGCCAGTTGTCGAGCCCGGTCGATGGATTGAGCGTAAAGGCATTCACCTGGAAGCTCGTCATGACGAGCATGAAGGCGGGATAGATCACCAAGAACGCGATGATCGCCAGAACGATCGTATAGAACAGCGATTGCACGCTGACCGGCGGCTTGATCATGGACCAGGAAGCGCGCTGAAGAACCGCATCGCTCATTGTGCGCTACTCGCCATGGGCGTCCGTTGCCGATCGATCCCACAATTGCAGTTTGTTCGCCGGCAAGGTGAGGCGCACGGCCTGGCCTTCGCGCCACTCGTAGGATGGCGACAGGCGCACAAGGGCCATATGGCCGCCCGGCAATTCAATATCGGCTTCCGACGTCTCGCCCATGAACAGCAAGGTGCGGATGGTGGCGTTCAGGCTGTTGGCCCCCGCCACATTGGTCGTTTCGGCCGGTTCGACGATGATCGATTCCGGACGCACCGAGACGAGGCATTTTTCGTCGATCGCGCGCGACGTCGTACGGATCGGTCCGGCCACGCTGAAGACTTGGCCGTCGGCGACGCTGACATCGACATTCGATCCGGTGCTGCCGACGATACGCGCCGGCATCAGGATGGAGCGGCCGAGGAAGTCGCGCACGGCGGGGGTTCCGGGTTCGGCATATAATTCCGCCGGCGGGCCGATCTGTTCGACGCGACCATCCTTCATCACCGCGATGCGGTCGCTGAGCGCCAGCGCTTCGCTCTGATCGTGCGTGACGAACAGGATGGAAATGCCGATGCGGCGCTGCAGGCGTTTCAGTTCGGCGCGCATATTTTCGCGCAAGCGCGCATCGAGATTGCTGAACGGTTCGTCCATCAGCAGCACGCTGGGATTGGCGATCAGGCCGCGCGCCACGGCGACGCGCTGCATCTGGCCGCCGGACAGTTGCGTGCCCCGGCGATTCTCGTAGCCCTTGAGGCCGACGAGTTCGAGGGTTTCGAGCACGCGCTTGTTGGCTTCGGCCTTCGGTACGCGACGATAGCGCAGCGGGTAGGCGACGTTTTCCATGACGCTCATGTGCGGCCAGATGGCGTAGGACTGGAACACCATGCCCATGCCGCGCTTTTCCGGCTCGACGAAGATCCGGTCGGCTGGGCTGTCGACCAGCTTGCCTTCGTAGCTGACGCGACCGCCCGACAGTCGTTCGAGGCCGATGGACATGCGCAAGGTTGTGGTCTTGCCGCAGCCGGACGGCCCCAGCAGGGTCAGAATCTCGCCGCGTTTGAGTTCGAATGACACGCCATCGACCGCACGCACCGGGCCGTACATGCGCGACACGTTTTCAAAAGTCAGGATCGCGTCCTGCGCCTCGTTTTGTGACATACCTCCCCCGTCCTGATTTCAATCAGGATCATATCCACACCAAACCCTAATATAAAAAGGGGCTCGGCGTCACCACTTACAAACGAGGTTTTCGGCGTATTGTTCGCGCCAATCCTTGCCCGCGGGGACCAAGCCGTCATGCGGACGGCAGGCTCCATGGGTCTTCGCATCGGTGCCGCGCGGCTTTTTGCCCGCTTCGACGTCGCGCGTCGCTTCAAGCAGCAGGTTGCGCATGGCGATGATCGCCTTGTCCGACGAGCCGAGATTTTCCTTGGTCCGGTCGCAGATCATACGGCCATCGGCGCCGCCCATCGATTCCTGCAGCGCGAAGTCCTGCGTGTTGACGCCGACAATGCCGGTGAAGTTCGAAGTCTTCTGCATCTGGCGGTCGATCATGTAATCGTTGCCAGGATTCTTTTTCAGCTTGAACGTGATCGGATCGAGATCGTCCGAACCGCGGCCGGCCGACTTTTCGGCCTGCTCGACATATTCCGGATCGAGGCGGGCGTTTTCGTCGACGCCGGCCATCCAGTTGTAGACGAACGTCTGCTCGTCATCGATCGGTACCCAGATATGGCCATCATGCTTCGGCACGCGATTCGGGCGCGCACCCGGATTCTGCTGCACGTTGGCGCGCATCTGCTGCCACGGCATGACGTACTGATAGACGCGCACATAGGTGCCGTCCTCGTTGGCATTGCGATGCGAGACGTAATAGTAGCCGTAGTCCGTGCGCTCGACATCGAGGCGCGGCGCGCGATCGCGCTGACGGAATTCCTTTTTGTCGCCCAGCTTGTTGTTGTGCAGGTATGACGAGTGGGCGGTATCGAGGCCGCCTTCGAGCGCTTGCAGCCAGTTGCAGGCTTCGTAGGTCTTCGACACATGGCGATGAGTCGCCGGCGCGCGCATCCATTCGTAATTCGGATAATCGGGCATCTCTTCCTTTGGTCCGAGATAGGCGAAGATCAGACCGGCCTTTTCGTAGGTCGGATAGGATTTGATGCTGATGTGATCTTTCATCTTGCTGGTCGCCGGCTCGGTCGGCAGATCAACGCACTTGCCATCGGCGTCGAATTTCCAGCCGTGATAAACGCAGCGCAGTCCGCATTCCTCGTTGCGCGCGTAGAACATCGGTGCGCGGCGATGGGGACAGAAGGCATCCACGATGCCGACCTTGCCGTTGGTGTCGCGGAAGGCAATGAGTTCCTCGTTGAGAATCTTGATGCGCTTGGGCGCGCCGTCGTTCTCCGGCAATTCGGTCGAGAGCAGGACCGGCTGCCAATAGCGCCGCATCAGTTCACCCATCGGGGTGCCGCGGGAAACTCGGGTCAAACGGACATTGTCTGCTTCGGACAACATGAATGTGTTCCTCGGATGCTTGAGGTTAAACCCTCGGCCCTAAGGCCCTGTTCTAATAGGGGCCAATTTTAGGGGGCTGGGGAGCCTAGGAAAAGCTTAGAATTGGGGCAAAGCCGGAAACCGGATTAATAATTCCGGTGACCAGATTGACAAGCGAACCCATCCGGCGATTAGCTTAGCGAAATGACCCGTTCCAAGGGCAAAGCACAGGCGAGAGGCATCACATGGCGAGCAGACGCGATCAGGACCTTCTCACCCAAGTCAGCGCCGGAACGCCGATGGGCGATTTCATGCGCCAATATTGGCTCCCGGCCGCCGCATCCACCGAATTGAAGGCGGATGGCGAGCCCATGCGGCTCATGCTGCTCGGTGAGCAGCTCATCGCGTTTCGCGATTCGAATGGCAAGGTGGGCGTTATGGACCACCGCTGCCCGCATCGTTGCGCCTCGTTGTTCTTCGGCCGCAACGAGGAGGGAGGCATCCGCTGCGTCTATCACGGCTGGAAATTCGATGCCGACGGCAACTGTTTGGATATGGCCAACGTGCCGCCGCACCAGGACTTCAAACACAAGGTCCACGCCAAAGCGTACCGTACGCGCGAACGCGCCGGGGTGGTCTGGGTCTATATGGGCGACCAAAAGGAAAATGACGTGCCCGATCTGCCGCAGATCGAGGCAACGATGGGCAACGAGGACGACACCATCGTCATGTTCATCCAGCGCGAATGCAGCTTCCTGCCGTCGTTGGAAGGCAGCATCGATACCTCGCATGCCGGCATCCTGCATGGCCCGGCGCATCGCCCGAAGACGAGAGATACAGATATTGAAGGCATCATCATCGCCAATCCGCATCCCGAATATAAACTGACCGAAACGCCCTACGGCACCTCCTACGGCGCCTACCGGCCGGCCGAGGCGGGCAAGCTCAATTGGCGGGTCGCGCATTTCCTCTTTCCGTTCTGGACGCTGGCGCCGACCGGGCCGATCGAAGGCCATGTGACCGCGCGCGCTTGGGTGCCAATGGACGACACGCACAATATGTCGGTCTACTTTGCGCGCCGTAGCACGCTGCACGTGTCCAAGCTGGCGACGCTCACCGGCGGGGTTGCCGACTTCAACGATTTCCTGCCCAACACGACCGATTGGTATGGCCGCTGGCGTCCGCGCGCGCGGCGCGAGAACGACTATCTCATCGATCGCGAACGCCAACGGACCGAGACCTTCACCGGGATCGATGGTGTGCTGCTGCAAGACCAGATGATCACCGAAGCCATGCAGGGTGGCGTGTCCGAGTTCGAATGGGAGCATCTGGCTCCCAGCGATCATATGATCACCCTGACGCGGCGGCGCATCATCCAGGCGGTTAATGCCTTCAAGACCGGGGGTATCCGCCCGCCGGCGGCCGATACGCCGCAGGACTACCTGCTGGCGCGCGCGGGCTTCTTCGAGGCGGCGGAGACGCGGGACTGGCTCGAGGCCTATCGCGAACGGCTCGCCGCCGCCCGGGCTGCGTAGTTGGGCTGCTTGACCGGCCCGATACGCGTCATTTGATCCCACAGCTTGATTATTAGCCCGGTCCTCGGGCAGTTTAGCGCGCCGAAATACAATAGATCGGCGATATAAATGAGCGAGGCTTTCCGTATGTCCCGTACCTTCCCCCGCGCTTTCTGGGCCGTGTCCGTCTGATGGCGCTCCTTCTTCCGCTTTTCCTCGTCTCCGGCATCCCAGCTCTTCTTTACCAGGTGGTCTGGCAGCGTTCGCTGTTCACCATCTACGGAACCAACACGGAATCCGCGACGGCGGTCGTGGCCGCCTTCCTGCTCGGCCTCGGTATCGGCGCCTTCGCCGGCGGCTGGGTCGCCAACCGCTCGCCCAATCGGCTGCTGTTCATTTATGGCCTGATCGAATTCGTCATCGGCATCTTCGGCATCTTCTCGCTGTCGCTGTTCGATGCCATCGGCGTGCGCTTCACCACCGCCAGCATGGCGCAGACCGGCCTGCTCGCCTTCGGACTGGTGGTTCTGCCGACCGTGCTGATGGGGGCCACCTTGCCCATCCTGGCGGCCTATCTCGTCGCCAAGCGCGGCCATGTCGGCAACGGCGTCGGTGCGCTCTATTTCGTCAATACGTTGGGCTCGGGCTTTGCGTGCTTCTTCGCGGCCGAGGTGCTGATGCAGGCGCTCGGCCAGCACGGCACGGTCGAAGTCGCGGCCGGCCTCAATCTGTTTGTCGGCCTCGGCGCGATCCTGTTGAGCCGCAGTTCGATCGCGGCCATCGATGAAACCGTCATCGGCCACGAGATCAGGCTGGATCGCCAGGCGGTCTTCCTGCCGCTCGGCCCGGCCCGCGCGGCGCTTCTGGCGGGCCTGACCGGATTCCTATCGTTGTCGTTCGAAATGTTGTGGTTCCGCTCCTATGCGTTCTTGTCGGGCGGATCGGCGCGCGACTTCGCACATCTGCTCGGCTTCTTCCTGATCGGCATTGCGTTTGGCGGCCTGGCCGGCCGGCCGCTGTCGCGTTTGGCGGATCGTTCGCCGGAAGCTGGCCGGATGGTGCCGACCGTGCTGCTGCTGGTCGCCGCCATCGCGGCCTTGCTGTGCATTCCGGCCATGACCCTGGTCGGCGACGGCCGTGCGTCATGGCTCGCGTTGTTCGGTGTCGCCCTCGTCGCCGGCTTGTGGGCGGCGTTGTTCCCGGTGATCGCGCATCTGTCGGTCGCACCCGACCGCAGCGCCGGATCCAGCATCGGCAAACTTTATCTCGCCAATGTCGTCGGTTCGGTTGCGGGTTGCCTGCTGACCGGTTTCGTCATGATGGATTACCTGACGACGAGCCAGTTGGTCCCCGTCTTGTGCGTCGTCGGCATCGTGATCGCCTGGACCTTGTGGGCCGACGCCGATAGCAGCCCACGCCTGACGGCGGCCGGGATCGTTGTCGGCCTGGCTGTGGTCGCGGGCTTCGCCGCCGGGCCGTTGTACAAGGATATCTACGAGCGTCTGCTGTTTCGCGGCACCGTCGACGAGCCGTTCGCCAACGAGGTCGAGACCAAGTCCGGCGTCATCGGCGTCATGCCCGACGGCGTGATTTTCGGTAGTGGCGTCTATGACGGACGCATGTCGGTCGATTTCATCGACGATCAGAACGGCATCTTCCGCGCCTTCTCGATTTCGGCGTTCCATCCCAATCCGAAACGCGTGCTGATGATCGGTCTGTCGGGCGGCGCCTGGGCGCAGGTCGTCGGCAATCATCCGCAGCTCGAGGAAATGACGGTGGTCGAGATCAATCCCGGCTATCTGCAGCTCATCCCGCGTTATCCGGCGGTGGCGAGCGTGCTCGAGAACCCGCGCGTTAAGATTGTGATCGACGACGGGCGGCGCTGGATCCGCAATCACCAGGGCGAGAAGTTTGACGTCGTGGTGATGAATACGACGTTCCACTGGCGCTCCTTTGCCTCCAACGTGCTGTCCAAGGAGTTCCTGACCTTGGTCGGTACGGTTCTCAATCCGGGCGGCGTGGTCATGTTCAATGCGACGGGTTCGTCCGAGGTGCATCGCACGGCTGCCATGTCGTTCTCCGACTCATTGCGCTTCGCCACCCTGGCGGTGGGCAGCAACGCCCCCATCGTGATCGATAACGATCGCTGGGAAACGGTCATGCAGGGTTACGCGATCGACGGTGCCCCAGTGGTCAGCGACGACGACGCTGGGCGCGATGCGTTGGATCGCAATCACGCCCGCCTGCGCGCCGTCGATGAAGCCGGTCTCGACAAAGGCGAATGGGACAGTATCGAACGCAAGGCGCTGATCCTGAAGCGGACCGAGGGCCTGCGCACCATCACCGACGACAATATGGGTATGGAATGGAGCACGCACCATTAGAGCGTGATCTCTTGATCTTGAACCGCCTCCGTTGCGCTATCGGCGAGCCAGTCCGCTAGGCGCGCCGCGACGGGCGATGTGGGCGCATCGAGCAAGCGGCGCAACTAAGCGGATGGCCGCCGAGGCGCAACCCTCCGGGCCGCGGCCTTTTCTCGCGAGGGTTCGTCGCGAAATTTGTGCGTAGTATCGCTACGCGCTGCATTTCGCTCCTGCCCACGCGGGAAAATTCCGGCGGCGCAGACGGCTCAGGATCAAGAGATCACGCTCTCAGGTGCGTGTTTCACTTTAGATCGTCAGTAATTACTGGAACGACGACGCGAAGGCGCGGTTGAACTTGAGCCGCAGGCCGTCGGCGCAGCGCGTGACGTCGGCGGTGCAATCCTCGAACAGGTATTTGGCATAGAAGGACAGATCGTCCATCTCAAAGCCGAAATGTTCGAGAGCTGTCGGTGCCAGGCGCGTGATGTCGAGTTGCTCGTCGCCGTCGCGCTTCTTGGGTTCGCCCACGCACTTGAAATTGACGCAGCGGATTTCGTAATGCGTCAGCTGGCGCGGCGCTTCTTCCGGGAAGAGGCCTTTGGTGAATTCGGGCTGATGATCGCCGAACACGACGACGCCGGCGCGCTTGTTGCGCTCCTTCAGCTTGTCCAGGAAGTCGGCGTAGGCCTTATCGCTCGCCTCAAACCGCGACAGGTAGTCCGCGAACGGGCGTTCCGCATCGTGCGGGCCATGCTGGTTGATGGTGAGCATGAAGACGGCGACGGGTTGGTCGGGCGTTTCTGCTGTCTTCTTGAGTACGGCGTCATAGAATTTGGCATCCGGAATCTTCCAATCCCAGCCTTGGCTGACGCCGAGCGAGGCGGGGTCCTCGAACTCGTCGACGCCGATCGATTTGTAGAACTGGCGCGCATTCAGGAAGAAGCCCGGCACCGGATAGACCACGATGGTGCGATAGCCGAGTTCCTTGAGCTGCGTGAACAGCGAACGTTTGATGCGGCCGGGCAACTGATGAAACACGTACCAACCGCCGTCGCCGAATTCCTGCGGGCGGATTTGTGTCACCAGCGAGAATTCGCTGAGCCAAGTGCCGCCGCCGAAGGTATGCACTTTCAACGGACCGGACAGAGGAACGTGACGCGAGAAGAGCGTCTGCGGCTCGTATTCCGGCTCGACGATGCGCGGATCGAAGGTGGATTCCTGCAACACGAAATACAGATCGGGTTTGCCGCCCTTAGGCGCGCCGAGCGGACGCAGCGACAGGCGCATATCGCTGTCGTCCTCATCGGCGAGCGCCAGCTTGGCGCCTGGCACGATCATCGATTTGACGAAGGTGCGCACGGTGGGTTCGTGGTTTTCGTCGGTCAGCAGGAAGTCGAGATCAGACGACGTCACCTTGAAGGCGAAAAAAGCCCAGAACGTAATGAGGATGCTGGCGCCGACCTTCTCGAACATGCTGAACCGGCCGCGCCCCCTGACGAGGACCCAGAAGTAATAGACGATGCCTGCCGCGATCACGATTGTGGCGACCGCGACGCGCCAATCGTTATAGGCCAGCACGACGATGTTGCTGTCGATCAGGAAGCGGTCGAGGATCGACAGGGGCAAGCCGGTGAGCTGGACCTTCACGACGCTGAGGAAGATCAGGAACAAAGCGGGCAGCGAGGCCATCGCCACCAGGTTCAGCGGTTTCTTGCCTTTGGCGCAGCCCAGCAGGAAGAACGGCGCAATACCCAGGACGATATAAGGATCGAGCTGGATGATCGCGCAGACGGCGGTGAGACCGACGACCGCGAGCGAAAGAACAGTGCCCGCGCTCGGACGTGTCAGCATTTATATCTCCATACGAACGCGGGAGGCACGTTCCGTACTTCGAGGCCGGCGAGCTGCTCGACCGAGAAAATCCCCGAGAAGGGATTGTTGGTCGGGAAATAGGTATAGGTGACGAGCTCAGTGATCATCCCGCGCTGGCGGCTCTGCGCAACGGCGGCGCGCAGGCGTGCGAATTCCGGATTGTTCACGCTCGGAATGCAGCTCACGACGATGGTCGGCTCTTGCAGATTGGAGACGAACTGGATCGCGCACTCGTCAAGGACGCGGCGGTTCGGATAGGTCTCGCGGAGATAATTAAGACGTTCTTCTTCCAGCTCGAGGCTGACCGCGCTCTCGGGCAGGAGCTGCGTCACCGAGCCGAAGCCCGCGCCCAATTCCACGATCGGGGCGGCGTTCGGATCGGTCATCGCGCCATGCATGCGGGCGGCGAGGTAGCGTGAGGATTCGCAAATCGCGCCGATCGCGCGCGTACGCGACGCAATGCTCGAAATGACGTTGGCGGATTTTAGCTGTAATTGTGCCCTGGTGGCAGTGTACAAGCCTGCGATTGCGTTCACGGAACCAACAATCCTTCAAAGATGGGAAATTGGAAAAAGGAGCTATTTAGCTTACGTTGCGCGCGTGCGCCGACCTCGACCAAGCCCCAAACCCGGACGACCCCCAAAATGTCATCGAGTGTTCGGGAAAATGTCATAAAAGCGTTGCCTTGGCAAATTAACGGAAAACCGACGTGACTAGTCCCGAGCCAGAATATTTTTCTAAAGATAACCCTCATAAAGGGAACAGGGGGCTCATGCGCGCGTGGGCCGCGATGAAGAATTCGCTGAGCGGGCTGGGCTTTGCCGTCCGCGAAGAAAGCGCCTTCCGCCAGGAACTGACCCTGGCCGTCATCCTGATCCCGGTGGGCCTGTTCCTGCCGGTTGGGCCGGTCGAGCAGGTCCTGCTGGTCGGCTCCGTCCTGCTGGTCCTGATCGTCGAATTGCTGAATTCCGGGGTTGAGGCGGCCATCGACCGGATTTCCTACGAAACCCATGCCCTTTCCAAGCGCGCCAAGGATTTCGGCAGCGCGGCCGTCATGATCGCCCTGATCCTGTGCGGCTTCACCTGGGTTTCGCTGCTGTGGCCCCTGGTGGGCGCGTGGGCCCGCTGAGCGAGGCCCCACCGACCCTGCGCCTGGTGGCCGGACGGCATAAGCGGGTCAAAGCCGGCCACCCCTGGGTCTATTCCAACGAAATCGTGATGAGCGCCGAGGCCAAGAAACTGGCGCCGGGCACCATCGTGCGGCTCGAAGCCGGCAGCGGCGAACCGCTTGGCCTCGCCATGTTCAATCCGCGCACCCTGATCGCGGCCCGCGTCCTGGACCGCAATCCGAGCGCCGTCATCGACCGGGCATTCCTGACCAACAAGATCGCGGCGGCGGCGGCCTTGCGCGAGCGGATCTATCCCGGCGGCTATTACCGCCTGATCCATGCCGAGGCGGACGGTCTGCCCGGCCTGATCATCGACCGTTACGGCGATCTATGCGTCATCCAGGCCAATACGGCAGGGATGGACCGGTTGCTGCCTGACCTTATCGCCGCCCTTGAAGCGGTTATCGAGCCGGCAACCATCGTGCTGCGCAACGACGCCGGCGCGCGCCAGCTCGAAGGACTGACCGAGGATGTTCGCCTGGTCAAAGGCAGTCTCGACGGTCTGACGGAAGTCTACGAATACGGCGCACCCTATTACGCCGATCTGCGCGAAGGCCAGAAGACCGGCTGGTTCTATGACCAGCGCGACAACCGCGCCCTCGTCGCCCGCATGGCGGCCGGTGCGCGCGTGCTCGACGGCTACGCTTATATCGGTGGCTTCGGGATCAGTTGCGCGCGCGCGGGTGCGCGCGAGGTCACGATCCTCGATCGTTCCGCCTTATCGCTCGAACTGGCGCAGCAATCGGCCAAGCGCAACGGCGTCGAGAACATCTGCAAGTTCACTAAGGCCGACGTCTTCACTGAACTCGAACGCTTGGGTGCTGCCGGTGAACGTTTCGATATCGTCATCGTCGATCCGCCGGCCTTCGTGAAATCGAAAAAAGATCTGCAAGCCGGCGTGCGCGGTTATCGCAAACTGGCGCGTCTGGCGGCACCCCTGGTGACGCCGGGCGGGCTGCTGTTCATCGCGTCCTGTTCACATAATGTTGATCGGCTGACCTTCGACGAGCAGGTCGCGCGCGGGATCGAGGATGCCGATCGTTCGGCGCGCATCTTGTTCGAAGGTGGCGCTGGGCTCGACCATCCGGTCCATCCGGCCTTGCCCGAGACGGCTTATCTGAAAGCCTCGCTACTACAGCTCGATTAGCTGCCGCCGCGCAGGGATTGCGTCAGCTTGGCCGCAGCACTTTTGACGGCGGCGGCCGCTTTGCCCGTCGGCTTCACATCGAGCGTATTCAAGGGACCCAGCACGGTGATCGAGGCGGCGATCCGGTTGTCGTGATCGAAGACCGGCGCCGACACCGCGCCGAAGCCTTCGAACAGGCTGCTGTCCGACGAGCCGACGCCATCGCGCGCAAAATTGCGTTTGATATCGGCCACGCGTTTGCGCCGCACCGCCGCGTTGGGCAATTCCTGTTGTAGGATCGGTTCGATCTCGCGCTCGCTCAGATTGGCGACGAACACCTGCCCGGTGGCCGACGAGCCCAGCGGCAGCACGTAGCCGATGCGGATGGCGAGCGGCACGTTCAGGTGCGCGTCGAACTTGAGGATGATTGTCGGGCCCTTGTTCGCCCAGACCGACAGATAGACCGATTGGCCGAGTTCTTCCGACAGTGCCTCCAACGCACCGCGCGCGAGGTCGGAGACATCCAATTGGCGGATGGCGGCGAGGCCGAGATCGATGGCGTAGGGGCCGAGGCCGTAATAAGTCGTGATCGGGTCCTGCACGACCAAGCCCAAGCGGCCGAAGCTCACCAGATAAAGATGCGCGTTGCTGGGCGACATGCCGGCAAGCTGGGCGAGGCGCTTGAGCGACATTTTGGCGCCGCTTTCCTGCAAAACCTTGATTAGCCGGAAGCCGACCAGGATCGACTGGATATAGCGCTGATTCTTGTCGGCGCGCGAAACGGCTTTTTTGGCCACGGCTCCCCCTTTGGCGGCTGGGCTAGCCTATACCCCTGGGTATCAGCCCGGCCAATAACCAATATAATTTGATAATGACAAATCGGCTTGCCTATCTTAGAACCGGAACAAAGGAACCCCAAGCACAGGGAGATGACTGATGCTCGATGAAGAACGCAACCGGACGCTCATGGAAGTCGGCGCCGACAAGCCGATGGGCAAGTTGCTGCGCCGCTATTGGCATCCGATTGCCGCCGCGTCCGAGTTCGATACCAAAAACACCAAGCCGATCCGCCTGCTGGGCGAAAACCTGGTGATGTATAAGGACCTGTCCGGCAAATACGGCGTGCTCGACCGCCATTGCCCACATCGTCGTGCGGACCTGTCCTACGGCTATGTCGAGGAAGACGGCCTGCGTTGCAATTATCACGGCTGGCTGTTCGGCAAGGACGGCAAGTGCCTCGCGCAGCCCTACGAGGATGTCGAAGATCCGTCGGGCAAGCTGCGCAACACGATCCAGATCAAGCATTACAAAGTCGAAGAGAAGGCGGGCCTGCTGTGGGTCTATATGGGCCCCGAGCCGGCGCCGCTGGTGCCGAACTACGAGCCGTTCTTCTGGCAGAACGGTTTCACGCAGATCGTGTTCACCGAGATCCCGTGCAACTGGTTCCAATGCCAGGAGAACTCGATCGATCCGGTGCATTTCGAATGGATGCATTCCAACTGGTCGATCCGCCTCGGCGGCAGCACCGGCCCGTACATCCCGACGCACATTAAGGTCGATTTCGACGAGATCGATCAGGGCTTTGTCTATCGCCGCATCCGCGCCGATACCAGCGATCAGCACCCGCTGTGGACCATCGGCCGCGTCTGCCTGTGGCCCTATTGCCTGTTCACCGGCGGCCATTTCGAATGGCGTGTTCCGGTGGATGACAACACGACGATGAGCGTCGGTTGGTTCTTCAACAAGGTTCCGAAAGAGCGCGAACCCTATGTGCAGAACTCGATCCCGCATTGGTATTCGCCGCTGGTCGACGAGAAGACCGGACGCTGGATCAACACGCATGTGATGAATCAGGACTTCATCGCCTGGGTCGGCCAAGGAACCCATGCTGATCGCACGCAGGAGCATCTCGGCAAGAGCGACAAAGGCATCGCGATGATCCGCCGCCGTTTCTTCGACGATATGGAGCGTATCGAACGCGGCGAAGATCCCAAGGCGATCATGCGCGATCCGAAGGCGAACGAGCGTATCCAGCTTCCCATCGTCGGCCTGGATGCCTTCCGCAACGGCCTGACCAGCAAGGAACTGGAAAATGCCGGCGGCGAAGAACGCCTGGCGTCCAAGAAGTTCATTTTCCAATCGGGCCAGCCCGAAGAGGTGAAGGTCGCTTACGAAGATGCCATGGGCTTCAAGATGACCGATCGTTAAGCGGTCGTCTTAATTGGAAAAGAAAAGGGCGCCTCGCAAGGCGCCCTTTTTTGTGACCGGTATCTGGAGTGTTCGTCATGGCCGGGCTTGACCCGGCCATCCACGGTTGGCGCGTCTGCGCCGACAAGAGTCTTTTCGCGCTATCGCGCTTCCGTGGATCCTCCGGTCAAGCCGGAGGATGACGGCGGAGCTAGATGTGTATGGTCGTCGCCTTATTTTTTCCAGATGGCAAAGCCCATGCCGCAACCGATGCCTTCGTTGTTGCGATAACACGGCACGTAGTCGACGACCTTGGCACCGTAACCCATGACACCGGACGCCATGATCCAGTTGCGGATCTCGGAGGTGCCTTCGGTCAGCTCGGCAGCCGGCATGGCTGCCATGTAGGCTTCGTCCTGTTCTTCGAGCGCCTTGAGGAAGCGGCGGTCCATATCCTCGTCGATCACGGTATGGACGAGGCCACCGGAGGCGACGACGGCGACGCGCAGATCGCCGGGCAGGGCTTCTATGGCTTTGCGCAGCGCCTTGCCCAATTGTAGGCAACGCTTCGCGCTCGGCACCGGCGGGTAATAGGTGTTCACCATCAGCGGAATGATCGGGATGTCGCAGGTCGGTGTCAGGAAGCGCAGCACGCGACCGAAGGCATGGCCGAGGCCGGCTTCGTCGCGCGTCTTGGTCGACCAACCCGGATCGAAGCCGTCTTCCATCAGGTTTTCCAGGATCTGGCGTCCGGCCTTGGCCGCGACCTTATAATTATCGACCTGATCGATGGGCTTCTCGCCGAGATATTTGAAGTTCTGCGTCGCGCCCACTTCTTCGCCGATATAAAAGATGAATGGCGGCATATTGTCGTCGAAGATGTTTTCGTGCTGGTCGTCACCCATGATGAAGATGACGTCGGGCTTCCACTCGCTTACCTGATCGCGCAACTTGGCGATGGCGTCGTTGCAACGCTTCTGCTTATCGACCTTGGCGGCATCGGTCAGATCGTTCTCGACGTCCGCCTTGGCGTGGCGCGGCAGTTTGGTGCGCGTCGGCAGGTCGCTCCATTTGAGCGCCGGCATGAGAAGCTGCGGGGCATGCGAGGTGGCGATTCCGCCGACGATGGTGGCCATGAATTTTTCCCTATGGGTAAATGAGGGCCCTTCCTTACAACGCGGGGCATCCTGGTTCAATGTGCACTCTGATTGTTGGGCCTTGAACCGGGCCGTTATCGCACTTATCGATAGGGCGAAGATGAGGGGGATGGAATGAAGCTCTGCCGGTTTAACGACGATCGTTTGGGGGTCGTAAAAGGCCATGTCGTGCGCGACGTCACCGACGTGCAGGACGCCATCCGGGCCGAGACGCCGTACGCTGCCATCGGCGATGCGGTGATTGCCGCTTTGCCGAAATGGCGCGACCGCATCGAGGACGCCGCCTATCGCGCACC
Source organism: Rhodospirillaceae bacterium (assembly GCA_947467145.1). Classification (GTDB taxonomy): domain Bacteria; phylum Pseudomonadota; class Alphaproteobacteria; order Rhodospirillales; family UBA2165; genus CANIGJ01. Next base: position 3,815 of record CANIGJ010000031.1, on the reverse strand, counting down.
CGGCCTGCCGATGGGGCCCCGCGTGAAGCTTCTTTCACCCGTGCTGCGTCCGTCCAAGGTCATGGCCGCACCGGTCAATTACAAATCCGAGGCGCAGGCGGTCGATGCCACCGTGACGGCGCTACGCGAACAGCGCGGGCAATCGCGCGATATCGGCACGTCGGGCATCTTCCTCAAATCGAATTCGTCGGTGGTTGGCCCGTCGCAGGGGATCCCCTTGCGCTTCCCCGACCGGCGCAGCGATTTCGAAGGCGAGATCGTTGTCGTGATCGGCAAGGAAGGCTCCGACATCCCGCGTGACAAGGCGATCGAGTATGTGGCGGGCTATAGCGTGGGTCTCGACATGACCCTGCGCGGTCTCGAAGACCGTTCGTTCCGCAAGTCGCTCGACGGTTATACCGCGCTGGGGCCTTGGATGGTGACGCCGGACGAGATCAAGGATCCCGGCAATATGGGAATCCAACTCTGGCTGAACAACGATCTGAAGCAGGATTCGACGACGCAGTTCCTGAACTACGATATTCCGCGTCTGATCGAATTCGCGTCATCCTTCTACCGGCTCTATCCCGGCGATCTTTTCTACACCGGAACACCGGCCGGCATCGGCCAGGTCGTGCCCGGCGATGTCATGCGTGTGGGTTGCCCCGAAATCGGCGAGATGGAAATCGCGGTCCGCCAACACGTGGTTGGCGGCTGACGCGTCAGCCTACCATTTCGTATTCATCGCGTCCTTGAAGCTATCCTGCCAAGGCTTGCCCTTGGGCACGAAGCCGTCGTGCGGGCGCGCATCGCGATATTTCGTCGGATCGATGCCGCGGGGATCCTCGCCTTTCTCGACCGCTTTGGTCGCCGCCAGCAGCAAGTTGCGCAAGGTCAGGATCGCGCGGTCGGACGAGCCGAGATTTTCCTGACTGCGATCGACAATCGCGCCCATGCCTTCCTGCAACGCGACATCCTGCGTATTGACGCCGTTGATGCCGGTGAAGCTTTGGGTCTTCTGCTTTTGGCGATCGATGAAGTAATCGTTCTCCATGTTCGCCTTCAGCTTGAAGGTGCCCGGGATCATGTCGTCAGGGCCGCGGCCGTAGCCGGCTTCCGTATATTCGACAAATTCGTCGTCGAGACGGCTGTCGGCATTGTAGCCGGCCATCCAGTTGTAGACATAGGTCTGCTGGTCGTCGATCGGCACCCAGATGTGCCCGTCATAGCGCGGGATCGAATTGCGTCCGTACAGGCCGGTCGCGGTGATGTTCGGTCGCGTCTGCTGGAACGGCATAAAGTAATGATAGAGGCGCACGAAATCGTTCGTCTCGTCGCTGTTGCGCGTGGCGACGTAGTAATAGCCGTAATCGGTTTCGTGCACGTCGATACGTGGCGCGCCGTCGCGGGTGAACAGGTTGTTCTTGTTGCCCATATTGTTGTTGTGCAGGTACGAAACATGCGCGGTGTCGAGCCCGCCTTCGAGCGCTTGCAGATAATTGTTGGCCTGATGGGTCTTGGACACGTGGCGATGGGTTTCGGGGGCGCGCGTCCACTCGTAGTCGGGGGCGGGCGGTTGCTTGTCGGCGGGGCCCATATAGGTCCACACGATGCCGCCCCGCTCCACGGTCGGATAGGCGCCGATCTTGATGTGATCCCTCATCTTGCTCGTGGCCGGCTCTGTCGGCAGGTCCACGCATTTGCCGTCGGTATCGAACTTCCAGCCGTGATAGACGCAGCGTAGGCCGCATTCTTCGTTGCGGGCATAGAACATGGGTGCCCGGCGATGCGGGCAATAGGCCTCGACCAGGCCGACCTTGCCGGAGGTTTCGCGGAACGCGATCAGGTCCTCGCCCAGCAGGCGCACGCGGACGGGCGCGCCATCGGTTTCGGTGACCTCGGAGGACAGCAGCGCCGGTATCCAATAGCGCCGGAACAGATTACCCGCCGGCGTGCCGCGTCCGACATGGATCAAGCGTTCGAAATCATCGTGGTTCACCGGCTGCCTCCTGGCTTATTCAATCATTCTGGGGCAAATTCTATCAAATAAAGCACGCGGGCCAACCCGCAGATGCGCAACACAGGCGGAGGTTTCGATGAAAAAGCTGTTTTTAGCGTTGGGTGCGCTTGCCTTGCTGTCCGCGGGGCCCGCGCGGGCCGCCGATGCGGTCGCCGATTTCTATAAAGGCAAGACGGTGACGATCTATATCGGCCTCGCCGCTGGCGGGTTGTATTCGACCTTCGGCCAAATTCTGTCCCGCCATATGACGCGCCATATCCCGGGTAATCCGCAGGTGATCGTGCAGCATCAGCCGGGGGCGGGCGGATTGATTGCCGCCAACAATGTCTACAATACCTTGGCCAAGGACGGCACCATCCTGTTCACGCCGAACGGCGGCATGACGCGCCGCGTCGTGTTGGGCGAGCCGTCGGCGCGTTTCGATCCGCGCAAATGGAACTGGTTGGGTGGCTGGAGCGAGCCGATCAACGATTGCACGGTGTGGAGCAACTCTCCCGCGACGACGTTGGAACAGGCCAAGACGACCGAGCTGATCATCGGCGCAGTCGATACCGGATCGGCGACCTACACCAATCCCAGCATCGTTAATTTCTTCCTCGGCACCAAGCTGAAGATCGTGCCCGGCTACGGCGGCGGTTCGCAGGTTCGTCTCGCCATGGAGCGCGGCGAGGTGCACGGCTTCTGCGGCCAGTTCGAAGGCTGGAAGAGCGTGAAGCCGGAATGGCTGGCGGCGGGCCGTCTCGCTCACCTCGTGCAGCTCGCGAGCAAGCGTTCTCCCGATATGCCAAACACGCCGCTGCTGTCCGAATTCGCGCGCAACGAGGAGGAAAAGGCGATCTTCGAGTTCGTTCAATCTTCGCTCGAGGATCGCTCGATGGTGATGGCGCCCGACGTTCCCAAGGATCGCGTCGCGGCCATGCGCAAAGCCTACATGGAGACCTTGCGCGACAAGGAATTCCTGGCCGAGGCGAACGGGCAGCAGTTCGAGATAAGCCCGATCGAGGCCGACGATATCGTGCGCTATGTCGAGAAAGCCTACACCATAAAGCCGGACGCGATCGCGAAGATCAGGAAGGCGCAAGGCCTAGACTGACGTGGAGAGCTAGACGGCTTTTCCGGCAGCGGTGCCCGACGACCAGGCCCACTGGAAATTGAAACCGCCGAGATGCCCGGTCACGTCGACGACCTCGCCGATGAAATAAAGGCCGGGAACGTCGCGCGCTTCCATCGTCTGCGATGACAGCGCGGTGGTATCGACGCCGCCGGCGGTAACTTCGGCGGTCCGGTACCCTTCGGTACCGGCGGGGATCACTTGCCAATCGTTGATCGCGGTGGCCGCTGTACGCAGGATCTTGTCGGGCAGATCGGCGAGATTGCGGTCACCCAAATCAATGCGGTCGGCCAGTAATTGCGCGACGCGCTTGGGCACGATTTGCGACAGTGGCGTATTGAGCTGTTGGCGCGGGCTATCGATCTTGGCTTGTTTGAGGATGGCGAAGGCGTCGCGGCCCGGCGCCATATCGATGCGGATCGGCTGGCCGTCCCGCCAATAGGACGAGATTTGCAAAATGGCGGGGCCGCTCAAGCCGCGATGGGTGAACAGCAGCGCCTCGTCAAAACTGGTCTTGCCGAATTTCACGCGCGCATCGACCGCCACGCCGCTCAATTCCTGCATCTCGTTCAAATGTTGTCCGCCGAAGGTCAGCGGCACGAGGGCCGGGCGGGTCGCCACAACGTTGAGTCCGAATTGTTCGGCGATGGTATAGCCGAACCCGGTGGCGCCGATCTTCGGGATCGATTTGCCGCCGGTGGCGAT
>CANIGJ010000030.1 GCA_947467145.1 Rhodospirillaceae bacterium | reverse complement strand
TCGCAGTGCGGAACATCTCAGCCCCTGAGCGCCCGCTGCCTGAGCATCGCGTCGGCAAGCACGCAGGCGATCATGGATTCGCCGACCGGCACGGCGCGGATACCGACGCAGGGATCGTGGCGGCCTTTGGTGCGCACCTCGGCATCCTGACCGTCCACAGTCACCGTGCGGCGCGGCGTCAGGATCGAACTGGTCGGTTTCACCGCGAAGCGCGCGACGACATCTTGGCCGGTGGAAATGCCGCCGAGGATGCCGCCCGCCTTGTTGGATAGGAAGACCGGGCCGTCATTGCCCATGCGCATCTCGTCGGCGTTTTCTTCGCCGGTGAGCGACGCCGCGTCTAGGCCCGCACCGATCTCGACCGATTTCACCGCGTTGATGCTCATCAGGCCTTTGGCGATGTCGGCGTCGAGCTTGTCGAACACCGGTTCGCCCCAGCCGACCGGCACGCCGGAGGCGACGATCTCGATGACCGCGCCGGCCGATGAGCCTGCCTTGCGGCGTTCGTCCAGATAATCGGTCCAGACCTGCACCATTTCGGCATCCGGGCACCAAAACGGATTGTCCTCGACGATGTCCCAGTTCCAATTGGCGCGGTTAATCTTGTGCGGACCGATCTGCACGAGCGCGCCACGGATGGTGATGTCGCTGCCGAGCACCTGGCGCGCCACGCCGCCCGCCGCCACACGGCATGCCGTTTCGCGCGCACTGGCGCGGCCGGATCCCCGATGATCGCGCACACCGTATTTATGGTGATAGGTCCAGTCCGCATGGCCGGGGCGGAACAGGTTCTTGATGTCGTCGTAGTCCTTGGAGCGCGCGTCGGTGTTCTCGATCAGCAGGCCGATCGGCGTGCCGGTGGTCACACCTTCATAAACGCCGGACAGGATCTTCACCGCGTCGGCTTCCTGGCGTTGCGTGGTGAAACGCGATTGCCCCGGGCGGCGCTTGTCGAGCCATTGCTGGATGTCGGCTTCGGTGAGCGGCACGTTCGGCGGCGCACCGTCGACGATGCAGCCGATGGCCGGGCCATGGCTTTCGCCGAAGGTGGTGAAGCGGAACAGATGACCGAAGCTGTTGCCGGACATAATTCGGAAAACCGCGTTTAGGCGGCTTCCTCGCTTTTGGCGACGGCGATATCGGGCGCATCGACGGCCTTCATGCCGACGATGTTGTAGCCGCAATCGACGTGATGGGTTTCGCCCGTCACGCCGGACGACAGATCGCTGATCAGGTATAGGCCCGATCCGCCGACATCGTCGTTGGTCACGTTGCGGCGCAGCGGCGAATTATATTCGTTCCACTTAAGGATATAGCGGAAGTCGCCGATGCCGGAGGCAGCGAGCGTCTTCATCGGGCCGGCCGACAACGCGTTGACGCGGATCTTCTGGCGGCCGAGGTCTTCGGCGAGGTAGCGCACGCTGGCTTCAAGGGCCGCCTTGGCGACGCCCATCACGTTGTAATGCGGCATCACGCGTTCGGAGCCGGCATAGGTGAGGGTGAGGAGCGAGCCGCCGTTCGGCATCAAATCCATCGCTTTGCGCGCGACCGCAGTAAATGAGTAGCACGAGATCATCATCGTCTTGGTGAAGTTCTCGGCCGTCGTGTCGACATAGCCGCCTTTCAATTCGTCCTTGTCGGAATAGGCGATGCAATGGACGACGAAATCGAGGCTGCCCCATTTCGCTTTGACCGTATTGAAGGTCGCATCCATCGAGGCCTCGTCGGTCACGTCGCACGGCACGATGATGTCGGAACCGATGGATTGCGCGAGCGGGGTGACGCGCTTTTGTAGGGCTTCGCCCTGATAGGTGAAGGCCAGCTGCGCGCCCTGCGCGTGGGCCGCCTTGGAAATGGCCCAGGCGATCGAGCGGTCGTTGGCCACGCCCATGATCAAGCCTTTCTTGCCGGCCATCAGGCCTTGGGCGCCGCTCATAAAACCTACTCCGTTCGCGAATTCTGCCACAATTGTACTGTGGGGCGGGCTTTCCCCCAAGCGGGACGGAGCATATGGGAAGTTTGCGGGAGGATCGACCAAAAAGTTAAGATCACGGTCCCGTGGCATGGGCGTCCCCCATGCATCTAAGTCCTTGTTTTGGAACGAATATGAACGACGATGCCAATATCCCCGACGCCAACGATCCGATCGGGTTGTTCAATAGCTGGTACGCCGAGGCTGCCAAGGCCGAGGCCGCCCTGCCGGATGCCGTCGCTCTGGCGACGGCCGATGCCACCGGGCGGCCCTCCGTCCGCATGGTGCTGTTGAAGGGGGCCGACGAACGCGGCTTCGTCTTCTACACCAATGTTGAAAGCCGCAAGGGCGAGGAACTGGACGCCCGTCCGCAGGCGGCACTCTGTTTCCATTGGAAATCGCTACTGCGTCAGGTGCGCGTCGAAGGATCGGTCGTGCGGGTGAGCGACGACGAAGCCGATGCCTATTTCGCGAGCCGTGCACGCGCCAGCCAGATCGGCGCCTGGGCATCCCAGCAATCGCGCCCCATGGCCGGCCGGTTTGAGTTCGAACGCCGTATCGCCCAGTTCACCGCCAAACATGCCATCGGCGCGGTGCCGCGCCCGGCATTTTGGACCGGTTATCGCATCGTGCCGGACGTCATCGAGTTCTGGCAGGACCGCCGCTTCCGCCTGCACGACCGCATCGTCTATCGCCGCGCCCCAATGGAATTTAGTGAGGCGTGGACGACCGAGCGGTTGTATCCTTAGCGCCATGACCGAAGAAAACCTCAACGCCGAACTGAAATCGCGGGACCGCCAAATGTCTTTGCTGCGTCTCGCGACCTACGCCTCGGTCGCCGTGGCGAGCACGCTGATTGTAGCCAAGCTGGCGGCTTGGTTCGCGACGGGATCGGTCAGCATGCTCTCGAGCCTGGTCGATTCCATGTTGGATGTGGTTGCGTCGGTCATCAATCTGCTGGCTGTGCGCCATGCCTTCCAACCGGCCGATCGCGAGCATCGCTTCGGGCATGGCAAGGCCGAGGCGCTGGCCGGCTTGGGCCAGGCTGCCTTCATCGCGGGATCGGGGCTCTTTGTCCTGATGGAAGGGTTGGGGCGACTTTATAATCCACAGCCTGTCGAGCATGGCATCTGGGGCATCGCGGTCATGGTTGTCTCGATGATCCTGACCGGGGGCCTCGTCACCTTCCAAAAATACGTCATGCGGCGCAGCAACTCGCTCGCCATCAATGCCGACTCCTTCCATTATCAGATCGATCTGATCACCAACGCTGCGGTGATCGGCTCGCTGGCCGTTTCGGCTTGGTTTGGCCTGCATTACGTCGATCCCCTGGTGGCCGTCGGCATTGTTGCCTATATGGCCTATGGGTCGTGGGGCATTGGCCGCGACGCCATCGATCAACTTATGGATCATGAATTGCCGGATGCGGATCGTGCCAGTATCCGTGAGATCGCGCTCGCCGAACCGGGCGTGAAAAGCGTCCACGATCTCAGGACGCGCGCCGCTGGCCCCAATCGTTTCATCCAGGTTCATCTGGAAATGGATCGAAACTTGTCATTAATCGAGGCCCATGAAATATCCGATCAAGTGATGTATAATATCGAAGCTGCTTTTCCGAACAGCGAAGTCCTGGTCCATCAAGACCCGGAAGGCGTGGACGAGCGGCGCGATCTTCCCGCCGCGGCGGGGCAAAACCGATAACCCGGGCGAACATCGGGACAGGCGCGCGACTAGGTCATCAGGGGCAACAGGAACACCGAGGTAGACTATGGCTTATAAAGTTATTCTCGTACCCGTCGATAGTACTGCAGGCCGGCGCTCGCTGCGCGCCGCACTCGGTATTCTTCAAGGATCCGATGGCCATATCGAAGCCTTCCACGTGCGTGCCGATTCCAAGGAAGCGGTGCCGCTGCTCGGCGAAGGCATGTCGGGCAGCATGATCGAAGAGATGATCGATCTCGCCGACAAGGATGGCGACGACCGCAGCCGGGCTGCCCGCAGCATCTTCGATACCTTCGTCAGCGAAACCAACGTCGCCGTGGTCGATAAGATGAGCGTTGGCGGTGGCAAACCGTCCGCATCCTGGCGCGTCGAGATTGGCCGCGAGGATGAGAAGATCGCCAATCGCGGCCGGGTCGCGGACCTGATCATCATGGGCCAGCCCGCCGGCGAAGTCGGCGGCCCTTCGATGATGGCGCTGCATGCTTCTATTTTCGAAACCGCGCGGCCCGTTCTGATGTTGCCGGATGTAGTGCCGGCGAAGATCGGCTCGACCGTCGTCATCGCGTGGAACGGTACGTCCGAAGCCGCGCGTGCTGTCGCCGGCGCGATGCCGTTGTTGGAAAAGGCCAGTAAGGTCGTCGCCTTGACGATCGAGACGGAAAAAAGCGTCAATCGCATCGGCCCGGACGAACTGACCGGCTATCTGCGCACGCACGGCATCAACGCCGAACGCGTGACGGTGGAGCAGGGAACGAAACCGGTCGGCGAGACCATTCTCGCTTACTGCAAAACCGTCAACGCAGACCTTCTGGTGACCGGCGCCTTCACGCATTCGCGCCTGATCCAGATCATCCTCGGCGGCGTTACCCGTCATTTGATCGCGGCCGCCCATCTGCCGGTGTTGATGGATCATTGAAGACCGCGATCGTCACGGGAGCATCGCGCGGCATCGGCCTCGCCACCGCGCAATTGTTCGTCGCGCGCGGCTGGCGTGTCGTCACCTGTTCGCGCGGGGCGGCACCTGACGAGGCGGGCAAGGGGCTGTGGTCGCGCCATATCCAGGCCGATCTTGCCGATGCCGTCAGCACCGAGAACCTGATCAAGGAGCTGACGGTGGAGTTGGGCGATGCCCCGCTGCATGCGTTGATCAACAATGCCGGCATGTCGCCCAAGCAGCCGAACCGCGAACGCCTGGGTGCGCTCAACGGCGATATCGATGCGTGGCGCGCCGTATTCGAACTCAACTTCTTCGCGCCGCTGAAACTGGGGCGAGGATTGGCGCGTCCGCTCGCCAAGGCCCACGGCGCTATCGTCAATGTCACCTCAATCGCCGGGCACATGATTCATCCCTTCGCGGGATCGGCCTATTCGTGCTCGAAGGCGGCGCTGTCGGCGTTGACGCGCGAGATGGCGAACGAATTCGCCGCCATCAATGTGCGCGTGAACGCGGTGGCCCCGGGCGAAATCGCCACCGCGATGATCCAACCGGAATACGAGATGCTGATCCCGCGCATTCCGCTCAACCGCATGGGCACGCCCGACGATGTCGCGCGCACCATCCATTATCTCTGCGCCGAAGATTCCGCCTATGTCACCGGCAGCGAAGTCTGGGTGACGGGCGGCCAGCATATGTTCTGAAATGCACACGACAATCCGCCCGCTTCCGGACGCTGCGACGCGCGAGATGTCACTGCGCTTTGAGGCGTCCCGGTTCTGAGGCCGGTTCTGATCCGACGCTGAGAATGCTGCGGAGATAATCGATCCGCGCGTTGAGGCGATCGGCTTCGATGGCGAGCCAGGCGGTGAGGTAACCGCTTTCATCGGCGGTCACGTCTTCGATGCGCGCCAGCTCGCTTTCGCACGCTTCGATCATGCTGTCGGCCTGTTCGCGTTGTTCGGCTGCGGGCAACAGATGCAGGAAGCGTATCTTGAGCGCGATCACCAGATCGTTCATGGCGCCGGAGCCGACGCGGACATTGGCGCGTAACAATTCGGCGAGGATCGTGCGGCCGTCATCGGTGATGACCAGCGGTTTGCCGTCGTCACCGGCAACCAAGCCTTCAAAGCGGAGCAGCTCGATCGATTCACCCATCAGGTCGAGCGACGGCCCCGTCATGCGGCTGACGAAATGGCGCACCGCGAAGACGATATCGTCATAGGGCTGGGGCCCGCCGGCGAGCAGGCCGAGGGCGCAGAGCCGAATGGCCTCGCGTGGCGTAAGGGTATTGTCGGCGTACATGACGGGGGATGGTATAATATCGTGGCGCGATAACAAACTGGGTGGCGGTTGAGGAGTAGGCTTAGCGCGCTATTGATTGGCTATCTATGTGCCAATTCGCTCTCGATACCTGCCCGTATATGACGCAGTACGGCCCACCCTATCAGCCAGACCGCGGCGCAGGTGCCGGCGAATACACCAAGGATGACGATACCCATCATGCGATCTCCGCGACGCTCCCGGCGCCCATATGCCGCGCCGGGAGTAAGACGCTCAGGATGTAATCGCTTGGCTGATGGATTTAGGGGTGGGGGAGGGTCAATCCAACTGCCACAGGCAATCACATGGTGACCATACTATCGCGTGAATGCTTGGCGTCGGCAGGTTCGGATACTACTCAAACACTCGGTAGCGCCTAGGCGGCCGCCTTAAGGCCGAGGCGCGCCCATAGGCGCACCATGGCATCGACCAGTTTGTCCATATCGGCATCGGTATGGAGCGGGGTCGGCGTGAAGCGCAGCCGTTCGGTGCCGCGCGGCACGGTTGGATAATTGATCGGCTGCACATAGATATTGTCGTGCGCCAGCAACTCGTCGGAGGCCTGCTTGCACAGCACGGCGTCACCGACCATCACCGGCACGATATGGCTGACCGAGGGCATCACCGGGATGCCGGCGTCGCGGAACCGGCGCTTCAAGGTGGCAGCGCGTTCCTGATGGGTTTCCCGCAATTCGTTATGCGCGCGTACATACCGCACCGAGGCGAGGGCACCGGCCGCGATGGCGGGCGGGATCGAGGTCGAGAAGATGAAGCCGTCGCCGTACGAGCGGATGAAGTCGACCATGGCGGCCGAGCCTGCGATATAGCCGCCGACGATGCCGAAGCCCTTGGCGAGCGTGCCCTGAATAATATCGATGCGGTCCATCAGGCCGTCGCGTTCGGCCACGCCTGCGCCATGTTCGCCGTACAGGCCGACCGCGTGCACTTCGTCGATGAAGGTCATCGCGCCATGCTTTTCGGCGATGTCGAGGATGTCGGCGATGGGCGCGATGTCGCCGTCCATCGAATAGACGGATTCGAACGCCACCATTTTCGGGCGGCCGGGTTCGATCTCGTTCAGCTTGGCTTCGAGGTCTTTGAGGTCGTTGTGGCGGAAGATCTTCTTGTCGCAGCGCGCATGGCGCATGCCGGCGATCATCGAATTGTGGTTCTGCTCGTCGGACACCATGACGATGTTCTTGATCATCTGGCCGATGGTCGAGAGCGTCGTCATGTTGGCGACATAGCCGGACGTGAAGGTGAGTGCTGCGGGCTTATGGTGCAGGCTCGCCAATTCTTCTTCGAGCAGCACGTGATAATGATTGGTGCCCGAAATATTGCGTGTGCCGCCCGAGCCGGCGCCATGCTGGTCGATGGCCGCCTTCATGGCCTCGAGCACGACCGGGTTCTGCGCCATGCCGAGATAGTCGTTGGCGCACCATACGGTGACTTGTTCGACGCCGTGGTCCTGATGATTCTTCGCGAGCGGATAGGCGCCGGCTTGGCGTTCGAGATCGGCGAAGGTGCGATAGCGCCCTTCGGCTTTCAGATCGGCGATCTTGTCGGCGAAGAATTTCTCGTAATTCATGCTACAGCTCGCATCGGCCAATCTTTGCGGCTTTCTTTTGCGCCGCCGAAGTTGGCCTCTTTTTAAACAAGTCCGCTGGATTTGGCCAGCATATGGGTTTCATCGAGCGCTCGTTCTACACGGCCCAGCAGTTCGCGAATTTGACCTGCGTCAATGATCAAAGGTGGGGAAAATGCCAGACTGTCGCCCATGGAGCGCAGGAAGACGCCCTGTTTCTGGCAGGCTGCCGCCGCTTTCCCACCCAGTCCGGCGGCCGGTGGGAAGGCATCCTTGCCGGCCTTGTCCTTGACCAGTTCGAGGGCGCCGATGAGCCCGATGCCGCGGGCCTCGCCCACCAGCGGGTGGGACGCGAGATTGCACAGGCCGCTCTGCAGGATGGGGCCGACGGTGCGCACGTGATCTACGATCCGATCGCTCGCATAGATGTCCAACGTGCGAATCGCCACCGCGCAGGCGACCGGGTGGCCGCCATAGGTGAAGCCGTGACCGAAGATGCCGATCTTTTCGCTTTCGGTGACGAGGGCCTGAAAAATCGGCTCGTTGATCATCAAGGCCGAGATCGGGATGTAGGCGGACGATAGCGCCTTTGCGAGCACGATCATGTCCGGTTTTATATTGAAGGTCTCGCAGCCGAACATGTTGCCGGTGCGGCCGAAGCCGCAGATCACTTCGTCGGCGACGAACCAGATGTCGTATTTCTTGAGGACCTTCTGGATCTTCTCGAAATAGGTTTTGGGCGGCACCACGACGCCGCCGGCGCCCATCACGGGCTCGGCGAAAAAGGCGGCGATGGTGTCCGGCCCCTCGGCGAGGATTAGGTTCTCGAGATTTTCGGCGAGGCGTGTGGCGAAATCCTCTTCGCTCTCGCCCGTCAATGCGCCGCGATAGAAATGCGGACAGTCGGTCGCGATGAAGCGATCGAGCGGCAGGTCGAAATCGCGCTGGTTGTTGGGCAGATGCGTCAGGCTCGCACTCGCAAGCGTCACACCGTGATAGCCGCGCAGGCGCGAGATGATTTTCTTCTTGTTTGGCCGACCGAGGGCGTTGTTGGCGTACCAGATCAGCTTGATCGCGGTGTCGTTCGCCTCCGATCCGGAATTGGCGAAGAACACCTTCGACATCGGCGCCGGCGCCATCGCCAGCAATCGTTCGGCCAGCTCGATCGCGGCGGGGTGCGATTTGCCGGTGAAGGAATGATAGAAGGGCAGCTTGCGCATCGCCTCCGTTGCCGCATCGACCAGGCGCGGTTCGTTGAAGCCGAGCGAGGTGCACCACAAGCCCGCCATCGCCTCGATATAACGGTTGCCGTCTTCGTCACTCACATACACGCCGTCACCGCCGGTGATCACCAGCGGGCCGGTCTCCGGGTGCGTCTTCAGGTTGGTGTAGGGATGCAGCACGCTGGCGATGTCGCGCGCCGCAAGGGAATTGGGCAAATGTGTCATGGCGCCATTGTAACTATTGTTGAGCCGACAGGAAGTCCTTCACCAGCGCGCGTGCTTTGTCGGTGGCGGCCCGGTTCGGCGCCAGGGTATGGCCCTGTTCCTTGCGCGTCGTCAGGCCCCGGCCTTGGTTGAAGAACTGATCGAAGCCATGGTGCGCGCCCGGCATGATTTCCATGCGGACCTCGGCGGGCTGGCGTTGCCCCGAAACGATCGTCCGGCAGTGCGCGATCGGCGTCCAGTCGTCGAGCTCGCCGCCGATGATGAGTGCCGGTGCGTAGAACGCCGGCGTGATGTTGCGCTGGGTGACGGCGCCGGCGATGCCTTTGCATTCCGGATAGACGGCGATGCCGCCTTTGAACGCCGGTTGCGGCGTGCCGAACTGCGGCAGTCGGCGTTCGAGCAGGGCTTCCAGCACATGCTCACCGCCCCACGAAAAGCCGATCATATAAATGCGCTGCGGATCGAGGGCGGCATGCTGCGCCAGGAACCGCAGCGCGCCATAGATGTCGCGCATGCGTTCATCGAGCGGGATCGTATTGCCCGAGCAGGCCGACGTTACGTTGCGCGAGCCCAGGATGTCGATGATGAGCGCGGCATAGCCCAGCTCGTTCAGATATTTGGGCCAGTCGATGGTGACGTTGTCGTCCAAGCCGCCGCAGGCTTGCAGGACCAGCACCCCGGGGAAGGGGCCGGCGCCGCTGGGCGTTTTCAGCTCGCCCCAAATCTTGCGGCTCGGCTGATTGTTGAGCGGTGCGTTTTCGTAACTGACGCGGCTCGACGCGGCCTCGGCGTGCGTGGCCGATAGAACGCCGAGAAGTGCGATACAGAACCAGACTGTCCGTGCGAACATGGTTGCTGCCCCCCGAAGCCTCTAAGGAGCATATTACCCGCGTCCGTATTGGTCGTCGAATCGTTCGATATCGTCCTCGCCCAGGTATCCGCCGGTCTGAGTCTCGACGATCAGCAGCGGCTCGCCGCCTTCGTTCTCCAGGCGATGGATGGTGCCGATCGGGATATAGGTGCTTTCGTTGGGCCCCAACTCCAGGATGTCGCTGCCGCGCGTCACCTTGGCAAAGCCGGACACGACCACCCAATGTTCGGCGCGGCGCGCATGTTTCTGCAGACTGATCTTGGCGCCGGGATCGACGCAGATCAGCTTCACCTGAAATCCAGTGCCTTTGCTGATGCTTTCGTACCAGCCCCAGGGACGGAAGATGCGCAGATGGCTCGCCGATTGTTCGCGCCCCGATTGTTTGAGCGCGGTGACGATGTCTTTCACCTTCTGCGCCATGTCGCGCCGCGTCACCAAAACCGCATCGGCGGTGGCGACGATGATGGCGTCGTCGATGCCGACGGCGGCGACCAGTGGCCCGTCGGAGCGCACATATGAATTGCGGACATCTTGCAGCAGCACGTCGCCGGTGGTGACGTTGCCGGCGGCGTCGCGCGTGCCGATATCCCACAGCGCGGTCCACGAGCCGACGTCGCTCCAGCCCATATCGACCGGCACGATGGCGGCGCGTTTGGTGCGCTCCATCACTGCGTAATCGATGGAATCGCCTTTGATCGCGGCGAAGCTATCGGCGTGCGGGCGGATGAAATCGAGATCTTGCTGGCGGTTCGTGACGGCGGCACGGCACAGCCGGTCCATCTCGGCGCGGTGCGTGGCCAACTCGTCGAGATAGGCTCGCGCGGAAAACAGGAACAGTCCGCTGTTCCAGGCATAGCCGCCGTCGGCGAGATAACTTTGCGCGGTGGCGAGGTCGGGCTTCTCGACAAAGCGGCGCACGGCGAAACAACCGTCGATGTCGGCCAAGCCGTCACCGCGCTGGATATAGCCGTAGCCGGTTTCGGGCGCATCCGGCGCGATGCCGAAGGTGACGAGATGCCCGGCCAATGCCGCTGGGCGCGCTTTGGCGACGGCGTCGTTGAACGCGCTAATATTAGCGATCAGGTGATCCGAGGGCGTGACGAGCAGCAGCGCATCCGGGTCCGTTTCGGCCGCGATCAGGGCGGCCAGCGCCGCCGCCGGGGCTGTGTTGCGGCCCATCGGTTCCAGCACAATGACCGGATTGGCGCAGCCGACGGCGCGCGCCTGCTGGGCGACGATGAAGCGGTGTTCCTCGTTGCAGATGATGATCGGGCTGGCAAAGGCCGGTCCGGTGAAGCGCAGGATGGCTTCCTGCAACAGGCTGCGCTCGGACGCGATCGGCTGCAATTGTTTCGGGAACAGGGTGCGCGACAACGGCCACAACCGCGTGCCTTCGCCGCCGGAAAGGATAACCGGGATAATGAGTTTTTGGTCGTGAATGGCCTGAAACTTTCTGCTAAAACGACACCAACCGCACGGCCGGAAGCCAAGGGAGCGAAAACATGGTCGATGTTCCGAACGACACGCGCAATCATATAACGCACATCGCGATCAAGGTCATGGACCTTGAGAAATCCGTGGCCTATTACCGCGACGTCTTCGGCTACGAAGTCATCAATGCGCCATGGCATGGCGGTCACATTTCATGCAGCCTGCGCGGCGCCGGTATCAATCTGACCCTGTTGAAATACGATTCCGAGGAATCGCCGGAAGCCCTCTATGCCGGCACGGGCGCGACCATCCACCATATCGGCATTGAATCGGACGATCTGGAAGCCACGGCCGCCAAGCTGGTCGCGGCCGGTTGCACGCTGCTGTCCGCGCCGACTGACACGCCGGTCAAATATCGTGCGCCGGACGGGACGGTCGCCGAGGTGATCCCGCTGGGCTCCGGCCGCAAGCGGATGTAATTCATCCATCAAAATTGAAAAAGGCCGGGGTCATCGCCGGCCTTTTTTATGCCTTCGGGTCGAGCGCATCCTGCAAGCCGTCGCCGATGAAATTGAAGGCGATGACGGTGAGGAAGATCAGCGCACCGGGATAGAGCGCCAGTTCCGGGTTCGACTGGATCATCTGCTGCGCGTTGGTCAGCATGTTGCCCCAGCTCGACGTCGGCGGCTGGATGCCGAGGCCCAGGAAGCTCAGCACCGATTCCATCAAGATGATCTTGCCGGCTGACAAGGTCGTTGCCACCACGATGGGCGACATCAGGTTGGGCAAGATATGCACGAACATAATGCGCGCCGATGACGCACCTTGCGCGCGCGCGGCGGCGACGAAATCGCGTTCGCGCAGCGTAAGGGCGGCGCCCCGCACCAGGCGCGCCGAGGTCGTCCAGCCGGCCAGCGCCACGATGATGACGATGCGATAGAGGCTGATCTGCTCCGATTGCGCGATGGCATCGGGCACGCCGAGCTTGGTGAGGTCGAGTGCCGCCAGCACGATCAACAACGGCAGCAGCGGCAGCGCGATGATGGAATCCGTGAAGCGCATGAGGATGGCGTCCGCGATACCGCCGCGAAAACCCGCGAACAATCCGATGCAGGTGCCGATGCTGGCCGCGACCAGTGCGGTGACGACGCCGACGAGTAGGGACACTTGGCCGCCGTAGAGCAAACGCACGAAGACATCGCGGCCTAGTTCATCGCGGCCCAGCCACGCCTCGACCGACGGCGGTGCGAACCGCGCCAAGAGATTGACCTGATTGGCATCGATGCCAAGCCCGGCTTCGACCAAGGGCGCGCAGAGTGCGGCCAACGTCAGGAGTGCGAGCACGGCCGCGCCCGCGATCGCCAGCGGATGACGGCGAAAGCGCCGCCACGCGCGGCCGCGTGCGCTGCCCAGGGCCATCGCTGCGATGGCGTCGCTCATTTAAGCTCGATCCGGGGGTCGAGCCAGCCATAGGCGAGATCGGCGAGTAGGTTGCCGATCAAGGTGAGCGCGGTGGCGAACAGCAGGGCGATGAGGGCGAGATTGAAATCGTTGCCCATGATGGCGTCGAAGATCAGCTTCCCCATGCCGGGATAGGAAAAGATGATCTCGACCGTCAATGCGCCGGAAAACAAAAAGCCGAAATCGAGCGCCATGATTGTGACGACCGGGATCAGCGCGTTGCGCAGCGCATGGACCAGCACGACGCGGGTTGGTGACGCGCCTTTGGCATAGGCAGTCCGAATGTAATCGTGGCGCAAGGTCTGGATCATTTCGGCGCGCATGTAACGGATGTAATCGCCGATGGTGACCAGGGTGACGGTGGCGATGGGGAGTGCGAGGTAACGCAGGCCTTCCCACCAACCGCCACCGGCGATTTCCGGCAGGCCGCCCGCCGGCAGCACGCCGAGCCAGACCGAAAAGATCGCGATCATCAGCAACGCCAGCCAGAAGGACGGCAGCGAGATACCAGCGAAGGCGGTGAAGTTGATCGCGTAATCGACGCGGCTGTATTGCTTCACCGCCGCGACGATGCCGGCGGGTAGGGCGATCAGCAAAGCGAGTAGGAACGAGCTGCCCATCAACAGCGCCGTGTTGCCGAGGGCCGGGATCATCACGTCGAGCACCGGCTTGGCATACAGCCGCGAAAAGCCCAGATCGCCGCCGAGCGCGCCGGTGACCCAGGCGATGTAGCGTTCGGTGATCGAACGGTCGAGGCCGAACAGGCCACGTAACCGTTTGGCGTCGTCCGGGGTGAGGCGGGGATCGGCGCTGATCATCAGATCGATCGGATCGCCCGGCATCAGGCCGATCAGCCAATAAATCAGGAACGACATGGCCGCCAGCACGAGCACGGATTGCAACAATCGGTCGAGGAAGAACCGGCTCACATTAACTCCAGGGCGTCATGGCCGGGCGCAGACCCGGCCATCCACGGAAGGCGCGTCTGCGCCGATAAGAGTCTTTTCGCGCTATCGCGCTTTCGCGGATACCCGGATCAAGTCTGGGCATGACGTCAGCGTTAACCAGGCACAAAAAAACCTGCCAATTCTGGCAGGTTTCTTGTCTCTGCGGCTAGAGAAGGACGGCGTTATTTGGCGCCTTCCATCAATCCTTCCGAGATATTGATATTGATATTGATCAGGCTGTCGAACAGCTCGGCCGTCGGCTTGGAAACGCCCTTGCTGGTCTGCTTATCGACGAAAATCGACAGGCTCATCAGGTTGGCTTTGATTTCGTCCGGCAGCGCGTTGTTCTTCTTCGACACGTCCGACTGGATGATCGACCAGAGCAACTGGTTATACTTGAGAGCGCGCTCACAAAGATCCTTGTCGCCTAGGCTTTGCTTGGCTTGATCAAGCACGTAGGCCGCCTGCGAAAATGCAGCCGCGTCCATTTCGCGTTTATTCTTGAACTGAACCGTGGGTTTATCTGCCATTCCGGTCACCTTTCCGTGCGCGTCCGGTCATGATTTACCGAACAAGCTATTGTTATTAGCCAAAAATATAAGGCTTTTTCAAAAGATGTTGCAACTAGGCGTTAAGAATCACTCGGCGTATGGCTGTGGTTAAGTTCACTTTGCCCGGATAAAGGGAAGTGACAGGCAACCCAGTGACTCCCTATTTGGTTCCGTTCGGCGACCAGTGACGGCCGCGTATTCGCGCAGATTTCCTGACTTTTTGGGCATCTGGGATGGAACGGGCAGCCGGCGGGCGGGGTGATGGCGCTGGGCGGTTCGCCATAAACCGGGGTTCGATTCCCCGTGGGGGCGCCAATTCTCGGAGCCGACTGCAGTAACGCATTCGTGTAGGGATGGCGCGGATTCGCGAACAGCGATTCGGCTGACGCCTGCTCGACGATGCGTCCGGCATACATCACCGCGACCCGGTCCGCCATGTGGGCCACTACCGCCAGGTCATGGCTGATGAACAGATACGTCAGTCCGTGCCGGTCCTTGAGGCTCCGCAAGAGCGCGATCACCTGAGCCTGGATTGATACGTCGAGTGACGACAGCGGCTCGTCGGCCAGGATCAGGTCGGGCTCGGCGACGATGGCGCGCGCGATGGCGATGCGCTGGCGCTCGCCGCCGGAAAACTCGTGGGGATACTTGCCGAGATCATGGGGATCGATGCCGACGGCGCGCGCGGCCTCCTGCACGCGAGCCGTCTGTTCCGCTTGGCTGCCGAGGGCGTGGATGATCAGTGGCTCGGCGATAGCGGCGCCCGCCGTCAAGCGCGGGTTGAGCGAGGCATAGGGATCCTGGAACACCATCTGCAGACGGCGGCGTAAAGCCTTCGGCCGTTTATTGACCGCGGCGGCGGCCCGGGTCCCATCGATCGTGATCGCACCGGCGTCGGCGGCGTGCAGGCCGAGCAGGGTCTTGGCCAGGGTCGATTTGCCCGAACCCGACTCGCCGACAATGGCGAAGGTCTCGCCGCGCCGGATATCGAAACTGACACCGTTTAGCGCCTGGACCGCGCCCAACGACCGGCCGAACAAGCCGGGTGTCTTCAGTGCGAAGCGCTTGGTGAGGTCGGCCACGTCGATCAATGTCTCGCCGCCTGGTTCTATGCGCTGCAACGATGGTGGCAGGCTCACCGCCTCGATCAGGCGGCGCGTATAGGCATGTTGCGCGCGCGCAAAGATGCGTTCGACGCTGTCCTGCTCGACCACATGACCGGCCTGCATCACCACGATCTCGTCGGCCATTTCGGACACGACCGCCAGATTGTGGCTGATGAAGACGAGGCCGATGTTGCGCCGCTGTTGCACCTCGCGCATGAGCGCCAGGATCTGCGCTTGCACCGTGACGTCGAGCGCGGTGGTCGGCTCGTCGGCGATCAGCAGGTCGGGCTCGTTGATCAGCGCCATGGCGATCATGCAGCGTTGGCGCATGCCACCCGACAATTGGTGCGGATAGGCGTCGGCGCGCACCGCCGCATCGGCGATGCCGACTTCGCTGAGTGCCGCGATGGCGCGTTGGCGCGCGTCGGCGCGGCTGACCGGATGATGCAGACGATAGGCTTCGGCGATCTGGTCGCCGACGCTGAAGACCGGATTGAGCGCGCTTGAGGGATCCTGGAAGATCATGGCGATGCGGCGCCCGCGCAAACGCCGCCACACCGCCTCATCCATATGCGTGATGTCTTGGCCGTCGAAGGCGATGTGTCCGCGCGCGACGCGGCCGGGGCGCGGCACCAAGCCCAGCAAGGCCAGCGCGGTCAGCGATTTGCCCGAACCCGACTCGCCGACGATGCCCAGCGTCTTACCGCGCGTCAGGCTGAACGACACGCCATCGACGACGCGCCGCGCGCCGCGCTCGGTGGGGAACTCTATCGTCAGATCTTCAACCTGGATCATGCTCCTCTCCCGCTTGCGGGAGAGGAAGGGGCCCGCCGGAGGCGGGAAGGTGAGGGGGCGTTCGTATCCGTCACGCTCGGGCTTGGCCCGAGCATCCACGATTCTTTATCGGCGCGGACGCGCCTTCCGTGGATGGCCGGATCAAGTCCGGCCATGACACACTGGGGTGTCATCGCACCTTCTTCTCCCGCACCTCATTGCCGAGGCGATCGAGGACGCGTTCATGCATCAAATCGGGCTCGCCGACTTCGGCCAGGATGGCGGCGCGTGCGGCATCGCGCATCGTCACCGCGGCCTGCCATTCTTCTTGATCGACCGGCGGTTCGATCGGATCGAGCACATCGACTTCGATCGTGCCGGGGCGCGGCACCCACGTGCCGTCGCGCAACGCGTGGCGGGTGCCGCGGATCGCCACCGGTACGACGGCCGCGTTCGTGCGCACCGCCACCATGAAAATGCCGAGGCGGAAGGGCAGCAGCCCAGCCATGCGCGAAAGCGTGCCTTCCGGGAAAGAGACAACGGAACGACCGCCCTTCACTGTCTGCGCGATGCGATTGGTATCGGCGATGCCGCGCCGCGCATCGAAGCGGGTGACGAAGATGGTCTGCAGGCGCTTGAGCAGGACGCGCGGCACCCAGTGATTTTGCAATTCACCCTTGGCGACGAAGCTGTGTCGGCCGGGCAGGGCGGTCAGCGCCACGGGGGCATCGAAATAGCTCGAATGATTGGCGGCGATCAGCACCGCGCGGCCCGCCGGTAATTTGTCGAGTCCGCGCACGATGAGGCGGATGCCGGCCAGCAGCATGTAAAGTCTGACAAGCCCGCGCAGCATGAACCAGCGCCAGCTTTCCAGCGGCAGCAGCGCGGCGCCCAGCCAGCCGAGGGTGGCGATGATGGCGCCGAGTGCGGTGACATAGACCGCATAGAGCGCGCGCGCGCTTCGTCTTGTGCCACGGCGCAACAGCGGGCCGAGGGCGGCCAGAGCCATGCGCGCGACCTGCATGCGCACGCTGAGCGCGCCGGTGGCGCCCGATTCGAACACGGCGCGCGCGGCCTGGCGGCGGATCTTGCCGCTCGATGTTTTCGGCACCGTGCGCGGCGGCACCAGCCGCACAACGTCCGGCGGCAAGCCGATCAGACCAATGGCGAGATCGCTGATCGTGCGCTGCAGTTTGGCTTCGGCATCGGTGCCGGCGCGCCGGCTTTCGGCCAGCACGACGAGGCGTTCGGTGCCGTTCGTCGGATCGGGGCTGCCGAAGACCGCGACCGCGCCTTGCGAGATGCCGTCGAGCGCGCCGATGGCGGTTTCCAACTCGGCCGGGAAGATATTGCGCCCGGCGCGGATGATCATGTCCTTGCGCCGTCCGGTGACGTGGACCTCGCCCGCGACCGTGTAACCAAGGTCGCCGGAATTGCGCCACTCGCCGGCGATCAATACCGCGTTGGCTTCGTCGTTGCGCAAATAGCCGCTGGTCGCTGACGGGCCTTTGAATTGGATGATGCCTTCGCGCCGGTCGGGCAGCTCGGTGCCGCGCTCGTCGACAATGCGGATCTCGTGGCCGACGATCGGCAGGCCGCAGGCGGCGACGGCTTTCGCTGTTGGCGCGTTCGCCTCGGCCGGCACCGCGCGTCCGGTTTTCAAAAAGGTGTCGCGCTCGATCCAATCGATGCGCGGGCCGCGCCCGATGGGCGGGAAGGCGAGGCCGACAGAATTTTCGGCCAGGCCATAGACCGGCATCATGGCATTGGCCTGAAAGCCGAACGGCGTGAAGCGCTGCGTGAAGGCATCGATGGTCGCCGGGCTGACGGGTTCGGCGCCGTTGAAGGCGACGCGCCACGATGACAGGTCCAATCCGGCAAGTTCGTTATCCGGGATGCGCGCGGCGCAGGCTTCATAGGCGAAGTTGGGCGCGCCCGAGATCGTGCCGCGAAAACGCGTGATGGCGTCGAGCCAGCGTTTGGGGCGCGCCAGGAAGGCCAACGGCGACATCAGCACGAGTGGGATGCCGTGCACCAGCGAGCCGAGCCAGGCGCCGATCAGGCCCATGTCGTGATAGAGCGGCAGCCAACTCACGAAGACATCGTCGTCTTTTACATCCAGCATCGCCGCCATCGCGTTGATGTTGGCGATCAGGTTGGCATGCGTCAGCACGACGCCCTTGGGATCGCCCGTGCTGCCGGAGGTATATTGGATGAAGGCGACCTGTTCGGGCTTGGCCTCCGGCCAGGCGTTGGGGCGCGGCGCTTCGCTCAACTCGTTCACGGTTACGATGCCGACAAGGTTCTCCACTTGCGCCGCCAGGATGCGCGTGAAGGGGCGCGCTTCGGGCACTGTGATCATGATGCGCGCGCGTGCGTTGCCGGCGATCTTGGCGTGACGGCGGATATGTTCCTCAATCTCGCGCGGGCGGCCCGGCGGATAGACCGGCACGGGCACGCAACCCGCCCGCAAGACGCCGAAGAAGGACGCGAAATAATCGCGGCCCGACGGCAGCATGATGAGAACGGCCTCGCCGGGGGCGACGTCACGCGCCACCAGCCCGGCGGCGACACGGCCGGCATCGTCCCACAATTCGCCGTAGGTCAGGGTCTCGCCGTCACCTTCATCCGCATAGAAGCGCACATGCAATTTGTCCGGATGCTGGCGCGCGTGCCAGGCGAGCGCTTCGGTGAGCGTCTTGGCGTCCACTGCCGCCCGCGCACCGCTCACAGCTTTATCGTTGTTCGCGGCACCCGGGGTATAGACGGCGGGCTTGCGGCCGGCCGCCGCGTCGATCTCGCGCAGTAGGTCGCGCAAGGTCTCGATCTCGGCCAAGGCACTTTCGGGCAGGGTCGCGCCGAATTCGCGTTCGGCCCGATGCAGCAGCTCCATGCGGGTCAGGCTGTCGAAGCCGTAATCGCGCTCGAAATTGGCGTCGAGCGAAAAGGCCGTTTCCGGCGCTTTCCCCGCATCG
The DNA here is from genome assembly GCA_947467145.1 of Rhodospirillaceae bacterium. Lineage (GTDB taxonomy): Bacteria > Pseudomonadota > Alphaproteobacteria > Rhodospirillales > UBA2165 > CANIGJ01. The sequence goes on along the minus strand of CANIGJ010000030.1, from coordinate 31,440 downwards.
CGGCGCAATTCGCCGGCCATCGTCTGCGCGAGGGTCAGCAGGCGGGTTTCACGATCTTGGCCATGAGCTTGGTCAGAAAGGTCCATGCGGGTATGATCGTCTGATCCGGGCCGAAAAGTATATGGGGAGCGTGGCGCATGATTGGGGCAACGGTAAGATTGTCTAATGTGAGAACGGCGGCGGCAATGGCTGCCTTGGCCGGTCTTCTTTTTGCTTCAACGGATGCGGCGATGGCCGCCGACCCGCAGAACCGCGTCCAGCTCCAGGTCTTCCAGGTCAAGGTCGTCGACCCCAAGGGCACGCAGGGCCAGACGCCGGTCGCCGTCTATATCGACGTGCCGAATCGCCAGGCCTCGACCGATGTCTGCGCCATGGCGCCGCGCCTGCGCGATGCGCTCAACACTTATCTGCGCAAGGAGACCTATACGGTCGATGCACAGGGCCGAATCACCGATATCGCGCGCATGTCCGGCGGGGCGCGGCCCGTCGTCGATAGCACGGTGAAGGCGAGCAACGTCACCGGCGTCGAGATCAAGCAGGGAGCACCCCAGGTCAAAGCCTCGGCGGCCTCGATGTTCCAGAAAAGCGGCTGCATCGGCGTGGCCGATGCGAACGAGGAACCGAAGGGTGCGCCGAAGAAGGCCGAGGGCAAGGGCGAGGCGAAGAGCGGCGGGCACTGATGCCGCACGTCCAGGCGGGCGATCTCAAGGTTTGGTACGAACGTCCCAATCCGGGGCGCGGCGCCAAGCTGCTCTATATCACCGGCACCGGCGCCGATCTGCGCAAAAAGCCGAACCCGCTGGGCTCGCCGCTCGCGGCCGGCTTCGATCTGCTCACCTACGATCAACGCGGGCTGGGGCGAACCGACAAGCCGGCCGGCCCTTATACGATGGCGCACTATGCGGACGACGCGCAGGCGCTGCTCGCCGCGGTCGGTTGGGATCGTTGCGCGGTCATCGGCGTGTCGTTCGGCGGCATGGTCGCGCAGGAACTGGCGATCCGTTTCCCCGCGAAGGTAGATAAGCTCGTGCTGTGTTGCTGCTCGACCGGCGGCGCCGGCGGTGCGTCCTATCCGTTGCACGAGCTTGAGCATCTCAGCACCGAGGACAAGATCCACGCGCGCCTGACGCGCACCGATACGCGCGTGACGCGCCAGCGCGACGATTACCAAGCGCTGTTCGACAAGGCGCTCGGCGATGCCCAAACCGACGCATCGCTGTATGGCCATGAGCCCGGCCGCGCCGACGGTGCCCGCTGGCAATTGCTGGCGCGTGCGGCGCACGATACCTGGGACCGGGCACCCGCGATCGTCGCCCCGACTTTGGTCTGCGGCGGCAAATATGACGGTCAGGCCGAACCGCAGGTGGTGGAGGCTTTGGCCCGGCGCATCCCGGGTGCGGCGCTCGCCTTTTTCGACGGCGGCCACGGTTTCCTCAATCAGGATCCGGCGGCCGTGCAACGCGTGAGCGCGTTTCTCGGCTGACGGCGTTCGCGCTGTCGTGATTATTTACTACTCAGCCATATTGTTCACATGCGCGTCGGTTAAAACGGCGCGAACCAGGCATTTCGCGATCTTGGCACGTTGATTGCGCTTCTCGCGCTGAGGTCGGCTCGTCATTGCATGGGCCAACCATGTCGAGAGGCGCAAGCCGATGGATGGTTACGCTGCGATTCGATGGCCTGTGGGTTCGCTTGTGCTGGCGGCTGGCCTGATGTTCACGAGTTGTGTGCCGGCGGCGGCGGCCAATGAGCGCGCGCGCGACGGCAAGATGGTTGTCATGCTCGTGCTGACCTCAGGCACGACAACGATCCACACGATCGAGATGCCGTCGATGGATCGCTGCCGACAGGCAGCCCAGTCCGCCGTATCGGCGCATTGCATCTTGGCGTTCAAGGAGACGCCGCCGGTCGCGCCCGCCCGGCCGCCGGCCCGCAGTCCGCGTCCGGTCGTCAGCACCTATAATTAAGATTCGTCGGTGCGCCGGATCGTGCCGATCACGGTGCCGAGAACGTCGCGCAGGCGCTTGTGCGTCTCGGCGTCGAGATCGGTGAACAACTCGCGTTCCACCTTGTCGATGGCGGCGTCGCACGCGGTCAGCTTGTCGCGCCCCGTTCTGGTCAGCGAAACGAGCAATTCGCGCCGATTGTCGGGATCGCCGAGGCGCGCCACCAATCCGCGCAGTTCCAGCCCGACGATCAGTTCGTTGATGCTTTGCGGCGAGACGCGGCGCGCGCGCGCGATCTTGGCCGACGAGATGCCGTCGCGCCCGTCCTTGGGCGGCTGTACCAGCTGGCTCATCACCGTATATTGCGCCACCGTCAGCTCGAACTCGCGCAAGGCCCGTTCCATGCGGGCGCGCACGGCAAGGTTCACTTCATTGATCAAGTAAACGGTTCTGGGGATTTGAGCCATGGACGATGACGCCGGGGACTGAAACGTGTTACAAGCGGGACAATAAGTGTCGGCAACAGTGATAACAATTTGCCGACCTAAAAACAAATAACAGAAAAGCAGAGGAGGAATTTCGATGAAGGGTCTTAACGTCCTGGCCGTGGCGGCGCTGTGTGGCGCGCTGGCATCCCCCGCAGCCGCGCAGAAGTCGGCCGACACCATGCGGCTCGGCATCAACAATCCGTTCTCGTCCTTGTCGCAATATTTCGAGGCGACCGACGAGGCCAGCATCTTCACCCGCCGGGTGTTCGAATCCCTCGTCGGCTACGACGAATACAACGCGAAGTTCGTGCCCCTTTTGGCGAAATCCTGGACGCGGGTGAACCCGACGACCATCGAGTTCGAATTGCGCGACGATATCGTCTTCCACAACGGCAACAAGTTCGACGCCGACGACGCGGTCGACACCTTCAATCTCTATACCGACGAAAAGACGCCGCTGCGTTACAAAAGCCGTTACGACTGGGTGAAGCTCGCCGAGAAGCTCGGCCCCTATAAAATGCGCATCACGACCAAGGAGCCCAACGCCATCGATATGGGCCTGATCGCGTATCGCTATTCCATCGAGGATACGGAATCGCGCAAGACCCTGACCGACATCGAAGATTACGGCCGCAAGACGCCGTATGGCACCGGCATCTACAAGGTCGTCTCCATCGATCCGACCAAGGGCGTGCTGGTCGAACGGTTCGACGCCTTCAAGGGCGACAAGAATTACGCGCGTGCCCCGGTGAAGCGCTTCTACGGCATGAACATCCCGGATCGCCAGACGCAGATCGCCCAGCTTATGACCGGCGGGCTCGATATCGTCGCCAATGTCGTCCAGGACCAGGCGAACGAATTGAAGAAGCAGCCCAACGTCGACGTCACCGCCGTGCCGTCCGGCAACTTCATCTATTTCGTGTTGGCGTCGAACGGCAAGGTGAACAAGGCCATCGCCGATCCGAAAGTGCGCGAAGCCCTGCACATGGCGATCGACCGCGACGCCATCATCAAATACATCGTGCCCGGCGGCGAAGTGGCCGAGAAGCTGCAGGCGCCGTGCTTCTCGTCCACCATCGGCTGCAAGCACACCAAATCGCCACCGCCGTTCGATCGTGAAAAGGCGAAGAAGCTGCTGGCCGAAGCGGGCTACAAGGATGGCTTCGATCTGCAATATGTCGTGCATGCGCCGATCAAGGACGTCGCCGTCGCCATCTCGGGCGATCTGCTCAAGATCGGCGTGCGCGCCACCGTCAGCCCCGATCCGTTGCAGGTCTATCGCAAGAAGCAGGCCGACGGCACGTTGGAGGCGTGGAGCATCTTCTTCCCGCTCGGCAATCATCCCGATGTGTCTTCCGCGCTCGACATCTGGTTCTCCGGCGAACGCGTCGGCTATTTCAACAACGATCAGATCATCACCGATGCGATGGCCAAGGGCCTGCGCGAGATCGATCCGGTGAAGCGCGACGCGCTCTACCAGACCGCGCTCGATCGCAACATCGACATGCATTATGTGCTGCCGGTCTCGTCGCTGCCGTCCGTCTATGCGCATGGCAAGGACGTTGCGATCCTCAAGGATCAGTTGAGTTCGACCGAACGCTATCTCGGCGATTTCGCCTGGAAGTGACGTGGCGCGGGCGGGCCACGCGTAGGCCCGCCCTGTCGCGCCGCGTCATCCCCCGACTTGATCGGGGGATCCACAGTAGCGCGATAGCGCGAAAAGACTCATGACGGCTGTGCTGATATCAGCAGTGACCTATCTGTGACGCGTCACAGCGCGATCACAGCGCGCTAACCCTTTCGTAACGAATGCCCGCGCGTTTCCGCGCTTAGGGCTTTTTCGCGACTCACGTCGCCGTGCGTCCCATCCCTGACACAAAATTCGTATTGGCGATGTCCTCACGAAGTGTGATGGACTCGCCTCACTACGTTGACGTGCTGAGTTGTGGCCTCTTGAGCGAAACCGGAGTCGGCACAAGCCGACCCAAACAGAACAAACAGAATGTTAGGAGGACGATATGTCCTTCGTTCCAACCGCACTGCCGGAGCTACGAATCTCCGGGCCGAAAAGTCCACTGGATACGCCGGACGAGGCGCCGTTTCTCGAAGAGATGGCCCTTGTCCATGACGAGATGACTCGGTCGATCAACCGCAAACAAGTCATCGCGCGGCGCTGGCTCGATATGGCCGGTGCCTGCGCGATCACTTTGTGCATTTGCGCCTGGGTCGCGATCAAGGTCGCGGCCGCGGGTTAGCAAAAGCCTCTCCGTCATTCCATTGATCTGGGCGACGGAGAGGTTCTTTCTTTGCCTGCAAAGCGACCTCGCGTCGCAGACCAACGAGATTACTGCAATCCGCCCGAGACGGTGATCTTGTCGCCGGTGATCCAGCGCGCATCGTCCGATGCCAGGAATGCGGCCGCACCTGAGATATCGTCGGCCCGTCCGAAGCGGCCGAGCGGGGTCGACGCGATCATCTTGTCCATGAATTCGCTGCCAAAGATGCCCTTGTCATGCACGCCCTCGGTTTCGGTGCCGCCCGGCGCGATGGAATTGACGCGGATCTTGCGCGCACCCAGCTCCTTTGCATGGCTCTTGGTCAGCGCGTCGATGGCGGCCTTCGTCGCCGAATAGACGCCGGCGCCCGGCAGCGGGTTGGCGCTGACGACGGAGGACAGGTTGATCACGCTGCCGCCTTCGGCGCCGAAATAACGCACCGCTTCTTGGGTGGCGAGCAGGGTGCCCAGCACGTTGATATTGAACTGGCGATGGAAGTTGTCTTCGGTGAAGTCTTCGATCGGCTGGAAGTCGTAGATGCCGGCATTGTTCACCAGGATGTCGAGCTTGCCGTAGGCCTTCTTGGTCTCGGCAAACAGGGCCTTCACTTGCGCCGCATCGGCGACGTCGGCTTTGACGGCGACGGCCTTGCCGCCGGCTTTGACGATCTCGGCGACGACGCGCTCGGCGGCGTCTTTACTGGCGGAATAGTTGACGGTGACGGCCGCACCTTCGGCGGCCAGATGTTTGGCGATGGCGGCGCCGATCCCCTTGGAGGCCCCGGTGGCGATGGCGACCTTACCGTTCAATTTGCCCGAATTACTCATTTTGCGCTCCTATATGGGCCCCTGTCGTGGCGGCCCGGTTACGACCAGTTCGATGTTTCGATAACCATCAAACTGTTCGATGGTTATCTAACTATCCGAACGGTGAGTCAACGGGCATCAACGTCCCATTAATGGAACGCTATGTTCCACTTAGCCCCCGCCGTCATCCCCTGGCTTGACCAGGGGATCCACGAAAGCGCGATAGCGCGAAAAGACTCATGACGGCGCAGACGCGCCTACCGTGGATGCCCCGATCAAGTTGGGGCATGACGCTCGGAAAGGAAGGGCGGCGAGGGGCCTAAATCTTCGCCAGATGGGCGCGATAGGCGTCGAGCGCGGCGCGGATCAGGGCGAGATTCATGAACTTGCCCTCGCGCGTCACCTCGATCAGGCCGGCGGTTTCCAGCTCTTTCAGGTGATGCGACATGGTGGCGGGGCTGACGTCGTGCACCTCGTGCAGCGCCGTGCAGGCCAGCGGTTCCTTGCTGGCGCCGATCTGTTGCAGGATCTGCACGCGGCGCGGCTCGGCCAGCGCACGCGCGATGCGTTCGATCTGGCGGTCGTCGAGGGCGGCGTGTTTCTTCGTGGCCATGCGCTTAATTAGGGCCGGGGGATGGCGTCTGTCCAGTCACCCTGCGCGCGGCCGCCGCCTGAGTGATTGGCCTCAGTGATTAGTTTGGCCGTAGCGGCCGAGCAGGAAATCGAGCGCGGCCGGGCCGACGAACTGCTCCATCTTCTGGAATTTCTCCGGCTCTTCGGTGCGCATGCGGATCAGGTCGGCGACCATATTCGCCATCGCGCGCTCCATATCGACCGCTTCGGCCGGCGGCTCGACACCGCGCAAGGTCAGCTCGGCCTCGATGTCGTCGCGCTCGATCGCGTTGGTGTGATCCAGCTCGGCCATCTCGCCGACGATCGCCACCCAGCGCGTTTTCAACACCTCGGCGTCGGTGTTCTTGAATGCCCGCCCGCGCGTCACATACGCGATCGCCGCGTCGGATTTCTGCTTTTGCAGAAAATTGAGCATGTCGAGTTTCATCGGGGGCGTGTCGGTCATGGGGCGTAGTTATACTTTGCGATCCCGCCGCCGTCATGCCCCGACTTGATCGGGGCATCTGTCTTCGGCGAGGGGTAGGGCGAATCTCCTTAAGCCTTGTCCGGTGCTCCGGTCACCGATGTCCAGCAGTTTGCGCTCACTGACTCCATATTCGGCTTGCGCCGACCTCTCAGGCTCGCGTGTCCTTCCACGCCGCCGCAGTGTGTTTTTAGTATCGCCTCAAGAAAGGCGGCAGTAAAAAGATGCTTCGGGACGGGAGTTCCGAGAGGCTGTGAACGTGCGCTCGCGCGTTACCTAAGCCATCGGTGTATTCCTGTCGGCCGAGGAAGTTGATCATCTCAACTTCGAGAGGCGGGATCGAAGCCATGAGGGGGGGTGTAAAGATGGACAGTGTAAGACGTCGAAGCTCATCTAACTCGCGTGATTACCCGTGCCGGCGATATGAAAATCGATATCCACCGCAGGGGTGACTCGTCTATCCTGACTAATTTGAGCGAGATTTTTTGTTCCTACATGTGAACAAAATCTAGTGATGTGCTCTTCACCATAAATGTCGCGATACTTTATCTCACCATATAAATGTAGCCGTTGATTGCCGTTTGGTTTTGTGATGGCTGCAATTTCTGTCGCGGTAAAGGATCGATCTGCCACTCCGCTACAGAACATCTCCATAGTAGGATGAAGAGTGAACGGATTTGCGTGCTGAGCTGTAATCGGAGGAAAGACGAAATCTGGAGGCAGCGGATATGGAAATATATCGACGCGCCCAATTTGCGTGACGTGATTGGCCGGTGTCTGACCGTGATTTACTATCCTCCAAGTCATTTCAGACTTGGTTGTTACACCAAAGAAATAAACGTCTCTGGGACTCGCGGATATATAGGCACGCAATTCTTTTTTCGCCGTATCTTCGGTGATATCTACGGCTCTTTGAGCTGATAGGGCTGCGGCGCGGTTCAGATTTAGCGAAACGATTAGTGCGATAAGGCCGGCGACACCGAAGATCACTTGAAATGCAGTGAGGAATACCATTCGGCGTGCCGATTCACCCGACACCCATTGCGCGGAAAGATCCAGGGCGTCGTGGTAATCTTCTTTTTTCTCTTGCCTGCTGTCGGTGCTCACTTTTTGGGACGTTTTCGCGTCGAGGAGCACACTACCTATCCAAGTTAAAGACTCTTCCGCAGTATTGAAGCGCTCGTATATTTTTTTGTCTTCGCTGAGCACGAGAGCGATCATCAAGAACAACAGGCCGACAACTCCGGCGAAGCTTAATTGTTTGCCCCAATCATTTTTGATCGGCGATTTGCGGTCGTTCACGGCAGGTTAGTCCATCTGAAAGTGAAGTCTGTATTCCTCTATTAATTCCCCCAAAAGTAGCAAGGTGTTGTTTCTCGCAATTGGAATTAAATTCTTGACTTAAATCGTGTCTTTCCGCTAGATTGTTCCTGATATGTTCTTTGGCGGAAAGGGTGCCGGCCATGCGCAAGCTGAAGCCGCAATACGAGGATTTTTGCCGCTCCTATAGCGAGGGGGCGAACGCCTTCAGCGCCGCCGTCGCGGCGGGCTATTCGCGCAAAAGCGCTTACAACACCGGCTGCCGTTTGCTCACCCACCCGGAGATCGTCGCGCGCATTCAGGAGCTGCGCCGCATCATGGCCGAACGCGAAAGCCTGCATGCGCCGGCGCTGCTGGCCAAGCTCGAAACCGCCTACGCCCAGGCGGTGGCGGCGAAGAACCCCTTGGCCATCGTGCGCGTGATCGAATTGCAGGCGAAGATCGCCGGGTTGGTCGGCCCGAAGCGCGACGGGCGCGTGAGCGACGATGAGATCGAACGCGAGATCGCGGCACTCGATATGGATGCATCGAGCGTTGCGGAGCCGCCGCTCCAGCCGACACGCAAACAAGTGAAGGCGCCGTCGCCGCAACCCGTGACGTCCGCACCTAGGGTGGATGCGGAACCCGTCATGCCAATTGCGGGGCATGACGAGCCATCGCCGGAGACGCAAAGCGATGACATCGTGGTCGCGGATGATGCCGCGACGCCCGACGAAGACTTGCGCCGTCAGGACATCCGCCGCCTTGCGTTGGAAGCCGTCGCGCGGTCGCGCGCGCGCAAGCGTCTGCGCCTCTCAGCATGACGAGATCGTGATGAGACGATGATGAGATCATGTCCAGACAATGCACAGATCATGATGAGAGGATGTACAGAGACGGCACAGAGCGTGCGGGAGTTCACCGCGATGACAGCGCGGCAGTCCGCGTCGTTTACGGCGTCATGCTAAGAAATGATTAGATTTCTCACTTTGGTTTGCGACGCCCATCCTCGCATTGCGAGGACGCAATGACTGTCGCTTTGCGCCGTTACGCAACGCGAGGTCGCTTTGCGTCGTCGCTCGGCTCGCTACTCTTCCCACGTCCAGTTTTCGATCCACAGCGGCGTCAGGCCCTTGTGGCCGGTCGGCGTCACACCCTTCAACTGCTTGGGCAGGATGTGCGTGTTGGAGCGGAAATAAAGCGGCAGCGCCGGCAGCTCGTCGGCATAGATCTGCTGGATGCGATGCCAGATCTTTTCGCGCTTCGGTCGATCGAGTTCGACCTCGACCTCGTCGATCAGTTTGTCCATCTCCGGATTGCTGTAGCCGGTGTAATTTTGGCCGCTCCAACCATTGTCGGCGCGCGGGATTTGCGTCGAATGCAATTGCGCGCGCGGCACGTTCTCCGGCGTGCTGATCCAGGCGAACATGGCCATCGCCTCGAACTTGCGCTGCGTCACGGTTTCCCCAAAGAACACGCGCGCCGGCTGGTTCTTGATGCGCACCTCGATGCCGGCTTCCTTCCACTGGCTTTGCAGCACCTGCTGCACCAACTCGCGCGATCGGTTGCCCGCCGTGCTCATGAATTCGAGGCTGAGTTTTTCGCCTTTTGCATTGGTGCGGATTTGCCCGCGCGCTTTCTGTACCCAGCCGGCTTCGTCGAGGAGTGCCGCGGCGCGCTTCACATCGAACGGATATTTGGTGACGTCGTCGGTATGCACCCAATCCAGATTGTTGACCTGACCGTCGGCGGGCGCCTGGTGGCCGTCGAACAATTGTTTGGTCATGCCGGCGCGATCGATGGCGAACAACAACGCCTTGCGCACGCGCACATCGGTCAGGATCGGGTTGGCGAGGTTGAGGTCGATATGTTCGTAGACCAAACCCGGCTTGGTGATGATGTTGAATTTGGCGCCGTGGCGTTTTTCGAATGCGATGGCCTCGTCGATGGCGAGGCCGAGATCGCCGGCGATCTTGTCGATCGAGCCGGACAGGATGTTCGCTTCCATGGCCGAGGTGTTTTCGATCGCGCGGATGGTGACGCGCTTGAAGAACGGCGTTTTGCCCCACCAGGTTTCGTTGGGCTCCAACACGACATGCGATCCGGTGACGACCTGCGCGATGCGGAAGGGGCCGAAGTAGAGCGCCTTGTTGGTCGTGTCGGTGACGTAGGCGGTGCGGTTGCGATAATCGGCGGGATTGGCGTCGAAGATTTTGGCTTCGATATGCGCGGGCAGCAGCTCGAAATCGCCGATGGAATTGTACGCGAAATCGATCTTGTTCACGTGCATCGTGAAGGTTTTGGCATCGATCGCGTCCATCTTGTAGGCGCGCGCGTAGAATTCGGAATTGCCGAAGCCGCTCAACGGGTGACGGCCGACGCGCCAGGTGAACAACACGTCGTCGGTGCTGACCGGCACGCCGTCGCCCCACTTGGCATTGGGTTGGATCGTGTAGGTGACCGCGATGCCGGGTTGACCCTCGGGTGTGGTTTCCAGTTTCGCGCCGCCGTTCTCCAGGGTCGGCAATTCGTTGCACAGCATGCAGACCAGCTTCCAATCCGGATCGTATTGGGTGAGCGGGCGGCGCGTGGCGGCCAGGATGTAGGACTTCGCCGCCATGTCGTCGATGTCGGGATGGAAGGTCGCCGGAAATTGCGTAATGCCGATGACCAGGGTGTCCTTGCCCCACGCGGCGGCGGGCAGAAGGCAGACGAGGAGGAGGGCGGTGCGGATGAGGTTTTTCATTTTGGCACTGTAGCCCGTTTTAAACTTAGTCGTCATGGCCGGGCTTGACCCGGCCATCCACGGAAGGCGCGTCTGCGCCGGCAAAGAATCGTGGATGCTCGGGCCAAGCCCGAGCATGACGACATTAAGTAGGGCATCCGGGGAATGATTCTCGTCACAGATTGTTCCTCGTGAACGTGGTACACTACCGCCGATAAATTGGAGGTTCCGTCATGCGTACATTTGCTCTCGCCGCTGCCGCTTTGTCCCTGCTGGTGCTGACCGGCCCCGGCGTGCACGCCATGGGCGCGGACCCGACGCCGGCGCCTAAAGCCAACACCGCGCAACAGGATTACGCCGCCGGCGTGCAGGCGATCCAGTCCGGCCAGTACGACAAAGGCATCGAATCGCTGAAGAAGGTTATCGCGGTCGAACCGAAGAATGCCGATGCCTACAATTATCTGGGCTTCGCCTATCGCAAGAAGGGCGACGTCGCGCAGGCGGGCACGAACTACGACACCGCGCTGAAGCTCAACGCCAACCACAAGGGTGCCTTGGAATATCAGGGCGAACTGTTCCTCAAGCTCAACAAGATGGAGGACGCGATGAAGAATCAGGCGCGTCTGCAGGTCCTGTGCCCGACCGGTTGCGCCGAGCTGCGCGAGCTTGACCGCGCCATCGCCGATCATAAAGCGAGCGGCGGTCAGTCGACTTAATTAAAGGATGATCGAGGCCGGCACGATGATGGCGATGGCGACACGCGCCATCCCGGCCCATAGCTGATCGCCCTGATATTTACCGGCCGCGCGCCAGACCGCGACGAGGGTGAGGATCGCATACGGCGTCGGCAGCACATGCACGATGAAGCCGAGGATCATCTGATCGACGCTCCACAGCGCCAGCGAGCCCATGGTCGAGGCCGCACCGAGTAAGATGGCGTAGAGCACGCCGTATTCCCAGAACGCCTGGGCCAGCGGCACATCCCCCGCCCACAGATCGCGGACGAGGTTTTTCATTGCGGTGCGGCTAGAGCTTGTCGCGGCCGCCGCGCGCGGCGGACCAGCCGATGGGATCTTTCAAGAAGTCGCGCACCCCGGCGATGGCTTCCGCGCTGAAGTAGTTGCCCTTTTCCGCCGCCGCCAGGACGTCGGTCCAGGTCGCGAGGTAGTGCAGCTTGGTGCCCATCTTGGCCATCGATTCGTCCGCGCCCGGGAAGGCGCCATAGAAGAAGACGACGAAGATGTCGGTGACGGTCGCATTGCCGGCGCGGATGGCGTTGACGAAATTGACCTTGCTGCCGCCGTCGGTCGCGAGATCCTCGACCAGCAGGACGTGCGATCCTTCGGGCATGTCGCCTTCGATCTGCGCGCCGCGCCCGAAGCCCTTGGGCTGCTTGCGGATATAAAGCATCGGCTTGTCGAGCGCTTCGGAGAACCAGGCACCATAGGGGATGCCTGCCGTCTCGCCGCCGGCGACCAGGTCGACCTTCGACATGTCGACGTTTTTACGCAGCAGCTCGGCGCCCAATTCGACGACGCGGCGGCGCTGCGGCAGGAACGAGATCAGCTTGCGGCAATCGATATAGACCGGGCTCATCCAGCCGGCGGTCAGCTTGTAGGGCTCTTGGGGGCGGAAATTGACGGCTTTGATTTCGATGAGAATCCGCGCGGTTTCTTCACCCGCCGCGGTTGTTTGCGCATTTACCATTTGTTACCCCGGGCCGTGCCAAAGTCCGGGTTCTGTTTAGGCAAATTCGCGCCCCCAATCAAACCGGTGTTGGTAAATCCTTGAGCGGTCCCAGTTCGTTCCCCAGCGAGACGTCCAGCCCCGTTTCCCCGCTCGATCAGGCCCGCGCGCGCGAAGCTGCCGAACTGGTCGAACGCGCCATGTCCTGCCACAAGGCGGGCGATCTGAACGAGGCGGTGAAGCTCTATCGCCGTGCGCTGCGCCGTACCACCGAGCCGTCGGATATTTTCGATTCGACCCGCGTCGCTGTCGCCCTTGGCCATGCCTTGGCAGCACTTGGGCGGCTCGAGGAAGCCGAACGTGCGCTGCGCGAGGCGGTTGAGAAAGATCCGCGCAATGTCGTGGCGCATGCGAACCATGCCGTGCTGCTGCGCCGGTTGGGCGCCCGCCCGGCCGCCGAGGCGGCCTGCCGCGCGGCACTGATCATCGACAATGCCTTCGTGCCCGCCCTGCACACGCTGGGCACCATCCAATGCGAGAACAACCGCCTGACCGATGCCGAAGCTTCCTTCGTGCGCGTGCTGGCGCTGGATTCGCGCCATATCCAGGCGCTCATCAATCTGTCGGCCATCTGCGCGACCACCGAGCGCATGGACGAAGCCGTCGCCTTGCTCGAACGCGCCATCACCATCAATCCGCGCATCGCCGAGGCGCATGTGAATCTCGGCATGGTGCTGTCGGAAATGGGCCGCACCAAGGCCGCGATCGTCTCACTTCGTTCGGCCATCGAGATCGATCCTGATAATGTCGAGGCGTGGTACGCGCTGTCGGCCGCTGGCGAGGCCGATCTGACCCGCACCGAGGCCGAGCGCCTGGTGCGCCTGGCCGATAGCGGGCGCGTCAGCGACGATCAGCGCACGAAGCTCTATTTTACCCTGGCGGCGGCCGCCGAGCGCAACGGCAACATCGTGCGCGCCTTTTCCGATTTCCAGCTCGCCAACGGGTTGCGCAAGGCGGCGCTGCAACGCGTCGGCAAGGGTTTCGATCCTGAGAAACATGCGCAGACGATTGATACCCTGATCCGCACGGCTCCGGCCGACAGTCTCGTCGCGACCGAGGGCAAGCTGGGCGCCAAATTAGGTGAAGGCCTGGTCTTCATCGTCGGCCTGCCGCGTTCGGGCACCACCTTGGTCGAACAGATCGTCGCCGCCCATCCCGACGCCATCGGCATCGGCGAGACCGACGATATCGCCGGCCTGGTCGCGGCCCGTGAGGCGGGCGAGGGCGCCACTGCGGCGGCGGCCTATGTCGAACGGCTGCGTGCCAAACATCCGGGCAAGCGCGTCATTATCGACAAGACGCCGTTCAATTACCTGCATCTCGCCGCCATCGCGCGCCTGCTGCCGGGGGCGCGCATCGTCCATATCCGGCGCGACCTGCATGACGTGGCGCTGTCCTGCTTCACGCAGAATTTCACGATGGCGCATGCCTGGAGCTGCGATCTCAGCCATCTCGGCGATTACATCCAGGGCTATAAGCGGATGATGGCGCATTGGCAGGCGGCCCTGCCGGCGGGCCTGATGATCGAGATCGATTACGAAGCACTGGTCGCCGATCCGCAAACCGAAGCCAAGCGCATCGTGGCCCATGCGGGGCTGGAGTGGACGCCGGCGTGCCTCGAATTCCACCGCGCGCGCGGCGTCGTGCGCTCCGCCTCGAAGTGGCAGGTCCGCAAGCCGATCTATGCCTCCAGCGTCGGCCGCTGGCAGGCCTTCCGTCCGTTTCTTGGACCGTTGCTCCAGCGATTGATGTAACGTCGCGTCCGATGAACGCGACGAGTCCACTTATTTGGGTGCTGGCCGATGAACGGCGCGGCACGGCCAACCAGGCGTTGGGCGTGGCCGAGGCGCTCGGGCTGCCGTTCCAGGTCAAAGACATCCGCCACGGGCTCTTGGCCAAACTGCCGAATATCTTGCTGGGGGCCTCGCGCCTCGGTCTTGCGGCCGATAGCTCGGCGCAACTGACCCCGCCGTGGCCGGACCTCGTCATCGCCGCCGGGCGGCGCGCCGGGGCGGCGGCGCGCTGGATCAAAGCTCGAAGCAAAGGCCAGGCGCGCCTGGTGCAGATCATGTATCCGGGGGTGATCGGGGCCGGCGACTTCGATCTGATTGTCGCACCCCGCCACGACCAGGTCGCCGGTCCCAATGTCATCGAAATCGACGGCGCGCCTCATGGGGTCAATGAGGCCACCCTCGATCGGGCCCGCGAGCCCTGGCTGACGTGCTTCGCCGGTCTCAACCGGCCGCTGGTCGGTCTGATCCTGGGCGGGGCGACCATCCGCCGCCCGTTCGATACCGCCGACGGCCATGCCCTGGGTGTTCAGGTCGCCATGGCGGTGAAGCAGGCGGGCGGTAGCCTGGTCGTGACCTCAAGCCCGCGCACTGGGGCGGCCATCGACGGCGCGCTGGCCGGGATCGGCGCGGCGGGGATCGCGCCGGCGTTCGTCCATCGCTGGGGGCAGGAAGGCCCGAACCCATATCTCGGCTTCCTCGCGGTCTGCGATGCCCTGGTCGTCACCGGCGATTCGGTATCGATGCTGTGCGAGGCCTGCGCCGGGACGGGTGCGGTCTATCTCTATGCGCCGCCGGGCTTCGTGACGGCGAAGCATGAGCGGCTGCATCGCGACCTGATGGCGGGCGGCTATGTGCGGCCGTTCGCCGGCCGAATCGAATCGTGGACTCACTCCCGTTTGAACGCGGCAGGCAGTGTGGCGGCCGAGGTTAAACGCCGCTTCCTGAGTTGAATCGATACTTTAGATATTCGTAGTTTTGATAATTATATCAATTCACTGAAGTATCCTCTTCACTTAATAATTCGCTTTAAACGTTATGCGTGAAAGCCGCATGTGGTGCGCGGATGTGCGGCCGGTTATGGTGACCCGAATCAGAGGAGTATGGCGATGACGCAAGGCGACGCGCTGGGTGGGATCGAACTCGCCTCCGACCGTGAAGGACGGCCCTACGATCTGGCCGATCATTTCATCGCCTGCGCCAAACTGGGCCGCTACCTGACCGTCGCCTCGAACGACCGCTTCGTCATCACCGACGACTTCAAGAAGGGCGAGATCCTGAGCGAGGCCTCGGCGGTCGCCGCGATCTATTCCAAGGACCCGCTGGTCGGCATGGCCGCGCTGGTGCCGATGGCCGGCACGGTCGAAAGCCTGACCACCAAGCAGCGCGACCGTTACGAGCGCCTGTTTCACCTGATCGCCGAGCAGACCCTGTCGCCGGACGTCAAGCAATCGGCCGAAAGCCTGATCGAGAAGCGCTTCCGCGCGGCCGAAATCCGCGCGATCGAGGCCGAACTGGGTAGCCGAGTGACCCCAGCGCGCCGGCGCTATCGCGCCTTCCTGGGCGTGGTCCGTCGCCTGCTCGACGGTCAGATCGCCGCAAGCTCCTTTATCGAGGAATTCCGCGCGTTTACCCGCGAAGTGGCAGGTAAGCTCGATTTCGGCATCTATTCCTTCGCGCTCGACACCATGTACCGCTCGATGCGTATTCCGGTGGCGGTGAAAAAGCTGCTGACCCTGGAAATCCTCAAATTCCCGCCGATGATCCGGCGCGAACTGCTGAGCAACGTGCTCGCCTATCCGGGCCAGACCCGCGATCTCATCCGGTTCTCGGAAAATCTGGTCGCGCAGCATCTCGATCCGGAGCAGGTCATCCAAATCGACCTGCTGAAGGATCTCAAACTGCGGCGCTTCAGTATGGAAGCGATCAGCGCGCTGGCGGCCCAGACGAACTTGGGTGCCGTCCACTGACGGCTAGTTGTGATCAGTCAATCACGCCATAGAGACCAGTAAATCACATTCTGCTGGTTTTACCGGTATCGCCGAAAAAGCCCCGCAAATGCGGGGCTTTTTCTTTGGGCCGAATTACTTCAAATTTTATGCAATGTTTCTTCAAACTTTATATAAATACTCGTCGATTTTTATCTAAATAATAATAAAATATAGACTACAAAATTTAGTCAAATACCTGAATCTTTATTGACGATGATCGAAGTTATTGTAGTATTCGACTGCGTACACCCCAGTGGCCTTAGCGGCGTCCCGATTTATCGAGGCGCCGCTCTTTTTTTGTGCCGTTCGGAAAGCTCAAGAAAAGGCCAGGGAAAGGCCAAAAAATAAGGCCCGCACGAGGCGGGCCTTGAAGAAACGGTCTTAAAAGAAGAAGCGATTACTTCTTGCGCTCTGGTAACTTGATTTGGTTACCGGGCAGGATCTTTGCTTCGAATTGCAATTTGCCGTCGTCGTTGTGGAATTTGGCGACGTCGCTTTCCAACGTGACCTTATTGCAGGCCTCGTCGCGGCCATCGTAACGCTGGCAGAACTGGCCCGGCGCCTTGGTGCGCCATGTGCCTTCCAGCGGGGTCGACACGGTCGCGGTGACGGCTTTCATACGGTAGTCCGGTCCGTAGAAAATCGTCGTGTTACCGCCACGGCCCTTACCGGCGTAGCTGATGGTATTGCCCGCGAAGGCCTTGCGCAGGTCCAAGGATGCCTGGTCCTGTTTCACGGCAAACGGCCCAATTTCAGCCGTGTAGGCCGCGCCGGTGCCGAGCACCACGACGGCAATCGCCGCAAGGATCAGTTTGGTTTTTTTCGAAGACTTGCGTCTCATTGGTCTGAATCTCCCCTCGTGTTCCGAGTTTTACAAAGCCGTCCCACGTTTCTTGTCCGCCTGAACACCGGGTGGACCCGATGACGGTCTTGTTGCGCGCATTATCCCTGCGAACCCCCCGACTTGGAAGAGGAAAGTATGCGATCGGCAGCGGCGGCCGACGATAAATTGGGCTATGGCCCGACGTCCTGGCTGGCTTTCGCACGCGCCACCTTCTCCCGAGCTTGGTCGGAGGCAGCCCGCAATGCGGTCATTCTGCGCTCGCTTTCGCTGAAGGCGCGGACGACGGGATCGATTTCGGCGGCGCGGGCGCGGGGATACAAGATTCCCATTCCCGAGGGGGTGCGCATCAGGATGAAACCCGCCATGTCGGGTTCCGATTCTGCGGTGCGCAGGAAGCTGCCGGCCATGCCGAAATTCAGCACGTCATGGAAAACATAGATGCAATCCGGGCCGGCGGCGGCACGGCAGGCGGTGAAGTCGATGGTCAGCTGCGCCGGCGTGTGATCGCCGTCGATGAAAACCAGATCGATCGGCCCGGCAATTTCGCGGGCACAGATCGCGCCGACATCGTCCGGGCTTTTGCCCTGCACGGCCTGCACGTTCAGGCCGGCAAATTTCGCCAGCATGTTGGTGACCTCGAGCCCGCGCCGTTCGTCGGCGCTGGGGCAATGATCGATCGCGACGATGCGCGCCGCCGGGTTGATCAGGCCGAGCGCGATCGTGCTCCAGCCGAAGGCATTGCCCAGCACGAAGACCGAGCGCGGCCGGGTGCGCTGGCAGAGCGCTTCGAAAAAGGCAATTTCGGCGAACGCGATGCCGGCACAGGCGCAGGCGACCCCGTTCGTGTCGAACAGGTGGGTAAAACCCAGCTCGTGGTTCTCGTGCCCGCGAAAATGATAATTCGACAGGTTGGCCTGAACGCTGAAGCCGACCGATTCGTAGAGGCCGACCAAATCGACGATGACGCTCATCGGGCACCCGCCGCGACGATCGCCTGGATATGCTCCTTGCTTTCGCTGAACGCACGGATGACAGATGCCAGTTCGCCCGCTCGCGACTTCGGATAGCAGATCGCCATGCCCGACGGCGTACGCATCAACAGCGAGCCGGCGAGATCGGGTGACGATTGCGTGATGCCGACGAAGCTTTCGATCATTTCGAAATTGACGACATCGTGGAAGACGTAGACGCAATCGGCCGAGCCGACCGCGCGGCAGGCATTGAAATCGATCGTCTGCTGTTTGGGGGTGTGCCCGCCATCGACGAATACCAGATCCACCGGGGCCGCGAATTCGCGAGCACAGATGGGCGCCACGTCCTGCGGGCTTTCGCCCTTGAGGGCGCGGATATCGAGACCGGCGCGTTTGCCCAGGATATTGGCGACTTCAAGCCCGCGCACCTCGTTCATGCGCCAGCAGATGTCGATGGCGACGATGCGGGCCGCTGGATTGATCAGGCCGAGCGCCAAGGTGCTCCAGCCGAAGGCATTGCCGATCACAAAAACCGATTTGGGCCGGATCGTTTCGCAGAGCGCTTCGAGAAAACAAATCTCGGCAAAGGCGATGCCGCCGCCGGGGGTCATCTGCCCGTTGGGGTTATAGTCGTAGCCATCCTCGCCGAACATATAGGTAAAGGGAATCGTCAGGGGATCGAGGTCGGGGAAGTGCGCGGTCGATAGGCTGGATTGGACCTCGAAGCCGGCGTCTTCGTACAGGTTCACGAGATCGACGATGACGCTCATAGACCGTCTTCCGCCGCCGGTACGCGCATCACCTGATGCGCCTGTAGGGCGGGTAGGACGTCGCGCGCCATGCGCCGGATCTGTTCCAGGAACATCTCCTGCGGCATGGCGCCGCGATTGAGATTCAAGATGACCGTATCGGCGCCGGCATGATCGGCGGCGGCGATGATGCGTTCCGTCACTTCGTCCGGCGTGCCCCACGGCATGGTTTCGGCCTGACGCGCGACATCGTCCATCGTCATGTTGCGGAAATCTTCGCGCAGCCGTGCCGCCGCGCGGCGGTTCTCAGGCCGGACGTAATCCGATGCATGTTCGGTCACGTACCCGCCCTGGCGGTTCACGTTGGTCTCGGTCGTATTGCCGTGACTGAACAGGGTGCGATTGAAATAGAGCGCATAGGGGCCGGCTTCCTTGACCGCCTGCGCCTTCGAGTCGGCGACATAGGCCGTCAGGTTGAGCTTGATGTGGCCCGGCGTAATGCGATGGCCTGAAGCCGCCAGACATTTCGCGAAATAGCGGATGACGTCTTCGCGCAGGCCGGGCGAGCCGGCGCCCGGCGTAATCGGGATGTTGTTGCGCGCGGCCCATTCGATGGATTCTTGGCTGCCCGTGACCGGCACCCAGATCGGCGGATGGGGCTGCTGCACGGGCCGGGGCCAGATCGAGACGTCGTTGTAGGTCCAGAACTTGCCTTTGTGCGTGAACGATTCCTCGACCCAGGCTTTCTTGACGATCTCGAAGGCTTCTTCAAAGCGGGCGCGCGAATCGGCCAACGGGATATTATGGACGTTGTATTCGCGCGGGATGCCGCGCGCGAAGCCGGAAATCAGGCGGCCGTTGGATAGGCAATCGAGCATCGACAATTCTTCGGCCAGGCGGAGCGGCTGGTGGATCGGCAAGAGATTGCCATAGATCAGCAGCTTGAGATTCTTGGTGCGCTGCGCCGCCGATGCCGCCATCAGGTTCGGCGAGTTCATCAGGCCATAAGGGCTGGTGTGATGCTCGTTGAAGCCGACGCCGTCGAAGCCCAGCTTGTCGAGTTCTTCCCAGGCATCCAGATGTTCGCCATAGGTCTGCACCGCGACCTTGGGATCGAAATGGCGTTTGGGCAACGGATGGGGCAGCTCGCCATCGACCTTCAGATGTTCGACGTTCTGGCCGTAGGGAAGAAGATCGAAGACGAAAACTTTCACGTAAGGCTCTCCGCGATTTTCGCGCAGCCTAACATTATTTGGCGGTCCTGAGGCGAGGTTTGATCAAGGCGAAAAACACATCGGCGCCCTCGAAGCGCCAGCCGACATGGATGGCGCAGCAGCGGCACGATGCGACGGTCCAATGATAGCCCGGAAACCAAGTGAAGTCGGAGGAGGGATCGCCGTGGAGTGCGGCGCCGGGCGCTTCGGCAAAACAGAGGATCGTGAACAGCTGGCCCGCCGGATTGAAGACCGTGTGCTCATGGGCGTCGCGGCGGCTGACGGCCCACCGCTGGCGCGTCATCGTATGTGCGCAGGCGGCGCAGAAGATTTCATCGTCGTTGTCGACGGTGACGTCGGCCTGGATCGCGGGCGCGGTTGCGGAATCGAGCATGCGCCAGACTAGGCCAATATGCGCTAAGAGAGAATGCGACTGCCCGGCAGTGAAATCGTAACGGTCGTCCCACCGTTGGGCACGCTGGCCAGCGACAGCTTGCCGCCATGCGCCTCGACGAGTTCCTTGGCCAGCGGCAGGCCGAGCCCCAGGCCGTCGCGCGCAGCCTTACGCGAACGCCCGATGCGACCGAATTTTTCGAGCGCGAGGGTGATTTCATCGCCGGTCATACCGATGCCGTCGTCGGTCACGCAGATATTCATGCCGTCGCCGGTATGGACGAACGACAGTTCGACGCGCCCGCCGGTCGGCGTGAACTTGATGGCATTGGTGAGCAGGTTGACCAGCACCTGCTTCATCTTGACCTGATCGACCAGGAGGCGCGGTGCGTTATGGCCGATGGAATTGACGAGATCGATATTGTCCTCGCCGGCACGCAGGCGCACCAGTTGGATCGCTTCTTCGGCCAGCGCTTCCAGCTCGACGCTGTCTTCGACGATATTGAGCCGGCCGGCCTCGATCGCGGACAGATCGAGAATGCCGTTGATGAGGTCGAGTAAATAGGCGCCGTTCTCGCGGATGATGCCGCCGAAGCGGGCGAATTTCTCGGTCGTCATCGACGGCGAGGCGCGTTCGAAGATCTGCGCGAAACCCAAAATCGCATTGAGCGGCGTACGCAATTCGTGGCTGACATTGGAGAGAAATTCGCTTTTGGCGCGGCTGGCCGATTCGGCAACCACCCGGGCGGTGATCAACTCATCTTCGCGGATCTTCGACAGCGTGATGTCGGCCATGAAGAACAAGGTGTCGTTTTTATGCAGCCGCTGCTTGGTGATGCGATACCACGTCCCGTCGGGATCGATATAGTCGTGCGAGGTCATCGGGACATCGAAATCCGCGATGCGCGCCGCGATCCACTCTTCGACGTCGAGGCCGCGGAAGGGTGCGATCTGTTGCGCGCGCGCGCGGATGAAATCCTCGAACGAGATGCCGGGTTTCAACGCTTCGGATGACACACCGCTGGCGCGGCGATAGAATTCGTTGCAGGTCACGAAGCGGCGATCGCCGCTCCACAACGCAAAGCCGGCGTGGAAATTGCCGATCGCGGCGTGGAAGCGGGCACTCAGGGTTTCCGCTTCGCGGCGCGCCAAAACCTCGCCCGTTTCGTCGAGCGAGCCGCCGCGATAGCCCGCGAAATTGCCCTCGGCATCGAAAATCGGCACGCCCGATGTGGATCGGTAGCGCCGCGTGGCGCCGTCGATCACTGTGTGATGATAGTCCTGATACGGTTCGCGGCGCGCGATATGTCCGAGGACGACATCGAGGTCCTTCTGGTCATAGCGGAAATTCGGCGAGAGGAATTGTTCGCGGCCGATGAGCAATTCCTCGGAATTGGGGAACCAGCGGTTGGCCGGCGACAGATAGGTATAGCGGCCGTCGATGCCGGTTTCCCAAAAGCGATAGGCACCGGCGCGGGCGAAATCCTGGAAACGATTCTCGCTTTCGACGAGGGCGCGGTGGGCCTGATCGCGGTCGGTAACGTCGCGCACCAATCCGATGAGGCCGAGCATGGTGCCGTCATGGTCGCGTACCACGGCGCCGATATTTTCGCCGATGAAGACCGATCCATCCTTCCGGCGGAACTCCTGCAGGTGCGGCTCGATGCGGCGGTCGGCTTCCTGGGTCAGGCGGCCGCGCAGTTCGTACGCTTCCTCGGTCGCGAACAATTGGCGGGTGGATTGTCCGTTCAATTCGGTCGCGCCGTAGCCAAACAGCTCGGCATAGGCCGCGTTATACATGCGGATGGTGCGATCTGGCTTCAGGAAGACCAGCGCGTCGGGCATTTCCCAGAACAGGGTCTCGAACAGGGTGCGCTGGCGGAACAGTTCGACCGTCTGGTTCCGTTGCGCGGTGAGATCGACGATTTCGCTGATGAGGAATTTCGTCGCACCCGATTGGTCGCGGATACGCAGGCGTTTGACCCGGCAGGCCATCGCGCTGCCGTCCTTGCGCACGATCTTTTTTTCCGCGACGTCGGAGAAGCTGGCACCGCTTTGCAGACCGCGGCGCACCTCGTCGACTTCGGCGTGATCGGATGGATGGGTGTTGTCGCCGATCATGCCGCCGAGCAGGTCGCGTTCCTCATACCCGGTGATGTCACTGAAGGCGCGGTTGATGCGCCGGAAGTGGCCCTGGCCATCGACCATGATCATCGGGATCATCGAATCGTCGAACAACCCCTGGATGACGTCTTCGAAATCGTAGGTCCCGTCGGACGGGGCGGACACGGCACCGGCCTGCGCCGCGCGGAGCGCGCGCACAATTTCGAGCAGCTCCTCCTTCGTCTTCGTCTGGAGGGCGTCCGGCGTTAAATTGTAGTCATCCATTGACGACTGCCGCTCCCACACCGCGTTCGTTGGCGGCTTACCCCCAACCGTCGCTTTCGACCGGTTGATTGAAAACTATACTTCTTCGCCTGGGCGTAGAAACAAGGATTTGCTCAGGTATTGGTTGTGGCATTGTGGTTGCTACGTAGATTGATCCTAAGCCCTTGAAATTCATTGCAGAACCATCGGGATAGGACGTATATAACCGGCGTGGACGAGCCTGGAATTGACCTTTCTCAGATGATCGAGCGCCTGCATCGGCGCTATCTCGACGTTGTTCGCGTCGAACTCGATCGCATGGGCTGTCGCGATCTGACACCCGTACAAGCGGTATTGCTCGCCAACATGGGCGGCGATGAGATCGTCATGAAGGAGCTGATCGAGCGCGGCTATTACCAGGGCTCGAACGTGTCCTACAACATGAAGAAGCTCGTCGAGGGCGGCTATATCGAGCAGGCCCGCTCCGAGCATGACAAGCGTTCGGTCCGCGTGCGCCTGACCGAGAAATCCAAAGCGATCTGCGACCGCTTGCGGTCGATGAAGGCCTTGGAAGGCGCAGCGTTGGAGCGCGCCGGCATCGGCGCCAACGAACTGTCCAATCTGGTCGAGAATCTGCGGCGCTTGGAAAGTGCCTGGAGCGACATCGTACGTTACCGTCGCTGATCGCCAGGACGCCGCTTTTCCTGAGTTTAAACTCCGCGTCATGGCCGGACTTGGTCCGGCCATCCACGAAAGCGCGATAGCGCGAAAAGACTCTTATCGGCGCAGACGGGCCTCCTGTGCATGCTCGGGACAAGCCCGAGCATGACGAGAAGAGAGGAAAGCGGAAATCGCTAACGCTTACTTCGCCTGATCGGTCGCCAATAGACCATTGAAGAGCGTCGCGTCGGTCAACAGATCGGCGATCGAATCCGCCGCCGTGACCCGGAACTCCTTGGTTGCCAACGCCAGCGCGGTTTCGCGTTCGTTGGCGCGTCCGCCGTGGCCGGTGCGGACATGTGTGCCGCCGGCCAGGCCGGCATTGCGCCCCGCCCGGATATCGATGGCGCGGTCGCCGACGATCCAGGATTTTTCCAGCGCGACACCGAGAGTGTCGCGCGCCATGAAGATCATGCCCGGGTTGGGTTTGCGCGCCGGATGGTCGTCATGCTGATAGGGCGGACGCGCGTCGATATGGTGCGCGCAGGCATAGACCGCATCGATCTTGGCGTCGTGTTCGCCGAGATCGGCGATCATCTGTTCCTGCACTTCGCAGAAATGCTCCCAGGCGTAATAGCTGCGCCCGATGCCCGCCTGATTCGTGGTGACGATGACGGGGATGCCGGATTGGTTGGCGCGGCGGATGACCTCGGCCACGCCGTCGATCAGGCGGACGTCCTGGCGCCGGTGCAGATAATTGACTTCCTTCACCACCACGCCGTCACGATCGAGAAACAAGGCCGCGCGCCCGAGGAATTGGGTGGCGCGTCCGAAGAGCTGCGACCAGAGGAAATCGGGACCGAGGCATTGGGCGATGAGGCTGTCGGACATGCGCCTCTCTGACACGGGCCGGGCTTGTTTGACAAGCTCCGCTTTGGGCCAGAGCGCGGGATGCCAGCACGCGAGGCCAAACTAAAAGGCACGGCAGGGACTTCGGCCCGCTCGGGAAGCCCCTGCCGCTCACTCCGCCGTAACCTGTCGAAACAGGCCAGCGGAGCGAAAACAAATTGTCAGCGTTGCTCCTCGCGCTGCGGCATGTCGAAGGGCGAGACGTCAGTCACGTCGGTGATATCGGTGACGACGAACACGAGGAAGACGACGACCGCCGTGGCGATCAGTCCACCGACGGCGCCCGGGCCGGTCGGCGCCTCATCGATCTTGCCGGCGACGCCGTGCGCTTCGGCGTTGGACAGGGCTGCCACGCGCAACTCGACCTGGGAAGGATCGACACCCAGTTCGGTCATCTGGCGCTGCACATCGCCACGGGTCAGGAAATCGGTGATCTTGTCGCGGTTGGCGGCATCGGCCTGCAGATTGACCAATTGGTCGGTGGTGACGATGGCGGCGACGGCGGACGTCATCGGGGCGGTTGCGGTGATCAGCGCCGCAACCAGGAGCGGGGATACGACGCTCGCCCATTTCCTGAGGATTTTCATCTGCGGTTCCTTCCTTGGTCGCATGCGGCCGACTACCCCGGACCTTAGCGAGCGGAACGCGCCTCACGTGTGGTAAGAAGGGGTCAATTTTGGTACCCTAAGCCGCAGAAATCCGGCTCACGCGGCCGTTACGGCCGATTCACGTTTTCCTAAATGTTTTAGGGGATAACAGTCGGCAGAATTGTGCGCTCACCAATCCGTGAGCGCCGTAAAAAGAACCTCAAGGTGGTGCTCCAATGGCAGAAGCCGTCGACATCCTGTTCATCAATCCGGGCGACCGTAAGCAGATCTATCAGGGACTCGGCGACGAATTCTCGGCGATCGAGCCGCCGGTGTTCGCCGGATTGTTCGCAACTTACGTGCGCGGCAAGGGCCTCTCGGCCGCGATATACGATGCGCCGGCCTTCGGCGTCAGCGCCGAGGAAGTGGCCCGTGTTGCGACCGAGGAATACAAACCCAAGCTGATCGTAATCGTCGTCTACGGCTTCCAACCGTCGGCCTCGACCCAGAACATGACGGCCGCCGGCGCCATCGCCACGGCGATCCGCGAATACGGCACCGATGCCGCCGTGATGATGACCGGTACGCACATCGCGTCCTTGCCCAAGCGCACGATGGAAGAAGAAGCCATCGATTTCGCCTGCGACCAGGAAGGCCCGGCGACGATCCTCAAGACATTCCAGGCCCTGAAAGCGGGCGAGACCGATTTTTCGAATATCCCGAGCTTGTGGTGGCGCGACGGCAACAAGATCGTGCCGCCGAAAAGTGCGGAGCCCTTGCTACAGGATATCGACCGCGAGATGCCCGGCATCGCGTGGGACCTGCTGCCGATGGATCGCTACCGCGCGCACAACTGGCACGCATTCGAGCATATCCATAACCGCAGCCCGTATGCGGCGATCCACACCTCGTTGGGTTGCCCGTACAAGTGCTCGTTTTGCTGCATCAATGCGCCGTTCGGCCGCTCCAGCTATCGCATGTGGGAGCCCGAAACGGTCATCAAGGAACTCGACTTCCTGGCCGAGACCTATGGCGTTGTGAACGTGAAGTTCGTCGACGAGATGTTCGTGCTCAACAAACGCCACGTCATGGGCCTGTGCAATCTGCTCAAGTCGCGCGACTACAAGGTCAATATCTGGGCCTATGCGCGCGTCGATTCGGTGCAGGACGAATTCCTGGACGCCATGAAGGCGGCCGGTGTCGATTGGGTCTGCCTCGGCATTGAAAGTGCGTCGACCCATGTGCGCGACGGTGCGCACAAGATCTACGGCAATGACGACATCATCGACGTCGTGCGCCGCATCCAGGGTGCGGGAATCAACATCATCGGCAATTACATTTTCGGTCTGCCCGACGATACGATGGAGCGCATGAAGGCGACGTTCGATCTGGCGCTCGAGCTCAATTGCGAATTCGCCAATTTCTATTCGGCGATGGCTTATCCCGGATCGCCGCTCTATGCGGAGGCGATGAAGCAGGGGCGCGAAATGCCGCCGACCTGGAAGGACTATTCGCAGCACGGCTACGAATGCACGCCGCTCGCGAACGATTTCTGCTCGTCGGCCGATATCCTGGGCTTCCGCGACAAGGCGTTCGATACCTATTACACGCACCAGCCGTACCTCGATCTGGTGCAGCGCAAGTTCGGCACGGACGTGGTCGATCATATCGGCCGCATGCGCGCGATCCCGTTGCGCCGCAAGCTCCTCGAAACGCGCAGCGCGGCATAGCGTATCGTGGCTGAGACGCATCGGATCAACGACCTCGACGCCAAGGCCCTATGGCTGCGCCGTCAGGTCTGGGACATGGTCATCGCGGCCAAGAACGGCCACATCCCGTCGTGCTATTCGTGTACGGAAATCGTCACCGCGCTCTATTACGGTGGCGTTGTGCGCTATACACCGGGCCAGGCCGAGGATCCGCAGCGCGATCGCGTGATCGTCAGCAAGGGCCACGCGGCGATGGTGCTGTATCCCATCCTCGCCGACATCGGCTATTACGACACGAGCGAACTCAACCGCTTCACCAAGCCGGGCGGCCTGCTCGGCATGTATGCCGATGTGCGCATCCCCGGCATCGAGGGTATTTCGGGCTCGCTCGGTCACGGCCTCGGCATGGGGGCGGGCTTCGCGCTTGCCGCCCGCCATGACGAACAAAAACACCGCACCTTTGTGCTGCTGGGCGACGGCGAATGTTACGAAGGCTCGATCTGGGAAACGGCGATGTTCGCCGCGCACCACAAGCTCGACAATCTCGTCGCCATCGTCGATCGCAACGCGCTGTGCATTCTGGGCAAGACCGAAGATCTCGTCGAACTCGGCGATCTCGCCGGCAAATGGCGCGCCTTCGGCTGGCATACGGTCGAAGTGGACGGCCATGACTTCGACGCGGTCTTGGGGGCGCTCGACCAGATCGGCAAGACCGGCGGCAAGCCGCTCTGCATCGTCGCCAATACCGTGAAGGGTAAAGGCATTTCCTTCATGGAAGGGCGCTCGGAATGGCACAACAAGATGCCGAACGCCGATCAGATCGCGACCGCGCGCCAAGAATTGGGGCTCGTCTGATGGACGCCGCCGTGAAACCGAGGCTGATGCGCGACGTCGTCATCGAGACGATCTGCGCCGCCGCCCGCAAAGATAAAGACATCCTGTTCATCAGCGCCGATCTCGGCGCTGTCGCGCTCGACGATTTGCGCCGCGATCTGCCCAATCAATTCATCCATGCCGGCATCGCCGAGCAGCATATGATCGATCTGGCCTCGGGCCTGGCGCTGTCGGGCAAGAAGGTCTTCTGCTACGCGATGGCGCCGTTCATCACGGCGCGCTGCTACGAGCAGATCAAATGCGTCATCTCGTCGATGAACCTGCCGGTGACCCTAATCGCGGTCGGCGTCGGGCTCGGTTACGATCACGCGACCTTGACGCACTTCACGCCGGAAGACATCGCCTGCATGCGTGCGCTGAACGGCATCGAAGTGCTGACGCCCGCCGACGAACTGGTCGCGGCCGAAATCGCCGAGCGCTGCATCGCCAATCCCGCTTTTCGCTATCTGCGGCTCGACCGTCAGGTCTTCCCGTTCCTCTATCAGAACAACGCCGCCCAAGTGCTCGAAGCCGGCTTCGGTGTGGTGCGGCCGGGCACGGATGTCGCCATCGTCGCCTGCGGCGCGCTGGTGCATAAGGCGTTGGCGGCGGCTGAGACACTCAAAGGGCAAGGCGTGAACGCGGGCGTGGTCGATCTCGTGCGCGTCAAACCGATCGACGGCGCCGGTCTCGCCAAGACGCTCAAGGGTTATAAGTCGATCCTGACCGTCGAGGAACAATTGCTCGAAGGCGGCATGGGCTCGGCGGTCATGGAAGCCATTGTCGATGCCACCGGCAAACTCGATTGGCCGGTCAAGCGGCTCGGCATGCGCGACAAGTTCGAGGTCGTCAACGGCGACCGCGATTATCTGCACGGGCTCTACGGCATCGATACCGCCGATATCGTCAAGGCGACCGCGGCGCTGGCGAAATAAAAATGTCTGAACCGCGCATCAAATGCATCTCGCGGAGCTTTTCCGCGCATCCGATCCTGCGGCGCGAGCTGCTGGAGATGTTTCCGTCCGCCATTCTTAACGACGGTGGCCTCAATTATGAAGGCGCGGAACTGACGGCGTTCCTCAAGGATTGCGACGGCGCGATCGTCAGCTTGGAACCGATCGACGATGCGCTGCTGGCCGAGTTGCCGGAACTGCGCGTCATTGCCAAATACGGCGTCGGCATCGACAATCTCGATACCGACGCGATGAGCCGGCGCAACGTGGCGCTGGGGTGGAGCGGCGGGCTCAACAAGCGCGGCGTCGCCGAAATGACGCTCGGCTTCATGCTCGGGCTGTGCCGCAACCTGTTCTTTGCCGCGCGGCAATTGCGTGACGCCGACGACTGGACCAAACGCGGCGGTTTTCAACTCACCGGTCGCACCGTCGGGATCATCGGCGTCGGCTTCGTCGGCAAGGATCTAATCGAACTGTTGAAGCCGTTCGGCTGCCGCATCCTGGTCAACGATGTCATCGACCAGACGGATTACTACCGCGCTAACGGTCTGATCGAAGCCAGCAAGGACCAGATCTACGCCGAGGCCGATATCGTCACGGTGCATACGCCGCTCGACGCTGCGACGCGCGGCATGATCAATCTCGATGTCCTGAAAAAGATGAAGCGCAGCGCCTACCTGATCAATGCGGCGCGCGGACCCATCGTGGTACAGAGCGACCTTAAGCAGGCGCTCAAGGACGGCTTGATTGCCGGCGCGGCACTCGATGTGTTTGAGTTGGAGCCATGCGATGACGACCAATTCATGCTGCTGCCGAATCTCTTCTGCACCCCCCATACCGGCGGCTCGGCCGACGAATCGATCCTGGCCATGGGCCGCAGCGCGATCGCGCACCTGGCGGCTTTTTTCAAGGATCGCAACTGACGGCGACGGTCTGCTGTGATACGAGCCGGCATGGCATTTTCGAATAATGGGTGACGTATGCGTTCCATAGTTCTGGCGACTGCTGTCCTGGCCATCTCCGTCGCGCAAGGTCCTCTGGCACCTGCGCTCGCGCAGCAGCCCGGCGTGCCGGTGATCAAGACCAACAAGAAGGATCTCGGTGAGGAACTCTTCAAGGCGATGCGCAGCAGCGACGCCGAGAAACCCAACGTCGCCACCAGCACGCCCGAAACGCCCAGCCAATCGGGCAGCAGTTTCGGCAGCAGCGTCACCGGTTTTTTCAGCAGCCTCATTCCCAGCAGCAAGACCGAGCCTGCCGGTAACGGCCCGGTCAGGCTGACCATCGAAGGCACGGCGCGGGCCGACGATGCGAACGTGCTTGAGGTGCGCAAGGCCGATGGCTCGGTCACGCGGGTTCGCCAGTGGGGCCTCGAAGCACCGGAAACCAGTCAATGGCCGTGGGGCCCGCGCGCGCGCGGCGAGCTTGACCGTCTGCTGACGGCGAACGGCGGCATGGTCAAATGCACATCGGACGGTTCGACCACGCGTAACGGCAATATTGTCGGGCGCTGTTTCGCGGGCGATACCGATATCTCGGCGACCCTGATCGAAGGCGGTTACGGCGTCGAATGGCGCGAAGTCTCTGGCGGCGCCTACACGCCGCTCGAAGCGAGCGCCCAGTCCCAGAAGCTTGGGGTCTGGTCCGGGAAATAGCCGGCCCGACGATTTTCAATCCATCTTCTGTGATCATGATCACAGATTGTTAATCTACGTGATAGTACGTATATTCATTGCGGGGAATCGCAATGGGGAATTGTCATGGGGATGCCTGACGTCGAAAATCTGATTGAAATAGCGATGCGCCATGGATGGCGTATTGCCTGCGAAGTGCCGATTGCCAACTTCGGCGACGAAGCGAGCGAACGAGCCGCGGAATTCACCGATTATCTTGCCGGCCTCGCGCGCGATGGGCTGCACATCGATTATGAAGGGAGTTAGGGCATTTCGCTACAATTACCGGTTGATGTCGGCCAATTCGATGGGCTGCCCGGCAAGATCACGCGAGGCATCTCGCACCAATTGAACCCAAGGGTGCTTCGGCTGACCTTTTCGCGCGTCGGACAAGTTGCCGGCGCATCGGACAGCTTGCCGGCACGTCATGGGCTGAAAGCTTCGGCGAGTTTGTAGGCGGTCGGGAACGCTGTTAGGCGTCTTCCAAGGTGAGGACCGCGATGCCGGTCGTCATTGGATTGTAATAGCCGCGATCGATGCGCTTCACCTTGGGGGCCAGCGCGCCCCGCATGGTGAGCCACATGATCAGCTCGACCGATTCCGCGCCGCCTTTTTCCATCAGTTCTTGGTGGGTCATGTTGACGACGCGCTCGGGATCGTCCTCGATCCAATCGAGGAATTGCTGGTCCCAGTTCTCGTTCATGAAGCCGAAGCGTTCGCCGTTGAGCTGGTGCGACATACCGCCGGTGCCGATCACCAGCACGCGTTCGTCGCCGGGATAGGCCTCGACAGCTTGGCGTAGGGCCTGACCGAGCTTCCAGCAGCGCCGCGCCGTCGGCAACGGATGTTGCAGCACGTTGATCTGCAGCGGCACGACCTTGATCGGCCAATCGGGGCGATGGTCCCAACATAGATTCATCGGCACCAAGAGGCCGTGATCCATGCCGAGTTCCTGGCAGACTGTGATGTCGAATTCGTTCCAGACAAGCTGCTCGGCAAGATGCCAGGAAAATTCGGCGTCGCCGCGCACCGGCGGCAAGGGGCGGGGGCCGTAGCCTTCGTCGCCCTGCGGATAGGAATCGGCCGCACCCAGCGCGAATGTCGGATATTTGTCGAAGAACAGATCGGTACCGTGATCGTTGTAGGCGATGATGACGATGGTCGGATCGATCCTTGCCAGCCAATCCTTCACCGGCACGAACATGTCGTAGAGCGGCTGCCATTCTGGCGTCTGCAACTTGCCCCGATCGTAGGCGACGCCGACCGACGGAACATGCGAGGTCCCCATACCTCCCACGATGCGCGCCATCAGGTCGCACTCTTGTTGTTACGGGTGGCGAGGAATTCCTGATAGGTCTCGCCGCGCTGCTGTGCG
>CANIGJ010000029.1 GCA_947467145.1 Rhodospirillaceae bacterium | reverse complement strand
CGTGCTCTACCAGATCAACTGGGCGATCGATCCGAAGAGCAACCATCAGCAGCCGCGCGCGGTCGAGTGGATCAAGAGCATCGAGAAGCTCTCGGCGACCAAGTTCCGCATCCATGCCACTAAGCCCGATGCGCTGGCGCTGCTCCGTCTCGCCAAGTCGGTGTGGATTTTCGATTCCGAACAGCACGCCAAGTTCGCCGACAAGCGCGATTACGGCCGCAAGTCGTTCAACGGCACCGGCCCGTACAAGATCACGTCCTTCAGCGAAAACGAGGGCATCACGGCCGAGCGCGTCGACAGCTACAATATGGGTGCGTATTGGAAGAACGCCTCGAACATCAAACGCATCCAGGCGCTGGCGATTCCGGACAATCAGGCGCGCGTGGCGAGCCTGCTGACCGATCGTCTCGATGTGTTGAAGGAAACCTCGCCCGATCAGACGATGGATTTGATCAAGGATCCGCGTTTCACCTCGACCGCGCTCAACGGCATGAACTTCACCTATTTCCTGGTCGATGCGACGGGCCGCGCCGGCCAGAAAGCGTTGACCGACGTGCGCGTGCGCCGCGCGTTGTTCATGGCGGTCAACCGCCAGGAACTGGCCAAGAACCTGCTGCCCGAAGGCACGCAGTTGATGGATGCGCTGTGCTTCAAGTTCATGACCGCTTGCGGCTATACCACGCAACCGCCGGCCTTTGACCCGGAAGGGGCGAAGAAGCTGTTGGCCGAAGCCGGCTTCAAAGATGGCTTCGATCTGCAGATCGCCGACTACATGCCGGAAACGGCGGCGTCGGCGCTCAAAGTCAGCGGCGATCTGCACAAGATCGGCATCAAGGCGAGCATCCAGAAGATGACCTTCACCGTGCTGCGCAAGGCGCGTGACGAAGGCAAGCTGCAGGCGCTGGTCGCCTATTACACGATGGCGGGTGGACCGGATGCGTCGGCCGGTCTCGACTTCTTCTACCGCGAAGACTCGCGCGACTATGCCCGCGACAAGTCGCTGATCACGGCGATGGATAAGGCGGCCGAGGAACTGGACGAAGAAAAGCGCCGCGCGTTGTACCAGACCGCGTTCGATCGCATCAACGATCAGTCGTACGTGATGACGATGACGACCCTGCCGACTGTCTTCGTTCACACGAAGGAAATCGCCATCCGTCCGGGTTCGCTCGAACCCTACGGCGCGTTGGGCCGCGATTTCTTCTGGAACTAACCGAACGCTATAGCCGCGCGGGTGCTCAGCTGACGAGCACCGCGCGGAAATCGTTCACGTTGGTGCAGGTGGGGCCGGTGACGACGAGGTCGCCGAGGCCTTGGAAAAATCCATAAGCGTCATTGCCGGCGAGATATTGCAGGGCATTCAGATTGGCCGCCTTGGCGCGCGCCAATGTGTCGGGCGTGACGATCGCGCCGGCGTTATCCTCGCTGCCGTCGATGCCGTCGGTATCGCACGATAACGCGTGGATGTTGGCGGCACCCTTGAGTGCCAGGGCGAGGCCCAGCAGGAATTCCGTATTCGGTCCGCCGCGTCCCTTCGCTTTCACCGTCACGGTCAATTCACCGCCTGACAACAGCACGCGGGGTCCGGCGACACCTTGGGCGCGCCCGGCCATGGCGGCGCCGACCTCGCGCGCTTCGCCTTCCAGCGCATCGCCCCAGATTTCCGGCTCGACGCCATTCTTGCGCGCGAACGTCGCAGCCGCCTTCAACGCATCGGCGGCGCGGCTGACGACCTGAACAGTGTCACGCGCGAAATCGTGCTCGGAATCTTGCGCGGGCTCGCGGGCGGCAAGGTGCGCGCGCACCGACGCCGGCACCGCGATGTTGTATTTCGCCAAAATCTCGGCGGCGCGCTCCGGCGGGTTGGTGTCGCGGATAGTTGGGCCGGACGCGACCACGGCCGGATCGTCGCCCGGTACGTCGGAAATCACGAGCGTATGGATGCGCGCGCGGCCGCAGGCGGCGGCGAGGCGTCCGCCTTTCACGGCGGACAGGCGCTTACGCACCGTGTTGATCTCGGAAATGTTGGCGCCCGACAGTACTAGCGCTTTGTGCAACGCCTGCTTGTCGGCGAAGGCGATGCCGGGCGCCGGCACGCTCATGAGGGCCGAGCCGCCGCCCGACGCCAGGAACAAGACCATGTCCTGCGCGCTCAAGCCTTCGACCATGTGCAGGATGCGTTGCGCGGCGTCGAGCCCGGCCTGATCCGGCACGGGGTGTGCGGCTTCGACGACCTCGATCTGTTTCGTTGGGCGCACATAGCCGTAACGCGTGATCACCAAGCCTTCGACCGGCTGCTGGTAATGCGCCTCGACGGCGGCAGCCATGGCGGCGGCGGCCTTGCCGGCGCCCACGACGATCATGCGGCCCTTCGGCGGAACCGGTAGGAACTTCGGCAGGCAGATCGCCGGATCGGCGGCGGCGAGCGCTGCCTGGAACAGTTCGTTCAGGAACGTGCGCTCGTTCAGCATGCGAAACTCAGCAGTCGGGCTGCGGTAGCGCTCGTACGCGGCGCAGATTGAGCACCACGTCGGCAAAGCCGATATCGAGGGTGATTTCGACCGCGAGACCGTTGGGCAGCACGTTCTGGGTGAGCGTGGTCAGCGGTTCGTCGTTGCCTTCCTCGTAGGTGTAGAACGACATGGTCGAACGCCAGGCCATGCCGTCGAGCAGGTTCAGATCGCCCTCGGCCAAATTCGGTGTCGGTGTCACCGCGTTGGTCAGAATCTCGAACACGCGGCTGACATCGGGCGTGGTGCCGTCAAACCACACATAATTGAGCGTGCGCATCCCGGCTTCCCATTGGCCGGTGCTGTGGATGAACGACGCGACCGGGAAGATCGTCTCCGGTGGCAACGGCAAGTTGTAGGGCGTGGGTTCGAGTACGGTGATCTTGCCGCGCGCACCGCTACCCGACTGTTCCGCGACACCCAGGAATTGCTCGATGAGTTCGCCGTTCGCCCGCGTGATCTTGCGGAACTGCAGCCGCTTGCCGTCGAAGGTTTCGATGCTTTCGAAGTCGGTGTCGAATTCGATCGCATCGCCGCTCGCGGTTTCCGCTTCCAAACGGAACACTGCGACCGACGTCCAGTCCTTGCAGCTGCGGGTCAGGCGCGTGATCTGCGAGCCAACCACGCGGGTGATCTCGTTCGGCATGCGCCAGTTGCGCACCGACAGATCGTAGAGCGCCTCGTGCGGGATCGGCTGGCTCGCATAGCCCGGTGCGGGCAGCGCGCAGACGACCATGAACAAGACGACGTAACGCATGTTGATCCGACTTTATCCGACGCGGATGGGCAGGGCGTTTGTAGCCTTGAGTTGCGCCTCGATCCAGGCCCCCGCGGCCAGCACCGCTTCATCGGCGCCGTGCGGGCCGACAACCTGCAGGCCGACCGGCATGCCGTTCGGTCCGACAAAGGCGGGGATGGTGAGGCACGGCACGTACATATGCGTCCACAGCGAATTGAACGAGCCGCCCTCGATGAGGGTCAGATCGGCCGGCGCCTCGCCAGTGGCGCCCGGCGTGATCAGCACGTCATAATCGTCGAAGACGGTGGCCAAGGTGGCGCGGGCGCGCTGCGACACCCCGACGGCGGCGTCGAAATCGGCGCGGGTGATCTTCAGCCCGCCGTAATAGCCGTCGCGCGCCCACGAATTCACCTGGTCGATATTGTCGCGCACGACCTGTTCGGTCATCAGCAACCCTTCGTAGCGCGTGATGTTGCCGAACGAGGCAACGCTCTCTTCGATGGCTTTCGGCAAGGTCACGTCGGTGGCGCCCAGGACCTTTTCGGCGTAGGCGATCGCTTCGACCATTTCGGGCCGGGCCGACGGCCAGACATGCGTGCGCGCGACGCCGATGCGCGGCGCCTTGCGTGGGCGGGGGATGGCCAGCTTGGCGCCTTCGATAAGGGCGCCACGCATCAGCACGATGTCGGCGAGCGAGCGGGCGAACAGGCCCAGGGTGTCGATCGAGCTTTTCAGATGGCGGATACCGGCACGGTCGAGCGCGTTGAGGCTGCCCTTGAAGCCATAGAGACCGCAGAGCGCGGCTGGACGGATCACCGAGCCGCCGGTTTGCGTGCCATTGGACAGCGGCACCATGAAATCGGCGACCGAGGCGGCCGATCCGCTGGACGACACGCCGGGCGTGCGGGTCAGGTCATGCGGATTGCGGGTCACGGTGGGGAAGGGGCAGGCGAATTCAGTGGTGCGCGTCTTGCCCAAGATGACCGCGCCTTGCGCGCGCAGCCGGGCGACCGTGGCGGCATCCGCGACCGGCTGGTGGCCGGCATAGAGCTTGGAGCCGTATTCGGTCGGCATGTCCTCGGTGTCGATATTGTCCTTGATGCCGACTGGTACGCCGTGGAGCGGGCCGCGCGGGCTTTCTTTGTCGCGGGCGCGGGCTTGGGCCAGGGCCTTGTCGGGATCGACGTAAGCCCAGGCCTTCACGTCACCGTCGCGTTCCTCGATGCGGTCGAGGCAGGCGCGGACCAGGGCTTCGGAGGTCAGCTTTCCGGCAGCGATTTTGGCGGCGGCATCCACCGCGCCTAACTGGTTGAGGAGTGGACGTTTTGCCATGTTTACACCGGGACAACGGGGTTGCGAGGGCTGTTACAACCCCCCATCCTCAAACGACGACGAGGAGATGCTCCATGGCTGTAACCATCTATCACAACCCGCGCTGTAGCAAGTCGCGCCAGACGTTGAAACTGCTGCAAGATCGGCACGTCAGCCTAGCGATAATCGAATATCTCAAGACGCCGCCGAACGCGAAAACCCTGTCGTCGATCCTCGACAAGCTGGGGCTGGAGCCGCGCGAACTGATGCGCCGCAAGGAGCCGCCCTACAAGGCGAAGAAACTCGACAATGAGAAACTCACCCGCAAGCAGCTCATTGATGCCATGGTCGCCGATCCCGTGCTGATCGAACGGCCGATCGTGCTGTCGGGAGCCAAGGCGGCGCTGGGCCGTCCGCCCGAAGCGGTCCTCGATATCCTGTAGCCGTGAAAGGGTCCGCACATTCCCGATAACGCTTCATCGTCCGCAGCACTCGCCGCCTATGTCAGCGGCGGCATCGACAGTGTGACCGGTTATCTGCAGAGCGGTGCGATTTCGCTCTTCCTGTCGGCGTTCGAACTCCAAGACGCCTTCGCTGTCGCTGGCGATATCGCCGAGATCGGGACGTTCGAAGGCAAGACCCTGATCCTTATGGCGCATGCGCTGCGTCAGGGCGAGCGCGCGATCGGCATCGATTGCTTCGGTCGCCCGCCCGGCCGCGATGAACCGATGCGCGCGGCGCTCGCAGCCAACCTTGCGCGCTTCGGCTATGGCGACCGCGCCGAGATCATCACCGGCGATTCCCTGGCCTTCACACCGGATAGTTTGCGGGCACAGTTGGGCGGCGCCAACGTGCGGCTGTTCAGCGTCGACGGCGATCACACCCAGGCCGCCGTGCTGCACGATCTGGCTTTGGCTGAAGCGGTCCTGGCGCCCGGCGGCATCGTCGCCGCCGACGATATGTTCAATCCCTGGTATCCGGGTGTGACCGAGGCGCTGTACGAGTTCTGCCGGCTCGGGCGGGAGGGCCAACACGATCTGCAGCCCATCGCCTTCATCGCGGCCAACGGGCCGGTTGAAACCGGCTGCTCGAAACTGTTCTTTGCCCGCGCTGGCTTCGTGCGGCGCTATAAGGCCGGGTTCAAGATGCTCAACCAACCCGACCTCAAACACTGCGATCCGTGCGGCGGGTTCGCCGACGTGCCGCATTTCTGGTTTGGCGGCCAGCCGACGCGCCATTCCCTGGATTCGGGCCTGCGGCCCCTATTCGATGAGATCGTCGGCTCGCTCGATCGTTGAACGATCGGCCAAGTTTTCACGCATCCAGCGAGCGCCGCCCTGACTCTTACCCGCAATTGGGTCGGATGATAGAAAAAGGGCGGCAAAATTGTATGCAACGCCCTATGCAGGTTTGCCCATGAATCCTGCGGAAATCCGCAATAAACAAGGGGTTGCGATATGGGCACTATGCTCGGCGTAAGTCTTGGGGACCGGTCGGAATTCCTTCCGGCATGCGGCGTCTGGGTTCAGGGTACGTAAGTGGGCAACTATAATCTGCAAAAGCTGAATGTGCTGGTTGTCGAAGGCCATCAGATGATGCGTCGCGTCATGCGCGATGTGCTGACCTCGCTCGGCGTCAACAATGTCGAAGTTGTCACCGCGAACGAATTGGACAATCCCGAGAACGCCCAGTTCCAGCCCGATGTGATCTTCACCGATTGGTCGCCCAACTGCGACGGCCTCGAAGTCATCAAGCAGATCCGCGACAAGAAGCGCAATTTCGATCGCTACATCCCGATCGTGATGGTCTCGGCCTTCACCGAGGTGAAGCAGGTCTGCATGGCGCGCGACGCCGGCATTACCGAATTCCTGGCCAAGCCGGTTTCGGCCACCCTGATCTATCGCCGCATCGCCGCGATGGTCGACAATCCGCGCGACTTCGTCGAAACCGGATCGTTCTTCGGTCCGGACCGTCGCCGCCGTCAGGCGCCGCCCAAGGGTGCCGAACGCCGCAAGCAGGTGTTCCAATATATCGGTGGTGGTGGCCGCGAGCCGCGCGCCGTGCCGGCCGAACCCGACAAATAATCGAAAATCTAAGCTTCTATCCTTAGATTGATCAGCGCCGGCCCGAGAAGGCCGCGACGAAGGCTTCCTTGTCGTCCTGATCCTCGAACATGATCTTCAGGACCTTAATCAGGCCGTCTTCAAAGCTGTCGAGGCCGACCGCCCATTGGCCGTCGGCATTGGCTTCCAGCCAAGCCTCGATCTCGGTGACCGGAATCGAGGTTTTGTAGAGAATCCCACAGGTCCAGCGCCGCCGTTCGGATTTCTCCTCTTTACCGCGCCGCTCCTCGTCCGGGGTTTCCTTGCCCTTTTTCTCGCGGCGGTCTTTTTTTCGTCGATCCCAGAACATGACTGAATCTGCTCAGTAAGCCCTGAATCCCGCAAGGGAAATCTTGCCGCGCCGTCCGCGCGCGCTACGATGGTTGGGATATTAACGAATAAAATAGGGAGACGACACGTCATGGGCGAATTCGGCATCAGCCAGCCAGTCCCGCGTACCGAGGATCCGCGTCTCTTGCGCGGGCGTGGGCGGTTCGTCGATGACATCCGCCTGCACGGTATGGTGTACGGCTACGTCCTGCGCTCGCCCCATGCCCACGCCAAGATCCTATCCTTGAATGTGGACGAGGCGCGCGAGGCGCCGGGCATCCACCTCGTGCTGACGGCCGCCGACTATAAGGCCGACGGGGTCAAGAATTTGCCGCCCATCGGCCCGGTGACCAAGAACAGCGAAGGGGTTACGGGCTTCGCTACGCCGCATCCGGCGCTCGCCGAGGATCGCGTGCGCTATGTCGGCGATCCGATTGTTTTTATCGTCGCCGATAGCGTCGCCCAGGCAAAGGACGCGGCGGAGCTTGTTCAAATCGATTACGAGCCTCTGCCGTCACACATCAGCACCGAACATGCCCTCGACGAGAACACTCCGATCATCTGGGAAGCGCGCGGCAATAACCTGGCCTGTGTGCACGAGCTCGGCGACAAGGCCGCGACCGATGCGGCCTTCGCAAAAGCCGCCCACGTCGTGCGTCAGCATTTCGTCATCAACCGCGTATCGGCCAATGCGATGGAGATGCGGGGATGCGTGGCGGATTTCGACAGCCGCGAGCAGTTCACGACCGTCTATGTGCCGGCGCAGGGCGGTTTCGGCGCACGCAAATTCTTTGCCGATACGTTCAAGGATTCGGAAGCCAATTTCCGCGTCATCCCCGGCGACATCGGCGGCAGTTTTGGCATGAAGGGCGGGCAGTATCCGGAATACGTTCTGACCATCTGGGCGTCGCGCAAGCTCGAACGCCCGGTGAAATGGCAGGCCGATCGCAGCGAAAGCCTGGTCTCCGATACGCACGGGCGCGACAACGTCACCGACGGCGAATTGGCGCTCGACAAAGACGGCAAGTTCCTGGGCCTGCGCGTGCGCACCTTGGGTGGGGTCGGCGCACTTCCGGCGCCGATGGGGGCGGGACCGCTCACCAACAATCTCGGCGGGCTGGCCGGGCCTTACACGATCCCGGCCGCCCATGTGCGCGTTGCAGCCGTGTTCACCAATACGCCGCACACGAATCCCTATCGCGGCGCCGGCCGTCCGGAGGCGTCCTATGTCATTGAACGGCTGGTCGAACTGGCGGCCAAGGAGCTGAAGATCGACAATATCGAGCTGCGCCGCCGCAACATGATCCCGACGAGCGCGCTGCCCTACAAGACGCCGCTCGATTTCATCTATGATTCGGGCGAGTTCGAGATCGTCATGGATATGGCGATGGAGCGCGCCGATGTGGCGGGCTTTGCCGCGCGTCGTACGGCAACCGAGAAAACCGGCCGCCTGCGCGGGATGGGTATTTCCTATTCCATCGAGCGCGCTGCCGCACCGGGCCTCGAACATGCCGAGATCAATTTCGCTCAGGACGGCACGGTCTATGTGGCGGTCGGCACGACCAACAACGGCCAGGGGCACGAGACCATTTTCACGCAGTTGATGTGCGAGCGCTTCGGGATTCATCCGGACAAGGTGCGCATCGTCGAGGGCGATACGGGCCGCGTCGCGATGGGCCAAGGCACTGGCGGCAGCCGCGTTTCTGCCTTGGGCACGGGCGCCATTCACGTCGCGGCGGAAAAGATCATCGCCAAGGCGCGCAGCATCGCAGCCCATACCTTGGAAGCGGCCGAAGCCGATCTTGAATTCAAGGATGGTGTGTTCACGGTCGCGGGCACCGACAAGACGCTCACGTTCAAGGACGTCGTCACGATCGCCTATACCTTGCCGAAGCTGCCGCGTGGGATGGAGCCCGGCCTGTTCGATGGCGGCACCTTCCGCACCACGCGTGCCAACTATCCGAACGGCTGCCATGTTTGCGAGGTCGAGATCGATCCGGAAACCGGCAAGGCGGAGATCGTGAAATATACGGTCATCGACGATGTCGGTACGGTGCTGAATCCGATGCTGTTGAAGGGCCAAATCCATGGCGGCGTAGCGCAAGGCGTCGGCCAGATCTTGATGGAAGGCATCGTGCACGATCCCGAAACCGGACAGATGCTGTCGGGATCGTTCATGGATTACGCGATGCCGCGTGCGCGCGATCTGTGTCTCATCGATGTGAAAAGCCATCCGGTGCCGACCGAGCAAAATCCCTTGGGCGTCAAAGGTGCCGGCGAAGCGGGCAATGTCGGCGCCTTGCCGGCCGTGATGAATGCCTTGCTCGATGCGCTGTCGCCCTACGATGTGCGCGAACTGGTGATGCCCGTGACGCCGGAAAAGATTTGGCGGACGGTCAACGGCATGCAGGCGGTGTAGCGATGGGCCTTCCTCTCGAAGGCGTTCGCGTCCTCGAATTCTGTCACACCGTCATGGGGCCGTCGGCGGGCGTGCTGCTCGCCGATCTCGGCTGCGACGTCATCAAGATCGAACCGGCCGACGGTGCCGACCGCACGCGCCGTTTGCCGGGATTCGCGTCCGGTTTCTTCTATGCCTTCAATCGCAACAAACGCGCGATCGGCGTCGATCTGAAAAGTGCGGAAGGGCGGGCCATCGTGCATCGCCTCGCGCAGACCGCCGATATCGTAATCGAGAATTACGCCCCCGCGACAATGAAGAAGCTCGGCGTGTCGTATGAAGACCTGTCCGCGATCAATCCGCGCCTGATCTATTGCTCGCTCAAAGGATACCTGTCGGGCCCTTACGAGAACCGCGCGGCGCTCGACGAAGTCGTGCAGTTCCAGGCGGGCTTGGCCTATATGACCGGACCGCCCGGGAAACCGCTGCGTGCCGGCGCCTCGGTCGTCGATATCATGGGCGGCATGTTCGGCGTGATCGGTATCCAGGCCGCGCTGCGCGAACGCGAAGTCACCGGCAAAGGCCAATTGATTAAATCGGCGCTGTTCGAAAGTGCGGCCTTCTTGATGGTCCAACATCTGGCGGGCGAGGCGGTCACCGGTCAGGAGACGCCGCCCTTTCCGGCGCGCCGTGGCGCCTGGGCGGTGTACGAGCCCTTCATGTGCAAGGATGGTGAGCAGATTTTCCTCGGCATCACCAGCGACGGGCAATGGAAACGCTTCTGCGCGAAGTTTGGCCTGTCTAGTTGGATCGACGATCCGGCCATGGAGAGCAACGAGCTGCGCACCCAAAAGCGCGATGTCATCATTCCGGCGGTTGCCGATATCGTCGCGCGCTACGATCTGGCTGAAATGTCGCGCCTGGCCGAGGAGATCGAGATTTCCTTCGCGCCGGTGGCGCGCCCCAAACATCTGCGCGACGATCCGCATCTCAACGCGGGCGGGCATATGCTCGAGATCGAATTCCCCAACGGCCCCTCGCGTGTGCCGGGCCTGCCGTTGGAGATGGGCAATCATAAATTCGGCGTGCGCCGCCAGGCGCCCGAGCCGTCGCAGCATACGCGCGAGGTGTTGCTTGAGGCCGGTTATGCACCGGGCGATATCGACCTGCTCGCCGCCAATGGTGTGATCGTCTGTGGAGACGAGGCTTAACCTGCGACCCAACTCGCGCTAGACTCGCGCCATGTTCGCTGCCCGAACCATTGGCCATCGCGGCTGCGCCGCCCACGCGCCGGAAAACACGCTCGCCGCATTGCGCGAAGCGGCCAAGCGCGGTATCGCCTGGGTCGAAATCGATGTGTGTCTGTTACGTGACAACACACCCATCATCATCCATGACGATAGTGTGAATCGCACAACGAATGGCATGGGGCTGCTCATCGATCTCGATTGGCGGCAAGTCGCCGACCTCGACGCCGGCTCCTGGTTCAATGCGAAATTCGCGAGCGAACGCATTCCGCGTCTCGACGATGCCTTGACCGAAGTGCAAAGCCTGGGGCTCGGCCTCAATCTCGAGCTGAAGATTCATGGCGCGGAGGGCGAACGACTGGTCGAAGCCATCATGCCGTACTTGCGCGATTCCGGCATTTCGCGCGACGAGATCCTCATTTCGTCGTTCGATCATGCAGCCTTGGCGGCGCTACACGCCGAAGCGCCCGGATTTGCCATTGGGTTGCTGTACGGCGAGATCGCGCCCGATTGGCGTGGCACGGCCGAAGCGTTGGACGCGATTGCGGTGATCGGCGATTACCGCAAGGTCAACGAAGCCGCGATCCGCGATGTGACGGCCGATGGGCGCGATATCTATGTTTATACGCCCAACGATCCCAAGGCCGTCTATGCGCAGTGGCGCTGGGGCTTGGATGGCGTCATCAGCGACGATCCGCAAAAATTCCTGTGACGGATTTCTAATCCGGCGCAATCAGTTCGACGTCGCGCTCGCGCAACAGCTTGGCAAAGGCGTCGCTGGCGAGGAAGGCCAGCTCCTCGGGGCGGCTCGCGTGGACCTCATCGTCGATGTCGGGCACCGGTTCGTCATAGCCCGGATGGCACATGATCATCATGTTGGGCTTGGGATTGGTTAGGTAGGCATCGAACAGCCGGCTGACATTTTCCTGCGGATCGAAATTGCGCACGCCGCGAAAGCCGCGATTGCCACGAAAGCCGCGATGACGGGCCTGTTTCGCGAAGGTCCGTCCCAGCAGCGAAATGATCGTGGCGCGCGGCACGGCGACGCCCCGGCGTAGGATGGCGCCCAGCGACTCGTCGCAGGTGCGTACGAAGGCGCGCGGGCCCAAGCGCTCTCGTGTGATCTCAATCACAACATCGCGGATTATTGGAAGCTGGTGGACATGGTGATGCCCGTCGAGATAGGCGGGTGGGACACCCATAACCGCCTGGAATCGGTCGATCTGGGCCGTCAATTCGCGCGCGATCTCGTCGCGGTCGATCCGGCGTCGCAGGGCTGCTTTCAACAGGGACCCAAGCCCGGGCAGTCCTCCGTTCGGGGCCAAATCATGCATATTTGTCAAAGGCTTGTAGTCGGTCAGTGTGAAATGCAGCCCGACCGCCAGGCGGCCGGATAGCACCGGCTCGAAGCCTTTCAGCAGGTGCCCTTCCTGATCCCAGTAAGGAGAAACCGTCATCGCGCTCGTCGCACTGAGCCGTCCAGCCGCCGCAAGATCGCGAATCCCTCTGGAAATTCCGGGGGTTAAGGCGTAATCATCGGCACAAAGAAAAATCGGGGTGATCATGTCGATCCTGGGGAATATTGGGTCCCATACATCATTACTGCCTTATATGTGCTACACACCGCGTGGCCAAAAAAAGGTAGGAACACAATGAACCGCGAGACGTCCGACGTGCGTTGGATGATATCCAGGACTGGGACCCCGGAGATCTCCATCGTTGTACCTTTCTATAACGAAGAGTCCAACGTGCGCGCATTGTTTGCGCGCCTGATGCCCGTCCTGCGCAGCCTGAACGTGCCGTTCGAGATCGTCTGCGTGAATGACGGCAGCCGCGACCACACACTCGATCGTCTGGTCGAGGAAGCGCGCACCAATTCCGCGATGCGTGTCATCGATCTGTCACGCAACTTCGGTAAGGACGCCGCCCTGTCGGCCGGTATCGCCCACGCGTCGGGCCGTGCTGTCATCCCCATGGATGGCGATCTGCAACATCCGCCGGAACTCATTCCCGAACTCATCGCCAAGTGGCATGAAGGCTTCGAGATGATCTATGCCGTGCGCAATTCACGCCAGGATCAGTCGTTCGCCAGCCGCACTTCCGCGCAGGCGTTCTACTGGCTGTTCCGCAAATGCTCGGAAGTCTCGCTGCCGGAAGGTGCCGGCGACTTCCGCCTGCTCGACCGCAAGGTGGTCGACGCCTTGAACGCGATGCCGGAACGCAACCGCTTCATGAAGGGCATGTTCGCCTGGCTCGGTTTCAAGCAGACCAGCGTGCCCTACGATGTCGAGGAACGCGCCAGCGGCAAGACCAAGTGGTCGTTCTTCAAGCTCGTCTCCTTCGCCTTCTCCGGCATCGCCGGCTTCTCCAAGCTGCCGCTGCGCGTCTGGGGCGGCCTGGGTGCGGTGATCTCGCTGCTCGCCTTCGCCTATATCGCGGTCCGCCTGGTGCGTACGGCGATCTATGGGATCGACGTCCCGGGCTATGAATCGATCATCATCACCTTGCTGTTCCTGGGTGGTATCCAGCTCGTGTCGCTGGGCGTGATCGGCGAATATCTCGGCCGCGTGTTCGACGAAGTGAAGGGCCGCCCGCTGTATGTCGTGCGCGGCGCCTACGGCTTCGCCGACGAAAGCGGTTCACGTTTCGAGACCGAGCCGCG
This sequence comes from Rhodospirillaceae bacterium, assembly GCA_947467145.1. GTDB lineage: Bacteria > Pseudomonadota > Alphaproteobacteria > Rhodospirillales > UBA2165 > CANIGJ01. The sequence goes on along the minus strand of CANIGJ010000029.1, from coordinate 39,370 downwards.
TGAAGTGCCGTCCTTCCGCGTCGTCAACGGCTCGTAAGCTCCCTTCCTTGAATTGTCCCGTATTTGGGTTAGCTTCGCCTCATGAATAATGAGGCGAAGCAACCTGCGTCCAACACGGCCAACTCCAGCGATGCGTGGGCGGATTTCTGGAGCGGCACCCATTCCATCTACGTCAATGCGCGCCATATGCGCGTCCATTACGAACGGATCGCCGACGATCTCGCGCGTCTGATCGCGGGCCGCCGGGCGTCGCACGGCACGCCACTGGTCTTGGATTGGGGCTGCGGCGATGCGCTGAACGCGCCGGCTCTGGTCGGTTTCTGTCGCGAACTGTGGCTCTACGACGGGGTCGGTGCGGTGCAGAGCCGGATTGCCGCGCGCTTTGCCGGAGCTAAAGGCATCCGCGTGCTGAACGATGCCGATTGGCAATCCCTGGCACCGGCCAGTCTGGATATGATCATTGTGGTCTCGGTCGCGCAGTATCTATCGCGCGCCGATCTCGAAACCCTGATGGATCGCTTCCGCACCGTGCTGAAGTCGGACGGCGAAGTGATCTTCGCCGATATCATCCCGCCGCATGTCAGTATGGCGGCCGACATTGGCTCGTTGCTCGGCACCGGACTGACCAATGGGTTTTTCTTTGCCGCGTGCATCGGGCTGGCGAAGACGTTCTTTTCCGAATATCGCCGCATCCGTGCCACCGCCGGTTTCTCGTGCTACGAGGCGGACGATTTTGCCGGCATGCTGACGCGTCACGGCTTCACCGCCGAACGTATCCGCAACAATGTCGGTTTCAACAAGCAGCGGATGACGTTTAGGGCGCGGCCTAAATCTTAGACCGCCAATTTATTTAGTTCTGGCCCGCTCGGCCTTGATCAGCGGCGGCAATAACACCAGCACCGTCAGCACGACCAGCCAGACGATCCGGTTGTTGTAACGGTCGGCGGGATTCGAGATCGCGCCGCAGATGAACGAATTGCCGAGATAGGCGAGGGTCACGAGGCCCGCGAGCGTCAGCTTCCAGCGATCGTTCTGCCGCCACGCCAGCACGACGACGACCAGGATCAAAGGCAAGCTCGCCAGCATGAAGGGCCCTTGGACGCGATTGATCGCCTCCATCGGCGAATCCTCGACGTCTTTGTAACCTTGCTGGCGTGCCGCCATGAAGGCGGCATTCTCGTGCGCATAATAGGTGCGCAATTCGAGATCGAGGAAGCCGACCATGGTGCGGAAACCTTCGCCGGTCTTGAAGGTGATGATCTGCTCAAGGGTCAGTTGGGTCGCGGTGCGCGCGAATTGGATCGGATGGCGGTCGATGATTTCGTCGAGGATCCAGGGCGATTCCTTGATCATCGCGTCCCAGCCGCCGACCTTATGGAAGAAGCTGCTGTGCCATAGGAATTCGTTGGCGTCGTGCGGGATTTCTTCGCGGTACGGACAGAGCACTGATTTATGTTCTTCGGGATCGGTGCAGATTTCTTCCAGGAATTCCTGTAGCAGACCGTTCTCGGCCATCACGGCCATGGTCAACACTGACGTCGTGCGCGGCGTCAGGAACACCTTGCCGCTCGCGATCCAGTTGGCGCCCACGGTCGCCGCGATGCCAAGCACGACGCCGACGATGGCATAACGCACATGCATGCGCATGACCGGCCAATGGTAGAGCGCCAGCTTGTCGAACACGAAAATGCAGAGGACCAATCCGGTGCACAGCGCAAAATGGGTCGGATGCGCGGCGCAGGCCAAGGCCAGCAGCAGGATGAAAACGGTCGTGCGTGTCGTGCCCAGGCGTATTTCGGTCTGCGCCAGCATCAGGGTCAGCAGCACCGCGGGCACGGTGAAGACGTCGGGCATCACGATGCTGGCGAGCCACGGCATGCCGGTGACTAGCGCCAGGATGGCCAGAATGACGCAGGCGTAGGGCGCGCTGAGATCGGGAAACAGGATGCGGCGCGCTTCGAGCAGGACGTAGGCGAGCAGCGCGCTTTGGACGATGATGATCGGCCAGATGCTGTTGAAGGGCAGCACGACGGTGGCGAAGACGCCGTAGCCCGCCGTGCGGAAGATCGGGATCTTCCAAGTATAGGGCAGCGAGATGTAATCGAGGCTGTCGAAATAAAAGACCGGATAGCCGTTCCAGAAGGCCGGCAACAGCAACAGCACGGTGATGCCGGCGATCGTGGCAATGGCCTTCAGGCCGTGCGGCCCGATCGTCCTGTTAGTCCTGCTCACGTCAGCGCCACTCAAGTGAGCGGCACCGTCAGCGGATTATAGGAATAGAGCCAGCCGTTGCGGTCGCCGCCCTCGTCGCGATTGGCGAAGGCCTGGCGGATCGCGTTCTGATCGCGCAGGTGGAACAAGGTGCGGTTGCCGTCCGATCCTTTGACGATGCGCGAGGTGCGTTCGATCCGATTGCGCTGATACAGCTGCAACGCGTCGGCGATGTTCGCTTCCATGCCCAAGGCGCGCGTCAGCACCGCGCCATCCTCGATCGCCATGGCGGCACCCTGGGCGAGATAGGGCAGGGTGGCATGCACCGCATCGCCCAGCATGGTCGCGCGCTTGGTGCTCCAATTGCCGATCGGTTCGCGATAGAACAACGACCAGCGGAAACACTGGCCGCGATCGGTGGTATCGATGATGGTCTGCAGATCGGGATGCCAGCCGGCGAAATCCGCCTTCAGCTTTTCCCAGGGGAAGGTCGAGGTCCAGGATTCCTCGTTTACCTCGTCGGTCTCGACGAGGCCGACGAAATTGAGCAACGCACCCGCACGCAAATAATAACAGACCACATGCGCACCCGGCCCCATGAAGACCGACATCACCGGCGGCATCAGGTTGGGCGGCAGCTGATCGGTCGGCACCGTCAGGCGCCAGGCGATATCGCCGGTATAGGTCGGCTTGGCGTCGCCCGCGATCTTGGTGCGGATGGCGGATTTGACCCCGTCCGCGCCGATCACCATGTCGCCCTGGGCCGAGGTGCCGTCGGCGAAATGCAGGGTCACGCCGCTAGCGGTTTCATCGAAGCCGACCGCGCGCTTGTTCAGATGGACGACGTCCTTTTTGAATTCGCGCGCCTTGGCGGCCAACAGGTCGTGCAGGTCGGCGCGATGAAGCTGGTTGTAGGGCGCCTTGTGCAGGCGCTCGTGCTCGTCGGCCAGGCTGAAGCGGCTGACTTCCTCTCCGGTATCGTGCAGGCGGAAGACATAGGCGCCCGGCCGGACGGCGGTCTTGGCGAGGTCCGGTCCCAGGCCGAGATCGTTCATCACATGCATGGCATTGGCGCTGATCTGGATGCCGGCGCCGATTTCGCCCAGGACAGGAGCCTGCTCAAAGACCTCGACATCGTGGCCGGCCTTCATCAGGCAAGAGGCGGTTGTCAGTCCGCCGAGACCTGCACCGGCGATGAGAATTTTATAGCCCATAAATACCCGCGTGGACCCTTCAGGGTCCGTCCCAAAATAAGCGATCCCGCATATGGCAAGTGGCCGCCGCCCTTGTCAATTTATTCGCGATATCACGAATCTTATGGCATCAATTTGGGGGTTGGGCAGTAGTTTGGGACGTATGGAGCCGGCCGGTTCCCGGGTATATGATCCCACTGAACGGAAGTAATAAAACAGGACAAAGGGGCCAGCTTATGGCGCAGGCGAAATCGATGTGGCAAGCGGCGGAAGACGCCGAACACCAGCAGATGAAGGAACTGGGCGAAAAGATCGTCACCAAGTCGCTGCTGTTTCATCTAGCCGACGGCTCGTTGCCGCGCACCAATACGCCGGTGCCGGGCGCGCCGCGTAAACAAGTGCTGATGGGCACTGATCCGCGCCTGCCGCCGATGCCGGAAAAACCCACCCTGATGGATTTCTTCAAGAACCGTTTCACCATCGGCGGTGATCAGCATCTGATGCAGAGCGCGAATCTCGCGCAGAAGAACGGCCTGCCGGAAAAGATGGTGCTGGGCTGTCTGCTGCACGATTTCGCGGTCAACGGTTTCATCCGCTCCGATCATGGCTATTGGGGCGCGCAATTGCTCGAGCCCTATGTCGATGAAGAAGTGAGCTGGGCGATCCGCTATCACCAGGCGTTGCGCTTCTATCCCGACGAAAGCGTCGGCTACGGCTATCCCGAACTGTATGTGAAGCTGTTCGGCGAAGGCTATCGTCCCGAGCCCTATATCGAGCGCGCCTACGAATTCGCCAAGAACCACAAATATTATATGTCGGCGCGCATGATCTGCGTGAACGATCTGTATTCCTTCGATCCGAACGTCGTCGTCACGATGGAACAGTTCGAAGACATCATCGGTCGCCACTTCAAGCAGCCGAAGGAAGGCCTCGGCAATGACAATACCTCGTCGTCGCACATGTGGCGCACGATCATCCGGCCCTGTAACGCACTCTAATCAGTATAAGGAAGACCCGTGCTCAAAACGCTCGCATTGTCGATTGACGACGCTAAGAAGATGGCCGCCGCCGCGCGCGCCGAAGCCGAGAAACAAGGTTGGAACGTTGTGATTGCCGTCCTCGATGACGGCGGCCACCTGATGTATCTCGAACGCATGGACGGCACGCAAAAGGCATCGTCCGTCGTCGCCGTCGAAAAGGCTAAGACCGCGATCATGTTCAAGCGCCCGTCCTTGGCGTTCGAAGAGGTCGTCGCCAAAGGCCGTGTGGCCGTTATGTCCTTGCCCGGCGTGACCCCCATCGAAGGCGGCATTCCGCTGATCGTCGAGGGGCAGTATGTCGGCGCGATCGGCGTATCCGGCGTGCAGTCGTCGCAGGATGCCCAGGTCGCTAAAGCAGGCGCAGCGGTTCTGTCCTAACGGTCCCGTTTCCGGTCAAAGAAAAAGGCGGAAGATCACTCTTCCGCCTTTTTGCTTTTTCCGGTGCGCAAACTCGCTACTGCATGCCCTTCTTGGCGAGATCGACGATTTCCTTGTCGGCACCGACGATGGCGAGGCTCGCCTTCTGCACTTCGGTGCCGGGGCTCGGATCAAGCTCGGCGCCACGCTTCTTGGCATCCGCAATAAAGTCCGGATCCTTCACCATCTTGTCGAACGCGGTGCGCAGCGCTTCGAGGCGATCGTTCGGCACCTTCGGCGGCGCGATCAGCGCACGGCCGATGGCCGCACCGGCCGAGGCGAATTCCATCGCTTTCTTGAGCTTCGGATCGCTCACCAGATCCTGCATCAGCGGCACGTTGGGCAGGTCCGCGTGACGCTTGAGCCCCGATTGGATCATGGGCACGAATTCGCCGCTCGCCAGTTTTTGCTGATGCACGCTGGCCCAGGAATTCCAGGCCGACGACACCATGTCGACTTCGCCCTTTTCCAGCGCCAGTACATATTCCGCCGAACCTGGATAGCCGCAGATCAGGTTGAACTTGTAGCCGGCCAGGTTCTTGAGCATCGCGGGCGATTGGTAGCTCTGCGACGTCTTGCCCGAACAGCCCATATTCATCGGGATAGTCTTCATCTCTTCGACCGTCTTGGCGGGCGAGCCGCCCCGGCGCACGAAAGCGGCATTCACGCCGGCGAAGGATCCGATATAGGTCATCTCTTCCATCTTCCACTTGCCGATATCGGGATCGGTCAGCTGGATATGGCCGAGCGTTTCGGCGAACAGGCCGATCATCGACCCGTCGCGTGGCGCCTGCTCGTAGAAATAGGCGACCGCGACCGCGCCGCCCCCACCCGGCTTGTATTGGATCTGGACGTTCGGATTGCCCGGGATGAATTTCTTCAGATGGTCGACCGCGAGGCGGCCATAGAGGTCGTACGACCCTCCCGGCGGTTGGCCGAGCAGGACCGTGACGGTGGTACCCTTGTAGAACTGCTCGACGGATTGCGCGCTTGCCGGCGTATCGTTCGCGAAAACCGTTGCGAGAGAAAGGGTTGCGACAAGCGTCGCGCTGCGAATTCCGGTCATGCTGCCTCCTGTTATGAATTCCGCTGGCCGGGCTTTATAAGCATGCTCGGTCCGATGCGGACGTTAGACCAAAAAAACCGCGCCAGATATGGCGTTTTTTCCGGTTTACTCCACGCCGGGCGAACGGCATCTTGGCGGCAATTCGGTAACCGGATTGACGAAATGGGGCGGATCCGCCACCGCCGTCGGATCCAACGTAAGGAGCGCCGTTCGTGACCTTCCCCATTGCCTGCATTCTCGCAACCGGCCTGCTGGCCACATTAGCCGCGTCGCCGGCCTTGGCGCAGAAAGCCAAGGACACGATGCGCATCGCGCTGGCCGAGGCACTGCCCGTCATCGACAGCTATTATTCCAATTCGAATGACGGCTCGTTCTATTACCGAGAGGTCTACGAGCCGCTGGTGCGCTACGACGACGATGCGGGCAAGTTCACCCCGGCGCTGGCCAAAAGCTGGAAGCAGATCGACGACAAGACGGTCGAATTCGAACTGCAGCCCGATGTGAAGTTCCACAACGGCAAGCCGTTCACCGCCGATGACGTCGTCTACATGAACACCTGGCGCGCCGACCCGAAGCTGCGCATCACGGCGGCGAGCCGCCTGCAATGGATCGCCAAGACGGAAAAGTTGGGGCCGCTCACCGTGCGCGTCACGTCGTTTGAGCCGACCGCGCCGGCGCTGAATCTGCTGGCCGCCAATATGTTCTATTACGATTCGGATATCCATTCGAAGCTGAAGGAGAAGGCCGATTACGGCAAGACGCCGATCGGCACCGGTTCGATCAAGATCACGCGGTTCGATTCGGCGACGCAGGTTCTGCATGCCGAGCGTTACGAGGAATTCAATCACGGCGTGAAGCCGGTGTGGAAATATGCCCAGGGCGTTCCGATTCCCGACCGCGAGGCGCAGACCGCGCATATGATCGCGGGCACCATCGATGTCATGCGCGTCGCCAACAAATCGCAATATGATGAGCTGCCGAAGCTGCCGAACCTCGTCGGCTATTCGCGTAACCAGCTCACACATCTGGAAATGTATCTCGATGCGCGCGACCGCGCGAAACAGCCGGCGCTGAACGATGTGCGCGTACGCCGCGCCATTTTCATGGCCGTCGATCGTGCTGAATTGGCCAAGCATATCGTGCCGGGTGAAGCTCATGTCGTGGACGGCTTCTGCGACGACGTGATGTTCGCCTGTCCCGATTTCGGCCTGAAGCAGCGTCCGTTCGATCCGGCCGCCGCCAAGAAGCTGCTGGAAGAGGCCGGTTATAAGGACGGCTTCGATATGGAAATCGTGACCCGTGCCCTTTCGCGCGAAGCCGGCATCGCCATCGCCGGCATGATGCGCAAGATCGGCATCCGCGCCAGCGTGCAGCATGTGACCATGAACGTCTATCGTGACCGCCGCAACGAAGGCTCGATTCAGGCCGTCGTCGCCGATACGCCGATCGGCAACATGCCCGATGCGTCCAACGCGTTCCGGCTGTATTTCGGCTCCGAAGGCTCCAGCTTCTCCGACGACAAGCAGATGTTCGCCTGGGAGCAGGAAGGCCTGACGACTTTGGACGAAGGCAAACGTAAGGCGATCTACCAGAAGATGAGCCAGAAGCTGTTCGACGATGCCTATATCCTGCCGATCTCGAACTGGCCGGACACTTTCGTGCATACCAAGGATGTGCTGATCGAGAACCGCACCTGGAGCGGGGCGCGCGTCAGCATCATGGATCTGGGCTGGAAGAAATAAGTCTTTAAACGACGGCCGCCCGCGATCTTTTCTGATCTCGGCGGCCGTTTTTTTATATATAATTGTATCAATCAACGAATAGTCCACGCCCGGCATACTCAAAAAGACCGAGGCCGGACGCAGAGGAGGATGCCCTTGAAACGATCGATCCCCGCAATCGTGGCGGCGGCTTTTGCCGCCTTGCTGATCGCGAACCCGGCGTGCGCGCAGAAGTCCAAGGACACCTTGCGCTTCCCGTTGTCGGACGCCGAACCGGGCCTCGATCCCTATCTGCTGCCCGGGCCGTTCAACAATGTTTGGGAGCCGTCGGTGTGGGACAACCTCTTGGGCTTCGATTCCAAAAAGGTCGATTATTCGCCGCTGCTCGCCAAAAGCTGGTCGCAGCCCGACGAGCTGACCTACGAATTTGAATTGCGCGACGATGTGAAGTGGCAGGACGGCGAGGCGTTCGACGCCGACGATGTCGTCTACACGATGAACTACATTCTCGATCCCAAAGTGAACCTGCGTTACAAGTCGAATTGGGCATGGCTTGGTTCGGTCGAGAAGCTCGGCCAGTACAAGGTGCGCCTGAAGGCGAAATATCCCGCACCCGACGGGATGATGTGGATGGCCTTCAACACCTCCATCTTCCCGGAACACGTCCACAATCCCTTGGCCGACAAGAATGCCTTCGGCGCCAAGCCGATCGGCACCGGCCCGTTGAAGATCGTGCGTCTGGATAAAAACGCCGGCATCACGGCGGAACGCAATCCGCTGTTCAAGGCGATGCCGTCGAAAGCGACGGCGCCCATCGGCCGTATTGTCGCCGAGCCGGTGCCCGATACGGGCACTTTGGTGGCGAAGCTGTTGCGCGGCGAGGTCGATCTCGCGCGCGAAATCCCGGCCGATCAGGCGATTGCGCTCCGCGATTCCGGCAAATTCGAATTCACCCTCTCACCGGCCGCACTCGGCTATTCCTTCATGGGCTTCCCGACGGCGGGGGCGCAGAACGTCAAGGCGCTGGGCGATGTGCGCGTGCGTCAGGCGATCATTCGCGCGATCGACCGCAATGCGCTCGTCACCGCGCAATACGGCGAATTGGCCAAGGGCCTGAAGCCGCACGAGGCGCTGTGCTCGAAAGAACAATTGGGCTGCGGCTATACCAAGCCGGTCCCCAACTACGATCCGGCGGCCGCCAAGAAGCTGCTGGCGGAAGCCGGTTATGCCGACGGCTTCGACGTCGTCATCAGCACCTTTCCGAGCAACGTGACCGAATCCACAGCGGTCAGCGGCATGCTGCGTGCGGTCGGCATCCGCGCGACCATCCGTGTCCATCCGCCGGCGCAGCGCGTGCAGCTGCTCAGCGCGGGCAAGGTCGATATCGGCTATTACGGCTGGAGCGGCGGCGGCATGTTCGAAGTGTCGTCGCAGATCGTGCGCCATTTCCTGTCGAAGGAATATGACGATCCGGCTCTGGTGAAGATGGCCGAAGCGTCGGGCGCGATGATGGACGACAAACTGCGCCGCGCCGAAGTCGCCAAGCTGATGGATTACGCGAACGACAATGCCTACGCTTATCCGATGGTGTCGAACCGCGTGATCTTCACGCACACCAAAGAGGTGAAGTTGCTGGCGACCGATCTGCGCTCTGGCCAGGTCAATCCGCACGAATGGGGCTGGAAGTAGGGAGTTATCGATGAAGCGACTTATTCTCGCGGCCGCGCTCGCTGCATTGGCGGTCTCGCCCGCTTTCGCGCAGAAGGCGAAGGACACGTTGCGTTTTCCGCTGAACGATGCCGAAGCCGGCCTCGATCCGTATCTGCTGCCGGGCTCGTTCAACAATACGTGGGAGCCGTCGATCTACGACAATCTATTGGCGTTCGATGCGAAGAAGGTCGACTTCGTTCCGCTGCTGGCCAAAAGCTGGTCGCAGCCCGAACCCACAATTTACGAATACGAGCTGCGCGATGACGTGACGTTCCACGACGGCGAGAAGCTCGATGCCGACGATGTCGTCTATACCATCAACTACCTGATCGATCCGGCGGTGAAGCTGCGCTACAAATCCAACTGGGCCTGGATCAAATCGGTCGAGAAGCTCGGCCCTTACAAGGTCCGTATCACGTCCAAGTCTGCTGTGCCGGACGGCATGATGTGGATGGCCTACAATACCTCCATCCTGCCGCAGCATTTGCATGAGCCGCTCGCCAATAAGGCGGACTTCGCCGCACGCGCCATCGGCTCCGGGCCGATGAAGTTCACCAAGATCGACAAGAACACCGGCCTCGCCGTCGAACGTTACGCCGGATTCAAGGCGACCGACGGTAAGAAGGCGGCCGGGGTGGGGCGCATCGTGTCGGAAGTCATTCCCGATTTCGGCACACTCACGGCGAAGTTCCTCGTCGGCGACGTCGATATCGCGCGCGATATGCCGCCCGATCAGATCCAGGCGCTGAAGGACAGCGGCAAGGCCGAGTTCACCATGTCGGCGCCGACCTTGGGCTATACCTTGTTCGGCTTCCCCTCGGCGGGTGCGTCGAACGTCAAAGCGCTCGGCGATGTGCGCGTGCGCCGCGCCATCATGATGGCGATCGATCGTCAGGCCGTCAGCCGTGCGACCTTCGGCGATTTGGCCCGCGACATGAAGCCGGTCGAAGGTTTGTGCTCCAAGGAACAATTGGGTTGCGGCTATACCAAGCTGCCGCCCGATTACGATCCGGCCGGGGCCAAGAAGCTGCTGGCGGAAGCCGGCTATCCCGACGGCTTCGAGGTGGTTCTCAGTTGTTTCCCCACCGGTGTCACCGAGGCGACCGCGATCAGCGGTATGCTGCGTCAGGTCGGCATCCGCGCCACCGTGCGCAGCCATTCCATCGCCAACCGCGTGCAGATGCTTTCTCAGGGCAAGGTCGATATCGGCTATTACGGCTGGAACGGCGGCGGCATGTTCGAGGCCTCGGGCCAGATCGTGCGCCATTTCCTGAGCAGCGAATATGACGATCCGGCGCTGACCAAGATGGCCGAAGTAACCACGACGATGATGGACGACAAAGCGCGCCGCGTCGCGGTGGCCAAGCTCATGGATTACGCCAACGAGCAGGCTTACGTCTTCCCAATGGTGTCGAGCCGCATCCTGCTCGTGCACACGAAAGAAGTTTTCCTGGATACGAGCACGATCCGTGCAACCCAGGTCAATCCGCACGACTTCGCCTGGAAGTAAATTGGGAAATAATAAATAGGGGGCTTCACATGAAACGGTCCGCGTTCATCGTTCTCGCATCTCTCGCGGCGTTGTGCGCGAACACGGCTTCTGCTCAGAAGGCGAAGGACACCTTGCGCTTTCCCATGTCGGATGGGGAATCGGCGATCGATCCCTATCTGATCCCGGGCGTGTTCAATAATATCTGGGAACCGTCGATCTGGGACAATCTGCTGGGCTTCGATTCCAAGAATGTGAAGTTCTCGCCGCTGCTGGCAAAATCCTGGTCGCAGCCCAATCCGACGACCTACGAATACGAACTGCGCGACGACGTCACCTGGCATGACGGCCAGAAGCTCAATGCCGACGACGTGGTCTATACGATCAACTACCTCATCGATCCGAAGGTGAACCTGCGCTACAAGTCGAATTGGGCATGGCTCAAATCGGTCGAGAAGCTGGGGCCTTATAAGGTCCGCATTACTTCGAACACACCGGTGCCGGACGGCATGATGTGGATGGCGTTCAATACGCCGATCTTCCCGGAACATATTCACGGCCCGCTCGCCGATAAAAACGCCTTCGGCACCAAGCCGATCGGCACCGGGCCGTTGAAGATCGCCCGCATCGAGAAGAACACCGGCATCGTCGCGGAAAAGAACGCCGCCTTCAAAGCGCAGCCGACCAAATTGGATTCCGGGATCGGCCGTGTCGTTTCGGAAGTCATCCCGGATGCCGGCACCTTGGTTGCCAAGCTGCTGCGCGGCGAGGTCGATATGGGCCGCGACGTGCCCGCCGATCAGGCCCTCGCGTTGAAGGAGTCCGGCCAGTTCGAATTCACCTTGTCGCCGCCCGCACTCGGCTATTCGATCCTGAGCTTCCCGACCACCGGCCAGCAGAATGTGAAAGCGCTGGCCGATCCACGCGTGCGTCTCGCCGTCATCAAGGCGATCGACCGCAAGGCACTGCTGATCGCGCAATATGGCGATCTCGGCAAGGCGATGACGCCGCATCCGGGGCTATGCTCGATGGAGCAATTGGGCTGCGGCTATACCAAGGCCGTGCCTGATTACGATCCGGCGGGGGCCAAAAAGCTGCTGGCCGAGGCCGGTTATGCCGACGGCTTCGATGTGACGATTTCCGCGTCCACGCCCAACGAAGCGACGGCGGTGGCTGGCATGCTGCGCCAGGTCGGTATTCGGGCGACGCTCCGCATGACGACCTTGGCCCAGCGCCTGTCGGCGCTCAGCCAGGGCAAGATCGAGATCGGCCTGTTCGGCTGGTCGGGCGGCGGTATGTTCGAGGCCTCGTCGCAGATCGTGCGCCATTTCCTCAGCAACGAATATGACGACGCCGGGTTGTCCAAGGCGGCCGCCGAGACGAATGCCATGATGGACGACACTGAGCGGCGTAAGGCCGTCGCCAAAGTCATGGACTACGCCAACGAAAATGCCTATGCGTTCCCCATGACGCCGATCCGGGTCATCTTCGTCCATAACAAGGATGTCAGGCTGCGCGCCACCGACGTCCGTTCGGGCCAGGTGCAGCCCCATGAATTCGGTTGGAAGTAAGTCCTAATAAGAAAGGTCAGCTCACGTGACAGGTTTCAAATTCTTCTCCGCCGCCATCCTCGCCACGGCCATGTTTGCCGCGCTGCCCGCGTTCGCGCAGAAGTCCAAGGACACCTTGCGCTATCCGCTGTCCGAATCGGAAACCGCGCTCGATCCGTATCTGCTGCCCGGGCCGTTCAACAACGGCTGGGAATTGTCGGTGTGGGATGCCCTGCTGAGCTTCGATTCCAAGGGTGTGAAATTCTCGCCGCTGATCGCCAAAGCCTGGTCGCAGCCCGACGACGCGACCTATGAGTTCGAACTGCGCGACGACATCGTGTGGCACGACGGGCAGAAGCTCGACGCCGACGATGTGGTCTATACGATCAAATACATCACCGATCCGAAGGTGAACCTGCGCTACAAATCCAATTGGGCGTGGATCGAATCGGTCGAAAAACTGTCCGACCACAAGGTCCGCATCAAATCCAAGACGCCCGTGCCGGACGGCATGATGTGGATGGCCTATACCTCGATCTATCCCGAACATATCCACGCGCCTCTGGCCGACAAACAGGCCTTCGGCGCCAAACCGGTGGGTTCCGGTCCGCTCAAGATCCAGCGCATCGACAAGAACACCGGTATCCTCGCCGAGAAGAACGCGGCCTTCCGCACGGTCGGCGCCAAACAGGCGGCCACCATCGGCCGTTTCGTGTCCGAACCCGTGCCCGATGCCGGCACCTTGGTCGCCAAGATCCTGACCGGCGGCGTCGATCTGGCGCGTGATTTGCCGGCCGATGCGGTTACCTCGCTGAAAGACTCGGGCCAGTTCGAATTCACCCTGGCGCCCGAAACGCTCGCCTATACTTTCATCGGCTTCCCGACCGCAGGGGCGCAGAACGTCAAGGCGCTGGGCGATGTGCGCGTACGCCAGGCGATCCTCAAGGCGATCAACCGCCAGCAGTTGGTGGAGGCCCAGTACGGCGCCATCAGCAAGAACAACGTGACGCCGCATGAAGGCCTGTGTTCGAAAGAACAATTGGGCTGCGGCTATTCCAAGGACGTGCCGAAGTTCGATCTGGCCGGCGCCAAGAAGCTGCTGGCCGATGCCGGTTACGCCGACGGCTTCGATGTTGTGATCAGCACCTTCCCCACCAACCAGACCGAAGCGACTGCGCTCAGCGGCATGCTACGCGCCATCGGCATCCGCGCCACCGTGCGTACGCATCTGCCGGCCGCGCGTGTGCAGATGCTGAGCCAGGGCAAGGTCGATATCGGCTATTACGGCTGGTCGGGCGGCGGCATGTTCGACGTTTCGCCCCAGATCGTGCGCCACTTCCTGTCCAAGGAATACGAAGATCCGGAAATCACCAAGATGGCATCCTCGGCTATGGGGATCACCGACGATGCGCAGCGCCGCAAGGCGGTGACCGGCGTCATGGATATGGCGCACGACAAGGCCTATGCCTTCCCGATGGTGCCGATCCGTGCCGTCTATGTGCATAGCAAAGATGTCGAGCTGAAGAACAAGGACATCCGCGCCGGCACGATCAACGCGCACGAATTCTCGTGGAAGTAATCGGTTATAGGAGCGCAGCATGACGACCGCACGCGAGAGCGAAATCCTCACCCGGGTCGGCTCGGGCACGCCGATGGGCAATATGCTGCGCCACTATTGGCTGCCGGCGGCCAAGTCATCCGAACTGGCCGCCGACGGTGAGCCCATGCGGCTCAAGCTGTTGGGCGAGGAGCTGATCGCCTTTCGCGACAGCACCGGCCGCATCGGCGTCATGGATCATCGCTGCCCGCATCGTTGTGCCTCGTTGTTTTTCGGACGCAACGAAGAAGGCGGCATCCGCTGCGTCTATCACGGCTGGAAATTCGATGTGGACGGCAAGTGCCTCGATATGGCCAACGTGCCGCCGCATCAGGATTTCAAGCACAAGGTCCATGCCAAGGCCTACAAGGCGGCCGAGCGTAACGGCCTGGTGTGGGTCTATATGGGCGAGCGCCAGGACGCACCGCCGCCGCTGCCGCTGATCGAATCCACACTCGAGGCCGAAGCCGATCTCGAGATCGATTTCATCCAGCGCGATTGCAATTGGCTGCAGGCGCTCGAAGGCGATATCGATACCTCGCATCTCGGCTTCCTGCATCTGGGTGCGGCGCAGACGCAGACTTATGCCAACGGCAATATCGATCAGAATATCGTCGCCAACCGCTCGCCCGAATTCATCGTCGAGGATACGCCGTTCGGCACGACCTATGGCGCGCACCGGCCGAGCGAGGACGGCGGCACCTATTGGCGCTTTGCGCACTTCATGTTCCCGTGCTGGACCTTGCCGCCAATCAGCGTGTTCGAGGCCAACGTGCTGGCCCGCGCCTGGGTGCCGCTCGACGATCATCACACCATGTTCATCCTGGTCGCCAACAAAAGTGCGCGTAAACGTCGCCCGAGCCAAAGCTTCGCCGATGGTAAGGAGCCGGTGGGCACGGCGACCAAGGACAAGTATCTGCCGCGCACCACCGATTGGCTCGGGCGCTGGAAGCTCGTCGCGCATTCCGCCAACGATTATCTGATCGATCGCGAGGTGCAGCGCACGCAAAGCTACACCGGCATCGACGGCATCCATCTGCAGGATCAGGCGATCACCGAAAGCATGGGGCCGATCACCGATCATACGTGGGAACATCTGGCGCCTAGCGATATCCCCATCGCGCGCACGCGCCGCCGCATTCTTGCTGCCGCTGTTGCGTTGGCCGAAAAAGGCACGGTGCCGCCCGGTGTCGATACGCCACAGGATTACCGTCTGCAGCGCGGTGGATCGTTCGTTGCCGATGCAAAACTCGATTGGCGCGAGGCCTATGCGCAGCGGATCGCACAAGATGTTGTGCCGCGTGCCACGAAGGTCGCAGCCGAATAGGCTGATTTGCATGGCTTTTTCGGCGAATTAGGCGCAGTCTGTCGCATCGCTGGCTGAACGCAATGGGCGCCGGCGACTGAGAGAGGCTTTCGCACGAAAGCGCGTGCTCCCGCCGCAGGTGCTGGAGCCGTCATGCATTACATCCTCAATTTCTTCGATGCGGATCGCCAGCCGAGCCATTGCGTTCATATGGACTGCAAGGACGATCGCCGCGCCCTGGCCCTGGTCGAACTGGTATCGCAGAAGCACGAGATGGAATTGTGCCAGGGCCATCGCATCGTACGGGGCTATGTCGGCAAGCCTTTGCCGTTGCATGCACCGTCGCCGTTGGCCTTCGGTCGGCGCGCGGCTTAACGGACGAAGCGTCATGGCCATCCGTAACAGAAATTCGCAGAACAATGCGCGCGACTATGAAGACGAAGGCAGCCGGTCCGAGGTGTCCGCCTTCAAGAAGGGCCTGCTCGACATCAGCCTTGAAACGCTGCGCGAGCGCCTCGCCGGTTCGACCATCACGCGCAAATGGAAACGCGATCTGGTGGAAGCCGAATTGGCGCAGCGTGAAGAGGACGAGCCTGAGGACGACGTGGGCGATGCCGCGGCACGGCCGCGCAAAAAAGGCGGCAAGACCGGCCGCTGGGCGGCCGGCGCGATTATCGGCGTCTGCAGCCTGATCATTCTCTATACGATGTTTGAAATCTGGCAGCGCTAAGCCCGCATTCTCTCTGGCATTTTCCGTAAAAAAATACGACGTTCGCGGCTCGCCACCGACGGAGCTGCTTATGGACGATTTGACCCGGAAACTTGCCGAATATGCCGTGGGCTTCCGGCCCGAAAGCATGAATGCCGCACTCGTTGAAACCATCACCGATCACATCATCGATGCGCTTGGCTGCGCCGTCGCGGCGGTCGATGAATCGCCCGCTCGCATCGCGCGCGCCGTGGCATCGGAAAGCGAAGGGGCACGTGTCGGCGCATCGGTGATCGGGCTCAAAGGCCGCGTCCCGGCTGACCAAGCGGCCTTCTGCAATGCGACGATGGCGCGCTGCCTCGATTATAACGATACCTTCAATGGCAATCGCACCGGCGGTCATCCCAGCGACATGCTGGCGGGTATTCTGGCGGCAGCTGAGCGTGGCGGTGCCGGCGGGCGCGCCGTCATCAATGGCATGCACGTCGCCTACGAAGTCTTCGGCACCCTCGCCGACGAGGTGGCCTTGCGCGAATTCGCGACCGACCAGGGCGCGTTCCTCTCAGTCGCGGTGGCCAGCGCCATTGCCGCGACGCAGCATTTCACGCTGGACCAGGCGGCCCATGCGATTTCGCTGGCGCTAACCACGACCATGCCGCTGCGTTGTTCGCGTTCGGGCGAGCTTTCGGAATGGAAAGGTTGTGCCACCGCCCATTCGGTCGCCAATGCCGTCGCGGTCGCGCGTCTGGCCGAGCGCGGCATGCAAGGCCCGCCGCATCCGTTCCGTGGCGTCGATGGTTTCCTGCAGCGCATTCCGGTGCCGCTGACCCTCGATCGGCTTGGCCTCGTCAACGACGGCAAGACCGTCATGGAGCGCACCGCGATCAAATTCCTGCCCGTCGAATGGGGCGCGCAGGCGCTGGTCGAGAAATTCCTGGAGATCAGCAAGCGTATCCGCGCCGACCAGATCACATCGATCGAGATCTTCGGTTATGAATTCCTGGTCAAGGAAATCGGCGGCGGGCGCAACGATGCCCGGGAAAAATGGGATCCGCAGACCCGCGAGACGGCGGACCACAGTCTGCCTTATTTGCTCGCGGTCACTCTGGCGGATGCGGACATATCGTTGGCCAGCTTCGAGGTGGAGCGCGTGCGCGATCCCAAGCTGCGTCCCCTGATGCAGAAAATCTCGGTCACCCTCGATCCCGCGACCAAGCTGCTACCGCCGCCGCGCCAGCCGATTCGTTACAAGATCACCTTGGCCGACGGCTCGGTGATCGACGAGACGTGCGAATATCCGGTGGGTCATCCGATGCATCCCGCCGGCCCGCCCAGCCGCGACGCGGTCTATGCCAAATTCACCAAACTGACCGAACCGGTACTTGGCGGCGCGGCATCGGCAAGGTTATTGTCGCGCCTTCGCGAATTGGCGGCATTGCCGCGCCTGGACGACCTGATGGCCGACCTGCGCAGCGTTCCCGCCCACTGATCTGACGTCACGAAAGGACTCATATGAAAGCCGTACTCCTGGCCACTGCCGCCGCCCTGGCGCTCCTCGCCGCGCCGGCGTTCGCGCAAAAGTCGAGCGACACCATCAAGCTCACCGTCCAGGAAGGATTTCCGATCCTCGACCCGTACCATGCGCCTTCGAACGAGGCGAACCAGTGGTCGCGCGACGTTTACGGTCGCTTGGTGGTTTACGATGAGAACAAGCGCCAGATGATCGGCGAGCTCGTCAAATCGTGGAAGCGCGTCGACGATCAGACCATCGAATTCGATCTGCGTGAGGATATTGTCTTCACCAGCGGCAACAAATTCACCGCCGACGACGTGATCTATACGCTCGATTACGTTGCCGATCCGGCGCTCAACATCCGCTTCAAGGCGCGCTACACCTGGTACGACAAGCCGGAGAAGCTCGGTCCCTACAAGGTCCGCCTGCATTCGAAAGAGCCGCGTGCCGACGATCTCGAACTGCTCGCCTATCGCTTCCACATTTTCGACAAGGCGGCGCACGAGAAGCTCGAAGACAAGGCGACCTACGGCCGCACCTCGGCATCGTCGACGGCGGCTTACAAACTCGTCTCGATCGATCGCACGGGCAACATCGTGCTCGCGCGCAATGACGATGCAATCAAGAAGTTCCCGCATCTGCGCGCGCCGATCAAAAACGTCGTTGGCGTGCCGATCCCGGATCGTCAGACTCAGATCGCGCAGTTGATCACCGGCGGCGTGCACGTGCTCAGCAAGGCTTCGCCCGATACCCTGGCTGAATTCGCGAAAAACCCTGCTTTCGCGCAGACGCCGTTCCCGACCCGCATGCTCGTCTATATCACGATGGATGCGGCTGGGCGTTCGGACAACAAGCTGCTGATGAACGAGAAACTGCGTCAGGCGGTCTTCAAGGCGATCGACCGCGAGAAGATCATCAAGGCCTACATCCCGGGTGCGGATATCGCGCTGCGTCCGGACGGCCTTGGCTTCCACGACAATATCGGCTTCTCCACCTCCACCAAGGTGATCGGCTACGATCCGGAAGGTGCGAAGAAGCTGATGGCCGAAGCGGGCTATCCCAACGGCTTCGACTTGGAACTCGGCGCCTACGTTCCCTACAAGGAAATCGCCGAAGCCATTTCCGGCGAGCTGCGCAAGGTGGGCATTCGCGCCAGCGTCAATTCGATGCCGCTCAGCGTCTATACCAAGGCGCGCGGCGACGGCAAGTTGACCACCCTGGTCGCCGAGTATCCGGCCTTCGCCCAGCCCAACATGATCAACATCATGGATGTGTTCTTCGGCGGCGACCGCGATTACGCCAACGATCCGATCATCAAGAAAGCCTATAACGAAGGCTCCAAGATCATCGACGACGCCAAGCGTGCGGCACTCTACAAGACGGCGATCGATCAGGTGAACGAGAAGGCCTACATCTATCCGATCAGCGAGATGCCCAACATCTTCATCCATTCCAAGGATGTGGAGATCAAACTGGGCCTCACCTCGATCACCGAAACGCGCCCGGGCGATTATTTCTGGAAGTAATCCACGGGTATTGGACACGAAAAGCCTCGCGTACCTCTGGTTCGCGGGGCTTTTTCTTTTGGCGGAGGGCCGCCCGATTGCATAAATCGATGTCGCCGGCTCTTGGCGATCCGGCCCCGTCACAGCTATTGTCTCACGTTCGCGGGCCTGGCGGCGTAGCGCGCCCGGACGATTTGAAGGCGACTTTGCATAACGTACCAATTCATTGAATTCACCGTACGGAAGGATCGCATGAAGACCTATCTCGTCACCGCCGCTGCCGCCGGAGCTCTTGCCTTCGTGGCCGGCTCGGCCGCCGCCCAGAAGGCGAACGACACGATCAAGATAACCATCCAGGAAGGTTTCCCGGCACTCGATCCCTATAATTATCCGTCCAACGAAGCCGGCCAATGGTCGCGCGATATTTACGGCCGACTTACGGTCTATGACGAGCACAAGGGCCAGATGATCGGGGAATTGGCCAAGTCATGGAAAAAGATCGACGATAGGACGATCGAATTCGAGCTGCGCGACGACATCAATTTCTCCAGCGGGAACAAGTTCACCGCGGACGACGTCAAATACACGCTCGAATACGTCAAGGACCCGGCGCTGAATATTCGCTTCAAGCAGCGTTACACCTGGTATGAGAACCTCGAGGTTCTGAGCCCGACCAAAGTGCGGCTGCGCGCCATCGAGCCGCGCGCCGACGATCTCGAACTTCTCGCTTATCGTTCGATCATGTTCGACAAGACAATCCATGAGAAGCTCGAAGATAAGGCGACGTATGGCCGCACCACGGCGTCGTCGACGGGCGCTTACAAGCTGGTGTCCATCGATCGCGTCGGTAATCTTCAGATCACGCGCAATGACGAGACGGTTAAGAAATTCCCGCATCTGCGCGCACCCATCAAGAACATCGTCGGCGTGCCGATCCCCGACCGGCAAACCCAGATCGCCCAGCTTCTGACCGGCGGCGTAAATGTACTGAGCAAGGCTTCGCCCGACATGCTGGTCGAACTCGCGAAGAATCCGAACCTCGCACAGACGGCGTTCTCGACGCGGATGCTGGTTTTCATGACGATGGATGCCGCCGGGCGATCGGATAACAAGATCCTGACCGATGTGCGGATCCGCCAAGCCGTGTTCAAGGCAATCGATCGCGAGAAGATCATCAAGAATTTCATTCCGGGCGCCGATATCGCGATCCGCCCCGATGGCATCGGGTTTCACGACAATATCGGCTATGCCTCGTCGGGTAAGTTCATCGGCTACGATCCGGCGGGTGCGAAGAAGCTGCTGGCCGAGGCCGGCTATCCCAACGGTTTCGATATCGAACTTGGGGCCTATATTCCTTATAAGGAGATCACCGAGGCGATTGCCGGCGATCTGCGCAAGGTCGGCATACGCGCCAGCGTCAATCCGCTGGCGCAGTCGGTCTATGTCAAACTACGCGGCGATGGCAAGCTGACTACTTTGGTGATGGAATATCCCACGTTCTCCCAGCCTAATATGATCAACACCATGGATCTGCTCTTCGGCGGCGATCGCGATTACGCCAACGATCCGCTGATCAAGAATGTCTACGATGCAGGCCCCAAGATTCTCGACGACAAGAAACGCGCCGAGCTCTATCGTCAGGCGGTGGATCGGATCAATGAACAGGCATTCATCTATCCGCTTAGCGAGATGCCCGCCGTCTATGTCCACAGCAAGGACGTCGAAATCAAGGCAGGCATGACCTCGATCACGGAAATCCGTCCGGGCGACTATTTCTGGAAGTAGCCCAGAGTAAATATTCGGGGGTCGACGCGTCATGGTCGATAACGCACTTGTTTTGTTTTCAGGCGGCCAGGATAGCGCAACATCGCTGGCTTGGGCGCTCGACCGCTTCGACGCTGTCGAAACCATCGGTTTCGATTATGGTCAGCGTCATCGCGTCGAATTGGAATGCCGTCAGAATTTCCTGAGCCACCTGCGCGCGTCGTTCGAGCCGTGGGCGGAAAAGCTCGGTGAGGATCATCCGATCAATCTCTCGACCTTGGGCGAAATCAGCGACACCTCGCTGACGCGCGAAAAGGAGTTTGAGTATCTGAAGAACGGCCTGCCGTCGTCGTTCGTGCCGGGACGCAACCTGATCTTTTTCACCTATGCGGCGGCCGTCGCTTATCGGCGCGGCATCAAGCATCTGGTGGGCGGCATGTGCGAGGCCGATTATTCGGGCTATCCCGATTGCCGCGACGATGCGCTGAAATCGTTGCAGGTGTCGCTGACCCTCGGCATGGGCACGCGTTTCGTGATCGATACGCCGCTGATGTGGATCGACAAGGCGGAGACCTGGAAGATGGCCGACGATCTCGGCGGCCGGAAACTCGTCGATCTGATCGTCGAGGATACCCATAGCTGCTATCGCGGCGATCGTCAGCGTCGCAAGGCATGGGGTTACGGGTGCGGCATGTGCCCCGCCTGCGATCTGCGCCAGCGCGGCTGGGATAAGTATCAGGCCCGTCGCAACGCGACCAATTGATAGAGTCGCAACGCGGCATAAAAAAAGCCCCGCCGGTTTGGCGGGGCTTTCTCGTTACAACTCTTTACCGATCTTGCGATCGATCGAGTAGGGGCCGCCGCCGCGCAATGCGATGGCGAAGAACATCAATCCCCACAGGAATGGATATTCCCAGCCGCCGCGCGGGCTGCTCCAGCCGAAGCCGTTGCCGTAATGCGCAACAAATGTAACGACCAGTAGTTCAATCGCGATGGCGGCGGCGAAGAAGCGCGTCGCCAGTCCGCCCATGATGCAGAGCGCGCCCACGGTTTCGAGGAAAAACACCGCGTAGGCGCCTGGCATGGCGGGTTCGATGCCGCGGGTGGCGAGTCCCTTGGCGAAGGCTTCGACGCCGGGGCCCATCACCTTGTTGATGCCATGGACCAGTAGCATGCCGCCGATGGTCAGGCGGATGACGAGCCATGAGGCATCGCGCGCAATGTCGTAAAAGCCGGCCAGCGCCGGAATCAAAAGCGCCGGCTCACGCCCGGCCGGGCGGTCAAGATTGTCCATGAAGTACGTCTCCCGTTGATTGGATTTTATATTTTTTTAGTGAAGGTCCCCGGCACGATGATTGCCGAAAATGGACCCGTTGAATAGGGCCGATTCTCGTCTTTGTGTGTCAGTCCTTGGCGGCGATCACGTCGACTTCGAGCAGATATTCGGGGCGCGCGAGCCGGCTGATGAACAGCAGGGTCGAGGCGGGTTTGATGTCGCCGAAGGCTTGTTTCTGCGCGTCGCGCCAGATCGCCATATCGTCGGGATTGAGCAGATAGGTCGTCGTCTTGACGACGTTGTTCATCGACAGCCCGCAGCCTTTGAGCACGTCGGCGATATTCTTGTAGACCTGCTCGGCCTGGCTCTTGAAATCGGGTGCGCAGGTTCCGTCGGGGCGTCCCGCCGTTTGGCCCGCGAGATAGAACAGACGTGCGTTCGGTCCGACTTCGCCGACTTGCGAAAAGCGGCCGCCGGTCGGATTGACGCCGTCGATGTCGTAACGTTTTACCATGACATCCCCCTGTGTTTTTTGCCGATGATTTTGACGAACCTATTGCGCACTTTTCGGGCGCATCTGTCCACTTTTAATCTGCGTTATGTAAGCGCGGCGACGCTCGCTTTAAGCACGCTCACCGCATCGGCTGGCGTGAGCTTGATCTGCAAGCCGCGCTGACCGCCATTGAGGAAAATTTCCGCGAGCGCGAAAGCGTCGCGATCCATGAGTGCGGGCACCGCGCGCTTTTGGCCGAACGGGCTGATGCCGCCGACGTGATAACCGCTCAGGCGTTCGGCGTCGGCGGGTTTCATCATCTGTGCCGACTTGCCGCCGGCGGCGGCCGCGAGTTTTTTCATATTTACCTCGCGGTCGGACGGTACCATCACGCAAACGGGTTTGCCGTCGACCAGCGCCATCAAGGTTTTAACCACGCTGCCGCCCGCCACGCCGAGGCTCTCGGCCGCCTGCAAGCCAATGCGCTCGGCGTTGGGGTCGTAATCATAGGTGTGCAGGCTGTAGGCGATGCCCGCCGCATCGAGCATGTTGGTCGCCGGAGTCTTTTTAGCCATCGCGTTGTCTTGATGTTGTCTGGGCCGTGATCAGTCGCTGCCCATGGTGCGATATGCGTCGAGTGCCCGCAACCGCGCACCGGCATGATCGACGACCGGATGCGGATAATCGCGCCCGAGACGGATGCCGGCCTCGGCCAATTCCAGCGGCGTCGCTTTCCACGGCGTGTGGATCAGCTTGTCGGGCAGCTTGGCAATCTCCGGTATCCAGGTGCGCACATAGCGTCCGTCCGGATCGAATTTCTCGCCCTGGAGCGTCGGATTGAAGACGCGGAAATAGGGTGCGGCATCGGCGCCGCAACCTGCGACCCATTGCCAGCTCGCCGCGTTGTTAGCGAGGTCGGCATCGACGAGCGTATCCCAGAACCACTCTTCGCCGGCGCGCCACGGCAGTAGTAGATCCTTGATCAGAAACGAGGCGACGATCATGCGCACGCGGTTGTGCATCCAGCCGGTCGTCCACAATTCGCGCATGCCGGCATCGACGATGGGATAGCCGGTCATGCCGCGTTGCCACGCGGCGAGGCCCTTCGCATCGTTGCGCCAGGGAAAATCCGTGAACTCCGATCGCAACGGCTGTTCGGGCAAGGTCGGAAAATGAAACAGTAGGTGATAGGAAAATTCGCGCCAGGCGATTTCCGACAGAAACGTATCAACACCCTGGCCCATCGGACTGCCGGTTTGGGCCATGCTGCGCGCGGTCGCGGCGTGCCAGATCTGGCGCGGCCCGATCTCGCCGAAATGCAGATGCGGTGACAGCCGCGAGGTGCCGACAATGCCCGGGCGATCACGTCCCGTACGATAATCGAAAACGGTGCCGTCGAGGAAATAATCCAGGCGCCGGTGCGCGCCCGCTTCGCCCGGCTGCCACGCCGTGCGAAATCCACCCGCCCAATCCGGCGCGGTGGGCAGCAGGCCCCAGGCGGTGAGATCGTCACTGGGCGGTAATGTCTTGAGCGCGGGTATTTTCTTGGGCGCGCGCGTTGGGCGCTGCGGTTCGCCACTGGCGTAGAGGGCGCGGCGGAACGGGGTGAAGACGCGGTAGGGGTTATCCTTCTGCGTGGCCAGCGTCCAAGGTTCGGCCAGCAGGCTCGCGTTGAAGCTTTCCGCCGTCAGCCCGCGCGCTTTGATGGCGCTTTTGATCCGCTCGTCGCGTTTGACGGCCCAGGGCTCGTAGCGCCGGTTCCACAGCACCGCCTCGGCGCCGGTCTCGTCGATCAGCTTGGCGATTTCGTCCTCGGCCGGGCCGCGGCGCAGGACCAGCCGGTTGCCGCGTTTGGTGAGTGCGGCGTCCAGGGCGGCCAGGGAGCCTGCCAGCCACCAGTTGGTGGCCCCGCCCGGTCGCCAGGCGCCCGCATCCGCGTCATCCAGGATATAGACGCAGACGACCGGCTGCGCCTTCGCCAGGGCAGCATCGAGCGCCGGGTTATCGGCGAGCCGCAGATCGCGGCGAAACCAGAGGATTGTCGTCATCTCGTTGATTTTACGGAATTAAATGGCATTTGGATCAGCCGTTCGGGATTTTTTTGAAAAAAATGCGCATCGCGTGTCACACCGGCCCCCGCCGTCTCGTCTTGTTGGCATATCCCTTAAACATAGGAGCCCAGACATGAACGCGATGACCCCCCACAGCCAAATGACCCCGCGCTTTAACCACGTCAAATTGGCCGGCCCAGCCATCCAGGCGATGCTGAAGGTCGAAACCGCGCTGCACGATTGCGGCCTCGAACATTCCCTGATCGAGTTGGTGAAGATGCGGGCGTCGCAGATCAACGGCTGCGCCTTCTGCCTCGACATGCATGCCAAGGACGCGCGCAAGAACGGCGAAAGCGAAGCCCGGCTTTACCTGCTGAATGCCTGGCATGAATCGCCGCTCTATAGCCCCCGCGAACGCGCCGCCCTGGCCTGGACCGACGCGCTCACCTTGATCGCTGAAACCCATGCGCCGGACGCCGAGTATGCGGATTTGCAGGTGCAATTCTCGGAAGCCGAGATCGCCAACCTCACGGTTCTGATTGCCACGATCAATGCGTGGAATAGAATCGCCATCTCGGCGCGCAGCGTGCATCCGGTTTAGGATCACGATTGATTTAGGACAGCCTTTCGAACGTCATGGACAAAGTCGATCTCGATACCGCACGGACGTTCGAAGCCAACCGCCGGCATCTGATGGGCGTTGCCTATCGGATGCTGGGCGCGGTGTCCGAAGCCGAGGATGTGGTGCAGGAAGCCTACTTGCGCTGGCATCGCGCGGAGCAAAGCGAGGTCCGTAACGCGCAGGCGTTTCTGACGCGCATCGTGACGCGCTTGTGTCTCGACCAATTGAAATCGGCCCGGCAAAAGCGTGAAACCTATGTCGGCCCGTGGTTGCCCGAACCGGTGTTGGACGCGGCCGATTATGCGGGCGATGCCCAGAACGATTACGCACACGATATGTCCGTGGCCTTGATGCTGGCGCTCGAACGCCTGTCGCCGCTCGAACGGGCCGCCTTCATCCTGCACGACGTGTTCGAGGTCGAATTCGACGAGGTGGGTGCGGCCTTGGGACGCAGCGGCGCGGCGTGTCGCCAATTGTCATCACGCGCCCGTGAACACCTCAGGGCCGAGCGGCCGCGCTTCAAGGTCAGCGCCGAGGACGGCGACCGCTTCGCCAGCGCCTTTCTCAAGGCCGCGCAAAGCGGCAATACCGCGGATCTGCGCAGCCTGTTGGCGGCCGATGCCGTCATGCAAAGCGACGGCGGCGGCATCAAAATGGCCGCCATCTATGCCGTCAAGGGCGGCGACAAGATCGCGCATTTCCTCGAACGAGTGTTCCGGAAATATGGCGAGCAGCGCCCGGTGCGCATCGGTCAGATCAACGGCATGCCCGGCGTCATCACCATGGACTCGGAGGGCACGGTGCAGAGCGTCGCATTGGAAATCCACGACGGCCTAATCGCGGCGATCTATGTCGTGCGAAATCCACACAAACTGGCTCATATCGCCGAGCAATCCGTGTCGCGTGACAAAAAGGGGACGTGACACTTTCGTGTGAACAAATCGCGTGTTTGCGTTGTCAATCGCGGCTATCCCCAGTACGCTCTGAGCACGACCATAGAGGGAAATGGGGCTAAGCCTTGAGCCAGCCGACACTCACAATTTTGCTCGTTGAAGACGACGAACTGTTGATGATGTCGTTCTCCGACATGCTCCGCGATATGGGGCATGAGGTGTTCGAGGCGCCGATGGCTTCGGTCGCGCTCGCCTGCCTGCAAGACAATGCCAACAAGATCGACGTACTGATCACCGACATCGAGATGCCGGATATGAACGGGCAAGAGTTGGTGAAATTGGTGCGCGCGATGACGCCCGAACTGCCGGTGATCTATTCCAGCGGCTACCGTGCGGACAAGATCGCGGACTTGGCTTCGGATCGGTTGACCCGTTTTCTCGAAAAACCGTTCGGCCCGGCCGAACTGACCGAAACTTTCCGTAGCCTGACGGTCAACGCCGCAGCCTAATCGCGCACCGTCGCGGGCGCTGCGCTCACTTCAAATTAAATATGTAAAGTTGGCTGGGGCGGGAGGAATCGAACCTCCGAATGCCGGAATCAAAATCCGGTGCCTTACCGCTTGGCGACGCCCCAGCAGGGCTTTCGCGCCCCGGGCGGGGCGAAAGCGGGCGGACTGTAGGGCCTGAAAGCCAAGGCCGCAACCGTCCTGAAACGGCTGCGGCCCCGCTATTTTAGCCTTGGGTTTCCGGCCTATTTCGCCGGCTATTTGGGGGGCGTCAGGATCTTCTTCAGGTGCTCGGCGATATCGGGCGACACGTCGAGCACGCGGCTCATCTGTTTCTCGACCTCGACGCCGGTTGACGGGCTCAACTCCATATTGCGTTCGGCGGCGGCCTTGATGAAGGCGGGGTCCTTCATCGTGGCGTCGAACGCGTCGCGCAGCGCCTTCACCCGGTCTTCCGGCGTCTGCGGTGGGAGATACGGGGCGCGGCTGATGGCGACGACGGCCGAGATCAGCTCGGCGATCTTCTTGTTGCGATCGCCCTGCACGACCTCGGTCAGCAGCGGCAGGTTGCCGAGGTCGGGATGCTTGCGCACGCCGATCTGCAGCAATGGGATGATCTTCTTTCCGGTGATCCATTCGGGGCGTTGCTGCACGTTCGACCACGATCCCGAACGGCCCTGGATTTCCTCGCGCTCGACGCCGAGCATGACCTCGTTGATGCCGGGATAGCCGGTCACCATCTTGATCTTGGTGCCGAGCAGATCGTTGAGCACGATGGGCACGACATAGGTTTCACCGGACGGGCCGGTCGAGCCGAAGACGACTTCCTGGGTCTTCATGGCCTCGAGCGTTTTGACCGGCGAGGTGTGCCACACGGTGACGGCGCTGGTCAGTTCGACCAGGTTGCCGAGCCAGCGCACCTTCTTCATGTCGACCTTGGCATCCTTGCCGTCGAGCAATTGATCGAGCGGCAGGGCATTGGCGGTGAAGCCGATGTTCAAGCCGTCGTTGGGCTGCACGACGATCACATAGGCGGCGGCATTGAGGCTGCCCGCACCGGGGCGGTTCTGCACCACGATGGTGGGATTGCCCGGGATATGTTTGCCCATGAATTCGGCGAGCAGGCGGGCATAGAGATCGTAATTGCCGCCGGCGGTGAAGCCGGTGACCAGATTGATGGTTTTGCCTTTATAGAATTCGGCGGGTGATTGCGCCGCGGCCGGTTGGACATAGCTCGCGAGAACGGCCGCAATGGCCGTCAGAATCCAGCGTGACATGAAGCATCTCCCCTGAGGTAGGCCCTGAAGTCGCTACAGGCGGTTTCTTATTTTTTTCGATTGTAACGTCAACGATGTGCGCTAAGCAACGCAGCGCCGCGCACCCACCAGCCCGGATGTTCAGCCGCCAGTTGCTGGGCGGCGCGTTCGGCGGCGCCCTTGTCGTCGAACAGCGCGAAACAGGTCGCGCCACTGCCCGACATGCGTGCGAGGTGTGCGCCAGGGAGTTCTTCGAGCGCCGCCAGCATCGTGGCGATGTCCGGCACGAGGGCGATCGCGGCATCGGTCAGATCGTTGCGCCGCGCGGCCAGCATGCGGGCGAGGTCGCGCGCATCCGTCGGCGTTGTCTCGAAGCGCTGTGCGGCCGTCATCGGCCCCTTGAAGCTTTTGAAGACCGAGGGGGTGGAGAGTGCGTGGCCCGGATTGGCGAGCAGGATGCCGGCCTCGGGCAATTGCGGAGCCGGATCGATGATTTCGCCGATGCCGCCGATATAGGCGGTGTGGCCGTGCAGGCAGATCGGCACGTCAGCGCCGAGCTTGGCGGCCAGCACGTTCATTGTATGATCGGGCAAAGCGAGGCCCCACAGATCGCACAGCGCATGCAGGGTCGCTGCCGCGTCGGCCGAACCGCCGCCGATGCCGGACGCGATGGGCAGGCGTTTGGTCAGGCGCAGTTGGGCATGCGCCGGAACGTCGGCGCGCTCGGCCAGCAGTTTGGCGGCCTTCAGCACCAGATTGTCGGGCTCGGTCCCCAATGCCGCGCCGAACGGGCCGTCGCAGCCCAAGGTCAATTCATCGGCATAGGCCGCCTCGATCGTATCGCCGACATCGGCGAAGGCGATCAGCGAATCGAGCAGATGATAGCCGTCCGCGCGTTTTGCCGTGACGTGGAGGTAGAGATTGATCTTGGCTGGGGCTGCGACGCTGACACTCACGTTTCGGCCATCACGTCTCAGGCAGGCCGTCTTGCAGCTTCTTCTGGATCTTCGGAATTTCTTCCTTCTCGGGGTCGAGCGATAGAGCGCGTTTCCATTGGAAGCGTGCTTCGTCCTTGCGGTTCACCTTCCAATAGATGTCGCCGAGATGGTCGTTGATCGTCGGATCTTCGGGGCGCAATGAAACCGCGCGTTCGAGATTGCGCACCGCGCCGTCGAGATCGCCGAGGCGATAGAGCACCCAGCCCAGGCTGTCGATGATGTAGCCGTCGCGCGGACGCTTCTTGACCGCGAGTTCGATCATGCCGCGCGCCTTGTCGAGGTTCTTGCCCTGCTCGACCCACGAATAACCGAGATAGTTGAGCACGTAGGGCTGCTCCGGATCGAACTCGAGCGCCTTGAGGAAGTCGGCTTCCGCCTTGTCCCACTGCTTGGTGCGCTCATTGGCGATGCCGCTCGCATAAAGCATCGGCCAATGTTCCTTGCCTAGGCTCGGGATGCGGGCCTTGGCATCGTTGTAGGCTTTGGTCGCTTCCTCGAAGCGCTTGTGACGGCGCAGGATATCGCCCATGCGCACGAGCGCGTCGTAGCGCTTCGGCTCGTCGGCGGACATCTGACGCAGCTCCTTGATCGCATCGTCGGGCTTTTCGAGCGCGTCGAATTGATCGGCGATGCGCAGGCGCGCCGCCCAGGAATAATTGGGATCGCTGAGCACCGTGCGATAGACGCCGATGGCGTCATCGTAGCGTTTCTCGCCTTCCAGAATCTCGGCGATCAGCAGCTTGGCGATGGAGAAATCGCTGCGGATATAGGTCGCGAGACGGGCGAAGATGACGGCCTGGAAGCCGCTTTGCTGCTGCACGGAACCCGCCAGGCTGAACAGCGCCTCGGCGAGGCCGTCGGCGGCGCTGGCGATTTCCGGCTTCGGTACGGTTTTGGTTTCGAGCCGCTTGATGGGCACGCTCAGCATCGTCGAGCCGGGATTATCGAGCAGGTACTGATCGTAGAGCTTGCGTGCCTGGTCCGCGCGGTTGGTGCGTTCGTAGAAATTGCCCAGCAATTGGGTGAGCCGCAGGTTGGAGCGCTGGCGCCCTTCGACCGATTGCAGATAGCCTTTCTCGGCCAGTTCGGCGCGGCCGGCCAACTCGTTGATGGCGGCGGCATGGGCGCCGAACAAGACGGCGAAGCCGTCGCTGCCGCCGTCGATGGACAGGCCTTTGACCGCTTCGTCGTATTTCTTCTGACCGGCTTGGGTCCAGGCTTTGAACAGCGGACCTTCGATGGTGCTGAGCCCGCTTTTCGGGAAGCCGGCGAGGCGCGTCTCGGCGGCCGCGAAGCGGCCGGCCTTTACATCTGTGATGGCGATGACAAGCTGGGCGAGGTTGCCGTCGTCCTCATCCGGATCGAGCGGCAGTTCGGCGAGCTTCTTGGCGGTCGGCAAAGCCTCGCCGATGCGGCCTTCGCTCACCAGCAGCGCCAGCAAACGGCGTTCGACGTCGAGATTGCCCGGATCGTCCTTCAGCGCCTTGCGGTAGAAATCGATGGATTGTTTCGAATCGCCGCGCATCTGGGCGAAGCGGCCGGCCAGATAGCTGCCGAAGCCGGTCTGGGGATCGCGCGTCGATTGCTCGCCGCTCTTGGGAGGGGCCTTTTTGGCGGCGGCCGGAGGCGTCGATTGATTTTGGGCGACCGCGATGCCGCCGGCGCACGCCGCCAGGCCAGCGAGAACGATGATTGCGTACCGTAGAGCCACCGAAATCTCCGAAAAACGGGCCAAAAAATGAATAAGTTTGGCCGGGGGGCTCCACTCTAGCCCTGACTGCCGATTTGCTCAAACCGGCCCGGTGGGCGGCCGATTCGCCAGCACCGCCGCTGCGGACCGCCGGTTGAGCCTGGATCCGGTCTGTGGCCGGAATGTGGCATCCGGAGATGGCACGGGGTAAAAGACCCGTATAGACGTCCCCCAACGTCAAAGAGGCGATCGCGAGCCGCCAGGAGGTCTCATGTTCGGTTGGTTTGCGGCATTGATGCCGCGTGAAGAGAAATTCTTCGATTATTTCGAACAGCATGCCCGCATCCTGGTCGAAAGTTCGGCCGAGCTGCGCGAGCTGTTCCGCCAGGGGGCCGACATTGCGGACCGCTCGCGTCGGATCAACAAGCTGGAGGCCGACGCCGACGAGGTGACGCACGAGGTCATGCTGGCGGTACGCCGCACCTTCATCACGCCGTTCGACCGCAGCGACATCCAGGATCTGACCGTGACCATGGATGACGCCATCGATCAGATGAAGCAGACGGTGAAGGCGATCTCGCTGTTCGAGGTGACGGAATTCGAAGAGCCCATGCGCGCGATCACCGAAAAGATCGTGAGCGCGTCCGAGATCACCTGCGAGTTGATCCTGGCGCTGCGCGATATGAAAAAGAAATCGAGCCAGATGATGGCGATGAGCGCCAAGATCACCCAGCTCGAGGAGGCCGTCGACGATCTGTATGACCACGGGCTCAAGTCCCTCTACCTCGCCCATCGCAACGATACGCCGATGGCCTATATCGTCGGCGCCGAGATCTACGACCATCTGGAAAAGATCGTCGACCGGATCGAGGACGTCGCCGAGCGTGTGAACAGCATCGTGATTGAACACCTTTAGGCGGGCATCCGACTGTGGAGATCATTCCGCTACATTATCTTTATTTCCTGATCTTCGTGGCACTCGCGTTCGATTTCCTGAACGGATTGCACGATGCGGCGAATTCCATCGCCACCATCGTCTCGACGCGGGTGCTGAAGCCGCAATATGCGGTTGCCTGGGCGGCCTTTTTCAATTTCATCGCCTTCATGGTGTTCGGGCTGCACGTCGCCAACACCGTTGGATCGGGCATCGTTCATCCCGACGTGATCACGCCCCTCGTCATTTTCGGCGCCCTCATGGGCGCTATCGTGTGGAACGTGGTGACCTGGCTGCTTGGTATTCCGTCATCCAGCTCGCACGCGCTGATCGGCGGCCTGATTGGCGCCGGCGTGGCCCATGCGGGCATGTCGTCACTGGTTTATTCCGGGATCACCAAGACCGTGGTCGCGATCTTCGCCTCGCCGACCATCGGCTTCATCCTGGCGCTCACCCTGATGCTGATCGTCTCATGGGTCTTCGTGCGCATGCGTCCGGCGTCGGTCGACAAGGTGTTCCGCTCGCTGCAATTCGTCTCGGCCTCGTTCTACTCGCTGGGCCACGGCGGCAATGACGCCCAAAAGACCATGGGGATCATCGCGGTGCTGCTCTATTCCCAGGGCCAGATGCCCGAAGGCTTCCATGTGCCGTTCTGGGTGGTTATCACCTGCCAGTTGGCCATGGGTCTGGGCACGCTCTGCGGCGGTTGGCGAATTGTTCATACAATGGGGTCCAAAATCACCCGTCTCAGCCCGATGCAGGGCTGCTGTGCGGAGACGGGTGGCGCGATCATGCTGTTTGTGGCGACTCATTTCGGTATTCCGGTGTCGACCACCCACACGATCACCGGGGCGATCGTCGGGGTCGGCGCCGCCAAACGCATTTCGGCGGTGCGCTGGAACATCGCCAGGAGTATCGTTACCGCGTGGTTTCTGACGATGCCGGCTTCGGCCGTGATCGGTGCGTGCTTCTACTATCTCGCTCAGTATTTGGCCCACTAGCAGGCTTGGCCGCAGATCGAGTAGCAACCGTAATATGAACCTCAGCAAAAAATCTCTGCATCGTCCGTCGATCCTGTATCAGGCCGCCGCCTTGCCGTGGCGTAAAGGCCGGGGGATCGAGGTCATGCTGATCACTTCGCTCGGCACGCGGCGCTGGGTTCTGCCCAAGGGCACCTTGGAGCCAAATGAAACCGCGCGCGCCGCCGCCAAGCGCGAGGCGGTGGAGGAAGCCGGGATCGAGGGCGCGCTCGATACGCGTCCGCTCGGCGCCTACCATTACGAAAAGCAGATCGGGTCGGGCGTACAGTTCTGCTCGGTCGACGTTTTTGCGCTCAAGGTCACCGGCCAGCTCGCACAGTGGCGCGAACAGGATCAGCGCAAGCTGCAATGGTTCGCGCTGGCGGATGCCGCGGCGGCCGTGAACGAGGACGATCTCAAGCAGATCATCCTGGCGTTCGACCCTGCGCATAAAACGCACGCGCGCGCGACAGCCCCGCGGGCTACGGCGCGCGTTAAGCGCCGGGCTTAGCCCGCCTCACATATTCGGATAGTTCGGGCCGCCGCCGCCCCCTCTTAAAAAAAAATGATGAGGGCGGCGTCGCAATATCGCGACTACATATTCGGATAATTGGGGCCGCCGCCGCCCTCGGGCACCACCCAGTTGATGTTCTGGGTCGGGTCCTTGATGTCGCAGGTTTTGCAATGCACGCAATTCTGCGCATTGATCTGCAGACGCTTTGCGCCGCCCTCAGCCTCGACAAATTCATAAACACTCGCCGGGCAGAAGCGTGCTTCCGGCCCGTCGAAGACCGCGAGGTTCACGTTCACCGGCACGCTCGCATTCTTCAAGGTCAGATGCGCCGGCTGGTTTTCTTCGTGATTGGTGTTCGAAATGAACACCGACGACAGACGGTCGAAGGTCAACTTGCCGTCCGGCTTCGGATAGCTGATCGGCGTGCAATCCTTGGCGGGCTTGAGCGCCGCGTGATCGGGCCGGCGATGATGCAAGGTCCAGGGTGCCCGGCCGCGCAGGAAGAACGTATCGATCGCCGAATAGAGGAAGCCCCCCAAGAAGCCCCAATGGAACGACGGGCGGATGTTGCGCGCGGTGAACAGCTCATCCCACAGCCAGGTCTTTTTCAGCCGTTCGGGATACGCGGTCACTTCGGCGGGCGGTGTCTCTTGCGCCAGTGCGTCGAACACCGCTTCGGCCGCCGTCATGCCCGACTTCATCGCGGTGTGCGAACCCTTGATCTTGGGCACGTTGAGAAAGCCCGCCGCATCGCCGATGAGTGCGCCGCCCGGGAAGGTGAGCTTCGGGATCGACTGGTAGCCGCCTTCGACGATGGCGCGCGCGCCGTAGGCGATGCGCCGTCCGCCCTCGAACGTGCCCCGGATCGCCGGATGCGTCTTGAAGCGCTGCAATTCCTCGAACGGATTCAGGTACGGATTCTCGTAATCGAGCCCGATGACAAAACCGACGACGACTTGGTTGTCCTCCAGGTGATAGAGGAACGAGCCGCCGTAGGTTTTGCTATCCATCGGCCAGCCGGCGGTGTGGGTCACCTTGCCCGCTTTGTGGTTCTCCGGTTTGACCTCCCACAATTCCTTGATGCCGATACCGTAGGTCTGCGGATCGGCTTCCTTGGTCAGCTCAAAACGCTTGAGCAAAGTTTTGGTAAGCGAGCCGCGACAGCCTTCGGCGAACAAGGTGTAGGTCGCGCGCAACTCGACGCCGGGCTGGAACTCGGCCGTCGGTTCGCCGTCCTTGCCGACGCCCATATTGCCGGTGGCGACGCCGAGCACGCGCCCCGATTCGTCGTACAGAATCTCGGCGGCCGCGAAGCCGGGATAGATCTCGATGCCCAGTTCTTCGGCTTGGGTGGCGAGCCAACGGCACAGGTTGCCGAGGCTGATGACGTAGTTGCCGTGATTGTGCATCTGCGGCGGCGTTGGCAGGCGGATCGATTTGGTTTCGGTGAGGAACAGGAAGCTGTCGTCGCCGGCCGGGGTATTGAGTGGGGCCCCCTTGTCTTTCCAGTCTGGAATCAACTCGTTCAGCGCGCGCGGCTCGAACACCGCGCCCGACATTATATGCGCGCCGATCTCGGAGCCTTTTTCGATGACGCAGACGCCGATCTCGCGACCCGATTCATTGGCCAATTGTTTCAAACGGATCGCGGCCGCGAGGCCCGACGGTCCGCCCCCGACGATAACGACGTCGTAGGTCATGCTTTCCCTGTCCATGGTTCGCGATATAACAGGGGAGACGGCGCTCCGCTAGGACGTTTGTCAGGGAACCTGATATGGAAGGCACGACGGATTTAGATGCCCTGCGCGCGGCCCTGCTCTGGCAGGCTGAGGCCGGCATCGACGAGGCGATCGGCGAGGAGCCGGTCGACCGGTTCGTTGCCTCCGTCGAGCAGGCCAAAGCCCTGGCTGTTGCAGCACCCGCTGTGGCACGGACCCCGGCGCCAGGCGGGCCAATCCCGCTGGCGGCGCCCGAACATGCCGTGCAGACCGCGAGCCGCTTGGCCGCCGCTGCCAATAATCTTGAGGAACTGCAAGCCGCCATTGCAGCCTTCGAGGAATGCCCGCTCAAAAAGACCGCCACCAATACGGTCTTCGCCGACGGCAACCCGGCCGCGCGCATCATGTTCGTGGGCGAGGCGCCGGGCGCCGACGAAGACCGTCAGGGCAAGCCGTTCGTCGGCGTGTCGGGCCAGTTGCTGGATAAGATGCTGGCCGCCATCGGCCTCGACCGCCACGCCGAGGATGTCACCAAGGCGTTCTACATCACCAACATCGTGTTCTGGCGTCCGCCCGGCAACCGCAACCCGACGACCAACGAGATCGCCGCCTGTCTGCCGTTCCTCGAGCGTCATATCGAACTGGTGCAGCCTGATGTTCTGGTGGCGCTCGGCGGTCCCTCGGCCAAGACCTTGCTCGGGCGCGCCGAAGGCATCACGCGGCTAAGGGGCCAATGGCACCCCTATTCGGCGCCGCGCCTGGCCGCCCCGATCGACGCCATCGCGCTGTTCCATCCGGCGTATCTATTGCGCTCGCCGGCGCACAAGCGCGAGGCCTGGCGCGACCTGCTGGCCATCCGTGACCGCATTCAGCGTACGTAGATTCCGCTAAGTTATTGAAATTCCATGGGGTAGGACTATCTGCTCGATGTCGGGCTGTGCGCCTATATATTATAACTAACTAATAAATAGGCCGTTTTAAGTTGCCTGTTAAACGCCTTTTAAGTAGGGTCAGATCAATCTGTAGGGGCTACTGAGCCCAGTTCGCCGCATCCATTAGTGAGGATGTGAGATTGAAACGAAGGCCGCACGTCGGGATGACGGGGCCGCGGGGGTCGCAATAAATACACGGTCTACCCACTCACGAGCGAGGCTCGTTGCGTATCTGCTGACGACGCTGATGGCGTCGGCCGCGATGCCGCTGGTGAGTACGACTGCCTGGTCGCAATCGGTCCCGGCGGCGAAGGCCCCCAAGGCCGACGATGCCGCCGCCCAGGACGCCGTCGCCCAGGCCAAGGGCAAGGGTAAGGCCGCCGCCCAGGCGTCCGCCAAGGAACAGGCGCAGACCCAAGCTAAGGCCGAGGCCGCCGCGGCTAAGAAAGCGCCCCAAAAGACCGACAAAACGACCCCGGCTCAGAACGCCGGCAAAGCCGATAAGCCCAAGGCCGCCAAGCCCGAGAAATTCGAGACCGCGTCGGGCCGTCCCGCCACCGAACGGGTCGGCATCGACGTCGCCGTCCTCACGCCGCTCGCCAAGTCGGCCGAATGGGCCGAGGCCTTCCCGATCCTGCTCGAGGAAGCCGATGTCGCGCGTTACCGCGTCATCTTCCAGTTGCAGGAAAACGCCGACTTCAAGGGTGCGGACGATATCGTCGCCAAGCTGCGCGACCGCGCCCTCATGGGCCACGTGCTGGCGCACCGTTTCCTGCATCCGCAATACAAGGTCAGCTACGATGAGCTGAAGGACTGGCTCGCCGATTACAGCGATCATCCGGA
This sequence comes from Rhodospirillaceae bacterium, assembly GCA_947467145.1. GTDB lineage: Bacteria > Pseudomonadota > Alphaproteobacteria > Rhodospirillales > UBA2165 > CANIGJ01. The sequence goes on along the minus strand of CANIGJ010000029.1, from coordinate 2,834 downwards.
CGCCCGCCGCATCCACGACCTGGCGCTCAAGCGTAAGCCCGTGAAGGCCAAGAGCCCGCCGGTGCCGACCGTGCCCGATGTGCAGGTGACCCAGGCGATGGGCATCAACGTCCAGGCCTACGATCGCCAAGCGTTCGAATCCAAGACCTATGTCGTGCCGACGAAATTCAGCCCGGCCGATCAGAAGGAATACGACAAGCTGATCGCCAAGCTCGATCTGACCTTGCGCAAGGGTACGCAGGCCGAGTTCCGCAAGATCCTGACCGAGGATAAGGCGCGTGGGCTGTTGCCGCCGGTCGAATACGATCGTCAGTCGGGCCGTCTCGCGCAGGGCTATTACGCTGTCGGCCAGGACGACCAGGCGGTGTTCTGGGGCGAACAGGCGACCAAGCGCTCAGGCAAATATATCCCCGAGATCCATTGGACGACGGGCCTCGCCTATTGGCGCATGGGCAAGCTCGAACAGGCCGCCTTCCATTTCGAACAGGTCGCCAAATCGGAATATTCGTCGCGCTGGCTGCAATCGGCCGGCGCGTTCTGGGCCGGGCGCTCGCATGTGCGCATGCGCCACCATAAGGATTTCACCCGCATGATGGAGCTGGCGGGGCAAAGCCCGCGCACCTTCTACGGGTTGCTGGCGCGCCGTCTGCTCAATCAGGATCCGAACTTCGACTGGTCGCCGCCGCCGTTGGATAAGGCCGCGCTCGCCGAACTGGCGGAGGCGCCGGGCGGCAAGCGCGCGGTGCTCTTGCTGCAGATCGGCTTGGAGGAACGCGCCGAACGCGAACTGCGCATCCTGCAGCCCAAGGGCTCACGCAGCTTGACCGAGGCGATGCTGGCGCTGGCGGAACGTTCGCAGATGCCGTCGCTCGCCATGCGGCTGGGCAACATGCTGGCGCGCAACGGAGCGCCCATCGCCGATACGACGGCGTATCCGGCACCGCAGCTCACCACGGCGGGCGAGATGGTCGACCGTGAATTGGTGCTGGCCTTGGTGCGTCAGGAATCGGGCTTTAATCCGCAGGCGCGTTCGCCGGCAGGGGCGCGCGGCCTGATGCAGATCATGCCCGATACCGCGTCTTTCATCGCGCGCGACGGCAAGCTGGCGGCCGATACACGCAATCGTCTGTACGAGCCCGAGGTGAACCTCATGCTCGGCCAGCGCTATATCGACATCTTGATGAAGGACAATGCCGTCGGCGGCGATCTGTTCCGCATGGTGGTCGCGTGGAATGCCGGGCCGGGCAATCTTGGCAAGTGGATGAAGTCGGTGAAGCATCACGACGATCCACTGCTGTTCATCGAAAGCGTACCGTCGCCGGAAACGCGCAACTTTGTCGAACGCGTGCTCGCCAATTATTGGGTCTATCGCCAGCGCTTCAACCAGCCGACCAATTCGCTCGATTCAGTTGCGAGCGGCAAGTGGCCGGTCTACGTTGCCGACAAGTCGGACAAGGTTGAGGTCGCCCAGGATGAACGCGTCAGAAAATAAACCAGCACCTGCTGCTGCGGAACGCGCTTTCCTTCCCGTCAATATCGCCATCCTGACCGTCTCGGATACGCGCACTGCGGCCGACGACAAGTCGGGCGATACGCTCGCCCATCGTCTGGATGGTGCGGGCCACGTGCTGGCGGCGCGCGCCATCGTGAAGGACGATCAAGCCGCCATCGTCGCGCAACTCAAAGCCTGGATCGCCGACAAGAACATCGACGTCGTGTTGGCGACCGGCGGTACCGGTGTCACGGGCCGCGACGTCACGCCCGAAGCTTTCGCCAGCGTCTATGAAAAAGAGATCCCGGGCTTCGGCGAGCTGTTCCGTATGCTGTCTTACGAGAAGATCGGCACCTCGACGATCCAGAGCCGCGCGACCGCCGGCGTCGCGGGCGGGACCTATCTGTTCGCGCTACCGGGCAGCCCGTCGGCCTGCCGCGATGCGTGGGACGATATCCTCGTCCACCAGCTCGATTATCGCTTCAAGCCGTGCAACTTCGTCGAGCTGATGCCGCGGTTGATGGAGAAATAAAAAAGCGGCCCGTTGCCGGACCGCTTTCTTCAAGCCGTGAACCGTTTGTGGCCCACGGTTTTTAATGGCGGCTTTTTATTTAGTTTGGCTTAACGCGGTCGCCGGCGCGGTCGATCGCTTCACCAGTCTTGTTCAAGTTTTCGCCGGTGTCTTGCTTGGCGCCGCGCCAGGTGTCGCCACAAGCGGCGAGCGAAGCGGCAACGGTGAGGGCGAGCAGGGCGGTGGCGATGCGGGATTTATTCATGACGATCTCCTAATGGGCGTTTTCGTTTTTCGTCTGCCGTCATAGTGTTGGCAGGTTAGACGCCCCTCACGCCGTTGTGCGTGTCAATAAAAAGGCCCGGTCGGGCAAAAATGCGACCCGGCAAACTCTTCATGTGCGGTGACCGATCGTGTTTTTGTTTCCTGTCCTGATTAAATTCGCGGCCGCCTTGGCGATCTTCTGGCTGATCAGTCCGCGCGGCAAACTCACCACGCCGCTGTTGTGGGCGCGTCGTGTCGCTGCATCGTTCCTGGTCGTGATCGTCATCGCCTTTCCCTTCGTCAGCTATTCCGGCCCGGAATGGAAAATCGCGCTGTTGATGGGCGCCACCGCCTGGGCGCTCGGTTTTATCCTCGGCTGGGTCGCGGGATTCTTCGTGTTGCGATACGGAGCCGTAAAATAGAATAGTAAAATAGCTCGTCATGGCCGGACTTGTTCCGGCCATCCACGGATGGGTTTCGATCCATGCAGGGTGGTTGGGTCTATATTGTCACCAACAAGCCGAACGGCATTCTTTACGTTGGCGTTACGTCCGATATCTGTCGCCG
>CANIGJ010000028.1 GCA_947467145.1 Rhodospirillaceae bacterium | reverse complement strand
CCCCCCCCCCCCCCCCCCGCGTCCGGCCAGTTCACACAGACCTAGCCGGCTTCATAATTGACGCCGATATGGGCGGCGAGGGCGGCCAGCGCGATCGGCAGCAGGGAGGCGATTGCGGTCAGAATCGGCATGAGCCAGCGCTCGGCCGGCTTTTTGGTGCCGAACAGCTTGCGTACCGGCGCGTCGGCGAAGAATACGAAACCCAGGATCATGAGGGACGGCGCCACCGCATAGGTCGTATTGCTGAGCCGCAATCCAACCAACATGAGTGCTCCGGCCCCGGTCAGGATCATGGTCATGCCGAAGCGTAGCCGCGGGTCGAGCCAATTCAGCACGAAATAGCCGCCGGCCGCGGCCGCGAATTGGAAGGCGAGATTGGTTTCGAGCCCGGCCGCCCAGGCCACCGCGCTCAAACCCGCAGCACTGGATGCCAGCATGGCGGAGGCGACAGGCGCATCGTCGGCGGCGACGACGGTGATGCGCAACGCGACGACCCCCCAGGCGGCGACCAGCATCGGGGTCCACCAATCCAAATGGCCGCGCCCCCAGATCGAGGCGGCGACCCCGAACAGCAGGGCCAGCCCAAGTTTGGCGTAGCGCATGCGCGGCGATGCCTTTTTGCCGACGAATTTGCTGCGCAGGAAATCGAACGGGATGCCGATCAGCAAGCCGCAGGCGATCATGTAGAACATATTGTTGTCTTCGGCCGACGGCGGCCAGATCTGCGGGCCCAACTCGTAAGCCGCCGCCCACGCGAAGACGATGCCGACCGAGGCCCCGGCCGCCTGATCGCCGCGCCCTTGCGCGCCGACCCAGCGGATGAGGCCGGCGAGCAGCAGGCTGGCGACAAAGGGAATCGCAAAAAGACGGACGATCGGATCGTTCAGGATCGCGGGCATAATTTATGAAAAAACCGAATGACTAATTGGGCGCGCGCGGCGGCAATTGCACGGGCGGCAGCGATTTCAGAAACACGGCAATCGCCATGCGGTCGTTCTCGGTCAGCTTGCCGGTGTTGGCGACGACTTCGTCCATGCCGTTGGCGACGCTGTCGCCGTCCGGTGTGAGGCCCGACGACAGAAGCTCGGCGATCTCTTCTTCCGACCATTGGCTGACATTTCTGCCGCCCGGCGTGACGTTGGGGACCGAACGGCCTTCCGGGCCGACGGGCGAGCCGCCGAGTTCACGATCCTTGCGCACCGCGCCCAGGATATTGCGCTCGGTATGGCATTCGCCGCAGTGGGTGAGGGCGCGCACCAGATAGGCGCCGCGATTCCATTGTTCGTCATGCGCCGTATCGGGCTGCATCGGGCCTTTGTCGAGGAACAGCAACTTCCAGCCGATCATGGTGAAGCGGAAACCGAACGGGAATTTGATGTCGTGCGGCGTATCGGCGCGCGCGACGGCCGGTTGCGCGAACAGATAGGCCTTGATGTCCAGCATGTCCCGGTCGGTCATCTTGGAGAACGAGGTATAGGGAAAGACTGGGAAATAATGTTCGCCCGACGGCGAGATGCCGTCGCGCAACGCGCGGATGAACTGCGCATCGGTCCAATTGCCGATGCCGTGTTCCTTATCAGGCGTGATGTTGGGGCCGTAATAGGTGCCGAACGGCGTGACGAGGGCCCGCCCGCCGGCCAGCTTCTCGCCCTTGTTCTTGGTGTCGGTGTGGCAGCCTTCGCAGCCGGCGGCCGTGTAGAGATATTTCCCGCGCTCGATCGCGGCTTGGTCCTGGGCGGACGCCGACGAAACGACACAGGGGAGAAGGGCTGCGGCCAGGACGACGGCTGGGCGGAGTATCACGAAAAATGGCACCAACGCGTTCATCTTCATGATTGCGTTGGTGCCATGATTTCCATTCAAAGGGAAGGCGTTTTCAGGTCCGCCAACCCTTTTAAGAAGATGGGTCGCTTACTGCTTCGCGGGGCCGCGATAGGCGCTGTGGCAGACGTTGCAGGCGGCGATCACCACGGGGACCTGCGCCTTGGTGGCGGCGAGATCGCCCTTTTCGGCGGTCGCGACCAAGGTGTCGGCTTCCTTCTGGACGGCGGCGATCTTGGCCTTGAAATCGTCCATGTTGGTCCAGATTTCCGGCTTTGCGCGCGATTCCGGGGTGATCGAGCCGGCCGGGAACAGGCCGCCCAGCTTGGCGACGTTGGCCTGGATAGTCTTGGCGTCTTCGACCGTGGCCTTGGCGTCTTCGGCTTTGTTGATGCGGGCTGCGGCGCCGCCGGAGCCCTTCATGGCATCGGTGCGGGCTTTCCAGGCCGCAGCTGCGTCCTGGGCCTGGCCCGGGGCGGTGAATCCGATGGTGAGCGCGCCGAAGGCAACGGCCGTGGCGACGAGGATTGCGGACAAGAACTTCATTGGTTTCTCCTGAGCACGGCCATATTGGTGTATGACTCGATGGGGTAAACAATCCACTTTAAGACTTATTCCGGCGATTTATTTATCCTGCCAGACAATTATTAGGCGATTGATGACAGATATTCGTGCGCTGACGGTTTTCTGCGGATCGCGCAACGGCGCCGATCCGGCCTATCGGGCGGCCGCCGAGGCCTTTGGCGAGCTGCTGGCGCGCGAGGGCATCACCCTGGTTTATGGCGGCGGACGGGTCGGGCTGATGGGCGTGATCGCGGACCGCGTGCTGGCGGGCGGCGGTCAGGTCGTCGGCGTGATACCCGATTTCCTGATGGAGCTGGAGGTCGGGCACGGCGCGGTCACCGAATTGGTGCGCGTGCCCAACATGCATACGCGCAAATCCGAGATGTTTACGCGCTCCGACGGCTTCGTCGTGCTGCCCGGCGGCTTGGGCACCCTGGAAGAAGCATTCGAGATCATCACCTGGAAACAGCTCCAGCTGCACGCCAAGCCCGTCGTTGTCCTGGATACGAATGGCTATTGGCAGCCTTTTGTCAGGCTGTGCGAGGCGACGATCGCGGGCGGCTTTGCCCACGAACGCGCCCGCGATCTGTTTACGGCTGTCGCCACGGTCGACGAGATTCTGCCGGCGCTCAGATCCCAGCCCAAGCCCGACCGGATCGTGCTGGAGAGCCATCTTTAGGCGACCCGCCGGTAGGCCTTACATTGGGCCATTGCCCTTGAATTGCGAAGGCCCGCTTCGTATGGTTTGCCCAACCGCCGGGGCATGTGTTCGCCGTCGTTGTTTCTGTGGAGAGCGGTATTAAATGAGCAAAATTCAGGTCAAGAATCCGGTTGTCGAGCTCGACGGCGACGAGATGACGCGCATCATCTGGAAGTTCATCAAGGACAAGTTGATCCTGCCGTATCTCGACGTCGATCTGCTCTATTACGACCTGGGCATGGAAAAGCGCGACCAGACCAACGACCAGATCACGGTCGATGCGGCCAACGCGATCCTCAAGCACGGCGTCGGCGTCAAATGCGCCACCATCACCCCGGACGAAGCGCGGGTGAAGGAATTCAATCTCAAGGAAATGTACAAGTCGCCGAACGGCACCATCCGTAACATCATGGATGGCACCATTTTCCGCGCCCCCATCATCTGCAAGAACGTGCCGCGTCTGGTGCCGCATTGGACCAAGCCGATCGTCATTGGCCGTCACGGTTTCGGCGATCAATACCGCGCGACCGATTTCGTCACCCCCGGCCCGGGTACCCTGACGATCCGCTTCGAGCCGAAGGACGGCGGCCCCGCGATTGAAAAGAAGGTGTTCGATTTCCCGGGCGGCGGTCCGGCGATGGCGATGTACAACCTGGATGAATCCATCCGCGGTTTCGCGCGTGCTTGTATGGCTTATTCGGTCGATCTCGGCTGGCCGCTGTATCTGTCGACCAAGAACACGATCCTCAAAGCCTATGACGGACGCTTCAAGGATCTGTTCCAGGAGATCTTCGATGCCGAGTTCAAGGACAAGTTCGCCGCCAAGAAGATCACCTACGAACATCGCCTGATCGACGACATGGTGGCTTGCGCCCTCAAATGGGACGGTGCGTTCGTCTGGGCGTGCAAGAACTACGATGGCGACGTGCAGTCCGACACCCTGGCGCAGGGCTTCGGCAGCTTAGGCATGATGACCTCGGTCCTGATGGCGCCGGACGGCAAATCGGTTGAGGCCGAAGCGGCCCACGGCACCGTGACGCGGCATTATCGTCAGCATCAGCAGGGCAGGGAAACCTCGACCAACCCGATCGCGTCGATCTTCGCCTGGACGCGCGGCCTCGCCTGGCGCGGCAAGTTCGACGATACCCCGGACGTCGTGCACTTCGCGGAAAGCCTGGAGAAAGTCTGCATCGATACGGTCGAAGCCGGCTTCATGACCAAGGATCTGGCCATTCTGATCGGCCCCGATCAGAACTGGATGACCACCCAGAAGTTCCTGGATAAGCTCGACCAGGGCCTGAAGGTTGCGATGAAATAACGCAGATTGGCCGAAATTGGCCGAAATCTGCGGCTTTAAAGCCTTGACGAAGCGGACCCGGGCCCTTAAAAACCCGGCTCCGCGTTGTTTTCAGCTGAACGGATTTTATTATGTCTCGTCGTTGCGATATCACCGGTAAGGGCGTCCAGACCGGCAACAACGTGAGCCACGCGAACAATCGTACGCGCCGCCGTTTCCTGCCGAATGTGCAGGATCGCATGCTGTTCAGCGACGTTTTGGGCCGTATCCGCCTGAAGTGCACCCCGGCCGCCATCCGCACGATCGAGCATAACGGGGGCCTCGACTCCTTCCTGCTCGGCACCACCGATGCGAAGCTGCCGGCCGAAGCGCTGAAGCTGAAGCGTCGCCTGGAAAAGGCCCTCGCGAAGCGCGAAGCCGCCTAATTTACGCGGCGTTCAGGCCTAATCGGCCTGATTTCTTAACAACTTAGCCACCTTATACGGTTATTCCGGATGAATCCGCGCGTGGCTGCGCGCTATACTGCGTCCAGGGACGGCTAAGTGGCATGCCGTAAAGAGGGTAACCAATGACTAAATTTCTCGTCTCCGAGGAAAACACGACGGGCTATCGGCTCGAGGACATTCTGCTCACCATTCGCGCCGATATTCTGAAGCGCTGCGAAAAGGTGGTGGACGATCATCGCCCCGAGGCGCTGCACGTGATGCAGAACAACATGAAGATCCTCGGCATGCTGACCGAGTGCATCAACTTGGCGACCGATTCGTCGAACGTGCTGACCAAGGCGTTCGGGCCGAGCCGGTCGGGCGCTGGCGGCCAGCCGCGTATCGGCAAGCCGTGAAGGCGGCGCTTACGGCTTTTGCCGTAAGCGTATTCCTTGCCATCGGGCCGGCTTCCGCCGACGTCTGGTCCGATTCCTACGACCCCGCCACCAAAACCCGCTTCATCCCCGTCGAGCTGTGGACCGGTAGTCCATGGGATGGCGCGCGCACCATCAATTGGCCCAAGGCTGATCTCTATTTCAACGGTGGCAAGCGTATCAGCGGTCCTTATCCATGGACCGATCCGTTGGATGGTGGGGTGAAGCAGGCCTATCAGCGTTACGAGCCCAAGACGCGCAAGACGCAATTGTTCGCGGTGCGCGACGACGGCACCGGCATCGGTCGCGTCGACGATTCACGCTGGAAGGATATCGAGCGCGGCGAATCCAAATTCCCGACCGGGCTTTGGACGCAAGGCGAGGTTCGCACCTACGACATCGTAACCTACGGCAAGAACAGCAAGCAACGCATCGATATCGTCGTTCGGGTCAAGATGATCATGGAACAGATCGATCACAGCTATGCCGGCAACGCACATTGCATGACGTTCCGCTGGCAGCTCACGGTGCGGACGCGCCTTGCCGACAATAACGGTTATACCTATTGCCCAGGCAAAGGGCTGGCGAGCCTGGATGACGACTAGGCTGCGCGCTTCGCCGCGCGGCCGGCGGCGCGGGTTGCCTTCTCGTCGAACAGGTCGATGAGGTTCTGCATCATCGTGCCGCCCAATTCTTCCGCATCGTTGATCGTGACCGCGCGGCGATAGTAGCGCGTCACGTCGTGGCCGATGCCGATGGCGCTGATCTCGATCGAGGTGCGCGTCTCGATGAAGTTGATCGCATCGCGCAGATGGCGTTCCAGATAATTGCCCGGATTGACCGAAAGCGTGGCGTCGTCGACCGGCGCGCCGTCCGAGATCACCATCAGGATACGGCGCTGTTCGGGGCGCGCCATGAGCCGGGCGTAGGCCCACATGAGTGCTTCGCCGTCGATGTTTTCCTTGAGCAGGCCTTCGCGCAGCATCAGGCCGATATTCTTGCGCGCACGGCGCCACGGCGCATCGGCCGCCTTGTAGATGATGTGGCGCAGATCGTTGAGCCGGCCCGGATTGGCGGCCTTGCCGTCGGCCACCCACTTCTCGCGCGCCTGGCCGCCTTTCCACGCGCGCGTGGTAAAGCCCAGCACCTCAACCTTGACGGCGCAGCGTTCCAGCGTGCGCGCCATGATGTCGGCGCTCATCGCCGCGACCGAAATGGGACGGCCGCGCATCGAACCTGAATTGTCGATCAGCAAGGTGACGACCGTATCGCGGAAATTCGCTTCCTTCTCGACCTTGTAGCTGAGCGGATGTTGCGGATCGGTGATCACGCGGCTCAGGCGGCCGGCATCGAGCACGCCTTCGTCCAGATCGAATTCCCACCAGCGCTGCTGCTGCGCCATTAGGCGGCGCTGCAGGCGGTTGGCGAGGCGCGCGACGACGCCCTGCATATTGGTGAGTTGCTGATCGAGCTGGGCGCGCAGTCGCGTCATTTCGTCCGGGTCGCACAGATCTTCCGCCTTTACGATCTCGTCGAACTGCGCGGTATAGGCGCGATAGACGTCGGTGTGCAGGTTGGGGAAGTCGGGCCGCATCGGTCGGCCCTTCATCGAGGATTCGGAATCGTCGTCGGATTCTTCCGGATCCATCATGTCGTCGGAATCTTCGAGGCTGTCCGGATCGAGCATCTCGGAGTCGGACTCGTCGCCCTCGCTCTCGTCGCCGTCGGGATTGGATTCGGACCCCTGTTCGTCCTGGGCGGACTGATCCTCGTCCTCGTTCTGATCGTCGGTGTCGTCGCTTTCGCCCTCGGGCTCCCCTTCGGTCTCGATCGGCAGATCGAGATCTTCGAGCAGATGACGCAGAGCGGCGCCGAAGCTCGCCTGATCGTCGATGGCGCCTTTCAATTCGTCGACGCGGCCGCCGATTTTTTCATCAAGGTGCGAACGCCATTGTTCGAGCATCGGCAAGCCGGCTGGCGGGCAGGGCGCACCGGTCAGTTTTTCGCGGATATAGAGGCCGACGGCATCGCCGATCTGGGTCTCTTCCATGCCGCTGACCATGTGATAGCCGCGCTCGCGGCAGGTCGCGTCCTGATATTCGTAGAGGTTCTTGGCAACGCCGGCGAGATGACGGCTACCTAGGCTTTCGACCCGCGCCTGTTCGCAGGCGTCGAAGGTCTGGCCGCTCGGTCCGCCCAGCGGGCGCTGCTTGGCGTACAGGCGTTGATCCTGGAAGCGCAGGCGCAGCGCCGCCGCGTCGGCTTCGCCGCGCAGCACGTAAAGGTCATGGTGATCGAACTGGCGCGCGGGCGTGGGCAGGCGGGCCTGGCCGCCGTCTTCCGAATAGCTGACACCATGCGCGCCGGGGGCGAAACTCACCTGCACGTCGTCGCGCGACGACACGGCTTTGAGCGTCGCCTCGGTGACCCGCTTGATCAGGTTTTGGGCGTCCTGATCGATTGCCATGGGGAAATCCTCGTTTTTGCAGCCGTACCTGAGGTCGAGGATACCGGGGCAAAGCAGGCGATGAAAGCCCCCGCAAAAGGCCGTCGGCGTGCGCCGAGCATGCGCTGACGCGGACGAAGGTGCGGCAGAAATGACCCTATGGATGACACGGGGGGTAAAGCTGGCTGATTCCGGACTTTAGGCGCATAATGGGGCCGCCTTTGCTACGGGCACCCTGTCCGAGGCCTCCCTCTCCGTTCTGGCCTCGTCCGATACGTCCACGCCCGCCGAAAGGAAGAACCGATGACCAAACCGGTAAAACAGACGGCCGCGGAGAAATACGCGGCTCTCACTGCGCGCGAAGCCGAAGCCGCCAAGGAGCGCCAAGCCGACGAGCGTCGCCGTTCCAGCAAGATCGATAAGTTGCGCGCCCTGCGTCTGGCCAAGGAAGCGACCGATCGCGTGGCTGCCGAAGCCGCTGCGGCCGCCAAGGCATCGGCTGCGCCGAAGAAGCCGCGCCGTACCACCAAAGCCGCCTAATATCTGACGAACATCTGATTTTGGCGGCCGCCCGGCGCGGCCTGATTTAGCAAACCGTTACGCGAACGCACTGGACGATCCTGTCGCCCAGTGCGTTCGCGCGAGCGTTGCGCAGGCCTTCGCGCGCGGATCAGTTGTTGCGATCGCGTAAATCTTCCAGGCACCGACGGCGCGCCAACGTGTCGGTCAATGTGCCGCAGCGCGAGCGGCCTTCCGCCGTGCTGCCGTTGGGCGACGCGGCAGGGGCGCGATCGGTGCGCACAGCTTTTTTATCGTTGCCCTGGACGGCCGGATTGTTCGGATTGTCGAGACCCGGTGTTACCTCGGGCAGTTTCGGTGGTTCCTTGTCGATCTGCGCGCTCGCGACGGACGACGCGAACAGGGCAACGCCGGCGATCAGCCATCCCATGGTTTTGGTCATGTCAGTCTCCTTTCATGTCCAACCCTGTGCCGGTGGTGCAGTTCCGCGGGCGAACCCGTGCGCGATGTGACCTTTAAGGGCTCCGCGCTACCGCCTGGAACGCGCGTGCGCGTTGGCGGGTTTGGGAACGAGTAGAAAATCGCTCGGAAGGTAATAAAATGAAAAAGCTTATCGTCGCGCTGATGCTGGTATCGCCGTTCGTCCTGACGGGCTGCGGCTCCGATACGAAAAACACCTACATCGTCAATCCGCCGGCCTCGTCGCAAATCGCGCCGAATTCGGCGGTGATCATTCCGCCCGGCTCGACCGTGACCAAGGTGTGCCCGGCCGGTTCGTCGTCCTGCTGATCGGACGTTTTGCATGAAACACAGCGGCGCCGGTTTGCCGGCGCCGTTGTGTGTCCATTAGATGACGGTGAGGCCGAAGCCGCGCAACAGCTCGGTCGCCTGGCTGCGCGAGATGACGGCACCTTTATAGACGGCGGCTTCGGTCAAGCCGATCTCGCCCAGATCGCAGCCCCGCAGATCGGCGCCGTCGAACTTGGCGCCGCGCAGCGATGTGCCGTTCAAGCGGCAATCATTCAAGATGCAGTCGCGAAAATCGGCGCCGCCAAGATCGGCGCTGGAAAAATCGATGCCCTCCAGGGTCTGGCGGCGGAACGAGATATTGCGGATCAGCGCGCTGACGAGTTGCACGTTCTTGAAGGTGATGCCGAGCATGCGGGTGTCGCGGAAATCGCCGCCCGTCAGTTTGCAATCTTCGAACGCGGCCGTGGCAAGACGCGCGCCGGACCAATCGACATTGGCGAGATTGGAGTTCGTGAAACGCGCGCTGTCCGCATCGACGGCTTTGAGTTTGGCGCCAAGTGCTCGGCACTTCATCCAGGCCGAACCGGACAGTTTGGTGCCCGTCAGGTCGGCGCCGTCGAAATTGCAATTCGTGAATTTGGCGTCCGTCAGATCGATGCGCGACAGATCGTCGCCGACCAGATTGAGATCGGCGAAATCGCGCTGACCGCTGGCGAGACTGTCGCGCAAAATCACGGATGCTTCGGTCGATTGGGTGGGCATGCTTGGGTTCCTGCGGCGCGGAGGAGGCGAGAGCCTAGAGGTCTGTATCGCCTGCGGCAATGAGCGGAAAGTGCGTCGATTTTGGCATTGCTGGCTTGTTTGAGGGGGATTTGCTACCCTAAAGGCTAATCGCAAGCCGATGGTGACTGTACTGACCTTAACCGATCCGCTTGCCGAGACGGCGACGACGCGCCGTCTCACGGTCCGGCACGCGACCGTTTATCGATATAGCGAACCTGTGCAATTGGGCGAACATCGCGCGATGTTCCGGCCGCGGGAAAGCCATGACCTGCGTCTGATTGCCACGCATCTGGTGATCGAACCGACGCCGGCCAAGCTGCATTGGGTCCACGACATCTTCGACAATTCGGTCGCGGTGGCGACGTTTAGCGGGCGCACCACGGAACTTAGCTTCGAGAGCGCGGTTACACTGGAACACACTCAAACCGCCCATCCCGATTATCGCCTCGAAACGAACGCCCGGACTTATCCTCTCAACTATAGCGCCGAGGAACGCGCCGATCTCGTGCGCAGCATGGCGCAGTGTTATCCCAGCGCCGATGTGAATCGCTGGGCAGCGGGCTTCGTGTCGATGTCGGGTGTGCAACATACGATGTCGTTGCTGGAATGTATGACCACGGCCATCAACGAGGACTTCGCATATCAACGCCGCGCCGAGCGTGGTGTGCAGACGCCGAGCGAAACCTTGCAACGCCGTCGCGGTACGTGCCGCGATTTCGCGCAATTGATGATCGAGGCCGTGCGCTCGCTCGGTTTCGCGGCGCGCTTCGTGAGCGGTTACATCTTCGTACCGGGTGTGGGACGGGAATTGATTGTGGGCGGCGGCGCCACCCATGCGTGGCTGCAGGTTTACCTACCGGGTGCCGGCTGGGTCGATTTCGATCCGACCAACAAGATCATCGGCAACCGGAATTTGATCCGCGTCGCCATGGCCTGGGACCACGGACAGGTTCTGCCGCTGTGGGGAACCTATACGGGGCGTCCGTCGGCCTTTCTGGGCATGGATGTCACGGTGAGTGTGCTCGACGAAACTGCATCATCGGGGGGTGACGCGGCGGTGAATTAATTGATTGAAGAGTAGGAGTAAGATTATGCTACTTCGCGTCGGCTATGAGTTGATCTACGAGTGTCCGCAACCGACACCGATGATCCTCAATCTCAGCATTAATTACAGCCGCGCCTCGGACATCGTCGTGCCCGATCTGATCACGACGGATCCGGGCGTACCGATCTCGGCCTATCGCGACGGCTTCGGCAATTGGTGCACGCGGCTGGTCGCCCCCGCCGGGCGCATCCGCATCGCCAGCACGGCGTTGGTGCGCGACAAAGGCGAGACCGACAAAACGGTGCCGATGGCCCACCAATCGCTGGTCGAGGACTTACCCGAGGAGACGCTCGTCTTTCTGCTGGGCAGCCGCTATTGCGATACCGACAATCTGTCGCAAGTCGCCTGGGATCTGTTTTCCAAAGCGCCGTTCGGTTGGGGGCGCGTGCAGGCGATCTGCGATTTTGTGCATAACCATGTTTCGTTTGGCTACCAACATGCCTCGTCGAGTAAGACGGCGTCGCAGGTCTATCGTGACGGCCAAGGCGTATGTCGCGATTTCGCCCATCTCGCCGTCACGTTCTGCCGCTGCATGAACATTCCGGCGCGCTATTGCGCAGGTTATCTCAGCGATATCGGCACGCCGCCGCCCTACGGGCCGGGCGATTTTGCCGGCTGGTTCGAGGCGTATCTCGGTGGCCAATGGTATCTGTTCGATCCACGCAACAATGTGCCCCGGATCGGCCGGGTCCTCATCGCGCGCGGCCGTGATGCCGCCGATGTCGCCATCAGCAGCACGTTCGGTCCGAACGAATTGGTGAGTTTTACTGTTTATACGGCCGAGGAAGTTACCGCGTCGGCGTGAGCATCAGTTCCGCGCGCCGCAACACATTCACTAGGCGGCGCGCCCAGGCCTCCTGTCCGGCGTCATCGGCCAGAAGATCCTGACGGATTTCCAATTCCACATGGGGCAGGCCGCGCTGTTCGCCATAGACCGGAATGGCGTAGTCGCTGTTATCGTCGACCGCATAAGGTTGATTGTCGCCGACGACGAGGCCCGCTTCCGCGCGCAGCAGCCCGAGCAGGATGTGCGCCAGTCGCGTATCGCGGTTATACAGAATGCCGGCATGCCAGGGCCGGCTGGGCTGACCGGCGAAGTCCTTGGTGAAGCTATGCACTGCAACCAGGATCGTGGCGCGCCCGGCGGCCGCGCGCGCCTCCAGTTCGGCTGAGATTCGATTGTGATAGGGCGCGAAGATGTCGCGCTGGCGCCGTTGCACCTCTTGCGCGCTGATCGCCTGGTTACCGGGGATGGTAATGGCTTCGCTGACCGGCGGAATGGATGTCGGTGACGCGAAGGGGCGATTGCAATCGATCGCGAGGCGCGAATAGGTCTGCGAAATCAGGGTGGCATCGAGGCGATCGGCCATTTTCGTGGCCAGCGCCAGCGCACCGATATCCCAGGCGATGTGGCGGTCTAGTTCAGCGTCCGGCAGGCCGAGATTGCCCAGCGCCTTCGGCAGACGCTTGCCCGCATGATCGCAGATCAGGAAAAACGCCGAACGGCCGTGTACGCGGTGGACCTGGACGGCGGATGGCTCGTCAGGCCCGAGCAGGGGCGGCAGATCGGTTGCGGACGTCTTCACCCAACGTCCGGGACGCGACCGAGGCGCGAAAGGTATTCCGGCTCGCCGTAATCGCCGGCTTCCGGATCGGCGGTCTGTTTGACGACATCGGCGCCAAGGACGCGTCCGGTCGCCATGACCTTTTCGGCGCGGGCATGGGCGTTGGCTTCGTCGCGGCACGCGATCTGTTCGCCGACCTTCAACGAACCGCGCGCGCCCGCGACGTAGGTCACGACACAGAAGGTTGTCTTGCTCGTACCGGCGCTTTTGTCTGCCATGAAGTCCTCACGTGGTTGCGCGATCGACCGCGCGACACACGTCCGGTCATGATGACGTTTGGAAGCGGCTAACCTTTACGACAGCGTGATATTCGCCGCGCTCTCGGGCAGTTCTTCGCCGAAGACGCGCTGGTAATATTCCGCGATCACCGGGCGTTCCATCTCGTCGCACTTGTTGAGGAAGGTGAGACGGAAGGCGAAGCCGAGATTCTTGAAGATGTTGGCGTTCTCGCCCCACAGGATCACGGTACGCGGGCTCATGACGGTCGAGATATCGCCGTTCATGAAGCCTTTGCGCGTCAGGTCAGCCAACTCGACCATGTGCGCGACCTGCTCGCGGCCCTGCTTGTTGTTGAAGGACGGCACCTTCGCCAGAATGATGTTCACTTCGGCTTCGTGGCTCAGATAGTTGAGCGTGGTCACGATGCTCCAGCGGTCCATCTGGCCCTGGTTGATCTGCTGCGTGCCGTGATAAAGGCCGGTGGTGTCGCCGAGACCGACGGTGTTCGACGTCGCGAACAGGCGGAAGAACGGGTGCGGCTTGATCACCTTGGACTGATCCAAGAGCGTCAGCTTGCCGTCGACTTCGAGCACGCGCTGGATCACGAACATCACGTCCGGGCGGCCGGCGTCGTATTCGTCGAACACGAGCGCGGTCGGGTGCTGCAGGCACCACGGCAGGATACCTTCGCGGAATTCGGTGACCTGATGGCCGTCCTTGAGGACGATCGCATCCTTGCCGACGAGATCGATACGGCTGATATGGCTGTCGAGATTGACGCGCACGCACGGCCAGTTGAGGCGCGCGGCGACCTGTTCGACGTGCGTCGACTTGCCCGTGCCGTGATAGCCCTGGATCAGGACGCGGCGGTTGTAGGAGAAGCCGGCGAGAATGGCGAGCGTGGTGTCGTGATCGAAGCGATAGGCATCGTCGAACGCGGGAACATATTCGTTGCCCTGGCTGAAGGCCGGCACATCCATATCGCTATCGATGCCGAAGGTCTGACGTGCCGAAACGGTGATATCGGGCCGGGCAAGGGGAAACGCGCTGCTATTGGCTTCGGTCATGATGCTTCCACTGATGCTTTCTACGAGGGCTTTACCTGATTTTGGCGCAGGACTTCGGCGCGGGTCTTGGTTTGTATCCTACGGCGCCGATGCGCATGTGAAGGGGTAGTTTAATGGCCGAAAACGGGGAAACAAGCCGCGCCGCGCGGGGATTTCAGGCGAAAAGTCGAGTTTTGAGGGTTTTATAGGCCTCGTTGATGCGTTTCAGGCGCTCTTCGGCCTCCTTGGACCCGTTATGGGTATCGGGATGGTGGCGTTTGACCAGGGCTTTGTACTGGGCGCGCAACTCGTCGTAGCTCACCCCATAATCGAGCCCCAAGGTGCTGAAGGCCCGTTTTTCCGCCGGCGTCAGGGCCGGCGGTGGCGGGGCGCCGCGCACCTGCGGGCCATGCCCGCGCAGCAATCCGAACGGGTCGGCTAGGTTATCGAACGGCGTGGCCCCACCCGGCCCGGCGGGGGCGGCCTGCTGACCCTTGCCAAGCGGCCAGGTCGGCCGGTTGCCGACCAGATCGGAGCGGATATGGGCCTCCATCTCGCTGTCGGACAGGCCGGCGTAATAATTCCACGATGCGTTGTAGATCCGCACATGGTCCAGGCAGAACCAGCGGTATTCGCGCAATTGGTCGCGCGACTTGGGCGCGCGATAGCTTCCTTCGGCCGGGCAGCCGGGGGCCGCGCAGGGGCGCAAGCCGGCGTCCGCTCCGATGGGGCCGAATACCTCGAATTGGTCCTGGGGAGGGCCCTCATTCTTCATGGACGGAAATATGGTCCGATCCGATGAGAGCGGCAAGAATACGTGGCGCATTCCTAAAGTTTGCGGCACTTTCTATTTATGAAACGTGCCGATCTGATTCGCGACAAGCTCGCCGCCGCCCTCCATCCCACACTCGTCGAGGTCGACGACGATTCTGCCCGCCATGCCGGCCATATGGGCCATCCCGGTCACGGCCATGGTGAGAGCCATTTCAATGTGCGCGTCGTCGCCCCCGCCTTCGCCGGCAAGAGCCGCGTCGAACGCCAGCGCATGGTCTATTTCATTCTCGATGCCGAACTGAAAAACGGCGTGCACGCGCTCGCTTTGGACTGCAAGGCGCCAGGGGAATAAGACTGCGCGAGTAGGGCTTACGACGCGACGCGGTCTTTGCCGTCGTCGCCGGCACACAGCAAATACAAGGTATAGAAGACGCCGATGACGGGCACGGCCGTCAGCACGGCCCAATATTTCTTGGTGATGCCCATGTCGCGCAGACGCTCGACCGCCCAGTAGGGAATCAGAATCCACGCGGCCGCGATATAGGCCATCGTGACGCCGAGGGCGGTGTCGTTCTCTTCATCGATCAGCGCCGCCATCGCGACGCCGATGATGAACACGGCGATGACGCGCAGGAAAAAGAACCAGCGCGTCAGCCGCTTGTCGCCACGGTTGGCGGCGACGCCGATGATGCCGAGAAGAATCGGCATGATCGGCGCCAGATGCCAGATGGAAAAGCCGGACACTATTTCCCCATCGCCTTCATGGCGCGGTCGATCACCGGCTTCGGCGTGTTGTAGAACTCGGCGAAGCGCTTCTGGACGTCCTCGCCCGTCATCGCCTGCATGCTGAGACCGATCTTGGTCGCCTCGGCGAGGAATTCGGGATCCTTCACCATCGTGTCGAACGCTTTGCGCAAGGTTGCGGCGCGGGCGGGCGCTAGGCCCGGCGGAGCGGAGATCGGCCGGCCGATCTGGTCGGAGCCGAAGATCAGGTCGGCGAGCTTGCGGTCGTCGTCGTTCTTGATCAGTTCGAACACGCTCGGCACGTTCGGGAAATCCTTGGTGCGCTCGGTGCCGAACGTCATCAGGATGGTGAGCGCGCCCGACGCGACGTCGTCTTTATATTGCGAGCGGATCGAACTCATATACATGCCGCAGGTGCCGTCGACTTCGCCGCGTTGCATGGCGAGGTTGACGTCGCGCGTGCCTTGATAGCCCAGGATCACCTTGGTCTTCATGCCGAACAGCGAGCCCATGACCAACGGATGGATCGAGGTGATCGCCGCCGGGCCGGTGGCGCCGAAGGTCGTTTCCTTACTCTTCACGTCTTCCCAGGTCTTGATGCCGGTATGTTTCCACACGCCGCATGACGAGACGTCGGAATCGAGATTGCCGATCCAGGTGAATTTGGTGGTCTCGTACTTCGCTTCCTCGGTGCCGAACAACGGCTCGAGTGCGGTGGTCGCGGCGAACAGCGCCAGTTCGGTGCCGTCCTTGCGCGCGACGTTATAGATCGTGGAGGCGAGCTTCATGCCGCCGGCGCCCGGTTCGTTCTTCGGCACCACCACCGGATTGCCGGGAATGAAGCGGCCGTAATGGCGCGCCATCAGCCGTGCATAGGTGTCGTAGCCGCCGCCGGCGCCAAAGCCGATGCCGAGCGAGATTTCCTTGCCCTTGAAGAAGGTGTCTTCCGACGATTGCGCGCTCGCCGGACCGGCGATTAAAAGCGCGGCCGCGCCGGCGATAAGTGTCCCCAGAATTTTCATGATTCGCTCCCGTGTCGATAAGTCTCGCGGCCTTATTCGGCCGCGTCGGATTTTGGTTGAGTGCGCGCGTTGAACTTGGCGACGGCCGCCTTGCCCTTCGCGCTGTTCTCTTCGCGGTTGGCGCGCAGCCACGCCATGGATTGTTCACGCCACGCGTTGCGCTCGTTGAACTTGGGTAGCACATAACGCGCGAACAGCTCGTACGATTTCTGGGTCGCTTCCCAATCGGCCCAATCGTGGGCGAGCATTAGGATCGTGCCGAAGCCGCCGCTCTTGGCCCAGAAATTCTCCAGCACGGCGAGCGCTTCGTCGGGCGTGCCGATGACGCCGCGCCCCGATTCGTTGATGGCCTCTAGGCTGGCGAGCCCGATGGCCGCCGGCCCTTCCGGGCGCACCGAGAAACCATATTGTTCATAGGCGGCGAAGCCCTTGCGGCAATTCGCCATGGCTTTTTCCTTGGTCTCGGCCAGATGGAACGGCGCCATGATGCGAAGGTTCGCGCGGTCCATGCTGCGGCCCTGCTTGGCAGCTTCGGCATTGGCGACGCCCCAATTGGTCGACAAGGTGTCCGCACCTTGCGCCGTGCCCGCCGCGACGCAGAGCATGCCGAGCCCGTGTCGCCCCGCCAAAGTGGCGCCATTCGACGTCACCGTGCTGGTCACCGCGATATGTGGGCGCGGATTGGTGAACGGACGTAGCTGCAGGCGCGCATCGTTCATCGTGTACCAGTCGGTGGTCTTACTGACGGTCTCGCCCGCCAGCAATTGCATGATGATCTCGACCGCGTCGGCCATGCGGTCGCGTTGCACGTCGGGCTCGATGCCGAGCATGCGGGCGTCGGACGGCAGCATGCCGGGGCCGAAGCCGAACATGGCGCGCCCACGCGTCTGGTAATCGAGCTGCACAATGCGCTCGGCCATGATCAGCGGATGATGATAGGGCAAGGACACCACGCCGGTGCCGAGGCGGATATGCTTCGTGCGCTCGGCGGCGGTGGCGATGAACAGGCACGGATCGCTATAGATCTCGAACCCGCCCGAATGATGCTCGCCGATCCAGGCTTCGGCATAGCCGAGCTTGTCGAGCCACTGCATCAGCTCGAAGTCGCGCTCCATCAGGATCAGCGGATCGTCTTCATTGGCGTGGAACGGCGGCAGGAATATGCCGGCCTTAAGCCCACGCGAGGGCGTTGCTGCAACCATGTCCGTCTCCCTGTCGTCTTATTTTTTTAGTTATTCGGCCGCCGGTTTGTAGAATTTTGGAAAGCGTTCTTTGACCATGTCGCCGCTGCTCGACCAGCCATGGCAGGAATCCAGCCAGCCCGGTTTGCCCTCTTTGTCTTCGGGGATGCCGGCCTCGCGCTTGCGCTTGGCCATCGCCGGATAAACGGTCTGATAGACGGTGGTGGCGAGCGGCCCCAGGATCAGCTGCATGATATGCGTGCAGCCGGCGATGCCGCCGATGCGTTCCTGCACGAGGCGCGTCCAGCCCGACGCGACACGCGCCCCCATCAGCTTTTTGACGCCGCTGGCGATTTCGGGGCAGATGCGGAACGGGCTCAGCTCGGTCGTGGCTTCGATATCGACGACTTTGAGATCGTCGTCGATGGTCAGGCGCACATGCATCTCGTGGATCGGCACGCCGGCGGGTACGCTGCCACGATCGATCGTTTCGAAGGAATAGGTCTTCACGTCAGTGATGACGCCTTCGATATCCCACAAACCGTCGTCGCGTTCATAGCCGCAACAACGGATTTCGCGCGTATGCAGCAGCTTGCGCGCGGCGGCTTTGGGCAACGGCATGATCATTCTCCCTTATCAGGGGAGACTAGGACCAGCCGCCGAGGGGGTCAAATGACGACCTATAGGTCGTCATCCCCCGGCTTGACCGGGGGATCCACGAAAGCGCGATAGAGCGAAAAGACTCTATATCGGCGCAGACGCGCCTACCGTGGATGGCCGGATCAAGTCCGGCCATGACGGCATAGAGTTTACGCGCCGACGCCGTACCCCGTGTCGAAGATGAAGGCTTCGCGCTGGCGCACGTCCTGTTCCAGCTCGCCCTTCACGAAGGCATAAAGGTCGCGGATCGACACCATGCCGACGATGCGTGCGCCGTCCATCACCGGCAGATGGCGATAGTGACGCCGGCGCATCAGGTCGAGTGCGTTCATGGGTGAATCATCCGGTTTCAGCACGTCGGGGCGCGGCGTCATCACCTCGACCAGGTGCGTCGTTTTCGGATCGCGCCCGGCGGCGACGACACGCGCGGTCAAATCGCGTTCGGTGAAAATGCCGACGAGGCGTTCGCCCTCCGTCACCAGAACGGCGCTGACGCGATTGGCCGCCATGACCTTGGCCGCATCGCACACACTCGCCGTCGGCGGCACTTTGTACAGAGCTTGGTTGTCGACGACGTCGGGTATGATTTTTGTCATGACCTGTCACTCCTGTTGGGTGGCGTCGTGACAAAATGATACCGCGCGTTGGATGACGATCTGCAGTGTGTTGTTGTGACGATTACGTGAGCGCGCATGCGCAGGGCGCATAACGCGGCTGCCCAAGATATTTATGCGGCGCGGAATTCCCGCGCCGAAAAATTAACCTGTCTCATCGACATCCGCGGTTTCCGGCACGTCTTGCGGCGGCGTTATGCGGATAACGGTGATTTGGTGGCGTTGGCGGCGCAGAATTTCGAAGCGCATGCCATGGAACAGAAATGTCTGCCCAACCTCGGGGATACGCCGCGCCTCGTGCAGCACCAGGCCGGCAATGGTCGACGCATGCTCGTCGGGCAGGCGCCAATTCATCTGGCGATTGAGATCGCGGATCGTGTATTGGCCGTCGATCAGCATCGAGCCATCGGCCTGCGGACGCAGGCCCGAACGGGTGACGTCGAACTCGTCTGTGATGTCGCCGACGATTTCCTCGATGATGTCTTCCAAGGTGACGACGCCGAGCAGGCTGCCATATTCGTCGATCACCAGCGCGAAATGTTCGTGGCGCGCGCGAAAGGCCTGCAGTTGATCGAGCAGGGTCGTGGTTTCTGGCACGAACCAGGGCGGGGAGGCCAGCGCTTCGATATCGATGTCGGCTGTCTGGCCGCCGGCGGCGCGCAGCGCCTTCAGGATGTCGCGCACATGGACGATGCCGATGATGTTGTCGGGCTCGCCGCGCCACAACGGCAGGCGGGTATGCGGCGAACTGAGCACCTGTTCGAGGATCGTTTCGGGTGAATCGTCGGCGTTCAGGCGCACGACGGTGCGGCGATGCACCATGATCTCGCCGACTTCGACCTCGGACAGATCGAGTACGTTGGTGACCATGGCGCGCTCTTGCGCCACTGCGTCGTCTTCCTCTGTGCCGGTGCCCGAATGCGCTTCGCCGTTATTGTCCGCTGCGATCACGACGCTTTCGTTCGCATCCGCCGTGATGCCGAACAGGCGCAAGATGCCGCGCGTCAGGATGTCGCCCAGCCAGATCGCGGGCGCGAACAACCGGACGACCGGCTGCACGATGGGGGCAACGAACAGCGCTACGCTGTCGGCGTTGTGGGTGGCATAGGTTTTGGGCAGGGCCTCGCAAAAGATCGCGATCAGCACGACCATCGCGATGGTGGCATAGAGAATGCCCAGCATGCCGAAGAGCGCGGTGAGCATGCTGGCCGCCAGCACCGAGGCCAGGATATTCACCAGCGTTTTGACGAACAGGATCTCGCCGATCAGTTCGTCGTGGCGTTCGCTCAACCGATTGACCAGGCGGGCGCGCCGGCTGCCCTTGTGCTCCAATTGATGCATCGAGGCGCGCGACGCGTCGGTCAACGCAGTCGCGGCAGCGGTGAAGAATGCCGACAGCAACAACAACACAACAATGACGCCATCGGCGATCAGCATGGCATAGGGCGACTAGGCGGCGATGGCGCGGTCGAGAACGGCACGCACCTCGGATGTCGCAATGTTCCTGGCGATGAAGGCCTGGCCGATGCCGCGCGCCAGGATGAAGGTGATGGCGCCGGCTTCAACCTTTTTGTCGTTGCCCATATGGCCGATCAAGATGTCGCTGTCCCAATGGTTGAGCGGTATCTGCGACGGATCGGTGCGCAGGCCGATACTGGCGAAGTGGCGGCGCACGCGATCGGCATCGCTTTGCGGGCAGAGGCCGAGCTTGGCCGACAAGGCGAAGGCCATCACGCAGCCGATGGCCACGGCCTCGCCATGCAGCAGCAATCCGCCGAAGCCGGTTTCGGCCTCCAGCGCATGGCCGAAGGTGTGGCCGAGATTGAGCAGCGCACGCTGGCCCTCGGTCTCGCGTTCGTCGCCGGACACCACGCGCGCCTTGTTGGCGCAGCATTCGTAGACCGCCTTGGCGCGGACCTGCTTGTCGCCGTCGACCAGCTTCTGGCCGGCGCCGTCTTCCAGCCACGACCACAGGGCCGGATCGTTGATCAGCCCGTACTTCGCGATCTCGGCATAACCCGCATGGATCTCGCGCAAGGGCAGGGTGTCGAGCGCATCGATATCGGCCAGCACGAGACGCGGCTGATGGAAGGCGCCGATCAGGTTCTTGCCGTAACGCGTGTCGATGGCGGTTTTGCCGCCGACCGAGGAATCGACTTGCGACAGCAACGTGGTCGGCACCTGGATGAAATCGATGCCGCGCAGCGCGATCGCTGCGGCAAAGCCGACCAGATCGCCGATCACCCCGCCGCCGAGTGCGACCAGGGTGGTGCGCCGTTCGATCCGCATCGACAGCAGCTTGTTGAGCAGCTTCTGCAGATATTTGAAATCCTTGGTCTGCTCGCCGGCCGGCAGCACGATCTTGTCGCTCTGGATGCCGGCGCGCTTCAGCGAGCGTTGCAGCTTGGTCATGTAAAGGGGTGCCACATTGCGGTCCGAGATCACGATGACGCGCGGCTGATGCAGCACCGGCTTAATCAATTCGCCGGCGCGTTCGATCAGGCCCGCGCCGATATGGATGTCGTAGCTGCGGCTGCCCAGATCGACGGTCAGGATTTCTGTCTTCAGGTCGCTCATGTCGCTTCAGTTGATCACTTCAGTTGGTTGGCTCGGCGTCGGCATTGATATGCGACACGATGATCTTATGGACCCGCTCGGAGGTTTTTTCCGGCGGCTCGTCGCCGACGTCGATGACGATATCGGCCTCGCCATAAACCGGATAACGCTGCTCGATGAGTTTGCGTAGAATATCGCGCGGATCGCCGTCCTTGAGCAGCGGTCGGTCGTCGCGTCGCTTGGTGGTGCGTTTCACCAAGGTATCCAAGTCGGCGCGCAGCCAGATGCTGAGCGCGCGGTCCTTGACCACTTCGCGGATGCGATCGTCCATGAACGATCCGCCGCCGGTGGCCATGACGCAGGGCGCGCCGGCCAGGATGCGTTCGATCACCCGGCGCTCGCCGTCGCGGAAATAGGCTTCGCCGAAGCGGGCGAAGATTTCAGCCACCGAGCAGCCGGCAGCCTTTTCGATTTCGGCGTCCGAATCGAAAAACGGCAGATTGAAGATCTTGCTCAGGCGCTTGCCCAGGCTGGTTTTGCCCGCCCCCATCAAGCCTACCAGCACGATGCTGCGTGCCGGGGAACGCACGGGAGCCTCGCCACCGGGCTGGGGCGACGCCAATTGTGCGCTTTCTGAGCTCATCTGAGGGGCTGGGCGGCCAGATGGGTGGACTGGCGGCGTTGCGGCGGCAAGGTCGCGACGGTAAACTGCCAAAGATTCGACATGATCGAATCGTAACACATTCCAACGCCCAGCGGAAACAGCGCATCCCCCATGAAATTTGCCCTGACTATTATCCTGTTCTTTATCGTGCTGATCGCAGGCGCCGGTATTTTCCTCGCGACCTGGGATATTCCCGCCCCGTCCAAGCCCGCCGAGGTCGTCATCCCCAATGACCGTTTCCCGAAATAACCCTCGTTCTCTGCGGGTTTTAACTCTTCTGTGCATCGGCCTGGGGGCGCTGGTCGCGGCCGATGGCGCGGTGGCGCAGCAGCGCGGTCCGGCGTCCTTGGCGCCGCGCACGCTCGACGCCCCTCCGGTTCAGCAGGCTCCACTTCAGCAAACACCTGGCGAACCGGCCGCTCAGCCGGACGTGGTGCCCGAAGGCCCGGCGAGCGTCTTGCCGCTCGGCGTGCAATCGGCGCCGCTAGCCGCCATCGATCCGGAATCCGTGGGGCCGCTGAACCGCGAAAATGGCGGCTTCGACTTCGATATGTGGAACGGCACGCGCCGTGGCTTGGTCGAAACCATGCTGCCGCAAATGCCGGCGCGTACGGTCTCGCCGATCCTGCGCAATGTGATGCAGCGCTTGCTGCTGACCAATGCCCAGGCACCCGCCGGCCAATCTTCCCCTAATCAGGCGCAAAAAAATCTCGTCGTGCTGCGCGCGGCGCAACTGGCCGCGATGGGCGATGCGGCCGGGCTCGAAGCCTTGTTAAAGACCGCGCCGGCGCGCGGCACCGATCCCGCGCTGCTGCGCATCGAAGCGGACATGGCCTACCTCGAAAGCGACAATTCGCGCGTCTGCGCCCTGGTCGCGGGCCAAAGCGGCACCTCGAACGACGCTTATTGGCGCAAGGCCGATATCTTCTGCCAGGCGCTCGCCGGCCAAGGCCCGCGGGCGTGGCTGGGTGTCGATATGTTGCGCGAACAGGGCGACAAGGACGGCCTGTTCGTCGATCTGCTCGATGCGGTGACGAATGGCGCCAAGCCGAAGATCGACAGCATGGCGAAGGCGCAGCCGCTGCATTTCGCCATGGCGCGCGTGGCCAAGATCGCATTGCCCGCCGATGTCGCGACGTCCGACCAGCCGGCCATCCTGCGCCTGATCGCCACGACGCCGACCTTGCCCGCCGAACAGCGGCTCGAAGCGGCCGAACGCGCCGAAGCGATGGGTGTGCTGGAAACCAAATTGCTGCGCGAAATCTATGCCAGCATGGCGTTCCCCAAGGAACAGCTCGATAAGGCGCTCTCGACGGCGCAGGCCGAAAAGACCGCGCTGTCGCGCGCCCTTCTATATGTGCGGGCCAGCCGCGAAACGGTGCCGACCGCGCTGGCGCAGATCGTCCAGCAGGCATTGATCCTGTCGCGCGACAGCGGCCGCTATCAGACCCAGGCGCGCGTCTATCGCGATCTAATCATGGGCTTGGCCCCGTCGCGCGATCTCATCTGGCTGGCGCCGGAGGCCGCGCGCGCATTGCTCGCCACGGGGCCGGCGAACAGCGCCAATGCGTGGTTCGACATGCTGCGCGCGAGCGCGGTGCTCGACGATCAATCGCAGCGCATGCGCGACCGCCTGCTGCCGCTCGCCCGTCTGGCCGGCGTGGTGCGCGACCCCGATTGGTCGCCCGATGCCGTCGCCAGTTGGTATGCCGCCGCGTCGGCGCCGGAAGGCGCCAATCCGCCCGATGCCGACGACGTGCGCGCGCAAGCGGTCATGCTGTTCAATCTGCTCGAGGCGACCGGCGACAACGTTCCCGATTCCGAATGGGAAAAGACCGTCTCCAGCGGTTCGACCGTGGTGCCCAATGCCTCGCTATGGCGTCAGCTCCAGACCGCGTCCATCGCGGGCCGCGTCGGCGAAACGATCATGCTGAGCAGCGTCGCCTTGGGTGCGGGCTCGACCGGCGAAGCGGATCCGACGGTGCTGCGCTTCGTGGTCGAATCCTTGCGCGGCGCCGGCTTGGAAAAAGAGGCACGCGCGCTGGCGGTCGAGGCTGCGGTCTCGTCCGGCATCTAGGCCGCGTCCTTGGTCGGCTCGCGCACCTATCGCGAGGTCGCACCGCCCAGCCGGCATCTCGAAAGCTTTCTGGAAATGATGGCGGCCGAACGCGGCGCGGCGCGCAACACGCTCGCCGCCTATCGCCGCGATCTGGTCGATCTATCGGGTTTCTTGAAACGGCGCGGCCGTCCGCTCGAAGCGGCCGATGCGCAGAATATCCGCGATTATCTGGCTGCCGTCCGCGCCGCCGGCAACAAGGCGACGACGCAGGCGCGCCGCTTGTCGGCGATCCGCCAGTTCTATGCCTTCTTACTCGCCGAAGCGGTGCGCAGCGACGATCCGTCGCATCTGATCGACGCGCCGAAGATCGGTCAGGCCTTGCCGAAATATTTGAGCGAGGACGAGGTCGATCGCCTGATCGCGGCAGCGCGCGCGCAGGACGGCTTGATTGGTGCGCGCACCGTGGCGCTGCTCGAATTGCTGTACGCCACCGGCTTGCGCGTTTCCGAACTGGTCGGGCTCAAGCTCACCAATATCGCGCGCAACGGTCAGACCTTGACGGTGATCGGCAAGGGATCGAAGGAACGCATGGTGCCGCTGTCCGATCCGGCGCGCGATGCGGTGGCGACGTGGCTGAAAGCGCGCGACGCAGCGCACGAAAAGGGCAAACCTAAGAGTACGTTCCTGTTTCCGGGCGGCGGGCGCGAGGGGCATCTGCCGCGCGCCGCCTTCAACGATATTTTGAAGGAACTGGCGCGCGCGGCCGACATCGACGAAGCGCGTGTATCGCCGCACGTACTGCGTCATTCCTTCGCCAGTCACATGCTGGCGCATGGCGCAGACCTGCGCAGCCTGCAACAAATGCTCGGCCACGCCGACATCTCGACGACGCAGATCTACACCCATGTGCTCGACGAACGCCTGAAGCGCCTCGTCGAACAGAGCCACCCGCTGGCGAAGCTGTAGCCTCCTACCAGGGCAGCTCATACCCGATCTCGGTCTCGACCTCGAGCGTGCGCTGTACGGCCGGGCGCGCCATCATGCGATTGAAGTGTGTTTCGAGGCGCGGATAGTCGTCGGGGTTCAGATGGCGCGTCGCATGCGTGCGGTAGCGCCAGTACAGCCGGAACAGATGAATGTCGGCGATCGAATAGGCGCCGAGCGCCCAATCGTTCGTGCCGAGTTTGCGTTCCGCCAGGCCGAAGGCTTTGACGACGTTTTCGGGCCCGCCGACGCGGCCGGCCGGATGGATGGTCGCGGCGACGAACGACATCCACGAGATCGCCTGCGCTTCGCCGGCTAGATCGGTCGGGATCAGGTTCGCTTCGGGGTGGGTCTTGGCGAGGTAATACAGACAGGCCGCGACCTCGGAGAGCGGTTTGCCGTCGACGATCAGCACCGGCACTTTGCCTTCCGGGTTGAGGGCGACGTAATCGGGCCGCAATTGTTCTTTCCGGGCGAAGGAGAGGGCCCGTGCATCGAACGGCATGCCGATCTCATAAAGGGCGATATGAACCGCCATCGAGCTGGAACCGGGCGCGAAGTAGAACGTCAGCATATGCGTCTCCCCGTGGCATTTCGTTGTTGCGAATTCGACAAGTATGGGCCTTTCCGCGGGTTTGCACCTGCCTTTTTCCGCACCTCGAAAGTGATTAAGATGCGCGCCGCAATGATCGGCTCGTGTCCGAAGCCGACGGGAGGAATGCATGGATCAGTTCACCAAACGGCCCGAAACGCCCGCACGTCACATCGATCCCGAGATCGCCAAAAAGCTCGTGGCGCTGGGCCGTGGCATCGAACCCGCCGCCCTCAATGGCACGCGTGCGCTGTTCCTGCCGCAGTTGAAGGATGCACAGTGGCCGGAGATCAAGGTCCATCGCGACTTGCCGTTCGGCCCCGATAAGGAGCGTAACATCCTCGACGTCCACGTGCCGAAGGACATCCGGACGAACGCGCCGGTTGTCGTCTTCTTCCACGGCGGCGGCATGGTCGGCGGCTCGAAGCTCGACGAGACCGGCCTGATCCAGGCCAACGTCGCCAATTATTTCGCCAGCCACGGCATGATCGGCGTGAATTCGACCTATCGTCTGGCGCCGGCGCATAAATATCCGGCCGCCGCTGAGGATGTCGGCAAGACCGTCGCCTGGGTGAAGGCCAACATCGCGCAATATGGCGGCGATCCGAGCCGCATCTATATCGCCGGTCATTCGGCCGGTGCGGCGCATGTCGGCACCTACGCCTTTCAATCGCATCTGCATCCGGCCGACGGGCCGGGCTTTGCCGGCTGCATCCTGCTGTCGGGCACCTATGCCATCGACAACAAGAACCCGCCGCCCAACCGCATCGCCTATTACGGCGAGGACCTGTCGCTCTATCCGCAGCGTCAGATCCTGGGCAACATCACGCGCGCCGATTTCCCGGTGTTCATTTCGGTCGCTGAACTCGATCCGGTGCCGACCATCAAGCTCGGCTTCGATCTCGCCTCGGAACTCATCGCGGTGCACAAACGCGTGCCGTATTTCAAGCAGGTGCTCGGTCATAACCATTATTCCGAGATGAACCACCTGGGCACGGGCGACGATTCCGTCGGGCCCAACCTCATCGATTTCATCGACAACTGGCGCTAAGCCGCGTCACGCATCAATCAACAGCAACCTTCACTTCTAGGGGAACACGTATGGGTCACATTCCAGAAAAACTGATTCCGCACATCAACGCCGCCTTCCCGGCGAACGTCTGCCTCGTCGGCACCGTCGGTGCGGATGGCGCACCGCAGATCAGCCCGAAGGGCAGCGTCCTCGTGCTCGACGACAACACGCTCGCCTATTGGGAACGCGGCTATAAAAAGGCCTTCAACAACCTGAAAGCCAATCCGAACATCGTTGTGTGGTTCCGCAATCCGGAACTGCGCGCCAGCGGCATCCTGCCGGCCGGCGGCGTGGCCCGCTTCTACGGCAAAGCCGAATTGCATGAGACCGGCGCTCTGCGCGATCAGGTTTGGGACAAGGTGGTTGAGCCCGAAAAGAAGGCCGACCCGGAGCGCAAGGGCTACGCCGTAGTCATTAAGCTGGATCGTGCCGAACAGCTGAGCGGCAAACCGCTCGAATAAGAAACGTTGGTCGCGGCGGGGTTAGTTAACGTGAACCCCGTCGCCGCCCCGCGACAAGTCAGCCGCGAGCCGTTGCACATCCTGGAGCCGCGTCCGCGCGATCCCCAAGAGAGCATCGGATTCAGTGTTGCCTCGCCCCGTTTCCTGCGCCCGTGCGATCAAGCAGTCAGCCCATTCAAGCTGCACTGCGATGTAATGACGCCAATCGAATGTCATGGACATCCTCCCCAATTAACGAAATCTTAAGATTCCGAATCGGGGGCTGTCAACGGGTTCTACGTAAATCTATGACGGTTTTTACGTACAACCCACATATGTGCATCAAAACCGCGGATTTCAGCCATTCATGACCCATCACATCCTGATCGTCGGCGAAAACGTCGAGCAGCACGAGGCCCATTTCGCCACCCAATTCACCGTCCACAAGGTTTCCGATAAGCCCGATCGCGATGCCTACATCGCCGAGATCGGCGAAAAAATCGAGGCAATCTGCCTGTCCGGCGGGGCCAATCCGCGCGGCGACAAGCGCCTGATGGATCGGCTGCCGAACCTGTCCCTTATTGCAACTTTCGGTGTCGGCGTCGCACCAGGGGGCGGCATTTTCGACATGGCGGAGGCCCTAAAGCGCGGCATTCTCGCCACATACGGGCCGGGATCGAACTCGGCCTCCGTCGCCGACCTCGCCATGGGTTTCATGATCGAGCTGACGCGGCGCTTTCGCTACTTCGATCAATTCACCCGTGACGGCAAATGGGCCGCCACCGACAAGAAGGGCGGCTTCACCGCCACGGTCAGCGGCAAGACGGTGGGCATTCTCGGGCTCGGCAATATCGGCCAGGCGCTTGCGCGCCGCTGCGCCGGCTTCGACATGGACATCGTCTATCACCAGCGCACCCGCAACGCCGCGGTGCCCTATCGCTATGTGTCGAGCGTGCGCGAGCTGGCCGCCGCCTGCCAATACCTGGTCGTGTGCGTGCCGGATGGGCCCGAAACCCGCGACATCATCAATGCGGATGTGCTGGCGGCACTCGGTCCCGATGGGTATCTCATCAATGTCGCGCGCGGCGGTGCGGTGGATGAAGACGCGCTGATTGCGGCGCTAACGAACAAGACGATCGCCGGCGCGGGCCTTGAGGTGTTCAAGAACGAACCCAATGTGCGGACCGATTTCTTCGCGTTCGATTCCGTGGTCCTATCGCCGCACCGCGCGGCCTTCACCCACGAATCGACCCTGCGTATGCGCGATATGATGATGGAAAATCTGGTGGCGCATTTTGCCGGTCAGGTCGTGCCCAATGCCGTGCCTGGGTTCGAGGACATCGCGCTTGCGACAGCGGCAAAGTTCGCCAAATAAAAAAGCCGCAACGAGTGCGGCTTTTTGAGATCGGGCGCAGACGTGATGACGTCCGCGCCGATATCATGCGACGGAAGAAAGCTTAGGCGGCTTTCTTGGCGGCCGGCTTTTTCTTCGACGAGGTCTTCTTGGCGGCCGGCTTCTTCTTGTCGGTCTTCTTCGTGCTGGCCTTCTTCACATTCTTCTGGTCGGCCTTCTTGGTCACGGCCGGCTTGCTGGCCTGCGCGCTGGCGGACGAGATCGAGATGGTCGGAGCCAGGAAAGCTGCCAGGGCGAAGGCGGCGATCGCGGTTTTGATGGACTTGGAGAACATGGTTTTGGTGACTCCTGTGCACGCACTAACGAGGTTGGACGCTACTCCGATTCTGCCAAAACGATATTGCTAAATGCTTAAGCGATGTTGCTCGGATGTGAATTTAGTGCGGTGTGATAAGCTTGCATCACGTTGGTCGCGACAACGTGAATGACGCGCCACGGCGGGGGCTAATATGAGGACTCACTTATTGACGCGGCGGGATCTTTTGTCCGGCCTGGTCGCGGGGTCGGCGCTGCTGGCGCGACCCAGTTGGGCCGCCCCCTTGGATGACGTTCTGATGACACCGGCGGTCGATCTGCACAGCCATGCCGGCGGGCGGCTGGTATCCAACAAGGCGCACTACAATGTCGCCGAGCGCATGGTCCGCGGCCGGTTCGGCACGGTGACCATGGCCGCCATCGCCGACGTGACGGTGATCCGCCAAGCCAGCCCGGGCGGCCCGGTCAAAGCCTATCGCACGCCCCAGCCGGGCGAATGTTTCGCCAGCGTCGAACGTCAATTGGCGACCATCGACGACATGATCGCCGCCAACGGGTTCCAGCGGGTGCTGACGCCGGGCGATGTCGCGGCCGCCCATGCGGCCGGCAAGGCTGGGCTGATCGTCGCTGTCGAAGGGGCCGATTTTCTTGAAGGCAAATTGGAACGCGTCCAGTGGGCGTTCGACCGTGGCGTGCGCCATCTGCAACTGGTGCATTACCGGGTGAACGAACTGGGCGACATCATGACCGAAGATCCCCAGCATAAGGGGCTGACGGATTTCGGCGCCGCCGTGGTGCGCGAATGCAATCGCCTCGGCATCATCGTCGATGTCGCCCATGCGACGGCGGATACGACGGCCGGGGTCGCCAAGATCGCCAAAGCGCCCTTGGTCATGTCGCACGGCGGCATCACCAGTGAAACGCCGCGCCAATACAGCCGCATGATGACCTTGGCGCATGCCAAACCCATCCTCGATAGCGGCGGGCTGATCGGCATGTGGCCGGCGGGCGCCTTGTTCCGCAATATCGATGTCTGGGCCGGCTACCTTGCCAAGATGACGGGCGCGATCGGCGCCGATCACGTCGGTATCGGCAGCGATATGGAAGGCGGCATCGAAGAGGTGTTCAACGATTACGCGGCATTCCCGAAAGTCGTCGAGGCGCTCTTGGGCAAAGGCCTCAGCGTCGAGCAGACGGCGAAGATCGTCGGCGCCAACCATGCCCGCGTGTTCAAGGCGGTTGCCGCCGCAGCGGGCTAAAAGAAAACCTCATCCTGAGCCTGTCGAAGGATGGGCCGGCGGCACCCCGCATGCTTCGACAGGCTCAGCATGAGGACATTCTCCTGCTGGCCTGTCGCCCGAATTACCAAGGACAGTCCGAGCCGTCGTTGTTGATGAAGCGGCCGCTATCTTCCGCACTCAGTCCGGCGATCACCGTGCGGACCTTGGTCACCGATTCCTCGGGTGAGAAGGTCGCCTTCGGTCCGCCCATGCGGGTGCGCACCCAGCCCGGCGCCAGCATGACGATGGTCAGGCCGCGCCCCGCATATTCCTTCGACAGGCCCTTCATGCATTGGTTCAGCGCCGCCTTGGACGACCGGTACACATAGTTGCCGCCTTTGGCTTGGCTGACGGTCGCGCCGCCGCTGCTGATGGCCGCGACGATCTTGCGCGTCGAGGCCGCCACATGATCGCGGAACGCCACCGCCATGCGCAGCGGCGCCATGGTGTTGACGCGGAAGACATCGGACCAGGCGTCGTAGTCGGCCTCTTCGGCCAAAGGGGCGTCGAGCTGCGGGTTGAGCCCGGCATTCAGCAGCAGCACGTCGATAGCCGTCCCTTTGAGATCGGCCGCCAGCGCGTCGATGGCGGCAAAGTCGGCAACGTCGAGTGTGCGGATCTCGACCGAGCCGCCCAGTGCCTTCAGCGCGCTCGCCTTGGCCGGATCGCGCACGCAGGCGATGACGCGCCAGCCGTCGGCGGCGTATTGGCGGGTGAATTCGAGACCGAGGCCGCCATTGGCGCCGGTGATCAGGATCGTGGGCATCAAGCACTCCTAGGTCTTGTGGCTGTTGCTTTGCAAAAAGGATAGGCGATTGCCGGGGCGGAGCAAGGCCGCTACGCTTATCACATGACCTTGATGAACGATTTCCCGTCGGTTCCCGACCTTGAAGCCGAAGCCTATAAACGCATGCCCAAGTTCGCTTGGGATTACCTCGCCGGTGCGGCGGGGGACGAGCGTGGGCTTGCCCATAACCGTGCCGCCTACGATGCCGTACGCTTCGTCGCCGATTACCTGCCGGAGCGCCGCGCGCCCAACACCAAACACACGATCTTCGGTCAGACCTTCGACTTTCCCTTCGGCGTGTCGCCGGTCGGCCAGAGCGGTTTGATCTGGCCGCGCTCGGCCGAGTACCTCGCGGCGGCCGCCAAGAAGCGCAACATCCCGTTCTGCCTGTCCATGCTGGCGACCTCGAGCATCGAAAAGATCGGCGCGATTGCGGGCAAGAACGCGTGGTTCCAGCTTTATCCGGTGCGTGATCCGGGCATCACCAAGGATATCCTCGATCGGGCCAAGGCCGCCGGCTTCGGCGCGTTGCTGGTCACTGTCGACACGCCGGCCGGGCGGCGGACCTTGCGCGATCAGCGCAACGGGCTGACCGTGCCGCCGCGCATGTCGCCGTTCAATCTGGCGCGCATGTTCGCACACCCGGCCTGGCTTGCCGCGACGATGGCGCAGGGCCTGCCGAAGTTCGAAACCATGGTGCCCTATTATCCGCCCGATGCCGACATCACCGGCGTCGCCGCCTTGCAGAACACGATCATGGCGCGCGGCATGGACCTCAAGGGTCTGGAAGCGGTGCGCAAGATGTGGGACGGGCCGATGCTGTGCAAAGGCGTGCTCAGCGCGTCGGACGCGCGCGATTGTCAGAACATCGGCGTCGAAGGTGTCGTGTTGTCCAACCATGGCGGGCGCCAATCGGAATCCTTGATCAGCCCGCTCGAAGCTTTGCCGAGTGTACGCGATGCGGTCGGCGACAAGCTGGTGGTTACAGTGGATTCGGGGTCGCGTTCGGGTTTGGATGTTGCGCGCGCGATGGCGCTCGGCGCCGATTTCGTCTTCATGGGCCGCGCTTTCATGTTCGCGGTCTGCGCGCTGGGCGAAGCGGGGGCCGATCATGTCGCCGAACTGCTGGGCATCGAATTCGCGCAGGCGATGGGCCAGATTGGCTGTTTCGAGATCAAGAACCTGCCGCGTCATCTGGCATCGGATCGCGGCAATTCTTGGCCGAGCAACAGACCGAACTGACGTAATTTCATTTGGGGTTGGGGAAAAAGCTGTGGCTCACAACGACGCCGCCTATTCCGGCGAATTGATTGTCACCTGGGCGGAAGTGCATCGCGACGCCAAGATCCTGGTGCGCCGACTGCTACCGGCGACTAAATGGACCGGCATCGTCGCGATCACGCGCGGCGGCCTCGTGCCTGCCGCCATTTTCGCGCGCGAGATGGAGATCCGTCTGATCGATACGATCTGCATCTCGACCTACGACGACAAGTCGCGCGGCGACGTCAAACTCATCAAGGTGCCGGACGGTGCGTTGCAGGCGCAGGGGAAGGGCTGGTTGGTCGTCGATGATCTGGTCGATACCGGCGTGACCATGCGCGCGACGCGCGAGCTGTTGCCCGAGGCGCATGTAGCGACGATCTATGCCAAGCCCAAAGGACTGCCCTACGTCGATACCTTCGTGCACGAAGTGCCGCAGAACACGTGGATCCATTTCCCGTGGGATACCGACGTCACCGTCACGCCGCCGCTCGCGCGGAGCTGAAATCCGAGATTAAAAAAAGCCCCGTGTCGTGCGACACGGGGCTTTTGACTTTCGTCGATAAGACGATCAACCGTAGGCGTAGTGCAGTACGCCCAGCACGGCGACCAGGATCACCGCCCAATTGATCTCGCCCCACTTGCCGGCCAGGATCTTGATGATCGTGTAGGAGATGAAGCCGATGGCGATGCCGTTGGCGATCGAATAGGTGAGCGGCATCAACACCGCGGCCAGAATCGCGGGCGAATACTCGGTCACGTCCTCCCAATCCAGATCGCGCAGGTTGCGCGCGAAATAGGCGGCGACGAACACCAGCGCCGGTGCCGTCGCGAAGGCCGGGATCGACATCGCCAAGGGGGCCAGGAACAGGCAGCACAGGAACAGGAACGCGACCGCGACGGCGGTGAGGCCGGTGCGTCCGCCTTCGCTGATGCCGGCGCCTGATTCCACATAGCTCGTGGTGTTGGAGGTGCCGAGCAGGGTGCCGACAATGGTCGCCGACGAATCCGCGATGATCGCCTTGCCGATGTCTTCGATCTTGCCCTCGGCATCGACCTTGTCGGCGACGTTGGCGACGCTGGTGAGCGTGCCGGCCGTATCGAAGAAGTCGACGAACATGAAGGCGAAGACGACGCCGATCATGCCGACGGTGAAGGCGCCCGCGATGTCGATCTTGAGGAACGTCGGTGCGATCGACGGGACCGGGCCGAAGACGCCGTGGAATTCCGCGAGACCGGTGATCCAGGCGACGATGCTGACCGCAAGGATCGAGATGACGATGGAGCCCGGCACGCCGAGGCGCGTGAAAATGACCATCGCGCAGAAGCCGAGGCCGGCGAGCAGCACTTTCGGATCGCCCATATTGCCGATGCCGACGAGGGTCGCCGGATTATCGACCACCATGCCGGCTCCCGTCAGCCCGATGATGGCGAGGAAGAAACCGATACCGGCCCCGATGCCAAGCTTGAGCGATTTCGGGATCGAATTGATGATCCATTCGCGCAAGCCGGTGAGGCTGAGGATCAAGACGAGCACGCCGCCTAGGAAGACCG
Organism: Rhodospirillaceae bacterium; assembly: GCA_947467145.1. GTDB lineage: Bacteria > Pseudomonadota > Alphaproteobacteria > Rhodospirillales > UBA2165 > CANIGJ01. Next base: position 20,123 of record CANIGJ010000028.1, on the reverse strand, counting down.
CGCCGAGTGCGACTTCCCAGGTCTGCTTGAGGCCCAGGATGACGGAAAAGGTGAAATAGGCGTTGAGGCCCATGCCGGGTGCGAGGGCGACCGGCCAATTGGCCCAGAGCCCCATGATCAAGGTGCCGATCGCGGCGGCCAGCACGGTCGCCACGAACACCGCGCCGAAATCCATGCCGCCCTTGGAGAGGATGTCCGGATTGACGACGATGATGTAAGCCATCGTTAGGAAGGTCGCCAAGCCGGCGAGCAGTTCCGTGCGCACCGTTGTGCGCTTGGCTTCAAGATCGAAGTAACGCTTGATCGCATCCATGGCGGTGAGCCCCCTTTGCAAACGCCGTCAGAGGCGGCATCGTAGCCGCGATTCGGCAAAACGGGCAATCACCACGGCAATTATCGGTAGCAATTATATGCGCATCGCGATTCTGGACGATTATCAAAATGCGGCTCTCGCCGCGGCGGATTGGGCGAAGGTTAAAGAGCGGGCGACGGTGGAAGTCTTCAGCCAGCCTCTCGGTGCCCGGGCGGCGGAGGTGCTCAAACCGTTCGACGCGATCGTCGCCATGCGCGAGCGGCAGCGCTTTCCGCGCGAACTTCTCGTTCAACTGCCCAATCTGAAATTGATCGCGCAGACCGGCATGGGCGCCGCGCATATCGATTTCGCTGCCGCCAAGGAATGCGGCATTGTGGTGTCGGGTACCAAGGGCGACGGGTCGATGTCGGCTGAGGTCGAATTGGCCTGGGCGCTGATCCTGGCCGCCGCCCGTCAGATCGCAGCGGCCGATCGTTCGGTGCGCGAAGGCGGCTGGCAGAACAGCGTCGGCCTGCGCCTCGCCGGCAAGACCCTGGGCGTGATCGGTCTCGGCAATATCGGCGGCGCGGTGGCGCGCATCGGCCAGGCCTTCGGCATGAAGACGCTGGCGTGGAGCACCAACCTCACCGAGGAGCGCTGCCGTGAGGCCGGTGTGGCCTATGCCGACAAGGCGACGCTGCTGAGTGAATGCGACGTCGTCAGCATCCATCTGAAATTCTCCGATCGATCGCGCGGTCTGATCGGTGCGGCCGATCTCGCGCGTATGAAGAAGACGGCGATCTTGGTGAATACTTCGCGCGGGCCGATCGTCGATCAGGCGGCGCTTTTGGCGGCGCTGCACGCGGGCTCCATCGGTTGTGCCGCGCTCGACGTCTACGAGGTCGAACCCTTGCCCGCCGATCATCCGATGCGCACCGCGCCGCGCACCGTGCTGACGCCGCATATCGGCTTCGTCGCCGACGACAATTATGCGTCGTTCTACGGTCAGAGTGTCGAGAACATCCTGGCTTTCATGGACGGCAAGCCGCTGCGCATCATCGATCCCGCCGCGCGTCACTGAGACGCTGGGCAGCGCCCCAACGCAGTTTCCGTCATGCAGAATGCACCGCGCAACGCGCGGGGTTTGACACAGCTAGCCAACGGGCGCTGAAATCCCCATCGGGGAGGCGGGCCTGTGAACAACGATCCGGCCACAAACGACGCCACGGACGAGCAACGGCACGAGCGCGAATTGCGTCTCCTCGCGGAGCGTTTCCGCGACTCCGCGGAAATCGGCCCTCAATGGTTCTGGGAGGTCGATCAGAACTTTCGCTACACCTATATGTCCGGCATCGGCCTTGCTTTTCTCGGGGCCACCATGGACGCCATTCGCGGCCGCCGCCGGTCCGAACTTACCTTGGACCTGATACCGCTGGATGAGGAACAGTGGCGTCATTTCCTGACCGAGATGGAAGCGCGCCGTCCGTTCTATAAGGTGCGCTATCTCATGCGCCGGCCGCACATGACAGACATCAATGTCATGACGAGTGCCCGGCCTTATTACGACGAGAGCGGACGCTTCGCGGGCTATCGCGGCGTCTCGGTCGACATCACCGATCAGGTGAAGGCGGAAACCCAGCTCCGCGCCGCGATGGAGGCGATCGAGGATGGCTTCGCCTATTTCGATGCCGACGAACGCTTCGTGCTGTGCAATTCCAAATATCTCGATTTCTATCCGAATGCCGGGCGTATCCTACTGCCGGGCACGACCTTCGAGAACATCGTGCGCAACGGCATCACGCGCGGTCTGGTGCGCGCCAACACGCCGAACATCGAAGAATATGTTCAGCGCCGCCTCAAACAATTCCGTAGCGGCAATCAGACCTTCGATGCCCAGATCGAAGATGGGCGCTGGCTGCGCATCCAGGACCGCAAAACGGCCGACGGCGGCACGGCATGTTTCCGTGTCGATATCACCGATCTCAAGCGCCGCGAGGCCTCGTTGACCCGCGAGCGCGAAACCTCCGACGCGCAGAACCGCGCCAAGACCGAATTTCTCTCGTCGATGAGTCACGAACTGCGCACCCCGATGAACGCCATCCTCGGGTTCGGCCGCCTGCTCGAACAAAAGAGCACGCAATTGAGCCCCGAGAAGATCGCCAATTTCGCCAGCCATATCGTGCGCAGCGGGCAGCACTTGCTCAATCTCATTGGCGATGTGCTCGAACTGTCCAAGATCGAGGCGGGCCATGCGAATTTCACGATCGAGGATGTGATTGCCCCGCCGCTGATCGCCGAATGCGTCGATATGCTGAAGGAAAAAGCCTATGAGGTCGATGTGACCTTGATCGACGAGTCCGCCGCCGATCTGATCCCGCTCGCCACCGATCGCGGGCGCTTTCGTCAGATCATGCTGAACCTGCTGTCGAACGCGGTGAAATACAATCGCCCCGGCGGCATTGTGCGGGTCGCGACACAGGTGCTGAACGATACGGTCCACAACACCGGCATGGTGCGCGTCAGCGTCGCCGATACCGGCGAAGGCATCCCGCTCGAACGTCAGGAGCAGATCTTTCAGGCCTTCAATCGCCTGGGCCGCGAAGGCAGCGCGATCGAAGGAACCGGCATCGGCTTGTACCTCACCCATCGTCTGGTCGAACAATTGGGCGGGGGGATCGGCTTTGAAAGCGTGCCCGGTGCGGGCACGACCTTCTGGGTCGATTTTCCGGCCGGTGGCGTTTCTGCTGCCGGTAACCGCACGCAGGCGCGCGGGAGCGCGCCGGCCGCCGATGCCGACGGCTATTTCACGGTGCTTTATATCGAGGACAACCCGCTGCATCGCCTGCTGATGGAAGAAGTCTTCGCCGATCTGACCAATGCGCGCCTGGTGACGGCCAACGATGCGGAATCGGGGATCGAGGTGGCAACCGCGCAGCGCCCGGCGCTGATCCTGATGGATATCGATCTGCCGGGCATGAGCGGCTTTCAGGCGCGCGCGCGCCTCGCCGGTGTGCGCGAAACCGCCGCTATCCCGGTGGTGGCGCTGACGGCCGGGGCGCCGGATTTCGATATGCAGCAGGGCCTCGCCGCCGGCTTCTCCGACTATCTCACCAAGCCGTTCGACATCGAGCGCCTGATCGAGGTCATCGACCGCTTCACGAATGCTGCGCGGGGTTAAGTAGCCTCGGAGTCGTCATGGCCGGGCTTGACCCGGCCATCCACGAAAGCGCGATAGCGCGAAAAGACTTTTGTCGGCGCGGACGCGCCTTCCGTGGATGCTCGGAACAAGTCCGAGCATGACGGCTTTTAATTGAGATGGAAGATGCATTTCCGCTAAACCGGAAAATACCGTTCCAGCCAATCCTGCACGATGTGGTGCACGCGGGTTTCGCCTTCACCGAACATGAAATGATCGACGCCCGCCAGCTGAAATAGCTCGGCGTTTTTACCGGCCTTGCGGAACAGTTCGCCCGAGCCTTCGGCCGGCACCACCAGATCCTCGGCGGCATGGATCAGCATCAGCGGACGCGGGCTCACCTTGGCGACGTCGTCTTGCGGATTGTAGACGCGGAATTCGGCGGCCGTCTCGACGGAGAAATCGAATGCCGACGGGCCGTCGATATTGGCGCGCAGGTGATCGGGGATCGGCACGATGTCGTAGCGGTGCGCGCGCGGCCAGGTGCCGGTCGCCTTGAAGGCCGCTTTTCCGTCGTCGATCATCTTGGTGTATTTGGCCCATTTCTCGGGCGTGTTGTGCAGATAGCGGAACATATTCTCGCCGATGCCCCAGCCGCCTTGGGCGATCACTGCCTTGATGCGCGGATCGCGCGCGGCCGCCGAGATCGCGACCGACGCCCCGTAGCTCGTGCCGACATACATCAGCCGATCGGGATCGACATCGGCGCGCGCCAGGATGACCGGGATCGCGTTGAGCGCGTCGGCGATCTGGATATCGGGCTTCACCAGGCCCTTGGCGCCTTCGGATTCGCCGCAGCCGCGAAAGTCGAAGCGTAGGCAAACGTAACCCCATTCGGCCAGCTGCTTGGACGACCAGCGCTGCTGCGGGCCGTTCTTATGGCCGCCGAAGCCATGCATGATGATGACGCCAGGGCGGCGTTCGCCGGCCTTCAGCCCATCGGGTCCGGTGACGACTGCGGCCAGTTTCAGGCCGTCGGAGACGAAGGAGATTTTTTCTTCAAACATGAAAGATGATTTCCCTGTGGCGAGTTATTTTAAACGCCCGTTGCGCACATGCGGGAAGGCGCTCATTTCGTGGGCGGGCATGACGGGGATGGTCTTGGCGATATAGCTCGCATCGAGTTGGTCGAGCTTGGTGACGCCGAGCAGTCCCATGGCGATGACGATCTCGCGTTCGAGCAGTTCGAGAACGCGCACGATGCCGTCGGCGCCGTGCGCCGCCATGCCCCAGGCCTGCAGCCGTCCGATGGCGACGGCATCCGCGCCGAGTGCCATGGCCTTCACGACGTCGGTGCCGCGTGTGATGCCGCCGTCGACCACCACGCGCGCCTTGCCGCCCACGGCGGCAACGATCTCGGGCAGGGTCTCGATGGCGCCGAGGCCGTGATCGATCTGCCGTCCGCCGTGGTTGGAGATATAGACGACATCGACCTTGTGTTCGACGGCCAGTGCCGCATCCTCGGCCGTCTGGATGCCCTTCAACATGAAGGGGATGCCCGCCAGTTCATCCTGGATCAATTTGACGTGATCCCAGGTGACGCGCGCCTGCCAGTAGCGTTCGGCGACGTCGCGATGACGAATCTGATAAGCGTTCAACCGCTCGCGATTGCCGTAATAGGCGGAATCGACGGTGAGTGCCACGGATTGATAGCCCGCCGCTTTGACGCGTTTGAGCAGATCCTTCAGCCAGACAGTGTCGCCGCGCATATAGATCTGAAAACATTTGTGATGCGGGCTGTTGGCGCCGGTGACTTCGAGGTCCGGCGGCGTTGTCGTAGAGACGAAATTGATCGTGCCGAACCGCGCCGCCGCATCGTCTGCCGCGAGCGCGCCGCTCGGCGTGATGCGGGTGAGATTCCCCATCGGCGCCAGCATCACTGGAATGCGTAGGCGCGTCCCCAGAAACGTGGTGGACGTATCGACTTCACCGACATCGACGAGCACGCGCGGGCGCAATGCCAAGCAGTCGAGCGCCTGACGGTTGCGGGCTAAGGTCGTCTCGGTTTCCGCGCCGCCGCAGATATAATCCCAGACGTCCTGCGGCAGCGCTTCATAGGCCGCTTCGATGATCTGGTGATTGGTATGATAAACCGCGCTGAGATCCAGCCCGCCGCTCATGTCCGTCCAAGTCCCTGTCGTGTCTTGCACTGTTTTTCTTTATCCGGACAATGACCGCCCGTAAGGCGCGGCGCAAGGACAGGCCGATAGGCCCAAGGACAAACATGACAGCGGTGGACATCAAGACGATCTATGTCGGCGAAAAGCCCCGCATCGCGGTCGATGTTGCGGGGGCCGGACAGCTCGTCATGTTCCTGCACGGCAACGGCTTCAGCCGCCTCGATTTTCACGATCAGATCCGCGACTTCGCGCCACACTTCACGGCGGCCGCCTGGGACGCGCGCGGCCATGCCGGCAGCGACGATTACGAAGGCCCCTATCGCTTCGCCGATGTGTGCGACGATCTCGTACGCGTGCTCGATCATCTGGGCTCGGAGCGCACCCACCTTGTCGGCCATTCGATGGGCGGGCGCGTCGTGCTGGAATTCCAGAACCGTTTTCCCGACCGGGTGAAAAGCGTCACCTTCGCCGGCACCAGCGCCAAGCGCGAACCGAAACCGTCGGACGAAGAACTCTCGATCCGGCGCGCGCGTCGCGTCACGCCATTGAAGAACGGCGCCGATCTGCGCCAGATCGCGCTCGACAATACGCAGCGTTATCTCGCGCGCGGCGCCTCGGCCAAGGTGTTTGAGGCGGTGTCGAACCGGCTCGCATCGGTGCGTCGCGAATCCTACGCCAAGACGTTGGAAACCGTCGTGTCCTACACCCAATTCCCGGAATATGCGTCGGTGACGGCGCCGTGCCTCGTGCTGACGGGCGCCGAAGATCCGCAAGCTACGCCGGATTATGCGCGCGAGGTGGCGGGGCAGATCGCGGGCGCTCAGCTCGTCATCATTCCGGGCGCGGGCCATATGGTGAATATGGAGCAGTCGGCGGCGTTCAGCGCGGTGGTGCTCGCCTTCATTCAGGAGTGCGAACGCACCCGTTAATGTCACGCGCACACGATCTTGAAAATCCTATGATGCGCGATAACTGAATAACCATGCGCGATGCGATGATCAAAATCTCAATGTTTGCTGTCGGATTGCTGGCGCTGGCTGCCTGCGACGTGAAGGCCGCCGAGCCGTTTGCCCAAGCTGCAACGATCTATGCCGAACAGCCGAAGGAAGATCAGGGCGTGTCATCGCGTTGCGCGAAGATCGCCAATCCGGCCGAACGACGCAAATGCATTCAAACGTCGGGCTGACATCGGCACGGTAACGCCGCTGTGATCGGCGCGTGACATCCGTGTGTACATTTGCTCACAGCCGTGTGCCAAGTCCCTCACAGGGTTACCACACCGAGCGAGAGACATCCTTCCTATATTTATCGCAGAGCCGAGTGGCCGTCGGTGACGGTTTTAACTCTCGGTCCGCTAACACTCGACGGAAGGAACATCATAATGACCAAGATCAAAACACAACTTCTCGCCGCGACCGCGTTGGCCCTGACCGCCAGCTTCTTTGCGCAGCCGCTGATGGCACAGCAGGCGGGCAATCTCGTCCCCGGCCAGGCCGCGACGACGACTTCGCCGGCCGGCGATGTGCCGGGCACCATGCAGGCCATTCCGGCTCCGAACTCCAACACCAACAGCATGGCCTCGCCGTCGCAGCAGACCACGCCGACCGGTGCGCAGCCGGGCGATGTCGCCGGCACGCAGACGCCGGTTCCGGCTCCCGCCGCTCGCGCGGCCGTTCCGAACAGCGGCAGCGGTGGCAGCGGCGCCCAGTTGGGCGACGTTTCCGGCACGCAGCAGCCGACGGCGGCTCCGGGCGCCAAGGAAGCGCCGGGCAGCTCGACCAACCAGCGTTCGGTCGCCGTGCCGACCGAGTGCTCCGGCGAGCCGACCGAACAGGCGCGCCTAGCGTGCATGAAACGCAGCTCGGTTGAGCAAGGCAAACCTTCGGGCCGCTAATAACCCGCCGGTTTAACAGTTGAGCACGGGGCCGGCGGCGTTCTTCACGGAACGAAGTCGGCCCCGGCTTATATCTGCATCACGATAAAAACAGGGGCTTTTCATGTCGCATAAAGAATCGAACCGCTGTGCATCGATCGGCATGGCGTTGGTCGTCGGTTTTGTCGCTCTCGCGGCGCAGCCGACATTTTCATTCGCGTCGGACCTCGTCGTGCAGTTGCTTGCGCAGGCCAATGAGGTCCCGACAAGTAAGCCCAACAACGATGCGGGTAACCCCAATAATCAGACGCCCGGCAATCAGGCGCCGAATACACCCCCAGCCAGCTCACAACCCAATGAGCCGGCCGCCGTTATTTTAAAGAACGCCACGCAGTCGGGTGTGCCGGCGCGTTGCGCCTCCATCGCCGATGCGACCGATCGCCAGAAATGCGTGAATACGCCGAAAGGCGATTGAGCCCGTAGGTAAGCCGACGAAGCGCCGCGCCTAGACGCGGCCTGCGCCGTGGCAATGCTTATATTTACGGCCGGAACCGCATGGGCAGGGCTGGTTGCGCCCCGTTCCAACCCAGGTGTCGGGATTCTGTGCGTCGATCACGTTGGCGCCGTTGCGATCGGCCGCCAGCGCATCGCCATAGGATGACCGCTCGTCGCGCTGCGGGCCGTCGTGCGCGAAGGCCGGATCCTGATTGGTTTCCTGCACGTTAGACGGATGACCGAACTGCAGCGTGTTCTGATCGAAGCTCGATTTCAGTTCGATATGGGCGAGCAGCAGGGTCACGCGTTCGTCGAGATCGCCCAACATGGTGTTGAACATCTCGAAGGCTTCGCCCTTATATTCGTTGAGCGGATCTTTCTGGCCGTAGGCGCGCAAGCCGATGCCGTGGCGCAGATGGTCGAGCGACAGCAGATGTTCTTTCCACACCTGATCGAGGACCTGCAACAGCAGGCTCTTCTCGACCTCGCGCATCACGTCCGGTCCCCACGTCGCGGCCTTGTCGGCCATTTTGCGGGTCACCAGGGCGACGATGCGTTCCTTGATTTCGGAATCGGCTACGCCTTCTTCCTTTGCCCAATCGGCGACCGGCAGATCGAGGCCGAAGATGCGCAGTATTTCTTCGTGCAGGGTGTGCGTGTCCCACTGCTCGGCATAGGCCTTCTCGGGCATGGTCGTGGTGACGACCCGTTCGATGACGTTGTCGCGCATATCCTTTACTGTCTGCGACACGTCGTGCCCGCTCATCAATTCCTTGCGCTGCTCGTAGATGACCTTGCGCTGGTCGTTCATCACGTCGTCGTATTTGAGCAGGTTCTTGCGGATTTCGAAGTTGCGCGCTTCGACCTTCTGTTGCGCCTTCTCCAGCGCCTTGTTGATCCACGGATGGATGATCGCTTCGCCATCCTTCAGGCCGAGGCGCGTGAGAATGCCGTCCATGCGTTGCGAGCCGAAGATGCGCATCAGGTCGTCTTCCAGCGACAGGAAGAATTTTGATGCGCCCGGATCGCCCTGGCGGCCGGAACGGCCGCGCAGCTGATTGTCGATGCGCCGGCTTTCATGGCGCTCGGTGCCGATGACGAACAGGCCGCCGGCTTCCTTGGATTTGACCTTGTCGGTGGCGATCTCGGCACGGAGCTTGGCTTCGAGCCGCTTCAGTTCGGTTTCGTCCGAGATGCCTTCACGCGCCATCTTTTCTTGATGTTGGCGCAACAGCATGGCGACGTTGCCGCCCAATTGGATGTCGGTGCCGCGGCCCGCCATGTTGGTGGCAATGGTGACGGCGCCCGGCTTGCCGGCCTGCGCGATGATGAAGGCTTCCTGCTCGTGATAACGCGCATTCAGCACTTGATGCGGAATCTTGTTCTTCTTCAGCAGTTCCGACAGCACTTCGGATTTTTCGATCGATACGGTGCCGACCAGGACCGGCTGCTCGCGTTTGCGGCATTCCTCGATCAGCTTGACGATCGCCTCCGCCTTTTCGGCGGCCGTGCGATAAACCTCGTCGTCGTCGTCCTTGCGGATGATGTCGACGTTGGTCGGCATCTCGGCGACTTCGAGCTTATAGATTTCCGAGAATTCGCCGGCTTCCGTCATGGCCGTGCCGGTCATGCCGGCGAGCTTCGGATACATGCGGAAATAATTCTGATACGTGATCGAGGCGAGCGTCTGGTTCTCGTGTTCGACCGTCACGCCTTCTTTGGCTTCGAGCGCCTGGTGCAGGCCTTCGGAATAGCGCCGGCCTTCCATCATGCGACCGGTGAATTCGTCGATGATGATGACCTTGTCGTCTTTGACGATGTAGTCCTTGTCGCGCTCGAACAGCTTGTGGGCGCGCAATGCCTGATTGACGTGATGCACGAGCGAGATATTGCCGATGTCGTACATGCCGCCGTTCTTCAGCAGGCCCATCTCGGTCAGCAGGCGTTCGACCGTTTCGGTGCCTTGCTCGGTCATGGTGACCGCGCGCGCCTTTTCGTCTTTCTCGAAGTCTTCGGCGGCGAGGCGCGGGATGACCTTGTCGACGGCGTTGTACAGGACCGACGAATCTTCCGCCTGGCCGGAAATGATCAGCGGCGTGCGCGCTTCGTCGATGAGGATCGAATCCACTTCGTCGACGATGGCGAAATTGAACGGGCGCTGCACCATCTCGTCGAGCGAGAATTTCATATTGTCGCGCAGATAGTCGAAGCCGAGCTCCGAATTGGTGCCGTAGGTGATGTCGGCGGCGTAGGCGTCGCGCCGTTCGTAATCGGTCAGGCCCGGCACGATGCAGCCGACGCTAAGGCCGAGGCGGTTGAAGACGCGGCCCATCCATTCGGCGTCGCGTTTGGCCAGGTAATCGTTGACCGTAACGACATGCACGCCTTTGCCGGCGAGCGCGTTGAGATAGATCGGCAGGGTCGAGGTCAGGGTTTTACCTTCGCCGGTCTTCATTTCCGCGATCATGCCGCGATGCAGCACGATGCCGCCCAGCAGCTGGACGTCGAAGGGGCGTTCGCCCAGTTCGCGCTTGGCGGCCTCGCGCACGGTGGCGAAGGCGTCGGGCAGGATTTGGTCGAGGGTTTCGCCGTTGGCCAAGCGCCCTTTCAGCCAGTCGGTGCGCGCCGCCAGCTCCGGATCGGCGAGCTTTGCGACGTCCGGTTCGAGGCTGTTGATCAGCGCGACGGTCTTGGAGAGGCTTTTGACATAACGGTCGTTAGCGGACCCGAAAACGCGCCGGAAAATGGCGTCAAACATAAGGATTCCTCGGCATTTCCCTAATATAGCCGATCCGGCGGTAGGACGGGCAATTCACACGGCGACAGATAGGCCGCCCCTGTGGCCAAGTCAAACCGTGGGGCTCGGTTATTCCGTCCGTCCGTGGGGCAAATTTGAGACGGAGCCACGCCTCTAAGGGGCTGTTTACGGCCGACAAATCGGCCCCGGGGCTGTCCAGACCGCGCAAATGAAGTTAGTGTGCGCCGCAATTCGCCGCCCCGGCGGCCGCTCTACCTTGGGAATCGTTGAGAGGACATATGATGAGTTACGCGAACCTGGCCCGGAATACCCTGAGGGCGGCCCTGATGGCTGTGGGCATTCTGGTCGTTGCGCCGGCAATCGCCGGCGAAGCGCCGAAAGGTGCGGCGCAGGACCCCAACCGCGTCGTCGCGGTGGTCGATGGGTACGAAATCCGCTTCTCCGACATCAACGCGGCGCGCGACATGCTGCCGCCGGAAGCCCAGGCCTATCCGCCGAACGTCGTGTTCGATTACCTGCTGAGCGCGATCATCAACAGCCGCATCGTCGCCGAAGAGGCGCGCAAGACCGGCGTGAACAAGAATTCCGAGGTGCAGCGCCGCATGGCCCGGCTCGAGGATCGTATGCTCGAGCAGGAATACCTGATCCGCCGGGTCGAAAAGGAACTCGACGAGAAGAAGGTCCGCGAAGCCTACGATCGCATGATCAAGGAAACGCCGCCGGAAGAAGAAGTCCGCGCGCGCCATATCCTGGTGGCCGACGAAAAGGCCGCCAACGATGTCATCGCACGCCTCAACAAGGGCGAGGATTTCGCCGCCATCGCCAAGCAGGTCTCGACCGACGGCTCGGCCCAGGCCGGTGGCGATCTCGGCTACTTCACGCGCGAACGCATGGTGAAGCCGTTCTCGGACGCGGCGTTCGATCAGATTAAGCCGGGAACCTACGGCAACAAGCCGGTGCGTTCGCAGTTCGGTTTCCACATCATCCGTGTCGAGGATAAGCGCAACAAGAAGCCGCCGACCTTCGAGGAAGCGGCCGAGGAAGTTCGCATGGCGGCGCGGCGCGATCTGGCCGAATCCTACGTCGCGTCTTTGCGCGACAAGGCAAAGGTCGAAACCTTCGGCATGGAAGGCCGCCCAGCGAAGGGCGCCGCTCCCAAGGCCGAGAAGGGCGAGACCAAAAAGAAATAACGGTTCCTCATCGCAGGACACCGCAAAGGCCCCGGTTTCCACCGGGGCCTTTTTTCTTGACCGGGCGTGTCGGAATCCGGATGATGTTCTTTATTTGTTCTTACGCTGCGCCAACCCTCATCCTGAGCTTGTCGAAGGATGGGCCAGCGGGACCCAGCTGGATGCTAAGACCGTGATGAGACGATGATGAGAGAATGATGAGAACATGATGAGAGAATGCTAAGACGATGCTTAGAGAATGATTAGAAATCGCAGCCGCTCTCATCATCGAAATCGGTGGATTTCCGGGCTTTTACCCGCGCGATGCAAAGAAATGATGAGAAACCGCGCTTTGCCCCCAACATCAGCCTTTCACTTTACCCACTGCGCGACGACCGGTAGAACCAAACCATCATGCCCAAAATTTCCCCCCTCGCACCTGCATCCTTCCCGTCCATCCCGCCGGTCGCCGGCGTGCGTTTCGCATCGGGGGCCGCCGGCATCCGCTATGCCAACCGCACCGATCTGTTCTATGCCGAACTGGCCGAGGGCACGACCGTCGCGGGTGTCTTCACCAAATCAACCATGCCGTCGGTGCCGGTCGATTTCTGCCGCGCGGCATTGAAGAATGGCGAAGGCCATGCGCGCGCACTTGTCGTCAATTCCGGCAACTCCAACGCCTTCACCGGCAAGGTCGGCGCCGCCGCTTGCAAGCTCAGCGTCGAGGCGACGGCGAAGCTGGCGGGCACCGATGTGAACCATGTCTATGTGTCGTCCACCGGCGTGATCGGCGAGGCGCTGCCCGGCGACAAGATCGTGGCTGCCTTGCCGGGCCTGAAAGCCAATCTCGGCAATAGCGATTGGGAAGGGGCCGCGCGCGCCATTTCCACCACCGATACCTTTCCGAAAGGTGCGTCGCGCACCGCCAAGATCGGCGGCGTGCCGGTCACCATCGCTGGCATCTGCAAAGGCTCCGGCATGATCGCGCCCAACATGGGCACGATGCTCGGCTATATCTTCACCGATGCGGCGATCCCGCCCGCTGTGTTGCAACATCTGCTGAGCAAGTCGACCGAGCGCAGCTTCAATTCCATCACGGTGGATTCGGATGCCTCGACCAGCGACACCGTGCTGGCCTTCGCCACCGGCCAGACCAAGCACGATCCGGTCTTCGCGGTGGGCGACGGCATCTTCCGCGACTTCCGCAAGAAGTTTGACGAAGTCATGCTCGACCTCGCGCACCAGATTATCAAGGACGGCGAGGGTGCGACGAAATTCGTCTCCGTCAGCGTGACGGGTGCGCAGAGTGCCACGGCGGCCAAGAAGATCGCGATGGCCATCGCCAATTCGCCGCTGGTCAAAACCGCGATCGCCGGTCAGGACGCGAATTGGGGCCGCATCGTCATGGCGGTCGGCAAGTGCGGCGAAAAGGCCGATCGCGACAAGCTCGCCATCATCATCGGCGGTGTGAAGGTCGCGGCCGAGGGCGAAGTCGTGCCGGGCTACGACGAAGCGCCGGTCGCCGAACATATGAAGGGTTCCGACATCGTCATCTCGGTCGATGTCGGCATCGGCTCGGGCAAGGCAACCGTGTGGACCTGCGATCTCACCCACGAATATATCAGTATCAATGGCGACTATCGGTCTTGATCCGAGCTGCTTCGACGCGGAACAACGCGCCGTCGCCTCGCATCTGCCGATCGTGCTTGTGGTCGCTATCGCGCTGATCGATTCCGACGGCCGCGTGCTGATCGCCCAACGCCCCGAAGGTAAAAAGATGGCCGGGCTGTGGGAATTCCCGGGCGGCAAGGTCGATGCCGGCGAAACGCCGGAGAATGCGTTGATCCGCGAATGCCATGAGGAACTCGGCATCGATATCCGCGCGAGTTGTCTGGCGCCCATCGCCTTTGCTTCGCACACCTACGACGACTTTCATCTCCTGATGCCGCTCTATGTCTGCCGCGTGTGGAAAGGCATGGTGAGCTCGCGCGAAAACCAGGCGCTCAAATGGGTGCGCCCCGCCAAGATGGGCGAGTATCCCATGCCGGCCGCCGATATCCCGCTGGTCGCGCAATTGCAGGATCTGCTGTGAAAACTCTGCTGCTCGATCTCGACGGTACACTGACCGATCCGAAGCTCGGCATCACCAGCTGCATCCGCTTCGCGCTCGAGCGCATGGGGCTGACGCCACCGCCCGCCGACGAACTGCATTGGTGCATAGGGCCGCCCTTGATCGAATCGTTCCGCACCTTGGTCGGCCGCGACGATGCGGAACGCGCCCTCGTGCTCTATCGCGAACGTTATTCCACACTCGGCATGTTCGAGAACGAGCTTTATCCCGGCATCGTCGCTATGGTGGCCGGGCAGGCGGCGTTGGGGCGGCACATCTGTCTCGCCACCAGCAAGCCGCATGTCTTTGCCAAGCCGATCCTCGAACATTTCAAACTGGCGGGGCATTTCGCCGGCATCTACGGCTCGGAGCTGGACGGCACCCGGGTCGAAAAACCCGATCTGTTGCCCTATATCGCGGAGCGTGAAGGTATTGCGCGCGGCAACGCCATCATGGTGGGCGACCGGCGCTTCGACGTCGAAGGGGCGCGCTCGATCGACGCGCTGTCGGTCTGGGCCGATTGGGGCTATGGCGAGGCGGATGAGTGCAAAGCCGCCGGTCCCGATGTGATCTGCGGCACACCACACGACTTGGCCGGCATTCTGTCGGCCTTGGACGATCCGGCGCGGTAGGCTAAGAAAGCTATATGTCGGACATCAAAGTCGTCACCGCCTGCGTTCTGATCATCGGCAACGAAGTGCTGTCGGGCCGCACGCCGGACGCCAATCTCAATTACATGGCGCGCAAGTTGTCGGACATGGGCATTCGCCTGGCCGAGGCCCGCGTGATCCCCGACGTCGAATCCGTCATCGTCGCTGCCGTCAACGAGACGCGCGCCAAATACAATTATGTCTTCACCACCGGCGGCATCGGACCGACGCATGACGACATCACGTGCTACTGCATCGCCAAGGCGTTCGGCGTTCCCGTCATCCGCCACCCTGAAGCCGAAGCGCTTTTGCGCTCCTACATTCCGCCCGAACGCATCAACGAGGCGCGGCTCAAGATGGCCGACGTGCCCGAAGGATCCGAGCTGATCCAGAATTCGGTGTCGAAGGCGCCAGGTTTCCGCGTCGGCAACGTCTACGTCATGGCGGGCGTGCCTTCGATCATGCGCGCCATGTTCGACAGCTTCGCACCGTATCTCGCGGGCGGCGACAAGGTGCAGTCGCGCGCGGTCGCCTGCTTCCTGCCCGAAGGCACGGTGGCCAAAGGCTTGTCCGACATTCAGGATCGTCATCCCGAAGTCGATATCGGCTCGTACCCGTTCTTCAATACCGGCAAGTTCGGCTGCACGCTCATCTCGCGCTCAGCCAACAGGACATCGCTCGATCAGGTCGTCGACCAGATCCGGGCACTCATCATTTCGTGCGGCGGCGAACCGCTCGACCGCGATATCGTGACCGAGACGGAAAACGACAACGGCAGCGACGGGAACATCGCGCCGAAGCGATGATCGCTTCGGGTCTCATCTTATCGTAATGCCGTCCTTCGCCCTTATTCTCGTGCTCGTCAGTTGCCTCAACGGCATCGTACCGCTGACGGTCGATATTTTTCTGCCTGCGATGCCGTCGATTGCGGGCGAATTCAACGCCCCCGTCAGCGACATCCAATTCTCGCTCGCTACGCTCAATCTCGGCATCGCATTGGGGCATCTGCTGTACGGTGCGCTGTCCGATCGCTATGGCCGTAAGCCGGTCGTGGTTGGCGCGATGGTGCTTTATACGCTGTGCGCTGTTGTGTGCCTGCTGATCGACACGTCTCATGTGTTCATCTGGGTGCGGTTCGTGCAAGGCCTCGCCGCAGCTTGCACGATGGTGATGGCGCGCGCCATCATCCGCGATCACTACGATGGCGCCGAGGCCGCGCGCATGTATGCGTACATGTTTGTGGTGAGCGCGCTCGCCCCTGTTCTGGCGCCGGTCATCGGCGGTTATGTCACGGCATCGGCAAGCGGCCTTGCGACGTTCTATGTTGTGGCCGGCGCAGGCGCGATGACCGCCCTCTTGTTCGCCTTGATGTTCAGCGAATCCTATCCAGCTGACGTGCGCGCGCGGCATCGCGCCGAAGCGCCGGGCAATCTGGCCGATCTCGCGCGCTCGTCCGACTTCGTGCTCTACACGCTCGTTACGACGGCCACCTTCTTCGGACTGTTTTCCATCCTGGCTGGTCTCTCGCCGACTTTGATCGGCGTGCTCGGTGTCTCGCCGACTGTATTCGGCTATATGTTCGCGACCGTCATGCTCGGCAATTTCATTGCGTCTTACATTGCGGGGCGCTTGGTCGGCAGTGTCGGTATCGACCGGATGATCATGTTGGGCGCGTCGGTCTGTCTTACCTCCGGCCTTTACCTGATCGTGACAACGGCCATGAGCATCGTGTCAGCCTGGGGCATCGTCGCCGGAGCCTGCGCCTACATGGTCGGTTTCGCGCTGATCGCGCCGGCGGCATCGGCCGGGGCGATGTCGCCGTTCGCGCGCATGGCGGGCCGGGCCTCGATGATCATGGGATTTCTCAACATGAGCGCCGGGGCAGCGATGTCATTCATCCTCGGTCTCGCCCACGATCACACGCACCGCCCGCTGATCTACGCGATCACGGCCTCGTCGCTGCTGGTCTTCGCGCTGGCGTTGGCGATCAGGTTTCGCCGCCGCGCCGCCTAGCCTTTACTGCCAGGTAGCAAATCCCATCGCGTTGCCGGTGCCGGCTTCCGATCGGTAACACGGCACGTAATCGAGCAGATCCATCTTCAGCTTGGCATCCGATAGTGCGCCGGCCGCCATGATCCAGCATTTGGTCTCGCTCGATCCCGACTGGAACAAGGATTCCGGTTCGCGCGTCAGGGCGTCACCGTCGCCGGTCTGCAGGCCGGCAATGATGCGCTGGTCGAACTCCTCGTCGATGGCGAAGTGTGACAATCCGCCCGACGCGATGATCGCGACCTTGGCATCCTCGTGCCAGCTTCTGACCGCGCGGCCGATGGAGCGGCCGAAGTTCCAGCAGCGTTTTGCCGACGGCTGGTTCGGCGGGAAATAGGTGTTCACGATCACCGGCACCATGGGGATCGGCTTGTCGTTCAGCAGGCGGCGCACGATGAACGCAAAGGCGTGGCCGACGCAGCGCGGCCCACCGTCATCGGCGAGCGGGCTGATCGACGAGGACGCCACATCGAACTCGTCCTCGATGCCCTGCTGCACGATGTGTGTCGCGAGGGCGGCGGCGCAGGGATAGACCTGGTCTTCGGTGAGGTAGCGCCGGCGTGCGACCGCTTCGGAGTCGCGCGTCTTGCTCATGTTCTTGACGCCGCGGTTGACCACTTCTGTGCCGGTATAGACGGTCAGCGCCGGCAGCTTGTCGTCGAGGAACCACTCCTTGTGATCGTCGCCGAGCACGATCATGACGTCGGGTGCTTCGGCGCGCAGCCGCTCGCCCAGTTTGTCCAACTGGCGCTGACAGCGGTCGTAGTGGCCTTGCCGCGTCGGCAGTGCGTTCATCTCGGCGAGGTAATTGTTGCGCCGGAGCGCCATCAGCTCGTCGAACCTATAGATCGATCCCTTGAAGGGATGGCCGGGGTTCACCTTGTCCGCTTCGGTCCGGATGTCCCATTGGTCGGGGTCCAATACCAGCAGGGGCCCGTGCGAGGTCCCCACCCC
This sequence comes from Rhodospirillaceae bacterium, assembly GCA_947467145.1. GTDB lineage: Bacteria > Pseudomonadota > Alphaproteobacteria > Rhodospirillales > UBA2165 > CANIGJ01. Next base: position 2,457 of record CANIGJ010000028.1, on the reverse strand, counting down.
AAACGTGATATTCGCCACGCTAGCCTCCATTTATATGTGTTTTGGCAAGCTTGGCGGTTGCGGGGAAGGGCGTCAATTCTTAGTCTCCGCCCGTCCGATGGGCCCGTGGCGGAATGGTAGACGCAGCAGACTTAAAACGTTCTTAAAAAATACATTAAATAATTGATTTTATTGTATTATATCAGTTTTAAATAGACTACTCACACGCTACCCATAAAAAACTTGTTATTGGGTGTGATAAATTGTTACCACTTTGTTTGCGGAAAGAGCGCGAAATTGCTCGCAGCGAAGTGGCGCCATGGAAGAAAAATTCAGCAGACACGACGGTAGACTCCACATATTCCGACGTGAGAACTCTCCGTTCTGGTTTTGCGGCTTCCACTTCAAAGGTAAGTATCTTCGTCGCTCTACCAAAGAATCAAACAAGCGCGCTGCGATTGCTGTCGCGGAAGCATGGTACACACTCAAACAAGCCGAAATTCTCACAATCGGAATGCCAAGTGAAGGGTACGGTCCCAACGTCGCTATAATCGCAAAAAAGGCGATGGCAACGATGGCAAACCGCGTAAAAACTGGGGAACGGAGCGCGACCTACATCCGTGAACTTGCAAAAGTCCTCAAAAAACACGTTATCCCATTCTTCGGAAGCACCTCTCTGGCACGTGTAGATGTCGTGCTGTGGAACAAGTTCGTCGAGAAGCAACAGAACGAACTCTATCCATTATCCCGCTCAAGTATGCATCAGATCAAAAATGCCTTACGGCTGGTTCTAAACGAGGGCTACCGAACAGGTATTATTAAGTCGGTTCCATTGCTTAAAGATTCTGGGATCGGCACTCGGATCAAAGTCCCCCGAGTGTGGTTTGAACCAGACGAGTACCGAAAGCTCCTGCAAGCGCTTCGCGAACATGCAAAGACCCTCACGAAGACAAGGTGGGAAAAAGATGCCGATGAATTATACGATTATGTAATATTCAATACGAATTCGGGTTTGAGGGTCGGCGAAGCTCAAAATGTTCGCTTCTGTGACGTAACCGAACACGAAGAACATAACGATGGAGAAGAACGCAAGTTCCTCCTCATTAAGAACATAAAAGGTAAGCGTGGGACGGGAGAATGCCGCACGATGGATGGAGCGGTTGATGCTTTCCACCGTATCGTCAAACGTCGAAATGTCAGCGACCCCAAGAAGTCTACCGAACCCTTGTTTGTCGCATATCACCGAGATATGTTTCGCGCCGTTATTGAAAAAGCCAATCTTCGTTGGACGGATGACCGCCCGCCTAGAAAACGTGACCTAACGGTGTGCCGTCATACGTATATTTCGTTCAGATTGCTCTATGGTGCGAACGCGTTTGAGATTGCGAACAACTGCCGTACATCTACGACAATGATACAGGAACACTATGCTCGCTGGTTATCTCCGCGCCTCACCAAAGGTCTAAATGTCAGGCGTTGGAAAGAATTAAATGATTAAAATGCGGTCGTGGCGGAATGGTAGACGTAACGGACTTAAAATCCGTTGAGAGTAATCTCGTGTGGGTTCAAGTCCCACCGACCGCACCATTTAATTACCAAATAAAATTCATTCGTGACCGATATTGAAAAGGAAAACTACTCGTGCCACGTATCGCTTCTATTAAATCAATTCGCGCACAAATCGCGGCTCTTGAAGCCAAAGCGAAGAAAATTGAGACGGCTCAAAAACCTGGCGTCGCTCAGGTCCTCGCGCTTATGAAGAAATATAAGCTGAAAGTAGCGGATTTGAGTTCAGCGCCAAAATCAACAAAGAAAGCGGCAAAGAAATCCGCGACGAAAAAGACCAAGAAACACAGCATCAAAAAAGCGGCTGTGAAATACCGCGATGATAATGACAACACATGGAGTGGTCGTGGTCTCACGCCGAAGTGGCTAAAAGCAGCCGAGAAGGCGGGTCAAAAGCGCGACACGTTTCTGGTGAAGAAGTAAGCGAATAGCGCGATGAGTTACAGTCAAGTTCGAGAGAAATTCTATGGAAAACGAATATGAGCTTGTGCACTCACCGCTCAGTGGAAAAATAAGCGGCGATTCTGTGACGGTAGAGGTGTTCATTTATCGTGGCAAAGATGCAGAAGATGAATGGAGCCTTGAGATAGTCGACCATGAGGGTGGCTCGACCGTCTGGGACGACACTTTCAAAACTGACAAAGCTGCATTCGATGAGGCTATGTTGACGATTGAGACCGAAGGGATTGTTACGTTCTTGCGCGATCCTAAGCACAGTTTGAATTGATCTGTGAGTATGGGTGCCGCCGCTGGTTTGCGAAACGTGTCCGTCGTCAGAACATTTGGCTCAGATCTGAGGGCAACTTAGTAGAGCATCGGCCTCGTCTTGGGTTGATATTAAGCGGCTAGTTTCTGGTGCAGCAAGCGTCGATGTTTGATGGTCTGTCGTTTGATCCTTTCGCGCTGTTTGAT
>CANIGJ010000027.1 GCA_947467145.1 Rhodospirillaceae bacterium | reverse complement strand
CCTCGGCTACCGACCACCGGCCCCGGAAACCGCGACGCCGCCATTGCCGCCTTCCGGTTCCGCTACGCTCCACCTTCAGACGGCAATGGCGACGGAGGACACAATGCACTAACATTCAAACCGGACCACCTAATGGGGGCCGATCACGTCCACCACCATTCCCCGCCACTAGGCCTGTCCAAGACAGATTTCTCATTGAACAAAATCCGTCCTCGGCGGTTATGGGTCCAAACGGCCCGACTGCGTTCATGGACGATTTGACCAGATATCCGGATTATCGAAGCCCAGGCCCCCATCCCGTGGGCGGCTGGAGCCGCGTGTGGACTGTCGTGGATCATATGCCGGTCCTGGGTCTTCTGCGCCGGGCGTTCTGGAACTATATCGTTCACCAAAGCCCCAATAATGCCGGCCACGTCGCCTTTTCCGCCGTCCTCGCGCTGTTCCCGTTCCTGCTGTTCCTGTCCAACGCATCCTTGACCCTCGGCGAGCCGGGCACCGCGCTCGAGGTCGCCCGGGTGGCGTTGGACTATGCCCCGACCGCCGTCGCCGAGGCCCTGTTGCCGCCGGTCGAACAGGCGCTGACGGCGTCCAGCCGCACGGCCTTGACCATCGGTCTGTTGGGCACCTTATGGGCGGCATCGAGCGGCGCGCAGGCGGTCCGCATGGCGCTCAATCGCGCCTATCACGTGACGGAAGGCCTCAGTTTCTGGAAGGCGCGCATCAAGGTCCTATGGTTCACCATCATCGGCACCACGGCGATCGTGCTCGCCTTCAGTTCGGTCGTGATCATGCCGTATCTGTGGCAGTTCCTCGATGCGACTGTCGGCCTCGCCGAGGAACGCAACGGCTGGATCTGGATTGGTGCCCGTTATGGCGTGGCCGCCGTCGTGCTCTTGATGCTGTATCTCGCCTGCTACGCCTGGTTGCCGGACATGCGGCTTTATCGGCGCACGATCATTCCGGGGGCCGTTGCCGGCGTGGCGTTCTGGTTGGGCTTTGCGGCGCTGCTGTCATGGACCTTGCGTTCGGCGGCGCAATTGACGCCGATCTATGGCAGCTTCGCCGGCGTCGTGGCGACCTTGATCTTCTTCTATGTGAGTGCGGCGACCGTGATTTTCGGCGCCGAAGTGAACGGCGTCATCCAGCGCGATAAAAAGCATCACGAAAAACTGTAACACGACGTAGGCTTGAGAAGCGGGCCGCCCGCACGCATGATGCCGGCCGCATGACTGAAACCCCTCAACAGATTTCCTTCGGCGAAGCGATCCGCATGTGGATCCGCATCGGCCTGATGAGCTTCGGCGGACCGGCCGGGCAGATCGCCACCATGCATCGCTATCTGGTCGAAGAGCGCAAATGGGTCAGCGAGAGCCGCTTCCTGCACGCCCTTAATTACTGCATGTTGCTGCCCGGCCCCGAGGCGCAACAACTCGCCACTTATATCGGTTGGTTGCTGCACAAGACCAAGGGCGGTCTCGTCGCGGGTATCTTGTTCGTCTTGCCGGGCGCGATCGTGATGTGGCTGCTCTCGGTGCTCTATGCCGGGTTCCAGGATCTTACCTTCGTGCAGGCGATCTTCTACGGCATCAAGGCTGCCGTGCTGGCTGTCGTGGTCGAGGCCTTGGTGCGTATCGGCAAACGCGCGCTCAAGAACGCACCGATGTACGGCCTCGCCGCCGCCGCCTTCATCGCGATCTTCTTTTTCGAGATCGCCTTCCCGATCATCATTGTCACAGCCGCCATCATCGGCTTCGTCGGCGCGCGAACGGCGCCAACGATCTTCGTGCCGAAGCCGGGCGCGGGGGCGAACGACAGCGCGGCCATCGATGCGGCCTTCGCCGCCGGGACACTCGAACACATTAGGCCGTCGGCAGCGCGTGCGTTCAAGGTTTTGGTCGTTTGGGGCGCCTTGTGGTTCGCACCTTTAATCGCGCTGGCGCTCTATCTCGGCACCAGCCACGTCTTCGTGCAGGAAGGCATCTTCTTTTCGCAGATGGCGGTCGTCACCTTCGGCGGCGCCTACGCGGTGCTGGCCTACGTCGCCCAGCAGGCGGTCGATACCTATCGCTGGCTTGAGCCGGGCGAGATGCTGACCGGGCTGGGTCTCGCCGAAACGACGCCCGGGCCGCTCGTCCTTGTGCTGCAATTCGTCGGTTTTCTCGCGGCCTATCGCAATCCCGGCACGCTCGATCCGATGCTGGCCGGCACCATCGGCGCTGCGATCACCACCTACGTGACGTTTGTGCCATGTTTTTTGTGGATCTTCCTCGGCGCGCCCTTCATCGAATCCTTGCGCGGCAACCGCGCCCTCGCCGGCGCGCTCACCGCCATCACCGCGGCCGTCGTGGGCGTCATCCTCAATCTCGTCGTGTGGTTCACCATCCATGTGCTGTTCGCCCGGGTGGGCGAAATCCATGTCGGGCCAGCGAAACTTCTGGTGCCCGATTGGGCGAGCCTCGATTGGGCAGCGGCCCTTCTGGCCATCGCAGCCGCACTCGCCATGTTGCGGTTTCACGTGAACATGATGGTGGTTCTGGCCGCGTCGGCTTGTATCGGCGCACTCCTTTACTATCTCTAAGCCCTGGGCCTAAAATCGGGTCAAATCGATAATGTCACAGGGATATCGGCCTATGGCGCTCACCGTGAACGCGTTGCATCCCGTTTTCGCCGCCGAGGCGACCGGCATCAAGATCGGTGCGAATATTTCGCCCGAGACCGTTGAAGAGATCGAGAATCTCATGGCGGTCTACGCCGTCCTCGTGCTGCGCGATCAAAATTGCACCGACGAGGAACAGGTCGCCTTCGCCAAATTCTTCGGCCCGCGTGAATCCCCGGCGGGGGCCACGACCTATGGGCCGCAGAACGCGAACCGCTTGCCGATGTATATGTTCGATGCTGGCAATATTGGTCTGGACGGCGAGATCCTGCCGCTCGACAACGCGCGTCGCCAGATGCGGTTGGGCGACCGGCTGTGGCATTCCGATTCGTCGTTCAATCCGCTGCCGACGAAATGGTCGATGCTGTCCGGCCGCGTCATACCGCCGGAAGGCGGCAATACCGATTTCGCCGATGCGCGCGCCGGTTATGATTCCCTGCCGGAATCGATGAAACAAAAACTCGAAGGCTTGGTCGCCGAACACAGCATCTGGCATTCGCGCGTCAAAGGCGGCATGCCCGCCGAGATGATCGGCACGGCGCAGACCAACATCCTGCCGCCGGTCTATCAGCCGATCGTACGCACCATTCCGCGCTCGGGCCGCAAGTCCTTGATGGTCGGATCGCACGCCGGACGAATTCCGGGCATGCCGACCGATGAAGGCCGCAAGCTGCTCGAAGAACTGACCGACCACGTCACCCAGCCCAAATATATCTATAGCCATGTCTGGAAGCAGGGCGATCTGGTGATGTGGGACAACCGCTGCACCTTGCATCGCGCGACGCCGTTCGACGATACGAAGTTCAAGCGCGACATGCGCCGCACGACCTGCGCCGAATTCGCGCCGAGTTGGGCCGCGGTGGGCTGACCATGGCGTTTGGCGTTGAAGAACTACATCCGATTTTTGCCGCGCGCGTGACCGGCCTGCCGGTTACGGCCGATGTTGAGCCCGACGCGGTCGAATTCCTCGAAGACGCGATGGCGAAATATGCCGTCGTCGTGCTGCCCGCCCAGTTCATCGACGATCAGACCCAGGTCGAGTTCGCGAAATTCTTCGGGCCGCGCGAAACCCCGGCGGTCGCGACTTCGCTGTTCGGCAACAAGACGCGCCTGCCGAAATATTTGTTCGATGCGTCGAACGTCGGCATGGATGGCGAGATTCTACCTGCCGATCATCCGCGCCGTGCCATCCGCAAGGGCGATCTCAATTGGCATTCGGACGCGTCCTTCAATCCGGTGCCGACCAAATGGTCGATGCTACACGGCCGCATCGTGCCGCCGCATGGCGCCAATACCGAATTCTGCGATATGCGCGCGGCCTACGATGCACTGTCGCTGGCGATGAAGGCGAAGGTCGATAGGATGGTCGCGCTCCATGTGTGGTGGCATTCGCGCGAAAAAGGTGGCTTCGATCAGGTGACTGAAGCGCAGCGCCAGGCCAATCCGCCGGTCTATCATCCGGTGGCGCGCACGGTCGCCCGCTCCAACCGTAAGGCGCTCTATCTCGGTGCGCCGGTCAAAAGCATCGTCGGCATGTCCGACGCCGAAAGTGCCGAACTGATCGAAGAGCTGACCGCGCATTGCACGCAAGCTCAATTCGTCTACAGCCATTTCTGGCACGCCGGGGATCTGGTGATCTGGGACAATCGCTGCACCATGCATCGCGCGACACCGTTCGACGACATGCTCTACAAGCGCGACATGCGCCGCACCACGGTTGTCGAGTACGCGCCGAACTGGGCTGCGGTCGGCTAGCGCGCGCCGTTCGCGCCAACTGAATGTCTTCTTTTTGCTTCCGTCTGACCGCGCGCAACTGCGGCTCGGTAGGCTAGAATGGCGTCATGTTGAAAACCATATTTGCGGGTCTGATGAGCGCCGCCGCCGTGGCCTTTCCGGCGCTGGGTGCGGATAAAGTCGCGTTTGCCGATATCGTGACGGCGTTCGATCAGGCGATTTTTTCGGGCCAGGCACGCGTCAGCAAATGGCCGCTCGACCGCGCGCTGCGGCTCAAGGTGGCGGCGCCGCTTAATACTGCTGAGACCCAGGCGCTCAACGATGCGATGGCGATGATCATCCGTCATACACGCCTGACCTTGCAACGCGATGACCGCGCCGCCGAGGCGGAGCTGACCGTCGAACTGGTTGACGGGCTGGGATCGCGCGGCGGCGGCATCCACAATGTCGGGCGCACCCATTCCTCCTATTCGGGCGCCAGCGCGGAGATGCAGGTGGTCACGATTGCCATCGCGCGCGATTGGGCGAGCCGCGATCCCAAGCTGATCAACCGCACTTTGCCGCACGAGATGCTGCATGCCGTCGGGTTCCACGGTCACGCGCCGGACGGCTTCGATTCGGTGATGAGCGGCAGTGTCGGCGGCAGCGCGACACCGACCGCGTGGGATTTGCTGTTTCTCAAGGTGCTGTACGACGAACGCCTGCCGCTCGGCAGCCCGCGCGTCTTCGCCCTGCCAATCGCCTGCGCCTTGCTGCATGAACGCCTGGTCGCCGAACGCAACACGTCCGTTGCCGATCTACGGCCGAACGGCACGCATCCTTATTGTGCCAGCCTCGCGTCGCGCCCGGTCGCGGCCAGTATGGAAAGCGAACGCGTGGCCATCGCCTGGGCCTATCTCAACGGGCTCGGCGTTAAGCGCGATCTGACTGAGGCGGAGCGTTGGGCGCAGCGCTCCAAGGCGCTGGGCGACCGTGACGCGGATTATCTGCTCTACAGCATCGGGCAGGCGAAGCCCCGGCCCTGAAGGTTGCTGCTAAAGCGGTGTTTCCATGACGCGCGCATTGCCGTGGGCGCGGAAACCGCCGCGCACGACGCCCGGGCGTTGGTCGCGATAGATGTAATTCATCAGCGGACTTAACGGGCGCGAGTTCGGCATCGACAGCCACAGGCGCAGCAGATGGCGGCTGGTATCGCGGGTACCTTCGTCCTTGAATTCGGTGCGCGCATGCATGGCGATGTGGTTGTTGAGCACCTCAAGATCGCCCGGCGCCAGCATCATGCGAAAACTGTAGGGGCTGTTATCGGCGACATCGCTTAAGAGATCGAGGGCCGCGCGTTGCTTGGCGCTCAAGGGCGGCGCGCCCACATGTTTCTCCGCGCCATAGATCTGGGCGCGCACGAAGCGCAGCGAAAAATAGCCGTCCTGCATATGGAAGACCGGCTGTTGGTAATAGGGATCGTCGCCGGGCGATTCCTGTCCCAAAAGGCTCCAATAGAACGGCTCGTATAGCACTGCGGCCAATTCCGGATCGCGCCGTACGACTTCGTTGTGCACCGCGATCGAACTGGCGAAACCGCTGATGCCGCCGGTCATCGCTGTGCGCAGGAAGAACAGCGCGGTCACATCGGCGCTGTCGCAATGAAAGGTGAGTTCCTGACTGGAACGATAACCGCGTCCGTTCTTCGCATTGATGTCGAAGCTGGCGTCGCGTACGTCGCCCAACAGATCGCCGTCGGAACTTTGCGTGACCGCGGTACCCAGATATTTGCCGAGGCCCCAATAGATCATGCGTAGCGCCAGCATCTCGTACTTCTCCGCCGGAAAACCGCGGATCAGGAAAATGCCGGGACCGTTCTCGATCTGGTTCTGCACATGTGCCGCCAGCTTGGCGAAGCGCGGCACAGGAAAATTGTCGCGCTCGATAGCGGTCAAAGCGATGCCCTGCGCGATGAGGCCGCGATAGGCGGCATCGATCTCGGCGATTTCGTCGGCGCTCAAATGATGGACCCAATCGGTGCGCTGCAGCATGTCGTCGCCGCGCCAGACCGACGGTGAGTCGATGATCTTGGGGATTGTCCCAGCCATAGTCGCTCTCCCGTAGTTTTGCGGTTAGGATAATCCTCCGTCCGTCAGGGGGCCAGACCGCAAGCAGGGGGCAAGGGATGCGCTACATCATGGTGATTTCGGCGATCTGGCTGGGTTTGGCGGCCGTCCTGCCGGCGCGCGCCGACCAATTGACGACGCAGACGGATTACGTGTTGAATTACGATGTCTATCCGGCGAACGGCCCAACGGCGCTGGTTTTCCTGCATGGCAAGAACGGCTCGCATATTTCACCGAACATGAAGCTGTTCGCCGAGCGGATCGCGCAGGCGGGCATTGCGGTCTATCTGCCGCGTATGCCGTGGAGCCGTCTGTGGGACGGCACGGTTCAAGACGGACTCTCGGGCATCGATGCACTGGTCGATCTGGCGGCGCGCGACGGCAAGAAGGTCTTCGTCGGCGGCCAAAGCCTGGGGGCGAATTTCGCCACCGTCTATCGCCCCGCCGATCCGCCACCGGCCGTCGTCGGCAAGGTCGTGCTCAATCCCGGCGCGTTCCTCGATCTGACGCCCAGTTCGGCGACGAGCTTCTGGGGTGCTTTCATGCCGTCGGTTGAGCGCGCCTGGGTCTTGGAGAAAGAGGGCAAAGGAAAGGAAAAAACCAAATTCTCCGGAACGAACGTCGTCGGCGACAAGTCCATCGACGAGCATTACGAAACGACGCCCGAGGTTTTCCTATCGTTCCACGACATCAAGCGCTATCCGAGCAATCGCGAAAGCCTGCGCGCGACCAAGTGGCCCGTTTTCTGGTCGAGCGGCAAGAAAGATCCGATCCAGACCGGCAAGCGCCAGACCTTCAATCTGATGCCGAATAATCCGGCAAGCGTCTATATGGATATCGACGGGGATCACAACACCGCGATGATGAATGCGATCGATCCGGCCATTGCCTGGATGAAGAAGATCGCTCCCTAGGAAACGTTAGGGCTTCGCTTCCAGCGCCTTCACGCGCGCCTCGGCCTCGTCGGCCTTGGCGGTTTCGCCCAGCACCCGCCAGGAGCGCGCGAGCATGCGCCAACCGGCGAGATCGTCGGGATTCTCGTCCAGCCGCGCGGCCAAGCCATCGACCATGGCGCGGATGTCTTCGCGGCTGGGACGGGCGGGTTGCTCGGCGGGCATCAGCGTCGGTTTGACGGCGGCCAGATCGATCTTGCCGGCGCGCGCCGCTTCCGCGATGCGCGCCGATAGATCGGCGATCCAGGGCGCATCGCGGGGGCTGAGCGCGATCAAGTTCACCCAATGCTGGATCGCCTCGGCATGTTTGCCTCGGGTCAGCGCATCGTGGCCGAGATAGAACAGCGCCTTGGCGTCGCGCGGGTCCTTGGCGGTGGCGAAGGCCAAGGCGGCGCGCGCCTCGTCGCTGACCGCACCGTTCGCCGCGTGGATCAACGCCTCGGCATATTCCGATGCGATCTCGCCGCTATCGGGCGCCAGGGTGCGCGCGCGGGCGAAGGCATCGGCGGCACCCTTTGCGTCGCCGACCTTCAGGCGGGCGCGCGCCAGCAACAGCCAGCCCTCGATCCGGTTCGGATCGGCTTCGAGCCGGAGGGCCAGTTCGCCCAGCAACCCATCCATCTCGGCGCGTTCGGCGATATCGCCGCGTGCGGCGTAGGGCTGATCGGGCAGTTCGGGCGCGCCGGTGGTGGCATAAAGGCCGAGCGCGATGCCGGGCACGGCCAATGCCACGACGATGCCGAGCGCGCTGCGTCCGCCGGCGCGTTTCACGGCGAGCATCAGGATGCCGACCACGGCAAGTGCCAGCAGAAGTATGCCAATCCAGAATGTCATGGCCAGAACATCATGCGGCCGGCCGCCGACGGTAATACAGAACGATGCCGATCAGACCGCACAATGCGAACAGCAGCGGCCCGAGCCACAGGATTACGGTGGCGCCCTTGAACGGCGGGCGCAGCAGCACGAATTCGCCGTAGCGCGCGACGACGAAATCGATGACCTCCTGGTCGCTGTCGCCGGTCACGATGCGCGCGCGGATCACGTTGCGCAGATCCTTGGCGAGATCGGCATCGGATTCGTCGATGGATTGGTTCTGGCAGACGACGCAGCGCAATTCGGCCGAGATCGCGCGTGCGCGAACCTCAAGCGCCGGATCGGTCAGCCGTTCACGCGGATCGACGGCGTAAGCTGTGCTCGCGATCAGGATGAGAAGGGCGGATAGGAAAACTCTCATCGTGCTTGCAGCTTTTTGACGATGGGCAGCAGGGTTTGCTCCCAATCGACTTTATTGATCGGCCCGGCATGGCGATAACGGATGATGCCGTTCGCATCGACGATGAAGGTTTCCGGATAACCATACACGCCGAGATCGATGGCGAGCTTGCCGTCGCGATCCGCCCCCACGGCGATGAACGGATTGCCGAGTTGGGTGAGGAAGCGTTTGGCGTCGTCCGGCTTGTCTTTGTAGTTCACGCCGTAGATCGCGACGCCCGATGCCGCGATGCCCATCAGGACCGGATGCTCGATACGGCACGGCGGGCACCACGACGCCCAGACATTGATCAGGGCCACCTTGCCGGCAAGGTCGGAATTGGCCAGCACGACCCCATCGCCCTCGATGGGCGGCAGATTGAAGATGGGCAGCGGCTTATCGATCAGCGCGGACGGCAGCTTCTGCGTGTCGGTGCCGAGTTGGAAGTAGAACGCGACGCCGAGCAAGGCGACGAGCACAAGTGGAAGGACATAGACGAGACGGCGCATGTCAGGCGTGCGCCTCGACCGTATCGTCCGCCGTCGCCACCTGGCGATAGCGCCGGTCCGACAGGCTCATCCCGGCGCCCAGCACCATGATCAGCGCGCCGGTCCACATCCAGCCGACCAGCGGATTGAAATAGATGCGCGTCACATAGCTGCCGTTGCCGTCGGCATCGCCGATGACGGCGTACAGATCGCCCCAGATGGTCGGACGGATGGCGGCTTCGGTCGTCGGCTGACGGCCGACATCATAGATCCGTTTTTCCGGATACAGCGTCGTATAGGCCTGGCCATTGCGACGCACGTTGAAGGTTGCCCGCAGTGCAGCGTAATTCGGCCCGCGCACGTCGCTGACGTTCGATAGGGTGAATTGATAGCCCGCGATCTCGGTGGTTTCGCCGGGCGCCATCACGCGGATGTCTTCGACCTTCCACGCGGTCGATGCGGTCATGCCGGCGATGGCGATGGCCAACCCGGCGTGCGCCATGGTCATGCCCCAACTGACGCGCGGCTGACGCAGAAGGCCGCGCCAGGTGCGTGCGCGTGTGTAGAGTTCCCACATGGTGGCGGCGAACAGCCACGCCGCGATGGCGATGCCGAAAGCCGCGAGCGCGCTCGCGCGGTTGATGAATAGCCAGATACCGAACCCGACGATGGCGGCCACAAGCCCCGCCCATTTGAGCGAGACGATTGCGGCACCCGCATCGGCACGCCGCCAGGTCAGCATGGGCGCAATCGCCATGATCAGCAGCATCGGGATCATCATGGGAATGAACACGCGCTGGAAATACGGCGCGCCCACGGAAACTTTTCCCGCATTGAGGATGTCGAGGAACAGCGGATAAAGCGTGCCGAGCAGGATCGATGCAGCGGCGACGGTGAGTACGAAATTATTGATCAGCAACGCGCCTTCGCGGCTCACCGGTTCGAACCGTCCGGTGCCGGCCAGCGCCGGCCCGCGCCAGGCGAACAGCGCGAAGGCAGCGCCGACGGTGACGACGAGGAACAACAGGATATAGACGCCGCGCGTCGGATCGGACGCGAAGGCGTGCACCGATGTCAGCACGCCCGAGCGCACCAGGAAGGTGCCCAGCAACGACAGCGCAAAGGCGACGATGGCGAGGAATATGGTCCAGGCTTTCAGCGCGTCGCGCTTCTCGGCGACGATAGCGGAATGCAGCAGCGCGGTCGCCGCCAGCCATGGCATGAAGGACGCGTTCTCCACCGGATCCCAGAACCACCAGCCGCCCCAGCCCAATTCGTAATAAGCCCACCATGAACCAAGCGTGATGCCGGCGGTCAGAAACCCCCAGGCCGCCAAGGTCCACGGCCGCACCCAGCGCGCCCAGACGGCATCGACCTTGCCTTCGATCAAGGCAGCGACGGCGAAGGAGAACGACGTCGAGAGCCCGACGTAACCCAGATAGAGCAGCGGCGGATGAAAGGCGAGGCCGGGATCCTGCAACAGCGGATTGAGGCTCTGGCCGTCAAACGGTGCGGGATCGAGACGCGCGAACGGGTTCGACGTGAACAGGATGAAGGCGAGGATGCCGCAGCCGATCATGCCTTGGATCGACAACACGCGCACCTTAAGCGTCTCGGTCAGGTTGCCACCGAAGGCTGCGACCGCCGCGCCGTAGAGCGACAGGATCAAGGCCCACAGCAGCATCGAGCCTTCGTGATTGCCCCAGGTGCCCGCGACCTTGTAGAGCATCGGCTTCGCGGTGTGCGAATTCTGCGCGACATTGGCGAGCGAAAAATCCGACACGATATAGGCATGCATGAGCGCGCCGAAGGCGAGTGCGACCAGCGCGAACTGCAGCATCGCGCCGGCGGGGGCGAGGGCCATCAGGCCGGTATCGCGGCGATGCGCGCCGAGCAACGGGAGCGTTGCCTGCACGAAGGCGACGGCGAGGGCGAGGGTGAGCGCGAAATGCCCAAATTCTGCAATCATTTGCCGCCGCTCCGTTGCCATTCGCCGGATTTCTTCAGTGCGTCGACCACTTCGGGCGGCATGTAATTCTCGTCATGTTTGGCCAGCACTTCGCGCGCGGTGAAGGTGCCGTTCTGGAACGTGCCCTCGGCGACGATGCCTTGGCCTTCGCGGAACAAATCGGGCAGCAAGCCGCGATAGGCGACGTTGATCGAATGCGCGCCGTCGGTGACGACGAAGCGTACGTCGCTGCCGCTTTTCACCAAGCTGCCGTCCTGCACGAGCCCGCCGATGCGCAGGCGCTGCTGCGGCGAAACCTCTTTGGTCGCAAGTTCCGTCGGTGAATGGAAGAAGACGAGATTGTCCTCGAATGCGGTGAGCACAAGAGCGGCCGCCGCGCCCAGCACGAGGACGCCGAGACCGAGCAGCGCCAGACGCTGGTGTTTCGGTTTCATTGCGGCGTTTCAGTTTTCGCGCCGGCGTCGAGGAGCGCTTGTTCGGATGCGCGTAGTGACTTGAGGCTGGCGACCAGCAAGGTGGCGAGCACGCCGAAAGATAGCGCGAAGGCCGGCCAGACGAACGCGGCATAACCGCCCATGTTGAAATAATCGTTCATCGTCTCATGCGTTCCGCAACTTGAGCGCGCGCACCTTGCTCATATTGATGTCGGCGCGCACGCGCAGGCACAGCACCCAAATGTAGAACGCGGTGTAGCCGACGGCCATGAGGATGAGCGGCGTCAGCATGCTGGGATGGATGGATGGTCCGTCGAGGCGTACGACGCTTGCCGGCTGATGGAGCGTGTTCCACCAATCGACGCTGAATTTGATGATCGGCACGTTGACCGCGCCGACGATGGCGAGAATGGCGGCGGCCCGCTGCCCACGCGCGCGATCGTCGAACGCATTTTCGAGCGCCATATAGCCGAGATAGAGAAAGAACAGGATCAGGACGGACGTCAGCCGCGCGTCCCACACCCACCAGGTGCCCCACATGGGTTTACCCCAGAGCGAGCCGGTGACGAGGGCGAGGAAGGTGAAGGCCGCGCCGATGGGCGCAGTGGCGCGCGCGGTTACATGCGCGACGGCGTGTTTCCACACGAGTGCTACGGCCGATGCGCCCGCCATGCCGGTGTAGCAGAACATCGCCATCCAGGCGGCCGGCACATGCACATACATGATGCGCACGGTTTCGCCCTGCTGGTAATCGGGCGGCGAGGCGAGCAGGCCGAACCACAAACCGGCGAACAGCGTCGCCAGCGCGATGGTCATCGCCCATGGCTGCACCGCGCGGGCCAGTGCTACGAACCGAGTGGGATTGGCGAAACGATGCATCGGTGTTGTTGTACTTCCCGAGGGCGGGGATTTCCAGGTGAACAGTAAGGCTTTGGTCTTATTCCACGGCCTGCCTTAATGCGGCGGCGGCGGGCCATGGTGTGAGCGCCAGGGCTGCCAAGGTCAGCGCGCCCAGTACGAACAATTGCGGACGTGCTGAAATATCGGTCAGCGCCGCCTCGACCGCGCCGACACCAAAGATCAACACCGGAACGAATAAAGGCAGGATGAGCAGCGACAACAACGCACCGCCGCGTCGCGCACCCAACACGAGTGCGGCGCCTACCGCACCGATCAGGCTGAGGCTCGGCGTGCCGAGGGCAAGGGCGAGCAATAACGTGCCGTAGCCGGCCGGGTCGAGATTGAGGAACAATCCCATCAAGGGGGCGGCGACGATCAGCGGCACGCCGGTGGTCAGCCAATGCGCGCAGGCCTTCGCCAGCACGCACAATTCCAAAGGGGCGGGCGCGATGACGAGAAGTTCGAGTGTGCCGTCGTCGTAATCGCTTTGGAACATGCGATCCATCGACAGCATGGCGGCGAGCAAAGCCGCAACCCACACCACGCCCGCGCCGATGCGCGCCAGGATGGCGGGCTCCGGTCCGACGGCGAGGGGAAACAACACGGTCGCCAGCACGAAGAAGGCGAGCACGGTCAGGCTGTCGCTCGCCTGGCGATAGGCGAGCTTGAGATCGCGTTTAAGCAGGGCGCTGAAGCCGTTCATGCCGCTGCACGATGTTTGGCGGCGGCGCGGCGCGCGAACTCGTCGAGATCGACCTTGGGCGTCGGCTGGCGGATCGCCTCATGCGTCGCCATGACGACGATGCCGCCGGCGCCCAGATGCGCCGCCATGGCGTGATCCAGCGCCGCAAGGGCGCTGGTATCCAGCGCGGTCGCCGGTTCATCCAGCAGCCAGATGAGGGCTGGTCGCATGATCAGGCGGGCAAGGGCGGTGCGGCGGCGCTGCCCGGCCGACAGGCTACGCGCCGGTAGGTCGGCCAGTTTGGCGATGCCGAAGGTGGCGAGCGCCAGATCGGCGCGGTCGCGGATTTGCTTATCTGTCTGCTGTCCTCGGGTCAGTTCGCCCCAGAACCGCAGATTCTCGGTGACGGTGAGCATGCCCTTAACCCCGTCGAGATGGCCGATATAGTTGATCCGCGCGCGATGTGCGTCGGCATCCTCACTGACCGGAATGTTATTCCACAAGATGGTGCCGTCGGTGGGGGCCAGCAGGCCGGCCATCATGCGCAGCAGGGTGGATTTGCCGCTGCCATTGGCGCCGCGCAGCTCGGTGACGCCGCCGCCTGGGATGTCGAAGGACACGTCTTCGAAAACGAGCCGTTCGCCACGCTCGCAGCCGAGATCGCGTCCACTGAATACTGCCATATTTGGATTTTCCCCCGCCGCAGGGGGCACCCTACAAAAAATTCGGCCGGGAAGTCAGGGGGGGCTTCCCGGCCGGAGTATTGGCAGAAACCTGCCTATAGGGGGGTGAGAGAATGTCTCTCTCAATCAGGAGGCCTGATCGAGGATGATTTAAGGCTCTAAATGTGGCGAAAATATGCTGATACCTTAGCCATTTAGAGGCGGATTTGGCGTTCAAAATCCCCGGAAATCAGCGTGTTAGGGGCATACACCCACGGATCATGGGGCTTTACGGCCCGCCCGGTCATGATATACCCACCCATGCAAGGCCTCGCCCGGTCTTGGTGGGATATTTTAGTCATTTGGGAGGGATCCATGGCCGTAGGCCACGATACGCTGAAGACGCGCCAAAAGCTTAAGGTTGGCAGCGCCAGCTACGATTATTTCAGCATTGCCGAGGCGTCTAAGACCTTGGGCGATGTCTCCAGATTGCCGTTCTCGATGAAAATCCTCCTCGAGAACCTGCTGCGGTGGGAAGACGGTAACACCGTTACGGTGGATGACGTGAAGGCCATCGGCGAATGGCTCAAGGACCAGCGCAGCGACCGCGAAATCGCCTATCGCCCGGCGCGCGTTTTGATGCAGGACTTCACCGGCGTTCCCGCTGTCGTCGATCTGGCCGCCATGCGCGAAGCCATGACCAAGCTCGGCGGCGATCCGAAGAAGATCAATCCGCTCTCGCCCGTCGATCTCGTCATCGACCATTCGGTCATGATCGATGCGTTCGGCACCGCCGGCGCCTTCAAGACCAACGTCGATCTCGAATTCGAACGCAATATGGAGCGTTATGAATTCCTGCGCTGGGGTTCGACCGCGTTCGACAATTTCCGCGTCGTTCCGCCGGGCACCGGCATCTGCCATCAGGTGAACCTGGAATTCCTCTCGCGCGTCGTGTGGACCAACAAGGAAGGCAACGACAACGTCGCCTATCCCGACACGTTGGTCGGCACCGACAGCCACACCACGATGGTCAACGGCCTGGGCGTGCTGGGCTGGGGCGTCGGCGGTATCGAAGCCGAAGCCGCGATGCTCGGCCAGCCGGTCTCCATGCTCATCCCGGAAGTCGTCGGCTTCAAGCTGACCGGCCACATGAAGGAAGGCACGACCGCAACCGATCTCGTGCTCACCGTCGTGCAGATGCTGCGCAAGAAGGGCGTGGTCAACAAGTTCGTCGAATTCTACGGCCCGGCGCTCGATCATCTGTCGCTGCCCGACCGTGCGACCATCGGCAACATGGCGCCGGAATATGGCGCCACCTGCGGCATCTTCCCGATCGATGCCGAAACCATCAACTTCATGAAGTTCACCTCGCGTCCGGCCGCGCAGATCGCGTTGGTCGAAGCCTATGCCAAGGCGCAGGGCATGTGGCGCGATGCGAATTCGCCCGATCCGTTGTTCACCGACACACTCGAACTCGACATCAGCACGGTCGAGCCGTCGATGGCCGGACCGAAGCGCCCGCAGGATCGCGTGCCGCTGTCTGGCATCGTCGCATCCTACGAAAAGGCGCTGCCCGAGCTTGGCAAAGGCAAAGGCCCGCAGAAGGTTCCGGGTGCGAACTACTCGGTCGAAGACGGTCATGTGGTGATCGCGGCGATCACGAGCTGCACCAACACGTCGAACCCGTCGGTCTTGATGGCGGCCGGTCTGGTCGCGCGTAACGCGGTCAAGAAAGGCCTGCGCGTGAAGCCGTGGGTGAAAACCTCGCTGGCGCCGGGATCGAAGGTGGTCCAGGACTATCTCGAGAAGGCCAATCTGCAGCAAGATCTCGACGCACTCGGCTTCAACATCGTCGGCTTCGGCTGCACGACCTGCATCGGCAACTCGGGCCCGCTGCCGCAGGCCGTGTCCGATGCGGTGGATGAAGGCGATCTGTGCGTCGCCTCCGTGCTGTCGGGCAACCGCAACTTCGAAGGCCGCGTGCATCAGCAGGTGAAGGCGAACTACCTCGCCTCGCCGCCGCTCGTTGTCGCCTACGCGCTCGCCGGTTCGCTCAAGGTCGATCTGTACAAGGATGCGTTGGGCGAAGGCTCCGACGGCAAGCCGGTGTATCTGAAAGACATCTGGCCGACCAACAAGGAAGTCGCGGACAGCATCAAGAACTTCGTGACACCCGAGATGTTCTCGCAGCGTTACGGCGACGATGTGTGGAACGGCCCGGAACAGTGGCGCTCGATCAAGACCGAGAAGAGCAGCACCTTCAACTGGCGCGGCAATTCGACCTACGTCAAATATCCGACCTTCTTCGAAGGCATGCAGGCGGAAGCCGGCGGCTTCTCCGATATCTTGAAGGCGCGTCCACTCGCCATCCTCGGCGACTCGGTCACCACCGACCACATCTCGCCGGCCGGTGAAATCGAAGAGGTCGGTCCCGCCGGCACGTACCTGTCCGAACATCAGGTGCGCAAGCAGGACTACAACTCCTACGGCTCGCGTCGCGGCAACCACGAAGTCATGATGCGCGGCACCTTCGCCAACATCCGCATCAAGAACCGCATGGCGCCGGGGACCGAAGGCGGTTTGACCCTCCATCAGCCGTCCGGCCAGAAGATGTCGATCTACGATGCCGCGATGAAGTATCAGGCGGAGAACGTGCCGCTGGTCATCATCGCCGGTCAGGAATACGGCACCGGTTCGTCGCGCGACTGGGCGGCCAAGGGTACCCGTCTGTTGGGCGCCAAGGCGGTCATCGTCGAAAGCTTCGAACGTATTCACCGCTCGAACCTGGTCGGCATGGGCGTGCTGCCCTTGATGTTCAAGGACGGTATGAACGCGAAGGACTTGAAGCTCGACGGCACGGAACTGTTCGATCTCACCGGTCTCGCCGGCGGTATCAAGCCGCGCATGGACGTGCCCTGCACGATCACGCGTAAGGACGGCTCGAAGGAAAACATCACGTTGTGGTGCCGCATCGATACTGCGGACGAAGTGGAATATTACCGCCATGGCGGCATCCTCCATTACGTGCTCCGCAAGCTGAAAGCGGCCTAAAAAGCCGCCTTTTGGGGCGTTAATTTTTGATTCTGAAGAGCAGCCCGGGATAGGTCTCTATCCCGGGCGTTTCTTTGTCGAAAATTGGCGGAAATCAGCCATTTATAGCGAATGTTTGCCGGGCTGGGGCAGGGCGGATAAACTCCCCCCATACCGGCTTTCGAGACGTCCCACCCCGGAGTTATCCACATCCGTGCGCGGGTCCTCGTCTCATCCAGAATCCTGCCGGAAAACGTTGACTCCCGACCGAGCGACAGGTGGGATTCGGAGACGGCCTGGCGGCAACGCCAGGCCGTTTTTTTATGCCCGATCCTATTTATGGGCAGGTCCATAAGCGTTCACGCAACTAAATCGCGCGCGTGTGGTTGACTTGGCTCTGGGGGCCCGCGAAAAAAGTGCCCCGCCATGCTCCATCCCATTCCCTAACTGAATAAGTGATCATGCTGCCCTTTCAGACACTCGATACCCTCGATGTTTCCAACCGCCGCGTCCTGCTGCGGGCCGATCTCAATGTGCCCCTCAAGGGCGGCAAGATCACCGACGCCTCGCGGATCGAGGAGGTCGTGCCGACCATCCAGGAGCTGCTGAAAAAAGCGAGCGGTGTGATCGTCGTCAGCCACCTCGGCCGTCCCGATGGCAAGGTCGTGCCCGAGATGTCGTTGAAGCCCGTCGTTGATGCGCTGGCCGCCCAACTCGGGTCGGTTAAGGTGCGCTTTGCACCCGATTGGTCCGACGGCACGCCGGAGACGGCGGCGGCCGCGCTCGGCAAGGGCGAGGTGCTGGTGCTCGAGAATATCCGTTATCTGCCGGGCGAAGAGAAAAACGATCCGGCGCTGGCGCAACGTCTGGCCGGCCTCGCCGATCTTTATGTCGACGATGCCTTCAGTTGCGCGCATCGCGCCCATGCCTCGATCGAGGCGGTGGCGCGTCTGATGCCTGCCGCAGCGGGTCGCCTGATGGAAAAGGAACTGGCGGCACTGACCGAAGCGCTCGACCATCCCAAGCGCCCCGTCACAGCCATCGTCGGCGGCAATAAGATCTCGACCAAGCTGTCATTGCTCGAGAATCTCATGACCAAGGTCGATACCCTGGCGATCGCCGGCGCCATGGCGAACACCTTCCTGCTCGCCGAGGGCGGCCGGGTCGGCAAGTCGCTGGTCGAAGCCGATATGCTGGATACCGCGCGGCGCGTGCGCGCGAGTGCGCAGGACCGGGGTTGTCACATTCTGTTGCCGACCGACGTGGTCGTCGCGGCAAAGTTCGCCGCCGATCAACCGACCAAGATCGTTGCGGCCGATGCGGTGCCGGACGACATGATGGCGCTCGATATCGGGCCGAAATCGGTCGCTGCGATGATCGCCTTGATCCGCAATTCCCACACGGTGCTGTGGAACGGGCCGCTCGGCGCGTTCGAGACCAAGCCGTTCAATGGCGGAACAAATGCGGTGGCGGCGGCGGTGGCGGCGCAGACCGAGGCGGGGATGCTGCTATCGGTGGCGGGCGGCGGCGATACCATGTCGGCGCTGGTCGGCGCGCATGTGCGCGAACGCTTCAGCTATGTAAGCCTCGCGGGCGGTGCGTTCCTGGAATGGCTCGAAGGGGTCGAATTGCCGGGCGTCGCAGTGTTGCGCAAGCCGTAGCTTATTCGCGTTCCGTCTGGCGGCCGCGCGGCAGCAGCGGGGCGGTGCCGCCGCCTTCGGCGCGGATCTTGTTCAACAGATCGTCGAGCATGCCGCGCAGGTCTTCCGACTGATGCAGCAGTTCGGTTGCGGCATCGAGCGCTTCGCTCGACGCTTCGGATGCGAATTGCACCGCGACCTCGTTGACCTCGGTGATCGTGCGCCCGATCTGCTGCACGCTTTTGATCGCGCGCTTGGTGCCGGCCTGGATCGTGTCGATGCGATCCGCGACCGATTGGCCGATATTGCTGTTCTGACGCTTCTCGGCGAGCACGACGAGGTTCTCGCGCGTATCGCCCGCGTCGTCGGACAGCGCGGTCTGCACGGCGAGCAAGCTCATCTGATCGCTGATGCTGGCGAGCAGGGTCTCGACGTCGTCGATGCGCTGGATGGTCTCGCTCAAGCCGTTGACCATGGATTCGGTGCGTTCCGCTTCGCCGGCCGCGGTCGAAGCGGCTTGGCTGGTTTCGGCCAGCATGCGGCTGATGACCGAAATCTGCGTGCCGGTTTCGCGCTCGCGATTGTTCGCAACGAGGCTGCGGCGGCGCGGCAATTCGCGCTCGGGCAGTACAGGTTCCGGTGGCAGAATCGGCTCGGGTGGCAGGACGGGTTCCGGCGGCAGCACGGGCTCTGGCGCCACGGCCGGCGTGATGGCGACCGGCGTGATCGGTTGCGCGGCGTCGGCGCGCTGCAGGGCGAGTTCGAGTTCTTTGCGCAGGCGATCGGCCTGAATCAGGTTCTCGCGGAAATAGGTCAGCGCCCGGGCGATCGTGCCTGTGGCGTCGTCGTTGCCGAGGCCCGGGATTGCGACCACGTGGTTGCCGTGGGCGAGTTCGGCCGACGAGGCTGCCAGGCGCAGGATCGGCTGCGTCAGGCTGCGCAGCATCGCGAGCCCGACCAACAGCACCAGCAACAGGGCGCCGGCAACACCGCCGGCTGCGATCAGGCGCAGGTTCTGGCGTGTCGCATCGCCACCGCGCCGTGCGGTCTGCGAAAATTCGGCGGCGAAGCTGGTGAGCGATTCCAGCGAGGGCGCGATATAGGCTTCGATCTCGTCGAGACGCGTCGTCGCCTGGGTCAAGGTGGTGCGCGTGCGCGCCAACTGTCCGATGTCCGAGGCATAGGCTTCGGCCAGCCGGTCGATATCCTGTTTGGCATTCTGCGATAGGGTCGAGTCCGCGATCGCGCGGCGCACTTCGCCGATTTCATCCGACAATGTCTTGTCGGCCGGCGCCGTTGTGCCGTTGATCAGTGCGGTTTCGACGCGGCGGAACGACGCAATGCGTTGCGCGAAGGGCGACGACGCTTCGGCGGTGCGCCGTTCGAGTGCGGCACCACCGCTCAAGGTGTTGCCGATCAGCCCGCTATTCGGCCCGCCCAGAAGCGTGTTGATACGGACGATATTCTGGAACTGTTCGGAATGCTGCGTGATGCCGTCGTTCAAGGTGGCGGCGAAACGTTGCGCGTCGATGGCGGCCGGCTCATCGATCAGCGATTTCAACGCCGCCGACAATCCCTCGCTGGCGCGGCGGTAGGATTCGGCAGCTTGGGCATTACGATTGCCGAGGAAGGTGCGCGCCTCGCTCCGCACGGCGGCGGTCGCCTGTTCGATCTTGGCGATCCGGCCCTGGATATCGTTGCCCGCCGCGATCGCGCCGATCAGGCGTTCGGCCCGTTCGTCCACATGATAGAGCGCGGCCCCGGCGAGCCCGAGGGCGATCACGCAGGCGAAGACGAACCAGCCGACACGCGCTCCCATCGACGAGCCGCCGAGGAACGTGCGTTCCAGGGGGTCTTCGCGCGGGCCGGGAAATGCTTGGTCGCGGGTGCCGTTGGGCGCCATGGAACTCTCTGTGGGAACCTGTGTGACCCTTATGTTAGGGCTCCGATCCCGATGCGGCAACGCAGACGATTTAGGACCGCGAAATCATGCTCTGTTAACCAATCGCGGCCTAAACTCCGCGTCATGGCCGACAACGTTCGCATCTCTCAACAAAATCCATCGATGGCGCTCCGTGGCCCGTCCGGTGGCTATGGCCGGCCTGGCCAAGCGGCGGCCACGACACCGTCGCAGCCCATGGCAAACGACGAATTCCAGCGTGCCGTCGCCAAGCTCAACCGCACCCTCGATGCGGGTACCGAATTGCGCACCAACGTGCCGCGCGGCTTTTACCTGAATATTCGAGTCTGACGTTCGGCCTTAATCCAGGCCGACCAGGGCGCGGGCGAAATCCTTTGCCGCGAACGGCCGCAGATCGTCCGCCGTTTCGCCAACCCCGATGGCATGGACGGGCAGGGCGAATTTTTCCGCCAATGCCACGATAACCCCGCCCTTCGCCGAGCCGTCGAGCTTGGTGACCACGAGCCCGGTGATCCCGACGATCTGACGGAACGTTTCGACCTGCGAATGGGCGTTCTGGCCGACCGTGGCATCGAGCACCAATAGGCAATCGTGCGGGGCATCGGGATCGATTTTCTTGATCACGCGCACGATCTTTTCCAGTTCGGCCATCAGTTCCTTGCGGTTCTGTAGCCGCCCGGCGGTATCGATGAACAATAGATCGATATCCGCTTCGCGCGCTTGCTGGATCGCGTCAAAGGCAAGGCTCGCCGCATCGGCGCCGGGCTGCGACGAAATCACCGGCGCACCGGTGCGCTCGCCCCAGATCTTGAGCTGCTCGATGGCGGCGGCGCGGAACGTATCGCCGGCCGCCAGCATCACCTTCAAACCCTGGTTCTTATAATAATGCGCAAGCTTGCCGATGGTCGTCGTCTTGCCGCTGCCGTTGACGCCGGTGACCAAGACGATATGGGGTTTGTGCGCGGCCGACGGTTCGAGTGGCCGTGCGATCGGTTCCAGGATCGTTTCGATCTCGCGCGCCAGATGTTCGCGCACGGAGTCGGCGGTCGCTTCGTCGAAGCGTTCTTTGGCGACGTCCTTGGCGAGGCGCTGCGCCGTCGCGATCCCGAGATCGGACATGACCAAGAGATCTTCGAGACTTTGCAGCGTCTTGGCGTCGGCTTTCTGGCCGCCGAACAAGCCGTCGATGCCACGACCCAGCGCTTGCGAGGTGCGGCCGAGTCCCGCCTTGAGGCGGCCGAGCCAGCCGACTTTCCCGTCAGCCATTACCTTACGCTGCCGCAGCGGTGAGGGTGCCGCCCTCGGTTCCGGTGATGCGCACGCGCACGACCTCGCCGGGATTGACGGCATGATCGATCCGCACGGGCGCGTAATGCTGCGTGTAGCCGCGATTGTCCTTCTCGGCCAGGATCTCGGCTTCGCTGCCTTTGAGGCTGGCGAGGTAGCGCTCGCGTCGTTCGTCGCCCAGCGCACGCAGGCGGCTGGCGCGTTCGCGCCGGATCGTGCCGGACAACTGCGGCATGCGCGCCGCCGGCGTGCCGGTGCGCGCGCTGAAGGGAAAGACGTGCAGATAGGTGAGGTCGGCTTCCTCGACGATACGCATCGAATCTTCGAACATCGCGTCGTCCTCGGTCGGGAAACCGGCGATCAGATCGGCGCCCAGCACGAGATCGGCGCGCGCCTCGCGCAGGCGTTTGGCCAGCGCGATCACATCGGCGCGCAGATGGCGGCGCTTCATGCGCTTGAGGATCATGTCGCTGCCCGCCTGCACGCTGAGATGCAGATGCGGCATCAGGCGCGCATCGTCCGCGATCAGCGCCAGCAAGGATTCATCGACGACGGCGGGGTCGAGCGAGGACAGGCGCAACCGGGTCAGGCCCGGCGTGCGTTCAAGCATCAGGCGGCACAACGCGCCGAGACTGAGACCCGCGCCGAGATCGGTGCCGTAGGACGAGATATCGACGCCGGTCAGCACGATCTCGCGGTAGCCCGCCGTTGTGAGGCGCGCGGCCTGATTCAGGATCGCGTCGGCGCCGAGGCTGCGGCTGTTGCCGCGCCCGAACGGGATGATGCAGAAGGTGCAGCGGTGATCGCAGCCCTGTTGGATCTGCACGAAGGCGCGCGTGCGCGTCTCGAACCCGCCGATGGTGTGTTCGGGGGCTGCGCGGGAAACCATGATATCCGCTACGGCAATGCGGTCGGTGCCGCGATAGGTTTCGCGCGCCAGTTTTTCATCGTTGCCGATGACGCGATCGACCTCGGGCATGTCGGCGAATTTCTGCGGAGCGATCTGTGCCGCGCATCCGGTGACGATGATCTTGGCGTCGGGGCGTTCGCGTTTGACCTTGCGGATCGCCTGGCGCGCCTGGCGTTCGGCTTCGGATGTGACGGCGCAGGTGTTGAAGATGACGGTATCGGCAAGCTCGGCTTGATCGACGCGCGTCTGGATCACTTCGGATTCGAGCGCGTTCAGCCGGCAGCCGAGTGTCACGACTTCGCTGCGGGCACCGCTCATGCGTAAGCTGCTAGGTCGATATCGCCGGTGTAGGCGAGGGTGGTCGGCCCGGTCATCAGCACGTGATTGTCGTCTCTCCATTCGACGTGCAGCGTGCCGCCGTCGAGCTCGATATCGGCGGCCCGGCCGATCAAGCCGCGCCGATGTGCTCCGACCAGTGCCGCGCAGGCACCCGTGCCGCAGGCCTGCGTGATGCCGGCGCCGCGTTCCCAGACGCGCACGCGCAGCTTGGCGGGGCCTTGCACTTCGACGATCTCGACATTGGTGCGCTTGGGGTAAAGCGGATGATGTTCGATGCGCGGGCCGATGTCCGACAGTGCGATGCGTTCGGCGTCATCGACGAAGAACACCGCGTGCGGATTGCCCATGCCGACGCCGACCGGGCGGCGTAACGGGCCGTCCTCGATGGCGAGCGACAGCGTGTCCATCTCGCGCGCCAGCGGGATTTCGTTCCAGTTGAGGCGCGCCGGCCCCATATCGGCGGTGATGCCATGTTCATTGACGCTGATGGCGACCGGGCCGGCCAGGGTTTCGATCAGTGCGGTATTGCGGCCGCGCTCATCCATCATCAGCGCACCGATGCAGCGCACGGCATTGCCGCACGCCTCGACTTCGCCGCCGTCGGCATTGAGGATGCGCATGAACGCATCGCTGTCCTTGGCGCGCGGCGGTTCGATGACGATCAACTGATCGCAGCCGATACCGCGATGCCGGTCGGCCAAGCGGCGCGTGATCTCGGGCGTGAGATTGGGCGACGTGGCGCGGCCGTCCAGCACGATGAAATCGTTGCCGAGTCCATGCATTTTCAGGAATGCGGTCATGACCCGGCGATATAGGCCGCCGGGCCACGGAAGTCCACAGGTTCGGCTGCTATCGCCGGATGGCATGCTGCTTGTGCAGCCGCCGTATTCTATCGGCTAGGGGATCCGCTAATGGCTTCGATGAGCGACAGGCATTCGTGGCGGACCCGGGCATCTTCGATGCTGGCGAAAGCACTGACCAGGCGCCCCATCTCGGCTGGGACGACGCCACGGCGTTGGGCGGCGGCAGCGGCTAGTCCCGCGCTTGCCAGGGTATCCAGAATTTGTTGGCCGATCTTTTGGACAAATTGATCGGCCAACATGTCAGAGGCCGGTTTTTCACCGAGCCTCCCGCTTTCGTCACTCATGCTTCCCCCAACCCGAGCAGTACTTACGACTTACAGTAGTGATTTTTGTACAATATTACCCGGGTGGGTATAGCATGCGTCGGTCGAACGGCTAACTAAAAAATTGAGGAATGACAGACTAGATCACGTCTCGTCTGTGGAATGCGCCAGTGTCTTCACGAATTGCGCGAGTCGTTTACGCACAATGGCGTCTTTTACGCGGTAATAGTTGTGCATCAACTCTATCGCGTCGCGCGAGGTCAGCGGATCTTCCTTGATCCCGGCCAGCGGGACCTCGGGCGCATCCGTCATCATCGAATCGGCAATTTCCTGAACGCCTTCAAAGAAGTAGGCGACATCGACCCCAAGCGTCTTGCCGATCTTGAACAAATTGCTTGCCCCGATGCGGTTGGTGCCGTTTTCGTACTTCTGTACTTGCTGAAAAGTAACCCCAATCGCTTCACCAAGTTTGGTCTGACTTAGCCGAATTCCCACGCGGCGAGCGCGCACACGCGATCCGACATACCGATCAATTGGATCCGGTCCGTCATCTTTTATTGTTCGTCTTCTCATCGCCAATATTGTCCTCGCATACCCTCAAGTGGATTTTTCTTAGATGGTTGTTTTATTTGACTGATTAAGAGTTTTTTCAATCAGTTGAGCAAAATTTAAATAGCACGATTAACTATCGCCGAAAACTACGGAAATTCAATCTATCGCGCAACATAAGCGATAGGTGCATCCTATTACTTATGCATGCGGTAGATGTGGAGCCCATTTAACAAAATACAAGGCATGCTACGGTCCTGGGCGTTCACGATGGCGTGACACACGGCGCGCGGGACTGTTCGACAGCAACATGAATATGGGTTGCAGAGTTCCCGGCGAAAGGGGGCGCAAGCATGGCTGTATTGCTTGACTCGAATATGTCACGTGCCTATGTTCCGCCCGCTTTGACGCCCCGCCTTTGATGCGTGGCGCCGCCAGTCCGCGAAGGTTCGCGCACTGGCGTTTTTCGTTTGTGCGCCCCTGCGTACAAGCTTGTTGTGTGGTGACTGGAGTAGTTGGGCGTGTTCGACGCGTTAAGCTCGAAACTGTCGGATGTCTTCGATCGGCTGACCCGGCGCGGTGCGCTGAAGGAAGCCGATGTCGAGGAAGCTATGCGCGAAGTGCGCGTGGCTTTGCTCGAAGCCGATGTCGCCCTGCCGGTCGCCCGCGATTTCATCGAAAAAGCGACCCAGAGGGCGATCGGCCAGGATGTGCTGCGCAGCATCACGCCGGGCCAGATGGTCATCAAGATCGTGCACGATTGCCTGGTCGAGATGCTGGGCGAAGGTGGCGAAGGTAACAGCGCGCTCAATTTCAACGCCGCGCCCCCGGTGCCGATCCTCATGGTCGGCCTGCAAGGTTCGGGTAAAACCACCACGTCGGCCAAGCTCGGCGTTCGTCTGACGCAACGCGATCGCAAGAAGGTCCTGTTGGCCGGTTTGGACGTCGCCCGTCCCGCCGCGCAGGAACAATTGCGTATCCTGGGTGAGCAGGGCGGCGTCGCCTCGTTGACCCCTGTGATCGGCGAACGTCCGGTCGCGATCGCCAAACGCGCGATGGAAACGGCGCGCCGCGAAGGCTACGACGTCGTCATCCTCGATACCGCCGGTCGGCTGTCGATCGATATGGCCTTGATGGCCGAGGTCGCCGAGATCCGCGGCGCGGTGAAGCCGGCCGAAGTGCTGCTGGTCGCCGATGCGCTGTCGGGTATGGACGCCGTGAACACGGCGAAAGAATTCAACGAACGCGTGGGCATCACCGGCATTGTGCTGACCCGTGTCGATGGCGATGCGCGTGGCGGTGCGGCGCTCAGCATGCGCGCGATCACCGGCCGCCCCATCAAGCTGATGGGTGTCGGCGAAAAGCTCGATGCGCTCGAAGCATTCGATCCGATGCGCGTCGCCGGCCGCATCCTCGGCATGGGCGACGTCGTCGGCCTGGTCGAGAAGGCCGCGCAAACCATCGATCGCGCCGAAGCCGAGAAGACCGCGAAGCGTGCAATGCGCGGGCAATTCACGCTCGACGATCTCGCCGATCAACTCGGCCAGATTCAGAGCATGGGCGACATCGGCGGGTTGATCGGCATGATCCCCGGCGTCAACAAGATGAAAAAGCAGATCGAGAACGCCAATCTCGACAACAAGGTGCTGGCGCGTCAGCAGGCGATCATCCGTTCGATGACCCGGGCCGAGCGCGGCAATCCGAAACTGCTCAACGCCAAGCGGCGCATCCGCATCGCCAATGGCTCCGGCACGTCGGTGCAGGATGTGAACAAGCTGCTGAAGCAATTCCAGCAGATGAGCGACATGATGAAAAAGATGGGCAGCATGGGAA
This sequence comes from Rhodospirillaceae bacterium, assembly GCA_947467145.1. Lineage (GTDB taxonomy): Bacteria > Pseudomonadota > Alphaproteobacteria > Rhodospirillales > UBA2165 > CANIGJ01. The sequence continues at coordinate 30,643 of CANIGJ010000027.1, read as the reverse complement.
AACGCGGCCTATTCGGCGGCGGCATGCCGCCGATGATGCCGCCCGGTTTTCCGGGTGCCCGCTAAGCACGAAATTACGCGAATAACGAATACACGAACCGAACAACCACCAGTTAAGGAAGACCAGACGTATGGCCACTAAAATCCGACTTTCCCGCGGCGGCTCCAAGAAGCGCCCCTACTATCGTATCGTTGTCGCCGACGCGAATTCGCCGCGCGACGGCCGCTTCATCGAGCGCGTGGGGTCCTACAACCCGATGCTGCCGCAGGATCATGCCGAGCGTTTGCTGCTCAAGACCGAGCGCATCCAGTATTGGCTGTCCGTCGGCGCGCAGCCGACCGATCGCGTTGCCCGTTTCTTGGCGAACGCCGGCCTGAGGGAAGCGCCGAAGCGTTTCGAACAGTCGAAGCAGGATAAGCCGAAGGAAAAGGCGCAGGAACGTACGCGCGCGCGTGAAGAAGCCGCCGCGAAGGCCGCTGAAGCCGCTGCCGCGCCGGCCGAAGTGCCGGCCGAAGGTGCTGGCGCCTAAGACGGACCTGCCGCCGTGGCCGATCGTATCTGTCTTGGCTTCATCGCTGGGGCGCATGGTCTGGACGGCGCGGTGCTGATCCGCAGCTTCACCGCCGATCCAGGAGCGATTGGATCGTACGGCAAGCTGGCGGATGCGGAGGGTAAGCGGACCTTCAAGCTGAAGGTCCGCACGGTGACGGCCAAAGGGGTGATCGCGAAGCTCGAAGGAGTGAACGATCGCACCGCGGCCGAAGGGATGAAGGGCGTCGAGCTATATATAGCGCGTGACGCCTTGCCCGAGCCGGACGAGGACGAGGTTTATGTCGCGGATCTGATCGGTCTGCGGGTCGAAGACAAAGACGCCAACGTGTTGGGTACGGTATCTCGAATGGACAATTACGGCGCCAGTGATGTGATGGAGGTGACGCTCGCGACGGGCGGATCGCTTCTGTTGCCGTTCACCAAGGCGGCGGTGCCCGTTGTGGATATCGCCGGCGGCCGCGTCGTCATCGATCCGCCGGCCACCACCGAAGCGCGCCCGGACGTTAAGGAGGGCGAGGATGACTAGCGCCCCCTGGTCTGTCGACGTCCTGACCCTATTCCCGGACATGTTCCCCGGGCCGCTCGGCCAATCGCTGGCCGGCCGCGCCCTGATCGAGGGGATTTGGCGGCTCAATGCGGTTGATATTCGCGGTTTTGCGCGCGATAAACACCGCGTCGTGGACGATGCCCCCTTCGGCGGCGGTCCCGGCATGGTGATGCGGCCCGATGTGGTCGATGAAGCCATCGCGAGCGTTGTCGCTGCTCGCAACGATCGGGCGCCCATCGTCTTTATGAGCCCTCGCGGAACGCCGCTGAATCAGGCGCGTATCCGCGCTTTGGCGGACGGGCCGGGTGCCGTCGTGTTGTGCGGCCGGTTCGAAGGGATCGACGAGCGCGTGGTTGAGGCCTGGTCGATGGAAGAGATCAGCCTCGGCGATTTCGTCCTGTCGGGTGGCGAGCCCGCGGCGATGGCGTTGATCGACGGTTGCGTCCGTTTGCTGCCCGGCGTGATGGGTGGCGACGGGTCGGACACGGAAGAGAGTTTCGAAGGAGGGTTGCTTGAATACCCTCATTACACGCGCCCGCGCGTTTGGCGCGATCGGGAGGTGCCGGAGGTCTTGATCTCCGGTCACCACGAAAAGGTTCGTGCTTGGCGTTTAGACCAGGCCGAAAGGATCACACGAGAACGGCGTCCCGATTTATGGACCAGGTACGCCGCCCAAGCATCGGGGATAAAAAGATGAACACGTTACAACAAGTCGAACAAAAACAAATCGAGAAGCTGACCGAGGGCAAGGCCGCTCCGGAATTCGCGCCGGGCGATACCATTCGCGTCAGCGTGAAGGTCGTCGAAGGCGAACGCACCCGCGTTCAGGCTTTCGAAGGTCTGTGCATCGGGCGCAAGAATTCGGGTCTCAACTCGAACTTCACCGTTCGCAAGATTTCGTACGGTGAAGGCGTGGAGCGCGTTTTCCCGCTCTATTCGCCGAACGTTGCGAAGATCGAAGTGATCCGTCGCGGCGACGTGCGTCGTGCGAAGCTCTATTACCTGCGCGGTCGCCAGGGCAAGAGCGCGCGCATCTCCGAGCGCACCGACGGCTACGCAGCGAAGTTGTCGGCGGCCGAGCGCGATCTGCACGCGGCCTCGACGGCAGCCGAAAAGAAAGACGCGGAGTAAGCATCTATGGCCGGTCCGCGCACACTCTTCGATAAGATCTGGGACGCTCATCTGGTCGATCAACAGGCAGACGGTACCTGCCTGATTTTCATCGACCGTCACCTCGTGCACGAAGTGACGAGCCCACAGGCTTTCGACGGGTTGCGCAATACCGGCCGCAAGGTGCGCCGCCCCGACCTCACGCTCTGCGTTCCGGATCATAACGTTCCGACGGAGAACCGCGACAAGGGGATCGAGGAAGAAGAGTCCCGCATCCAGGTCGACGCGCTGACGCGTAACTGCGAAGAGTTCGGCCTGACCCTGTTCGGCATGGACGACATCCGTCAGGGCATCTGCCATGTCATCGGGCCGGAGCAGGGCTTCACCTTGCCGGGCGTGACGATGGTGTGCGGCGACTCGCATACTGCGACGCACGGCGCGTTCGGCTCCTTGGCGTTCGGTATCGGCACGTCCGAGGTTGAACACGTGCTGGCGACCCAGACGCTGATCCAGACCAAGGCCAAGAATATGTTGGTCAAGGTTGAGGGCGCGTTGCCGGTCGGCATCACCGCGAAGGACATGATCCTCGCCATCATCGGCAAGATCGGCACTGCCGGCGGCACCGGTTGCGTCATCGAATATGCCGGTGAAGCGATCCGCAATCTCGACATGGCGGGCCGCATGACGGTCTGCAATATGTCGATCGAGGGCGGTGCGCGCGCCGGTCTGATCGCGCCCGATGAAACCACGTTCGAATATCTCAAAGGCCGTCCGATGTCGCCCAAGGGTGCCACCTGGGAAGCGGCCGAAGCCTATTGGAAGACGTTGCCGTCCGATCCGGGCGCCAAATACGATATCGAAGTCGTGTTGAACGCGCGCGACATCACGCCGATGGTTACCTGGGGCACTAGCCCGGAAGACGTCGTCGCGATCACCGGCGCCGTGCCCGATCCGGCCAAGATCGCCGACGAAGGCAAGCGCAAGAAGATGGAGCGCTCGCTCGCTTATATGGGCCTGAAGCCCGGCATGGCGATGCAGGACGTGAAAATCGACAAGATGTTCATCGGCTCGTGCACCAATTCGCGCATCGAAGATCTGCGTGCGGCGGCCGTCGTCGCCAAGGGCCGCAAGGTCGCCGGTCACGTGCAGGCGCTGGTGGTGCCGGGTTCGGGTCTGGTCAAGGAACAGGCCGAGAGCGAAGGCCTGGATAAGATCTTCACCGACGCCGGGTTCGAATGGCGCGATGCGGGCTGCTCCATGTGCCTCGCCATGAACAACGATCGTCTGAAGCCGGGCGAACGCGCCGCCTCGACTTCGAACCGTAACTTCGAAGGGCGCCAGGGCCCCGGCGGCCGCACGCATCTGCTGTCGCCTGCGATGGCGGCCGCTGCGGCGATCAAGGGTCACCTCGCCGATGTGCGGGAGTTCGACGCATGAGCTCGCAAATGGATAACGATCCGATCCTGTTCGATCACGACGCGCATATCGAAGAGCAGGAAGAAAAGACCGCCGGCGCGCAGGTCATCGATTTCACCGGGCATCGTCTCGGCACCGTGCGCCGCGCGCTGTCGCACGAAGTGATCTATGCCGATAACGACGATTTCGACGACGAGTTCGATTTCGCCGTGCTCGCCGCCAGCGGCATTCGGTTCCGCTAGGAGATAGACTCCATGGAAAAATTCAATTCCCTTTCGGGCGTCGCCGCACCTCTGCCGATGGTCAATATCGACACCGATATGATCATCCCAGCGCGTTTCCTGAAATCGATAAAGCGCGACGGCTTCGGCCCGTCCTTGTTCTACACCCTGCGCTACGACGAGCAGGGCAAGGAACGCCCCGAATTCATCCTCAACCAGGCGGCCTATCGCAAAGCCTCGATCTTGGTCACCGGCACCAACTTCGGCTGCGGCTCCTCGCGCGAGCATGCGCCGTGGGCGCTCGACAATTTCGGCATCCGCTGCGTCATCGCACCGGACTTCGCCGACATTTTCTATAACAACGCCTTCAAGAACGGCATGCTGCTGATCCGGCTGCCGCAGGAACAGATCGACCTGTTGACCAAGGATGCGGAGAACGGCGCGAACGCGACCTTCACCGTCGATCTGACCGCCCAAGAGATCACACGCCCCGATGGCGGCAAGATCAAATTCGACATCGATCCGTTCAAGAAGCATTGCCTGCTGAACGGGCTCGACGATATCGGCCTCACGCTCCAGAAGGACACCAAGATCGGGTCCTACGAAGAGAAGATGACGGTCGCGCAGCCCTGGCTGTCGGCTGTCCGTTAGTCGGCTGTGTTCGACGAGGCTGCTTTCTTTGCAACATTACCGCTGAAGGGGATCAATCTTGGCCGCTAACAAGAAACTGCTCGTGCTGCCCGGCGATGGCATCGGTACCGAAGTCATGGCTGAAACGCGCCGCGTCATCGACTGGATGGACAAGCGCCGTCACGTCAGCTTCTCGATCGACGAAGGTTTGATCGGCGGCGCCGCCATCGATGGCGCCGGAACGTCGCTGCCCGAGCGTACACTGGAACTGGCGCATGCCGCCGATGCGGTCCTGATGGGTGCGGTCGGCGGCCCGAAATGGGAAAAGCTTCCTTTCGCGCAGCAGCCGGAACGCGGCCTGCTCGGCATCCGCAAGAATCTCGGCCTGTTCGCCAATCTGCGCCCGGCCGTCGTGTTCGACGCGTTGGTGTCGGCGTCGACCCTGAAGGAAGATGTCGTGAAGGGTCTCGACATCATGATCCTGCGCGAACTCACCGGCGATATTTACTTCGGCGAGCCGCGCGGCATCGAAACCCTGCCGGACGGCCGCAAGCGCGGCGTCAATACGATGACCTACACGTCCGATGAAGTGGAACGCATCGGTCGCGTCGCCTTCGATCTCGCCCGCAAGCGTGGCAAGAAGGTCTGCTCGATCGACAAGGCGAACGTGCTCGAGACCACCGTGATGTGGCGCGGCGTGATGGAAAGCATCAAGGGTGAGTATCCCGATGTGGAACTCAGCCACATGTATGCCGACAACGCGGCCATGCAGCTCGTGCGTAACCCGAAGCAGTTCGACGTGATCGTCACTGGCAATATGTTCGGCGACATCTTGTCCGATTGTGCGGCGATGCTGACGGGTTCGCTCGGCATGTTGCCGTCCGCTTCGCTGGGCGCACCCGATGCGTCCGGTCGACGCCCGGCGCTGTACGAGCCGGTGCACGGCTCCGCGCCGGATATCGCGGGCAAAGGCATTGCCAATCCGCTCGCCATGATCCTCTCGTTCGCCATGATGCTGCGCTATTCGTTCGACATGGGCGACGACGCCGACATGATCGAACAGGCTGTGCAGAATCTGTTGAACGCCGGCATGCGTACCGGCGACATCATGGAACCGGGCAAGGCGAAGGTCTCGACCGATACCATGGGTTCGGCGCTGCTCAAGGAACTCGATAAGCTCGCGGCCTAACGCCCGCCGATATCCCAAACAAAGGGCGCGGACATTTCCGCGCCCTTTTTCTTGCCCTATATGTTCCTATTTTGTTCTTGACTTGGCGATTGGATTGGAATTATATTCCTTGTCCCTGAATGAACCGAAAAGGGACGGAAATGCCTCGGATTGCGCTATCGGATATCGTCGGCCGCGACGCGACAGCGGGTAATCGCCTACCCGATACCTTGAAACTGAAACTGGGCCTCGAACGGTTGGGATATTACGAGCCGGATCAGCGCGGCTTCACGCCCGGCGCTGACGACGGGCTGTGGCATGGGCTCGAATCCTATCAGCGCGATCGCGGTCTCGACGCTGATGGCATTGCGTTGCCCGACGGTCCGACCGTGAGCGCGATCAATGACGATCTCGATCGCACGCCACCGGCCTCACTGATCACCGGTGCGTTCGACGCGCCCTTGTCGGCCGAAGCCGTCGCATCCAACCAGCGCACGGTGCGCGCGCTGCAGAGCTTTCGCGGTGTCGGCGATCTGCCGACCTTCGCGGTCGCGGCCTTGCGGTCGGGCGATCCGGCCGCGCCTGCCGAAGTCGCCGACCTGCTCGCGCGGTCCAAAGCAGATGCGCCCGAGCAAGGTAAGCGTTTGCGTGAGGCGTTTGCCGAATATCTCGATGAGGTCGATCTGTCGCGGCTCGATGCCGCCGCGCGGCCTAAGAACGGAGAAGCGTCGATGACGAAGATGATTGCGGACGAGAAGAAGGCATTCCGCGAAGGGTTGAAGGCACACGAGGGCGGTTATGCCAACCGTCCGGCTTCCGTCGATCCGGGCGGTCCGACCGATCAGGGCATCTCGACGGAAGCGCTGAAGGAGTTCCAGAAAAAATATCCAGACTGGAATCTTCCCAGTGATCCGCGGGCGTTGAGTGACGAGCAACGCATCCGCGTCCTGGATTCCTATTACGACACGATGAAGATCGATAAGTGGACGGCTATGCCCGGCCTGGCGGACGCGGCGCCGCGACTTGCTGAACTGATCTACGATTCAGCTGTCCAACACGGCTCGAATGATCCTGGGAAATGGCTTCAGCAAGCGCTCGACGAACATCTTGGTACCGATCTGAAGATCCGCAAGAAAGACGGTTCGGCCGCGTATGACGGCAACATCGGACCGGTTACGCGCGCGGCGATGGAACGGGCGATCAAGGACGGCAAGATGGGCGCGGTCTATGACGCGACGCTGGCGAAGCGAGAAGCTTATGCACGCGGCCTTAACAACTTCGCCGGCAATCCTGGTTGGATTACACGCTTCGAGTCATTTCGGCGCCGCTGACGGGATGCGATTGAATTCCTTGTCGCGGCTCTCGACGCGCATTTGGTAGTCCTCGGCGGAAGAGATGCTCAGGGCATCACGGATCATCGATTCCAGAAGTTTCGCGTACATGAAATTGTGCATGCTGTGATATTGCGTGCCGCAGAAGCAGGCATCGTTGGCGTTGTACAAATCCCAATAGAACCTGCCATAAGCGGACCTCAGTTGTTCCAGACGGCCCGCGAGCTGTTCACGCGTAATCTCGTTGTTACGGCTGAAAAGCATATCTCTCATTTCGACCAGCGCATTTTCCATGCACAGCGCGGTATCGAGCGCGCCGGCACGCTGAGCCGCCGTACTGGTTTGCGAGCGGAGCTCCAAAGAAATCGCCCAGCAGTGATCGATGATCTTCTGGGCCTCCGCATCGCCGGGACGCGATGGGGCTTGTTCGGCGGCGAATGCCGGCGATTGCGATGTCAGCGTGGCGAGGAAAACAAAGGTCGCTAGTCGGGATATCATTTCACTCACCTATCTTTGCGATAGGAACGTATCACGAACATTTAAGCAGCGTAAACAGTGCGAGGGACGAGCGCTCAGGCTTGCGCCGCCAGATACACGTCTGCCGCCATCGCCGCCGCGGCGCCGTCGCCTGCCGACGCCACCGCGCGGCCCGGCCAGCCGGCGCGCACGGCGCCCGCCGCGAAAACACCCGACACACTGCTCGCCATTGAGGGATTGGTGATGATCGCGCCGCGTTCGTCCAGTTTCAGCTGACCGTCGAGATAAGCGGTGTTGGGCACAAAGCCGATATAGACGAACACACCACCCGCCGGGAGTGTTTCGCCGCTCGTCAGTTTCACGCCTTCGACGCCGTTCGTGCCGACGATGGCCGCAACGGTCTCGTTGCAGCGCACGGTGATCTTGTCTTCGGCGGCGACGCGCTCGCGGTAGGCGGTCTGCGCGGTCAGTTCCGCGCCGTGCTGCACGATGGTCACGGGTGCTCCGGCATTGGCGAGCGTCAAAGCTTCCTGCAGTGCGGAATCGCCGCCGCCAACCACGACGGCAGGTGCGCCGCGCAACAGTGGGGCATCGCAACTCGCGCAATGACTGACGCCTTGGCCTTCGAATTCCGCTTCGCCCGGCACGTCCAATGTCTTGAGGCTGGCGCCGGTCGCCAGGATCAGCGCTTTTGCGGTGTAATCGCCGTCGCTGGTTTTGACCGTCCACGCACCCGGGTTGCCGGTGAACGCCTCGATCTCGATCGTCTCGAACTCGCAGCCGGTTTCGGATGCTTGCATCTGCGTCGAGGGGCAGAGCTCAAAGCCCGCCACACCTTCGGCAAAGCCGGGAAACCCCTCGATCTTCTCGATGCTCAGCAGATTGCCGCCCAGTTGATCGCCGGTCAGCACCATGGTGCTTCGGCCCAGGCGCGCGGCGGTCAATCCGGCGGTTAATCCGGCGATGCCGCCGCCGCAAACGATGATCTCGTATTCGTTACTCATGATCTTCCTTCGCGAAACTCCGCTGGCGCGACCCTAACCTGCTTGTTTTTCTACGCCAAGGTGCTAAACAACCGCCCTCTTTTCCGCGAAATACGGGAGCTTTTGGGCCATGAGCACGAAGTATGCGGTTATCGGCGCGACGGGCAATGTCGGGCGCGAAATCATGCAAATCCTTGCCGCCAAGGGCGTTCCGGCGAAAGACGTCACCGCGCTCGCTTCGGCGCGTTCGGTCGGCAGCGAAGTCTCTTACGGCGAAGACGATGTGCTGAAGGTCCTGGAACTCGACAAGTTCGATTTCACCGGCATCAACATCGCGCTGTCGTCGCCGGGTGCGAAGGTCTCGGCGATCCACAGCCCGCGCGCGGCCAAGGCCGGCGCCATCGTGATCGACAATACCTCCTATTGGCGCATGGATCCGGACGTGCCGCTGGTCGTGCCGGAAGTGAACCCGCACGCCATCGCCGACTATCGCAAGAAAGGCATCATCGCCAATCCGAATTGCTCGACCATCCAGATGGTTGTGGCGCTGAAGCCGCTGCACGATCTGGCCAAGATCAAACGCGTCGTCGTGTCGACCTATCAATCGGTGTCGGGCGCCGGTAAGGCCGCTATGGATGAGCTCTTCAATCAGACGAAGGGCGTCTACATGAACAAGCCCGAGAAGGAAACGCAGGAGATCTTCACCAAGCCGATCGCCTTTAACGTCATTCCGCACATCGACGTCTTCATGGATGACGGCTCGACCAAGGAAGAATGGAAGATGGTCGCCGAGACCAAGAAGATTCTCGATCCCAAGATCCTGGTGACCGCGACCTGCGTGCGCGTGCCGGTGTTCATCGGTCATGCCGAATCGATCAATATTGAATTCGAGAATCCGATCAGCGACGAAGAAGCGCGCAATGCGCTGAAGAACGCGCCCGGTGTCGTCGTCGTCGATCACCGCGCCAATGAAGGCTACGTCACGCCGGCCGAAATCGCCGGCGAAGATGCGGTCTATGTCAGCCGCATCCGCCAGGATCCGACCGTCGAGAACGGCATCTCGCTGTGGGTGGTCGCCGACAATCTGCGCAAGGGCGCGGCGCTCAACGCGGTGCAGATCGCCGAGCTGCTGACGCGCGATTACATCGAGAAGGCCGCGTAAAGCTGATCTTCAGAGAAAGAGAAAAGCCCGGAGTGATCCGGGCTTTTTTTATGCCGCGCTGCTCTCGCCGCCGACAAAAGCGAGATCGCGCTTGCCCGCAACGCGACGATCCTCACCCTTGTAGTTCGGATCCTGACGGCGGCGCCGATCGGGCCCGAAATAGGTTTCAGCCTCTACGAACAGGCGCGGGCGTTCGATCGTGGCGCGGATGCGTTGGAACAGGCTGGTTGCCGCGATCGGTTTGACCAGAATCTCGTTCACGCCGGCGTCGCGCGCCAGAGTGACGCGCGCGATCTCCGAATACGCCGTGATCATGATGATCGGAACGTAGCGGTTGCTGCTGTCGGTACTGCGGATGAGCTTGGTCAGCTCAAGCCCGTCCATCGGCTCCATCTGCCAATCGAGCAGGACGATATCCGGATGTAGGTCTTTGTAGAGTTCGAAGCCTTCGGCGCCGTCGCTCGCCTCGACGATCTGCGTCACGCCGAGTGTGCGCAGAATCTGGCGCAGCAAATCCTTCATGAAAGGATTGTCTTCGACGACGAGGAATTTGACTTTGCTGATGTTGAGGCCGGCCACCGGATCAATCCATTAAGGCGTTCACGACGACGTTACCGAACGCCAGGATAATATGGCCGCTTCGCGCCCGACGGCATCCGGAAGAACCGAATTTTCGGAAAGTACCTATTCAACCTAAAGGTGTGGATAAAGGGGTGCGGATAAGTCCCGGAAAAGACCGAGAAAAGCACCGAAGGGATAAAGAGGCGTCAGGATTTATGCGAGGCCTGGGATCCCCACATAAGTGCATCGCCGAAACGATGCGTCCTGACGCCTCTTAGAGCCGGTAGGCCCCCGTACGGTCCCCGCGTCTCGTCTCGCGCCGCTGCCACGACGTGAGAGCGGTGTGCGGACGATGTTCTCTTGGTCAGGCCACCAAATGAACGATCCGCTCGGACGATCCGCTCGCCAAAGGCGCAGGCAAAACCGCCGATACCGCTCACCCGCGTCGAAACGGGGCAAGAGCTAAGTGGTCGGTCTGCCGACGCGAATCGGCCGAACCGATCACCGCCGCAACCGGCATCGCCCGAAGGCTTTGCCAGCCACCTCTGCGCCTACCATGCACAGCAGAACCATGCAGTGAAGCCGCAGCGAAACGCTTTTCGCGTACACAGGAATGATGAGAAAAAGCCAATATGGCTTCAATGGAATTGTCGCCGCGATTTGCAGAATCCTGTGAATAAAAAACGTCTATGTGCACAATTGGATCACATCTTATCCACGAAGCTATGCACAGCCATCTGGGTTTTTGATGTCTGCCCCCGCATTTGCGCGCATCGTCAGGTGCGCTGGGATCGACTAGACTCAGCGCACGATGGACGCGACCGATCTTAAATTTTTCGAAGCCGTGGCGCGTGTCGGCGCGATCAGCCGCGCGGCACTCGAACTCAATACTGTGCAGTCCAATGTGACGGCGCGCATCAAGGCGCTCGAAGATGAGCTGGGCTCTGCCTTGTTTCAGCGCCACAGCCGCGGCGTGATCCTGACGCCGGCCGGACAACGTCTGTTGCCCTACGCCGAACGCATCGCGGCCTTGTTGGGCGAAGCGCGGCGCGCGGTCGAGGATGACGGCACGCCAAGCGGATCGCTCGCGGTCGGTTCGTTGGAAACGACGGCGGCGTTGCGTCTGGCGCCCGTGCTGTCGGTGTTCGCGCAGACCTATCCCGACGTCGATCTCTCCTTGAAGACGGGAACGACGGCCGAGTTGGTCGATGCCGTGCTGGCGCATCGCGTTGAAGGCGCATTCGTCTGCGGGCCCGTCGCGCATCCCGATTTAGTGGAAGAAGTCGTGTTCCGCGAAGAGCTCGCCATCGTCACGCAGCCGTCGATCACAACGCTGGCCGAGCTGTTCCAAGCGCGCGAGATGAAATGCGTCGTCTTGCGCTTGGGCTGTTCCTATCGCCAGCGTCTGGAAACGGTGCTGGCGAGCCGCGGCATCGTCGGCGTGCGTTGGATGGAATTCGGCACGATCGACGGCATCGTGGCCTGCGTCGCCGCCGGCATCGGCATCGCGCTGCTGCCGCGCGCTTTGATGGAACCGATGCGCCGCGACGGCCGGGTGGCCTTGCATGTGCTGCCGCCCGACGAAGCCATCGTCGATACCGCCTTCGTGCGCCGGCGCGACGGCGCCGCGTCGAGCTGCCTTCGCGCCTTGCTTGCTCTGGCCCACAGCGGCTGGAAGGCTGCCAAGGCCGCAGAGTAGTATCTTTAAATCAGATGGCTGGGATCATTTAAATTCGTTATTCGCGGGGTTGGAGCCTCGCTAACCTCTCTCCTGTAACGTCAGGAGAATGTCATGACAGGTCTGTCGCGAAGCCTGAGCCCATCCGACACCGCGCGGTTCCAACGTGCGGTCTTCGACCGCTCGCGCCGGCTGCGGCGTCAGCGTTTTCTCGTCATGGTACGCATCGCACGCCAGTGTTGCGCCGGGCTGATGGCCGGACTTCGGCTGATCCGCAGCGCCCCGCCGCTGGGCGATGTCGGCACGCGCGGCAGTGATCTGACGCGCTGGGTTCAGGGCCAAAATGCCAATGATTCCAATCGCGAATGAGTCGCAAATGGTGCGCGGTGGGCCCTCGTTGACACGAGTCTGGGGAGCGTCTAAACCCCAATTTGTGCCTAGCGCGCTATTGAGTGCGCCCGGGTTCAGGGGGCGCAGTCTTCCGCGCCGTAAGTTCAAGACGGGGCAGTTAAATTATGTCCACGGGTAACCGTCCGCTTTCGCCGCACCTTGGGGTGTATCGGTGGCAGATCACGATGGTCCTCTCGATCGCCCATCGCATCACCGGCTGCGCAATGGCTGTCGGCGCGCTGGCGCTGGCCTACTGGCTCTCGTCGGCGCTCTACGGCGCTGAGAGCTTCGCGACAGCCCAGGCCATCCTCGGCTCGCCCATCGGCATCCTCTGCCTGATCGGCTGGACGTTCTGTTTCTGGTTTCATCTGTGCAACGGTCTGCGTCATCTCGCCTGGGATACCGGCTGGGGTTTCGAAATCCCCAAGCTCTATGCCACCGGCTGGACGGTCATCGTCGCCTCGGTCGTGCTGACCGTCGCGACCTGGCTCATCGCGCTGGCTTAAGGAGAGAACGATGGTCGATCTTCGCTCCGATCTCGCCCGCGTCCGCGGTCTCGGCTCCGCCAAGGATGGCGTGCATCACTGGTGGGTGCAGCGCCTTTCCGCCATTGCCCTGGTGCCGCTCGGCATCTGGTTCGTCGTCTCGGCGATCAAGCTCGCCGGCGTGCCGCTGCCGGCTTTCAAGCTCTGGCTCAATACCGGCGCCAACGTCTTCCTGATGGTGCTGTTCGTCGGGACCTTGTTCTATCATCTGAAGCTCGGCCTTCAGATCGTGATCGAGGATTACCTGCACGTCGAGAAGACCAAGGTCGTCGCGCTCATGCTTAATACCTTTGCCACTATTTTCGTCGGCGCGTTCTCCATCTTCGCGCTCGTCAAAGTCGCCTTCGGAGGCTGAACGTCCCATGCCCAATTCCTATAAGATCGTCGATCACGTCCACGACGTCATCGTGGTCGGTGCTGGCGGCGCGGGCCTGCGCGCGACACTCGGCATGGGTGCTGCGGGCTTGCGCACCGCCTGCATCACCAAGGTCTTCCCGACGCGCAGCCACACCGTCGCCGCACAGGGCGGCATCGGCGCGTCCCTCGGCAACATGCAGGAAGATTCCTGGCAGTGGCACATGTACGACACGGTCAAAGGCGCCGATTGGCTCGGCGACCAGGACGCCATCGAATATATGTGCCGCGAGGCCGTGCCGTCGGTTTACGAGCTTGAACATTTCGGCGTGCCGTTTTCGCGCACCGAAGAAGGCAAGATCTACCAGCGCCCGTTCGGCGGTCATATGCGCGATTACGGCAAGGCGCCGGTGGAGCGCGCCTGCGCCGCCGCCGACCGCACCGGTCATGCGATCCTGCACACGCTCTATCAGCAGTGCCTGAAGCATAACGCGGAATTCTTCGTCGAATATGTCGCGATCGATCTGATCTCCGACGACGACGGCTCGATCCGCGGCGTCATGGCGTGGAACCTCGCCGACGGCTCGATCCATCGCTTCCTCGCCTCGCAGACCGTGTTGGCGACCGGCGGTTACGGTCGCAGCTATTTCTCCTGCACGTCCGCGCATACCTGCACGGGCGACGGCAACGCCATGGCGGCGCGCGTCGGCCTGCCGCTGCAGGATATGGAATTCGTGCAGTTCCATCCGACCGGCATCTACGGCGCCGGCTGCCTGATCACCGAGGGTGCGCGCGGCGAAGGCGGGTATGTGACGAACTCCGCCGGCGAAGCTTTCATGGAACGCTACGCGCCGACCGCGAAAGATCTGGCGTCGCGCGACGTCGTCAGCCGTTCGATGACCGTCGAGATCCGCGAAGGCCGCGGCTGCGGTCCGAACAAGGATTTCATCTATTTGCATCTGGAGCATCTGGGCGCCGACGTGCTGAACGCGCGCCTACCCGGCATCACCGAGACGGCGCGCATCTTCGCCGGTGTCGATGCGACGAAGGAGCCGATCCCGATCCTGCCGACCGTGCATTACAACATGGGCGGCGTGCCGACTAATTATCACGGCGAAGTCATGCGTCCGACCGACGGCAATCCGGATACGGTCTGCCAGGGTCTGATGGCGATCGGCGAAGCGGCCTGCGTGTCGGTGCACGGCGCCAACCGTTTGGGCACCAACTCGCTGCTCGATCTCGTGGTGTTCGGGCGTGCTGCCGCGTTGCGCGCCGCCCAGCTCGTGAAGCCCGGCCAGAAGGTGAAGGAACCCAAAGCCAACACGGGCGAAGAGGCCATCGCGCGCTTCGATAAGCTGCGCAATGCCAACGGCTCGGAATCGACGGCGCAGATCCGCCTCGATATGCAGCGCATCATGCAGAACAACGCCGCCGTTTTCCGCACCCAGAAGGTGCTGGAGGAAGGTTGCCAGAAGATCAACGAGATCGCCCAGCGCTTCCATTCGGTGAAGGTCGCCGACCGTTCGCTGATCTGGAATTCCGATTTGGTCGAGACGCTCGAACTCGACAACCTGATCGTCAATTCGCTGGCGACGCTCTATTCGGCGGAAGCACGTAAGGAATCGCGCGGCGCGCATGCGCACGAGGATTTTCCCGATCGCGACGACGTCAATTGGATGAAGCATTCGTTGGCGTGGGTCGATGACGCGTCGAAGGTGAAACTCGGCTATCGCCCGGTGCACACCTACACGTTGACCGACGAAGTCAAATACATCGCGCCGCAGAAGCGCGTTTACTGAGCCGCATTTAGTCGAGGTCCGGACACATGGTCGAACTTTCGCTGCCGCGCAATTCGAAGATCAAGCAAGGCAAGACGCACAAGGCCAAGGCGGGAACGAAGAATATTCGCCGCTACCAGGTCTATCGTTGGGATCCGGACACGGGCGAAAACCCGAGCGTCGATACCTACGAAGTCGACATGGACTCGTGCGGGCCGATGGTTCTGGACGGTCTGATCAAGATCAAGAACGAGATGGATCCGACGCTCACCTTCCGCCGCTCGTGCCGCGAAGGCGTGTGCGGGTCGTGCGCGATGAACATCGACGGCACGAACACGCTCGCCTGCACCAAGGACATGGGCGACATCAAAGGCGACGTGAAGGTCTATCCGCTGCCGCATATGGAGGTCGTCAAAGACCTCGTGCCCGATCTGTCCAAGGCCTATGCGCAATACGCCTCGATCCAACCGTGGCTGCAGGCTGATACGCCGGCGCCCGACAAGGAGCGCCTGCAGAGCCCCGAGGAGCGCGAACGCCTCGACGGCTTGTGGGAATGCATCTTGTGCTTCTGCTGCACGACGAGCTGCCCCAGCTATTGGTGGAATTCCGACCGCTATCTCGGCCCGGCCGTCCTGCTCCAGGCCTATCGCTGGATCGCCGACAGCCGCGACGAGCGGAGCGGCGATCGGTTGGACAATCTCGAGGATCCGTTCCGGCTGTATCGGTGCCACACCATCATGAACTGCACCAATACCTGTCCTAAGTCCTTGAATCCGGCCAAAGCCATCGCCGAGACGAAAAAGCTGCTCGTCGAACGGCGCTAAAGACGGCTGCTTCTGCCCGGATTGTATACATCCGGTGACGGCGTCGGCGCGTAACTAGACTGTTGAAGTTACGTATTTTTCACCGCCCGGACTCTGCGTAGATTGCCCCTGATACGGTGCGCCAAAAACGTACAATTGGCACCGTGCGCGCGTATTGAGGGAATTTCCATGCTCGAACGGCTTCTCGGTAAGTCCAAGGCTAAGCCAAAGCCGAAGGCGCATGATCCGTTGGGCGGTTTCGAGGTCGACGATTCGATCGATCTCGAGAACGGCACGATCTACATCGACGACCGGATCGACGAAGACCGCATGGTTGCGACCAGCGAGGTTTTTGAAGATGCGGCGCTGACCGACGAACGCATTGCCGCGACCAAGATCGCGGCCGGCGGCGGCGGCAAGGTTTTCGCGTTCGACATGCGCCCCTTCTTTCGCGCCATCGGCACCAAGGCGGGCGAACGCTCCGCCGACACCTTCACGCGCTTTTGCGAGAATTGGCTGTCGCGTGCCGTTGGCAAGGGCGGCGCCTACGAATTCGACGGCCTCGAATTCTTTTTCTTCAAACTCGACCTGCCGAACGACGAAGCGGTGAACGAGGCGATCGAGATCATCAACGAGATCGGCCTGCAATATCTGCGCGGCGCCTTCAATGCGGACCTCGTGCCACAGTCGATCGTACCGCTCGATGCCGACAAGGCGATCGACGAGAAGACCGGCAAGATCAACCGCAAGATGGCGTTCGATGCCCTGGCCGGCTGGAAGACCATCCACGGCAAGGAAACGGTCACCAAGGAACGGCTGATCGAGATGTCACGCGAGCGCGTGGTCGAAGAAATCACGATGGTCGAGATCGAAGCGGCTGAACGTCTGGCGGCGGCGCGCATTCAGCGCGGGCCGGATCGCCGCAAGAAAGTACGTAAGATCGTCAGCAGCAAGGACCGTCGTGAGCGTAAGCGCGGGCGCCGCGCCACCGACGACATGCGCAACGGCGCGGCCTGGAAGTAACCCTCTTTTCCTGATCGTCAAACGGGTCATACTGCGGTCCTCTCAGCGGGGCGCGCACGGCCATGTATATCCCTCAACATTTCAATGAAAACGGTACCGCGTGGCAGATCGATGCGATCCGCCGCGATCCGTTCGGTGTGATCACCAGTCTGGTCGATGGTGCGCTGATGGCGACGCATCTGCCCTTTCTGATCGAACCGGGCGAAGGGCCAAACGGAACCTTGCACGCGCACATGGCGCGCCAGAATCCGCATTGGCAAAGCTTCGACGGCGCCACCGAAGCGCTTATCGTGTTCGCCGGCCCGCACGGCTATATCTCACCCACCTGGTACGAAAAGCCGTCGCCCGCGGTGCCGACCTGGAACTACGTCGCGGTGCATGTTTACGGCAAGCCGGTCGTCATCGATGCGCCGGCGGTGACCCGCGCCCATTTGGCGCATCTGGCCGATACGTTCGAGGGCGCCGGACCCGACCGCTGGACCCTGGCGGGGCAGCCGGACAGCTTCATCGACGGCATGCTGAAGGGGGTGGTCTCCTTTGCCATTCCGATCACCCGCATCGAAGGCAAAGCCAAGATGTCGCAGAACCGCTCGCTCGAGGATCGTGGCAGGGTTATAGCTGCTCTGCGCGCCGAGGGCGAAACGGCTCTTGCCGATGCCATGGAGCACGCTAAAACGTAGCCCATGACAGAAGGTCCGCTTTTCGCCTATCGCGCGCGCGTCGCGTCGGGCGCCCTCAAACCCGATCCCGCGCAGGAACTGCTGGCCGAGAAGCTACAGAGCCTCTATCGCGCGCTTGAGCATTATTCGGGCGAGACGGGCGTGAACGGCTGGAAGGAACGCTTCGGCCTCGCGCGTCGCAAGACGGAAAACCCACCGCAGGGGCTCTACGTCTATGGCGGCGTCGGCGGCGGAAAATCCATGCTGATGGATGTGTTTTTCGCCACCGCACCCACGACCAAAAAGCGCCGCGCGCATTTCCATGCGTTCCTGCAAGACGTGCACGAACGGTTCAACAAGTTCCGTAGCACCAAAAAAGCCGACGAAGGCGATCCCATTCCGCACGTGGCCGATGCGCTTGCCAAGGAAGCCTGGCTGCTGTGCTTCGACGAATTGCAGGTCACCAACATCGTCGATGCGATGATCCTGGGCCGCCTGTTCGAAGCTTTGTTCCAGCGTGGCGTCGTTGTCGTCGCAACCTCGAACCGGCCGCCCAAGGATCTCTATAAGGACGGCTTGCAGCGCGACCGCTTCATTCCGTTCATCAAGCTGATCGAGGCCAAGCTCGACGTCTATCAATTGGCGAGTGGCGCCGATTACCGTCTCGAGCGCATGCTGGGCATGCGCGTCTTCCACACACCGACCGGTCCGGCCGCGACCGCCGAACTGGACGAGGATTTCTTCGATCTCGCCGCCGGCGCGCCGCCGACGGTCGTGAAACTCGAAATCAAAGGCCGCATGGTCGAGATCGAGGCGGCGGGCGGCGTGGCGCGCGCCTCCTTCGACGATCTATGCAATCGCCCGCTCGGACCGGCTGATTATCTCGCTATCGCGGATCGCTTCCATACCCTGATCCTCGACAATATCCCGCGTATGGGCCCGGACAACGCGACCGAGGCGCGCCGCTTCGTCACCCTGATCGATGCGGTTTATGAGGCTAAGGTGAAGCTGATCTGCTCGGCCGATGCGCCCCCGCAGGGGCTATATTTGGACGGCGAGGGGGCATTCGAGTTTGAACGCCTGGTTTCCCGCCTGATGGAGATGCAGTCGGTCGAATACCTGAAACTGCCCCATGTGACCGCCGAGGGCGCCCCAGCAGCGTAAATTTCGCCTTTGTTACAAGGCGTTTAGCCCGCCAAATCGGGCCACCCGGACTTGTTTCGCAGATGGATTTGCGCTACCCACAGGGCGGCTGCGCCCGCGCCCTTTTGGCGGTGGGCTTGCGCCCATTACGGTCCAGTAGGGGGAATTATGGCGAGAAATAAGATTGCGCTGATCGGTGCCGGCAATATCGGCGGAACTCTGGCCTTTTTGGCCGGTCTCAAGGAACTCGGCGACGTCGTACTGTTCGACGTGGTCGACGGCGTTCCGCAGGGCAAGTCGCTCGATATCGTTGAAGCATCCCCGGTCGAGGGTTTCGACTCGCGCATGAGCGGCTCCAACGACTACGCTGCCATCAAGGATGCGGACGTCATCATTGTCACGGCCGGTATCGCGCGTAAGCCGGGCATGAGCCGCGACGACCTGATCGGCATCAACACCGGCGTCATGAAGGCGGTCGGCGAGGGTATCAAGAAATACGCCCCCAAAGCCTTCGTCATTTGCATCACCAACCCGCTCGACGTCATGGTCGGCGTGCTCCGCGATTATTGCGGCCTGCCGCACAACATGGTCGTCGGCATGGCCGGCGTGCTCGATTCGGCGCGTTTCCGCTACTTCCTCGCTGAAGCGATGAATGTCTCGGTCGAAGACGTCACCGCCTTCGTGCTCGGCGGCCACGGCGACACGATGGTCCCGCTGGTGCGTTATTCCACCGTTGCCGGCATCCCGCTGCCCGATCTGATCAAGATGGGCTGGATGACGCAGGCGAAGCTCGACGAGATCGTCAATCGCACGGCCAACGGCGGCGGCGAGATCGTCGCTCTGCTCAAGACCGGTTCGGCCTTCTACGCGCCGGCCTCCTCGGCGATCGCCATGGCCGATGCGTTCCTGAAGGACAAGAAGCGCGTTATGCCGGCTGCCGCCTACCTCAACGGCGAATACGGCCTCAAGGGTATGTATGTCGGCGTGCCCGTCGTCATCGGCGCCGGCGGCATCGAGAAGATCGTCGAGATCAACTTGAACCCGGATGAAAAGAAGGCGTTCGATACGTCGGTCGCAGCTGTGAAGAAGCTGATCGACGAAAGCCAGGCGATCCTGGCGAAGGTCGAAGCCGACTCCAAGAAATAGCGCATGTAACGGGGCCGGCTTGCCGGCCCCGAACTTTTAAGCAGGCATGAGCAGGACGCCCGAATGAACATTCACGAATACCAGGCGAAACAGCTACTCGCGCGCTACGGCGTGAAAGTGCTCAAGGGCGGCGTCGCCTATACGGCGGCCGAGGCCGAAAAAATCGCGAAGGATCTCGGCGGCCCGATCTGGGTCGTCAAATCGCAGATCCATGCGGGTGGTCGCGGCAAAGGCACGTTCAAAGAGGCTGCGGCCGGCGGCAAGGGCGGCGTGCGCGTCGTCAAATCGATCGAGGATGCGAAGACCAACGCCGGCCAGATGCTCGGCAACACGCTGGTCACGCACCAATCCGGCCCGGCCGGCAAGGTCGTCAAGCGCGTCTATATCGAAGACGGCTGCGACATCGCGCGCGAGCTGTATCTCTCGCTGCTGATCGACCGCAAGACGAGCCGCGTCACCATCATCGCGTCCAGCGAAGGCGGCATGGACATCGAAGAGGTCGCGGCGCACTCGCCGGAAAAGATCATCACCATCGACATCGATCCCGTGATGGGCATGCAAAGCTTCCACGCGCGCGACATCGCCTACGGCCTCGGCCTCAAGGGCGATCAGGTCAAAGGCGCAGTCGCCTTCCTGATGAATATGTACAAGGCGTTCGTCGATCTGGACGCGAGCCTGGTTGAAGTGAACCCGATGGTCGTCACCAAGGCGGGTGAGATCGTCTGCCTCGACGCCAAGATGAACTTCGACGACAACGCGCTGTTCCGCCACAAGGACGTGGAGGAGATGCGCGACGAGGACGAGCAGGATCCGATCGAGCTCGAAGCCGGCAAGCACGAGCTGAACTACATCAAGCTCGACGGCTTCATCGGCTGCATGGTCAACGGCGCCGGTCTCGCCATGGCGACGATGGACATCATCAAGCTCTATGGTGGCGAGCCCGCCAACTTCCTCGACGTCGGCGGCAGCGCCACCAAAGAACGCGTCACCACCGCGTTCAAGCTGATCATGTCGGACAAGAACGTCGAAGGCATTCTCGTGAACATCTTCGGCGGCATCATGCGCTGCGACATCATCGCCGAAGGCGTGGTGGCGGCGGCGCGCGAAGTGTCGCTCAATGTGCCGCTGGTCGTGCGCCTCGAAGGCACCAACGTCGAACTCGGCAAGGAAATCCTCGCCAAGTCCGGTCTGCCCATCGTATCCGGTGACGATCTCTCGGATGCTGCGGCCAAAATTGTCAAAGCCGTGAAGGAGGCCGCGTAACATGTCCATCATGGTCGACAAGAACACGAAGGTCATCTGCCAAGGCTTCACCGGCCTGCAAGGCACCTTCCACTCCGAACAGGCGATCGCCTATGGCACCAAGATGGTCGGCGGCGTCACGCCGGGCAAAGGCGGCTCCAAGCATTTGGATCTGCCGGTGTTCGATACGGTCGCGGAAGCGGTCCATACCACCGGCGCCAATGCCTCGGTGATCTATGTGCCGCCGCCGTTCGCGGCCGAGGCGATCCTCGAAGCCATCGATAGCGATATCCCGCTCGTCATCTGCATTACCGAAGGCATCCCGGTGCTCGACATGGTGCGTGTGAAGCGCGCGCTGGTCGGTTCCAAGACGCGCCTCATCGGGCCGAACTGCCCCGGCGTCATCACGCCCGGCGAATGCAAGATCGGCATCATGCCCGGCCATATCCATCAGCGCGGCAAGATCGGTATCGTGTCGCGTTCGGGTACGCTCACCTATGAAGCGGTCGGCCAGACCACGCGTACGAAGCTCGGCCAGACGACCTGCGTCGGCATCGGCGGCGATCCGGTCAACGGCACCAACTTCATCGACGTGCTCGATCTCTTCCTCAAGGACGATGAGACCAAAGGCATCATCATGATCGGCGAAATCGGCGGCAACGCCGAAGAAGACGCCGCGCAGTTCCTCAAGGACTCGAAAATCAAAAAGCCCATGGTCGGCTTCATCGCCGGCGTCACGGCGCCTCCGGGCCGCCGTATGGGTCACGCAGGCGCCATCATCTCCGGCGGCAAGGGCGGCGCCGGCGACAAGATGGAAGCGATGCGCTCGGCGGGGATCGTCATTACCGATTCTCCGGCGGCGCTCGGCGAAACCATGCTGAAGGTGATGAACGGCTAATATCCGCCCCGTATTGAAAGGGAGACGCCGGGCATAAATCCCGCGTCCGAATTGGCATTATGGCGAATTCATTGGATTCTCTTTTCAACGGCGCGAACGGTGTGTTCATCGCCGAACTTTACGAACGGTTCCAGCAGGACCCGTCCTCGGTCGATGCGAGCTGGGCGAAACTCTTCCAAGAGTTCGCCGGCGAGAACGGCGCGGTGGCGGCGGACCTCAACGGAGCATCCTGGAGTAAGAAACGCTCCAAGGTGATCGGTGCGTCGAACGGCGAGGCGGCGCCCAAGCGCGCCGAAGCGCCCGCCAGCGCGTTCCCGCAAGGGGCCACGGTGCCGACCGATGCGACCATTCGCGCCTCGGCCCTCACCGTGCGCGCGCGTACCCTGATCCGCAGCTATCGCGTGCGCGGTCATCTCGAAGCCAATTTCGATCCGTTGAATCTCTCCAAGCAGGGCTACCTCAAGGAGCTCGATCCGAAATTCTACGGCTTCACCGACGCCGACATGGATACGCCGATCTATCTCGATACCAAATTGGCGGGCAAGGATACGCACACCTTGCGCGATATCGTCGCCATTGTGCGGGATATCTACTGCACGACCATCGGCATCGAATACATGCACATCCAGGAAGTGGATGAGCGCCAGTGGCTGCAGGAACATTTCGAAGATGTGTCGTGGCGCCCCAATCTTGCGGCGGACACCAAAAAGCGCATCTATAAGGAATTGGTCGAGGCCGACGGCTTCGAGACCTTCCTGAACATCAAGCATTCGGGCACCAAGCGCTTCGGCTTGGACGGCGGCGAAAGCACGATCCCGTGCCTGGAAACCATCCTGCTCGAAGCCGCGCGCATGGGTTACGAGGAATGCGTGATCGGCATGCCGCATCGCGGCCGCCTCAACGTGCTGGCGCGCACCATGGGCAAGCCGCATGTCGCGATCTTCTCCGAATTTCAAGGCACCTCGTCGAAGCCCGACGAAGTGCAGGGTTCGGGTGACGTGAAGTATCACCTAGGTGCATCGGCCGACCGCGAGTTCGAAGGCAAGCGGATGCATCTGTCGCTGACCGCCAACCCGTCGCATCTCGAAGCCGTCAATCCGGTGGTGCTCGGCAAGGTGCGCGCGAAACAGGCGATCAAGGGCGACGAGCCGCGCGAAAAAATCTTCGGCATCCTGATGCATGGCGACGCGGCCTTCGCGGGCCAGGGCGTGGTGCCGGAAACGTTGGATATGTCGCAGCTGCGCGGCTATCGCACCGGTGGCACCATTCACATCATCGTCAACAATCAGATCGGCTTCACCACCAATCCGGTCGCCTCGCGTTCGACGCCGTATTGCACCGACATCGCCAAGGGCCTGCAATGCCCGATCTTCCATGTGAACGGCGATGATCCGGAAGCGGTTATGCGCGTCGCCCATCTCGCCATGGGCTTCAAGCAGCAGTTCAAACGCGACGTCGTGATCGACATCTTCTGCTATCGCCGCCACGGGCATAACGAGGGCGACGAGCCCATGTTCACCCAGCCCTTGATGTACAAGACGATCGGCAAACATCCGACGACCCTGCAGATCTATCGCGAAAAGCTGGTCACCGAAGGCGTGTTGAGCGCCGAAGAGGCCGACAAGATCTCGGCCGATTTCCGGGCGCAATTGGAAAGCCAATTCGAGGCGGCACCGAACTACAAGCCCAACAAGGCCGATTGGCTCGAAGGGCGCTGGGTCGGCATCTCGCAACTCGTCGAGGATGACGACAAGCACGATGAAGGCACCGCCGTCGATACCTCGCTGCTGAAGCAGGTCGGTGCGGCGATCAGCACAGTGCCTGAAGGCTACAACGTCAATTCCAAGCTGGTGCGCCAATTGAACGCGCGCGCCAAGATGATGGAATCCGGCGAAGGCATCGATTGGGCGACCGCCGAACAGCTCGCCTACGGCACGCTCTTGTTGGAAGGCACGCAAGTGCGTCTGTCGGGTCAGGATTCGGGTCGCGGCACGTTCTCGCACCGCCATGCCGTCATCGTCGATCAGGCGACCGAGCAGCGCTATTACCCGCTGTCGAACATCAATGCCGACAAGCAGGCGGCGTTCGAGGTGATGGATAGCCCGCTGTCCGAATTCGCCGTGCTCGGTTTCGAATATGGCTATTCGCTGGCCGATCCGAACACGCTCACTATCTGGGAAGGGCAGTTCGGCGACTTCGCCAACACCGCCCAGGCGATGATCGATCAGTTCATCACGTCGGGCGAATCCAAGTGGCTGCGCATGTCGGGTCTCGTCATGCTGTTGCCGCACGGCATGGAAGGTCAGGGGCCGGAACATTCTTCGGCGCGGCTGGAGCGTTACCTGCAGGCCTGCGCGCAGGACAATATCCAGGTCGTCAGCTGCACGACGCCGGCCAACTTCTTCCACGTTATGCGCCGCCAGGTGCGCCGCAATTTCCGCAAGCCGCTGGTCGTGATGTCGCCGAAATCGATGCTGCGCCACAAGCTGGTGGTCTCCAAGCTCGCGGACCTCGCGACTGGGTCGCGCTTCCGCCGTGTGCTGGGCGAGGTCGACAAGCTGGCCGCCGCCGACAAGGTGAAGCGCGTCATCCTGTGCTCGGGCAAGGTCTATTACGATCTGCTGGAACATCGCCGCGAGCATAAGATCAACGATGTCGCGATCATTCGCGTCGAGCAGCTCTATCCGTGGCCGCGCGACGGTATCGCCCGCGAATTGTCGAAATATCCGAACGCCGATGTGGTGTGGTGCCAGGAAGAACACGCGAACTTCGGTGCGTGGAACTTCGTCATGCGCCGCATCGAATATATCCTCGAGGATGGCGCGGCCGGCAAACGCAAATCGACGCGCCCGATCTATGCAGGTCGGCCTGAATCGGCCTCGCCCGCGACCGGATCGCATCATGTTCATGAGCACGAACAGGAATTGCTCGTCGAACAGGCGTTGACCTGGGATGCGAAAGACCTGATGGCGCCGCTCCAGCGCGTCCCGCAAGATTAAGCCACGCTAAACGACGGCCAAGGAATACGATCATGGCAACCGAGATCAAAGTACCCACCCTGGGCGAATCGCTGTCCGAGGCGACCGTCGCGAATTGGCTGAAGGCAGTGGGCGACACGGTCGCGAAAGACGAACCGCTGCTCGAGCTTGAAACCGACAAGGTGACGATCGAAGTGAATGCGCCGGCCGCCGGCACGCTCAGCGAAATCCGCGCCGCCACCGGCGCGGAAGTGACCGTCGGCGCGATCCTGGGTGCGATCACCGAAGGTGCGGGTGGTGCCAAGCCGGCCGCTAAAGCAGCAGCCCCGGCTCCGGCGAAAGCCGCACCCGCCGCGGCACCGGCGCCTGCGCCGAAGGCCGCCGCAGCACCTGTAATGGCGCCGTCGGCCGCCAAGATTGCCACCGAAAATCAGATCAATCCGGCGAGCGTTGCCGGCACCGGCAAGGACGGTCGCATCACCAAGGGCGATATGCTGGCCGCCTCCACCCAGATCCCGTCGCGCCTCGCCGGCCCGCGCGAAGAGCGCGTCAAAATGTCGCGCCTGCGTTCACGCATCGCCGAACGTCTCAAGGAAGCGCAGAACACCGCCGCCATGCTCACCACCTTCAACGAGGTCGATATGACCGCGGTGATGGATGCGCGCGCGCGGTATCGTGACAGCTTCGAGAAAGCCCACGGCGTGAAGCTCGGCTTCATGAGCTTCTTCGTGAAGGCGGCCATCGTCGCCTTGCGCGATTTTCCGGCGGTCAATGCCGAGATCGACGGTAACGAGATCGTCTACAAGAACCATTACGATGTCGGCGTCGCCGTCGGCACCGAAAGCGGCCTGGTCGTTCCGGTGCTACGCGATGCGGACCAGATGGGCTTCGCCGATATCGAGAAAAAGATCGGCGATTTCGGCAAGCGCGCCCGCGACGGTAAGCTGACCATGGACGAAATGACCGGCGGCACCTTCACCATCACCAATGGCGGCATCTACGGCTCGATGCTGTCGACGCCGATCCTCAATGCGCCGCAATCGGGCATCCTCGGCATGCACAACATTGTGCAGCGCCCGGTCGTGCTGAAGGACGGCAAGATCGAAGCGCGCCCCATCATGTATGTGGCGCTCAGCTACGATCATCGCATCGTTGACGGCCGCGAGGCGGTCTCGTTCCTCGTGCGCATCAAGGATTGCATTGAGGATCCGCAGCGCATTCTTTTTGACATGTAATATCGGATTGCGGCCGTGACTTGGCGTACCTGTAACGTGTGCCAGGTTAGCCAGCTGTTGGACTCCGATAATTTTAATATACTTGGTCTCGGCAGATATCGCGGTACTTGCAAGCGATGCATGGCGGCAAGGACGGCCCGATGGGACGCTGCGAATCCGAGCCGCAAGCAACAACGATCACGCCGTAGACCGGAACGCGTGGCTAGTGCGCCGGGCTATCATAATGAATCAGATATCCAGATAATTCGGAATCTGCTCAATGATGAATGTTTTTATTGTGGTAAAGCGCTCCACGGTGGGGGGCATCTAGATCATATGACGCCGCTCATGAGGGGTGGTTCTAATTGGCCCGAGAACTTGGTGGTCGCGTGCGTTAAGTGTAATTTGGACAAGCATGCGAAGACAGCCGGCGAATTTATTCAGTGGCGAAAAAGATACGATCTGCCACTTTCTGTATGGCATGCTCCAATTGAGATCGCCCGTGGAGTGATTCTAAAATCAAAGCTGTCTTCGACTGGGCTATCTTTTAGATGCTGGCGGTCTTTAGAAAAGGTATCTGTTTTGACGGTAGGTGATCTTATCCGAGAATCTCCACTAAGCTTATATCGGGTACCCAATTTTGGACTTAAATGCTTGCGTGAAGTACAGGCTTTTTTGTCCATGAATAAACTAAGATTGGGGATGCGACTAACTGAGGAATACACCTAATGGCCGATCAACAATCTTTCGACGTTGTCGTCATCGGGTCGGGCCCCGGCGGTTACGTCTGCGCCATCCGCGCGGCGCAACTGGGGCTCTCCACCGCGATCGTCGAGAAGCGCGCGACCCTGGGCGGAACCTGCCTGAACGTCGGCTGCATCCCGTCCAAGGCATTGCTGAATTCCTCGCATCTGTTCGAAGAGGCCGGCCACGGCTTTGCCGCGCAAGGCATCAAGACGAGCGGCGTGGCGCTCGATCTGCCGACGATGATGAGCCACAAGGACAAGGTGGTCGACGCGACCGTGAATGGCGTCGACTTCCTGATGAAGAAGAACAAGATCACCAAGCTGCAAGGCACCGGCGCGATCAAGGCCAAGGGCGTTGTCACGGTGACCGACGATAAGGGCAAGGCGAGCGAGATCGCCGCCAAACATATCGTGATCGCCACCGGCTCGGATGTCGCACCCCTATCGGGTGTGACGATCGACGAAAAACAGATCGTGTCGTCCACCGGTGCGCTCGAACTGCCCAAAGTGCCGAAATCGATGATCGTTGTCGGCGGCGGCGTGATCGGGCTCGAGCTTGGCTCGGTCTGGCGTCGTCTCGGCGCCGAAGTGACCGTCGTTGAATTCCTCGACGTCATCATGCCCGGCATGGACGGCGAAGTTTCGACCATGGCCAAGCGCCTGTTCGAGAAACAGGGCATCAAATTCAAGCTCGGCTCCAAGGTGACCGGCGCGAAAACCGCGAAATCAGGCGTGACCCTGACGGTCGAACCCAAAGCCGGCGGTGCGGCTGAAGAACTCGCCGCTGAAGTGGTCCTCGTCGCCATCGGCCGGCGTCCGTTCACGCAGGGCCTCGGCCTCGAAGGCGTCGGCGTCGCGATGGACCGCGGCTTCGTGAAGATCGACGGCCATTTCAAAACGAATGTCGACGGCATCTACGCCATCGGCGACGTGGTCGGCGGCGCCATGTTGGCGCACAAGGCGGAAGAAGAAGGCGTCGCACTGGCCGAAATCATTGCCGGCCAGGCGGGTCATGTGAATTACGGCGCGATCCCGGCGGTCGTTTATACCTTCCCGGAAATCGCCGGCGTCGGCAAAACCGAAGAACAGCTCAAGGCGGCGGGCGTCGCCTACAAGTCCGGCAAGTTCCCGTACACGGCGAATGCGCGCGCGCGCGCCATGGCGGCGACCGACGGCTTCGTGAAGATCCTGGCGGATGCGACGACGGACGAGGTCCTCGGCGTGCACATCATCGGCGCGCAGGCCGGCGATCTGATCCAGGAATGCGTGGTTGCCATGGAATTCAAGGCGGCGAGCGAGGATATCGCGCGTACCAGCCATGGCCATCCGGGCCTGTCGGAGATCGTCAAGGAAGCCGCGCTGGCCGTCCTGGGCCGCGCCCTTCACATCTAAATCTGCGACGCCGCTTGCCTATCCGCGCACGCCGATTAGACTTCCGGCATGTTCCAATGGATGCCCGAAAGCGCTGGCGAGCTTGTCTCCCTTAAGGTGGTCGGCCGGCTCACCGACGCCGATTATTTCGACACCTTGCCGAAACTGATCGCTGTCGCCGAGCGCGAGGGCTGCTTGCGGCTCGTCGCCGATCTGTCGGATTTTGACGGCGTCGAATGGCAGCTCGCGTATGAGCAAAGTGCCTTCGGCAAACCCCATTGGGATAAGATCAAGCGCATCGCCTTGGTCGGCACGCAGAACTGGGCCGTGCTGGCCGCGCGCATCGCCGCGGACCTCGCGCCGGCCGATGTGCGCATCTTCGAGGCGGCCAAATACGAGGCCGCCCTCGACTGGGCCAGGAGCGACGTACCCGACCCGGTCGAGGTTCCCCTCGCTCCTTAAGGCAGCGAGCGCAGCGGTTTCGGTCCAGCCGGCATCAGGCCTTTCTTCTCCAGGAACTCCAGCATGAAGCGATTGAACAGCCAGGGCTGTTCGATCTGACAGGCATGTCCCGCGCCGGGCAACGTGCGCAGCTCGCAACCCGGGATGCGTTCTTGCAACAGGAACGCGCGCTGGTGCGAATTGTCTTCGCTGCCGGTCAGGATGATTACCGGCGCTTTAATGCTCGAATGGAAATCGTCCTTCATCACTTGGGTCTGCATGGCAGCGAACTGATAGCAGATCGAATTGACGTCGGCGAAATCGTTACGCTCGCAAAAAAGATTGGCGAAGTAATGCGCCAACGGCGTGGTGCGGAAGTACGGGCTGAAATCCTGGAAGGTGTATTCCCAGCGATAGGCTGCACCCTTGGTCTGGTAATCCTTGATCCTGGCGGTCGCGAATTCCTTGCCGGGGCTGTAGCCGGTGCCCGACAGCACCAGCGCCTTCGTTTTCTCGGGGCGGAGATGATACATGTAGGGCGCGATGTTCGATCCGGTCGAACAGCCGACCAGGATCGCGGGCTCACCCGGATAGGCTTCGTCGATCGCTTCCCAACAGGCTTCGGCGATATCGATCGTCGATAAGCCTTCTTTCGCCTTGGGCGATTTGCCGTAGCCCGGGATGTCGATGGTCATGCAGCGGAACCAGGTCGACAGATGCGCCATCTGGAAGATCCAGCACGATTGATCCATCGGATTGGGATGGATGAAGGCGATGACCGGGCCGGTGCGGCCCATCTTTTCGTAATAGAGCGGTCCTTCGATATTTTTGCCCAAGATAAAATTCCTTATCGATATCGATTACATCATCGGCTTTGCGGCGGCGGGCATCAGGCCGTGCTTGCCCAGGAACTCGATCATCCAGCGATTGAACAAGCCGGGCTGCTCGATCTGACAGGCATGGCCGGCGCCGCCCAGCACGCGCATCTCGCATCCCGGGATGCGGTCTTTCAGCGCGAAGGCGCTGAGATGCGCGCCGTCCTCGCTGCCCGATAGGATGATCGTCGGCGCCTTGATGGCCGAGTGATGGTCCGCTGCTTCCGGCAGCAGCATCGCCTCGAACTGATAGATGATCGATGCCGCGTCGGCGTACACATTGCGCTCGGCGAACATGTTGGCGAAGTAATGCCCAAGTGGCGTCGTGCGGAAGGCCGCGCTGAAATCCTGGAAGGTGTAGTCCCAGCGGAAATCGACGCCGCGATCCTGATAGCTCTTGATGCGGTGATGCGCGAATTCCTTGCGCGGATTGTAGCCGGTGCCGCACAGCACCAGCGCCTTCGTCTTCTCCGGGCGCAGATGATACATGTGCGGTGCGATCGTGGAGCCGGTCGAACAGCCGGCGAGGATCGCGCTTTCACCGGGGAACGCATCGTCGATCGCTTCCCAGCATGCTTGCGCGATGTCAGGCATGGTCAGGCCTTTCGTCGCTTTCGGCGATTTGCCGTAGCCCGGAATATCGATGGCGATGCAGCGGAACCATGTCGATAGATGTGCCATCTGGAACATCCAACACGACTGGTCCATCGGATTGGGATGGACGAAGGCGACGACCGGTCCGGTCCGTCCCATCGTTTCGTAATACAGCGGCCCCTCAACATGTTCTGCCAAGACTGAAACTCCTACATGCGAAACCGGCGCGGCCGAAGCTGGCCACCGGTGCGACTGTAGATCAGCAAAAAATGTGCCTGAGTGTTTTACGCGCGCGCCGAGACGTCTGACGGCCATGAGATAGTATGGAAAACGTACTATTTTCCGGCCGCGCGGTTGGTCGTTGCATAATGCAACGTTCCACATTCTCAAGATGTAGTTTGCAAAAATAAGCGGCAGCTTTATCGCGCGGTTTTTGCGCCTTATGTCGGAAAACGCGTAGTGATCTGCCCCCTTCAGAGTGGTCCATCTAATATTTTAGATTGGACCCTGAAGGAGAAGACAAATGGGCAAGAGACACGGGCCTGAGGAGATTATCGGTAAGCTGCGCGAGGCCGAGATTATACTGGCGCAAGGCGGGACGACGGGG
>CANIGJ010000026.1 GCA_947467145.1 Rhodospirillaceae bacterium | reverse complement strand
GGGCACCGAACGACTTGTCGATCACAACGTTGCGGCCCTTCGGACCCAACGTCACCTTCACCGCGTTCGCCAGGATATCGACGCCGCGCAGCATCCGCGCGCGCGCATCACCCTCAAAACGTACTTCTTTAGCTGCCATGATTTCTGCTCCTCTGGATTATTTCTTGCCGGCGGTGACGATGCCGAGGACATCCGATTCCTGCATGATCAGGATCTTGCTGCCGTCGATCGTCACTTCGGTGCCGGACCATTTGCCGAACAGGATGCGGTCGCCGACCTTCACGTCGAGCGGCGTCACCTTGCCGTCCTTGCTGCGTGCGCCCGGACCGACGGCGATGACCTTGCCCTCGGACGGCTTTTCCTTGGCGGTATCGGGAATGATGATCCCGCCCTTGGTTTTCTCTTCTTCGGCAACGCGCTCGACCGCGATGCGGTCATGTAACGGTTTGAAACTCATATGATCTCTCCCAAGGCCGCCCCCAGCTTCGTATCCCAGGCCTAAATCTTAAGACTGGAGGGTGGCGGCGGACAAAAAAATTGGCACTCCCGGATCGGGAGTGCCAACCATGTATTCGCCGTTCCCCGACCCGTCAAGGTCGGGGAACTATTAAAGACTCAGACTTAGGCCGCCGTGGCCGCCGCCCGGATGGACCGTTCGACCTTCTCAAAGGCCCGGTTTTCGAGCTGACGGACGCGTTCGCGGCTGATTCCGTAGCTTTTACCAAGTTCTTCCAAGGTCACCGGCTCATCGCGCAGGCGCCGTTCCACGAAGATGTGACGTTCGCGGTCGGTCAGTTCGCCCAGCGCGTTCTTCAGCAACCCGTTGCGGACAGTGGCTTCCTCACGGTCGCCCATCATGGTTTCCGCGGACGGGCCCTCGTCGATCAGGGTGTCCTGGAACTCCATGGCGTCTTCTTCGTGCGACATGGGGGCGTTCAAGGACAGATCGCGGGCCGTCATGCGGCGGTCCATATTGATGATGTCGGTCGCCGACAGGCCGAACTGCTTGGACAGGACCTTGGCGTTCTCCGGGTCGATCTCGCGCATATCCGAGATTTCCAGGTTACGCTTGGCCTTGCGCAGGCTGAAGAACAGCTTCTTCTGGGCCGCCATGGTGCCCATTTTCACGAGCGACCAAGACCGCAGGATATATTCGGTCACCGAGGCCTTGATCCACCACATGGCATAGGTCGACAGCCGGAAGCCCTTATCGGGCTCGAACTTCTTCACCGCCTTCATCAGGCCGAGATTGCCCTCGGAGATCAGATCGGCGACCGGCAGGCCATAGCCGCGGTACTGCATGGCGATTTTGGCGACGAGACGAAGATGGCTGGTCACGAGCTTGTGAGCGGCGTTGCTCTCGCCATGCTCCTTGAAGCGTTTCGCCAGCATGTATTCCTCTTCCGCGCTGAGCACGGGGAACACCTTGATCTCATTGAGGTAGCGGGAGAGCCCGCCGCCGTCGGCCGAAAGGATGGGTAATGCATTCGCCATTTTACGAAACTCCCGAAAATCTAGATGGGCCCCCGTCTCCTCGGGTTGCCCCCAACACAAACGGCACTAAATTGATAATCGGCGCCGTCACAAAAGGTTCCCGGACGCTGACGTCCGATCGCCTAAGCCTATTCGGGGCAAAAAATGTGTCGGAATTTAGTCATGGTCACATTCTCCTTTGAAGCAATGTACCGGTCTGGTTGAGCGTCCTCCCGTAGGACCGACGCTTGAAATCAGGGCCCCTATCGGCAACCCCTCCCAATGCCGAGGATACTAACCTAATACCCGACTAAAATGCAAGAAAAAAGCAAACGCCGTTAGGATAACCCCCTCTTCTGAAAGGGGTTATTTCTTCGTTTTTAATTATCCTAATATAGCTGAAAATGGCGCTTTTCAGCGCCCGAAGACATACCAAAGCACGCCGACGATCGCGACCAGGCCGAAACCCCAGACCCAGGGCGACAGCCCATTGCCGTCAGCAGGGCTGCCCTGCACGGGAGGCTCGGCTTGGGGATCGTCCATCGGCGCGGCCAGGCTGTTACGCCCCGCCCAAGAGCTTGCTGAACTTGCCGAAGAAATCGTCGGCGGTTTTCTTGGCCACACCCTCGACCAGGCGCGAACCGACGGCGGCGAGCTTACCGCCGACTTCGGCACGCGCGGTGTAGACCAGGACCGTATCAGTGCCATCCTGGGTGAGCTTCACGTCCGCGCTGCCCTTGGCGAAGCCGGCGACACCGCCCGCCCCTTCGCCGCGGATCGTATAGCCATTCGGCGGATCGATGTTTTCGAGCGTGACCTTGCCGCCGAACTTGGCCTTAACCGGGCCGATCTTCGCCGTCACCTTGGCGGTGAAACCGTTGTCGCCGTCGCGATTAAGCTCTTCGCAACCGTCGATGCACTGCTTGAGGATCTCGGGATCGTTCAGAGCATCCCATACCTTTTCACGAGGTGCGGGGATTCTGTATTCACCGGTCAGGTTCATGACTTACTCCGTCGTCGTACGCGCGCCCCAGAAACCAACTCGGCGGCGCGGCAAAAAATCAGGGCACAGACTTAGGGCCCCAGCCCCTCAATCGCAAGCCGAACGCGCACAACCAACATATCCGATAAGATACATCGACCTATTCCGCAGCCTTCTTGCCGCGAATGGTATCCCCATAAATCGCCAGGGTTTGGTCGAGGGTGCGGCTGCGATCCGCACTCTCGCGCGTCTCGGCGCCCAAAGGCGTCGAATCGAGAAAGCGAAACAGCTCGGCGGCACCCTTATGGATCTTGTCGGTCACACCCGCCGAGGCAAAGGTTTCGGCGATCTGGTCCATCTCGCCCGACCAGCGCCCGGCATCGCACGCCAGGAACGGCACCACCGCATTGATCTGTTGCCATTGTTGGCCTTGCGACTCGACGAGCGCGCTTTTCAATTCCGGGCCGACGCCGAGCATCTCGCCCGACAGCAGCACGGCCGTGCGCAGTGCATTGGTGCCCTTGGTCAGGCCCGCGTAGCACATCTTCAGTGCCGAAGCGCGGCCGATCTCGGGCCCCATATCGATCAGGCTCATCGTGTCGCTATTGAAGAAGCCGACCGCATCGACGTGCGGGCCGCTGACATAGATCTTGGGCTTGATGCGGCCGCTGCCCGGCGGCGAGCCGACAATACCGGCATCCATGCACTTGCCACCCGCACCACGGATGATCGCGTCGATCCGTTTCATGGTGACCGGCGAGATCGCATTGCAATCAACGAAGACCGGCGACTTGCCCTGCGTCTTCACTTCGGCCGCAACCTGTTTGGCGAAGTCCTCGGCGATTTCGGGCGGCATGACAGACAGAATGACGTCCGACGCTTCGACGATCTTGGCGAGCGAGCCGACATCTTCGAGCCCTTCGCGCTCGGCGCGCGTTTTGGTGAGCGCACTGCGCCCCGTCGTTGATGTCACAACGCGGTAGCCTTGCTTGCGGATTTCGCCGCCGATTTTGTGGCCCATATCGCCCGGGCTCATAATGCCGATCACTGGCTGCGCCATCGTCGTTACTCCTTCAATTCTTCCTGAGTGCCGTCATCGTCGTATAGGCGGCGATATATTCGAGACTGGTTTTGACCTGCACCAGCGCCGGGCCGTTATGCGCCAGCGCCGCCGCGACAACCGCTTTGATCTGATCGTCACGTTCGATGGTGAAGCCCTTCGCGCCATGCGCCTCGGCGATAGCGGCAAAATCCGGATTGTACAGGTTCGTCGCGAGCGTGCGGCCCGGATAATCGCGTTCTTGATAGAGCCGGATGGTGCCGAGGCTGCGATTGTCGGACACGAACACCTTGATCGGCAGATTGCGTTCCACCGCGACGGAGAATTCGTTGCCGGTCATATGAAAACCGCCGTCACCGACCAAGCAAATGACTTGGCGCGCGGGTTCGCGCAGCGCACTCGCGACCGCGAACGGCACACCGACACCCATTGCGCCGGCAACCGCGCCCACCAGCCGTTGCGACGCCTTGAACGGAAACAGCCGGTGCGCCCAGGTCGAGAAATTGCCAGCATCGACGGCAAGCACGGCATCGTCGGCCACGACCTCGCCCAGATGCTGGATCACGTTGCCGAACACGACGCCGTCCGACGCACTTTTCCAATCCCATGTCATGCGATCGGCAGCGAGCGCATGCGTGCGCGCAATCCAGGCCGCTCGCGCTTTCGGAGGTTCGGGTGCGTTGAGACGCGCCAAGGCCGCCAAAGTCGCCGTCGCGTCGGCCGCAACAGCCAACGTCGTCTCGAACGTGCGGCCGAGTTCGCCCGCGTCCGGATAGACGTGGATCAAATCCTGGCGCGGCTTGGGCGCTTCGGGGATTTTATAGCCTTGCGTCACCACATCGCCCAAGCGCGTGCCGATGGCGATCACCAGATCGGCTTCGTTCAAGGTATCGCGGAACACCGGCGGCATGTTGAAGCTGAGATGGCACGAAAACAGCGGATGTTTGTTGTCGAACAGGTCCTGATGGCGGAACGACAGCGCCACGGGCACTTGCCAAGCCTCGGCCACCGCGCGCAACGCCGCGCGTCCCTCCTCGAGCCCAACTTGTCCACCAACGATCAAGATCGGACGTTCGGCACGCTTCAGCCGTTCGGCGATATCCTGCACCTGAGCGGCGTCGGGTACGGCGCGCGCGACCGGACCGCCGCCCAACGCAGCCGTCGTCACCTCGTCGTCCAGCATGTCTTCAGGCAGCACGATCACCACCGGCCCCGGCGTACCGCTTTGCGCGATATGGAACGCGCGACGCACCACTTCAGCCAGTTTCGCACCCTCGGCGATTTCGAACACCCATTTGGCCATCGCGCCGAAGGTGCGGCCGTAATCGACCTCCTGGAACGCGCCCCGGCCGATGTCTTCGCGCGCCACCTGGCCGACAAACAGGATCAGCGGCACCGCGTCTTGCTGCGCGACATGCACGCCGATGGCGGCGTTCATGGCACCCGGGCCGCGACTGACGAACATGACGCCCGGTTTCTGGGTGAGCTTAGCATCGGCCACGGCCATGAAGGCGCCGCCGCCTTCCTGACGCACGGTGACTACATCGATGGACTTGGCGTCATAGAGCGAGTCGATGACGGAGAGGTAACTTTCGCCGGGCACGCAGAACACACGGTCGACGCCGTGACGCACCAGACAATCCACCAAGATAGCGGCGGCGCGCGCCATGTTCCTCTCCCCTTATAATCTTTGATTATACCAGCGCTGGTAATCCCGCGACCGGGCCACCGCTTTATCTATATCTTAACCAATCCCCCACCATTCTACGAGTCCCCAGGCGTTTCGATCCCGGAGCGAGTATATGTCGCGGACGATCGCACGCCACGCCTACCCGGCCGTCATGGCCGGTTTGTTTTTATCGTCCGCGCTCGTGTTGGGCGTGCATTCGGACGCGGCTGCGGCATCAGCTGTCGTCAACGATGTGCGCGTCGGTGAACACCCGGGCGCGACCCGTGTTGTGCTGGACGTCAGCCAGCGCACCAATGCGACGTTCGACGTCTCCAGCGACGGGCGAACGTTGTTTATTGTCATGCCCGATGCGGAATGGCGCGCCGGCGCGTTCGCCGCCAAACACGCCAAGGGTCTACTCACCGATTTCAAGCAGTCGACGTCCGGCAACGGCGTTGAATTATCCCTGGTGCTCGACCAGCCGGTGCGCATGAAGCCCCCGTTCTTCGTCGCCCCCGAGGGCACGCAAGGCGACCGCGTCGTCATCGACCTTGTCCCTGATCCTGCGATGGCTGCGGCCCAGGCCGCCGCCCAAGCTGCACCCGTGGCTGCGCCGCGCGCTGCGCGACCTGTCGCGACGCCGAACGTGCCGCTGGCGTCTGCGCAGACGGCGTCTAACGCCAACATGCTGCCGCCCACCGATATCGCCATGGAACAACGCATGGTCGCCGGGCCTAGCAATATCGTGCCGCCCCAAACCCAAGCTGCCCCAGTGGAAGTCGCGCAGGCGTCCTACAACCTGACGCCCGGTCAGAAAGCGCCGCAAACGCAAGCTATGCCGGCCCAGACAGCGCAGGCCCAACCGCCCGCCACCCGGCCCATGCAGCCTGCCGCAGCGAATGACGCGGGCGGATTGCTCTATATCAAAGCCGCCGGCGGCCTGAACGTCATGGAAGAATCAGACGCCGTGGGCAGCAATAACAACGCCGCCATCGAAACCGATTTCGGCTGGATCTTGAATGGCGGCCTCGGCCTCAATCTCAAGAACGGTTTCCGGCTCGAAGGCGAAGTTCTCTATGCACAGAACAAAGTCAGCCAGATCAGAGGTAACGCCAACGGCACCACCGTCACGTCCGGTCAAGGCGAAGGCGATGTCTCGCTCCTCGGCTTCATGGCCAACGTCGCCTACGACTTCAACACGCCCTACGCCCTCACGCCATTCATCTTCGGCGGCGCCGGCATTGCAAACATCTCACTCAACGGCGTCGGTGCGGCCGGTACACAAGCCTACGACAGCAGCGACAACGTTTTCGCGATGCAGGCGGGCGCCGGCGTTTCGACCGATCTGACCGATCGCACGTCGATCGATTTGTCATACCGCTACCTCGAAACACTGGAAGCCCAAATGAGCGACGCCAACGGCGCACCCTTCGACTTCCGTTACGCGACCCACATGTTCCTGATGGGTCTCAAATACAAATTATAAATGACGCGGCGCACAATGCCCTTTTCGTGGGCTCGTGACCGAATGCGAGTTTAAAGGCAGGCCCGCGTCAGAGTTGGCCCCGCCGTACCGGAAACGGCGGCGGGGCCAGCTTGACTCTTCATCACCGCGCACGTCTAACCGGCGACATGGACAAGCCGGTGTCCCCAGCGTTCGACCATCCCTTTCTCATCGCCATCGGTTGCATGGCGCTGGGCACGCTGATGTTCAGCGGTTCGCACGGCATCGTGCGTTGGTTCAGTGGCGGCGTTCATCCAATGGAACTAGCGTTCATGTCGAACGCCTTCTCGGCGCTCGTCTTCGTGCCATGGTTACTGCGGCGCGGCTTCCACCTGCTCTATACGCAGCGCTTTCCCCTGCATGCCCTGCGCGCCCTGTTCAATGTCGGCTCGATCACGACTTGGTATTGGGCGCTGACCCTCATCCCCATCGCCGATGCCACCGCGCTGTCGATCACGGCACCTTTGTTCGCGACCTTGGGCGCGGTGATTTTTCTGGGCGAGCAAATGCGGTTCCGGCGCTGGATCGCACTGGTGGCCGGCCTCGTCGGCGGCTTGATCATCGTGCAGCCGGGCTTCGGCGATTTTTCGCTCGGCTACGTTTTCGTGCTGGCATCCTGCCTCTTCTCGTCGGGTTCGCGCGTGTGCGCGAAGAAGCTGTCGAGCACCGACAGTCCGCTCGTCTGCAGCGCCTATGTGGCGATGCTGCAGACGCCCTTTTCGCTGCTCGCCGCGTCTTTCGTCTGGACAACACCCAGCCTGGCGCAGATCGGCGCCTTCGCCATCGTCGGCATGATGGTCGCCGCCGCCCAATATCTCACCGTCGAATCTTTCCGCTCCACCGAGATCGGCGCCATCGAATCGTTCAACTACATCCGACTGATTTGGGCGTCGTTGATCGGTTATTTCGCCTTCGGCGAGGTTGCCGGCCTATCGACGTGGATCGGCGCCGCCGTGATCGTCGGCGCCACGACCTTCATTGCGCGGCGCGAGGCCAAGGCAAGATCGCGGGAAGCCAAAGCGGCCCAACCGTGATCGGCTGATTAGGGCTGGCCATCGCCGAGGGCCGCAGGCTAGTCTTCCGTGTCTACCCTATTAACGAGCATGAATACGACGGAATGTCAGGCATCGAACGCGCCAATGGCCATCGGCCGAGCGGATTGCTTCATCTGCTGGATCCGTCCCTGAAACTTGCGCCTCATCCCAAGCAGGAGGATGTCGGGTTCGATCTCGCCACGACCTTGTCGTCAGTGCTGCGGCTCGATTCCGAAGTGCCTGAGACGGCCTACAGTGCGCGCACGCTCGGCACCGAACGCCACGGCAACGCGATCCTGATCGGCGACGAAGGTTACTGCCTGACCATCGGTTATCTGGTCGTCGACGCACGCCGCATTACCTTGGCGGCCTACGGCGGGCGCTACGTGCAGGCCGAACTGGTCGGCTACAATCACGAATCCGGCTTCGCGCTCATCAAGACCCTGTCGCCGGTCGAAGTGGCCCCCATCAAGCTTGGCACCGCTGCCGACCTCACGGAAAAAGATAGTGTCATCGTGGCCCCTTATGGCGGCGTGCAACATTCGATCTCGGCCTCCGTTGTCTCACGACGCACCTTCGCCGGTTCGTGGGAATACATGGTCAATCAGGCGATCTTCACCGCGCCACTGCATCCGAACTGGAGCGGGGCGGCCCTCCTGCGCCGCGACGGCACCTTGTGCGGCGTCGGCTCCTTATGGGTCAACGATGCCGAACCCGGCCGGCGCGAAAGTCCCGGCAATATGTTCGTACCGATCGATCTGTTGAAACCGATCTATGACGATCTGATTTCGCACGGCCGCTCGCAGGTGCCGACGCGCCCCTGGCTGGGCATCCACACGGCCGAAGCGATGGGCCGCCTGTTCGTGTCCGGCATGGTGCCCGAAGGCCCGGCGGCGCAGGCCGGCATCGAACCCGGCGATCTCGTCGCCGGCGTCAACGATGCCCCCGTCTCCACCTTGATCGAGATGTACAAGCAATTGTGGGCAGCCGGCGAAGCTGGTGCCGACGTCATTCTCAACCTGCGCCGCGACGGCGAGGACATCGACATCACCGTGCATTCCGAAAGTCGCTACCGTTTCATGGAACGTCGGCGCAACCACTAGACCTACCCACTACCTACGGGAGCTTTCTCATGGCCAGTCGCAAACCACTCTGGATCGTCGGCGGCGTTATCGCCGGTCTACTCGCGATCATCGTCATTGGCGCCATGATCATTTTCGCGTCGATCGATTCAATCATCAAAGAGGTCGTCGAATCTATCGGCCCCAAGATGACGCAGACCGAGGTCAAGCTCGACAAGGTCGAACTTTCGACCACATCGGGCACCGGCAAGCTGACCGGCCTGCTCATCGGCAATCCGAAAGGCTTCTCGCAGCCCAGCGCCATGCAGCTCGGCGAGATCGGCATCACGCTCGATATCGCAACCCTGACGCAAGACACGATCGTCATCAAAAGCATCCTGATCCGCGCGCCGCAGATCACCTACGAATACGGTTCCACCGGCGGCAATATCGAAACGATCAAGAAGAACGTCGATTCCTACGTCGGCCAGACGGCGCCGGCCGCATCTACCCCGGCGGCGAAATCCGCACCCTCGGCCGAAAAGAAAGCGCCGAAGGAAGAAGGTGGCAAGAAACTGATCATCGAAGACCTGCGCATCCAGGATGCGAAAGTGACGGCCGCCGCCATGGGTCAGCAGATGAGCCAGGGCCTGCCGACGATCCAGCTCAAGGACATCGGCAAATCAAAGGGTGGCGCCACACCGGCCGAAGTCGTCGAACAGATCCTCGGCGCGCTGCAGCAGCAGGTCGCGCGCGCTGCGCAGTCCATGGGGGCCGACAAATTGAAGGACGCCGCCAAGGGTGCGCTTGAAAATGCGACGAAGGGCGGCATCCCTGGTGGCGACACCACCAAAGGGGCCACCGACGCCATCAAGGGCCTATTCGGTAAGTAGTGGTCGGGAAATAAGTGGACTAAGCCGCGCTGACGATCGCGCCGATATCCAACGGCGCGATCGGCTCCGGCACTTGTGCCAGCTCGACGATCTCGCGGACCTCATCGACGGCAAGAATATAAAGCTGCCCGTCATGTTCGACGGTCAGCCCGACAAGGCGATTATGTACAGCCTGCGTCTGACCCGAGGTGATACCGAGTACGATATCGGTCTCGATCACAGTGGCCATCCGTCCATGCTGATTGAGCACGCCGCGCACGCTCGCCGGCGCAAAAGCGACTGGAACGGTCGAGGTTGGCGTTAAGACTACCATGTCCCCGGCCTGTTCGACCGGTACGCCATGTAGCGCGCCACCGACACGGATCGGCACGACGCGGCTGCCCGCGGCGGATGCAAGCGCCGGGAACGTGCCTTCGACTGGAAGTTGATCAGCTGTCATCGGGTTCACTCTAGCGCAGCCGAAGTTAACGAAATACGCATTCGATAATTGCGCGGTTTACGCGCATTCGGCTAGCATGCCGCAACGAAAACGGGGCGGCAACAATGCTCAGATACTACACATTCATAGTCGTTGCGTTCGGCTTACTCGTCGGTGCCTGCACATCGACCAAAACGGTCAACCAGGCCGACCCGGTCCTATCGGCGCGTGAAGCCTACGACAAAGGTTGGGAGGCCCGCCGAACACAACGATATGCGGAAGCCATGCCCCTATTCCGCAGAGCCGCCGATCTCGGTCATCCTGAGGCGCAATTGCAGGTTGGCGCCCTGTACGATAACGGGCAGGGCGTGGAGCGCAATTTCGAGCAGGCGATGGTGTGGTACCGCAAGGCCGCCGAGCAAGGAAACGCGGATGCGGAGCGCAATATCGGCCTGATATACAACGACGGTAAAGGCATCCCCATCGATTATGCCCAGGCCATGCAATGGTTCCGCCGTGCTGCGGACCGCGGACTCGCCGCAGCCGAGAACAACATCGGACTGATGTACATGAACGGCTGGGGTGTCGCGAAGGACTATACCCTCGCCCGCCAATGGTACGAACGTGCCACCGACAAGAGGAATGGCCCGGCACAACGCAATATCGCCTATCTTTATGAAAACGGGCTGGGGGTCCCCAAGGATCCCGTCGAGGCGCGGCGCTGGATGGAACGGGCGGCGCGCGACGGCAGCCAACAAGCTAAGGATTGGCTTGAGAAAAACCCCGGCCAATCGACCTAATTGGCGGAATTCTGGCCCATTCACGCCCCTGTCATAATCTCCACGCTTGTTAAATCCCGCTGGTTGGGATATTCGCTCGCCGCCCTTCCCAGCACTGTGGATTCGTAATGAGCAGCCAACAAAGCTTGCGCAATATCGCAATTATCGCCCACGTCGACCATGGTAAGACGACGCTCGTCGATGGTTTGCTCCGTCAATCCGGTTCGTTCCGCGAGAACCAAGCCGTGGCCGAACGCGCCATGGATTCCAATGACTTGGAACGTGAACGCGGCATCACCATCCTGGCCAAATGCACCTCGGTGGATTGGGGCGGCATCCGCATCAATATCGTCGATACCCCAGGCCACGCCGATTTCGGCGGTGAGGTCGAGCGCATCTTGTCGATGGTCGATGGCGTCGTCCTGCTGGTGGACGCCTCCGAAGGCCCGATGCCCCAGACCAAATTCGTGCTCGCCAAGGCGCTGAAGCTGGGCCTGCGCCCGATCGTGCTGATCAATAAGGTCGATCGCCCGGACGAACGCACCAACGAAGTCCTCGACGAAGTGTTCGATCTGTTCGCGGCACTCGACGCGAACGAAGATCAGCTCGATTTCCCGACGCTCTATGCATCAGGCCGTCAGGGCTGGGCTGCCGACGAC
The DNA here is from genome assembly GCA_947467145.1 of Rhodospirillaceae bacterium. Taxonomy (GTDB): domain Bacteria; phylum Pseudomonadota; class Alphaproteobacteria; order Rhodospirillales; family UBA2165; genus CANIGJ01. The sequence continues at coordinate 47,913 of CANIGJ010000026.1, read as the reverse complement.
CAACATGGGCCGAAAGACAATCTCGATCCGCTGTTCCAGAAGATCATCGATCATGTGCCGGCACCGACCGCCGTTTCCGATGGCCCCTTCACGATGCTCGTGACCACCTTGGAGAGCGATCCGTATCTCGGCCGCATCCTGACCGGCAAGATCGAAAGCGGCGTCGCCAAGCGCAACATGCCGATCGTCTCGCTGCATCTGAACGGCGACAAGATCGAAGAAGGCCGCGTCACCAAGCTGCTCTCCTTCCGCGGTTTGGAGCGTGTGCCGGTGGAAGAGGCGCAAGCGGGCGACATCATCGCCATCGCGGGCCTGACCAAGACGACCGTCGCCGATACGATCTGCGATCCGCTGGTGAAAGAACCCATCGCGTCGCAGCGTATCGATCCGCCGACCCTGTCCATGGCGCTGTCAATCAACGATTCGCCGCTGGCCGGACAGGAAGGCGACAAGGTCACTTCGCGTATGATCCGCGAACGCCTGATGCGCGAAGCCGAGGGCAACGTCGCCATTCGCGTGACCGACACGAATGAAGCCAATACGTATGAAGTGGCCGGGCGCGGCGAATTGCAGCTCGGCGTGCTCATCGAGACGATGCGCCGCGAAGGCTACGAACTGGCCGTCGGTCGCCCGCGCGTCATCTTCAAAGAAGGCGAGAACGGCGAACGCCTGGAACCGATCGAAGAGGTCGTGATCGACGTCGATGCCGAATATTCCGGGATCGTGGTCGAGAAGCTGGGTGCGCGTAAAGGCGAGATGGTTGAAATGCGCCCCACGGGTGCGGGCAAGAACCGCCTGCGCTTCCTGGCGCCGACGCGCGCGCTGATCGGCTATCATAATGAATTCATGACCGATACGCGCGGCACTGGCGTGCTGTACCGTATTTTCCATGACTATGTGCCCTACAAGGGCGCTCTCGAACAGCGCCGCTCCGGTTCCATGATCTCGATGGCATCCGGCGTCAGCGTTTCGTACGGCCTGTGGTATCTGCAAGAACGCGGCCCCCTGTTCATCGGCGGCGGCGAAAAGGTCTATAGCGGCATGGTCATCGGCGAGCATGCGCGCGGCAGCGACCTCGAGGTCAATCCGTTGAAGTCCAAGCAGCTCACCAACATGCGCGCCTCCGGCAAGGACGAAGCGGTGACATTGATCCCGCCGATCCGCATGACCTTGGAAAAGGCGCTATCGTATGTGGCGGAAGACGAATTGGTCGAGGTGACGCCGCAATCGATCCGGCTGCGCAAACGCCATCTCGATTCCAACGAGCGTAAGCGCAACAGCCGCAAGGCCGCCGAATAAGCCAATCGTCGGGAGACCCGCCATGTCGCAGATGACCGCACGTGTGAAATGGGTCGAACAGCGCACCTTCCTGGGTGAATCGGGCAGCGGCCATACAATCGTCATGGATGGCGCACCCGAAGCCGGCGGTCGCGATCTCGGCGTGCGCCCGATGGAAATGCTGCTGTTGGGCCTCGGCGGCTGTACCGCCTTCGACGTTATCGATATCCTGCAGCGCGGCCGCGAGCCGGTCGACGATGTCGTCATCGAGATCGAAGGCGAACGCGCCGACGAAATTCCCAAGATCTTCAAGAAGATCAATGTGCGCTATGTCGTCACGGGAACGGGGCTCAACCCGGAAAAGGTCGATCGCGCGGTGAAGCTGTCGGCGGAGAAATATTGCTCGGCGACGATCATGCTGGGCGCGGTCGCCGAGATCACCCACGACATCAAGATCGTCGACCCCACCGCCTGACCACGGATCGACGTGCGCCCCTCGACCCTTTGGCTCGCACTGATCGCCGCCGGGTGGCTGCTCGACCTCCTGTTCGCCTTGCCCTTCGTGCCCTTGCGCTTTTCGCCCATCGCGACCGGCGGCGTCTTCATCCTGATCGGCTTCGCTATCGTTGGATTGGCGCTGCACGAGATGCGCGACTTCAACGCGCCCAGCGAAGAGACCGGCACGTCCATCCCGACCCTCGTCACCGGCGGCGTTTACCGCACGTCGCGCAATCCTATGTATATTGGCATGGGCATCGCGCTGTTGGGTTTCGCCATCGCTATCGACAGCCTGTGGGTGCTGGCCGGACTGGTCCCGTTTTTCTGGCTGCTCGCCCATCGCACGATTCCGGACGAAGAGGCGGAACTGGCGCGAACCTATGGCGATCTCTACGGCGAATATTCGGCTGACGTCCGGCGCTGGCTATAGCGCGCGGAACACCAGATGCGGATAGACCTGTTCCGCATGCAGGCGATCGCGCTGCACCAGCCTATCCTCGACAGCCTCGAATGCGCTCAGGCAATGCCCATAAAGCGGATCGTCGAAAACGATATAGGCTCCGGGTACCAGATATTTCTTCACGACATCGTAGCTGAAAGCAACAGAACTGAAGATATCGCAATCGATATGGACAAGCGCCACCGGCCCCAACGCATCGAGCGCGGCCTCGGCGGTATCTTCAAACATGCCTTGGACAAAATCGAGATTCGACAAGTTCTTCTGCGCCGCATAGGCACGCAACGCATCGAGATCGGCGCCGGGATGTTCGCCCTCGAAATGCGCATCGATCGACGGATCGGTCGCCGGCATGCCGCTGAACGTATCGAATCCCACGACGCGAGCGCCCGGCATGGTTTCCTGCGGGATGCGCGCCATCAAGATCGCCGATCCACCCAAGTACGAGCCAAACTCGACGATGTGACCGGCGGGCAGACGAGGCGCGAAAAACTTCAGCAGCATGAAGATGTTCATCGCACTTGTTCGCGCCAGGAAAGAACGCCCGGCGGCCAGCGTCACCGCCTCGCGAAAGAGTGGATCGGCCTCGCACAATTCCTTGGCGTTGCCGCGCTCCAGCCCATACGCGCGCAACAGCCCTTCAAAGGGGTTACGGCCCTTGCGATTCTCTTGCGAAATCCCGCGGTAACGGCCGGGTAATTTGAGATCCCATTCCATGCGCGATCATAGATCGTCGCTTGTATTGTCTACAACGACCGATCTAAGGTGCCGCGCTCGAGGACATAGCACATCATGGACGACACGACCCTCTCATCGCGGGACACGTACCCGCGCACGGAGCCGCGCACCCTTGCGGGCCGCGTCGGTGAGCTGTTGCGCCTGGCCGTGCCCGTCATCGTGTCGCGCTCGGGTCAGCTCGTCATGGCGGTGGTGAACACCATCCTGGTCGGACAATACGCCCCCGAACATCTCGCCTATCTCAGCATCGCGCATGCGATCACCATGCCGCTGTTCGTCGGCTCCACCGGCTTCGTGCTGGGCACGTTGGTAGAGACCGCGCGCTTCCATGGTGCCGGGCGTCCGACCGAATGCGGCGCCACCTGGCGGCGCGGTCTGGTCTATGCCGTGATCGTCGGCGTGGTCTGTCTCTGCGTCGCCTTAATGGGCGAAGTGATCCTCGCCTTCTCGGGCTTGAGCGATCAGCTCGTCAGTGAAAGTGGCAAGGTCGTGCGTGTTCTCGCCCTCGGCCTGCCCTTCATGGTCATCTATATGACCTCGGCCTATTTTCTCGAAGGGCTGAAGCGGCCGAATGCGGCGATGGTGATGATGGTGATCGCCAATGTGTTCAGCCTGGCCCTCAATTGGACTTTCATTTACGGGCATTTCGGCCTGCCCGCGCTGGGCGCGGAAGGTTCGGCCTGGGCCACGACGATCGTGCGCGCCCTGCTGGCCGGCATGATCGTGCTGTATATCTGGCACCTGCGCGACCGCGAGAGCCTCGGCGTGCGCCGGCGCGCGCATGGCGGCTGGGCGTCGTGGGCGCAGCAGCGCCGCACGGGCTACAGCGCTGGGCTCAGCCAGCTTGTCGAATCCTCCGCCTTCGCCCTGCTCACCCTGATCGCGGGACGGATCGGCATCATGGCGGCAGCCGCCTATTCGATCGCGTTCCAGATCCTGGGCCTCGTCTTCATGATCGCGCTCGGCGTCGGATCTGCAACGGCCGTGCTGGTCGGCCATGCGCGCGGCCGCAAGGATCTCGTCGGCATGGCGCGCGCCGGATGGCTCGGCCTGTCCGCCAATGTGATCCTGGTCTTCTGCATCGGCGCATCGGTTAGCCTGGCGGCACCCTGGATCGCGCCCGCCTTTACCGTCGATCCGACCCTGCTCGCGATCTCGACATCGTTGATCGCCTATATGGGCTTTGTCGTCGTGCCCGATACCTGCCAGGCGGTCACTGCGATGGCGCTGCGCGCGCGCGGCGATAACTGGATGCCCGTACTCGCGCATATGATTTCCTATTACCTGGTTCTGGCGCCCGGTGCCTGGTATTTCGCGCTGCATACCGATCGCGGCGTTGCCGGCATTCTCGATGCGATCTTGATCGCGTCCGCGGTATCGGCGACCTTTCTGGTCAGCCGGCTTTATCTGGTGAGCCGCCGCGATGCGAAAACGGGAGCGCTATAAATGAGCGAAACAGTCGAGATTATCGGCGGCGATTACGAATTCACCCTGGGTCTCGGCGGCAGCTTCGCGGGTGGCGATCTGCGCTACAACCCGGCCGGTGCGATGGTTTCGTTCGCCACCATCTTGCAGAAGAAGCCGTTCCAGGCTTGCGAATTCTCGCTCGCCAATTACCTGATGATGCGCGATCGCGGCGCCGACTGGATGATCGCCACGCCGGTCTTCCTCAACCGGCAATTCCGCCATGCCTGCATCCTGGTGCGCAAGGATAGCCCGCTCAAAAGCTTCGCCGACCTCAAAGGCAAGCGCGTCGGCGCCAAGGAATATTCGCAGACCGCTGCCGTCTGGTTCCGCGGCATGCTGAAGGATCACTACAATGTCGATTGGCGCGACATCCGCTGGCACAGCGGCGCTGTCCAACGCTTCGAACCGCCGGCCGAAGCCAATGTCACGACGGTGGAGGATGAGCCCGAGGATATGCTGATCGCGGGCAAGCTCGATGCGCTGCTCGCTGTGCAGGTGAAGGACTATGCGTTGCCGCCGGCACAACGCAAACTACGCCCGTTGCTGCCCGACGTTAAGGGCGAGGAATGCGCCTATTACATCAAGACAGGCATCTATCCGCTCAATCACACCGTGGTCATCGACCGTACCTTGGCCGCGCGCCAGCCCGATGTCGCGCGCGCCATCGTCAGCGCCTATGGCAATGCCAAGCGCGCATCCTATCAGCGCAAGCTGGGCACGACCTTGATGCCGTGGGGCGATCGCCATTGGGCCGAGACGATGGAGTTCTTCGGTGGCGATCCGCTGCCGCATGGCCTGACGCCCAAGAACCGCGAGCAGGTCGAAACACTCGCGCGTTACGTCCATGAACAAGGCCTGATGGCCAAGCCGCTCGCCAAGGCCGACGATCTGTTCGTACCGGGTGCCGCCGCGTTCACCGAGTAATTAAGGACCTGGCGTCGGGTCCTCGGCATCGAAGAACTTGGCCCCGTGATACCAATCGGCTTTGCGCGCCTTCGCTTCGGTCTTGCCGTCGGCTTCCATCAGGAACGATAGTTCGACGATGATGCCGTTCGGGTCTTCGACGAACAGCCGCAACATACGATCGTCGCGCACGCCGGCGCGGGCATATTTGTAACCGCCCGCATCGAGGAATTCGATCGTCTCTTGCAAGCCCGACACCATCACGCCGAAATGGTCGACACGGTTGACGCGATTCTTTTCGCGGTGCGGCGCTTCGCCCGCGCCTGCTTGGTCCGCGGGGATATCGAGCAGATGCAAGATCGGCTCGTTGCGCAGATACATCCAATAGCCACGCGTCGGAAAGCCCGCGCGCCGTCCGACCGTCAGACCCAAAAGGTCCTCATAGAATTTACGCGTCTCTTCGAACTTGGACGTCTCGATATTGACGTGATGCAGATTATGGATCGTTCGCACGGCACGCTCCCTTTGGCCTATCTTATCGTTGCTTGAAGCCTAGAGCATATTTCCGCAAGATTGAACCTCCAGTGGAGGACACGAACATGAACGATATCGCCAAGAATCCAGCCCGAGCCTACGATCCGATCCATCCCGGCCTGCGGCCGTTCCACAGCGAGATCGCCAATTTCGTCTCGGGTAAATTGACGCCGCGCGCCTATCTGGAAAAATGCCTGGAAGAGGTCGCGGCACGCGAGGGCGACGTGAAGGCCTTCGTCGCGATGGATATGGCGGCGGCACGCAAAGCCGCCGACGCATCGAGCGAGCGTTACAAAGCGGGCGGTCCACTCGGCCTCGTCGATGGCATGCCGGTCGCGGTGAAGGACGTCATCGAAACCGAAGACCTGCCGACCGAACATGGCAGCGCGCTGTTCAAAGGCAGCCGACCGGCATGGGACGCCGCCTGCGTCTATTTCCTGCGCCGGGGCGGCGCGTATGTGCTGGGCAAAACCGTCACCACCGAATTCGCCACCCAACCGCCGGGGCCGACGCGCAATCCCTGGGACATCACGCGTACGCCGGGCGGCTCGTCGTCCGGTTCGGCCGCCGCCGTCGGCGCCACCATGGCCCCGGTCGGATTGGGCACCCAGGTGCGCGGCTCAGTCCTGCGCCCAGCTTGTTATTGCGGCGCCTACGGCATGAAGGGCAGCTTCGGCGTCATCACCAACCAGGGCATCTTGCCATTTTCGCGCGGCATCAATCATCTGGGCACGATCGCCTCGACGCTCGAGGATATGTGGCTGACGTTGCATTACATCTCGCGCAATGCCGGTGGCGAGCCGGGCCATGCCGCCCTGCCCGGCAAGACCGAGATGCCGGCCGCGCAGAAGCCCGCACGCCTCGTTCTGCTTGAAACCATCGGCTGGCCGCGCATTACACCCGAAACGCAGCATGCCTTCGATGGCCTGCTCGCTCAGTTGCGCGCGCAAGGGGTCGAGATCGTCACACGCAAGGACTCACACCATGTCGAGCGCTTCGAACGCCTGATCGCCGATATCATGCAGGTCTCGGACGGCATCCGCGATTGGGAAGCGCGTTATCCGATGTTTCCCTATTACGACCGCGACAAGAGCAAGCTCACACCCGCCAGCATCGAACGCACGGAAAAGGAAATCAGCAAAGCCACGCCGGAGTCTTACGAAGACGCACTGCGCCGCCGCCGCGACATGCAGGACGCCTATGCGCAGCTCGCGAATTTCGCGGACGGCTGCATCACACTGACCGTGCCGGCTCCGGCACCCCAAGGCATGCCGACCGGCGATGCGTCCTTCCTGGATGCGTTCTCAGTGATCGGTATGCCGGCGGTCACCCTGCCGCTGCTCAAGGTCGAGAATCTGCCCGTCGGCGTTCATCTGAGCGGTTTTCATCGCGCCGACTCGCGGCTCATTGCGCTCAGCCGATGGATGCGCGATCTCGTCCTGAAATAGAAAGCGAACTCAGCTTTTGCCGGAATCGTCCGGCAGCTTGATACCGTGACTCTGGAAAGTGAAGTTCCGCAGATGCCCTTCGAGCTGACTGCGCACCTTCGGGTCGCGTAGGATCTCGCGCATGCGCCCGGCCAGACGCATCAGATATTCATCGAGCGCCGCGCCGCCGCGTTCGTCCGGCTGCGGCACGGATTGGCGAAAGGCGTCATCCATCACGCCGTACTCGAACAGCATGCTGACCACGTCGAGACCGATCATCGTCACGACGCTGAACGACATGTGGACCGTCGCCTCGCTTTCGGCCATGGCCTCGTGATAGAAGCCGCGCGGGATATAGACGAGATCGCCCGGCCGCATTGTGAATTCCATCAAAAGCGCCCCTTTGTTCGCCTGATGGAATGCCGCATCGCGCGTCTTGAACGCGGGGTGATTGATCGGATCCTTGAAATGGCGCTGATAGATGCGCCAGACCTTGTCGCCCGTCACCTGCATCGCGAAGACGTCGTGCGTGTCGAAATGCACATCGAACGCCTGACGCTTCTGCCACGAGCAGTACAAATTGCCCTGCACCTTGCCGCCCGGCGTCGCGCCCAGGATTTCGGCGATGCGCTTCATGCCCGGCGTCAGGGTCTCGATCTCGTTGAGCACTAAGGACGCACCTTGTCGGATCAGCGCGCGCACTTTGTTGAAATCAACCGTTTGCGACCGGCCGCCGTCGCGCATCACGCCGTCGATGGCGTAGAGATCGGGGCGCAGCACGACTTTGTCGAGCACGAGCTGCAGCGTCTGCGGGGTCCAGATCGCGCTCTGATTCAGGATCGCGTTCATCAGGTCCCACGACATGGCGAACGCGAATTTCTCGGGGCTGCCGGGAATGTGGACGGGCTTCTTGCCCGCGATCGAGGCGAAGAAATCTTGTGGGCTGACCGGCGCGATCAAATCGGCGAAATCGTGCGCGGTCGCCGACGAAGTGTAGGCTGTGTCCATGCCAGTAATTCTAGCCCAGAGGCGTGCCGTCCGCGAACCCGAATTGTCGCGATAGATCGGCCGTCGTGTCGGCAAGGGTCTGCGCGATTTTCCCGGTGAGTCGCGAATCGAACGAGCCCGCACGGCCGAACGAACAGATGACCGCGATCACCTTGCCCGTATGATCGAAGATCGGCGCCGCCAGGGCGTCGATGCCGGGCATCAAGGTGCCGCGCACCCGGGCCATGCGCCGAGTATGAATCTCAGCCAGGACTTCACTGAGGCCCGCGGTATCGGGATAGATATTGTTACCGTCCATCGCCGCCGCCGCGCGTTCGCGCGCGATCGCATCGCGCGTCACCGCCTCGGGCATAAAGGCGGCGAAGGTCCGCCCGATCGCCGACATGCCGAGCGACAGGACCGAGCCGATCCGCACATTGATCGTGATCGGCTTGCCGGGTTCCTCCATCGCGATGATGACGGGGCCGGTTTCGCCCCAGATCGCCAGGGTCACAGTTTCATCGATGCGGTCGCGCAAGCCCGGTAGGGCATCGTTCATGGTCCGCACCGGCGACAGACCGCGCAAGCCGACCAGGCCGAGCGTTACGGTCGCCGGTCCGATGCGGTAATCGCCGCTGCGCGTATCCTGGGCCACTAGGCCGGCGCGCTTCAGGCTGACGAGGTAGCGATGCACCTTGGCGCGCGACATATGAGCCGCCTTGGCGACGCCCTTGAGCGGCAGGGGGCTGCCCCCACTCGCCAAGGCCTTGAGGATGTTGGCCGCGATCTCCACCGACTGCACACCCGCCTGCAGGGAGCCCGACGCGGCTTCCTCGTCGGCATCGGTGTCGTCCGACACGATGGGAGCCTTCTTCGCTGCGGTCGTTGCATTACGCATGGATAAACGCCCTTCTCTAAACCGCTCTTAGCCTAGAGAAAGCACGCTTGCAATGCGGAATGGCTGAGGAAACCGGCTAAAGCGCGCGCTCGACGAAGCCGGCCGGGCGCGCCGCCCGTTCGGCGGCATCCCGCGGCGTCAGGCTGGCATCCCAGTTCCGGCCCGTGAAGCAATAGGCGGTGATCCCATCCGACAAGGCCGATGCCAGCCAGACGACCGGCGCCTTCATGACGTCGGGCGATAGGATTTCGCGTCCGGTGCCGTCGCGGTTTGGGTCGCCCTTACGCCCGGGCAGGATGTCCGTGTCGGTCGGCCCACCCGGCACGAGGATATTGACCGTGACGCCGGTGCCTTCGAGATCGGCCGCCCAGGCGCAACTGGCCGCCTCCAGCGCCGCCTTGGACGGGCCATAGGGCGTATAGCCCCGCCGCTGCATGGTCTCGACCCCCGTCGTCACGTTGATGATGCGGCCCCAGCCGTTCTTGATCATATGGGGTGCGGCGGCGCGCGACATATTGAACGGGCCGTTGGCGTTGGTGTCCATGATCGAACGCCAGGCATCCGGCGTGACGGTCCAGAATTTCGGCGGGGTCGCGGTGAAAGTGGGGCTGACCAGGGTCATGCCGAGGCCGGCATTGTTGACCAGGATGTCGAGCTTGCCGAACCGATCGATCGCCGCCTGCACCGCGCGGTCGCAATTGTCGGGTTTACGCACATCGGCCAGCAGCGCGTGACAGCGCCCTTTGCCCAATTGCGCGACGTCATGCTTGATGGGTTCGATATCGTGCGGGATGTGCCCCGCGACGACCACATCGGCGCCGGCATCGGCCAACGCCAAGGTCATGGCCCGGCCGAGCCCTCGCCCGCCGCCCGTGATCAGGGCGACTTTGCCGGATAGATCGATGGTCATGCTGGTCCCCCCTTCGTCGCGGACTGCATTCCCACCCCAGTTCAGCCGATACAGACGACCGCTTGAGCGGCTCGCAAGACAACTTATCGCGCTAAGTTGGGCCATTCTAGGCCGATTCGCCCCAAATCAACCAGAGCGGCTATACGAGCGCAAGAATCGGGACGACAAGAACCATCGGACATGGCCTGATGGGCATTAGGAGATTGCGATATGAACGCAGCACGTCACCACTACCATGTGTTTGAAACCGCGCACGGCTTTTGCGCCATCGCCTGGAACGACACCGGCATTACGCGCTTCCAATTGCCGAGCGGGATTCCCGAGGCGACCGAGAGCAATCTGCTGCGCCGCACACCCCATGCCGCGCCGGGCACACCACCGCCCGAGGTCGATGCGGTCATCGCCGCCGCGCGGCGATATTACGAGGGTGAAGCCGTCGATTTCTCAGACGTCCGCGTCGATCTCGGCGAGCTAGGCGACTTGTCCAAACGGATCTACATGGCGCTGCGCCAGGTCCCCCGGGGCACCACGACCACTTACGGCGGCTTGGCGAAGGAACTCGGCATCGACGATTGGGAAGGGGCGCGCGACGTCGGCACGGCGATGGGCAAGAACCCCGTGCCCTTGATCATCCCATGCCATCGCGTGCTCGCGTCCGGCGGCAAGCCCGGCGGCTTCTCCGCACCCGGCGGCACCGAGACGAAAATCCGCATGCTCGAACTGGAAGGCGTGCGCGTCGGCCCGCCACCACCGGCGCAGGCCTCGCTGTTCTAACGTCCCACTACTTGGCGTACGCCGCCTTCGCCTCGCGCCGACGGTCATGCAGGATGAACTCGGTATAGCCGTTGGGCTGCGACGTTCCCTTGTAGACGAGATCGCACGCCGCCTGGAAGGCGATGGATTTGCCGAAGTCCGGCGCCATCGGACGATAGGCCGGATCGTTCGCGTTCTGACGATCGACCACCGCGGCCATGCGCTTCATCGTTTCATCGACCTGATCTTTCGTGCACACGCCATGGCGCAGCCAATTGGCGATGTGCTGGCTGGAGATGCGCAAGGTCGCGCGGTCTTCCATCAGGCCGACGTCTTCGATATCGGGCACCTTGGAACAGCCGACGCCCTGATCGATCCAGCGCACGACGTAGCCGAGAATGCCTTGTGCATTATTGTCGAGTTCGGCGCGCACATCCCCTTCTGACAGGTTGGTGCCGCCGAGCAGCGGCACGGTGAGGATTTTATCCAGATCGGCGCGCGGCCGGCTCATCAATTCCTGCTGGTGGCTCTGCACATTGCAGCGATGATAATGGATGGCATGCAGGGTGGCGGCCGTCGGTGACGGCACCCAGGCGGTATTGGCGCCCGCTTTCGGATGGCCGCCCTTCTGGTCCATCATCTGTTTCATTTCATCGGGCATCGCCCACATGCCCTTGCCGATCTGCGCCTTACCGCGAAAACCCGCCGCCAGACCGACATCGACGTTCCAGTCTTCATAGGCCGCCAGCCACGGCTCCTTGCGGAGCTGCATTTTGCGGGCGAACGGCCCGGCCTCCATCGAGGTGTGGATCTCGTCGCCGGTGCGATCGAGAAAGCCTGTATTGATGAAGACGACGCGATCGGCGGCGACGCGCACGCATTCCATCAGGTTCACCGTCGTGCGGCGTTCCTCATCCATGATGCCCATCTTGATAGTGTTGCGGGCAAGTCCCAGCGCATCTTCGACCCGGCCGAACAATTCGGCGGCGAAGGCGACTTCTTCCGGCCCGTGCATCTTGGGCTTCACGATATAGAAGCTACCGGCGCGGCTGTTCTTCGGGCCGGACGATTTCTTCAGATCGTGCAGCGCGATCAAGCCGGTCACCATCGCATCCAGGATGCCTTCAGGGATCGGCTTGCCGTTTTGCGTCACCGCATCGGTCCACATGTGATGGCCGACATTGCGCACCAGCAACAGGCTGCGCCCGGCAAGTGTGATCGGCGAACCATCTGGCGCGGTGTAGGTGCGGTCGGGTTCGAGCGTGCGGGTCAATTTCTCGCCGCCCTTGTCGAAGCTCGCCGAAAGCGTGCCCTTGAACAGGCCCAACAGGTTGCGATAGGCGACGACCTTGTCGTCGGCATCGACCGCCGAAATTGAATCCTCAAGATCCTGGATCGTGCTGATCGCGGCTTCCATGCATAGGTCTTTTACGCCGGCGGCGTGATCCTTGCCGATCAGATGCGTGCGATCGATCTGGATATCGACATGCAGGCCGTTGTTACGAATCAGCACGTGCGAGGCATCGCCTTTGTCATCCAAACAATAGCCGGCGAATTTTTCCACGTTGGCGAGCGTCGTCTCGCTACCGTCCTTCAAGGCGACGATGAGTTTACCGTTGGCGATCTTGTAGGACGCGACATCGGCGTGCTTGGCTTTGGCGAGGGGCGCGATCTCGTCGAGGAAGGCCGACGCCCAGGCGATCACTTTCGCGCCGCGTACCGGATTGTAGCCCTTGCCCTTCGTTGCGCCGTCGTCTTCGGCGATCACATCGGTGCCGTAGAGCGCGTCGTACAGGCTGCCCCAGCGCGCATTGGCAGCATTCAGCGCATAACGTGCGTTGGTGACCGGCACGACGAGCTGCGGCCCGGCGATGGTGGCGATTTCGGGATCGACCTTCGACGTCGCGATGGACACCGCGCCGCCTTCCGGCAGCAGATAGCCGATCTCGGTCAGGAATTTCTTGTATTCGATACTATCGATCGGCTTGCCGGCGCGTGCCTTGTGCCACGCATCGACCTTGGCCTGGATCGCATCGCGCTTTTCGAGCAGCGCCTTATTGCGCGGGGTTAGATCGGTGAGGATCGCCGCGAAGGCGGACCAGAACGCATCGGGCGCGATCCCGGTGCCGGGCGCGATGTCCTTTTCGATGAGATCGGCGAGAATGGGTGCGATATTTAGGCCGTGACTGCTCATAGTTCCCCCGTGATAGACAGACGCCATCGGACCGAACCTTCGGTCCCCCAGCGCCCCATCTGTCACGGTACCTGAGAGTTTCAGCCGACCGCGCACAACGGACGAGCATCCCCTTCGGTGGGCACCTTCACGAGGTGCCTCTCTCCAGATTGTCCTGACAACACGGTTCCGGTGCCTGAGAGTTTCCGGGGCGGTTGCTCCTTCGGCGTCGAGACGGCGATACGCGCCTCTCGAACTCTCCCGTGCCATCAATTGGACCTTAAGAGCGTATCGCCGTTCCATTGAGTGGGCAAGAGTTCTTCCGCAGCGCAAAGGAAAATCCGCTCCTGCTTGGGATTGCGCCTCCAAGCCCGTGCGGGCATGCTTTTCCATAAGAAAACTAAACAGAATCAGGGAGGGCCTCATGCCCAATGGCGACAAGGTCTATGGCGGCTACAGCGCCCAGGAATTGACCGTCCAATACAATCCGGCGGCAACGGTGAGCGATCTCGGCGCCTACCAGCAATGGAACGCCGAACAGAGCAAACGCGTCAGCGCTGCGTTGAAAAACGAGCGCAACGTCGCCTATGGCGAAACCGATCTTGAGAAGCTCGATATCTTTCCAGCCACCACGGCAAATGCGCCGGTGCTGATCGATATCCATGGCGGCGGCTGGACGGCCGGCAGCAAAAACGCGCGCGCCTTCGTGGCCGAGGCCATCGTGCCCAAGGGCGTGACGTGGGTGCCGATCGATTACGGCCTGGCGCCCGCCAGCAAGATGGACACCATCGTCGATCATGTGCGCAGTGCGGTGGCGTGGACCTACAGGAACATCGCCAAATACGGCGGCGATCCGAACCGCATTTTCGTATCCGGTAATTCGGCGGGCGGGCACCTGACCGGCACGACCTTGATGCCCGGCTGGCATGCGAAATACGGCGTACCGGAAAATGTGGTGAAGGGTGCCTGCGCCATGTCCGGCGTCTACGACATGATGGCGGTGCAGCTTGCCGCATCCGGCGGGCCCAACGACGCGCTCAAGATGGATGCGGCCGAAGCCAAGCGGAACAGCCCGATCTTTCATCTGCCCAAGAGCTTCGGCCCGCTGATCATCGGTTATGGCGCGCCCGAACTGCCCGAGTTCAAACGCCAGAGCGCGGATTTCGCCAAGGCCTGGAAGGCGTCGGGATTGTCGGTCACCGAAATCGTCGTGCCGGGTGCGCATCATTTCGCGATGTCGCGCGAGTTCGCCAATGCGGATAGCGAGTTACATAAGGCCATGATGAAGATGATCGGGGTCTGATCCGTGAGCACCGTCTATCGAAACTATACTGCCGAGCAATTGACCGGACAGATCAATGCCGGCGCGGGTGTGGCGAATATCGAACAGATCCAGCAGCAGAACGGCGCCGATACGGCACGCACGCGTAAAACAATCGCGTGCGAGATCGATGTCGCCTACGGCACCGAGCCGCTGCAGAAACTCGACATCTATTATCCGAAGGACAAGAAGTCCGGTGGCTATCCCGTCGTCATCGATGTGCATGGCGGCGGCTGGCGCGCCGGCTCGAAGAACGGGCGCGGCTTTCCGGCCGAGAGCCTGGTGCCACAAGGTTGTGTGTGGGTCACCATCGATTACGGTTTGGCCCCCGCCTATCGCATTGACCAGATCGTCGACCATGTACGCAGCGCCGTCACCTGGGTCTACAAGAACATTGCCACATACGGCGGTGATCCCAATCGCATCACTGTCTGCGGGCATTCGGCGGGCGGGCATCTCACCGGCACTTTGCTGATGGACGGTTGGCACGCGAAATATGGCGTGCCGGAAAATGTGTTCAAGGGTGCCTGCCTGTCATCCGGCGTCTACGACATGGAAGCGCTGGTCGGTGCGACCGCGGGCTACAACGACGAGCTTGGCATGACCAAGGAGGTCGCGCGCGCCCACAGCCCCTATCATCATCTGCCGCGCAAAAGCTGTCCGCTGATCGTCGCCTGGGGCGACAAGGAAACCGACGAATTCCAGCGCCAGTCGCGTGATTTCGCCGAGGCCCTGGCCGCGGCAGGACTCAAGGTCGAAGCCTTCGAATGCAAAGGCGACCATCATTTCTCGATCGCGCGCACGCAGATCGATCCCAACAGCGCCTTCGGTAAGGCCTTCATCAAAATGATTGGACTCTAGATGTCTAAACCGAAGACCTACGTCTATATCCCCAGCGACAAGGAAGGCGCGTCGCACAAGATCCTCGAACAGGCCGGATGCGATCTGATGTTCGGCGATCCGACCTGGCGCGCCTCACTCGGCGCCACCTGCGAAAAGTTCCAGGCCATGGGCCCGAATGCCGTCGCCATGCTGGGCGCGCGCATGGAAGGGTTGATGATGGATCGCAAGCTCCTCACCCCCTACCCCGATCTGCGCGTCATTGCGCGCTACAATATCGGCTACGACGATATCGATCTCGACGATTGCACCGCCATGGGCATTCTGGTGACCCACGCGCCAGTCGAATCCAATTGGGGTGGTGTCGCCGAAGGCGCGTTCGCCATGATGCTGTCGATGCTCAAACGCCTGCCCGAGCTCGACCGCGAAGTGCGCAACGGTGGTTGGCGCAAGGCCGAGCTCAACGGCACCTTTATGGGACGCCGGCAGGACGGCTATGGTGGCATCACCATCGGCATCGTCGGCCTGGGCCGCATTGGATCGCGCCTTGCCGATCTGCTCGCGCCCTGGCGCGTGCGCGTGTTGGCGTATGACCCTTACGTCGACGAATCCAAATTCGTGCATCACAACGCGACGCCGACGAATCTCGAAACGCTGCTGAAAGAGTCCGACGTCGTTACGCTCCATTGCGATCTCAACAAGGAAACGCGCAACCTGATCAGCAAGGACTCGCTCAAGCTGATGAAGCCGTCGGCGATCCTGATCAATACGGCGCGCGGGCCACTGGTCGATGAGGACGCGCTCTACGATGCACTCGACCAAAACCGCCTGCGTGGGGCCGCGCTCGATGCCTTCAATGTCGAACCTGTGCCGAAACAATCGCCGCTGCTCAGCCTTGGCGATAAGGTCCTGCTGACCCCACACATGGTCGGCGGCAGCGGCGGCGGTACGCAGGGCGAAAACATCAAGTGGGCGACCGATGCCGCCCTTGCGGCATTGCGCGGACAAGTGCCGCGCCATGTCGTCAATCCGGATGTCTTGCCTGCCTGGCGCAAACGTTTCGAAGGCAAAAGCCTGCTTTAATAGGGAGCTTCGCGATGGAATCGATCTTTCGTCCGCGCCGCATGGGTCATGTGAATTATTGGGTCGACGATTGGCGCGCCGCCGCCAAGTGGCACAACGACATCGCCGGCCTGCAGGAGGTCTATCGCCGTACCGACCTGAAGGGCGCGTTCCTGTCCAACGGCAACACCTATCACGACTCGGCCGTATTCGATCTCGACACGCCGCGCGGCAAGGGCCAGAAGCCCGGCCTGCATCACCTGGCCTTCGAGCTCGAAAACGAGGTCGATCTGGTGAAGGGCTACGAGCGGATCGCCGATTACGGCTTCAAGTTCGATTTCACCCTGACCGCCGATATCGCGCATTGCTGCTACGGCCGCGATCCGGACGGCAACCGCTTCGAGGTCTATACCGACGTGCTGGACGATTGGCGCAATCGCCGCAACGGCGACGTCGATGCCAGCGGCGGGCGCAATCAATGGGAACCGGGCGACACGCCACCCGTTGCCGAAAGCTGCTATCCGGTCGATCCGCCCATCGAACGCGTCGATGATGCCGTGCTGCATACCAAGAAGGCCTCGCACGCCACTTTGGTCGCCTCCGATTACAAGACGCTCTATCGCCACTATACCGATCTGGTTGGCCTGACGCCGTTGGTCGGCGGGCCCGATACGCCGTTCGTCGTCCTCGGCGGCACGGTCGGCGAACATAGTCTGACGATCTTCGCGCCGATCCCCGGCGTGCCCACCGGCATGCATCACGGCGCGTTTGAACTGAACGATCCGAACGATCTGGATGATGTGGAAGCCAAGCTCAAGGAGCGCGGCGCGGATGTGGAGCGCGTCGTCGAGCACGGCACACGGCGCAGCGTCTTCGTGCGCGATCTCAACGGCAGCCTGATCCAGTATTACCTGGCGGGCCCTGAATCCCTGTCGGCCATCGGCAAGCTCAAGCCTGCCGAGGCCTTGTGGGTCGCGTAAGGAACTCCGTTATTCCTTCATCACCGCGTCGGTCAGCGTTTTCTTCTGCGCCGGCGTGATGTTGGTCAGGACCGTACTCAGCATCTTTGCCGTCGCCGCCGGATCGCGATAGCCGATATAACGCTGCGTCTTGGCACCTTCGGCGATGACCTCCGGATCGGCCAGGACCTTACGCACGGTTTCCTGCAGATAAGCCAATTGTTCCTTCGCAAGATTCGGCGGCGCCACGATGATGCGGCCGAGATCGTCGAGTGTAGCGCGGAAATCGAACCACCATTTCTGCTCGTCGGTCAGCTTCAGCGCATCGAACACTGACGGTAGGTCCGGGAAGAACTGCGATTTTTCGCGCGACATGGTGAGGATCGCCTTGGCGTTGCCGGCCTTGACGTAATTGTTGGCCGAGGTGTCGGAGACATACAGCGCATCGACCTCGCCGCGCGCCAAGGCCAGGGCCACCTGCGCGCTGCCTTCATAGCCGCGCACGATCTTGCAATCCATTTTGAGCGCCATGCAGGTGATCGCGGCACCATCCGACAACCCGTCGATCTGACCGCCACCGCCCCAGATGGATTTCTGGCCCGGTTTCAGGAAATCTTGCGCCGTGGTCAGCGACGATTTCGGTCCCGACACCCAGATCCACGGCGAGGACGACACAACGCCGAGATTGCTGACTTTGGTCAGATCGTAGCGCACGTTATCGTCGCCGACGAGCTGTGACAGACCGGCGGCCGTGCCGTTGACGATCATGATCTGCGTGCCGTCGCCCGCCGAATTGTAGACACCGTTGAGGGCGACCAGCCCACCGGCGCCCGGCTGGTTCTGGACGATCACATTGGCGTCCATCGCCTTCGACAGATGCGGCGCCAGCATGCGGGCATAGGCGTCATAGCCGCCGCCGGTGCCGTAACCGACGATGAACTTGATGGTTTTCCCCTTGTAGAACGCCGCCGCATCCTGCGCGTCCGCCGAAGGCGCGCACGCCATCGCGCTGAAGAACAACGCCAATCCGAATGATAAAAATCGAGCGATCATCTTTTGCCTCCTGTTTACCGTGCGGTCTTGATGCCGCTGGCCGGGATATTGGAGCGCAAATCAGGCGAAGCCGCAATGCGCGGCGGTTCAGGGCCTAGGAATCGGCCGACATATAACGAAGGTCGCGCATGCGATCGACGAACATGCCCATCAGGCGGCGCAGCACGGGATCGAATTTTTCGAGCTTATCCAGCCGCGCCTTGATCGCTTCGCGCGGGATGGTGTTCACGACCGTATCGGTCGTCGTGCGCGCCGTCGCCATGCGCGGTTGTGAATCGATCAGCGCCATTTCGCCGATGATGCTGCCAGGCCCGACCTCGCCGATGACGATGTCGCGTCCGCCCGCACGCTTCAGGATTTCCACCGAACCCGAAACGATCAGATAGGCGATCTCGCCCGCTTCACCTTCGCTGAAAATGATATCGCCGGACCCGAGCTTGGTTTCCTCGGCCGAGGGCTTGGCCGGTTGCGCGGCAGCGGCGGCGGGCGCTTGGTGGCCAGAAGATCGGCCACCGTTACCGTGCTATTCATTTAGTCCCCCGAACCGACCCCGGTCGCCGTAACGACCCATCGTTGACTCGGACATTACATCCGAAGCCCCGGTCGAGACGAGCGGTTTTGCACGCGGAACTTACCATGAACCCTACGTACAACTCCGGGTTCGGCTTTCGCGCCGAGTGCGCGCCGTTTCCCGGCTTTGCACGAAGGAAATCCGGCGCTTATGATCGATAGCATAAGAAACCCGTAAACACGGGAAATGAAAACAGGAGGCACCCATGACCCCGCCCGCAATCCGTCCCGATGTCGCCGAACGCGCGTTGCAGCGTCGCGGCCAATTCCATCTTGTCACTCAGCTCGCCGCCGCCAAGACCGCCCTGATCGTGGTCGATATGCAGAATTATTTCATGGAGCCGGGTGCGGCGGTCGAAGTGCCGAATGCCCGCGCCATCGTGCCCGCCATCAACCGATTGGCCGACGCGGCGCGCACCGCCGGCAGCCCGGTCGTATGGATCCAGATGACGCATGACGAGAGTCATCTCGATTCCTGGTCGGTCTTCTACGAGCGCTTGAATTCGCCCGACCGCTCGCAGGGCAATCTCGACGCCATGCGCGCCGGCAGCCATATGCATGCGCTGTGGCCGGAAATGCAGACCGATCCCCACGACTTGTGGGTGCCCAAAAGCCGCTTCAGCGCCTTTCTGCCGGAATCGTCCGATCTGGCAAAAATCCTGCGCGAACGCGGCGTCGAAAACGTCATCATCACCGGCACACTCACCAATGTGTGCTGCATGACCTCGGCGCTGGACGCGATGATGATGAATTTCCGCACCATCATGGTCTCGGACGCCAATGCCGCGCGCATCGAGGATCATCATTTCGCCACACTCAACAACATCTTCGAATCGTTCGGCGATGTGCGCACCACAGACGAGGTGATCGGGCTGTTGCAGGGCGATTCGGCCCACGCCCGTGCCGCGGAATAAATACTTTCAGGGAGACTTCAGGTGATCCAGCGCTTCGCAGCCGCGCTCGCGGCCATCGTGTCACTCGCGCTCGCGCCAGCAGCGCAGGCCGCCGATCCGATTGCCGATTTCTATAAAGGCAAAACCGTCAGCATCTATGTCGGCTTGGCTGCGGGCGGCGTCTATTCGACCTTTGCCCAAACCCTGGCGAAGCACATGACGCGCCACATTCCCGGCAATCCAACCATCGTGGTGCAGCATCAACCGGGGGCCAGCGGCCTGATCGCCGCCAACAACGTCTATAACGTCCTGCCCAAGGACGGCACGGTCATGCTCACCTTGAGCGGGAGCCTGACCAAACGCATCGTATTGGGCGAACCCGAAGCCAAGTTCGATCCGCTCAAATGGAACTGGATCGGCGGCTGGGGCGAAGCGGTCAACGACTGCACCGTGTGGAAAAGCTCGCCGGCCACCACGCTTGAAGAAGCCAAAACGAAAGAAGTCGTCATCGGCACCCTCGACACCGGCTCGAACACCCATACCAACCCGCTGCTGATCAATAACATCCTGGGCACCAAGATGAAGTTGGTCTCGGGCTATAACGGCGGATCGCAAGTCCGTCTCGCCATGGAGCGCGGCGAGGTGCACGGCTTCTGCGGCCAGTTCGAAGGCTGGAAAAGCGCCAAGCCGGAATGGCTGGCCGACGGCAAGCTCGCGCATCTGGTGCAGTTGGCATCCAAACGGTCCGCCGATATGCCCAATACACCGTTGCTGTCCGAACTCGCCCGCAACGACGAGGAGCGCGAGATTTTCCGCTTCATCCAATCGGGTCTGGAGGACCGCGCCAGCGTCATGGCGCCGGGCGTTCCGGCCGCGCGCGCCGCGACGATGCAAAAAGCCTACATCGATACGCTCAACGATCCGCAATTCCTCGAAGACGCGACCAAGCTGAAATTCGAGATTTTCCCGACCACCGGGCAAGAAGTCCGCGCATCCATCGAACAAATGATGCAGTTGAAACCGGAAACCGTCGCCAAGGTCAGAAAAGCCATGGGCATGTAAAACACAACAACGCCGTATGCGTTCTCGTAATCAGGGGAGGACGTTATGAAATTGCGCTTTTCCGTCGCCTTGAGCGCCGTACTGCTCGTCGCGTCGCATGCAGCCCAAGCCGCCGATGCGGTCGCGGATTTCTACAAAAACAAAACCGTATCGATCTATGTCGGCGTCGCCGCCGGCGGGCTCTATTCCACCTTCGCGCAGACCTTGGCGCGCTACCTGCCCAAACATATCCCCGGCAATCCCAAGGTCATCGTTGAGCATCAATTGGGCGCCGGCGGCGTCATCGCCCTCAACAATGTCTATAACGTGCTGCCCAAGGACGGCACGGTGCTGATCACACCGCTAAGCCAGACGGCCAAGCGCGTCGTGCTCGGCGACAGCGCGGTTAAATACGATCCGAAAAAATGGCATTGGCTGGGCGGCTGGGGTGAAGCCGTCGTCACCTGCACGGTTCTCAAGACCTCGCCCGCACAAACCATCGCCGAGGCTCAGCAGAAGGAAGACATCATCGGTTCCTTCGATACAGGCAGCCTTACCTACACCTATCCATTGGCCGCCAACAGCCTGATCGGCACCAAGTTCAAGATGGTGCTCGGCTATCCCGGCGGCAACGAGGTCCGCATCGCCATGGAACGCGGCGAGGTGCATGGGCTATGCGCGCAATATGACGGCTGGAAGAGCACGCGCCCGCAGTGGGTGAGCGAAGGCAAACTGACTCATCTCGTCCAGTTCGCCTCCAAGAGCCATCCCGACCTGCCAAGCATCCCCTTGCTGTCGTCCTTCGCCAAGACCGACGAGGACCGTCAGATCATGAAGTTCGTCGAATGGGGCATCGAAGACCGCGCGATGGTTATGGCGCCGGGCGTGCCGGAAGATCGCGTGAAGGCGATGGAAAAGGCCTACATGGATACGCTCAGGGATCCGGATTTCCTGGCCGAGGCCGACAAGCTGAAATTCGAGATCGCGCCGATCACCGGCAAGGAGATCCGCGACTTCGTAGACGAGATCATGGCGTTGAAACCTGAGACCGTGGACAAGATCAAAAAATCGATGGGATTGGATAAATTATGAACGACATCAAAGCACTTATTCGCGAACTGGTTGCCGGCAACCGCATCCTCGCCAACGAAGGCGTGGTCGATGCCTGGGGCCATATCAGCGTGCGCAATCCCGACAATCCCAATCACTATTTCCTGTCGCGCTCGCGCAGCCCCGAGCTGGTCGAACCGGACGACATCATGGAATTCGATCTTGAAAATAAACCCATAAAAGATGATGGGCGGCCGATCTATATCGAACGGCCGATCCACGGCGCGATCTATGCGGCGCGTCCCGACGTGACGAGCGTCGTGCACAACCATTGCCCGGAGATCCTGCCCTTCGCCATCACCAACGTGCCGATGCGCCCTGCCGTGCATAACGCGCGCCGCCTGGGCGAAAAGCTCGACATCTGGGACATCGCCAAAAAATTCGGCGATACGGACTTGCTGGTCACCACCAACGACCAGGGCCACGACCTCGCCAAGACTTTGGCCCACGGCAAGGCGGTGATCATGCGCGGCCACGGCTGCGCGGTGACCGGCAAACACATCCCCGATGCCGTCCAATGCTCGCTGTCGATCAAGAACAACGCCAACGCGATCCTGAGCGGCCTGAAGCTCGGCCCGATCCAATATCTCAGCCCGGGCGAAATCAACCGCCCGCAAGGCGGACAGGATTCGCTGCGCGGTCACGATCGCTCGTGGGAATATCTCTGCCGCCGCGCCGGCGTCAGCCTTTAGGACCGCATCGAGGCGCGCCATGACCGTTCGTCATTTCCATCATTTCGCGTTGGGCGTGCCCGACATCGAAGCCCAGAAAACCTTTTACGAGGATTTTGGGCTGGTGGGACGTGTCGACGGCAATGGCGCGGTTCTGCGCTGTGTCGGGCGTGACCAGGATCAGGTCGTGCTCACCGAAAGCAAGGAACGCACCTTGCATCATCTGTCGTTCGGCGCAACGTCCGAAGGATTGGCCCAGGTCAAGCAACGCGCCGAAGCTTATCCCGGCGTGCGTCTGGTCGATATACCCAAGGCCACGCCCTATGACGGCATCTGGTTCACCGATGCCGACGGCATGCTCTACAACGTTCATGTCGGCGCGGCAGCGCCGTCGAATGGCGGGCTGATGCCGCAGCAACCCGGCCTGCCCTTTCGCACCAACGGGCCCGGCCATTACACGCGCCAAAATCAGAAGGGCAGCATCGAGGCCGATGCCCAGGTCGTGCCGCATCGCCTCGGACATCTGATCCATTTCACACCCGATCTCGAGGCCAAGCTCGCGTTCTACCGCAACGTGCTTGGCCTAGTGATGTCGGACCGTTCCGAACATCTGATCGCGTTCCTGCGCCCGCCGGGCGGCAGCGATCACCATGTCATCGCCATCATCCAGGACGAGAAGGTAGGCTTCCATCACGCCAGCTTCGAGGTCGACGATATCGACCGCATCGGGCTCGGGGGCCAAGCCATGATCCGCAAGGGCTACCGCAATGGCTGGGGCGTCGGGCGGCACGCGCTCGGCTCCAACTTCTTCTGGTATATCCGCGATCCGCACGGCGGTCTGGCGGAATATTTCTGCGATATCGACTACATCGCCGACGATGCCGCGTGGGAGGCCAAGAATTGGCCGCTCGATGTCTCGTTCTATGTGTGGGGGCCGGAACCGCCGCCCGAGTTCGCGCAGAACTTCGAAGGCGTCACCAAGGCCGTGAAGCCTGTCCCACGATAGACGGATGCGCGGCCCGCAAATTTCGGCTAAACACGCCGCATGAAATCAGACGTCGATGTCGTCGTGGTCGGGGCCGGATCCGCCGGCCTATCCGCCGCCAAAACCATTCTCGCGCAAGGCTGCACCGTCCAGGTCCTGGAAGCCAAGGACCGCATCGGCGGGCGCGCCACGACCCTAGACCTCTCCGGCATGCCGTGGGATCCGGGTGCCTATTGGCTGCATCATTCCGAGGACAATTTCTTCGCCAAATATGCCGCCGAAAGCGGCGTGCAGTTCGACGAAATGCCGCGTTCGTCGCGCATGTGGACTGCCACAGGCTGGGCCGATGAGGCCATCATGGCCGAACGCGATGCCTATTTCGACGCCGCCTTTGAAGCGATCGACAAGATGGGGGCTGCGGGCGTCGATGTGCCGGCCTCCGAGGTCATCCCAACCCATCCGCGTTTCCAGTCCATGTTCTCCACCTGGTATGCCGCACTTTCGGGTGCCGAACCCGAATTCTGCTCGACGTTGGATCAAAGCCGTTATCGCGACGGCGTCAATCTCCGGGTCAAGCCGGGCTACGGCGCATTGCTCGCCGCTTACGGCGCGGACGTGCCGGTTGCACTGTCCACACCGGTCGAACGGATCGTGTGGGACAAGTCAGGTGTGCGGGTCGAAACGATCAAGGGCGCGATCACGTGCCGCGCGATCATCGTCACAGCCTCCACTGCGGTTCTGGCGCGCGGCGGCATCAAATTCGAACCTGCCCTGCCGGCAGCTTACCAAGATGCGCTGGAACGCCTGCCGCTCGGCACGGCGGAGAAAGTCGCACTCGCCTTCGATCGCGATGTTTTCGGCCTCGCCGACAACAGTCATGTACAGTTCGAACACCAAGGCGAAGAAACCGTCCGCTTTCAGATCAAGCCGGGCGGCTATCACATCGCCATCGGCTATCTAGCCGGGCGCTTCGCCGAACAGCTGGAAAAGCAGGGCACCGCAGCGATGGTTGATTTCGCCGAAGGCCAATTGGTGAAAGCGTTCGGCGCGGATATCCGCAAGGCGCGTATCGGCGCGGACACCAGCCACTGGCGCAGCGATCCCTATATCGGTGGCGGCTATTCCTACGCCGTGCCGGGTGCCGCCGGCGTGCGCGACACGCTGACCAACCCGATCAATGAGCGTATCTTTTTCGCCGGCGAAGCCTGCTCGCTGCCGCATTTCGGCACGGTCAACGGCGCCAACGAAACCGGCTTCGCGGCAGCCGCAGCGGTGCTACTCGCCTTAACCTAAACGATTGATGCCGTCGAAGGCTGCCGTCTTGTAGCATTCCGCCAAGGTCGGATAGTTGAAGACCGTATTGACGAAATAATCGATCGAGCCTTTGTGCGCGAGCACCGCCTGTCCGATATGGATCAGTTCGGACGCACCTTCGCCGATGATATGAACGCCAAGCAGTTCGCGCGTTTCCAGATTGAAGATCAGCTTCAACAGGCCGGCACTATCGCCGATGATCTGGCCACGTGCGATTTCCTTATATTGCGCCTTGCCGATCTCGTAGGGCACGCCGTCACGGGTAAGTTCTTCCTCGTTGCGCCCGACCGTCGAAATTTCCGGAATGGTGTAGATGCCGTAGGGAAACAGCGACGGCACGCTTTCAGCGTGAGTATTGAAGGCATGACAGGCCGCAAGACGTCCCTGCTCCATCGAGGTCGAGGCGAGCGAAGGAAAGCCGATGACATCGCCGACCGCATAGATATGTGGTTGCTCGGTCTGGAAATGTTCATTGACGATAAGGCGGCCGCGATCGTCGGTTTTGATGCCCGCCGCCGGAAGATCGAGCGCTTCAGTGGCGCCGGTGCGCCCGATCGAATAAAGCGCGGCCTCGCTGACGATCTGCTTGCCGCTGACCAATGTAATTCGTACCCGATCGCCCTTATCATCGGCCGTCGGCTCGATCGCCTTGACCTCTTCGCCGAGGCGCAAGGTCACGCGGTTCTGATGCATCTGGTAGGCCAGGTTATCGGTAATCTCGCGATCGATGAAGGGCAGCAAGCGATCGCGCTTGTCGACCAGGGTAACGCGCACGCCGAGTGTCGCGAAAATCGTCGCATATTCGATGCCGATGACGCCCGCACCGACCACGGTCAAGGAACGCGGCAGCTTTTCCAGCGTGAGAATATCATCGCTGATCATGATGTGCTGGCCATCGAACGGTATGTTCTTGTCGCGCGTCGCCTGCGTGCCCGTGGCGATGACGATCCGTTCGGCCGTCACGTTACGACTACCACGCCCCGGCACATCCTCGATCAACACCGTATGGGCGTCGACGAACTTCGCACTACCAACCGCGACCTCGATGCGGTTGCGTTGCAGCTGGTGACGCGTGACGTCGATTTCATGACTGATCACGCGCTCGGTGCGGAAATGCAGATCGTGCATGGTGATGTTCTGCTTCACCGAATAGGACGCGCCGTAGATGCCGCGTTCGCGGTGACCGGACAGGTGCAGCACGGCTTCGCGCAAGGTCTTGGAGGGGATCGTGCCGGTGTTGATGCACACGCCGCCGACGACGGCTTGGCGTTCGATCAAAAGTACGCTTTTGCCGAGCTTGGACGCCTGGATGGCGGCGCGCTGCCCGGCCGGGCCCGAGCCTATGACCAGGCAATCATAATCGTACGACATCTATCCCCCTTGGCCGTTCTGGCCCCCAATGCCGCAGTCTACAACGGATTCGCCGGATTCTTCACCCCTCGCCATTCCGAAGCAGGGCTCCGTTCAGGAGTGACGGATCAAGGCCTGGCGGTTGCGATCCAACAGGCCGGACCGTTCGATCACTTCACGCAGCGCGTCGCGCTGGCGGAAGGCCATGATGTGGACCCCCGCGATCCCGGGCAGCTCGCGCAGGCGCTGGATAGTTTCGACGCAATAATCGATGCCTTCGGCGCGCGGATCGACGGCGCGTTCCATGCGTTCGATATAGGAATCGGGGATGCGCACCCCGGCGACAGCTTCCCGCATCCAGCGCGCGGACTTCGCGGTACGCAAGGGACCGACGCCGACGAGATAGCGGCAATGCTCCGATAGGCCTTCGCCGACGAAGCGCTTATGGAATTCCATGAAGGCTTCCATATCGAAAACATATTGCGTCTGGATGAAACGGGCACCGGCCTCGATCTTTTTCGCCAAACGACCGACCTCGACAGCGGGGGGAACCGACGTCGGGTTCGAGGTGGCGCCGAGATAGAAGCGCGGCGCATCGACGATCTTGCGGCCGGAATCGAAGCGCGCTTCGTCGCGCATATTGCGCAACATGCCGAGCAATGAGGTGCAGTCGAGATCGAACACCGGTTTGGCGCCCGGCTGATCGCCCTGCTGCATGCCGTCGCCGGTCAGCGACAGCACGTTCTTGATGCCGAGCGCGGCGGCGGCCAGCGCATCGCCCTGGATCGCGATACGATTACGGTCGCGACAGGAAATCTGCATCACCGGATCGTGGCCCTGTTGGGCCAGCAGGGCGCAGACGCCAAAGCTGCCGATATGGGTGTTGGCACCGGCCCCGTCGGTCACGTTGACGGAATCGCACAGTTCCAGCAGTTCGGTCGCCTCGGCCTTGATCTTGTCCGGGTTCGCCGTATCGGGCGGATTGAATTCGGTCGTGACCACGAAGACGCCGGATTCGATCTTGCGCTCCAACGCGCCGGCCGGCGGCAGTGGATGTGCCTGCGGATTGGGCTCGGCCACGAGGTTGAGCCCGCTTTTGGAATGATCCCCACGCGCCAGCGCCACCCAGGTCGAACGGTCCTGCGTGCGCCTATCAAGCGGAGCCTGGATGATTTTGATCTTGGAGGCATCGCGCATCTGCGCCGAGCCCTGCCAGGCGTCGAGCCAGACGCAGGGCATCTCGGGCTTCACCTCGCACATGCCGCCGTCGCGCACGCCGCCGCATGGGCCGTTGCGCAGGTTTTTCGGGCAATTCATCGGGCACGACATGCCGGTCGCCGACAGGATGCAGGTGCCGCACATATGGCAACCGAACATCGCCTGCTTGGCCGGCTTCTCGATGGCGCGGAACACCTTTTCCGCCAACGGCTCGGGCAGCGCGACGATGATCGGCCGCACGTAAGGCAGCAGTGCATTGAAGAAATTGTAGAACTGTTCGAGGGTCCGCGAATGCGCAACGGCCCAGCGGCGTAACACACCGCGGCTGCGCTCTCCGTTGACCAGCCCGTCAGCGCCACGCTTCGGGTAGGTAGTAAGAACGTCCGGCATGGCGGCATTGTGCCGACACGCCGGACGCTGTCAATTAAATTATCCCAAAATCTGACCAATGGGCAGAAATGGGATAAATCCTACTAAGAACCTGAAATCAAGCCGCCACCGGCGCGGGACGAATCCAGCGCGCGACGCGTTCGCCCACCACGATGGCGATGATCGCCGCGAACATCGGGCGCAGCGAATGGAAGGCAGTATCGACGCCCTTGATCGCTTCGCGGTTCTCGATGATGGCGATTTCCTCCCAGCCGTAGCCGAACAGGCTGCCCACGAAGGCCAGCAGCAGCGGGCTGCGGACGATCACCGCCTGCAGCAGGGCCCGGATGCCGAAGAGGGCAGCCGCGCCCGCCGCTTCCTTGCCGACCTTGGCATGCGGCGCGGGCGCCACTAGCCGGCCGACGATGACGATGCCGACCGCCGCCATGAGCGGAATGGCCAGATGCGCCCAATGATAGTTAGCGTCGATCCAGTCCTGCCAGACGATGTCCTTCAGCGCGATCTCGGCGCCGATATAACCGATCAGCGCCGCGCCGCCCGGAATGATCCAGGGCATGCGGTCGATCATTTTCAGCAGCAAGGTTGCGCCGAACACCACCAGTGGAATGCTGATCAGCAAGCCGATGACCAGCAGCCAGACATCGCCCTTAGAGGCGGCAGCAACCGCGATGACGTTATCCAGGCTCATCACCGCATCAGCGATGACGATGATCTTCACCGCCTGGAACAGGTTGGAGCCGGAGTGGATATCCTCGTCGCCACCTTGCGGCATCATCAGCTTGTAGCCGACCCAGAACAGCAGCAGACCGCCGAAGATCTTCAGGAACGGCACGCCCAGCAGATAGATGATGAAGATCGCGAAGATCAGGCGCAGCGTCACCGCCGCCCCTGCGCCTAGGATCACACCAACCTTCTGATGTTGCGGCGGCAGACCACGACACGCCAGTGCAATCACCACTGCGTTGTCGCCCGACAGAATAATGTCGATGAAAATGATCCGGAGAAGACCAAACCAAAAATCAGGACTCGAGAATTCCATTGCCGCTCAGACTCCGTTACGAACTTCCAAGAAAGATAATAATTGAGGCGCGCCCCATAGGGGATGCGCCTTAACGATTACAACGACGCAAACATACCAGTATTACCGCGCAGCTTGTTGGCCAGGCGCGCGATGCCTTCGCCGACCACGATCGCGATGATCGCCGCCAGGATCGGCATCAAGCCTTCGACCACATGATCGAATTCGGTCAGATGTCCGACGACGATCTCATCATACCCCGCGACCGTGTAACCGAAGATGCTGGCCAGGAACGCGATGACCAGAGGCGAGCGCATCAACAGCACGCGCGCACTCATGATCGCCGCCCCCGCAGCCGCCTCCTTGGTCAGCGGCGGCGTGGCCTTCGGCGCCGCGATCCGTCCGAACAACACGATCAGGATGGCGCCCAGCAACGGCAGCAACAGATGCGGCGCGACAATGTGGCCTTCGATCCACGATTGCCACACCGGATCGGTTTCCATGATCTCGGCGCCGATATAGCCGATCAGCGCCGCCCCGCCCGGCACGATCGACGGGAACTTGTCGATCAGCTTGATCAGCAAGGTCGCCCCGTACACCACCAGCGGCACGCTGATGACCAGCCCGATGATGAGCAGCGTGTAGTCACCCTTGGCGGCAGCCGCCACCGCGATGACGTTGTCGAGGCTCATCACCGCATCGGCGATCAGCACGATGCGTACGGCCTGCATTAGGCTCTGCGCCTCGGTGACGTGCTCGCCGTCATCCTGCGGCATCATCAGCTTGTAGCCGACCCAGAACAGCAGCACGCCGCCGACGACCTTGAGGTACGGCACCGTCAGCAGGTAAGCGATGAAGATGGTGAACACAATCCGCAGCACAACCGCGCAACCGGCGCCGAGTAGCACGCCCCATTTCTGCTGGTGCGCGGGCAAGCCGCGACAGGCCAGCGCGATGACGACTGCGTTGTCACCCGACAAGATGATGTTGACGTAAATGATTTCCAGCAGGCGTAGCCAGAAGTGCGAATCCAATTCCATAACAATTCCCCTGAAGGCCGCACCGCGACCTGTCGCTAAAGTTTAAGGTCAGTGCCAAACCTCGTTGGCAATGTCGACGACCAGCCGCATTTTCGCTTCCTGGTCGGCCACGCTCAGTTTGTTGCCCTGCGACGCGGATGCGAACCCGCATTGCGGCGATAGGCACAACTGATCCATGGAAATATGTTTCGCCGCCGCGTCGATGCGGCGTTCGACGTCCGCCTTGTTCTCCAACGCGCCGGTTTTCGATGTGATGAGGCCGAGCACAACGGTTTTGCCCTTCGGCACGAAGCGCAGCGGCGCGAAATCGCCCGAGCGCTCGTCGTCGTATTCGAGGAAGAAGCCGTCGATCTCGAGCTCGTTGAACATGGCTTCGGCGATCGGCTCGTAGCCGCCTTGGGCAAACCATTTGCTCTCGGCATTGCCCCGGCACAGATGGATGGCGACCGCCATGTCCGCCGGACGGCCCTTGATCGAATCGTTGATCAGCTTGGCGTACAGGCTCGGCAGCTTGTCCGGATCGTCGCCGCGCGCCCGCGCCTGCTCGCGCAACGCCGGATCGCACAGATAGGCAAGGTTGGTATCGTCGTACTGCACATATTTGCAGCCGGCATCGGCGAGCGCCTTGATCTCGTCGCGATACAGCTTGGCGACATCGTCGAAGAACTTGTCGATGTCGGGATAGGCCGTCTCACTGATCGCCTTACGCCCGCCACGGAAATGCAGCATTGTCGGCGACGGGATGGTGATCTTCGCCGTTTCCTTGGTCGCATTCTTCAGGAATTTGAAATTGTCGATCTCCATGCCGCCGGCCGGGCGCGTCAGCTTACCGTCGACTGCGGCGATGAACGGGCCGCCGATGGACCCCACCCGCGCGCGCTCTTCCGGCGGGATCATCTTGAACTTCATGCCGCCGACTTTATCGAGGAAGTCGGTGTGGAAGCCGTCGCGGCGGAATTCGCCGTCGGTGATGGCATGCAGGCCGAGCCGTTCCTGCATCGCGACCAGATCGCGGATCGATTGATCCTCGAGCGCGGTCAACTGCGCCTTGGTCGCTTCGCCCTTTTTGACCTTGTCGCGCAAGGCGAGCAATTCCTGCGGCCGCAGGAAGCTGCCAACGTGATCGGCGCGGAACGGGGGGCGGGTTGAGACAGCCATCATAATCTCCTGGGGGCCTCCGGGAATAAGCAGGCGCTAATCTATGGAAAGCCCCCCCTGGATGGCAAGGAATACCCCGCCGATTCGGGCCCAGAATAAGGCCAAAAAGGCCGCCTGGGATATACGGGTTGGCACCGATCCCCCCGCTATGGAACAATCTTTACCAACCAAACAATTCATCGGGAGAGCCATTATGGCGCAGAAATATCATCTGATCAGTTCGGTAACCTGCCCCTGGGTCCAGCGCGCCGCCATTGTGCTCCGTGCGAAAAACGTGCCCTACGAGATCACCTATGTGGATCTCAGCAACAAACCCGATTGGTTCTTGAAACTGTCGCCGCACGGCAAAGTGCCGGTGCTGGTGGTCGACGAGAAGCCGTTGTTCGAATCCAACGCCATCGCCGAATTCCTCGACGAGATGGAAGCGCCGAAGCTGCATCCCGAAGATCCGATCCGCCGTGCGCGCAACCGCGCCTGGAACGATTTCGTACCCGACTTCGCCAAGATGATGAGCGGCTTCTATTACGCCAAGGACAAGGCCGAGCTTGACGCCTCAGTCGCCGACGCACCGAAAAAGCTGCAACGCCTCGAACGCGCGCTGACCGAAGAACGCGACAATGACGGTCCCTATTTCAACGGCCCAAAACTGTCGATCACCGATGCCTCCTACGCGCCGTTCTTCCAACGCTTCGGTTATATGGAAGACGTGCTCAAGACCGGCGTGCTCGATGCCTTCCCCAAGGTAAAAGCCTGGGCGCAGACCTTGAAGAACGATCCGGCCGTGAAGGCCTCGACCATCGCCAACTTCAAGGACGAGTTCGTCAATAACCTGAAGCGCCGCAAGCTGTGGGCCGCGAGCCACTTCGAGAATCAGCAGGCCGCCGAATAGCGCTGCGATCAATCCAATGAAAAGGCCTCGTCTTCACGGACGAGGCCTTTTTTAATACGTCAGCACTTCCATATAGTGCCCAGCGGGATCGAGAAAATGGACGCCGCGCCCGCCATTGTGCGTATAGGTCTGCATATTATCCGGCGCGCCCGGTGAGCCGCCATACGGAATGCCTGCGTCCTTGATGCGGCCGAAGCTGACGTCGAACTCGGCTTCGCTGACCTTGAAGGCATAATGACCCGGCTTGAAATCGGTATCGGTGTCGAAATCCAAAGTGAGGGAGTCGTTTACGCGAACCGGCGCGAAATGCCCGTGCGGCCCGTCATAGGTGAGCCCGAAGATACGCGCGAAGAATTGCGCCGATTGTTCCTTGTCGAGCGCCGGCACGATGGTGTGGTCGAGTTGAATGGCCATGATCAGATCATAAGCCAAACGGCCACCGCCGAGGCGATCACACCTGCGACATCGGCCAAGAGACCCGCGACCAGTGCATGGCGGATGCGCTTGATGCCGACCGCGCCGAAATAAACCGCAAGGACATAGAAGGTCGTTTCAGTCGATCCCTGAATGGTGCTGACGAGGTAGCCCGTATAGCTGTCCGGCCCGATAGCCGGATCGTTGAGCATCGAGGCGAGATACCCAAACGCACCCGAACCCGACAGCATGCGCAGCAGTGTCATGGTCAAGGCTTCGGCCGGCAGGCCGAGCGGCGCCGTCAGTTTGGCGAGCGGGCCGATCAGCATCTCCAACGCGCCGCTCGTGCGGAACATGGCGACCGCCACCAGAATGGCAACGAGATAGGGAATGATGCGCAGCGCGATGGTGAAGGCTTCGCGCGCCCCTTCGACGAAGGCTTCGTAGATGTTCACGCGGCGCAGAATGCCGAAGCCCAACATCAGCACCATCAGGCTGGGCACGATCCACGGCGAAATGGTGCGGCCGAACACGACCGTCAGCGGGATCAGAGCAACGATGCCGAATAACGTCAGGTACGATGCCCATTCGGGATAGGAGCGCACGTCCTCGATGGCCGCCGCTGCCGTTTCAACAGGTTTGATCTCCCCGACCTCTCCCGCAGTAACGGGCCACCAGCGCTGGCCGAGCTTGGCGACCAGAATCGCCACTGCCGTCGCGATCAAGGTAGCAAACAGGGTTGTCGGGATGACACCGGCCGGATCGGTGGATCCGGCGGCGGCGCGCAACGCGATCACGCCGGTCGGCAATACGGTGACGCTCGCCGTATTGATGGCGAGGAACAGCACCATGGCATTGCTCGCCGTGCCCTTCACCGGATTCAGCTTGTCCAATTCCTCCATCGCGCGGATGCCGAACGGCGTCGCGGCATTGCCGAGCCCCAGCACGTTGGCCGACATATTCAAGATCATCGCGCCCATGGCCGGATGTTCGGCCGGCACGTCGGGGAACAGGCGCACCATAAGGGGGCGCACCAGGCGCGCGATGACGACCAGCAGCCCACCCTTCTCGGCGACCTTCATCAGGCCCAGGAACAGCGCCATCACGCCGACCAATCCGATCGCCAGGGTGACCGAGGTGTCAGCCGCGCCCAGCATCGCATCGGCCATGGCCTGCATCGGCGATTTCGCGTCCGCGCCTGCGACCCAGGCGATCTCGCGTACCCCCGCAACGATGAAAGCGATCAGGACGATGGCGAAGAAGATGAGACTCATGAGGACGACATCATCCCGCCCGATTCCTTAAGGTCTCGTTTCGCAGATCGGGAATTTCCACGCCCAAACAACGTTGGCATTATCCGAGAACGAGCGCACGGTGGCGCCGACGGAGGCGCCAGATGACGGCACAGGACCACAAAGACGATAAAGCTACCAACGATCCCCTAAATCCCCCCACGTCGGTATCGTGGTTCCGTCGTCTCGGACCGGGCCTCATCACCGGTGCGGCGGACGACGACCCCAGCGGCATTGCGACCTATTCCCAGGCGGGAGCGCAGTTCGGCGTCAACATGCTGTGGACCTTGGTGCTGACCTATCCCCTCATGACCGCGATCCAGGCCATTTGCGCGCGCATCGGACGCGTCACCGGCGAGGGATTGGCCGCCAACATGCTGCACGTTCTGCCGCGCTGGCTGGTCAACGTGATTGTCCTCCTCCTGCTGGTGGCAAACATCGTCAATATCGGCGCGGATATCGCGGCCATGGGTGCGGCCGCGAAACTGGTGCTCGGCGGCGGCGAAAAAATCTGCGCCGTCGTGTTCGCCATCGGCTCGCTGCTGCTGCAGATCTTCGTGCCCTATCATCGTTATGTGCATGTGCTGAAGTGGCTGACGCTGGCGCTGTTTGCTTATGTCGGCGTACTGTTCACCGTCGATATCGATTGGAAGAGCGTGGCGCTGGGCGTCGTGTGGCCGCAGATCAAATGGTCGGGCGAGTTCGTCACCGTTGTCGTGGCGGTGTTCGGCACGACGATCAGCCCCTATCTCTTTTTCTGGCAAAGCGCCGAAGAGGTCGAAGATACCGCCGCCGGCGACTTCAAAGGCTCCTTGCTCGATTATCCCGAGGACGCCCCGGTCGAGCTGAACCGCATCGCGATCGATACCTATGTCGGCATGGGCGTTTCAAATTTGGTGGCGTTTTTTATCATCTTGACGACGGCCGTCACCTTGCACAAAGCGGGTATCACCGACATCGAAACATCGGCGCAGGCGGCCGAAGCGCTGCGCCCGATCGCCGGCGAATTCGGCTTCCTATTGTTCAGCCTGGGCATCATCGGCACCGGCCTGCTCGCGCTGCCGGTCCTGGCCGGATCGGCCGCTTACGCGGTAGGCGAACTGCGCGGCTGGCGCATCGGGCTCGAGCAGAAGCCGGAAAACGCGAAAGCCTTTTACGGCGTCATTGCGCTGTCGATCCTGGCCGGTCTGGCCATGCTGTTCCTGCCGATCGATCCGATCAAAGCGCTGTTCTGGAGCGCGGTGCTGAACGGCGTGATCGCGGTGCCGTTGATGGCCGCGACCATGATCGTCGCATCGAGCCGCAAACATCTGGGCCCGTTCGTCGCCCCACCCGTCTTGAAGTTCGTCGGTTGGGTGGCGACGGCGGTAATGGCCGCCGCCGCACTCTCGATGTTCTTCTTATAGGTTGCGCTACAGGAATTTATAGCCACCGTCAGCCGCGATATTGTGGCCGTTGACCCATTCCGATTGATCCGACAGCAGGAACAGGATGACGCGCGAATGATCGTCGGGCGTCGTCTCGCGCTTCAGGCATTGCAGATCGATCTGCGCCTTGTGGCGGTCGGGCGAGAGATCGGAATTGTCGATCTCGGTGCGGGTGCGCGCCGGCCAGAAGGTATTCACCGTGATGTTCCACGGCCCCAGCTCGCGCGCCATCGAACGTGTCATGCCGACGACCGCCGATTTCGACGTCACGTAATGAATGAAGTTCGGATAGCCGATCGATTGCACACCCGACGAGATATTGATGATGCGGCCCCATTTGCGTTCCTTCATCGTGGGTGCGACCGCGCGCGCCATCAGCAGCGGGCCGGTCACGTTGACCTGTAAGGTGCGATTCCATTCGTCGAGGTCGAGATCCCAGAACGGCTTGTGGCTCAGGTTGCGGAACATGGCCGCATTGTTCACCAGCCCATCGATGCGACCGTATTTTTTGAGCACAGCCTCGGCGCAGGCCTTGGTCGAGCCTTCATCACCGACGTCAGTGCGTACATATAACGCCTCGGCCCCGTTCGCCTGGATGTCCTTGGCAACCTCGGCGCCCTTGTCGGAGATCTCGGCGATCACCGGGATCGCGCCCTGGGCGGCGATGTAATCGCAATAGAATTTGCCGATGCCCTGCCCGGCGCCGGTGACGATGATGACGCGGCCCTTGAGATCCTTGTAGTCGACGGTTTGCGTGGGCAACTGCATGACTTTCTCTCACTTGATAGGTTTTGATAGGCGAGAGTGTCCTGCGCCTGCGGAAAAGGCGAGGCAAAATAAAAGGGCGGCCCGATACACCGGGCCGCCCAAGTACATGCGTCGTCAGGGTTAAACTCGAAATTACGTGCGCTTGTAGCCCAGGAATTTGCCGCTCATGTTGATATGCACGCGATCACCTTTGGGATCGGGTTCGCGCTGGATATCCATGGTGAAGTCGATGGCGCTCATGATGCCGTCGCCGAATTCCTCTTCGATCAGCGCCTTGATGGCGAGGCCGTTGGTCTGCAGCAGTTCGTAGAAGCGATACAGCAAAGGATCGGTCGGGACGGCGGAGTGCAGCCCGCCACGATAAGGCACCACCGACAGCCACTTGGTCTCTTCGACGTTGAGGCCGAAGACCTTGGCCGCTTTTTTCGCTTCGGCCGGCGTCAGAACGCCCTGGCCGAGCAGCACGGTCGTGCAGAATTCCTTGGAGAGGCCGATCTTCTTCGCGGCATCGGCCCATTTGATGCCCTTGGATACCTTGGTCGAGATGATTTTCTGGGTAACGTCGTCGCGGGTCATGGAGATAAGAGGTCCTCTGGTGTTTTAGTGCCGGTACGCGCGCCGGCGGCATATCGTCGCCGGCGCGTGTCCATGGAATTCAGCTGGCGAGTTCGGGGCGCTTAGGCATTGCCCTGAACGAACATCGTCGCGAGGTCCTCACCCCCTTCGGGCGATCGCCGTTTCTTTTTTTGTCGATAATCGGCTATGGGCGGACCGGTGCGGATCGCGTGGTAAGACGGTTTGGAAACGGAAGCGGAGACTTCCTGCAACGCGAGTTCAGGCATATGGCGCGACGCATCGTGAAATTGCGCAACGTTGGACGTGAAGTCGGTGCCATAGCCAGGAGCGAAGCGGTTGTCGTAATCGTCCATGCGATGTTCCTTTCCATCGATCGCTCCGCCAGGACAGCGAAGCGAGCATCTAGAACAGCGCAAAAGCTGTGCCAGTGCGTCGGGAAGATGGATCGGCGGATTTTGGCGCGGGATGACTCAAATTTGGTCAGTATCGCTGCCAAATGTTTATGCAGCAGGGCGAAATAGATTATATTTTAGGCAAAAATAAAATTGGTCAGAATATAGGCTAAATCGCGATCTTATTGAGGTCGTCCTCGACGATCTGTTCCAGATCGATGATCGCGCCAGTATCGGACCCACGCCGCACGCCCTGGGGATCACGCCCCTCCTGCACCGCGCGGATGCCATCCATGGCGAGCTTACGCAGCAGGATCACCCCACCGTCGGAGGTCGCCAGCTTTTCCGTCGTACGCGCCGTGATACGGCCCTGGCTGGCGATCGCCTGATAATCCTGCTCGCGATGCACCAATAGCTGATCGGTGATGTCGAAGCTCAGGCCTGCCGGCAGCTCAGGCAGCTTACCATCCACCGCGGGCGTGAAGCAGACGCTGAAGACCATCGTGTGGGTATCGTCGACCGGCGTGCGCCACAGCGCCGAAAAACGCGGCCAGCGGAACTTGCCGCCGGGCCAGGGCTGCGGCAGCCGGTTCATCGTCGGCAGGATGAAATAGGACGCGCGATTGTAGTTCATACCGGGACGCTTCGCGGTCGCCTTAATGCCGAGCTCGATCGGCTCCCAGGTCGTCTTCGGGATCTCAGTGCCCCAGATGTCGCGCCGCTCGCCGCCGACGCCGCCATGCAGAATCGCCGTGTGGGTCTGATCGACGCTGTTCTCGCAGATCTGGAAATAGTTGGCGGGCCATAGGCCGAAATTCTCGACCGCGCGGATACCGTCTTCGCGCGCATAGACGTCATAGCGCGGCAGCACCGGCGGCTCGCCATTGGCATCCAACGGTCCCATATAGGCCCAGAGCAAACCACCCATCTCGCGCACGGGATAGGCCGTATGCGTCACCTTATCCTTGAAGCGCGAGTCGGCCGGTTCGGCCGGCATGGCGAGGCACTTGCCCGCGCGATCGAAGGTCCAGCCGTGATAGCAGCACGAAATGCCATTGGGCTCGATACGGCCGAACTCGAACGACGCATTGCGATGCGGACAATAACGCCCGATCAGACCGGGCTGGCCCGAGCCGTCGCGAAACAGCACGAGTTCTTCGCCCAGGATCTTCACCGGCGTCGGCTTGCCGGTGAAATTGCCGAGCCTGTCGGCGAACGATCCCACCGTGCCGGGCTCGCCGTCGAAGATCATCGGCTTGGCGTAATCCCAATGGGTTCGGATGGCGTCGCCTTGTTCCGAGATCGCCACCGGATGCCAATAACGCCGCAGCCATTCACCGGCCGGCGTTCCCGGCCCAACGCGGGTGATAAGGTCGTTATCGTCCTTGGACAGCATCTACAACAAGTCCCCACCGCCGTCAGCGCGCACCACTTGGCCGGTGGTGAACGGATTGGTCATCAGGAACAGGATGGCGTGCGCGGCGTCTTCCGCCTGACCCAATCGTTTGACCGGCAGGCTGTCGGCGACGCGCTTGAACATGGCATCGCGATCTTCGGGCTTCATACGATCCCACAGCGGCGTATCGGTGGTGCCGGGCGACAGTGTGTTGACGCGCACGGGCGATAGCTCGATGGCCAGACCGCGCGTGAGGCCCGCAATCGCCGCATTGATCGATGAAATGAGGGTCGTGCCGATTTGGCCGCGATGACCCTCGCCGCCCGACACGAACGTCAGCGAGCCGCCCGGCGTAATCTTGGCCGCGCGCCCGACGCGGAAACAGCACCAGAATTTGGCATCCATGGCGGTGAGCGCATCGGCCATGCTCATGGACGGCAGCGGCCCACGCCCACCCTGACCCACCGTGACGACGATGTGATCCCACACCGTGCCATCCTTGAAGAAGGCTTCGACTGCGGCATCGTCGCGCGCATCGAGCACCCGCGTCGCGACGCCGCCGCCGATCTCTTTGGCCGCCGCATCGAGTTTATCCTTGGAGCGCGCGGCGACGGTCAGCGCCGCCTTGCGGCCCGCCAAGTCCTTCGCCAGTGCGAGCCCCATCCCCGAACTACCGCCGAGAACGAGAATCTTTTTTCCTACGAGATCGATCATTGTGGTTCCTGTCATTTGTTAACGGGACCATAGATCGGCGTTCGGCCGCCGTCGAGCCTAGCCGGGCTTGCGCGCTTAGATTAGGCGGGCTTGCGCCCGACAAAGATATAATAGGGCACGCGCAGCAGCGGGATGTAAGGGACCGCCGCACGGCGCTCGCTGACCTGGTGATCCGTCAGGACGGTCCGCAGCAAGTCCAGCGGCTCCGGCGTCAGGCGGACCCCGTCATGCGCGAACCAGCGCGGCCAGAAGGTGCGCGTAAACAAATTATGCGCCGGTGACACATAAAAATCGACAACGCCCAAAGTCCCGCCCGGCTTCAGCATGGTCATCGCATTGCCGATAGCGGCGCGCCAATTCGGGATCATGGTCAGCGCATACGAAAAATAGACGCAATCGACGGGTTGGGCCGTGACGTAACTCGTCGCGTCCGCTTCAACGACACGGACGTTGCTGTGCTGCGACCACCGCCGGCGCGCTTGCTGCAACAGCGCCGGGCAGAGATCGACGATCTCGACATGGCCCATGCAGTCGAGCCGCTCGGCGAAATAGGTCAGGTTAAATCCCGTGCCGCCGCCCAGCTCGACGATATCGGCGCCATCGGCGGGCGCCATCATGTCCACCAGCTCACGCCGCCCCGACAGCAGCTTGGCGCGGAAGTGATCGTAATGATCGGCCTGCGGGCCGTAGAAGGCCTGAAGCTTTTGCGCGTGGCTGCCCTGGCGCGGCACGCCGCGCGCCAACGACATCAGCACCTTCATATCGAGGGCGCGCGTCGCCACGGTTCAGGCCTTCACGTCGGCGACGTGGAACCCCGCATAGGTGTGCACCCGGTCGAACGGCTGCAGCGTGTCGACGAGCGTGTTGTTGAACGTCAGATACTCGGCGATGCGGGTGCGGTCCTTGCCGATGCAGATATTGTCGAGATAGCTGGGTGCGACATGCGCGCTGCGGAAGATGATCTTTGCATTGGGCGCGGCGCGCTCCAGGATCGCCGTCCATTCCTCGGCCAGGGCTTCCGGATAATAAGACGTCATCCAATCCATGTGATCGAGCAGAACGTATTTGGAGATACGTTCCTCCGTGCCGTGCAGGAATTCCGTGATCGTGCTGGTATGCGGCACGATGCAATCGACGCGGCCGGCTTTGAGCAACGCGAAATTCGCGGGCTTCAGATATTCCGGGCAGCAATCCTTGGTGTAATGGCCGCGCACATAGACCGACCAGAAATAATTGTCGGCCAGCGGCAATTCGCGAAACACATAACCGATGGCCTCGCGGATGAAAC
This sequence comes from Rhodospirillaceae bacterium, assembly GCA_947467145.1. Taxonomy (GTDB): domain Bacteria; phylum Pseudomonadota; class Alphaproteobacteria; order Rhodospirillales; family UBA2165; genus CANIGJ01. Next base: position 7,741 of record CANIGJ010000026.1, on the reverse strand, counting down.
CGGCAATGCCGTTGTCGTGCTGCGCCTCGACCTGTTTGCGCTGCGGATAAGGCACGCCGAGCATGTTCATGGTGAATTGGCGCGACAGCACCCAATTGACGCTCGGCCGCCACAGGCGCGGCGCGATGCGCGTATCGTAGACATGACGCTGTTCATCCAGCGATTTGGTCTCGAACAACTCCGCGATGGCGCTGTTGAGCCCGGGATTGACCTTCAGGTACGCGCGGAAGGCGCGCGCGACGATCCCCGACAGGCCATGGAAATAGAAGCTGGTCTTGGGCTTGGCGAACCAATCGGCGCGCTTGTCCCAATAGGCTTGCGCGAAATCCGTGAGTTCAGGGCGCAACAGGCCGAAATAGAGGTTGTGGAAATTGGGATGATAGCCGGTACCGAACAGCGCGAAGAAATCGTCGAAGTTCAACCGGCGGATACCGGCGAGCTTGAGTTCCAACAACGCGGTCTGGCGCGGATTGGCATCGACGGCGTGAATGCGGGCCGGGCCGGTCAGCGCGTAATCGAGCACGTTGCAGCCCGCACTGGTGATCACCAGCATGGTGTCGTCGGCGCGCAGATCGAGCGCACGGCGATCGACTGCAGGGTCCTCCCAACAGCAATTATAGACCAAGGATCGCGAATAAATCGCGTTGAACAGCGATTGGTCGAGCCGATCGCGCAGCGAAGGAATGGCGTTCAGGGGAACCTCGTTTCCAACAGTGAGAAACGAGACCCTATCCATCAGGTTCGTGTGACGCCCCGATGACCGATTTGCGAAGAAACGCTGAATGCCCCTCAGGCCGCGTGCGGAACCTCGGCAATCAGGCGCGTATAGACCCCACCGCGCGCGATCAGATCATCGTGACGCCCCTCCTCGACGATACGCCCATTCTCAAGCACCAGGATGCGGTCGGCGCTACGGATCGTCGAGGGGCGATGCGCGATGATCAGCACTGTCCTGTTCTTGCGGATTTCATTGATGGCGGTCTGCAGGGCCAATTCGTTCTCGGTATCGAGGTTGGAGACCGCCTCGTCCATGATCAGGACCGGTGCGTCGCGCAGGAAGGCCCGCGCGATGGCGATACGCTGGCGCTGTCCGCCCGACAACCGCAATCCCCGTTCGCCGCAGGGTGTCTCATACCCTTTGGGCAATGACGCGATGAAATCGTGCGCCTGGGCGAGGCGCGCGGCGGTTTCGATCTCGGCTTGGCTCGCGTCCGGCTTCCCCATGCGGATATTGTCGGCGATCGTGCCGCTGAACAGGTAAACGTCTTGCGGCACGAGCGTCACCTTGGCGCGCAATTCGTCGATCGGCAGGTCCTTCACGTCCTGGCCGCCGACGCGGATGGCGCCCGCCTCGGTATCCCAGAACCGCATCAGTAGGTTGGCGCAGGTCGATTTTCCGGCGCCCGAGGCGCCGACCAGAGCCACCGTCTCGCCCGGGCGCAATTGGAAATTCGCCTCGCTGAGCACCGGGCCGCGTGCGTTGCCGTAAGCGAAGCGCACATTCTTGAATTCGACCGAGCCGTCGGCGACCTTGGTATCCGATAAAGCCGCGTTGTCCGCGACCTGGGCTTCCTGATGAAAGATCGTGATAACGCGATTGGCGCCGGCGCGTAGCTCGCCGAGCTTGCGCGCGGTCTGCGTCACTTCGGTGATCGGCGCGAGCGCCGCGCCGGCCAGTACGACGGCGACGGGATAATAGGTGAATTCCATCTGCCCGCTGCTGACCAGAAACAACCCGGTGGTAACCGTGGCCAAAACGCCGAGCGCCAGCAGCACGTCGATCGCCGCCTGCTCCAGACCCGCGCGCGAGCCGTAACGCATCTGCAGCACATGCACGGCGCGGGTACGCCCCATCAGGCGTTGCAGGAAGGCGGTGCAATTACCAAACACGGTGAGTTCGCGCAGGCCCTGCACACCCTCGACCACTTCGGCATTCAGCAGGCCAAGTGCCGACAACAACGCATTGCCCTGTTCGCCCGCGCGCTTCGACAGCCAGAACGGCACCGAGGCGACCAGCGGCAGGAACGGCAGCAAGACCAGCGCCATGATCGGCTGGATGAAAGCGAGCGTGATCAACACGCCGACCGGAACAATCACAGCGCCGATATAATCGCCCAGCACATGGGCGTAGAACCATTCCATCAGGTCCGCATCGCCGGTAGCGACCGAGGCCAGCTCGCCGGTGCGCCGCCCCATAACGTAAGCCGGCGCTGCGCGCTCCAACCCGTCATAGATGCCAACCTGCAGAACCTCGATCAGGCCGAAGGCGAAGTCGTGACTGATGAAAATCTGCCACCATTTGAAGACGGCGGCGGCCAGCACCGCGCTGCCCAGCAGCCAGAAGGCGCTCGTCAGCTCGGTGGTCGAGGCACCTTGGACGGCATGGCCGACCAGCCAGGCGCCGGTGGCAAGCGCCGTCACGGTCGCGATCTGCGCCAGGATGCCCGAGGTCACAGTCAGGATGAAATGCGTGCGCTTGGTGGCGACGAAGGGCAGCAGATGGCGCAGGCCACGCGAAGCGGACGGAAGCGTTGCAGCAGAAATCTCGGTCATGCGGCCATTCCTTGCTGGGCGGACGTGAGCTTGGCGTAGAGCCCACCCTTGGAGACGAGATCGTCATGCGTGCCGTGCTCGACCACCGATCCCTGGTTGAAGACGAGAATGGCGTCGGCATTGCGGATCGTCGACAGCCGATGCGCGATGACGATGGTCGTGCGTTGATTGAACAGGTTGTCGAACGCCGCCTGGATCGCCTGCTCGCTCGCCGGATCGACACTGGAGGTTGCTTCATCGAGGATCAGGATCGGCGCGTTCTTTAAAAGCGCGCGCGCAATAGCGATGCGCTGGCGCTGCCCGCCCGACAATTGCGTGCCGCGCTCGCCCACTTCGGTCGCATAGCCCAGCGGCAGACCGGCAATGAACTCGTCGATCTGCGCGGCGGCGGCAGCTTCTTTGATTTCCGCGTCGGTCGCATCGGGTTTGGCGATGCGCAGGTTCTCGGCGATAGTGCCGTGGAACAAAAAGGTATCCTGGGCGACGAGAGCGATTTGCGCGCGCAAATCTTCGAGGCTCATATCGCGGATATCGATGCCGCCGATACGGATCGTGCCCTGACTCGGATCGAAAAAGCGCAGCAGCAGCGAGGCTACCGTTGTCTTGCCGGCGCCCGACGGGCCGACCAGGGCGACACGCTTTTTCTCTGCGATGGTGAAATTGACGCGGTCAAGCGCCGCGCGGTCCGCTCCGTCGTAGGCAAAGGTGACGTTCTCGAAGGTGACGTCGGAGCGTTTGGATGGGCGTTCGGGCGCCGCCGGTTCGCGGATGATTGCCTCGCTCGCCAGCAACTCGGTGATCGGGCCTGCGGCACTGATGCCGGCATGCGCCGCATGGAACTCGCGCTCCAACCGGTCAAGCGGACGGAAGACTTCGCGCGCCAGGAACAAGGTCGCGAACAAAACGATGGGCGCGATCTGGTGATCGGCCAGCCGCCAGGAATTCAGCGACAGCAGCACCGCGACCCCGCCCATGGACATCAGCCCGGTGATACCGCTGCGCATCAAGGAGACAGAGAGCGTGCGCATCGCTTCTAGACGCAGTTCGATCGCCTTCTTCACCAGCTCGACGCGCCGCAGCACCGTTGCCGAGAATGCCTTGAGCGTGACGAGCCCCTGCAAACTGTCGAACAAGTAGGTGCCGAACGCCGTCCGTACCGCGAACAGCTTGGACGATTTGCTGCCGCGCCATTTGCGCCAGAGCTTGCTGAAGATCGGCAGGGCGCAGACGAAGGGCGTCAGCACCAAGGCCGACAACGGATCGAGGATCGCGAGGCAAGCCAGCACGATCACCGTGCCGATGACCGACACGATCAGCGACGGCATGTAGCGGCTGAAATAGGTTTCGATCGCCTCGACGCCGTTCACGATGGTCTGCTGCAGGCCGCTGCTCTGGCGTGCATTGGCGAAGGCGGGGCCGAGCTCGAGCAATTTGGCGAGCAGGCGTTCGCGCATGGTTTCCTTGGTGGCCTGCGCGGTGCGCTGTGCGCAAACCTCCGACAACCAGAGCAACGCGCCGCGCGACAGCAACACGAACGCCAGCCCGGCGATGCAATAGGCCGCCCCCGTCATGTCGTGCGCCGCGAGGACATAGGAGAGTGCGGTGGCGAGCAGCAGGCCCTGCGCGATATAGGCGGCGGTGACCAGCAAACCGACGATCACGCTGGCGGTTATCTGCGGCCGGATCGGACCAGCCAGCGCCCATAGCGGATTTTTCATCGCAAGCTTCTCCCCCCGAATGAGCCCGACATCCTCGATTTATTGCAAATGATAACTATTTGCAATAATTCAATGTGGCAGACACCATATGAGATAAGGCTACACCCGTTGATCGGCAGGTAAATCCTCATTCTCGGCAACGATCCGTTGCCCAGAGAGCAAACCAATCAGCGACCGGGGCCCGTCCGCCATTTGTCGGTCGCCGCTTCGAGTAGCGACAAGATCTGCGTGCAGATCACACCGCAGATCACGATCAGAACGAGATTGACCATCATCTCGGTCGTTTTCAGCTTTTGTCCGTAATAGGCGATGGCGAAGCCCAGGCCCGCCGTCGCCCCGAACAGTTCGGCCGCGACGACGCCGGTCAGCGCCCGGCCGACCGCTAGACGCAGCCCGGCGACCAGAATCGGCACCGAGCCCGGCAGCGCGATCTTGATGAAGAGATCCGTCTTGCGTGCGCCGAACGACAGCGCCGCGCGCGTCAAATCCTGATCGACATTCTTGATGCCGGACAGGGTATTGGCATAGATCGGCGTGACCGCGAACAGGAAGGCGATGGCGATGATCGTCGGTGCGCCCAGGCCCAGCCAGGCGATGAACATCGGATAAAACGCGATGGTCGGCGACGAATAGGTAAACCAGACGAAAGGTTCGAAGATCGCCTCCAGGGTGCGCGACCAGCTCGCCAAGACGCCGCACACGCCGCCCGCCGCAATGGCGAGGCCGAGCCCGACGGCGAATTCATACAGGCTGATCGACAGATTGGCGGCGATTTCGCCGGTCTTGAGTTGCCGCATGAATTCGGTGGCCATGCGCGTCGGCGTCGACAGGAAGAACGCCTTTACAAAGCCTAGATCGACGACAAGCTGCCAGACGAGCAGGATAACCGCGAAGGAGATCAGCCCGCTGAGCAGCGCCTGATGGCGATAAAAGACGCGCGTCATGACACGGGCTTCCAATCGCGGATGCGGCTTTCCAGCCATTGCACCGACAAGATCAGCCCATAGCTGAACAGGCTGATGGATAATGCATAGACCAGCATCTTGTTGATCTGCATGCCTTGGCCGTAGGACATGATCTGATAGCCGATGCCGGCCTGCGAAACGAACATCTCGCCGACGATCACGCTTAAGACGCCGCGCCCGATCCCCAGGCGTACGCCCATCAAGATCGCGGGCAAGGACCCTGGCACCAGGATTTTGACGAAGATATCCAATTGCGTGGCACCAAAGGCGCGCGCCGCCTGCACCAGCCGATTGTCGGCGTTGCGCACGCCCGCCAATGTATTGACCAGGATCGGAAAGACCGCGCCCAGGAACACCACCGCGATTTTGGATGCGATGCCGATGCCGAGCCAGACGATCAGGATCGGCAGCAGCGCCAAGCGCGGCGCGGTATAGAGCGCCATCAAGGGCGGCTCGAGGAACAGGCGCGTTGTCTTGTGCGTACCCATGATCAGGCCGAGCGGTACACCGACGATCAAGGCCAGCACGAAGCCGATGCCGAATTCGGCGAAGCTGATCCAGGCGTGATAGAAGAACCGGTCGTTACGAAAGACCTCCAGCGCCGCTTGCCAGATCAGCGTCGGCTGACCGGTCAGGCGCGGATTCATCCAGCGCTGGTCCGCTGCCGTTTCCCAGAGCACCAGGAAGACCAATACCGACAGGATCGACACCCCCGTCGTGTAATGTCGCTCGAGGAACGGCGCTAAGGACGGCCAAGCGCTACGCGCCGCGGTGCGCGCCGCCAGTGCCATCAGGCGACGTCCTTGACCATCTGCAGGCTCGCCATATCGGCCGCGATGTAATCGCGCAGCTTCTGGCGATAAGCGATGAAGGCCGGGCTATCGAGCATGGCGCTGGTGCGCGGGCGCGGCAGATCGATTTCGACGATCTCGCGGATATGACCCGGATTCTTGCCCATCACCACGACGCGGTCGCCGAGGAAAATCGCCTCGTCGATGGCATGGGTCACGAAGATCGCGGTCTTCTTGTCGCGTTCCCAGATCCGCAGCAGCTCGTCGCCCATCACTTCGCGCGTCTGCGCATCGAGCGCGCCGAACGGCTCGTCCATCAACAGCACGTCAGGATCGACCGCCAGCGCACGCGCGATATTCACGCGTTGGCGCATGCCGCCCGACAATTGGTGCGGATGATAATCGGCGAATGAACCCAAACCGACCATGTGGACGAAGCGCGTCACGCGCTGGTCCAGATCGTCCCGCCGCCAGCGCCGCAATTCCAGGCCGAAGCGCACATTGCCGTGCACGGAGCGCCACGGCAACAACGAGGCATCCTGGAACACCATCGCGCGGTCGGGGCCGGGCGCCGTCACCGTCTTGCCGTCGACCGTGATCGCGCCCTTCGCGTAGGGGATGAGGCCGGCCAGCGCCAACAACAGCGTGCTTTTGCCGCAACCGCTCGATCCCACGATGGTGACGAACGATCCTTTTTCGATCGATAGGTTTATGCCATCGACGGCGGTGAAGGTTTCCTCGCTGTTCGGCCTTTTATAATCGACCGAAACATCGCGGATCTCGATCTGCGCCATTATTTCGGCTTCCATTCGTCGAACGTCTTCACGAAGCGTTCGTCGAAATATTTCTCTTTCGGCCATTGGCTATCGACGTCGCCGGCGGCGATCGACATATCGAAGAAACGCTTCAGACCGACCTCGGAGCCGAGACGGCCGTCTTCATGCCAGCCGCCGATCAACTGATCGTAGGCGCGCGCAGCGAACTGTTCTTCCAGGCCAGCCTTGGTGATCAAGGTTTTGACCGCGAGCGCCTTGTCCGCTTTCGCCAACTGCACCGCTTTGATGAAGGCCCGCAGCACCGCCTTGATCGTTTCGGGGTTCTTCGCGATGTAGCTTTCCATGGCATAGAACGACTGGATCGGGAAATCCGGCATCAGATCGCTCTGACTCAGCAGCAGATTGTAGCCGCGATCGGCCGCGATGAAATTGTGCGGCCAGCTTAGGATGGAAACGTCGAGCTGTCCGCTCTCCATCGCCGCCAAGCGTTCGGCCGAGCCGCCGCCCTGGATGATCTGCGCACCGCTTTTCGGATCGATACCCTTTTCCACCAGCGCCATACGGGTCAACGCATCGGTGGACGAACCGAAGCGCGTGATGCCGAAACGTTTGCCCTTGGCATCCGCCATCGTCTTGATATTGGGCATGCCGTACCAGAAGAACGGCGCCTGATTGAAGCCGCCGTAGAACACCTTGGCCTTTTCGCCGGCGACAATGGCCGACAGCACGCTAGTGGGTGCCGCGACACCGATTTTGATCGAATCCGCGACGACCGCGCGCGTCAGGTCCGAGCCGCCACGGAAGGCGACGACCTCGGCCTGCAAGCCTTCGGCCTTATAGAGCCCGGCGATATCGGCGAGATAGATCGGAAGGAAGGTCGAATCGTTGGTCGAGAGCCCGATGGTGATCTTGGGATCTTCGAGCTTCTTGGCTTGCGC
>CANIGJ010000025.1 GCA_947467145.1 Rhodospirillaceae bacterium | reverse complement strand
GCCTCGGCTACCGACCACCGGCCCCGGAAACCGCGACGCCGCCATTGCCGCCTTCCGGTTCCGCTACGCTCCACCTTCAGACGGCAATGGCGACGGAGGACACAATGCACTAACATTCAAACCGGACCACCTAATGGGGGCCGATCAAGGCGAAAACCCCGCCATTTGCTAGACAGCTTTTGGCAATTGTTATACAGTGTGAAGCATCTGAACATCCTGGATTTTGCCCCTATGCGAACGTCAGACCTCATCGATCTCGATGCCGGAACCCTGAGCCGGGAAAGCTTCGCGAGCGAGGATATTTTCCGCCGCGAACTCGAGAATGTGTTCGTGCCGTCGTGGAGCTATGTCGGCCATACGAGCCAACTGGCGAAGAACGGCGATTTCTTCCTGTCACGCGTCGGTGTGGAGCAGGTGATCGTCTCGCGCGGCAATGACGGCGCGATCAACGTACTGTTGAACAGCTGCCGTCATCGCGGCATGCCGGCCTGCCGTTACGATACCGGCAACATGCAAAGCTTCACATGTTCGTATCACGGCTGGACCTATGGGCTCGACGGTGCGTTGACGGGCGTGCCGAAATTCCAGTCGCGCTATCAGGGCAAGCTCGATCGCGACAAATGGGGTCTCATCAAGGCGCGCGTCACGGTCTATTACGGTTCCATCTGGGCGACGTTCGACGATGCCCAGCCGTCGTTCGAGGATTATCTCGGTCCCGACATGCAGTTCTATCTGCGGGCCCTGATGCAAGGCGCGGACGGCGAAGACGACGGCTACGAAGTGATCGGCGGCATCGTCAAATGGCAGGTGCCGTGCAATTGGAAATTCGGCGCGGAAAACTTCGCCGGCGATCATTATCACGGCTATAGCCATCGCTCGGTCGAGCGGCTGTCGGTCGGCCTGAGCGGCAAGACCTCGCGGCACAATTTTGCCAATGTGAAGGTGGCGCGCCAGCCGATGAGTGTCGCCGATCCGAAACGCGGCCATACGATCCGCGCCAGCGTCTATGCCTCGTTGGCGCCATACGATGAGCAGGAAGCGGCCTCGGACGAGGTGAACGCCTATTACCGCAAATGCCACGAGGAACGCGAACGCCGCCTGGGCGACAAGGCCCGTCTGCTGATCCATGGCGGGGTCATCTTCCCGAACACGCATTTCAACAGCGCCGGGCGCACGACAATCGGTCTGTGGCTGCCGCAGAGCGCCGGGCGGACCGAGGTGTGGCGCTGGCTGTTCGTGCCGAAGAACGCGCCGAACGCGGTGAAGGATACCTTGCGCGAATATTATCTGCGCTACGCCGGGCCGGCCGGCATGGTCGAGCAGGACGATATGGAAAACTGGACGGCGGCGCAGGCCGGGACGCAGGGCGTGATCGCGCGCAAACATCCGTTCAATTACCAGTTGGCCATGGGGCTCGAGCGCCCGTCGCGGCCGGGCGAATGGCTGGGTGACGAGGTGTCGATCACCGAAGATGTGACCGAACACAATCAGCGGCATTTCTATGCCCATTGGGCGCGTCTTGTGGCCGGTGCGCAATGAACGCGATCGACCAAAAGAGCGCCATCGATACGCTACTGCTCGAAGCCGAGATCGAGCGCTTCTTTTCGATGGAAGCGGAGTTGCTCGATGATCGGCGCTTCGACGACTGGCTGGCTTTGTTCGACGAGGACGTGCGTTATTGGATGCCGATCGCGCGCAATGTGCATTTCGAGCAGCCCGAACGCGAATATACCGAACATAAAGAAGCCAATTGGTTCGACGAGGGCAAGGATATCCTGCGCAAGCGGGTCCTGCAGATTCAGGGTGGCGACCATTGGGCGGAAGAGCCGCGCTCGCGCACCACGCATATCGTCGCCAATGTCCGCGTCGATAAGACGGATGGGGCCGAGGTGACGGTTAAAAGCCGCTTCATTGTCTATGCCTGTCGCCTCGAACACGATGTCGACTTCTTCGTCGGCAAGCGCATCGATGTGCTGCGCCGCGAGCAGGGTTCGTGGAAAATCCTGCGTCGCACGATCTATCTTGATCAGAGCGTGCTACTGTCGCGCAATCTGACGACATTCTTCTGAGATCGATCGTATGACTCGTGTGACGAAGACCGCGGCCGGCGAGTTGACGGATAGTTTTGACTTCTTGATCCGCGATACGCGCCTGCTGGTGATGGGCGAGATCGAAAGCCGCCTGTCGCGCCTGAATATTCCGATTCGCATTTGGTTCCCGCTGCGCGTGATCTACGGCAATGAAGGCCTCACGCAACGCGAACTCGGCCGTCACATCGGTTATGGCGATGCGCGCGCTGGGGTCATCGTCGATGTCATGGTGCGCCGCAAGTTGGTGTCGCGCCGCCCGAGCACGCGCGACAAGCGCCGGATCGATCTGTATCTGACCCCGGCCGGGCGCAAGATGGCGCAGCAGGTCATGCGCCAATCGAGCGCTATCAATAAGCAGATCGTGGCAGGGTTCAATGCGGCGGAGGTCGAGACCTTGCGCGCCCTTCTGCTGCGCGTGCACGACAACCTCAAAACATCATAATCGCTGCCGTGGCGGCGTAACGACACTCCGGGAGAATTGAACAATGGCGAACAATCGCAAATCGCGCTTCGTGATGGTGAACGGCGTGAAGACCCACTACACCGAAAGCAGCGGCGACGGCCCGGTCATCGTTGCAATGCATGGCGGCGGGCAGGGCGCATCGGGGCAGGCCGGCTTGGGCAGGCTGCTCGATCTATTGGGCGATAAATATCGCCTCATCGGCGTCGATTCAATCGGCGGCTACGGCAAGACCGATACGATCCCGCTGCGCTACGGCTTGCAGAGCCGCGTCGATCACATCGCGGAATTCGTCGATGTCATGTGCCTCGACAAGTTTACGATCATGGGCAATTCGCAAGGTGCCTGGTGCGCCCCGCGTTACGCGATGCTGCATCCCGACCGCATCGACAACGTCATTATGTTGAGCAGCATCTCGATCGGCACGGCGTTGGGATTGAAGTCTACGCCGGGTGAGGGACGCAAGTTCCTGCGCGACTACGACGGTACACGACCGGCCATGGTGCGCCTGATGCAGGGCTTGGCGGCCCGACCCGAGGTCATCACCGACGATCTGGTCGATCTGCGCCAAGCCGCGGCGACGCGACCGGGCGCGCCTGAAGCGTTCGAGGCATCGGAAAAATCCATCGCGGCGGTGCGGACCGACCCCGTGCTGCAGGCGAACTACGACATGCGGCTGACCTTGCCGGCACTCGCCAAGGCGATCCCGACGACCTTCATCTGGGGCGAAAACGACATCTTCGCGCCGCCGGAACTCGGGCGCGAGATCGAGAAACTATTGCCCGATATTAAGTTCCATTGGGTGAAGAACGCCGGTCATCAGGTGCAGACCGATCAGCCTGAAATCGTCGCCGAAATTGTCGATAAGGTGGTCAGCAAGTCTTAGGCGACGAAACCGGCCGGCTCATTTGGCCTGTTGCCACATGAGTAGCGGCGTCAGTTTATCGGCGAGGTTTTTCAGTTCCCGCCCGATCTCGGCAAGTTTGGCGGGATCGAAAACCTGGCTGATGCCGCCGGAGCTCAAGGACAGGATCTCGTTGCCGTCCGGCGATGGGATCGGCACTGCAACGCTGTTGATGCGCGCGTGCAGCGAGCCGATGTTGACGATGTAACCGGCGGTATCATAGTCGTTCAGGGCTTCTAACAACTTCGGTTCGATCTCCGCCCAGTTCTCGCGGCGCTCGGCGCGCAGTTCGGCGAGCACGGCTTTGCGCTCGGCCTGGCCGAGCCCAGCGATATAGGCCCATCCCGTCGCCGATGTGGCGAGCGGCACACGCGAGCCGACGCGCATATCGGCCAGGATGATCGCCGAGCCCTGACAGCGTTGGAGATAAATCATGCTCAGGCCGTCGCGCGCGCCGAGCGAGACCGCACCTTCGTGGCGGTTGGCGATGGCTTGCATGTGCGGCAAGGCGAGTTCCGCGATCGGCTGACCGAGCAGCACGGCCTGGCCGAGGCCGAGCAGGCGAATGCCGGGCCGCATCGTTTGGCGACCGGGGATCGCGTCGAGATAGCCGAGGTCGAGAAGCGTATGACACAGACGCCAGACCGTCGGCTGCGGTAGGCCGGTCAGACGCGCGATCTGGCTCGTTCCAAGCTCAGGCGTCGCAACGCTGAAGCAGCGCAGAACGTCCATCCCGCGCGCCAGCGCGGTGACGAAAAGCGGGTCTTTTCCTTCGGCGGTCAATGCGTGCGGCCGGCCTGGATACGCGGTTGGCGATCGGCCATGTGCACCGCTGCGCCCCGGACTGTATCGATCAGACTTGCCGCATCGGACGGCAGCGCATCGGCCCGCCAGGCGACGAATCCATCGGGGCGAACCAGAACCAGACGGTTGACGTAAAGCGCGCGTGCTGCGGCATGATCGATGTCGATGACCTGAAGCGGAACGCCGTGGGAGCGGGCGGCCGCTTCCAACGCGGAGACATCGATGCTGGGCGCGAAGCGCAGCAGGACGAAGCCCCGACCGAACAGATCGAGGGTCGATTTCCCTTCGGCGAGCCAGACATGCGGTGCGCGCGATCCAGGACGTGCCGTCTGGGTGTATTCCATCGGCGGATCGTTCGGTGCGTCCGTGCCGTCGGGAACGATGACGGGCGATGCATCGTAGCGATACCCCAGATGCGTCTGCAGGGTGAACCATTCGAACTTCATCATTTCGGTATAGGCATCGCCGAAGGTCTGGCGCGCGGCATCGCCGGCGGGGCCGGGTTCGAACACCGCTGCCGATAGATGCTGGCGCGGCGAGATCATGCGCGTCAGATTGTTCGTCGCTTCTTGGATGTTACGGGCGGCAACCGGGCGGCGTTCGGCCTCGTAAGATGCCAGCAGATCGGGTCCGCCCCAGCCTTGGATCATCGCGGCGAGTTTCCAGCCGAGATCGACCGAATCCTGCATGCCGGTATTCATGCCGAAAGCGCCTGTGGGCGAATTCAGATGCGCGGCGTCGCCGGTGATGTAAACACGGCCGCTTCCATAATTCTCGGCGAGCAGTTCGCGCCGCACCCACGGCATGATCGACAGGATCTCGAAATCGAAGTCCTTGCCCATCGCGCGCACGATCAGGGCGCGGACTTCGTCTTCCGACAAGGTGCGCCGGTTTTCGTCGCCGACGACGGAGAAGCGGTAACGATCGTGTCCGTCGATCGCGACCAACGTGCTCCAGGTCCCTTCCGGGCCGATGAAGATGAAGCGATAGCCCTTCTTCTTGTCGTGCAGGTCCCAGAAGTTTTTGCAGCGGAAGATGGCATTCGTCGTATGGGTGAGGGCCGGTTTGCCCAGCATCTTGATGTCGAGCGCCTGGCGCACGGTGCTCGATCCGCCGTCTGCACCAACCAGATAGTCGGCAGCGACGGTTTCCTCGCTGCCGCCGGCGCTGCGCAAGATGGCGGTGACGCCGTCCGCGGTTTCGCTGAAGGAAACGAGCTCGGTGTTATAGCGCAAGGACGCGAGGGGAAGGCTTTCGACCCAGCGCCGCAGGATCGGATCGAACATATCCTGCGGGCAGCGTTCGCGTTTGACCGGGCTTTGCGGCGGAGGCGATTCCTCGCGCGGCGTCGGGAACGGTTCGCGCCCAAATTCGTACCCGCTCAGGCTCTCCAGCCAGATGCAGTCCTGCGGATGATCGGGATTGTACGGTGAGTTGTGGACGGCTTGTTCCAGGCCCCAGCGTCGGCAGAACTCCATCGTGCGTGGGCCGAGCAGGTCCATTTTGGGTTGGGTGATGGTCCCGTCGCTGCGCTCGACGATAATGCTGCGAACACCACGCCACGCGAGGTCGCCGGCCAGCGCCAGGCCGACCGGGCCGGCTCCGGCGATTAATACAGGCGTGTGCGAGGGCATGCGGGGAACATCTGCTATTTTGTGAATATCTTATTCATAATGTGAAAGAATTCTTTTTTGGTCAAGCGATTGAGCCTGGCGCCGAGGAGTCGCTTTTCATATCCGGCTTCATGAAATGGCGGAAATGTGCGGCAGTTATATGCGCTTGCGGGCCTATCACAATAATGAATATATTATTCAAAATTTCCGCTTAGCCGAGCGGGGAGCGGTCGATTCATGTTTCTTGTCACCTATTATAGTGCCGAAGCCCGGATTTCACCTGTGTGGACCCGCGAGGCCATATGGACCGCGTAGTCGCACCGCTGTCGTCCGTGACCAACGGCGAGTCCTTATCCCTGCAGGGCATCACCAAGGTTTTCGGCGCGCAGGGTTCCGGCCTAGTGGCTGTGCAATCGGCCGAGCTTGAGGTCAAGGCCGGCGAATTCCTGTCGATCGTAGGCCCCAGCGGCTGCGGCAAATCGACCCTGCTGCAGATCGTCGCCGGACTGATGGCGCCGACCGAGGGTGCGGTTTTCATGGGCGACAAGAACGTCACCGGCGAGCCGGCGCACATGGTCTATCTGTTCCAGCAATACGCCAAATCGCTTCTGCCGTGGATGACGGTCGAGGACAACGTCAAATTCTCGTTCAACCATCGCATGAACCTGTCGGCGGCCGCGACGCGCGAACGCTGCCGCGAATTCCTCGAAATGGTCGGCCTTGGCGACTTCGCGCGCCATTATCCCTGGCAGCTCTCCGGCGGCATGCAGCAGCGCGTCGCCATCGCGCGGGCGCTGGCCGCTGAACCCAGCGTTCTGCTGCTGGACGAGCCGTTCTCGTCCGTCGATGCGTTGACCCGTCTCGACCTTCATGCGCTGATCCTCGAACTGTGGACTAGGAAAAGATTCACGGCGGTGCTGGTGACCCACGATGTCGACGAAGCGGTCTTCCTGTCCGATCGGATCGCTATCTTGAGCCATCGGCCGGGTCATATCGTCGAGGTTGTCGAGACCGGCCTGCCGCGTCCGCGCAAGATCGTTGAAACCCACTCCGATCCGCGTTTTATTTCGGTGCGCCAGCAATTGCTGAGCTATCTCCTGAAGAAGCCTGGAACGCCAAGCGCGCCTATCCATTGACGGCGCCGGCGAGCGAACAAAGCACAGATGACTGCAGATCAGCCCGCACATGATGGAACGCCGCGCGGTGTCGCCGAGGGCGGCATCGGTGCGCCCGTCATCCGGCGCGAAGACCTGCGCCTGCTGAGCGGCCAGGGGCGCTACGGCGACGACATGAATTTCGAAGGGCAAGCCTTCGCGGTCATGGTGCGCTCGCCGCGCGCCCACGCGGAGATCAAGTCCATCGACAGCGCGGCGGCGCTGGCGGCACCCGGGGTCATCGCCGTGCTGACCGGCGACGACGTGCAGGCGGATGGCTTGAATCCGGTGCCGCACAATTCCTTCCGCGCCGGCGGCATGGGTATGGATATCTCACTGGTCGATCGCGACGGCACGATCGGCCGGCCGACCTGGCAGCCCATCCTGGCGCAAGGGCGCGCGCGCTTCATCGGTGAAGCAGTGGCGATGGTGATCGCCGAAACGCGCCTCGCCGCCTTGGATGCCGCGGAACTCGTTGCAATCGATTACGCGCCCTTGCCGTCGCTCACCGCCACGCCGGATGCAGTGAAGCCGGGTGCGCCGCAGATCTGGGACCATGTTCCTAACAACGTGTGTATCGATGCCGATGTTGGCGACAAGGCGGCGACCGATGCCGCCTTTGCCCAGGCGGCGCATATCGTGCGCTTCGAGACGTGGATCCCGCGCGTGACCGGTGTGCCGATGGAGCCGCGCTCCGCCGTCGGCAGCTACGATCCGGCGAACCAGAAGTTCACGCTTTATGCGGGCAGCGGCGGCGTCGTGCGTCAGAAAAGCGAACTCGCCACGCTTTTGGGTGTTCCCGCTGACAAGGTGCGCGTCTACGCCGGCGATATCGGTGGCAATTTCGGCACGCGCAATTCGTTCTTTCCTGAATTCGGGCTGGTGACCTGGGCGGCCAAACGCATCGGCCGTCCCGTCAAATGGACGGCGACGCGCGAGGAAGCCTTCCTCAGCGATTATCAGGGCCGCGATTTGTATGTCGAAGCCGAACTGGCGCTCGACAAGGACGGCAACTTCCTAGGTTTACGCAGCTCCAACGTCAGCAATCTCGGCGCTTATGTCGCCTCGATCGTGCCTTTGACCAAGGGCGTCGAGATCATGACGACGGTCTATCGGATTCCGACGGCCTATGTTCGCGCACGCGGGGTGACGACCAATACGCCGGCGACCTCGCCCTATCGCTCGGCGGGTCGGCCCGAAGTGATCTTCGTGATGGAACGGCTGGTCGATCTCGCCTGTAAGCTGCATGGCTTCGATCCGATCGAGATCCGGCGGCGGAATTTTGTGCCCGAATCAGCCATGCCGTACGCGAACGGTCTCGGCATGACCTACGACAGCGGCGATTACGATCAGGCATTGTCCGATGTCGTGCGTCTGGCCGATCTGCCGGGTTTCGCCACGCGCAAAGCCGCATCGACGGCGCGCGGCCGTCTGCGCGGTCTCGGGATTTCGAGCTACATGGAAACCTCGACCGGTCAGCCGCGCGAGCGCGCCGAAGTCACCATCCGTACCGACGGCAAGGTCGATCTGCTCATTGGCACGCTATCAGCTGGCCAAGGCCACGAGACGAGCTTCCCGCAACTCATCACCGAATTCCTCGGCGTTCCCATCGCGGACGTCGTGTTCATCCAGGGCGATACGGATATCGTGCCGGTCGGCGGCGGTTCGCAATCGGGGCGTTCGATGCGCCTTGCGGGCATTGTTATCGGTAACTGCACCAACCAAATCATCGCCAAGGGCAAACGCATTGCCGCGACCTTGCTGCAAGCCCCGCTCGAAGAGATTGAATTCTCGGACGGTGCGTTCCGCATTGCCGGGACCGATCGCAGCATGGGTCTGTTCGAGGTCGCGCGTGCCGCCGTGCAACAAGACAGCCTGCCAGATGATCTGCGAGGGATCTTGAAGGCGGAATCCGATATCGTGCGCAATATCGCGGCCTTCCCCTATGGCGCCCATATCTGCGAGGTCGAGGTCGATCCGGAAACCGGCGCCATGGCGGTCGTGCGTTATGCGGGCGTCGACGATGTCGGCCGCGCTATCAATCCGCTGATCTTGCACGGCCAGGCGCATGGCGGCATCACTCAGGGCCTCGGTCAGGCCATGTGCGAGCTTTGCCATTACGATCCCGATAGCGGGCAATTGTTGTCGGCGTCCTTCATGGATTATGCGATGCCGCGCGCCGCGGATGTGCCGTCATTCATCTGCGAGATCAGCGAGCATCCATCACCCAACAATCCGCTGGGGATTCGCGCGGGCGGCGAGGGCGGCACCACGCCGGCGCTGGGTGTGCTGGTCAACGCCATCGTCGATGCGCTGAAGGATTATGGAATCACGCATATAGAAATGCCGACCACGCCGGAAAAGATCTGGCAGGCGATGCAACGGGCCTCGGCCTCGGCCTAGGTCGTGGCCGTCGGCGTTTAACATGTTACTCTGTAGAACATCGTGAGAGAGCAAAGCGGGGAGTGTCGCAATGAGTGAATTCGATTTCGAGAAATTCAGGCTCCGCACTTTCGTCAATAAGCTGATCGAGATGGACGACGTCGAAGTCCATAACGAACATGTGCCGCTCACCCGGCTCTCGCAAATCATCGAGGCGACGCCGAAGGCCGTATTGTTCAAAAAGGCCGGGCCGGAACAGCTCGAACTGATCGCCAAAACCGGTGGATCGCGGGCGCGGATCGCAGCCGCTTTGGGGGCGACGCCCGACAAGGTGCACGATGCCTTCCTCGCGCGCCGCGCCAATTCAAACAAGATCGTCGAGATCCCGTCGGACGAAGCCCCGGTCCATCAGGTTGTCCTGACCGGCGACCAGATCGATCTGACGCGCCTGCCGTTCCATCCGCAGCATGAATTCGACGGCAGCGTCTATTGCAGCTCGGCCATCGATTACACGATCGATCCCGCCACCGGGCGCACCAATATCGGTTGCCGCCGCCTGTCGCTGCGCAACAAGACCGAATGCGGCACCAATGTGACGGCGCCGTCCGATCTTAAGCGTATCTATACCGCTGCCGTCGCGCGCGGCGAGCGCCTGCCGGTGACCTTCACCGTGGGTACCCATCCGCTCGATTTCATCGCCGCGACCGAGCGTTTCCCCGGCGACGAGCTCAATCTGATCGCGAATTTCCGCGGTGAAACAGCGCCCGTCGTGAAAAGTGTGACGAACGACATCCGCGTGCCGGCCGATGCCGAGATGACGTTCGAGGGTTATCTGTCGGAGCGCGGCTATTACGAACCGGAAGGACCTTACGGCGAATATATGGGCTATTACGGCGCCATCCATCTCGATCCGGTGTTCCATTGCACCGCGATCACCATGCGCAGCGACGTGATGCACCAGACCTTGCTGCACGGCTCGGCCTTCGTGCTGGATCAAACCGACGGCGGCAATCTCAACGCGATGCGGGCCGAGGTCGAAGCCTGGCGTATCCTGCGCTCCGCGGTGCGCAACCCCGTCGATGCCTACATGCGTCAGCTCAGCGGCAACTGCAACAATCTGCGCATCTCGATCAAGCAGTCGGCGCCCGGCGAGGCGCGCCGCGCCATCATGGCGCTGATCGGCGGCAATATGCGCCTCAAGCATGTTTTTGTCTTCGATCATGACATCGACATCTATGACGACAAACAGGTCGAATGGGCCTTGGGCACGCGGTTCCAGGCGGACCAGGATCTGATGGTGTTCCCGAACATGATCGGCATGCCGATGGATCCGTCGCTGCAGGGTCGTGCCGCCGGATCGAAGGCGGGCTTCGATTGCACGGCACCCTTCGGGCGCATGGACGAAATCACGCTGACGCGTTGCGCGGCCAAAACCACCTGGGGGCCGGCGCGTTATCAGACCGTCGAACAGGCGCTTGAGGCCGGGCCGAAATTCTTCGCCCATATCATCGAGGCGATCGGCAGCGACGATGGCCGCGAAGTCGCCTGCGCGCTCGACGATCTACGCCGTGCCGGCAAATTGAGCCGCGACCGCGACGGCAAGTATCATCTTACCGCGGCAGAGCCCGGCACGACCGGCATCGTTGGCGAGCTTTATCACGATCCGAACGATGGTCGCCTCCATGGGTAATGCCGTCGGCCAGGTTCATCTCGTCGGCAGTGTGGCACTCGATAGCGTCGTTGAAGTCTTCGAGACCGCTGGGGCTGTGCTGGGCACACGCTTGAAGCGTATCCCTGATGGCGAACCCGGCGGGCGGCGTTTGTGGATCAGCTGGCAGTATCCGCTGTTGCGGGCCAATCCCTATCTCGATCCGGTTCCTGAAGCCGAGCGCGGCTCGGCCGGGTCTGTGCCGCTCCGGATTTCCGATGGCGTGAAGCCTGAAGACGTGCGGTTCGGCGAACTTGGTTATGCCCGCGAAGCCCGCGCGTCCTATCTGGATTTTCTGGCCGCACGCAAAGCCGGGCATATCGTGGCCGGTACCCGTTTCCAGGTCTGTTTGCCGACGCCGCTCGCGGTGATCGGCGCGTTCTGTCGCGGCACGGATATGCTGGCTATCGAGCGCGCCTACGAGCGCACCATGATCGCCGAGGTAAAGGCGATAGCCGCCGCGATCCCGCACGCCGATCTGTGCCTGCAATGGGATGTCTGCAATGAAATGCTCATGTGGGACGGCCAGCTGGCGCGTATGATTCCGCCGGAGTTCCAGGACGTTCAGGGGGAAATTCTCGCGCGCCTCCGCCGGCTCGCGGACGCGGTTCCTGACGATATCGAGATGGGCGTCCATCTGTGTTATGGCGATCTCGACGCCAAGCATTATGTCGAACCGCGTGATGCCGGCAAAATGACGGAACTCAGCAATGCGTTTGCAAAAGCGAGTTCGCACCCGATTGCCTATATCCATATGCCCGTGCCGATCGAGCGTGACGACGATGCCTTCTACCGGCCGCTCGCGGATCTGGCGCTGCAGCCCGGCACCGAACTCTATCTCGGTCTGGTTCATGCCGACGGTGCCGTGCGCACACGCCAGCGCATTGAAGTGGCGCAAAAATACGTAACGGATTTCGGGATCGCGACGGAATGCGGCATGGGGCGAAAGCGCACGCCGGACGTCGTGCGATCCATCCTGCATATTCATGCGGAGAGCTGTCATGGGTGACATTATCGGCATGGGCCTCAGCCATTATCCGGGACCGGCTGTCCCGGTCGAAGCGTGGCCCGATATGTTGACCCAATGGGTCAAGATGGGGCGCATTGATCCCGCCGATTTCGCGGCGCAGGATAAATGGCCGGCCGCGATGCGCGCCGAATGGGGCGGCGATGCCGGCCAAAGCTCGGCGCGCCTGCATCGCGACCGGCTGTTCGCCGGTTACGCGCGTCTGCGCAAAGCTCTGGATGATTTCCAGCCCGACGTGGTCGTCATGTTCGGTGACGACCAGTATGAAAATTTCAAGCAGGACTGCATTCCCGCTTTCGCCGTTGGCATTTTCGATTCCGTGGCGTGCAAGCCGTTCGGCACCGGACGCGTTCCGTTTGGTACGGACGCCAATATTTGGGGCGTTCCCGCCGATACGGAACTGACGGTGCAATGCAGCCATGAAGCGGCGGCGGGGCTGTGTCGCGATCTGCTCGCGCAGGATTTCGATGTGGCCTATTCGCGCGCCATCCGCCATCCGAAAGGCTTATCGCATTCCTTCGCGCTAGCGGTGCTTTATCTCGATCTCGAACGCAAAGGTTTTCCCTATCCGATCGTGCCGTTGAGCGTGAATTGCTACTGCAATCAATTGATCAAGACGGCGGCCGGTGCGCATGGCGAAGGGGCGGATGAAATCTCGCCGCCGGCGCCGACGCCGAAGCGCTGCTTTGCCTTCGGCCGCGCGGTGGCGCGCTATTACGCCGCCTCGCCGTGGCGCGTCGCGATTATCGGCTCATCCAGTTGGTCGCATGCGTCATTGACGACGAAGCACGGCCGGCTTTATCCCGATATCCCGGCCGATCGCGCGCTGCACGAAGACCTGAAGAACAACCGCTTCGATCGTTGGGGCGGGTTGGATCTCAGCGCACTTGAAGATGCCGGCCAGCACGAGGTCTTGAACTGGGTGTGTCTGGCGGGTGCGATGACCGAACTGGGGCAAAAGCCCCAATTCGTCGATTACGTGGAAACCCACGTCTTCAATTCGAACAAATGTTTCGCCGTCTTCCCGCCGGCCGATGGACGCGGATCGGTGCCGGCGGTTTGACGCCTTTAGACCATCTTGTTCTTTAGGCTGCCGATCTTCGGCGACGAGACTTCGACCACGTCGCCGATCTTGAGGAACAGATCCAGCGGCTTGGTGCCGTCCGGCAAGGGTTTGCTTTGATCGGCCGCGGTGCCGACGGCGGTGCCGCCGCTGATGATGTCGCCCGGCACAAAGGTGAAATCGCGCGACAGATATTCCAGCACTTCGCCGAATTTGAAGATCATGTCTTTCGAGTTGAACTTCTGGCGCACCTGGCCATTGACCTTGGTTTCGACGTCGATGTTCTCGGCGTCGAGCTCACCGACCAACAGGCAAGGGCCGAGCGTCGTCGAACCGTCGAAATTCTTGGCGAGGTTGTAGCTCATGGGCCGGCGCGTCGCCATGGCGGACGGATCGCGGATGCTCCAATCGTTCACGAGCGTCACGCCCCAGATGTAATCTTTGATCTCGGACGCTTTGATGTTCTTGCCGCGTTTGCCGATGATGATGGCGGCTTCGCCTTCGTAATCGACATATTTGGCATAACGCGGAAAGGGCACCTCGTCGGTCGGGCCCGGTACCTCGGCCGCAACTTTCCAGAATCCCCAATGACCGGCTTCGCGCGCGGCCTTGTGCGCATCCTCAACGGTGACCGCGCCGCCGTGGCCGAGATTGCGGTTCATGCCCGCGAGGTGATCGGCGTAATTGCCGCCGACCATAGCGAGGCGCTTGCCCGGCCACGGCGCCTTCAGCTTCACCGCGCTAGCCTTGTGAACGGCATCGCCGCCGGCTTTCGCCAGCGCGGCCTGCGCCAGATCGAGAACTTGTTTGCCACCTTCGATGAACGTATCGAGCCGAGCGGGAATTTTCGCATCCACGCGATTGAGATCGATGATGCGATCGCCATCCAATGCGCCGACGCGGTTGTCATCTCCAAATAGGACGATTTTCATGTTTCCTCACCTGAGTTTTCTTATGGTGAAAACGTTCATGCCGTTTTCGCGCTAATTACTACACAAATCTATAGAGACGCGGCCTGTTCCTGACAACGCTAATACACATTAGCGATTAGTGTGGTAATAATTCCGCCTCGGAACTGCCCTCGTGAAAGAGGCGGCCAAGGCTCAGCATCCCGGGAGGATACGATGACATTCTCGAAATTCGCCGCCTCGTTCGGCGTCGTCGCCGCATTATCGCTGGCGATGCCCGCGTTCGCGCAGAAGTCGGCTGACACCTTGCGCACCGCGCGGGTCGATCAATATAGCGCGCTCGATCGTTACAACGATCCCGGCAATCACACCGTGTTCACGACGGCGACCCTGTATGACGGACTGATTAGCTACGACTTCGCGACGCAGAAGTTCCTGCCGTTGCTGGCTAAGTCGTGGAAACGCATCGATCCCACAACGGTCGAATTTGAATTGCGCGACGATGTGACATGGAGCGACGGACAGAAATTCACCGCCGACGATGTCGTCTATACGATCAATTGGCTGATCGATCCGAAATCGAAATTGCGCATCGCGCGCAGCTTCACCTGGATCGCGGGCGCCGAGAAGGTCAGCCCGACCGCGGTGCGCATTCGTGAGCACAGTCAGACCCGCTACGATCTGATGATCCTGGCCGAGACCGGGCCGATCATGCCCAAGCATGTGCACGAGGCGATCGAGAACAAAGCCGATTTCTCGAAAAAGGCCGTCGGCACCGGACCTTTCAAGCTGGCGGAATTCAACCCGAACGCCGTCATCCGGTTTGAGCGCAACAATAATTACAAGCACGGCAACGCGTTCAAGACGGCCGGCAAGGTCGGTAAGATCGATGTCCGGTTGATTGCGGATTACGGCGCGCAGACGGCCGAGATGCTGGCCGGCAATCTCGACGTCATGGGGCCCGTGCCGTTGGATACCGCCGAAGCGTTCGCCGGTCGCAAGGACTATCGCGTCGAGGCGCATTCCAGCTTCAGCTACAATTATCTGATGATCAATGTGTTCGGCGACAGCGGTGTGCCGGCGTTGAAGGACAAGCGGGTGCGCCAGGCCATCTCGATGGCGATCAACCCGATCGATCTCTACACCGTGCTCGGTGGCGACATGAAAGTCGACTGGCCGGAACATCTGTGCTGGCAGGGCACGCGTTATCAGGTCGGCTGCGAATTCACCAAAAAGCCGCCGAGCTACGATCCGGCCGGCGCCAAGAAGCTGCTCGCCGAAGCGGGTTATCCCAATGGTTTCCAGGTGGACATCTTCACCATCGCCGGTCTGTTCCGCCAAGCGGCCGTGGCGCTTGCCGGTAATCTGCGCGCGGTCGGTATCCAGGCCGATGTGAAGGTGCTAGCGCGTCCCGCCTATACCAATCAGATCCGCGACAACAAGTTCCCGTTGATCCTGCGCGGCTGGAGCGGCGGCGTCATTCCCGACGTCGGCGACACGCTCGCGTACTTCCTGACCGGCGAACACGCGGGCTATATCAGCACGGCCGAGCTGGAAAAACGCGTGGCGCAGGGCAACGACGAGCCGGACGTGAAGAAATTCACCGATCAGGCGCGCGAGATTTTCGACGAGATCACCGAGGACATGCGCATCCGCATGTTGACGCCGATCCCCGATATTTTCGTGCTGACGCAGAATGCGACCATGCAATCCAAGCCGGTCGCGGGCAGCGTTACTTCGTGGGGGCTGGGCTGGAAATGAGCAAGCTCGATGAACTTCTCAGGGAACTCGTCGTCGGCAATCGGATCCTGGCCCACGAAGGCGTCGTGGATGGCTACGGCCACGCCAGCATCCGCCATCCCGATCGCCCCGATCGCTTTTTCATGTCGCGCTCGCTCAGTCCGGAACTGGTGACGCTCGACGACCTCATGGAATTCGATCTGGATTGTAACCCGATCGATCTGCGCGGGCGGCGCATCTATGGCGAACGCCCGATCCATGGTGCGGTCTATCAGGCGCGCCCCGATGTGCAGGCGGTCGTCCATAACCATGCCAACGAGATCATTCCCTTCGGCCTGAGCAAGAACGTCAAGCTACGCCCCGTCCTTCATGTTGCGGCGACGATCGGCAAGGAAGTTCCCGTCTGGGACATCCGCGATACATTCGGCGATACCAACCTGCTGGTCATGAACATGGATCAGGGCCGCGACCTTGCGAAGTTCCTGGCCGACCGGCCGGTGGCCCTGATGCGTGGCCATGGCTGTGTTGTCGCGGGTTCGTCGATCTATGACGCCGTGCACAAGGCGGTGTATCTCAAGGTCAATGCCGAGCTGCAATCCGAGGCGATGCGCTTTGGCGACATCACCTATATGAGCGATGGCGAGATCGACATCATGTCGAAAACGCCGTTCATCTATGAGAAATCGCGCGCCTGGGAATATTGGGCGGAACGTTGCGGGATGAGTTCCGCGCGCTAGGCGACAAGAAAGCGGCTCGATCTGAATTGGACCGAGCCGCGTCTTGCTTAACCGCGGCTGATGAACGACCGCATCTGGTTCGGTAGGATGGTCGCTTCGTACAGATTGACCTCGTCCGGCAAGGACGCCATGAGAACCGCGACGCGTGCGACGTCGGCCGGATCCATGGAATATTCCTGCGGTGTTGCGCCCGGGCCGGGACCAGTACGACGACCGGCGCTGAAGCCGCTGAAGGTCGAACCCGGATGGATCACCGACGATACGATGCCGTATTTGCGTCCGTCCTGGGTGATCTGATGCGTCATGCCTTGGATCGCGAACTTCGTTGCCGTGTATTGGATTGAATCGGGGCGTGGCGTCTTGGCCGAGATGCTGCCCATATTGATGATGCGCCCGCCCTGCGGATTGGTCTGCGCCTTCATATAACGGATGGCTTCGCGCGCGCACAGGAACACGCCGGTGAGGTTCACCGCCATCACCTGGTTCCAATATTCCAAGGTGATCTCTTCGGTCGGAATATGCGTCGGCACGCCGGCATTGTTCACCGTCACGTCGATGCGACCATAGGCCTGCTTGGTTTTGGCGAACAGGGCCAGGACCTGATCTTCCTGGGTCACGTCGGTCGGCACCGCCATGGCCGTGCCGCCCTTCTTGGTGATGGCGTCGACGATCTCGTCGAGCTCGCCTTTGCGGCGCGCGGCGAGAACGGTTTTCGCCCCTTCGGCGGCGAACATCTCGGCGATACCGCGCCCGATGCCGCTGCTGGCTCCGGTGACGATGGCGACTTTATCTTGCATTTGTTTGGTCATGTAAGGCTCCCTGATATAGGGCAATCCTAGCGTGCACGGAGCGCCGCGTCACCACGCCTTATCGCGGGCGCGATCCCACCATCGGGCGCGCGGCTTCGCGCCGCGCCCGATGGGAATCCATGGAATTCAGAGGGAGACGTTAGTCCTTGGCGCGTTCGACGTAGGAACCGTCGGCCGTCATCACGACGATCTTGGTGCCGGGGACGATATGGCCGGGCACGCCGGTGCGCACGCCGTTGGACAGGATCGCCGGCTTATAGGACGACGATGCCGTCTGGCCCTTCACGGTCGGTTCGGTTTCGACGACTTCAAGCGTCACGCGCTGCGGCAATTCGATGGAGACCGCCACGCCTTCGTGGACCGAGACGCTGCAGATCATGCCTTCCTGCAGATAGGGGGCGAGATCGCCCAGCACGTCGAGCGAAACCGGGACCTGTTCGAAACTTTCCGGGTTCATGAACACATAATTGTCGCCATCCTGGTAGAGATAGCTATGCTCGCGGTCCTCGACATAGGCGCGCTCGACCTGTTCGGTCGTGCGGTAGCGCTGGGTGGTTTTGACCCCGTCGGACAGGCGGCGCATATCGATCTGGGTCGTCGGCGTGCCTTTGCCCGGGAAAAAGCTTTCGGCGGACAGGACAGCGTACAGCTTGCCCTCGACTTCGAGGATGTTGCCCTTACGGACGGTGCTGGCGATAACCTTGGTCATGATCAATTTACCCTTTGGGCGTGCCCGGGACGCTTTTCCCAACACTGATTTCTGGGCGCAACATACGCATATTTATGCAAATATCCAGCCCGCCAAACCGGAAGAGCGCCCATATGCCTGACCATTGGGCCGAACCCTGGTGGAACCCGGCCCGCCACAAGGACCGTCGTCCGGGCCTGCTGACCCGCAACCGGGTCAAATCGGCGTTACGCGCCCAGTTTGAGGCAGACGGCTTTATCGAGGTCGAGGCGGCGGCACTTCAGGTCTCGCCCGGCAACGAGCCCCATCTGCATGCCTTCACCAGCCGGGCGGTGGCGCCCGATGGGCAGGCGGCGCCGCTTTATCTCCATACCTCGCCGGAATTCGCGTTGAAGAAGATGCTGGCCGCAGGTGAACGCAAGATTTTCGATTTCGCGCGGGTCTTTCGCAATCGCGAGTCGGGGCCACGGCATGCCCGCGAATTTATTATGCTGGAATGGTATCGCGCCGAGGAAAGCTACACGGCTCTGATGGACGATTGCGCGGCGATCTTGTTGTGTGCGGCACAGGCCGCTGGGGTGAGATTTCTCAGCCACGGCACGCGTGTCGCCGATGCGATGGCGGCGCCCGAACGATTGAGCGTGGCTGATGCGTTCAGTCGTTACGCTGGGATTGATTTATTGGCGATGTTGACCAATGCCGGCGTGCCGTTGCGTGACCCATTCGCCAAAGCCGCTACGAGTGCCGGCATCCGTGTTGCTGATGATGACACCTGGTCGGACATCTTCAGCCGCGTGATGGCCGATCGCGTCGAGCGGCAGATCGGCAATGGTCTGGCAACGATCCTCTATGATTATCCTTTGCCCGAAGCCGCGCTCGCACGCCGCAAGCCGGACGATGCGCGCCTTGCCGAACGTTTCGAGATGTTCGCTTGCGGGGTCGAACTCGCCAATGCCTTCGGTGAATTGCGTGACGCTGGCGAACAACGCCGCCGCTTCGAAATCGACATGGCGGAGAAACAGCGTCTGTATGGCGAGCGTTATCCGCTCGATGAAGATTTTTTGGCGGCACTCGCATCGATGCCGGACGCGTCGGGCTGCGCGCTCGGCTTCGATCGCCTGGTGATGCTCTTGATGGGTGCGGCCCGCATTGAGGATGTCCAATGGACGCCACCGTCGGAACTGGCATGACGCTCCGCAGCATCGCCGATCTGGTCGCGGCCGGGCTCGTGCCGGAGGCGGCGCGTGCATCGTTGGATGCCGTTGCGTCGCGCTATGCCATCGCGATCACGCCGGAGATGACGGCGCTGATCGATCCAACTGATCCAAACGATCCGATCGCGCGGCAGTTCATTCCGTCGGGGAATGAATTACATCATACGGCGGAAGAGAATGCCGATCCGATCGGTGACGATGTGCATGCCGCCGTCAAAGGCCTCGTACATCGTTATCCTGATCGCGTGTTGCTGAAGCCGCTGCATACCTGTCCGATTTATTGCCGCTTCTGTTTTCGTCGCGAAATGGTCGGGCCGGACGGGGCCGGGACGTTGACCGATGCCGAATTGGCTGCGGCTTTTGCCTATGTTGCGGCGCATCCGGAAATTTTCGAGGTCATCGTCAGCGGTGGCGATCCCTTGATGCTGTCGCCGCGCCGCATCGCAGCCATCGCCGAGGCCGCGTCGCGCATCCCGCATGTGAAGGTGATGCGCTGGCATAGCCGCGTGCCGCTGGTTGATCCGACGCGTATCGATGCGCACCTGGTCGCCGCACTCAAGCAATTCTCGGGCGCGGTTTACGTCGCACTCCATGCCAACCATCCGCGCGAATTCACTGCCGACGGGCGCGCGGCCGTGGCGCGCCTCGCCGATGCCGGCCTCGCGCTGATCAGCCAGACGGTGCTGCTGAAAGGGATCAACGACGATGCTGCCGTGCTGGAAGATTTGATGCGCACCTTCGTCGCCAATCGCGTCAATCCTTACTATCTGCATCACGGCGATCTGGCGCCGGGCACCAGTCATTTCCGCACGACCATCGCCGAAGGTCAGGAATTGATGCGCGCTTTACGCGGGCGGTTATCGGGTATCGCGCAGCCGACCTATGTCGTCGATCTGCCGGGCGGCCACGGCAAGGTGCCGGTCGGCCCGTCTTATATAGATGAGGGCCGCATCGCCGATCCGGGCGGCGAATGGCACGTCTATCCGCGGGGCTAGGCTGGCGGATCCGACGCTGCGACGGTGAAGGACATATCGGGCGCCACGGCAAACTTACTGAATTCGATGAACGCCACGGTGCTCTGGTTGATGTAGCGGTGCGTCGGCCAGGCAATGATGATGTCGCGCCGTGCATCGGGCGATGTAATCTTCACCGCTTTTGCACCGACGACGTCACCACTATTGGGCGGCATGAGCGCGAGGCCGAGACCGGCGGTCACGAAGCCGACGAGATAGGAGCCGTCGTCGCATTCGAAGCTGATGTTCGGCTTGAAGCCGGCGGACTGGAAGATCCGGTTGAAGGTGTCGCGCAGCGCGTGGCCTTCTTGAAAGCAGATGAAGGATTCGTCTTTGAGCTCGTCGAGCGTCACCGACTCGCGATTGGCATATTTGTGATTGGCTGGAACGACCAAGCGGATTTCCTGCGATGCGAGTTTCTCGAAGAGACAGGCCTTGGTGTCCGCGATCTGCGTGACGAAGATCAGATCGAGCTCGCCGTTCTTCAGGCTGGTTTCCAGCCCCACGCTATTGTTCTGGATCAGCGCCATCTGCACGTTGGGATATTTCTCGCGGAACAGACGGATGAGCTGCGGAATGAAACCCAAGCCGAGCGTGCGCACGAAGCCGATCTTGATCTTGCCGCGCCCCGGCTCGTTGAGATCGCGTAACGCTTCGAAGCCATCTTCGACGACCGCGAAGGCACGCTCGATATAGCTCAGGAACACCTCGCCGTTTTCCGTCAGACGGACCGAGCGGCGGCGATGTTCGAACAGCGGAATGCCGATGTCGGCTTCCAGGGCGGCGATGGCGCGGCTCAGCGCCGGCTGGCTGATGCCGAGATGCTGGGCGGCCTTGGTGACATGCTGGAACTGTCCGACCGCCCGGAAGTAATCCAATTGCGACAGTTTGACCCGCCGTGCCATCCGCCAGCCTCGGTATTTTAATGCATAAAAGGTATGATAATATGTCTATTAAATATTAGAAAGCATGAAAACTTTGGCGTAGCCTCGACCCATTAAGAACAAAAAATAACGAAAACAGGGCCGCTATGCACACTGGACAGACCGGTCGCGTCTTGCGCGTCGGCATCGTCGGTATTGGCGGTGCTGCGGTTAACATGCTGCCCGCCTTCGATCGAAATCCATTGTACAAGATCACGGCGGCGGCCGATCTCGATGCCGACATCCTGGCGCGCTTCAAAGCCGATTACGGCGCTGAGACCTTCACATCGGTCGAGGCGATCGCGCAAAGCCCGAACGTCGATCTCCTTTATATCGCGACGCCCACCACGCTCCATGCCGCGCATGTCCGTGCCGCGTTGAACGGCGGCAAGCATGTGCTGATCGAAAAGCCGATGGCCGTGTCGTTGGAGGATGCCGACGTCATGATCGCGGATGCCGCGCGCAATCGCGTTCTGCTCGGGGTCAACGTCAAACATAGCTTCGAGCCACGCGTGCAAGCCTTGCGCGATTTCGTGATCCGCGGCGAGTTCGGGCGTCTGCGGATGATCAATAGCTGGCGCTATGTCGATTGGCTTTATAAACCGCGTTCGCGCGAAGAACTCACTCCCGGTTGGGGCAGCGGGCTGTTGTGGCGCCAGGGGCCGCATCAATTGGATATCGTGCGTACCATCGCTGGCGGCATGATCCGCAGCATGCGCGGCACCTGTCAGATCCTCGATGCCGCGCGTCATGTGCCCGGCGCCTATTCGGCCTTCATCGATTTTGAAAACGACGTCAGCTGCACCGTCGTGTGCAGCGGCTATGATCATTTCGATTCCCGCGCCTTCGTTTCGGGCTTCGACGGCAAGGCGCCGCTGGCGGCACCCGATCGCTACGGCCGTGCGCGGCGCGAGCTGAATGCCAACAAGTACGATCCCGATTGGGAAGATCGCGCGGCGGCCGGCGAACGGTACGGCGGTGGACGCGAAGGCATGGAAGCGCCTCCGGGTGCCGGCGCAAGTGGTGGCGTCTCGAGCGGCTGGCTGCTCGGCGGCCCATTGATCGCCAGTTTCGAACGCGCCGATGTGCGCCTGTCGCGCGGCGGCCTGGTGGTCGATGGCGACGATGGCCAGCGCGAAATCGCGGTGCCTAGCGATATCGACGGCCGCGATGGCCGTCTGAACAGTTTCTACAGCGCCGTGGTCGACGGCACGCCGTTGCCGGCCGATGGGCGCTGGGGCAAGGCGACGCAGGAAGCGCTCGTCGCACTTGAACAATCGTCCGAACGGCGCGCCGAGGTGACCTTGCGCTATCAGACGCCGACGGTCGATGTCACGAAAGCGGATTCAGTCGCGAGGTTGAAGCGCGCGGCGGCGCGCTGAAGGCAGGAGAGGTATCATGCTGTCGAAGGAACAGAACGAACGTTTGACCCGCGTCGGCCCCGGCACGCCGATGGGCGATCTGCTGCGCCGCTACTGGCACCCGATCGCCGCCCTGTCGCAGATGAAAGAACGCGACACCTTGCCAATCAAATTGCTCGGCGAAGAGCTTGTGCTCTATCGTGATCTATCCGGCACCTACGGCCTGCTTGAAGCCAAATGCCCGCACCGCTTCATGTCCTTGGTCTATGGCATCCCGGAGAAATGCGGCATTCGTTGTCCCTATCACGGCTGGGCCTTCGACGAGACCGGCCAATGCGTCGATCAGCCGTATGAGACGGCGGAAGATCCCGACGCGCGCTTCAAGGACAAGGTGACGACGCAAGCCTACGAGGTCGCGATCCTGGGCGGCATGGTGTTCGGCTATCTGGGGCCGAAGCCGGCGCCCGTCTTGCCGCCGTGGGATCTGTTCGTTATGGACGATGCGGTGCGCGAGGTCGGCTTTGCCGTCGTGCCCTGCAACTGGCTGCAGATCATGGAGAACTCGCTCGATCCCGTGCATGTGGAATGGCTGCACCAATACATGCGCAATTATGTGCTGCGTAAATTGGGCAAGCCGGAAAAGCAGCGCGAGCCGTCGCGCCACGAAAAGATCGGTTTCGACGTTTTTGAATACGGTCTGCTCAAGCGCCGCATCCTCGAAGGCCAAACTGAGGCGGACGAGGATTGGGCGACCGGTCATCCGGTCGTGTTCCCGAATTACCTGAAAAGCGGCAGCGTGGCGACGCCCGCGTTCCAGATCCGCGTGCCAATGGACGACGAGAACACGGCCTATTGGTGGTATCGCTGCTACACGCCGACCTCGGGCATCACGTACGAGGAACAGGCGCCCGAAGACATTCCTTATTTCACGGCGCCCGTGCCGCAGCTCGACGGTTCGGGCCTGCCGCACTGGGACATCCTCGACAACAACAGCGGTCAAGATATCGTCGCCTGGATTACGCAAGGCGCCATCACCGACCGAACGCGTGAAACCCTCGGCCGATCAGATAAGGGCATTCTGATGTATCGCAAGATGCTTGAAGAAGCGTTGCGCGATATCGAGGCCGGGCGCGATCCGCTGAACGTGATGCGCGGCACCAATGTCGCGCGCATCGATCTGCCGGTTGAAGCCAATAAACTGAAATCGTCCGGTAATGCCGTCACCAACGAGCGGACCGGCAACACGGCCAAATACAGCCCCGTCTTGAAGAAACACGACAAACAAACTGCCGCTGCCGAATAACGCGGCGCACGCAATATGATGGAGATAGTACGATGCTGACACAGGAACAGAACGAACGGCTGACCCGGGTTGGGCCCGGCACGCCGATGGGTAATCTGCTGCGCCGTTACTGGCACCCGATTGCCACCGTCTCGCAGATGAAAGATCGCGATACCCTGCCGATCAAGCTGCTGGGCGAAGATCTCGTGCTCTATCGTGATCTGTCGGGCACCTATGGCCTGCTGGAGGCGCGCTGCCCACATCGCTCGATGTCGCTGGTTTACGGCATCCCGGAGAAATGCGGCATCCGCTGCCCTTATCACGGCTGGGCCTTTGACGAAAAAGGCCAATGCATCGAGCAGCCTTATGAGGAAGCCGAAGATCCGGATGCGCGCTTCAAGGACAAGGTGACGACCGTCGCCTACGAAGTCTCGCAGATGGGCGGGATGATCTTTGGCTATCTCGGCCCGAAGCCGGCGCCGGTGCTGCCGAAGTGGGATCTGTATGTCGCAGAAGAAGCGATGCGCGAAGTGGGCTTCGCCGTCGTGCCCTGCAACTGGCTGCAGATCATGGAGAACTCGCTCGACCCCGTGCATGTCGAATGGCTGCACCAGTACTTCCTCAATTACGTGCTGCGGAAGCTCGGCAAGGACGACAAGCAGCGTCCGGTGAAGCCGCATGTGAAGGTCGGTTTCGATACGTTCGAATACGGCATCACCAAGCGCCGCGTGCAGCAGGGTAACAGCGAGGAAGACGACGATTGGAAGATTGGCCATCCGGTCGTGTTCCCGAACCTGCTGAAGACCGGCCATGTCTTCCAGGTGCGTGTGCCGCAGGACGATAACCACACGGCCTATTGGTGGTATCGCATCTTCGACAAGGAATCGGGCATGCCGATCACGCCGCAGGCTGATGTGGACATCCCCGTCTATTCGGCGCCGGTGCCGTTGCTCGATGGTTCCGGCCTGCCGCAATGGGATATCCTCGACAACAATAGCGGCCAGGATATCGTGGCGTGGATTACGCAAGGCCTGGTCACGGATCGCACGAAGGAAGTGCTGGGCCGGTCCGATCGCGGTGTCATCATGTATCGCAAGATGCTGGAAGACGCGATGCGTGACATCGAAGCCGGCAAGGATCCGAAGAACGTGTTCCGCGATCCGAACATGGGCCCCATCGAGCTTCCGGTCGAGAAGTTCTTCCTTGGTCGCGTATCGAACACCATCGATAAGACGAGCACGGGCAATACGGTGAAATACAGTCCGCTTATCAAAGAAGTCGAAGAAGCGAAAAATCGCACGGCGGCTGAATAAAGAACTTCCTACAGGGAGGAACGTTATGACGAAGCGTAAAACGCTCGGCGCGTTGCGGGGTTTCGCGGTGTCGTTGGCTATGCTGTTCGTGGCATGCGCCATCGCCGCGCCCGTGGCGGCTGCGGACATCAATCCGGAAACCTATTTCAAAGGCAAGACGATCAACCTGATCGTCGATTTCAAACCGGGCGGCGGTACCGATCTGCATGCGCGCCATTTTGCGCAGACCTGGGGCAAGTTCATTCCGGGCAATCCCAATATCGTCGTGCGCAATATTGCACCGACCCCGGCGGGGCGGAACTATGTGTGGAAGTCCAAGCCCGATGGGCTGACGATTTCGTTCCTCGCCGCTCCTGGCGTCGGGATCGAGTTCGTCGACAAGTCGGCGGAGTTCGAGACCGACAAGTTCGAATATATCGGTTCGCATACCGGGCGCGATCTCGTGCTCATGGCGCGCGACACGGTGCCCTATAAGACGTTGAAGGACGCTAAGGGCGGCAAGGTCGTGCTCACCATGGCCGAACCCGTCGGGCGGCCGGAAGACATTTCGGGCAAGACCTTGGCGTCGGCCCTAATGGCCTATTGGATGGAAGCGCCGATGAAGATCCTGCCGATCGCGCAAGCGGGCACGGCGGATTCGCTCGTCATGTTGGAACGCGGCGACATCAATACCTGGATCGGCGGTGCTGTCTGGTACAGCATCACGCGGATGCGCGAAGGCTGGCTCAAGAAAGGCTTCTTGAAGCCCATCGCCGATCTCAGTAATCCCGATATCAAGCTGAATTCCAATGGCGAAACCGAGATGGAACTCGAAAACGCCATGAACTGGCTGACGCCGGAACAGAAGGATCTGTGGGAAGGCTTGGTGCTGCCCGAGGTCCTGGCAGGCAAGACCTTGGCCACGACGCCGAAGACGCCGCCGGCGGTCGTCAATATCCTGCGCCGGGCTTATGAGAATGCCTTCAAGGATGCGGAATTCGCCGCTGCGGTGGAAAAGATTCAGCGCGAGCCGATCACCTTGATCAATGGCGAGGAGATGCAGAAAAGCGTCGTGCGCCTGCATGGCGCCTTCAAACGTCACCTGCCGGAATACCAAAAATATCAGAAGTTGATCTACGAGAAGTTTGTCGAGGGCAAATAGCGCGATACGCTCCGTTGCGGCGGTGTAACGCTGTCGCGACGGCAGCGATCGTCAAATAATAATCGACGGTCGTCATGGGAGGCGACATGGATGGGGTCCTGGCTGGGCTGAGTGTGCTCGGCACATCTGCTTATTGGTTCGCATTCTTCGCCGCCGTTTCGATGGCGGCCTTTGCCGGCATCGTGCCGGGCGCATCGGCCAGCCTGCTCATGGCGCTGGCCATCCCCTTCATCGTGTTCAATGTCCAAGATCCGGTGATCGGCATCGTTATGCTGGCGACCATCACGTCGGTCGATGACATGCTCGACGTTTTGCCCATCGTGGCGCTCGGTCATCCAGGCGGCGGGCAGGTGACGTTCTTGGAAGCACGCCCGCTGGTGTCCAAAGGGCGGGCTGCCCGCGTGCTCGGCTTCATCTATATGGTGTCGGCCATCGGCGGCTTGATCGGCGCGGCGGCGCTGCTGCTGGTGATGCCCATCATCAAGCCCTTCATCCTGCAGTTCAGCTTCGCCGAGATCGCCGCGCTGGGCATCTTCGGTGTCGCCATCGTCGGCGCGCTCAGCCGGGGCGCGATGATAAAGGGCCTCACCATGGGCCTAGCGGGATTGCTGCTCAGCACCGTCGGCCTTAGCCCGTTCTCCGGCGAAGCGCGCTTCACCCTGGGCCTGCTCGAATTCCAGGAAGGGCTGCCGCTGATCGCGACGGTGATCGGTCTGTTCGCGCTGCCTGAGATGATCGATCTTCTGATGACGCGCAGTGCGACCAGCCGCGCCGATGCCAAGCTCAGTACGCGCGAGGTTTTCAAGGGCGCCAGGTTGGCGCTCAAATATTGGAAGCTCATCATCCGCCATTCGATCTTGGGCGTGTTCCTGGGCGCGATCCCCGGCGTGGGCGCGCGCGTCGTGTCGTGGCTGTCCTACGGCATCGGCATTTCGGCAGCGAAGAACCGCCGTCAATTCGGCAAAGGGTCCTATCGCGGTCTCGTGTTTTCGGAATCGGTGCAAAGCGCCAAAGAAGGTGGGCACGCCATCCCGACTCTGGCGTTGGGCGTACCGGCCGGCCAAGGCTGGGTCTTCGTACTCGTCGCGATGATCGCTTACGGTATCTCGCCGGGCCCGTCGCTGCTGAGCGAGCATGGCGATATCGTTACCTTGATCGTAATCAGTCTGATCCTCGGCAACGCGGTGCTGGCCGTGCTCGGCATGTTCGCCTCCGGTCAATTGGCGAAATTGTCGCGTGTGCCTTATCCGGTGCTGGGCGCGGTCATCATTCCGCTGTCGATTCTGTCGGCTTTCCAGGAAACCCAGCATTGGTCGGCGGTGCCGATCATCCTGGCCTTCACCGCATTGGGCCTGGCGATGAAGAGCTATAAGTGGCCGCGCCCGCCGCTGATTCTCGGCCTCATCCTAGGCGAGATCATCGAAAAGAACGGCATGTCGGCGATCTCGCTTTATGGCCTGGGCGGCACCTTGTCGCGTCCCTTGACCATCGGCTTGCTGGTCCTGGCGGTCGTTGTCGTCATCTTCTTTATTCGCATCGGCAGCTATGACAAAAGTGTGCCGCAGTTGGCCGGAGCGGCGTCCGTGGGCGCTGCGGCGGTCGACAATCCGGTGCGCAAGAATCCGTGGGCGTGGAAGACGGATTCTTATGTCGGCCTGCTCTTCATCGTCATTGCTGCTGCCTTCGTCTGGCAATCCTTCGACTACCGGCCGGTGGCGCGCAACTTCCCGCTGGTCTTGGGCGCATTGATCATCGTTCTGGCGGCGGTGCAGGTGATCAAGAGCGGGTGGGAGCGCGGCGAGAGCGAGGTGCTCGATATCGGCATGCTCAGCACCGATATGGAAG
Organism: Rhodospirillaceae bacterium; assembly: GCA_947467145.1. Taxonomy (GTDB): domain Bacteria; phylum Pseudomonadota; class Alphaproteobacteria; order Rhodospirillales; family UBA2165; genus CANIGJ01. The sequence goes on along the minus strand of CANIGJ010000025.1, from coordinate 32,079 downwards.
GCCAGCGGCGTTACGCCGCCATCCTGTTCGGCTATTTCGTCGGCTTCGTCATCTTGGCTTATGTGATTGGCTTGCAATATGCCGCGATCCTGTTTGCCGCGACGATCCCTGCCGTCTTCATGATCGGAAAACGACCGTGGGCCTGGGGCATCCTCACCGGCGGCATCCTGGTGTTGCTCGTCTTTGGATTGTTCGACAATCTTATCAACATCATCTGGCCGGATTCCCTGCTCTCGGATTTTTTCAATAAGGATTAAGAATGAGCGACGCCGCACACCTGAACAAATTGCGCGAAGTGGTGGCTGAATCGTGCCGCATCATCGGCATGCTGGATTTGTCCAACCCGACGCAAGGGCATGTGAGCACGCGCATCCCGGGCGAAGACAAAATCCTGATCCGCGCGCGCGGGCCGATGGAAGCCGGGCTTTATTACACGACGCCGGACGAGGTCATCACGGTCGATTTCGACGGCAAGTTGCTGTCGGGCAACCAGGGTCTCGCCGTGCCGCAGGAAGTCTTCATCCATACCGAAATGTATCGCGCGCGGCCTGAGATCAATTCCGTCATCCACATCCATCCCTCCACCGTCGTGCTGTTCACGATCTGCGACGTGCCGCTGCTGCCGATCCTGGGCTCGTACAATCCATCCGCGCTCGATCTGCTGATCAACGATCGCATCAGCCAGTACGACCGCTCGATCCTGATCCGCGACAGCAGCTTGGGCCGTGAACTGGCGAAAGCGGTGGGCAAGACCGACGTCTGCATGATGCGCAGTCATGGCATCACGTCGGTTGGCCGCGATGTGCAGGAGGCGACGGTCAACGCGATCAATCTGTTCGATCTCGCCAAGATGAATTATCAGGCGCGCCTGCTGGGCGAACCGCGCCCGATCCGCGACGATGATGTTGAGTTCTTCCGCGGCATGCGGCCCAAAAATCCGCCGACGCCGGAAAATCCGGGCAAGCCGTCCGACATGGTCTACAGCCTGTGGCGCTTCTACTCGCGCCAATTGGCCGATAAACAGAAATAGTGATTCGCCGAACCCGCAGCGCCGTCTTCGATCTGGGTGAAGTTATGCACAGGTCGAGGTGGCGCTTTTCGTTGAATAATCGCCGTATGTTTCCGCAGAACCGATAAACCTTGGCATCCGCCACGCGATTGTTTCTATTTTTCGCCGCGCCCTTGTCCAATGCGGGAAAAATATGGCCACCGATATCAAGCGTATCTCGATCACCATCGCGGCGGAAATCAATGCACGGCCCGAACAGGCCGCCGCCGCCATCGGCCTGTTGGATGAAGGCGCGACCGTTCCGTTCGTCGCGCGTTACCGCAAGGAAGTGACGGGCGGCCTGGACGACACCCAACTTCGCCTGTTGGCCGAAAGGCTGGTTTATCTGCGCGAGTTCGATGCGCGTCGTGATGCCATCCTCAATTCCATCCGTGAACAGGGTAAGTTGACCGACGAGCTGGAAACCAAGCTGGCGACGGCGGTGACCAAGGCCGAGCTCGAAGATATCTATCTGCCGTACAAGCCGAAGCGCCGCACCAAGGCCGATATCGCGCGCGAAAATGGCTTGGGTCCGTTGGCGGAAGCCATCATGGCCGATCGCGCCCTCGTGCCGGCGGAACTGGCGGCGGCCTATGTCAATGAGACGGTGGCGGATGTCAAAGCCGCGCTCGAAGGGGCGCGCGATATCTTGTCCGAACAATTCGCCGAGAATGCCGATCTCGTCGGCCGCCTGCGCATCTATATGAAGGAGCGCGCCTTCCTGCGTTCGCGCGTCGCGGACGGCAAACAAGAGGCGGGCGCGAAATTTTCCGACTATTTCGATCACGCCGAACGCTGGGCGACCGTCGCCGGCCATCGTGCCTTGGCGATGCTGCGCGGCCGGCGCGAGGAATTCCTGTTCCTCGATATCGAGGTCGATGCCGACAGTACCGCAACCGTCAAACCGGTGGAACAGACGATCGCGGCCGCCTTTGCCATCGGCAATGCATTGCCGGGCGATCTGTGGTTGATGGATGTCGTGCGCTGGACGTGGCGCGTGAAGCTGTCGCTGCACTTGCAACTCGACCTCATGGGTGAATTGCGTGAACGCGCCGAGGAAGAAGCGATCCAGGTGTTCGCACGCAACTTGAAGGACCTTTTGCTGGCGGCCCCCGCTGGGTCGCGCGCCACTATGGGGCTCGATCCGGGCATCCGCACCGGCGTGAAGGTCGCCGTGGTCGATGGCACCGGCAAGGTGCTGACGACGACGACGGTCTATCCGTTTCCGCCGAAGAACGACGTGCGCGGCACGCAAGCCGAACTGGCGAGCCTGGTGCGCAAGCACGGCATCGAACTGATCTCCATCGGCAATGGCACCGGCAGCCGCGAGACGGAGAAGCTGGTGGCCGAGATGCTGGCCGATATGCCCGCACCGAAGCCGCTCAAGGTCATCGTCAGCGAGGCCGGCGCCTCGGTCTATTCCGCGTCCGAGACGGCGGCCAAGGAATTCCCCGGGCTCGACGTGTCGTTGCGCGGAGCCGTTTCTATCGCGCGCCGTTTGCAGGATCCGCTCGCCGAGTTGGTGAAGATCGAGCCGAAATCTATCGGCGTCGGCCAGTACCAACACGATGTCGATCAGTTCCGTCTTGGCCGCTCGTTGCAGGCCGTGGTCGAAGACGCGGTGAATGCGGTCGGCGTCGATCTCAATACCGCGTCGGCGCCGTTGCTGGCGCGGGTTTCCGGCCTTGGTGCGTCGCTGGCCGAAGCCATCGTCGCGCATCGCGATGCGACGGGACCGTTCGCCAGCCGCAAGGATCTATTGAAGGTCAGCCGCCTCGGCCAGCGCACGTTCGAACAATGCGCGGGCTTTCTGCGCATCACCAACGGGGCCGAGCCGCTCGATGCCTCCTCGGTCCATCCCGAAGCCTACGATGTCGCCAAGAAGATCGTCGCCGCCTGCGGGCGCGATGTACGCGCCCTCATGGGCGACAGCGCTGCCCTGAAGGCATTGGATCCGGAAGTTTTCGTCGATGAGAAATTCGGTCTGCCGACTGTGCGCGATATTATTGCCGAACTGGAAAAGCCTGGCCGCGATCCGCGCCCCGGTTTCAAGACCGCAACCTTCGCCGACGGCATCGACGAAATCAAAGACCTGAAGCCGGGCATGCTGCTCGAAGGGACCGTTACCAACGTGGCGGCCTTCGGCGCGTTCGTCGATATCGGCGTGCATCAGGACGGCTTGGTCCATGTGTCGCAACTGGCCGACCGCTATGTGAAGGACGCCCACGAGGTGGTGAAGGCGGGCGATGTCGTGAAGGTGCGCGTCGTCGATATCGACATCCCGCGCAAGCGCATCGGCCTCTCCATGCGCTCGGATGCGCAGCGCACGGACGGGGCGGGCGCTGCCGCGAAATCCGATCGTGGCCAAGTTGATCGAAACAAGGCGGATCGCAATGGTGCCGATCGGAACAGGGCCCCGCAACGCACGCAGCCGGCGTCCAAGCCGGCCGCAGCACCGCAAGGTGCTTTGGCGGCGGCACTGGCTGAGGCGCTCAAGCGGAAATAGTGCCAATCGAATTGCCTTGAACTAAGATCGGCTGTTAACGTCGCGTATGAAACGCGCGCGTTCGATCTTCGTGCTGACGACGGCGCTTGCCGTTGTCGCATTCTCCCGCCTGGCTGGGGCACAGGATGCCGCGCCACCACGGCTCGGCTTTCCCGTCGATTGCGTGCTGGGCGAGACCTGTTTCATTCAAAGCTATGTCGATCGTGATGCCGGGCCGGGGGCGGTCGACTTTGCGTGCGGCTTCAGAACCTACGATGCGCACGACGGTACCGATTTCGCGCTTCCGGATCTTGCCGCCATGATGCGCGGTGTGGCCGTAGTTGCGGCCGCGCCGGGGCGGGTCGTTGGGGTCCGTGACGACATGGCGGACATCTCCATTCGTGAAGCCGGCGCACCCGACATCAAGGGCCGCGAATGCGGCAATCGCGTTGCTATCATGCACGGTAACGGCTGGATAACTCAGTACTGCCACATGCGTAACGGCAGCATTGCGGTCAAATCGGGTCAGGATGTGAAGGCCGGCGAACGTTTGGGTTTGATCGGCCTGTCGGGCGAGACGGAATTCCCGCACTTACATTTCCGCGTTGCACGCGGAGATGTGGTTGTCGATCCATTCGATGCGCGGACGCAGACGGCGAGTTGCAGTCGCGACGTTACCGGAAACGGATTGTGGAGCCGTGCAATGCCATATGCGGCCGGAGGCATCGCCACCGCAGGCTTCGCGGCGGAACAGCCGCAACGGGCCAAGGCGAATGAGGGTGCGTATAACGCCAGCTCGTTGGCGCGCGCGGCGTTTCTCAGCTTCTGGGTCGAGGCTTATGGCGTGCGCGAAGGCGACGTCAATCGTCTGACGGTGACCGGCCCGGACGGAACGGTGACGTTGCGCGGCGGCACAACACCGTCTTCTCGCACGCAAGCGCGCCAGTTTCATGCGATCGGACGTGCAGCGCCGCCGGCCGGCTGGCCCGCCGGATCCTATCGCGGCGAATATCAGTTGGTGCGCGACGGCAAGGTGATCGCCCAAACCGTGCGCGACGCGACGATCCCCTGACGGCTGCTTCGCGGCGACCTTATTTTCCGGCGATCTTCAACGCCTTGAGATGATCGGCGAGAATCTGCGGCAATTGCTCCGGCGGAATACGGCCGAACCCGCAATAGGCGGCGAGGCCGAAATCGGGCACGAATTTGCGCACGACATCGAGGCGTTGAGCGAGCGAGTCCATGCTGTGGATCATGCCGAGATAGGTGCGCGTCACCTTTTGATCGATCCCGGCGAGCGGCGCGTAGAACGCGTCGTCGGTGCGATCGAGCGCCGGGATATGAATCCAATCGATGCGGCGCGGCGTGTTCTTGAAGACGGCGTTGATCAGATCGGCGGCACGCCCCAAATCCTTGGGCGCAAAGGCGGGCCAGCCGCCGAAGGTGCCAAAGCAGAAGTGAAAGCCCAGCGCGACGTCGTTCGGCAGCTTCGCCGATAGCCGGCGGATCGGTGCAACATGGGTTTCCACATCGGCTTCCTTCGATCCGGGTTCGCCGTACACCGCCAGCAGTTCCCACGCGCAATCCCATTGGATGGCGAGATCCTTCGCCGGGATGCGCTGGACGATCACGTCAAGCTCGGCGGCCAGGGCTTCCTCGAAGCCGGGGCGGATCTTGTCGATATCGCCGGCGTTCGGGAAATACAGCGGGCGCACGACGCTATTGACCATCGGGATCGAAATTTGGAACCGCATGTCGGCGGGCAGCAGGCCTTTTTCGCGTAAGGTCTTGAACACAAAATACGAACTCGTCGCATCGCGCGCATAGCCGAGCCGCAGGCCGGGCAGGCCGAACCGCACGGCATCGACATTGGGGGCCACCTTGAACTGCCAGCTTTCGTCGCGGGTCTTGGGCAGCAGGGGCTCGCGGCCGTCGGTGCGCGACGGTTTGCGCAAGGTTTCCAGATCGGCGTGGCCGTTGAACAATTGGTAGGAGAAACGATTGACCCAGGACCGTCGTTCGCCGACTTCGCCGTCCGGCATCGCCGGTAGATAGCGGCCCAACGCGCCACCGAATTTGAGCATGACGTCTTCGGCGGTTTCGAGCGGAATACTGCCGACGAGAAGAAGGTCCTGTCCCATTGTTACCTCTGTTCTTGCGGCAGGCACCTTAGCCAGGGACACACCCTATCGGCCAGCACATTCAGAAAGCAAAATCAGGGATGTAGAAAACGGATCCCTCTGATGCAATCCGCTAAGGCTAAGCGGATTTTTGCGCATCGGAGGGTCTCGTTATGCGGAGGGAGTAACTCCGCAATTACGCCGATGGCTAGGACGCCATCTTGAGAAGTTCGCGGTACAGAGCATCGGGCTGGAAGACCTTCTTTTCCGCTGTGATCTTACTGGCGGCGCCGATGACGGGGCCGGCGATATAGTTGAAGCCGGACGACAGCGCCGAGGTCAGCAGGCTCGTCGTTTTGACGCCTTTGACATAGGATTTGCAATTGCTGAGCTGGGCGACGTTGGAGACGTATTTGATCGCCTTCATGGCGTCTTTCTCCGACATCGAATCATCTGCCGCGAACGGGAAACTGCTGATCCCGCGCATGATTTCTTATTACTAGAATAAGGTGAGCCTCGATCCGTCCGACATTCCGATCGAGGCGAATATCGAGGAGCTGGAGAAGACGATCGTGCCGGGATACCGCGCCGGCGTTCCCGTCGCATTTGAATCCAGGAAAAATACATCGTGTCGTGTGACCATCTGGCGAGGCGACGGCGAGTTCGTTACGAATGGCGTACGTATCATCCGAGTTTCGGACGGTAAAATTTTCTGGGGCGCTTTCGACGGCGAAGGGTATCTTGAGTTTCCGTCGGCAGATGCGATGGAATTTCAGGTCTTGGATAAGGACGGAGCGTGTTTCTTCACCTTGGCTCCGGCGGGTGCCGGCGAAGAAGATCCGGTCGCGGTGACGTGGTCGGTGCGGCAATGAAACGTTTGCTGATGGGTTTCTTGATTGCGTCGTGTCTCATCGGGATCAGCCGATCTGCCAGGGCCTTGGCGTCTTGCGCGGTATCGGCCTCGAGCGTGAGTTGCGGCACGTACGATACCTTGGCCGTCTCGCCATTGCCGGGCACCGGCAACGTGAATGTCTCGTGCAGCTTGATCGGCGATATTGCACTTTTGGTTGCTTACTAGATTGCCTTATCGACCTGTCAGGGGACCTATGCACAATGTAAGCTGAAAGCGAGTGCAACGATGATGAATTACAACCTCTATGCCGGGTCGGACTACGCCTCGATCTGGGGTGACGGTGCTGGGGGAACCGGGACCATCTCGGATGGGTTCCGCCTGGGAGTTGGTGGGGCAGGTGGCGACTACACAATTTGCGGACGCATTCCGGCTTTACAGACAGCTTCTGGCGGTGTTTACGGAGATACCATTGTCGTCGGCGTAACTTATTAGGCGTTCGAACTAGTTGTGTGCGGTAGCGTTCATTTCCCGCCCGGTCGGTCTCCGATTGCCTTCCTGTCAAAATAATATTAGACTCTAATTATATAGAGGATAACGCTTGATGGCTATTGGTGCTCAAGGCCGGCGTGAACGTTCCGCTCGCGCGATTGCCGAACTTGTCGAGCAATTGTCGCGGACGATGGCGTCTCGGGCGTTTACCAACGGGATGAATCCGGTGCATTGGACAGCGCTGCGCTACATCAACCAGGCCAACGAAAGTGCCCGCAATATCGGCGCATTCGCGAAATTCCATATGACGACGCCGAGCAGTGCGTCGCAGACGATGACGGCTCTGGAAAATAAGGGGCTGGTGGCTAAAAAGGTTGGTCCCGACGGCCGTCAGCGGATGATTGAGTTGACGCCCAAGGGCAAGCGCCTGCTGAGCAAGGACCCTATCCACACCCTGGCGGGATCGATCGCCACATTGTCGGATGAACAGATGTACCTGATGGCCGAGGTTATGGAGAATTTGACCCGGATTTCGGTGCGCGAACCGGACGATTCAGAAAATTCGGTCCCGGAGTGATTTTTTGTTGACTTGATATATTAGCGTCTTATATATGCGCTCATCGACACAGCAACTGCGGCCCACAACGACAAAAAAAGAGAAAAGCTTAGGACCGGTTGGATTTGGTCAGAGCAACGATCTTGATGGGGCGCGTCGGATCGCCGCACTGGGTGACACGAGGCTGCAGATCGCTATAGCGCAAGGAAATGACAAGCCGTTCGACGGCCGCACAAATGTCGGACGCGGCAACGGAGCCGTTGCCGACCAGAACGGTAGCGACGCGCGGCTCAATCTCGGGACGGAGCATGCCAGCCCTGCGAGGCCCAAGCTTGCACGGAATTACCGAGCTCGGAATTAGGCGACAGCTGAAAATTGATGGGCTGCGTGATGCCCCCAGACGAGACCACGCTCACCGAAACCAATTCCGCTTCTTGAGCAATGGACATATTTACGTTTACGGACTGTGCAGGCTGATGGCTTTCCTGCTGTGAGCCCGCAATGTTTATAGGTTGCTCAATATTGTAATTTAATTTCTTTGGTTCGGCGAATGTTGCATGAAAAAGTATAAAATTTCGCAAATATGAGAAACTTTCTTTAAAATCTAGTTACTTGTGCTTATTGACTTGGGGAACCGAACGTATGTTCCATAGTGCTAACATCGAGAGAGCACCATGTCGCGGCGTTCTACTCAGTGAAAAGAAGTTACCCATGCTTGAGGGACAAATGCAGCCAAGGAGTCTGCCATGTTCCTACGTTCGAACTCTGAGCAGTCAGCGTCCCTCGCAAGGGACCCCATGCGATGGGGCCGCGATATGACCGATCCAAAGCCGTCGGTCTTCAGGCGTTTGTTTAAAGGGCTCCGGCCGACGCCGCCCGCGCCGCAGGGGGCGCATTCGCGCGCACTCATCCACGATCTGAACAATGTGCTGGGCGTGGTGATCGGCTGCTTCGATGAGCAGGTCGAGCTGTTGAGCGAATCCGGCGAGTTGGACCAGGCGAAATTGAAAGCATTGGCCGAAGACGGGCTGGCTGCCGCGCTGCGTGGTGCCGCATTGACCCGGCATCGGCCCGATCAGTCCGGCACTTGAAGTGCGGTGCGTCGAACGACCGATAAATACAAGAAGCTGAGATAGGGAACGGCACGTGCGAATTCTGATCGTAGACGACCAACAGGACATGCTGGCGCGCATTGCCGACATGCTCGCTCAGACCGGACATGACATCGTCTTGCAGCAAGACTCCACTGAGGCAATGAGGCAGCTTCAACAAGAACAGTTCGATGTGCTGATCACCGACATGATCATGCCCGGCGTCGGCGGCGTTGATATCATCCGCCAGATCCGCCGACAGAACGCAGATCTGTGGATCGTGGCGATCTCCGGCGGTGGGGAAGAATTGTCGGTAAACACCATGCTGCGGATCTCCGAAGCCTATGGCGCCGATCGCATTCTCTATAAGCCGTTCCGCAAACCCGAATTGCTCGCCGCCATCACGCGCGAATAGCGCGTCAAACCACCTGCGCCGTTGGCGGGGGCAGGCGTAACGCGTTCGCCAGCCGGTCCAATGCATGCGACAGCTCGGCCCGATTGCGAGCCGAGCCGAGCGCTAGGCGCACAGCATGGGGCGGCGTATCCGACCCATCCGCGACGGTGAAGGCATCGCTGGCGACGGCGGCCAGGCCGTTGGCGCGCGCCTGTTGGGCGAACTCCGCGCGGTTCCAGGCAGGCGGCACCTGCAGCCACATATGATGGCCGTTGCGATGTGCGGTGAAATCAAATCCGGCCAGCGCCCGCGTGGCCATTTTCTGGCGCGCGGCGGCTTCGTCGCGCACCGCGGCGATCATCGCATCGGCGCTGCCGTCGCCGAGCCAGCGCGTCACCAGCGCCGTGATCAAGGGAACGGGCATCTGCAGCATGGCGCGTAAGCTCGCCGTAATGCGCGCGTTTACGCCTGCATCGGGTGCGGTCAGGAAGGCGATGCGCAGACCGGGCGAAATGCATTTGGACAGGCTGGCCGCATAGATGGTGTGCGCCGGAATGAGCGTGGCGAACGGAATGTGTTCGGGTGCCAGCAAACCGTAGGCATCGTCCTCGATCAACATCAGGTCGTGCGCGGCCACGATCTCGGCGATCTCGGCGCGGCGTGAAGGCGGCATGGTTGTTGTGGTCGGGTTCTGGATCGTCGGCACGAGATACAGCAGCCGGGGGGCGTGACGTTGAATCGCGATGCGCAACGCATCGGGCACCATGCCGCTGTCATCCATCGCGACGCCGACCAGGCGTACGCGGGCATGCGCGGCGGCCGCCTTGATGCCGGGATAGGTGAGCCGGTCGGTGAGTACGACGTCGCCCGGCGCCGTGAGCGCCAGCAGCGTGGCACAGAGTGCCGCCTGCGTCCCCGGGCAAATGGCCAGGCGATCGGCATTGGCCTCGGCGATGCGCGGACGCAGCCATTCGGCCGCGACGCCGCGGTCGTGCAGACTGCCGCCTGATTCGGCGTAATTGAGATAGGCGCTGAAGCCGTGTTCGCGTTCGAGCGCCGCGATGCCGCGCGCGATGCGCCCTTCGAGATCGGCTTCGGGCGGATGCGGCGGCAGGTTCATGGACAGGTCGAAATCCAGATGCGCCGGAATGCGCGCCGGCGTGGTGCCGGTCAGCTGCGGCGCATCGGCGATGAACGTGCCTTGGCCGACGCGCGCCTCGGTCAGGCCGCGCGATTGGGCCTCGCGATAGGCGCGGGTCACGGTGGTAACGTCGATGCCGAGCGCCTTGGCCAATGCCCGATGCGTCGGGAGCTGCTGTCCGCGCCGCAAACGTCCGGCGGCGATATCGGCGGCCAGGGCATCCACGATGCGCTGATAGGCTGGGCCGGCACGGTCGCTTAATGTGGGGAGCCAGTCCATACAATTAGCCTAGCATTGGCTTGATTGTCTGCATACAGAAAATTATTGTATGGATCAGCGAAAGGATACAGCCATGACTGAGACCGTTCAGACCTCCTTAACAACCGCCGTGTGGCGGAGCGTACGGGGCCGCTGTCCGAACTGCGGTAAAGGCCGGCTGTTGCATAAGTACCTGAAGGTCCATCCGACCTGTGCGTCTTGTGGTGAGGAATTGCATCACCAGCGGGCTGACGACTTTCCCGCCTATCTTGTGGTGGCGATCGTCGGCCATATCGTTATGCCATTGTTATTATGGGTAGAAATCCGCTTTCAGCCGGATTATTGGGTGCATATGGCGATCTGGTTGCCGCTGACTCTGTTCTTGGCGCTGGTGCTTTTGCCGATCGTGAAGGGCGGCATCATCGCCCTGCAGTGGCATATCGGCATGCACGGGTTCGAAACCTCGAAACGGGCGCGGATCGCGCGCCTTTAATCCGCAGGTGTGCTGCAAATACAGCAAATCGCATTGAGCGCCTATTGCATTTCCAACAGACTGGTCGATAACTTCATTTGAAAAGCCCGGATTTCCGGGCTTCAATCTTTGGCACGGCCCTTGCGCTAGAGGGTGGATCAAACTTGTCGAGGAACGCTCCGGACCGGAGACGCCTTGATAAGCAGCCCACATCGCTCGTCCAGAGGAGTCGATCATGAAGTCGCGCTTTCTAACCGCAGGTATTCTATCCGCCGCGCTCGGCCTGTTTGCGCAGGCTGCCGCCGCGCAGACCGAATTCCTGAACGTTTCATACGATCCGACCCGTGAGCTGTATCAGCAGGTCAACGCCGCCTTCACCAAGCAGTGGGAAGCGAATGGCGGCCGCAAGCTGCAGATCAATGCCTCGCACGGCGGCTCGGGCTCGCAAGCGCGTTCGGTGATCGACGGCCTCGAAGCCGATGTCGTCACCCTGGCGCTCGAATATGACGTCGACGCCATCGCGCAGAAGGGCCTGATCAACAAGGATTGGGTGAAACGCCTGCCCGACAATTCCTCGCCCTACACCTCGACCATTGTGTTCCTGGTCCGCAAGGGTAACCCCAAGGCCATCAAGGATTGGGGCGATCTGGTGAAGCCGGGCGTCGCCATCATCACGCCGAACCCGAAGACCTCGGGCGGTGCGCGTTGGAACTATCTGGCGGCTTGGGGCTACGCCCTGAAACAGCCGGGCGGCAATGAGCAGAAGGCGAAGGACTTCGTCGCGGCGCTCTTCAAGAACGTGCCGGTGCTGGATTCCGGCGCGCGTGGGTCGACGACGACGTTCGTGCAGCGCGGTCTCGGCGATGTTCTTTTGTCGTGGGAGAACGAAGCCTATCTCGCGATCAAGGAACTGGGTCCGGACAAGTTCGAGATCGTAACCCCGCCGCTGAGCATCCTCGCTGAGCCGTCGGTTGCGGTGGTCGACAAGGTGGTCGACAAAAAGAAGACGCGCGATATCGCCGACGCCTATCTCAAGTTCCTCTACGCGCCGGAAGGCCAGGAGATCGCGGCGAAGAACTACTATCGTCCGCGTGACGCCAAGGTTGCCGAGAAATACAAGGACAACTTCAAGAAGATCGAGCTGTTGACTATCGATGGTGACTTCGGCGGCTGGACGGCCGCACAGAAGAAGCACTTCGACGACGGCGGCGTCTTCGATCAGATCTACGTCGCAAAGTGACTTTCTCTCTCTTCAAATCCAACCCGGGATCGCGCCGTAGCGTGATCCCGGGCTTCGGCATCACCCTGGGGCTGACCATTACATGGCTCAGCCTCATCGTGCTGATTCCGCTCGCCGGCCTGTTCCTCAAGTCCGCGACGTTGAGCTTCGATCAGATTGTGGCGATCCTGACCTCGCCGCGCACCCTGTCCGCGCTACGCGTCAGTTTCGGTATTTCACTGGGTGCTGCGGCCATCAACGCCGTCTTCGGTGTGATCGTCGCGTGGATTCTCGTGCGCTACGATTTCCCGTTCAAACGCGTCGCCGACGCCTTCGTCGATATTCCCTTTGCCTTGCCGACGGCCGTGGCCGGTATCGCACTGACCTCGCTCTATGCGCCGAACGGCTGGATCGGCAGCCTGCTGGAGCCGTTGGGCATCAAGGTAGCCTTCACGCCGCTCGGTATTCTGGTTGCCCTCGTCTTCATCGGCCTGCCGTTCGTCGTGCGCACCGTGCAGCCGGTTATCGAGGATATGGATAAGGAGCTTGAGGAAGCGGCCACCGCGCTCGGCGCCACGCGCCGCCAGATCATCTGGCGCGTCATCCTGCCGGTCATCTTTCCGTCCATCGCCACCGGCTTCGCGCTCGCGTTTGCCCGTGCGGTCGGCGAATACGGCTCGGTCATCTTCATCGCCGGCAATCTGCCGCTGGTGTCAGAAATCGCGCCACTGTTGATCGTCATCCGACTGAACGAGTTCGCCTACGCGCAGGCGACGACGATCGCCGCGGCCATGCTGGTGATCTCATTCGTGCTGCTGTTCATCATCAATCTGTTGCAACGCTGGTCGGCCCGCTATGCCCGCTGAATTCGACTCTTTCACCAGCGGCAACGTGGAGACTCGCCGGCGTCGGCTGTTGACCGAGCCGCCCGTGGTGCGCACCACGCTGCTGACGTTGGGCATCGGCTTTCTCGTGCTGTTCATCGGCCTGCCGCTGGTGACGGTTTTTACCGAAGCCTTGCGCAAAGGGTGGGATGCCTATCTTAGTGCGTTGCATGAGCCGGCAGCTTTCGCCGCCATCGAGCTGACCCTGACGGTCGCGGCGATCTCCGTGCCGCTCAACATGGTCTTCGGCGTGATTGCCGCCTGGTGCATCACCAAGTTCGAATTCCGCGGCAAGAGCTTCCTGATCACGCTTATCGATCTGCCGTTCTCGGTCTCGCCGGTTATCTCGGGCCTCGTGTTCGTGCTGATGTTCGGCTTGCAGGGCTGGTTCGGTCACTGGCTGTCTGACAACAACATCAAGATCATCTTCGCGACCCCCGGCATCGTGCTGGCCACGATTTTCGTGACCTTCCCGTTCGTTGCGCGCGAATTGATCCCGCTGATGCAGCAGCAGGGCACCGAAGAGGAAGAGGCCGCGGTCATTCTCGGCGCCAACGGATGGCAGACCTTCTGGCGCGTGACCTTGCCCAATATCAAGTGGGCGCTGCTCTATGGTGTGCTTCTGTGCAATGCGCGCGCGATGGGTGAATTCGGCGCGGTCTCGGTCGTGTCCGGCCACATTCGCGGCAAGACCAACACGATGCCGCTGCACACCGAGATTCTGTATAACGAATACAATTTCGTCGCGGCCTTCGCGGTCGCGTCGCTTCTCGCCTTGCTGGCCCTGGTGACCCTGGTCGCCAAAAGCATCCTGGAATGGAAGCTCAAGCAAGCGCATGCCCTTCACGCCAAATCCATTGCCAACGCGGAATCCTGATTATGAGCATCGAAGTCAAGAATGTATCCCGCGTCTACGGCTCCTTCGCCGCGCTGAACAATGTCAGCCTGTCGGTGAAAAAGGGCGAGCTGATCGCACTGCTCGGCCCCAGCGGTTCAGGCAAAACGACCTTGCTACGCATCATCGCTGGTCTGGATTGGCCCGATGCCGGCGATATCAGCCTGAACGGCAAAAGCGTCATCGGCGAGGGCGCATCGGAACGCGGCGTCGGCTTCGTGTTCCAGCATTACGCCCTGTTCAAGCATCTGAGCGTGTTCGAGAACGTCGCCTTCGGTCTGCGCGTGCGCCCGCGCGCCACCCGGCCGTCGAACGACGAGATCAAGGATCGCGTGATGCGTCTCCTGAAACTCGTGCAAATCGATTGGCTGGCCGATCGTTCGGTCACGCAGCTGTCGGGCGGCCAACGTCAGCGCGTGGCGCTGGCGCGTGCGCTGGCGATCGAACCTGAGGTCTTGATGCTCGACGAGCCGTTCGGCGCACTCGATGCCAAGGTTCGTCTGGAACTGCGCCGCTGGATGCGCCGCCTGCACGAGGAAATGGGGATGACGACGATTTTCGTCACCCACGATCAGGAAGAGGCGATGGAACTTGCCGACCGTGTCGTCGTGATGGGCCAAGGCAAGATCGAACAGATCGGCACGCCGCAGCAGATCTACGGCCACCCGATCAACCCGTTCGTCTACGAATTCCTCGGCCAGGTGAACCGCTTGCCGTGCACGGTCGCCGGCGGCGTGGCGACCATCCCCGGCGTTGCGGTCGAGCCGTCCTTCCGGGTGCGTCAGTTCGACGGTCCGGGTGTCGCTTACATCCGTCCGCACGATCTCGAGGCTACGCCGGGCAAGGATGATGGCGTGGTGCGCGTCTTGGCACCGTCGGGTCCCACCATCAAATTCGAAGTCGAGCTTAAGAACGGCAACGGCTCGGTCGAGGTGCAGATGAACACCGGCCGTTTCGAAGCCCTGAAGATTGCACCGGGCATGTCCGTCGGCCTGATCGCGCACACGTTCAAAGTGTTCGATCCCTCCCAGGTGGATGGGGAGGCGAACGGCACGACCAGTTCGGCGGCGCACGCATGAGCGAAGACCGTATCCTCGGGCCGCATCTCGATCGTGCCGGACGCGATCGTTCCTTGCTGGTCCTGCGCCCGACGGAAAACCGCCGCTCCGCGCCGTCGATCCGCGCCACGGCCTTCGTGTTCGAAGACCCCGCGTCGCAGGCGCTGCATCAGGAACTGGAACAGATCGCGCCGAGCGATGCGTCCGTCGTCATCATCGGCGAGACCGGCACCGGCAAGGAACTGGTCGCGCGCTTCATTCATGATCAGAGTGCCCGTGCCCAAGGCCCGTTCATCGCCGTCAATTGCGGCGCCCTTGTCGAAAGCCTCGTTGAGGCTGAACTGTTCGGTTACGAGAAGGGCGCCTTTACCGGCGCCACGCAAACGCAGATCGGCTGGTTCGAGGCCGCTAATGGCGGCACCTTGTTCCTCGATGAGATCGGTGACCTGCCCTTGAACCTACAGGTGAAGTTGCTGCGCGTGTTGCAGGAACGCGAGGTCGTGCGTCTGGGGTCGCGCAAATCCATTCCGGTCAATGTGCGTCTGGTTGCCGCCACCAACGTCGATCTCAATGGTGCGGTCGCGGCGGGTACGTTCCGTGAGGATTTGTTCTTCCGCCTCAACGTTGCCTCGGTGCGCCTCCTGGCGCTGCGTGACCGCCCGGGCGACATCATGCCGCTGGCGACGCATTTCCGTTCGGTCTACGCGCAGTCGTTGGAACGTAAGGCGCTGGCCTTTTCGCCCGCAGCCGAACACGCCCTGTTGTCCTATGCCTGGCCGGGCAATATCCGCGAGCTTGAGAACGTCGTCCATTACGCGATGTTGATGGCCCGTGGCGCTGCGATCGAGCCGCAGGATCTGCGCTTTACTGCTATCCGGGCGCCGGATCGGGCACCAACGAACCTGGAAGAAGAATTGCGCCCGCTCCTGGAAAAATATCTCAATGCGGCGACGGCCGACGTTTACGATCGCGTTCTGGGTCTGCTGATCCGAACCGCCTACGATAGCGCTGGCGCCAATCAGGTGCGCGCCGCGGAATCTCTGGGTGTTACGCGCAATACGCTGCGCACCCATCTGGCGCATCTCGGCGTCATCGCGCCGCGCCGTGCGCCCTAAAGCCCGATTATTGGCAATAGCGCCAAGCCGCTAGCCGGCCGGGGGCGATTGTCGTTTACGCCACGCGCTTTTTTTGGCAGGTTACGCCCAGTTTCTATCACTTATAAGAATCTGGAGCGCTCTGTCATGCGTACATTGCTGTCGTTCGCCGCCGCGGCCCTGGCGGTCCTTTCTGCCGGCTCGGCTGTTGCGCAGAAATCCGAAGACACCGTGCGCATCGCCGTCAACGAGTCCTGGGCCACGCTCGACGGTTTCCATTTCCCGGTCGACGAGGCTGCCGCCTTCGATCGCAGCGTGTATCTGGCCTTGATGAACTTCGATGCCCAGAAGAAGCAGTGGGTCCCGATTCTCGCCAAATCCTTCAAGCGCATCGACAATCAGACGCTCGAATTCGAACTGCGCGAAGACGTCACCTTCCACAACGGCAACAAGTTCGACGCCGCCGACGTGAAGGGCACCTTGGAATACCTCGCCGATCCCGCGCTGAAGATTCGTTTCAAGTCGCGCTACGACTGGGTGAAGAACGTCGAGATCCTGAGCCCCTACAAGTTGCGCATCCATGCATCGCGCCCGGTGGTGATGGATTACGGCTTCCTGTCCTTCCGCATGCGCATGCGCGATATCGAGACGATGAATGCGCTGGAGGACAAGGCGGATTACGGCAAGACCGCCGTCGGTACCGGCCCGTACCGCGCGGCCTCCATCGATCGCAACGCGGGCATGCTGCTCGAACGCGTCGAGAATCATTGGGAAGGCGGCAAGTATTATCCGGCGCCGGCGAAAAAGGTGCGGGCACTCTTTATCCCGGATCGCCAAACCCAGGTCGCGCAGCTCATGACCGGCAATATCGATCTGATGCGCAACATCACCTCGGATGATGAAAAGAACCTGGCGCAGAACCCGAATCTCGCCGTGACGCCGACGGGCAGTGAAATGTTGCTCTATACGACGTTCGACGCGGCGGGCCGTTCGAAGAATAAAGCGATGATGGATCCGCGCGTGCGCAAGGCCTTCATCATGGCGATTAACCGCGAGGAGATGCTGAAGCATCTGATCCCGGGCGGTAATATCGCGATAAAGACGACCGCGATCTGCTTCGCAACCTCCATCGCCTGTTCCGCGACAAACGAGCCTTATGCGCACAACCCGGCCGAAGCGAAGCGTCTGCTGGCCGAGGCCGGTTATCCGAACGGCTTCGATCTCACGCTCGATGTGCACGAACCGGTCCGCTACGTCGCCGAATATCTGGCCGGCGAAGTGCGTAAGATCGGCATCCGCGCCTCGATCACCTCGATGCCCATTGCCGCTTATGTGAAGCGTCGCGGCGACGGCGAATTCACCGCCTTCACCGGCTTCAACCCGGCGGGCACGCATCCGGACGCCGCGCAGATCCTCGACTTCTTCTTCGGCGCCGACCGCGACTATTGGAAGGATCCGATGATCCTGAAGAACATCGAGGAAGGCGAGGCCGAATTCGACGACAAGAAGCGCACCGCGCTCTACACGCCGATCCTCGATAAGGTGAACCAGGAAGCCTACATCTTCCCGATTTCGGAATTGCCGATCGTGTGGGCGCACCACAAGGACATCGCGCTGAAGCTCAATCCGCTGAGCAATTCGCTGCCCATGCTCGGCGATTACGGCTGGAAGAAATAACGAATAAGGGGCGAGGGACTAACCTCGCCCCATTGTTTTTCGTCGCGCCGATGCCGCGACGACGGGTTTGGGGTTTAACGTAGCTTTTGGGAGGCACGCCTATGCGTCCGTTGTTCTCGCTTGCCGCAGCAGGTATCGCGGCCTTTTTCAGCACTCAGGTCCACGCCCAGAAGGCAGCCGAGACCGTCCGCATCGCGATCAATGACACCTTCGCGGTGCTCGATTCCTATCATGCGCCGTTCGATGAGGCGGCCGCGTTCGACCGCGTCGTCTATCAGTCGTTGATCGGCTACGATCAGGTTGCGGGCAACCAGCTCAATATCCTCGCGAAGTCGCTGACGCGGCTGAACAGCAACACGCTGGAAGTGGAACTGCGGGAAGGCATCACGTTCCACAACGGCAACAAGTTCGACCCCGACGACGTGAAGGCGACGCTCGAATATCTGTCGAACCCGGCCACGAAGATTCCGTTCAAGCAGCGTTACGATTGGATCAAGAGCGTCGAGATCTTGAGTCCCTATAAGTTGCTGATCCATCAGTCGCGTTCGTTCTCCAGCGATCTCGGCATCCTCGCCTTCCGTCTGCGCCTGCGCGACAAGGAAACGATGGATACGTTCACGGACCAGACCGAATACGGCAAGAATCCCAACGGCACGGGCTCGTATCGTGTCACCTCGATTGACCGCAATGCCGGCATCGCGGTAGAGGCCGTGCCCAATCATTGGGAGGGCGGCAAATATTTTCCGCAAGGCGTGAAGAAGGTGCGCGGCGTATTCATGCCCGACCGTCAGACGCAGATCGCGCAATTGATGACCGGCAATCTCGATCTGGTCCGCAATGTCAGCGGCGATGAGGCGAAGAACCTCGCTCTCAATCCAAATCTCGGCATTACGGCGACGGGCAGCGGCAATCTGCTCTATGTAACTTTCGATGCTATCGGCCGTTCGAAGAACAAGGTCATGATGGACAAGCGCGTGCGCCAGGCCTTCATCCAGGCGGTCGATCGCGATGCGCTTCTCAAGCACATCATTCCCGGCGGCGAGATGGTGCAGAAGAGCAAGGCCTATTGCTTCACCAATTCACTGGCCTGCGCGTCGACGACCGAGGTCTATGGTTACGATCCCGCGGCGGCGAAGAAGCTCCTGGCCGAAGCCGGTTATCCGAATGGCTTCGATCTGGTTCTGCATGTGCATGAACCGGTGAAAGCGCTCGGCGAGGCGATCGCGGGCGAAGTGCGCAAGGTCGGCATCCGCGCCTCGATCGAGGCGCTGCCGAATGCCGCCTATGTGCGCATGCGCGGCCAGGGCGAATTCACCGCCTTCCTCGGCGCGTTCCCGGCGTCCACGCATCCCGATACGTCCGTGGTCAACGAATTCTTCTTCTCCGGCGATCGCGACTATTGGCAGGATCCGATGATCCAGAAAGCCATGGAAGCGGGCGAAACCGAGTTCGACGATGCGAAGCGCGCCAAGATCTATGCGCCGATCATGGACAAGACGAACACGGAAGCCTACCTGCTGCCGATCTCGGAACAGCCGACGATGTGGGCGCATCACAAGGATGTTTTCCTCAATCCCAATCCGATGAGCAACTCGCTGCCACTGCTCGGCGATTTCGGCTGGAAGAAATAGTAACGTAACCGATTAGGAGCGCGCGTATGCGTCCGTTGATTTCACTTGCCGCCGCAGGCTTTGCGGCGCTGCTGCCCTATCAGGCTTTCGCGCAGAAAGCCGAAGATACCGTCCGCATCGCGGTCAATGATTCCTTCCCGCTCCTCGATACTTATCATTATTCGTTAGACGAGGCGGCGGCGTTCGATCGCGGCGTCTACCTGCCGCTGATCAGTTATGACCAGGCGAAGAAGCAGTGGGTCAATCTGTTGACCACGGGCTTTCGCCGGATCGACCCGCTGACCATCGAGTTCGATCTGCGCCAGGACATCACGTTCCACAACGGCAACAAGTTCGACGCCGCCGACGTCAAAGGCACGTTCGAATATCTCGCCGATCCCAACGTGAAGATCCAATTCAAGTCGCGCTACGATTGGGTCAAGGAAGTGGAAATCCTCGGGCCCTATAAGGTCCGCATTCACGCCAAGAAGGCGTTCTCGACCGATCTTGGCATGCTCGCCTATCGCATGCGGGTGCGCGATATCGAAACCTTGAACGCGCTCGCCGACAAGGCCGACTACGGTAAGAACCCGAACGGCGTCGGGCCGTATCGTGTCACCTCGATTGACCGCAATGCCGGCCTGACGCTTGAAGCCGTGCCGAACCATTGGGAAGGGAGGAAATATTTCCCCCAGCCGGTGAAGCGCGTCAAAGCCATCTTCATGCCGGATCGCCAGACCCAGGTCGCGCAATTGATGACCGGCAATATCGATCTGATGCGCAACATCACGTCCGACGACGCCAAGAACCTGGCGGCTAATCCCAACCTCGCGGTAACGCCGACGGGCAGCGAAATCTTGCTGTATGTCACCTTGGATGCGGCGGGCCGTTCCAAAAACAAGGTCATGACCGACGCGCGCGTGCGCAAAGCCTTCGTCATGGCGATCGACCGCAAGAGCCTGGCGACGCATATCCTGCCGGGCGGCGATATCGCGGTGATGAACAAGGCGATCTGCTTCCCGACGACCATAGCCTGCGCGCCGACCACCGATGTCTATGGCTACAATCCGGCCGAAGCCAAGCGGCTGCTGGCCGAGGCCGGCTTCCCCAACGGCATGGATCTGGTGCTGCACGCGCATGAGCCGGTGAAATACGTGGCCGAGGCGATCGCGGGCGAAGTCCGTAAGATCGGTATCCGCGCCTCGGTCGAATCCATGCCGAGTGCTGCTTATGTGCGCTCGCGCGGTAATGGCGAATTCACCGCCTTCACCGGCTTCTTTCCGGCCGGCACGCATCCTGACACCGCCGTGCTCAACGACTTTTTCTTCAACGACAATCGCGATTATTGGCAAGATCCGATGATCAAGAAGGCGATGGACGATGGCGACAATGAACTGGACGAGGCGAAGCGCACCGCGCTCTATACGCCGATCCTCGACGAGGTGAATCGCGAGGCCTATATCCTGCCGGTGTCGGAACTGCCCATCGTGTGGGCGCATAACAAGGATGTCGTGGTGAAACCGAACCCGCTCACCTCGTCTCTGCCGAACCTCGGCGATTACGGCTGGAAGAAATAGATGCCTGAAGCCGCCGCCTTCGATTATGTAATCGTAGGTGGCGGCTCGGCGGGCTGCGTGCTCGCCAATCGCCTGTCGGAAGATCCGAACAACAGCGTCTGCCTGATCGAGGCGGGTACGCGCGACCGATCCCCCTTCATCCATATCCCGGCCGGGATGGTGGCGCTGATGCGTCACAAGACGCTCAATTGGCGTTACGAAACGGCACAGCAGCCGGCGGCGGCTGGGCGCAATCTGTATGTGCCGCGCGGCAAGGTCCTGGGTGGCTCGAGCGCCGTCAACGGCATGATCTATATGCGCGGCCATCCGCTCGATTACGACGATTGGGCGGCGTTGGGGAATAATGGCTGGGCGTTCAAGGACGTGCTGCCGTATTTCAAGCGGTCGGAGCATAACGAGATCTTCGGCGATAACCTGTTTCACAGCACCGGCGGGTTGCTCAATATCTCCAAGCTCAAAAGCTTCAATCCGCTGACCGATGCGTTCCTCGAAGCGACCGACTCGTTGCAACTGCCGCGCCGCGAAGACGTGAACAGCGATGACAGCGACGGCTTCGGCTTCCGCCAGCTCAATATCAAGAACGGCCGACGCCAATCCTCGGCGAGCGCCTTCATCGATCCGGCGCGTGGGCGCAAGAACCTCACCATCATCACCGAGGGCCATGTCGACAAGGTCTCCCTGGAGGGCAAGCGGGCCACGGGCATCGAAATGCTGGTCGGCAACGAACGGCGTCGCATCGCGGCGCGCCGCGAAGTCATTCTGTCGGCCGGGGCTATCGGCTCGCCCGCGATCCTGCTGCGTTCCGGCATCGGCGACGGCTTCGAGCTGGGCGCGCTCGGCATTAAATCCACGCATCATCTGCCGGCCGTGGGGCGCAATCTGCAGGATCATCTCGCCTCGCCGGTGAAATTCGCCAGTGCGGGCTCGGAAAGCTATTCGCTGTCGTGGCGCAAGGCACCGTGGCTGGTCGGCGAGGCTTTCAAATATGTGTTTGGGCGTCGTGGTTTCTTTGCGGGCAATAATCTTGAGGCCGGCGGCTTCATCCGCACCGATCCCACCGCCGATCGTCCCGATATCCAATGCGGCTTCCTGCCCGCCGTGCTCAATCATCAAGGCGGCGTGGTGGGGGCGGGGCGCGGCTTCACCTTCCTCAACATCCTGCTGAGGCCGAAGAGCAAAGGGGCGCTGACCTTGACCAGCAAGGACGCGCACGCGATGCCGTCTATCGATCCCGGTTTTCTCACCAACGAGGACGATTTCGCACCCCTGATCCGTGGTTTCCGTCTCGCGCGCCGCATCGCCATGGCGCCCGCGTTCGACAGATATCGGCGCGCCGAATTCATGCCCGGTCCGGACGTGCAGACCGATGACGAGCTTAAGAACTATGTCCGCAATTTCAGCGGCAGCGTATTTCATCCGGTCGGCACCTGCCGTATGGGCAGCGATGCGGAGAGTGTCGTCGATTCCGATCTCAGGGTGCGAGGTATTGCCGGCCTGCGTGTCGTCGATGTTTCGATCATGCCGACCATCATCGGCGGCAATACCGGCGCGCCCGCCGTCATGATCGGCGAGAAGGGCTCGGACCTCGTCCTCGGCAAAGCGCCGCTACCGGCCGCCAATGTTGCGGTGCGGAATGGAAAAGTCGTCGCTCTCGCATAAGTGCGCCGCTGATTCCCGTGGTCGTCTCAATAAGGCCACAATCAAACCGTTAAAGGTCACCCCCGCTGCGGGTAGCCCATGCTTATGGTTCTCCTACAAGTCTATTTACGACGAGGAGTAACGATCATGGGTCTCAATCGCCTGCTTGGCGCAGCCATTCTGGTCGCTGGTGTCATTGCATTGGGATTTGCTTTCAATGCCGCTGACGCGCCGATGGAGAAAGTCTCCGAAACGCTGACCGGCAAATATACCGACAACACGATGATGTACTTCATCCTGGGCGGCATCGCGGTGGTTGGTGGCGGTCTGCTGATCGCCTTCGGCGCGAAGCGCTAAAGCGAACGTGAAAACGGGAGCTAACAAGGTCAATAAAGGAGTCCGTTCATGACGCTTGGCACCATTCTACTCATCATTCTCATCTTGTTGTTGGTCGGCGCGCTGCCGGCATGGCCGCACAGCTCGAACTGGGGTTATTACCCGACCGGCGGTTTGGGCATTGTTGTGGTGATCGTTGTGGTTCTCCTGGTGATGGGCCGCATCTAGCGTCCTTACCCGGTTAACCGAAAAGCGGCGTGGACCTGACTCCACGCCGCTTTTTCGTGTTCGCTCTCATTAAATTGACAAGTTGGCAGCCTCCCGCCACGATAGCGCCAGTTTAGACCGGTTCTAACCCGGCATCGTTCTGGCTTCGTTTATGGGAGGCACTCATATGAAATTCGCAAAATTCGCGGCTATTGCGCTCGCGGCAACGATTCTGCCCTTCGCCAGCGCTATGGCGCAAACGATTAAGATCGGCTTCATCACGTCCTATACCGGCCAGAACGCCTCTGTCGGCGTGATGATGGATAAGACCGTCAAGCTTTGGATGAAGGAACATGAGAAGGATCTGCCGGCCGGTGTGAAGGTCGAGATCCTGACGCGCGACGACACCGGCCCCAATCCGGAAACCGCCAAGCGTCTCGCCACCGAGCTGGTCACGCGCGACAAAGTCGATTTCCTGGCCGGCGTGATTTGGACGCCGAACGCGGCGGCCATCGCGCCGATCGCGGCCGAAGCCAAGACGCCCTTTGTCATCATGAATGCCGGCACCTCGGCGATCATCCCGTCGGGTGGTGCGCCCTATACCGTGCGCGTCTCCTTCACCTTGTGGCAGTCGTCCCTGCCGCTCGGCCAGTGGGCAGCCAAGAACAACCTGAAGAAGGTCTATTCTCTGGTGTCCGACTTCGGCCCCGGCATCGACGCCGAAACCGCGTTCAAGAAGGGCTTCACCGACGGCGGCGGCAACCTCGTCGAAGCGGTCCGTATGCCGCTGGCGACGCAGGATTTCGCACCGTTCATGCAGAAAGCCAAAGACGCGAAGCCCGATGCGGTGTTCGTGTTCATCCCGGCGGGCGTGCAGGCGACCGGCGTCATGAAGGCCTATAGCGACCTCGGCCTCGCCAAGGAAGGCATCAAGCTGATCGGCCCTGGCGACATCACCACCGACGAAGAACTGCCGAACATGGGCGACGTGGCACTTGGCGCCATCACCATGTTCCACTATTCGGCGGCGGCGACGCGTCCGGCCAACCAAGCCTTCCTCAAGATGTGGCAGCGCGATTACGGCGCCAACGATTGGCCCGCCTTCGAAGCGGCTGCGACCTGGGACGGCATGATGGCGATCTTCGACACCATCAAGGCCCAGGGCGGCAAGGTGAACGGCGAAAAGAGCTACTCGCTGCTCAAAGGCTGGAAGACCGACAACAGCCCGCGCGGCCCGATCATGATCGATCCGGAGAATGGCGACATCATCCAGAACGAATATCTGCGCCGCGTCGAAAAGGTGAACGGCGTTCTGGGAAATGTCGAGATCGAGACGTTCCAAACCGCGGTGAAGGACCCGTGGAAGCTTTTGAACCCCAAGAAATAATCTTGGTGTGATATCGTTCAACGGCCGCCGTAGTTAAGGCTACGGCGGCCGTAACGTTTCAGCAGAAGTTCTCGATGGACGCTTTCCTCTCAGCCTTCGTCAGCATCCTGTTTCACGGCCTCGCCTACGCGATGATCCTCTATGTCATCTCGGTCGGGCTGTCTGTGACGATGGGGCTCATGGGATTCGTCAACCTGGCGCACGGCGTGTTCGCCATGCTGGGCGGCTATGTCATGACGACCCTGATGAATCGCTATGGCATACCATTCGGTTTTGCGTTGCTGGCCGCCTTCATCGCGGTGGCACTCTTCAGCATCGTGCTGGAGCGACTTTTGTATTCACGGCTCTACCGCGCGGGCGAATTGGAGCAGGTCCTGTTCTCCATCGGTATCATCTTCATGTCGGTGGCGCTGGTGCGCTATACCTGGGGGGCGCTGCCCCAGCGCATGGTCGTGCCGGAAATGCTGCGCGGCTCGCTCGATTTCGGCTTCCGCAGTTTCCCGACCTATCGCACCTTCCTGATCATCGTCAGCTTCGGCGTTATCGCCGCGCTTTGGTTGGGCATTGAGCGCACGAATTTCGGCGCTCAGGTTCGCGCTGCGGTCGACAATCGCCGCATGGCGGAATCGCTGGGCATCAATACCAGCAAGCTGTTCACGCTGACCTTCGCGCTGGGCTCGGGCCTCGCCGCCTTCGGCGGCGGCATGGGGGCCGACATCCTCGCCATCAATCCGCAATATGCGCAGGATTACCTGATCTACTTCCTGATGGTCGTCTCGGTGGGCGGGCTTGGCTCGATCCGCGGGCCATTCGTCGCCGCGCTCCTTTTAGGGATTGGCGATACGGCGTGCCGTTATCTTGTTCCGGAATTCGGCGCCTTCTTCCTGTTCGCCGCCATGATGGGCATCTTGTTGTGGCGGCCGATGGGTCTGTTCGGGAAGGCATGAACCGATGATCTTCAAATGGTTCAATGCCGAACAGGGCAGCGCGGTCGAACGCTTCGCCAAGCGCGACCGGCTCAATCCGCTCGAACTGCTGCCCTGGATCCTGGCCATCGCGGCCTATTACGTGTTTCCGTCCTACCTGCCGCTCGGCAGTCAGATTCTGCTGACCATCCTATTCGCGATCTCGCTCGATCTGGCGCTCGGCTATGCCGGCATCATCACCTTGGGCCATGCCGCGTTCTTCGGCGTCGGCGCGTATTCAGCCGGGCTCTATGCGTTGCATGTAACGGGCGAGCCCCTGTCCGGCCTGGTGGTGGCCGCGATCGCTGCCGGCATTCTCGGCCTGTTGTCGGGTCTCGTTATCCTGCGCACGACTGGCCTCACGCTCATCATGCTGACCTTGGCGGTGCTGCTGATCGTGCAGGAATTCGCCAACCGGGCGCGGCCCATCACCGGCGGCGCCGACGGGCTCAACGGTATCGCCATGCTGCCGATCTTCGGCGTGTTCCGTTTCGATCTGTTCGGCCATACCGCCTATTGGTATTGCCTCAGCGTGCTGTTCGTCATGTGGATCTTCGGGCTGCTGCTGGTGCGCTCGCCGTTCGGGCGTTCCTTGACCGGCGTGCGCGAAAACATTACGCGCATGCATTCCATCGGCGCACCGGTGCGCCGCCGGCTCGTCACCATCTATACGATCTCCGCCGCCATGGCCGGTGTCGCGGGCGCGCTGCTGGCGCAGACCAGTCAGTTCGTCGGCCTCGCCACCTTGGGCTTCGAGCGCTCGGGTGAGATTGTCATCATGCTGGTGCTGGGCGGCATCGGACGCATTTATGGCGCGATCGTCGGCGTCGTCATCTTCATGATCGCGCAGGACAGTTTCGCGCGGGCCAATCCCGCCTTCTGGAGCTTCTGGGTCGGCTTGTTGCTCGTGCTCATCGTGCTGTTCGCGCGCGGCGGCGCACTTGGCATTGCCGACAATCTGGTGGCCCTGCTGCGGGGGCGTAAGAAATGAGCGCGCTCGAAACCCAATTGCTGTGCAAGAATTTCGGCGCGCTGTCGGTCGCCAATAAGATCGATTTCCGCCTTGAGCCGGGTGCGCGCCATGCGCTGATCGGGCCGAACGGGGCCGGCAAGACGACCTTCATCAATCTCATCACCGGCCGCCTGACCCCCAGTTCCGGGATCATCAAACTCGCCGGCGAGGACGTCACCGCGCTGTCGCAATCCGGCCGCGTGAAGCGCGGGCTGGGCCGCACCTTCCAGATCAACACCTTGTTCCGGGGCTTATCCGTTCTGGAAAACGTCTTCCTGACGGTGTGCGAGCGCGAAGGCATCGGCAATTCGATCCTGCGTCGCGCCAACGCGCGCAAGGATCTGCTCGAAGAAAGCTACGCGCTACTGGAATCGCTCCATATCGGCGACGATGCCCTGAACATCGTGCGTGAGCTGCCCTACGGCAAGCTGCGCCTGGTCGAGCTGGCCATCGCGCTCGCCCTGAAACCAAAAGTGCTCTTGCTCGACGAGCCCGCCGCCGGCTTGCCGTCGTCGGAAACCGCCATCGTCTTCGATACCGTGCAGCAACTGCCCAAGGACATCGCGATCCTGATCATCGAACACGATATGGATTTGGTCTTCCGCCTCGCCAATCGCATCACGGTACTGGTGCAAGGCACGGTCCTGGTCGAGGGCACGCCCGACGAAATCCAGCACGATGCCCGGGTACGCGAAGTTTATCTCGGCGAGGGCGATCATGGCTGAGTGCCTCTCCTTCACAGGCGTCTCAGCGGGTTATGGCGCGACCGTGGTGCTCGAAGACGTTGGCTTCGCGTTGGATGCCGGCGCGACCCTGGCGGTGCTCGGGCGCAACGGCGTCGGAAAATCGACCTTGATGGCGACGACCTTGGGTCACACCACCTTGCATGCGGGCTCGATCAGGTTCGAAGGCAAGCCTATCGACAAGATGAAGACCTACGAGCGTGCGCGTCTCGGCATTGGCTACGTGCCGCAGGAGCGCGAGATTTTTCCGTCGCTCAGTGTAGACGAGAACCTCAACATCGCGGTGCGCAAGCATGGCGCGCGCGAGGCCTGGACCAAGGACCGCGTGTTCGACCTGTTCCCGCATCTCTCCGCGCGCCGCACGAATATGGGTAATCAATTGTCGGGCGGCGAACAGCAGATGCTGGCCGTTGCCCGTGCGCTGGTCGGCAATCCGACGTTGCTGTTGATGGACGAGCCGCTGGAAGGCTTGGCGCCCGTCATCGTCGATACCTTGATCGCGGCCTTCAACCGGCTCCGCCAGGACGATGGCATGGCCATCGTGCTGGTCGAGCAGCATGCGCGCATCGCGTTGAACTTCGCGCCGCGTACGCTCATCCTCGATCGCGGCCGGATCGTCTATGACGGGGCGAGCCGGCCTTTGATCGACGATGCGCAGAAACTCGCCGACCTGATTGGGGTCGGCGGCTAGCTTCCGTTTTAGTTGCCCCTCGTCAGTTGCCCTTGGGCGCTCCGGCCGCCGGTGCGGGCGGCGGCGGAACCACGCTCGGCCGCCAGTGGCTTTTCACGTGGCCGTACATGAACTCGATATTGAACGGCCGGAACGCCTGATAGGCGCCCCATTCTTTATACTTCTCTAAGGTGATCTCGGCCTTGGCCTGTTCGACCGACTTGCCGGCACGCACGGCCTGCAAGGTCGCCATCTGCAGGTCTTCCATGTAACCACGGAAGGCGCGCACATCGTTTTTGTTGCCGAGGCGGCCATGACCGGGGGCGAGGATATCGAAATCCATCTGCTCGACGCGCTTCAATCCGTCGATCCATTCCTCGAAATAGGTGTCGTTCATGTCGCGGAACGGCAGGCCCTGCACGGGGATCCAATCGACGGTGAAGATGATCTTTTCGGCCGGGAAGTGCGCCACCACGGTATTGTCCGAATGGTTACGCCCGACATAGAGCAGCTCGACCGTTTTACCGCCCAGTTCGATGGTCATCTTGTCGGTGAAGGTCACGCTCGGCACCGCCGTCGGGCGCTTCTCGGCGATGATGACTTCCTTGGTGCGCTGATGCCCGACGATCGTCGCGGTGTCGGTGAAGACTTCGCCGCCCGAGGAATGATCGGGATGGTCGTGGCTGTAGGCGACATATTTGACCGGTACATTGAAGGTCTTTTTGATTTCTGCCTTCAGCCATTTGGCGGCCTCGGCATCGATGGTGTCGATCAGCACGATGCCGGCCTTCGTCACCATGAAGACGGCGTTATGGCCGATATTGCGGAAATTATAGACGTCGCCCTTGATCTGGGTGATTTCGCGCTGCGGCGCCGGGGCCTGCGCGAAAGCGGTCGTGGCGGTCGCCATGAGGGCGGCACCGGCCATAATAAGAGTCTGCAGTTTCATGAACCTCTCCCGTTGATGTTCCGGGGGTAAACAACGGAATAGGTATTTTAGTCCCGGCTAAATTAGCTGCCCGGTTTCCAATCGGCGAAGGTCTTGCCGTTCTTGGCGAGCCGTTCGAGCAGAGGGGCCGGTTTCCAATCGTCGCCGTAAAGCTGATGGTAGAGCTCGACGATATTGTAAATCTCCAACAACCCGACCTGATCGGCGTAGTGCATGGGCCCGCCCTTGTCGCGTGGGAAGCCGTAGCCGTTGGACCAGATGGTATCGATGTCGGCCGGGCTATCGGCGATGCCTTCGTCCAAAATCTTCGCCGCCTCGTTGATCATGGAATAGACGCAGCGCCGCCGGATCTCTTCATCAGCGATCTCTTCGCGTTCGATGCCGAGGCGCGCGGCTTCTTTTTGGGCGACGTCTTCGACAAAGGAGTCTCTGCGCGGCGTACGGTCGCCCTTTTCGTATTTGTAGAAACCGGCGCCGGTCTTCTGGCCGTGCCGTCCCGCTTCGCCAAGCGCGAAGACGACGTTGTAATAAGGATCGCTGCGGCGGGCCTTGTGGCCTGTGGTCGACAGCGCTTTCCACATGACATCCACACCCGCCATGTCGTGCAAGGTCCATGGCCCCATGGGAAACCCGAATTCCACCATGGCGCGGTCGATCTGCTCCACGCTGGCGCCTTCGATCAGCAGGCGGTCGGCTTCGCGATGATAGCCTTCGATCATCATACGATTGCCGACGAAGCCGAAGCACAATCCGACGACGACACCGATCTTGTTGAGCTTCTTCGACAGCTCGACCGCGCTCGCGAGGATCGCGGGCGATGTCTGCGGCGTGCGCACGATCTCCAGCAGTTTCATCACATTGGCTGGGCTGAAAAAATGCAGCCCGACGACATCGCTGGGGCGCTTCGTCTCGGCGGCGATGGCCGCGATGTCCAGGGTCGAGGTGTTGGTGGCGAGCATCGCGCCCGGTTTGGCGCGGGCGTCAATCTCCGCGAAGATCTTTTTCTTGAGGTCCATGTCCTCGAACACGGCTTCGAGCACCAGATCGGCCTCGGCGATGGCGGCGTAATCGGTGGCGCCTTGGATCAATGCCATGCGCGGTTCGAGATCGTCGGCGCTCAGGCGGCCGCGCTCGACGGAACGTTCGTAATTCTTGCGGATGGTGGCGAGGCCGCGCTTCAAGCCGTCGGCGGACACATCGATGAGGGTGACCTTTAGCCCTGCATCGGCGAAGGCCATGGCGATGCCACCGCCCATCGTTCCGGCGCCGAGAATTGCCGCGCTTTTGATATTGCCCATGACGTCCCTGCTCTTGGTTTCCGTTAGGAAAGAAAGAGCAGGGGGCTAAGTCAAGCGATCTCAGGAAACCTGATTAGCTTGGATCGAACACCGGGACCTTCTTATTCCCGGGTGCCGCCGCACCGGGAAGGTTCGGCGTGGCGTAATCCAGGAAGCTCGACGGCAAGGCGGCACCCCAATAGACGCCGGTGCCACGCCGTTCTTCGTTCCAGATGACCGGCTCCCAATCGGGTGCGGTAATGATGAAGCCGGAGGTATAGACCTCGATACGGTTGCCGCCCGGCTCGATCGTATAAATGTAGAAGGCTTGCGAGTTGTTGTGCTTGCTGGGGCCGGCTTCCATTGCCACGCCGTTTTCCGCGAAGATTTCGGCGGCGCGCAGCACCTCGTCGCGGTTATCGACCCACATGGAAAAATGATGCATGCGCCCGGTGTGGCCCTTCACGTCCACGACGTAGGCGAGCTGATGGTGGATGTTATTCATGCTCATCCACGAGCCGATCTCCTTGGTGCCGTTTTCGTACATTACCTGCTCGCGCAAGCTGAACCCCAGCGTGTCTTCGACGAACCGGCGGTTGGCCGGAACGTCCTTCGCCAGCAAGGCGGCGTGGTCGATACGCTTCACGCCGACGCCCTTGCCGGTGAATTTCGACGGTTGATTGTAGAGCGTGGAGCGCAGGTGTGCGGGCGGCTCGTATCTCTGTTCTTCGTAGTAGATTTCCATCCGATGTCCGTCGGGATCGGCGAAGGCATAGCTGCGACCGCGTCCGAAATCACCGTTGTTCCAGCCCAAGCCATGCCCGGTTGCCTTGATGGCGGCGACGCGGCGCTCCAGGGCGGCTTCGGAACGCGCGCGCCAGGCTAGCGTGCCGACGCCGGCATCCGGCGCCTCGGTCAGTTTGAAACTGGTGGTGGCGTAGTCGCCGTAACCGCGCAGATAAACCGACTGGCCTTCGGCGTGGACCTGCTCCATGCCCAGGATCTCGGTGAAATAATGCAGGCTTTCGGCCGGTTTAGGGGTCAAAAGCTCGCCGTGGCCCAGATGGGCGACATCCAGCACCGGCTCTTTGGCGTCAGCGGTTTTGCGGTCTGTCATAAGGTCCTCCATTCATTACATTCATAACGAATATTGTTATGTATATAACGATAAGATGAGGCTGTAAAGAGACCTTTCGGGAGCAAAATTCCGCTCACCAAATTGGGGCGGAATTCCCAAATTGCGTTGGAATCCAGCCCACCCTAGAGTCCGGCCAAATCCAATCTGGGAGGAAATATGTCTTTGCCGATCCAACGCGCTCTCGGCGCAATGTTCGCCGTTATGTCCTTGGCCGTCGCCGCTCCGGCGCTGGCGCAGAAATCGAAGGACACCTTGCGCATCGGTTTCGTCGATCCGATCGAACCGGCGGACAGTTATTTCTTCTCCAAGCCCGAGCAGGGCGTGATCACCCGCAGCATCTATGACGGGCTGATCCATTTCGACGACATCAACGGCAAGTTCCGCCCGCTGCTCGCCAAAAGCTGGAAGTGGGTCGACAACCTGACCCTCGAAATGGAAATCCGCGATGACGTGAAATTCCATAACGGCAAAAAATTCACGATCGACGACGTGCTCTACCAGATCAACTGGGCGATCGATCCGAAGAGCAACCATCAGCAGCCGCGCGCGGTCGAGTGGATCAAGAGCATCGAGAAGCTCTCGGCGACGAAGTTCCGCATCCACGCCACCAAGCCCGACGCCCTGGCGCTGCTCCGTCTCGCCAAGTCAGTGTGGATTTTCGATTCCGAACAGCACGCCAAGTTCGCCGACAAGCGCGATTACGGCCGCAAGTCGTTCAACGGCACAGGCCCGTACAAGATCACCTCGTTCAGCGAAAACGAGGGCATCACGGCCGAGCGCGTCGACAGCTACAATATGGGTGCGTATTGGAAGAACGCCTCGAACATCAAACGCAT
>CANIGJ010000024.1 GCA_947467145.1 Rhodospirillaceae bacterium | reverse complement strand
TCCTGCATCTCGTTCAAATGTTGTCCGCCGAAGGTCAGCGGCACGAGGGCCGGGCGGGTCGCCACAACGTTGAGTCCGAATTGTTCGGCGATGGTATAGCCGAACCCGGTGGCGCCGATCTTCGGGATCGATTTGCCGCCGGTGGCGATAACCAGACTTTGGGCGGTGATCTCGCCTGCGTCGGTCGCAATCGTGAAACCATCGGCGGATTTGGCCACCGCGGTAATCACCGTGCCGGATTTCAGGGTGACGCTCGCCGCGCGGACTTCATCGAGCAGCATGGTCACGATCTGCGTCGCCGACCCGTCACAGAACAATTGTCCCAAGGTCTTTTCGTGCCAGGCGATGCCGTGACGTTCGATCAGTGCGATGAAATCTCGGGGCGTGTAGCCGCTGAGCGCCGAAATGCAGAAGCGCGGATTGTCCGACAGGAAGTTCGCGGGCTTGGTATGGATATTGGTGAAGTTGCAGCGCCCGCCGCCGGAGATGCGGATTTTTTCGCCGATGTCGTGGGCGTGGTCGAGCAGGATGACGCGCCGGCCGCGCCGGCCGGCCGTGATGGCGCACATCAGACCGGCGGCACCGGCCCCAATGATCGCAACGTCGTAGGTCAGAATTTTTTAGCCTGTACGTGATAGGTCGTGATGACCGTTTCACCCAACGCCTTGCAGGCTTCGAGGCGATGCAGGCCGCTCACCAGCACGAAACGGTCCTTGTCTTGACGCACGAGGATCGGATTCGTCATGCCGTCCTGCGCGATGCTCTGGGCGAGCGTTTGGACTTTCTCGGCGTCGAGCGTGCCCTTGAACTTCACCGGTACATAGATCTCGGCGATCTTGACTTTGACCGGTCTCAACATGCGCGGGGCGATTTCGGTTGTTCGGTCATGGCACGAGCATGCGTCGCACGGGGTGACGGATCAAGGAAAAGAAAAAGGCGGGATTCGGTGAAATCCCGCCTTTTGGTTCTATTTCCAGCGCCATTCGTGGACACCGATGATGTCCATCTCGCGGACTTCGTCGGGATTCACCAATGCGACCTCTTTGGTGTGCGTGTAGATGAAGCGGTTGGGCAGCATGGCAAAGGCATAAGCCTTATTGCTCACCTCGTCGAAAACCTTGGCCACCGCCGCGCGGCGTTCCGTGTCGTCCATGATCGACAGCGTCTTATCGGCGGCCTGCTGCAGTGGTTCGTCGGCGTAATCCTTGCTCGAGAAATGACGGCCAATATTGCCCGACACCTCGAACTGATTACCGCCGCTCCAGCTGTAATAGCTCATGTCGATGCGGTTATCCTTGAGCATCTGGACGCGGTTGGCGATCGGATGCGGCTGCACCGTCGCGCGGATGCCGACGGCGCGCAGCATGCCCGACACCGCCGTTGCCGGCTGCAGGTAGCGGGGGAAGGTAGCAATGGTGACGTCGAAACCGTCGGCATAGCCCGCTTCGGCCAACAGCCTCTTGGCGCCTGCGGGATCGTAATTGGGCACCGCTTCGGTGAAGCCACAGCCCAATTGCTGTTTCAGGCATAGGCCGTCGACTGGAGTGACGCCCTTGCCGGCCACGGCGCCATAGGTGACTTTCACTAGTGCTTGCCGGTCGATCGCCATGGCAATGGCTTTGCGCACGCGCGGATCGGCCAATGCCTTCACGTTCTGACGACCGCCTGCGGGAAATCCCAGGAAGGTATAACCGACGGCGGGCGGCGAAAGCGTGACGTCGTAGTTGCCGCTCTTCTGCAAGTCTTCGGCCTGATCGCCGGACAGGTTGGAGGCGATGTCGGCCTTGCCGGTCAGCAGTGCGGCGACGAGGGTGCCAGGATCCATGATGGGCTCGGCGATGACGTGGCCGATGGCGGCGGCCGGTTTGCCGGCGCTTGGTTTGTAGTTCGGATTGCGCTCGGCCGTGATGCCCGTGTTCTTGTCGAGCTTGAGCACCTTGTAGAGACCGGTGCCGACGGGTTTAGCACCGAAGTCCGCCTTGTTCTCGAGCGGCTTGTGCACATGTTCCGGATAGATATTGCCGCCGGCCAGGGTCATGAGCCCGGCAGGCGATGGAAATTTGGACGTGATCCGGATTTTATGATCGCCGAGCTTTTCGACCGATTGTACCCAAGCCCAATCGGACTTGTAGCGGAACTGGGTCTTGGGATCGATCAGCCATCCCATGGTATAGACCGCATCGTCCGCGGTGAACGCCGTGCCATCGTGCCATTTGATGTCGTCGCGCAGGACGAATTCATAGGTTGTCGGCGTGGGTTGCGACCAAGATATGGCCAATTGCGGTTCGAACTTGCCGACGACCGGATTGAAACCGATCAGCGTGTCATAGACTGCGCGGCCCCAGACCTGATGGAACCAGCCCACGGTCAGATAGCCGTCGAGAGTCGATTCGGTTTCCAGCAGCGGGAAGCGCAGGGTGTCTTTTGCCTTCTGCGCGGTCGCGGGCGTCGCGCACAGATGCAGGAACGCCGCGGCGGCGATTGCCACGCCACCGGCCAATTTCAAAGTCATGGTGATCTCCCTAGGTCGGTCGGCGCGATTAGAACGTGAGGCCGTACAGCTTGGCGCCGTTGTCGTGCAGAAGCTTTTTGCGCTGCACCGGCGTCAGGTGCTTCATGTTGCGTTCGATCGCTTCCTGGGAGAATGGCCAGGTGCTGTCAGGATGCGGATAGTCCGACGCCCACAGCACGTTGTCCTCGCCGAAGAACGGGATCAGGTGCATCGCGACTTCGTCATCTTGGAAGGACGCGAAAATCTGGCGCTTGAACAGCTCGCTCGGCTTCACCTTGAGGTTGATGCCGCCTTTGCTTTTCCAGAATTCCTCGGCCTCATAAAGACGGTCGAAGCGCGTATCGAGTTCCTGGACGACCCACGGCAGCCAGCCGAGGCCGACTTCGGCCATGACGATCTTCATCTTCGGATGGCGTTCCAGGATGCCCCAGGCGAACAGATCGACGAACGGTTCGAGGAATTGCGCGATGAAGGCCTTCGTCGAGGTGAAGGCGCTCGCCGGTTTGCCGAAGGCCGGATCGTTCGGTTTGGTGCCGAACACGGCGATGTGGAACGACAAGATGATGCCGGTCTCTTCCAGCGCGTTGAAGAACGGCTCCCACGCCGGATCGTTCAGGCGCAGGTTGGCTTCCGCGATCTGCAGATTGGCCTGACGCACGCCGCCGCGCTTAGCGAGGCGATACAGCTCGGCCGTGGCGGCTTCCGGGATCGGCGGCAGCATCGGCACGCCGAGCAGGCGGTCCGGTGCGGCGGAGCAGAAATCCTGCAGCGAGTCGTTATAGACCGCGTAGCAATCGTCGCGCAGCTTCGCATCGTCGACATGGATGGAGAACACCGGGCCGTAGATGACATGCGAATACACCCCGTCACGATCCATATCTTCGAGACGGAGCTTGGCGTTGCCGGGACGCATCTGGCTGTAGTCGGTCATGCCGGCGCGGTCGAACGCGGTGACGGTCGAGCCGAGCGGCGGCTTCTTGCCGTCGCCCTTGAGCTTGCTGCGCGAACTGCCCCAAACCTTGCCGTCGCACACCCAGACCGGATTGCCGTCGCGGTCTTCGATATGGGGTGCGCGATCGCCGAGCGCATTGCTCATGCGCCGGGTCCAAAAATCGCCCGGCAGATAGCTCAGATCAAGATGATCGTCGAAGGAGATGATTTTGTAATCGGTTTGCATCGGGTGTCTCCGCATTCGGGCGTTCGCGCGCTCGTTAACTGGGATATGAAAAGTTGCCCGGATGCTAGGCCAGCGCACAGCGATAGAAAAGGCTTGGGCAAGCCCCGGGAAAAACTCCTAAAAGTAGACGTTTTGGCCCAAATCGCAGCTTTCCAAAGGCCCTGCGGATGGGAATACTTCCACTCAATCGAATTAATGGGCGAATTAATAAGGGGGGCTAGTATGGCCGAACGGCTGCGCCTGAATTCCGTCATCCGTGCGTTCGAGGCGAAAGTCCCGGCGTTTGCGAGCTTTGCGACCGCCGATACGGGGACCGCGCTCTCCTACAGCGATACCGCTTACGACAACGTGGTGTTCGAAATGGAGCATCAGCCCTGGGACGCATTGGCGCTGCGCGATTCGCTGCAATATCTGCTCAACCGCAAGATAATTGCCGATTCGGGCTCGGTCGCATCGACCGTCACGCCGTTCGTGCGCGTACCGGCCAACGGCAGCGAAATGAATCAGTTCCTGGCCAAGCAGGCCCTCGATATGGGCTGCTACGGAGTGGTGTGGCCGCATATCGCCACCCTCGACGAGGCCCGTGCGGCGGTTGCGGCTTGCCGTTATCCGCGCCCTAAAGGTTCGCCCAATTACGAGCCTGCCGGCCTGCGCGGCGATAGCCCGAGTGCGGCCGCACGCTATTGGGGCATCTCGCTGAACGATTATTACGACCGTGCCGACGTCTGGCCGCTTGATCCCAACGGCGAGATTCTCGCCGTCCTGATGATCGAGGATGTCGATGGCATCGAGAATCTAGACGCCATGCTGCGCAACGTGCCGGGCATCGGAATGATCCTCATCGGCCAAGGGGATCTGTCGCGCGTGCTGGGTGTGCCGCGCCAATACGAGCACGAGAAGGTTACTTCCGCCACGGCGGAAATTCGCGCCATCTGCAAAAAGCACGGCGTCATGGTTGGCAGGCCGCAGGTCGATGCGGCAAATATCGAGGCCGCACTGGCAGAGGGTTACGACTATCTGATGCCGTCGCCGACGCGCAGCCTTGCTGCGCTCGACAAGGGATTGAAATTGTCCAAGCGGACAAAGGGTTAAGGGAGAGCGTTATGAGTAAATTGGGGAAAATCTTGGGGATGTGGGCCGGCGCCTTGGCGCTGACCCTGATCGGCACCGCGGCGCATGCGCAATCGGCCGCCGAATGGGACCAGGTGGTCGCGGCGGCGAAGAAAGAAGGCAAGGTCGTCGTCTATAGCGGTGCCGCGCCCAACAGCTTTAAGCGCGCGGTCGAACTGTTCGAAAAGGCTTACGGCATCCCAGTCGAAATCCTGATCGGCCGTGGCGCGGAAATCCGCGAGCGCGTGCGCACCGAGCGTTCGTTCAACCGCAATATCGGCGACGTGCTGATCAACGGCCTATCGACGGCCATCGGCCAGACAATGGCGGGCGACGTGCAGGATCACGGTCCGCTGCCGAATGTGGCCAAGCTGATCTCGCCGTTCATGGATCCCCCGTTCAACCACACCGACAAGATCGTGCCGACGAATCCCACGAGCTGGGCGATCGCGGTGAACACCAATCTGGTGAAGCCGGCCGACGAGCCGAAAAGCTGGCAGGATCTGCTCGATCCGAAATGGAAGGGCAAGATCATCTACGATAACCCGCTCAGCAATGGCGGCGGTCAGGCGAGCATGGCGATCTTCCTCGAGAAGTTCGGCCGCGAATGGGTCGAGAAGTTCAAGGCGCAGCAGGTCACGTTCTCCGACCAATACACGATCGCGCATCAGCGCCTCGCGCGCGGCGAGTTCGCGATCTACGCGCCCTTCATCGTCAGCGAGACCTTCAATCTGAAGGGCCTGCCGATCAAAGGCATCGTGCCGACGGAAGGCAAAACCTACAGCTCGCAGATGGTCGGCATGTTGACCGGCGCGCCGCACCCCAATGCCGCCAAGCTGTTCGTGAACTACATGCTGGGCGACGAGGTGCAGACGAACTTCGCCGATCTCGGTTACACGAGCGTGACCGGCAAGGTTTCGACGACGTTGCCGGAAGAGCTCAAGCCGCTCATGCACGGCAAGCTGTTCGACATCATGACCGAGGATCGCCTGCAGAAGGCCATCCCGATCCTCGAGCAGATCTTCAAATAATATGCGTCTAGGCCGTTATAAGCCGGCGCCGGGGCCTCTCCTCGGCGTCGGCGTCCTTCTGCTCATCCTGGGGTTTCTGGCGGCCTATCCGCTGGCGATGCTGCTGTACGGCAGCCTGCATTCAACGCCGCCCGGAACGCCGGGCGAATTCAATCTCGTCGGCTACGCCAAGATTTTTTCGGCGCACGATGCGAGCGTCGTTTTCAACACGATCGCGCTCGCCTTCGTCAAAACGGTCCTGGCGCTCGGCTTGGCCGTCCTGTTGGCCTGGATCGTCGCGCGCACCGATACGCCCTGGCGCGGCACCTTGGAGGTGCTGATCACACTTCCCTTCTTCATCCCGCCGATCGTGACGGCGATGTCATGGGGCATGCTCGGCAACCCGCAGGTCGGATTGATCAATCAGGTCTGGAAGGCGGTGACGGGATCGACGTCGTCACCGATCAACGTCTATTCCTATGCCGGCATCGTCTGGCACATGATGCAATATTCGATACCGTTCCTGTTCCTCTTCATCGTCGATATCTTCCGTGCCATGGATCCGTCCTTGGAGGAATCGAGCCGCATGTCGGGCGCGTCGAAGTTGCGCACTTTCCGCTCGATCACGTTGATCTTGATGATGCCGGCGCTGACCAGCTCGTTCATTCTCAGTTTCGTGCGCGGTATTGAATCGTTCGAATCCGCGCTGTTCTTCGGCACGCCGGTCGGCATCACGGTCATCACGACCGAGATCTATAACGCGATCAATCAGCGCCAGGGACCGGACTATCAATATGCCACCGCGCTCAGTTTCACGATCCTCGCATTCCTGTTCCTGCTGGTGTTGGTGCAGTGGCGCATCCTGCGCGGTCGCACCTTCACCACCGTGACGGGGAAGGGCTATACGCCCAATGTGATGCGCCTCGGTGCGTGGCGCTGGGTGACGTTCGGTTTCTGTATCTTGTTCTTCTTCGTCACTGTCGTGTTGCCCATCGGCCAGCTGCTGATCGGATCGTTCTTCCGCTATATGGGCTTCTATAGCGCCGATATGCTGACGCTCGATCATTACCAGTCAGTCTTTAAGAATTCCGATTTCTGGCGCGGTTTCCGCAACACCATGCTGCTCGGTTTCTTAGGCGCCACCGCGACCATGGTGCTCGGCAGTATCGTTGCTTACGTTTCGGCGCGTACGACTTGGCGCGGGCGTCGCCTGATCGACGCCATCGCCTGGCTGCCGTGGATGATGCCCGGCATGGTGCTGGGCGTCGGATTCTTGTGGGCGTTCGCCATCCTGCCGCATTCGATCCCGATTTACGGCACCATCTGGGCGCTGTTGTTGGCTTACGTGGCGCTTGGCACGCCGGTCTCGGTGCGCGTGATGAACGGCGCCTATGCGCAGCTCGGGTATGACCTGGAAGAATGCTCACGCGTGCATGGCGGGTCGTGGTTCCAGACCTTCTGGCGCATCATCGTGGCGCTAGCCTGGCCGTCCTTCGCGGTCGGTTGGATCCTCACCTTCTTCGGCATCATGCGCGAATTGTCGGCGTCCGTTCTGCTCTATTCGGTCGGCTCGGAGGTCCTTTCTGTTGTGCTTCTAAAACTGTGGACGAATGGTGCCGCCGAGCAGGTCAGCGTCATCGGCCTCATGATGATGATCCTCGTCGTGCTGTTCCGCGCTGTGCAACTGCGCTTCCTCAATCGTCGTATCGGTATGGCTTAAACCAATGTCAGCTATCCTTATCGAAAAGATCAGCCGCCATTTCGGCGAGGTTGTCGCGGTCGACGCGATCGACCTCAGGGTCGAAGACGGTGAATTCGTCACCCTGCTGGGCCCAAGCGGCTGCGGCAAGACGACGACGCTCCGCATGGTTGCCGGGCTTGAGCGCAACACCGGCGGACGCATCAGCATCGACGGCCGCGTGGTCAGCGATGCTGCCGAGAATTTCTTCCTCGCGCCCGAACGGCGCGGCCTCGGCATGGTGTTCCAGTCCTATGCGATCTGGCCGCACATGACGGTGTTCGACAACGTCGCCTATCCCTTGCGCATCCGCCGCCGCAGCCGCGCCGAGATCGACGAACGCGTCGCCAAGGCGCTCCGCCTGGTCGAGATGGAGCCTTATGCGCAGCGCCCGGCGCCGGCCTTGTCGGGCGGCCAGCAGCAGCGCGTCGCCATCGCGCGCGCGCTGGTGTTCGAGCCCAGCGTGTTGCTGCTCGACGAACCGCTCAGCAATTTGGATGCTCGGCTGCGCGCTCAGATGGGCGATGAGTTCCGTGCGTTGCAGAAGCGTCTGGGCCTAACCACGCTTTACGTCACGCACGATCAGGCCGAGGCGATGGCGCTGTCCGATCGCGTTGTCGTTATGCAGAACGGCCACATCCTGCAAACCGGCTCGCCGCAGGATGTGTATCTACGGCCGCAAAGCCGCGCTGTCGCGGCGTTCTTCGGCGTACCGAATATCCTCGAAGCCAAGGTCACGGCTTGCCGTGCCGAAGGCGACGGTCGTTTCCTGTTGAATGTTCAAGGGACCGGCTGGGCCGGCGTGTGCCATGCTGCGCAGGCGTACGAGGCGGGTGCTACGATCCACGTCATGATCCGGTCGGAGCATTTCGCGCTCGCTGACGCCCGCGATGTGCCGAAGGACATTCAATTGAGCGGCAAGGTCGTCGAGACGATCTTCCGCGGTGCGCATTGCTCGGTGACCATCGACAGCCCGGCGGGCCCGCTCAATGTCGATCTGTCGTCGTTGGCGCACATCAAGGTGGGCGACACCATCGCCCTTCGTGTCGAGCCGGGCGCCGCCTGGGCCATCAGCCGCTAAAAATTACGGAGTAGAGAAACCATGAGCGACGATACCATTGCCCGCCTGGGCGCCTTGCCGACCGGTGTGATCTGCGACGCGTTGGGCCGCCTCGGCCTGTCCGGCTTCATGGACGGCATACGGCCGTTCCGTCGCGATGTGAAGATGGCCGGGCGCGCGCGCACCGTGCAGTACGGTCCGCGCCGTGGCGACGACGGGCCGAAGTTCAACATCTATGCCTTCATGCGCTCGTTGGAGCCGGGCGATATCGTCGTGTTCGGTACCGGTGGCGCCAAAAGCTGGATGTACGGCGAGAACATGGCGCACGCGGCGCTTTTCGCGAAGCTCGCCGGCGTGGTCAGCGATTCGATGGCGCGTGACGCCGACCAATTGGCCGAGCTGGAAATCCCGTGCTTCGCCGCCGGCAGCGGCACGCGACCGCCGGTCGAGATCGAATTCATCGCCACCGATACGGTGATCAATTGCGCCGGTGCCCAGGTGCATAGCGGCGACGTGCTGTTGGGCGATGGCGACGGCATCGTCGTGGTGCCCGGTCGGCGCGCGGCCGAGGTGCTGTTCCAGGCCGAAGAGCTTGAAGATCTGGAAGGTCAGCAGGAGCGTGCGATTGCGTCGCAGGCACCGATGACGGAGCTGGCGGCCATCCTGGGCAAGAAGAAGATCGTCCGCAAATAAGGACCAGCTTTTGCGGGGGCGCGGATCAGGGCCACAATATCTTTGATTCGCGCCCAACCTGCATGGGCTGGTTAACAAGAGGTTACCAAGCAGGCCAATACGTAGCCCGATTTGCATGAACCCCAAGTTTGATTCCTTGAGTCACAATTTCGGGGCGGCGGGCGGATTGGTACTGTCTGGTCATGAACACAGCACCTCTCACCACCGAACAATACCGCAAGCTGGCAGAAGCCAATCGTAAGTTTGCGGGCCTGTGCATCGATCCGGACGTCGCGTCCGAGTATCTCCAACTCGCGACCGTCTTCGACGAGATCGCCACTCGCCTGCAGCCGTTGGCCTGGGCGTTCCGCGGCCAGACTTCGAACGATACGGCTTCAGAAGCCGCCTGACCTAACCTCCGCTCGCGGTTTCAGGGAAAACAGTGGCGCGTGCGGGCAACCCGCCGCATCATCGCGCCATGCGCAGCCTCTATTTCATTTCAGCATCCCTGCTTCGCCTCCCGCGTGACGAGGTCCGTCAGGCTATCGCGGGCTTCTTTCGCAGCCGCGCTGCCGCCGATACCGTTCCTCCTGTCGTGATTTGCCCGGATGGGGCGGAGTTGCCCGACCTCGCCATGGATGCCAGGCGCTATGGCGCGGCTATCGGGATGGAAAGCAGCCGCGATCTGTGGCGTCCGCTGATGGCGCAGCCGTTCGATCGGGTTCTGGTCATGGGCTCGGCGGCGCTGCTGGACCGTGAAGAGATCGCGATTGCCTGTTTCATTCCGGCGGCGAAAAAGACCTATTACGACGCAAACGGCGGCACGCAAGATATTGCGAGCTGGGAGCGGGATATCCGTCCGGATTTTCGGCCACGGCCGGTGCGGATCACGCCGCTCGCCAAGGCGGATCAGCAAAACTATATCCGCGGTGTGCATCAATGGCTGGCCGCCGAACTGATGGCGGCCGATTTCGGCAAGCCGATGGCGTTCGGCGTGGCCGATCCCGCTGTCTCGCTCTATACGCAATACCGGCTGGCGCGGGACTTGGCGCAGCTAACCAACGGCTTGCAGATCGAGGCGCACGACGCACCGTTTTCGCGCCTGATTGCCTTGGATGGCTCGATCGTTCAAAGCCCGGATTTTCATCGCGCCATCGCGAACTTCGTGCTGTCGATCAATGGCGTGCACGACGTTCTCGAAGTCGGTTGCGGCAGCGGGTTCTTGAGTTGTTATCTGGCGGCGTCCGGCCGCTATGCCCGCGTGCTCGGCACCGATTCCTCGCCGACGCGCATCGACAGTGCCCGCTTGCATGCGGAGCTTGCCGGTTCGACCGCATCGTTCGCTGAAATGAGCATGGCGCGCCTCGACGTGCCCGATCAGTCTTTCGATCTCACGGTTACGTCCTTCGCACTCGAACAATCCGGCCGCGAGCTGGGGGCTGTCTTGGCCGAACTGCGCCGCGTGACGCGCAAGTTCATCGTGCTGTGCGAGCCGACGGCGGAATATTTCCCGACTGCGCCTAGTATCTGGCATGTGCAGCGTCATGGCTGGGCGAACAGCTATAGCGCGGACCTCGCCGGCTTGAACTACGCGGTGCGGCCGAACTTGCTGCGCCAGTATTACAATCCCGGCGCCCTGTTTGTGATCGATCTGCAGCGCAGCGAGAATCCTGTCATCGCCCTACCGCAGCTCTTCCGGCCTTTGATGGCCGACTGGCCGGGCGGGGTTGAGATCGAAGCGCTTTAGACGCGGATCTCGCCTTCGTCCGAACCGTCCCAATAATGGATGCGCGTCGCGTGGACGTGGATCATCACTAGGTCGGGGGTATCGATCCCGTCCTTGAACCAGTGATCCAGGCCCGACGTCCAGTGCGCTTTAAACGTCTGCTTGTCGCGCACCACATCGGCGCGTCCTTCGACAGCGACAAACAGGGGTGGCTTACCGAGCAGGCCTTTGCGGCCTTGGAAGGCCAGGCCGACCGACGGATCGCGTTCGATATCCGAAATGGTGCGGGTGCTGCCGTAGGCAAAGAAAAACGAGTCGCCATCGTAATCGACGTCGCCGTTGTTGCTCATCGGGCGGGCGGCGAGCGCGCCGTCGTCGGTACGGGTCGAGAGCGTGGTAAAATCGATATCGCGCATTTTCTCGGCGAGATCGGTCAGGGTCATCGCGGTCATTGGCATCCTCCATTTGAACGGAGGAAACCTCTCGGATCGATTTTCGATCCCTATGTCGCAAATTGAGCACGGGGGGATTTCGGGGGGGAATGGCGGAGTGGGGGGGATTCGAACCCCCGAAACCCGTTTCCAGGTTTAACGGTTTAGCAAACCGCCGCCTTCAGCCTCTCGGCCACCACTCCGCAGAGCCCCCTTTTAATAAATGAAGCGGGGGATTGGTAGCGCAAAGTGCCACCAATCCCCCGCTTGTCTTAGATCGTACCTTTCGGCCCTAAAAAGGGGGTCAGACCGACGGGATAAGCCCCTTCAGAGCCGGAATCCACTCGCCCAGGAGGGTTTGCGGCCACGGGATCGACATGATCCGGTCAAAGACGAAGGTGACGAAGACCACCATGCAGACCGCGTAGGTCAGCACCAGGGTCCAGCGTTCCTTGGCTTCGATCCGCATGAAGGCGATCACGAAGAAGAACAGGGTGGGGATCAGGCCGATCACCCAAGTCCCGGCCATGAACGCCATCAGGTAAGTGAAGAACAACGCCGCCCGCAGGATGATGGTTTTGACCGGCAAATGGGCCGTGTCGGATTCCAGATCCATATGGATGCGGGCATTGTCCCCCGTGCCTTCGGGTGCCACTTCGCCGTCCGCCAGTACGCGTGCCGGCTTGCGGAACGTCTGGTTGAGCAGGCTCAGCACGATCGCGGTGATGGCGATGCCGCCCACGACCAACGGCACGATCTTGGCGTTGAAGCGCCAGGATGTCGCCATAAAGGTCATGATGGAGACGACGACGAGATAGAACAGCGTGAACAACTGTCCCCATTCCCAGCGCGCCGGGCCATAGCTCCGCAAGATACCGCTGATGCCGCCTTGCGTCTTGTAATCCTGCCAAAGTGGTTTCGTCAGACCGATGAAGGCCATGGCGAACAGGACGACGACGACAGGCCGGCTCATCCACTCGATGCCGTAACGGCCGATCGAGATGAAGAGGTAACGTTCGATGATATCACCCAGCACGAGACCGAGAATCAGCGGCGGACGCGGCCATTTGAACTGCTTCATCACCCAGCCGACGAGGCCGAAGAACAGCAGGGCATAAAGATCGCCCCAGTTACGCGACGCTTCGAACGCGCCGATATAGATGATGCCGAGCACCGCCGGGCAAATCAGCGTGTAGCGCAGCAGCGCCACCTTGGCGAATTGTGGGCTGAAGGCGTAGCACATGCCCGCACCCAGCAGATTCGCGAGTGCCACCGACCAGACCATCGAATAG
Source organism: Rhodospirillaceae bacterium (assembly GCA_947467145.1). Taxonomy (GTDB): domain Bacteria; phylum Pseudomonadota; class Alphaproteobacteria; order Rhodospirillales; family UBA2165; genus CANIGJ01. Next base: position 53,961 of record CANIGJ010000024.1, on the reverse strand, counting down.
GTGACGTTCAGGTTTTTGTGGAGCATGTCCGGGCCTGGAATCAGGCCGTGGATCAGGAAGGCGCCGAGCAGGATCGCCATGGAGGCGCTGCCGGGCACGCCAAAGGCGATGGTCGGCACCAGGGCGCCGCCTTCCTTGGCGTTGTTGGAGCTTTCCGACGCGATGACGCCGCGCACGTCGCCTTTGCCGAAGGTCGCCGCCGCACCCTTTTCGGTGCGCAGCGCATGGCCGTAGGCGAGCCAGTCGACGACCGCGGCGCTGATGCCGGGGATCGAGCCGATGCCGCCGCCGATCCACGAGCAACGCAGGATCAGCCACCAATGACGGAAGCAATCCTTCACGCCCTGCCATTGGCCCTTATAGACGTTGACCTTCTCGCCGGACGCGGAAATGGCGAGCCGGGAAATCATCAGGTCGCACATTTCGGGCAGTGCGAAGAGGCCGAGGATGAGCGGTAGGAGCGGCAGGCCGTCCCACAGATACAAGGTATCGAAGGTCCAACGCAGCGTACCGGTCTGCGGATCGGCGCCGATCATGGCGAGCATGATGCCGAAGCAGGCGGCCGCGAGACCGCGGAGCGGCGTGCGGCCCGACAGGACCGCGACCATCGATATGCCGAAGACAGCGAAGGCGAGAAGTTCCGGCGATCCTAGGAACAACATTACAGGTCGCAGAATGGGGATGGAGACCGCCAGCAGGATGGCGCCGAAGATACCGCCCATGAGCGACGACATATAAGCGGCCGACAAGGCGCGTCCGGCTTCGCCACGTTTCGCCATGGGATAACCGTCGAGCACCGTCGCCGCCGATGCCGCACCACCAGGGACACCGAACAGGATCGCGGGGATTGGATCACCCGTTGCTGTCGTTGCACCGAGGCCGAGCAGGAAGGCGAAGGCGGTGTAGGGATCCATGTCGAAGGTGAACGGCAGGAGCATCGCTGTGCCCGCCAGACCGCCGACGCCTGGGAGAATGCCCAGGATCAAACCGAAGAGCGCACCCATGCCCAGGAATGCGAGCCGGGTGGGATCCATCATGATGATGAAAGCATTCCCCGCTGCATTGAGCATAAAGGATGCTTCGGACGTAAAACCTTCCATAGCGAAGCCGTTCTTGTTGTGAATTGGGACGGAGTGTAGACGGACCTGAAGGGCCTGTGTAGGAAATTAAATGAATTTGGGAAGTAATCGCCGATTGACTTTCGCAGCAATAGCACAGGTTGCCCACCGCGATACAGCCCCACTGAGCGGAAAGGCGATAGTCTTCACTTTTCAACTATTACGGGGTGCTTATATGTGGCATGGCTGACAGGCCGCTGACGCGCTGTTACAGTCGTGGCCAATGAATTAATCGACTGAAGGGGGGCCACGTGGCTGTTCAGAAAAAACCATACGTTATCGCGATCGAAGAGCATTACTGGGACAAGGAATTGGCCGCGAAATGGGGCCCGGGCGAAGGCGCCGGCCCGCCCATCATCCGCGACAAGCTGTTCGATATGTATGATACGCGCATCAAGGAAATGGATGCCGCAGGCATCGATGTCCAGGTGCTGTCGCACGGCGCGCCGTCGACCCAGCGCTTCGATGCGGAGACCGGCCCGGCGCTGGCCAAGGCCACGAACGATCGTCTAGCGGAAGTCTGCAAGGCTCACCCGACCCGCTTTTCCGGTTTCGCTGCCTTGCCGACCGCGAACCCCAAAGCGGCGGCTGACGAACTCGAACGCGCGGTTACGAAGCTCGGCTTCAAGGGCGCGATGATCCACGGTCTGTCGTATGGGCAAAAGTTCCTCGACCTGCCGGAATTCTGGCCGATCTATGAACGCGCCGAACAGCTCGACGTGCCGATCTATTTCCATCCGGCGGTGCCGCATCCGGCCTTCATCGAAGCGTACCTGAAGGATTATCTCAAAAGCCATCCGGGCATCACCAACGCCGCCTGGGGCTTCACGGTCGAAACCGCGACACAAGGTTTGCGTCTCGTGCTATCCGGCGTGTTCGACAAACATCCGAAGCTGAAGGTCATTCTCGGCCATATGGGCGAAGGCTTGCCATTCCTGCTGTGGCGCATCGATCATGCGCTGTCGCGTCCGGGTGGCGGCTGCCCGAACTTCCGCGAGATTTTCCGCGAACATTTTTCGATCACGACGAGCGGCAACTTCTCCGATGCGGCGCTCTTGTGCTCGATGATGGAATTGGGTGCGGACCGCATCTTGTTCTCGATCGACTATCCGTATGTCGAGAACCAGCCGGGCATGGATTGGATGGCGCATCTCGCCATCTCGACCGAGGACAAAGACAAAATCTATAGCGGCAACGCCAAACGCCTGCTGAAGATGTAATTGGGATAGGGTTGCGATGAGCTACGTCAAAAAGGTCCTGCAACCCGAAGAAACGGTAAAGCACGAGAGCCGGATTCACTGGATCGTCTATGTACCTGGACTGATCTTCGTGATCCTGGCTCTCGCGGCCTACCTGTTCGGGGACCTGGCGATCCCGGCCGGTTGGACATCGACCGAGTCGTGGCCGATGGCCATCGGCGCGGCGCTTCTGATCATCGCAATTTATCTGCTGCTGGGGGCGTTCTTCAGCCGCTGGACGACGGAACTCGCCATCACCAACCGGCGCATCATCTTCAAGCGCGGGTTCATTCGACGCCACACCATCGAAATGAACATGGACAAGATCGAAAGCGTCGATGTCGACCAATCGATCCTGGGGCGTATCCTGAATTACGGCGATATCACCGTGCGCGGCACGGGAACGGGGCTTGAGCCGTTGAAGGATATCGACGATCCCATCGGCTTTCGCAATCACGTCACGGCCGGCTGACTGACGAGCTACGGCCCGTCTACTTCGTGGTGGGGTGATTAGTCAGCGAGTCGGGATCGAGCCAGCGATGCAGCTTGAGCCCGACGTGGATCACGCCGTAGGCGAGCATGCCGAAAATCACGGCCATCAGGAATGTCGTCAGATGCGCCTTGATGCGGCGCATCAGCTACCGAGCTTCTTCCTAAGCAGCTCGTTGACCATTTTCGGATTGGCCTTGCCGCCGGTCGCCTTCATGATCTGGCCGACGAACCAGCCGGTCACCTTCTGATCGCCGCTGCGGTACTGTTCGGCCTGCGTCGGGTTGTCGGCGATGGCCTGATCGACCGCGGCTTCGATGGCGCCGGTATCGGTGATCTGCTTCAGGCCCTTGGATTCGACGATCTTGGCGGGGTCTTCGCCCGTCTCCAACATCACTTCGAATACGTCTTTGGCGATCTTGCTTGAGATCGTGTTGTCCATGATCAAGCCGATTAGATTACCCAGATGGTCGGCGCTGACCGGGCTCTCGGTGATGCTGAGCCCGCGCTTGTTCAGGACGGCGCCAAGCTCGTTGATGGTCCAGTTCGCGGCCAGCTTGGGATCGCGGCCCTGGGCGACGGTTTCGAAATATTCCGCGATCTCGCGTTCGCCCGACAACTGCGCCGCATCGGCGAGGCTCAGGCCGTAGGCCGACATGAAGCGCGCTTTTTTGACGTCCGGCAGTTCGGGCAGTTTCGCCTTCAACGCGTCGACGTAAGCTTGATCGAGCACGAGGGGCAGCAGATCGGGATCGGGGAAGTAGCGATAATCGTGCGCTTCTTCCTTCGAGCGCATCGAGCGCGTCTCGCCCTTGTCGGGATCGTAGAGACGGGTTTCCTGCACGACCTTGCCGCCGCCTTCGTACAGATCGATCTGGCGCTCGGCTTCGATCTCGATGGCCTGCATGACGAAGCGCACCGAGTTCACATTCTTGATCTCGCAGCGCGTGCGCAATCCTTCACCCGCCTTGCGCACGCTGACGTTCACGTCGCAGCGCATCGAGCCCTGTTCCATGTTGCCGTCACAGGTGCCGAGATAACGCAGGATAGTGCGCATCTTGCGCAAATAGGCGCCGGCTTCTTCCGGGCTGCGCAGATCGGGCTTGGAGACGATCTCCATCAGCGCCACGCCGGCGCGGTTGAGATCGATATAGGTCTTGTGCGGGTTCTGGTCGTGCAGCGACTTGCCGGCGTCCTGCTCCAAATGCAGGCGTTCGACGCCGACTTCGCGCACTGTGCCGTCGGGCATGTCGAGCGCGACGATGCCTTCGCCGACAACGGGGTGCAGGAATTGCGAAATCTGATAACCGAACGGCAGATCGGGATAGAAATAATTCTTACGCTCGAACACGCTGGTCAGATTGATCTTGGCGTTGAGGCCGAGGCCCGTCCGTACCGCCTGCTCGACGCATTTCGCATTGATCACCGGCAACATGCCCGGCATGGCGGCATCGACGAGGCTGACTTGCGTGTTGGGCTCGGCGCCGAATTCGGTGGCGGCACCGGAAAACAGCTTGGCGTCGGATGTGACCTGCGCATGGACTTCGAGGCCGATCACGACCTCCCAATCGCCCGTCTTGCCCTGGATCGAATAGGTCATGATCCGGCCCTCAACAATTGCGGCAGGGTCGTGAAGTTGGCCGCCTGCTCGATGGCGAGGCTGGTGCGCAACAACGTTTCCTCGTCGAACGGTTTGCCGATCAGATGCAGGCCGAGCGGCAGTCCATCGGCGCTCAATCCGGCCGGCACCGACATGGCGGGCAGGCCCGCAAGGCTTGCCGGCACGGTGAAGACGTCGTTGATATACATCTGCAACGGATCGTCCATCTTCTCGCCCAGCGCAAAGGCCGGGAAGGGCGCGGTCGGCGTCAGCAGCACGTCGGCTTTCTTGAAGGCTTCGGCGAATTCCCGCGCGATCAGCGCGCGCACTTTCTGCGCCTTCACGTAATAGGCGTCGTAATAGCCCGCCGACAGAACATAGGTTCCGATCATGATGCGGCGGCGCACTTCGCGGCCGAAACCGGCGGCACGGGTCTTCTCATACATATCAGTTAAGTCGTCGGCGTCGACGCGCAAGCCGTAACGCACGCCATCGTAACGCTGCAGGTTGGAAGAGGCCTCGGCGGGGGCGACGATGTAATAGGTCGCCAGCGCATCCTTGGTATGCGGCAGGCTAACTTCAACAGGCTCGGCGCCGGCGGCCTTCAGCCAATCGATGCCGATCTGCCAGAGCGTCTCGGTTTCCTTCGACATACCGTCGATGCGGTATTCTTTCGGGATGCCGATCTTGAGACCCTTGATATTGCCCTTGAGGGCCGCTTCGAAATCCGGGATCGGCTCATTGGCCATGGTTGAGTCTTTGGGATCATAGCTCACCATCGCCTGCAGCATGATCGCAGAGTCGCGCACGCTGCGCGTCATCGGGCCGGCCTGGTCGAGCGAGGAGGCGAAGGCCACCATGCCCCAGCGCGAGCAGCGCCCGTAGGTCGGCTTCAAGCCGACGAGACCGCAAAAGGCAGCGGGCTGACGGATCGAACCGCCGGTATCCGAGCCGGTCGCGCACATGGCGGCGCGGGCAGCGACCGCAGCGGCAGAACCACCGGACGAGCCGCCCGGTACGCGATCCTTGCCGTCGTTCAGCTTCCACGGATTTTTCACCGGGCCGAAATAGCTGGTGATGTTGGCCGAGCCCATGGCGAACTCGTCCATGTTGGTCTTGCCCAGCATGACCGAACCCGCCTTGCGCAAATTCATGCTGACGGTGGATTCGTAGGTCGGGATGAACCCTTCAAGGATGTGCGACGACGCGGTGGTCTGCACACCTTCGGTGCAGAACAGATCTTTCACCGCGGTCGGGATGCCGTCCATGCCGCCGGCCACATTGCCCTTGGCGCGGCGCGCATCGGATTCCTTCGCGCGTTCGATGGCGATCTCCGGCGTCTCGGTGACGAACGCATTGAGGTCGCGCGTCGCTTCCATCGCTTTGATGTGCGCGCCGGCCAGTTCCTCGGCCGTGAATTTCTTGGCGGCGAGGGCGTCGCGCGCCTCGGCGATGGTCAGGCGGGTGAGCTCGCTCATTCGACCACCTTCGGCACCGCAAAGAAGTTGCCTTGGCGATCGGGCGCATTGGCCAGCACCTTTTCCGGCGCATTGCCGTCGCTCACCTTGTCCTCGCGCTGCGGCAGGCGAATATCGGCCACGCTGGTCATCGGCTCGATATTGGACGTATCGACCGCATTGAGCTGTTCGATCCAATCCATGATCCGGGACAACTCATCGGCGAGGGTCGGCAGCTCATCGTCGGGCACGCGGATGCGGGCCAGGCGGGCGATGCGGCGGACGGTATCTGTATCGAGGGCCAAGACGCACAATTCCTTGAATTTCATGGGTTCCTAGCATCGCAGGATGCAGGGGGCAAGCGGGGCGGAAAGGGCCGGGGATCGCCCTCTGCGGGGGTGCTGGTTACGCCGGAACCCGTATGATAGGAACGAAATATGGTGCTTCCGCATGAGCTTGCGAACTCCGTTACCGGTCATCTCGCCGACCTCGTCCTGGGGATCGACGCCAGCTTTGTTTCCGCCGACGATCTGACCAAGGCCGAGACCTGTTTCCTCGATTGGTGCGCGGTCGCCCTGGCGGCCCTGGACGATCCGATCATGGCCCTGATGCGCGACCAGGCCGCCTCCGAGGGAGGCAACCCCCAAGCCCGCTTCCTGGGCTCGGCCCAGCGTGGCTCGGCCGTCCAGGCGGCCCTGGTCAATGGTACGGCATCCCACCTGTACGATTACGACGACGGCGCCTCGGCGATCCCCGGCCATCCCACCGTGCCGGTGGGCAGCGCGGTCTGGGCCTTGGGCGAACGCGAGGGGGCCTCAGGTCCCGACGTGCTGATCGCGCTGATTGCCGGGATCGAGGTCATGTGCCGCCTGGGCAAGGCGCTCCGGCCCAACCATTACGCCGCCGGCTGGCATGCCTCGGGCACCCTCGGTGCCATCGCCGCCGCCGCGGCCTGCGCCAAGCTCCTGAAGCTCGATCGCGAACGCACCATCTGGGCGCTTGGCCTCGCGGCCTGCCGCTCGTCCGGCCTCAAGGCCGTGTTCGGCTCGTCGGCCAAGCCGTTGCAGCTTGGCCACGCGGCGGCGCTGGGTCTGCAATCGGCCGATCTGGCGGCGCGCGGCTTCGATTGCATGCCGGATGTGCTGGAGGCCGAGAAGGGTTTCCTTGAATTGCACGGCTCGTCGTTCAAGGAGAACGAGGTGCTGCGGCCGCTCAGCCACCCCTTGATGATCCACGAGGCGCGCTTCAAGCGTCATGCGGCGTGCTTCCTGACCCACGCACCGACCGAAGGCGCGCTCGCGTTCCGCCGCGCGCACAATATGGGCCCGGATCAAATTGCGAAGATCCATATCCTCGGCAATCCCGAAGTCCTGACCGTCTGCGGCAATTGGGAACCCGACAGCGGACTCGCGTTTAAATTCTCCGCCCCTATGGTGGTGGCTGCGGCTTTGTCGGGCATTGAGACGGGCGCGCTCTCGACTTTTAGCGCCGCCAATGCGCGCGATCCGCAACTGCCCGCCCTGGCGGCGAAGATCAGCATCGAAAGCTCGGACGCATACGAGCAGGAAGAAGCGCTGATTACATTCGAGACGCTCGACGGCCAAAAGATCGAAATTCCGTCGCGTGCGGCGCAGTCGGCCGACACCGCCATGGGCGATCAGGATTCGTTGCTGCCGAAAGTACGCGCCCTTGTGCGTCCGCTGTACGGCGACGCTGGCACGGAAACTCTGATCGCATCATTCCGCGGCCTTCATGCCGCAGCCAAGCTGCCGGACATTTCCGCGCAACGACATTAAGTATGAAATCATAAGAGGCCGGGCGTGCTACGCGCCCGGCTCGCGTAACGGGGAGTAACATGGAAGAAAAAGTCGTCATTCAATCGGGCAAGCTGAAGCTCGCCGGCATCGTTCATACGCCGGACGATATGAAGAAAGGTGAGCGCCGCCCCGCGCTGGTCATCTGCCACGGCTTCGGCGGCCATAAGGACGGCCCGCAACAGATATGGACCGGCAACAAGCTCGCCTCCATGGGCTACGTCACCTTGCGTTTCGATTTTCGCGGTTGCGGCGAAAGCGACGGCAAGCGTGGCTGGGTGATCCCGCAAGAAGAGGTGGACGATGCGCTGGCGGCTCTCACTTATATGCAGAGCCGCGCCGACGTGAATCCCGACCGTGTCGGCATGACCGGCACCAGCTTCGGCGGTGCCGTGGCGATCTACGCCGCGGGTATCGACAAGCGCGTCGCCTGCGTGATTTCGCAAGGCGGCTGGGCGGACGGCATGTCTATCGCGCAGGAACGCTTTCCAACACCGGAAAAGTGGCAGGCCTATATCGGTCGCGTTGATGCCGCGCGCCGCAAGAAGATCGAGACGGGCGAAGACCAGTATCTGCATCGCTATGATGTCGTGCCGGTGCCCGAACGCCTGCGCGCCTCCATCGACGAGCGTTCGATTTTCCAATTCCCGGTCGAAACGGAACTGACCAAATTCTATTTCCGCCCCATCGATGTCATCGGCAACATCTCGCCGCGCCCGATCCTGCTGCTGCACGCGGCTGGCGATTCCGTCACCAGCTCGAAGGGCTCGTTGGAGATGTTCTCGCGCTCCAAGCCGCCGACGGAACTGCATCTGATGACCGACGTCGATCATTTCATGTTCGGCGAGGATGATGATCGCGTCGACTCTCTGGTCGGCGGTTGGCTCAAAAAATATTTTCCGGTGAACTGATATGCTGTGTGAACAATTTGCCGAATGGGCGCGGGCGCAAAAGTGGGACAACCTGTCGGCGGACGCGCAGACCATGGCGCGCCGCTTGATGATCGATACCTTGGGCTGCGCCATCGCCGGGCGTAGCGTTCCGGCCGCGATCAAGAGCGGGCAGGTTGCCTCGTCGTCGCTGGGCGGGCCCGGCGTTGCAACAGGCCTCACCAGCGGCGCCAAGTTGCCCGTCATGGGCGCCATGTTGGATTCGGGGGCGGCGATCCGCGCTCTCGATCTCAACGACATCTATTGGGGCCGGGCATCCGGCGGGCATCCGAGCGATATCTTCGCTGCCGGTTTCGCGGTGGCCGAGGCCAAGAACGCTTCCATCGGCGATATGCTGACGGCAGTCGCGGTCGGCTACGAGATGTTCATCCGCATGGCCGACAGCCTGGATTTCAAACGTCATTACGATCACACCACGGCGGCCTGCATGGGCGCGGCCGCGATCGCGGGCTATTTGAAGAAGCTCGACGTGGCACGCTTCGCCAACGGCCTCGCTATCGCATTCGCCAGTTCGCCGCGCATGAGCATCCTGCGTCGTGGTGCGGTGTCCGAGGTCAAAGCGCCCGCACCGGCGCTGGCGCAAATCAGCGGCGTGCTGGGCATTGATTTGGCCGAAGCGACCCTGACCGGGCCGGTGAAGGCCGTCGATGTCGCCGACTACGGTATCCCGATCATGTTCCATAAGGGTATGGGCGTTGAGGGCCTGATCCCGCAGATGGGTGGGCGGCTGCGTATCCTCGATGTCGCGATCAAACGTTATCCCTGCATCGGCACTGGCCAATCGACGGCGGCAACGGGTGCGGCACTCTACGCCAAGCTCGGCGGGCGCCTCGACCGCATCCGCAAAATCCATCTGCGTACGCAAGACGATGACGTGTCGCGCAGTCAGATCGGCGCGGACTTCCGCCATCCCGATACGCGCGAATGGGCCGATCACAGCTTCTGGGCTTTGTTCGGCATGGCGCTGACGGATGGCAAGCTGTTGCCGGCGCAGTTCGCCGCCGCGCGCTGGAAAGACCAGGACGTGCAGGACCTGCTGAACAAGACCACGATGGCCGCCGATCTGACGGTCAACGAACCCGGCCGCCTATCTGCCAATGCCGTCGCGACTTTGGACGACGGTTCGGTGGTTGAGGTCGACACACCTTATGCGCCGGGTCATCCGAAAAACCCGCTCGACGAAGCCGGCGTGCTCGTGAAATTCCACGAATGCGCCGATCCGGTTCTGGGCAAAGCCAAAGCCGATGCCATTGTGACGGCGTGGCAGAAGGCCGATGCGAAAGCGTCGGTCCGCGACATTATCGCGCTGTGTTTCTAGCGCGCACCAACAGGGAGAAGAATGATGGAATTGAAACTCGACACCGACAAGATGATCGCCCGTATCGAGGACGGCATCGGCTGGATGATTTTTAACCAGCCGGAGAAGCGCAACGCGATGAGCCTCGCCATGCGCCAGGCGGTCCCCGTGATCCTCGAAGAATTCCAGCGCAACGACGATGTCCGCGTCGTTGTCATGACGGGCGCCGGGGACAAGGCCTTCGTGTCGGGTGCGGATATTTCCGAATTCAACGAGCAGCGCGCGACGCCCGAACAGATCGCGGCTTATAACGCGCAAGGCGAAAAATCCCAGGCGGCCTACGCCAATCTGAAAAAGCCGTTGATCGCGATGATCCGCGGCTTCTGCGTCGGTGGCGGTTTGGCGACCGCATTGAAAGCCGATCTGCGTTTCTCCGCCGACGATTCGCAATTCGGTATTCCGGCGGGACGCCTCGGCCTCGGTTACGGCTATGATGCCGTGCGCGGCATTATGGATTTCGTCGGCCCTGCGTATGCGGCGGAAATCCTGTTCACCGCGCGTATGTTCAAGGCACCTGATGCGCAGCGCATGGGCCTGATCAACGGTTATCATCCGGCGGATAAGCTGGAAGACTTCGTGCGCGAGACGGCGAAGGCCATTGCCGCGAACGCACCGCTCACCGTGAAACTTGCCAAGACGGCGATTAATGAGCATCGCAAGAACCCGGCCGATCGCGATCTGGTGCTGTGCCAGCAGCAGCTCGATGCCTGCATGGGCAGCGCCGATTACATCGAAGGGCGTACCGCCTTCATGGAAAAGCGCAAGCCGCAGTTCAAGGGCCGTTGAGGGCAGGATCATGGAAGCAAGATTGGATGGCCGCACGGCGCTGATCACCGGCGGCAGCCGTGGTTTGGGGCGCGCCATGGCGCTGGAATTCGCGCGCTCGGGTGCCGATGTCGCGATCATCGCGCGCCGCGCCGATGTGGTTGCTGCGACCGCGGCGGAGATCAAAAAGGCAACCAAGGGCAAGGTCTTTGGTTATGCAGGCGACATCGCCAAGGCGGACGACATTAAGCGCGTCTTCGCCGCTGCCGAGAAGGATCTCGGCCGCGTCGATATTATCGTCAACAATGCCGGCACCGCGATCGCCCGGCCGTTCGAGACGGTGAGCGACGAGGATTGGCAGGCCGATCTGGACCTCAAATTGTTCGGCGCCATTCGTATGACGCGACTGGCCTTGCCGGGCATGAAGGAGCGGCACTGGGGCCGCATCGTCAATATCGTCAATACGGGCGGCAAGGCGCCGCGCGGCAATTCGGCGCCGACCACGGTCAGCCGTGCCGCCGGTATCGCGCTGACCAAGGTGCTGTCGCATGAATGCGCGCCGTTCAATATCCTGGTGAATGCGTTGTGCACCGGCATGATCATCACCGATCAGACCGAGCGCATCACGCAGTCGCGCGCGCCCGGCCTGCCATTGGATGAAGCGCTCATCGCGGTTGGTAAGACCATTCCGCTCGGCCGGTTGGGCACGGCGGAAGAATATGCAAACGTCGCGACGTTCCTGTGCTCGGACGCCAACGGCTATGTGACCGGCACGGCGATCAATATCGATGGCGGCGCGTCGCCGGTTACCTAATTCTTTTATGTATTGAGGAGTGGTTATGGTTGATCTCGGCTGGGATGATGCTGCCGATGTGGTGATCGTGGGCGGTGGCGGCGCGGGTATGCGCGCGGCCTTGGCGGCCGCCAAAGAGGGCAGCGATGTCGTGCTGCTCGAAAAAATGGATCATCCCGGCGGTAAGACCGCGATGTCGATCGGCATCATCACGGCGTCGGAAACGCCGTATCAGAAAAAGGCCGGCGTGAAAGATACGCACGCCAAACATTTCGCCGATCTCGCCGCGATGGCTAAGGCGGCGGGTCAGCCGGTCGATGTGCCTGCGACCAAATTCATGATCCGCGAATGCTCCAAGGAAATCGACGCGCTGCATAAGCTGGGCGTGAAATTCACCGGCCCGCATCCGGAAGGGCCGCACGGTACGCCGCGCATGCATGTGATCCAGCCCGATTGCCGCGATATGGCGGAAAAGCTGGTGAAGGCCTGCAAGAAGGCCAAGGTCCGCATCATGTGCAACATGCCGGGTGCGGAACTGGTGCTCGATGCCAAGGGCGAGGTTGTCGGCGTGCGCGCGGACGGGCCGGACGGGCCCAAGCATATTCAGGCCAAGGCCGTGGTCCTGGCGGCCGGCGATTACAGCGCCAACACCGCGATGGTGAAGCAGGTCGCACCCAAGCTGAAGCTCGCCGAACCGTTGCGCGCCTTCGCCACCGGCGACGGCCATCGCATGGCGATGCGCATTGGGGCGGCGACGCGTAACATGGCGCGCGTGAACACGCCGCAGATGCGCTTTCCGGGCTGGCCGCATGTCGAACCGTCGCCCGGGTTGGTGGGGGCGGGCGCGGTGCTAGTCGATGGCGCCGGTAAGAAGATCAAAACCGTGCTGGACGAATCGGTCCTGCTGCCGGGCTTCGAGGATCGTTGGGAAGACATCTTCATCGTCATTGATAAGGCGACGGCGGCGCGGCTGGCGAAGCCCGCCGACGATGTCGGCCCGGGTCGCGATGGCTGGGTGCGGACCGGCAAGCCGTTCATCGGTACCGCGCCCAAGGTCGGCTACGCCTATCTGGAAGATTGCCGCGATTGGCAGTGGCATCACGAGGCGCGCTCCTTGGCCGCCGTCGCGCGCCATATCAAATGCACCACCGGCGCGCTTGAGAAGTCGTTGGGCAAGGGTAGCGAAGGCCCCTATCACATCCTGGGCCCGGTGCGCCGCGTCATCGCCAATTCAGGCGGTGGTGTGTCGACCGACTTCGATCTGAACGTGGTGACGCCGGACGGCAAGCCGATCAAAGGCCTGTTCGGCGCGGGCGTGAATGCGCGGCTGATCTCGTTCATGGGCGGGCACGGCTATGCCTTTGCCTGGGCGATGGCGTCCGGTCGTATCGCCGGCGGCAATGCGGCCAAGCATGCGAAGAAGGTGAAGCTTTAGCTCACAAACGAAAACGGGCCGCCCGAGAGGGGCGGCCCGCCTGCATAACGTCGCTGTAAACTAGAATTATTCGGCTGCGGTGGGGAGGGTCTGCTGGCGCTTCTCGAACATCGACCAGACGCCGCCGTCGCCGTCCCAGCTGCCCTTGCTCGCACCCTTCGAATATTCGGTGGCGCGCTGCTCGAAGAAGTTGGCGTGCTCGACGCCGTTCAAGATTTCGACCAACCACGGCAACGGATGCGGTTTGACCTGCTGGTAGCCGCTTTCGGCCTCGGTGAAGTAGCCGAACACCGGCGTGATCTGCAGTTGCGTCAGGCGCCAATCGGCGATGTAGCGGACGTAGGAATGGATATCTTCCGGCTTCATGCCCTCGATCCCGCCGATACCGAAGGCGAGATTGATGAAGCCTTCTTCCAGCTTCACCATCTGCTTGGCGACATCGACGATATCGTCGCGCACTGCATTGGTGACCGCACCCGTTTCGCGGTTCCACTCGTGGAACAGGCGGATGATGCCTTCGCAATGCAGGCTTTCATCGCGCACCGACCAGCTGACGATCTGGCCCATGCCGTTCATCTTGTTGTGGCGCGGGAAGTTGAGCAGCATCGCGAAGCTCGCGAACAGCGCCATGCCTTCGGTGAACGCGCCGAACATGGCGAGCGTGCGTGCAACGTCGGAGACGGTTTCGACGCCGAACGTGTGCATGTAGTCGGCTTTGGCCTTCATCTCGGAATAGTCGCGGAAGGCCTCGAATTCGGTCTTCGGCATGCCGAGGGTCTTCAGCAGCAGCGCGTAAGCATCGATATGGACCGTCTCCATGTTGGAGAAGGCGGCCATCATCATCTGAATGGCGAGCGGCTGGAAGATCGGGATGTAGCGCTTGAGGTAGTTGTCGCCGACTTCCACGTCCGATTGGGTGAAGAAGCGGAAAATCTGCGTGAGCAAGGCGCGCTCGGAATCGGTCACCCGATCCGAGGCCCAATCCTTGATGTCATTGCCGAGCGGAACTTCCTCGCCCATCCAATGGGTCTGTTGCTGGCGCTTCCAGTAATTGTACGCCCAGGAATAACGCTCGACGTCATACGTACCGGTCGAATCCAACAGCCCGATCTTGCCCATACCGATGAGGGTCTTGGGATCGACCTTGGAGAGATCTCCGATGAGCGGCTGAACAGCCGGTACGATTATTGACATGACAGGCATTCCTCATAGTCGGTGCGACCGGTGCCTGCGGTCATGGTGGTCGAAACGGTGTTGTCGCTGCCGGCGAAGCCCGCGCGGCTGATCGACTTCGAACGGCAGTAGTACAGGCTCTTCATGCCTTTTTCCCAGGCCGTGTAGTGGAGCATGTGCAGGTCCCACTTGTCGATATCGGCCGGCAGATAGAGGTTGATAGACTGGCTCTGGCAGATCATCGGGGCGCGGTCGGCGGCGAGTTCGATGATCCAGCGCTGATCGATCTCGAAGGCGGTGCGATACACGGCCTTCTCGTCGTCGCTCAGGATATCGAGATGCTGGACCGAACCTTCGTGCTCCAGGATCGATTGCCACACTTCCTGCGTATCCGCGCCTTTTTCGGCGAGGATCTTCTGCAGGTACGGGTTGCGCACGGTGAAGGCGCCGGACAGCGTCTTGTGCGTGTAGATGTTGGCCGGGATCGGCTCGATGCAGGCGCTGGTGCCGCCGCAGATGATGCTGATCGACGCCGTCGGTGCGATCGAGATCTTGTGGCTGAAGCGTGCCTTCATGCCGCGTTCGAGCGCATCCAGGCAGGGACCGCGTTCTTCGGCGAGCAAGACGGAGGCGCGATCGGATTCCATGCGGATCTTCTTGAAGATGCGCATGTTCCAAGATTTGGCCATGACGCCTTCGAACGCGACGCCGCGGGCCTGCAGGAACGAGTGGAAGCCCATGACGCCGAGGCCGACCGAGCGTTCACGCAGCGCCGAATAGACGGCGTTCTTCATGCCTTCCGGGGCCTGTTCGCAGAACTTGGTCAGCACGTTGTCGAGCATGCGCAGCACGTCTTCGACCATACGGGTGTCGTCGGCCCATTCGTCCCACGTCTCGATATTGAGTGAGGCGAGGCAGCAGACGGCGGTGCGTTCTTCGCCGCGATGATCGGTGCCGGTCGGCAGGACGATTTCGCTGCACAGGTTGGACGAGGTGACCTTGAGGCCGAGTTCGCGCTGATGCTTGGGCAGGGCGCGGTTCACATGGTCGATGTTCAGGATGTATGGCTCGCCGGTCTGCAGGCGGGTTTCGAGAATGCGCTGCCACAACGCGCGGGCATCGACCTCGCGCAGGACTTCGTTGTCCTTCGGGCTGCGCAGGCCGAATTTCTTGCCGTCGCGCACCGCTTCCATGAACTCGTCGGTGACGTTGATGCCGTGGTGGAGGTTCAGGCCCTTGCGGTTGAAGTCGCCCGACGATTTGCGGATTTCGAGGAATTCCTCGATTTCCGGGTGATGGATGTCGAGATAGACAGCGGCCGAGCCGCGGCGCAGCGAGCCCTGGCTGATGGCGAGCGTGAGGCCGTCCATGACATGGATGAAGGGAATGATGCCCGACGTCTCGCCGCAGCCCTTCACGGATTCGCCAATGGAGCGGACCTTGCCCCAATACGTGCCGATGCCGCCGCCATTGGAGGCGAGCCAGACGTTTTCGTTCCAGACGTCGACGATGCCGTCGAGCGAGTCCGGGACGGAATTCAGGAAGCACGAGATCGGCAGGCCGCGTGTCGTGCCGCCGTTGGACAGGATCGGGGTTGAGGGCATGAACCACAGGCGCGACATATAGTCATAGAGGCGCTGGGCATGATCGACATCGTCGGCATAGGCGCACGAAACGCGCGCAAACATGTCCTGGTAGCTTTCACCCGGCAGCAGATAGCGGTCGGTCAAGGTCGCCTTGCCGAACACGGTCAGCAGGTCGTCGCGCGAACGGTCGAGCTTCAGGTCGGCTGGGGTCGGCTGCGGGGCGAGGGGATAAGGTAACGGGGCAGGCGCGTGCACACGCTCTGGCGTCTGGGCTTGCTGCGCATGATCGTACATCACGCGGCCTAGATCGACCAATTGGCCGTTCGCGTCGAGATCGTATGCTTTCGCCAGTGAATTCATCCTAAAATAACCCCCATTGCAGTTGCGAGTAGGGGTTCGAGTCGATTCGAATCGGCGCGCGGCCTGGCGCACCTTCGAATACTACGGCCGGACCCCCGCCCGAGGACGTTGCAGCGGATCGACCCTGTGAGCGGAGTGTCGTCGGCTCGTTCCAGCTCTATCGGCTGGTCGTACACCCGTTTGACGACAAAGAACCGCTCCCCAGGTGCGGGAGGAACCCGAATCCCACTGATTTTCCTGTGGTTTTCGAGACCTCTCGTAGCCCCAGATTTTGAAGAACCTAGGGGACCGAGGCGCTAAATGTAGTGTAATGCCGATCCGAAATGTAATGCAATAGGCAAAGCAGGACGGGTAGCAATAAGTCGTTATAGCCGAGACAATCGACCACTACATTTAGCGTTTTTCGTCGATTTTTCCAGGGGTTGCGATCCGAATTGCGGCCTTGATGGCGAGGATCGAGAGGACGGCGGTCAGGCCCAAAATGAGCCAACTCGCATGGTCCGGGGAGCCCAAGATATGGCTCACGGCATCGCCCAAGTTATCCACATCCTCATGTGGGCCGGGATGGGCCTCGGCGATGGTCGCAAAAGTTGCAAAAAACAGGGCAAAAGTCAGGGATTTCATTTTTTTCTTCTCCGGTCGTCTTCTTTATACGTCTGGCGACGCCTTTTGGTTCATGCGACGGCGCGGGTCTTTGCGACCAGGCCGCCTTTATCGACGATGAATTGGATGACCTCGTCGATACCCTTATTTACTTTCAAATTGCTGAACAGGAACGGCCGTTCGCCCCGCATTTTGCGGGAATCGCGGTCCATGACGCCGAGATCGGCGCCGACCAGGGGGGCGAGGTCGATCTTGTTGATGACCAGCAGGTCCGAGCGGGTGATTCCCGGCCCGCCTTTGCGCGGGATCTTGTCGCCGGCCGACACGTCGATCACGTAGATCGTGATATCTGCGAGTTCGGGCGAAAATGTGGCAGCCAGATTGTCGCCGCCCGATTCCACGAATACAACATCGAGGTCGGTGAAGCGTTTGCACATCTCGTCGATAGCCGCGAGGTTCATCGAGGCATCCTCGCGGATCGCCGTATGCGGGCAGCCGCCGGTTTCGACCCCCATGATGCGGTCAGGCGTCAGCGCCCCTGAGCGGGTCAGGAACTCTGCATCCTCACGCGTATATATGTCGTTGGTGATGGCGGCGACGTTGTAATCGTCGCGCATCGCCTTGCACAGGCGGTCGAGCAGGGCGGTTTTGCCGGTGCCGACCGGGCCGCCGATGCCGACGCGCAGCGGGCCTGAACTATGCGTGCTCATGAGCGGAATAACCTCGTGTATTGGGTTTCGTGTTTCATGGAGGTCCAATCGACCACCGATGCCGCCTGGCCCAGTTCGGTCGGCTTGGTGCGCAGGCAGGTCTCGACCGTCGCCAGTACGGCGGGGCGCAACGCCTCGATCGCGCGCTGCCCGGCCATTTGGCCGAGCGGGATGAGACGCACGCCGGCCGACACCAGATTCGCCGCGAAGGCATGGACATAGGCGACCAGCGCGGCGCGCAGCGGCACATTGTGGAGTGCGGCGGCCATGGCGACTGAGATCGGATAGGACGGCGATATGCCTTGCAGCAATGTCACGAACCGGTCGAGTTCCGGCGCCGGCGCGCTGGCGCGCACGGTTTTGAGGAAAGCCTCGCCCTGCTGGCGGCTTTCCAGCGCTAATTCTGCGCTGCCGCGCATGGCGGCGGCGCGTTCCGCCGTCCAGCGGAAAGTGTCGTCGTCGCGATCGTTCACCGCCTGCCAGGCATGGGCGAACAAGGTGCCGTCGAGGCGCGGGGATCCGAAGGCGACGATGCCTTCGACCCAGGCGATCAGGCTTGGCTCGTCCGTGACCGCACCGGATTCGACCGCGTATTCGAGACCGTGCGAATAGGCGTAGGCGCCCACCGGGTAAGCCGGCGAGAGCCACGCCATAAGGCGATACAGTCCGTCGTCAGTGATGGTGTCCGTGCTCATGTGAGTCTCCGTCTCCATGCAAGTGACCGTGCGAATGCGATGCGCCAATCTCGGCATAGGCGCCGGGCTCGGGGGCGAACGGCGCCTGGCGGCGCTGCGTGCGCGCGCCCAGATGTTCGACCATATGTGCCAGAACGTGATCGTAGGTGATGCGCAGCGCGCCGCTGCCCAGGACCTGGACCGGCGTGTGACGATTGCCGAGATGCCAAGCGACGCGCGCGGTCTCGGCGGCGTCATGGCAGATGATGTCGAGCACGTCTTCCTCGGCGGCGCGCACGACGATGATCTCGCCGGTATTGAGAAGTAATCCGTCGCCATCCTCGATGCGCGTTGCCTCAACGAGATCGAGCAGGAAATCCTCGCCGCTATCGTCGGTCATGCGAATACGGCGGCGATAGCGGTCGTCGAAGGCTAAGGTGATGCAGGCCACCGCGATCTGGCCGATCCGATCTTTCGCCCGCAGAACCGATGTGGCTTTGCGCATTCGGGCCCTCAGAACAGGAAATAACGCTGCGCGAGCGCCAATTCGCGCGCGGGTTCGCAGGTCAGGTGTACGCCGTCGGCCTTCACGACATAGGTTTCCGGATCGACGTCGATCTTCGGCATGTAATCGTTGAGCGCCATGTCGGCCTTGGTCACCGTGCGGCAGCCTGCAACGGCGAGCGTCTTTTTCTGCAATCCGATTTTTTCGGCGAGGCCATTCACCAGCGCAGCCTCGGATATGAATGTGACCGAATTGTGCGCGATGGCGCCGCCGAAGGCGCCGAACATCGGGCGGTAATGCACCGGCTGCGGTGTCGGGATCGAGGCATTGGGATCGCCCATGACGGCCGCCGCGATCATGCCTGACTTCAAGATCATGTCGGGCTTCACGCCGAAGAACATCGGTTTCCAGATGACGAGATCGGCCATCTTGCCGACTTCGACGGAGCCGACATGCTTGGCGATGCCGTGGGTGCGCGCCGGATTGATGGTGTATTTGGCGATGTAGCGTTTGACGCGCAAATTGTCGTTGTCGCCTTTTTCGCCGGGCAACGCCCCGCGCTGCTTCTTCATCTTATCGGCGGTCTGCCAGGTGCGGATGATCACCTCGCCGACGCGGCCCATCGCCTGGCTGTCCGAAGACAGCATCGAAAAGGCGCCGAGATCGTGCAGGATGTCTTCCGCTGCGATGGTTTCACGCCGGATGCGGCTTTCGGCGAAGGCGACGTCTTCAGGGATGCGCGGATCGAGATGATGGCAAACCATCAGCATGTCGAGATGTTCATCGACCGTGTTGATGGTGAACGGGCGCGTCGGGTTGGTCGATGACGGCAGCACGTTCAATTCGCCGCAGACCTTGATGATGTCGGGCGCATGGCCGCCGCCCGCACCTTCGGTATGGAACGAATGGATCGTGCGGCCCTTGAAGGCGGCGATGGTGTTTTCGACGAAACCCGACTCGTTGAGCGTATCGGTATGGATGGCGACCTGGATGTCCATCTCGTCGGCGATCGACAGACAGGCGTCGATGGCCGCCGGCGTGGTGCCCCAGTCTTCGTGCAGCTTGAGCCCGCAAGCGCCGGCATTCACCTGTTCGACCAAGCCGTCGCGCTGCGAGGCATTGCCCTTGCCGAAGAAGCCGAGATTCATGGCGAAGGCATCGCCCGCCTGCATCATGCGCGCCAGATGCCAGGGGCCCGGCGTGCAGGTCGTCGCATTGGTGCCGTCGGCCGGGCCGGTGCCGCCGCCCATCATGGTGGTGATGCCGGAATAGAGCGCATCGTCGATGAGTTGGGGGCAGATCCAATGGATGTGCGTATCGATGCCGCCCGCCGTCACGATGCGGCCTTCACCGGCGATGATCTCGGTGCCGGGGCCGATGATGATGTCGACGCCGGGCTGGATGTCGGGATTGCCGGCCTTGCCGATGGCGAAGATGAGACCGTCGCGCAAGCCGATATCGGCCTTATAGATGCCGGTGTAATCGATGATCAGCGCGTTGGTGATGACGGTATCGACCGCGCCTTGTGCGCGGCTGACCTGGCTTTGGCCCATGCCGTCGCGGATGACCTTACCGCCGCCGAACTTCACTTCCTCGCCGTAGATCGTTTTGTCGGACTCGACCTCGACGAACAGATCGGTATCGGCGAGGCGCACCTTGTCGCCGACCGTGGGGCCGAACATGGCTGCATAGGCGTGGCGTTCGATTTCAAATGCCATGTCAGCTCTCCAACCGGCCTTGGATACGGCCGTTGAAGCCGTAAACGGTGCGCTTGCCGACGAGACCGACCAGACGAACCTCGCGTTCTTGGCCCGGCTCGAACCGCACAGCGGTGCCGGCGGGGATATCGAGACGGAAGCCGCGCGCCGCACGGCGATCGAACTGCAACGCCTCGTTGGTCTCGTAGAAATGATAGTGCGAGCCGACCTGGATCGGACGGTCGCCGGTATTGATTACTTTGATGGTCACGCTCGTGCGGTCGGCGTTGAGGGTCAAGGTGCCGGCGGCGGTGATGATTTCTCCAGGGATCATGGTCTGCTCCCTCAGCGGATCGGATTGTGAACGGTCACGAGTTTCGTGCCGTCGGGGAAGGTCGCTTCGACCTGGATTTCGTGGATCATCTCGGCGATGCCGTCCATGACCTGCGCGCGGGCGATCACAGTGGCGCCGTCGCGCATCAATTCCGCAACTGTGCGGCCATCGCGGGCCCCTTCGACGACATAATCGGTGATCAGCGCGATGGCTTCGGGATAATTCAGCTTCACGCCGCGCCCCAAGCGCTTGCGCGCGACCTCGGCTGCCATCGCGACCAGCAATTTGTCTTTTTCACGCGGCGTCAGATTCATGTCTGCTCTCTCCCAGTTTTCTTTAGACGTGCCACAGACGTGGCAGGCTTGCCGGCAGTTTTGCCGTGCGGTTACGGAACGCGGCCCAGAATTTGCCGAAGGCGGCGCGCAGCGTGCGGGCATCGCGCCCCAGGAAACGCACGACGACGACGCCGTTCACGGCGGTCGCCGCCGAACGCACGCCGTCGATCTCGTCCAGGCTGGCGCGCGCATCGGCCAGGCGCTCGGCGGCATCCGGCCCGGCATAGATGGCGGTGGCGGCCGCCGTGGCACCGTCGAAGCCGGCGGGATGATCGATGGTGGCGGCGATGTCGCCGTCGAGATGAAGATTATCCGCCCACATGAGGTGGCCGTCGCGTCGCACTTCCCAACATTCGCGGACCATGCCGCGCGTCAGGCGTTCGCCGCGCCCGATACGGCCGAAGACCAGCATCTCGCCGGCGAAGACGCGGGCATCGCCATTGGCTTCGATGCGAGTCACGCGTTTCAGGCGGGAATCGTTAAACAGGATGGTTTCCTGCGGTAGCCATTCGAGCCAGCTGGCGCTTTCGGCCCGCAGGCTGACATCCATTTCGGTATCGGCGCCGGCCGAGCGATAGACCTTTTCCGCAGCCGATGGCGAGATCAAAGCCATGGCGCCGACATCGGTCGCAATATCGATGGACAGGCGATCGCCGCCGACCAGGCCGCCCGAGGTCGTCACGAGGCCCGCCTGCAAGCAATCGCCCGTGGCTGGCGTGGGAAACAGGAAACGCAATGGATCGCGGTTGTACAGATGGGCGAGGCGGGTAGCCCCTCCGTCTTTCTTGAACCCGATTTCCGCGCGACCGTCTGCAAGGGTCCCGCTCCGCGTTTCAGACTGTGAGGTAGCGTCGAACATCTTCCTCGACCATGTCAGCGCGTGTGCCTTTCAGCACGACCTCGCCACGATCCATCACGATGTAATCGTCGGCGAGTGCACGGGCAAAGTCAAAATACTGTTCGACCAGGAGAATTGCCATTTCGCCCCGCGAGGCCAAAAGCCGGATCACGCGTTCGATATCCTTGATGATGGAGGGCTGGATACCCTCGGTCGGCTCGTCCAGCACCAGCAGGCGGGGCCGGGTGACCAGCGCGCGGGCGATGGCCAATTGCTGCTGCTGGCCGCCGGATAGATCGCCGCCGCGCCGGTGCAGCATGCTTTTGAGCACCGGGAAGAGGTCGAAAATGTCGTCAGGGATATGGCGCAGGGCGCGCGGCAGGGGGGCGAACCCCGTGCGAAGGTTCTCGTGCACCGTGAGCAGCGGGAAAATCTCGCGGCCCTGGGGCACGTAGGCGACGCCCTTGGCGGAGCGGTCATAGGGCGCGATGGCGCTGATGTCGTCGCCTTCGAGCACGATCTTGCCGCCCTTGATGGGCCGATGCCCGACGATGGCGCGCAGCAGGCTGCTCTTGCCGACGCCGTTACGGCCCAAGACGCAGGTCACCTTGCCTTTGGTCGCCGAGACCGAGACGGAGCGCAGCGCCTGGCTGGCGCCGTAATAAAGGTCGATGTTTTCGACGTTCAGCATCTCTCAGCGTCCCAGATAAACTTCGATGACGCGTTCGTCGGCCTGGACCTTGTCGAGCGAGCCTTCGGCCAGGACCGAGCCTTCGTGCAGGACGGTCACCTTGCTTTCGAGCGAGCGGACGAATTCCATGTCGTGTTCGACGACGACGACCGAGCGTTTGCCTGCTATGCGTTTCAGCAGCTCGGCGGTGGCGGCGGTTTCGGCATCCGTCATCCCGGCGGCCGGTTCGTCCACCAGCAGCAGGTCGGGTTCCTGCATCAGCAGCATGCCGATCTCCAGCCACTGTTTCTGGCCGTGCGACAGCGACCCGGCGATGCGGTCGCGCGCATCGGTCAGCGCGATGGTTTCCAGCGTATTCTCGATCAGGTCCTTGCGCTCGCCGAGCTTGAAGAACAGCGAGGCGAAGACGCCGCGATCACCGGCCAGTGCCAGTTCGAGATTGTCGAACACGGTATGGCTTTCGAACACGGTGGGCTTTTGGAATTTGCGCCCGATGCCGAGATTGGCGATGCGTGCCTCGTCGAGCTTGGTAAGATCGACATTGCCGTCGAAGATCACTTGGCCGACGTCGGGTTTGGTCTTGCCGGTGACGATATCCATCATGGTCGTCTTGCCGGCGCCGTTCGGACCGATGATGGCGCGCAGTTCGCCTGCAAGGACGTAGAAGCTGAGCGAGTTGATGGCTTTGTAGCCGTCGAAGGCGCGGCTGACGCCATCGAGGTACAGGATGGTATCCTTCTTATCGACTTGGGCGAGCAGCGCGTTCATTCTGCGGCCTCCAATTTCGGTTTGGACGACAGCAGACGTTCGGCCAACCGCGCTTTTATCGTCGGCCAGGCGCCGACGACGCCCTTGGGCAGGAAGATCGTGACCAGAACGAACAGCGCGCCCAACATATAAAGCCATGCTTCGGGCAACGCACCGGTGAAATAGGATTTGCCGTAATTCACCAAGATCGCGCCGAGTACCGCGCCATACAGCGTACCGCGGCCGCCGATCGCCACCCAGATGACGATCTCGATCGAGTTGGCCGGCGCAAATTCCGACGGATTGATGATGCCGATCTGCGGCACGTACAAGGCACCTGCGATACCCGCCAGCATCGCGGAGATGACGAACACGAAGGTCTGGTAGTTGGCGACGCGGTAGCCGAGGAAACGCGTGCGGCTTTCGGCGTCGCGGATGGCGATTAACACGCGGCCCAGGCGCGATGAGACGATGAAGCGGCAGAGGATATAAGACGCCGCCAGGAAGATCGCCGTCAGCACGAACAGGGTGACGCGCATGCCATCGGTCTGCACGTTGAAGCCGAGCAGGTCTTTAAAATCGGTCAGGCCATTATTGCCGCCGAAGCCCATGTCGTTGCGGAAGAAGGCGAGCAACAGGGCATAGGTCAGCGCCTGCGTGATAATCGAAAGGTAGACGCCAGTAACGCGGCTGCGAAACGCGAGCCAGCCAAAGGCAAAGGCGAGGATGCCGGGAACGACGAGGACCATGATCATGGCGAACCAGAACATATCGAAGCCGTACCAGGTCCACGGCAGTTCCTTCCAATTCAGGAACACCATGAAATCCGGCAGCACCGGATTGGCGTAGACGCCGCGCGTGCCGATCTGGCGCATCAGATACATGCCCATCGCATAACCGCCGAGTGCGAAGAACGCGCCGTGGCCGAGCGACAGGATGCCGCAGAAGCCCCAGATCAGATCGACGCTGAGCGCCAGCAGCGCGTAGCACAGATATTTGCCGAACAACGAGACCATGAAGGTCGAGATGTGGAACGGCGAGCTCGGCGGCACCGCGAGATTGAGGATGGGCACGATGATGATGGCTGCGAGCAGCAAAGCGAGGAGGATCTTGCCGCCGCGATCGGTGAGCAAAAACGCAAAACCCGATTTGCCCAAGGTTGGATGCGTGGTGGAGAAGCCGGTCATGGATTACGCCTCCACCGCGCGGCCTTTGAGCGCGAACAAGCCGCGTGGGCGCTTCTGAATGAACAGGATGATCAGCACCAGGATCACGATCTTGCCGAGCACTGCGCCGGCGAACGGCTCGAGGAATTTGTTGGCGACACCCAAGGTGAGTGCGCCGACCAAGGTGCCCCACAGATTGCCGACGCCGCCGAACACTACGACCATGAAGCTGTCGATGATGTAGGCCTTGCCGAGGTTGGGGCTGACGTTATCGATATGCGCGAGCGCGACACCGGCGATGCCGGCGATGCCGGAGCCGAGGCCGAAAGTGAGCGCATCGACGCGGCCGGTCTTGATGCCCATGGCGCTGGCCATCGCGCGGTTCTGCGTGACGGCACGCATTTCCAACCCGAAGGCGGTGTAGCGCAACAGTGCCAGCAGCGCCGCAAACACCACGATGGTAAAGACGATGATCCACATGCGGTTGTAGGTGATCGAGATATGACCGGCTTGGAACGCGCCGGCCATCCAGGCGGGCGCGCCGACATCGCGGTTGGTCGGCCCGAACACCGTGCGCACGAGTTGCTGCAGGATCAAGGACAGGCCCCAGGTGGCGAGCAGGGTTTCGAGCGGGCGTCCGTACAGATGGCGGATGATGCCGCGCTCAATCGCGATACCGAACGCGCCGGCCACAAGGAAGGCGGCGGGTGTGGCGACGATCAGCGCATAATCGGTGAAGCCCGGAAATTTTGCGCGGAAGAATTCCTGGATCACGAAGGTCGTATAGGCGCCGAGCATGACCATCTCGCCATGTGCCATGTTGATGACGCCCATCACGCCGAAAGTGATGGCGAGGCCGATGGCGGCGAGCAGCAATACGCTCGCGAGCGACAGGCCATACCAGAGGTTCTGCACGTTGGCCCAGATCGACAGACGGTATTCGATCGAACTGATCGCCGAGGCCGCGGCCTGTTTTACATTGGCCGGAACATCGGCCGGCAGTGTACGCAACAGGACGAGCGCATCGCCGTCGCCACGGGTATTGAGCGCGGTGATCGCGACAAGGCGATGTTCGGGCGAGGTGTCGGGCGCACCGATGACGATGGCGGCGCGCGCCTCAAGCATCGCCTCCTTGACCTCGGCGTTCTTTTCCTGCGCCAGCGCTTTGTCGAGTGCCGGTAAGGTCGTGATGTCGCGCGATTTGAACACGGTCTCGGCGGCATCGATACGCTTGGCTACGTCCGGCGCCATTAAGGTGAGGCTGCCGAGCGCCGCGCTGAGCAGGCCACGCAGACGATTGTTGAGGCGAACCGGGCTGAGATCGCCTGGTGCCACCGCGGTCACGGCCGCGCCTGTGGCCGCATCGAACAGCTTGTCGGTGCTGTCTTTGAAATAGACCTTCTTGGTCGCGGCACTGAACAGCAGGCGACCGTCGCCGAGTGCGCCCAGGATCTGGGGCGCCAGCGGATCGCCGCTTTCGGTGACGGCGCTCATGGCCGTCGCGGTATCGTTGAAGGAGTCGGCGGTAAAGCCGACGAGCGTGTCTTCGAATGAGGCGGCGAGCGCCGGCAGAGCGGCCACGGCCATCATGAAGACGACGAATGCGAGTGAGGCGAAGCCTCGTACAAGTTGGGCTTTGCGTTCAGCCACGATTACGCATCCCGAATTTGAGAGAAATTGTTTTAGCGGGGAGGAGTAGGAGGCGGCGTTTCATGCGCCGCCTCCGCTCCGTTACGTTAGTTCAACAGGGTGTAGCGATCAGGAACCGCCGCACTTCTTCGTGTCGGTGTTGTAGTTGCCGCAGTTCAGTTTCACCCAATCGGCTTCGAGGGGCTTGGACTCCGGCAGGAAGTCGGACCAGGCGTCGCCCGGGACGAGACCGCTGGTCTTCCACACGATATCGAACTGGCCATCGGCTTTGATTTCACCGATGAACACCGGCTTGGTGATGTGATGGTTGGCGAGCATGACCGAGGTACCACCGGTCAGGTTCGGAACTTCGATGCCGGGCAGGGCCGCAATGACCTTGTCCGCGTCGACGGTGCCGGCTTTCTCGACAGCCTTAACCCACATCTTGAAACCGATCACGTGCGCTTCCATCGGATCGTTGGTGGTGCGCTTCGGGTTCTTCGTGAACGCCTGCCATTCTTTGATGAAGGCATCGTTCGCCGGGGTTTTGATCGACTGGAAGTAGTTCCAGGCGGCCAAGTGACCCAGCAGCGGCTTGGTGTCGAGACCGGCGAGCTCTTCTTCGCCGACCGAGAACGCCACGACCGGAATGTCGGTCGCCTTCACGCCCTGGTTGCCCAGTTCCTTGTAGAACGGAACGTTGGCATCGCCGTTGACGGTCGAAACGACGGCCGTCTTCTTGCCGGCGGAGCCGAACTTCTTGATGGCCGAGACTTCGGTCTGCCAATCGGAGAAGCCGAACGGCGTGTAGTTGACCATGATGTCTTCAGCGGCAACGCCCTTGGACTTCAGGTACGCTTCGAGGATCTTGTTGGTCGTACGCGGATAGACGTAGTCGGTACCTTCGAGGACCCAGCGCTTAACTTCGCCGCCGTCCTTGCTCATCAGATAATCAACCGCAGGAATGGCCTGCTGGTTCGGGGCGGCGCCGGTGTAGAAAACGTTCTTTTCGCTTTCTTCGCCTTCGTACTGCACCGGATAGAACAGGATCGAGTTGAGCTCTTTGAAGACCGGCAGCACGGACTTGCGCGACACCGAGGTCCAGCAGCCGAACACGGCCGAGACTTTATCCTGGGCGATCAGCTGACGGGCCTTTTCGGCGAACAGCGGCCAATCGGACGCCGGATCGACGACGACGGCTTCCAGCTTCTTGCCGAGCAAGCCGCCTTTTTTGTTCTGATCGTCGATCAGCATAAGCATGATGTCTTTCAACGTCGTCTCGCTGATCGCCATGGTACCCGACAGTGAATGCAGGATACCGACCTTGATGGTCTGAGCTTGGGCCATCGAGGTCGCATAGAGGCTGGTGAGCCCCACTGCGCCTGCTAGGGCCAGCTTACGTAATGAAATCATGTGATCACCCTCCACGGAGGTTTGTTGTTGCACCGCAGAGAGAAGCGCAAGAGGCGTGCCAGTCGGCCAAAAGCCGATTCGGGCCTTCTATTATTAAATGATTTCAATTGGTTGTGGATGTGGCGCGGAGCGACAGGGCGCCGAATTGGCTGGTTTACGTTTGATTAATATTTATGCAAAATCGGCTCATGGTCATTATTTAGCCACGAAAATGACGCTTTCTTGATAGGCGTTTAAGCAGACTTGAGCGCCGCCACGGCTGCGCGGGCGGCCTGGAGCGCGAAGGTCAGGTCAGATCCCACCAAAAACGCCGAAACACCCCTATTTTTCAAATCCTTAGCGATCTCATCGCTGCTCGCATAGGTCGATAGGTTACGGCCTGCCTTCTGGGCGGCGGCCGCGACCCGGTCGTAAGCCCTGAGCACTTTAGGATCGGTGACCCCGTCGGCGCCCAGCGCCACCGCGAAATCGGCCGGGCCGACGAATAAGGAATCGATCCCCGGCACGGCGGCGATGGCATCGACGATTTCGAGCGCCGCCGCATCCTCGATCTGTGCCATCACCACGGTTTCGGCCTTATCGCGGGCCAGATTGTCGGGGATGGCGGTGCCGGCGTAGCCCGCCCAACGCGTCGAGCCGGCATAGCCGCGTCCGCCTTCGCCGAAATGGGCCCAACGCGCGAGATCGCGCGCCTTTTCGACTGTATTAATATGTGGGACGAGCACGCCGACCGCCCCGCAATCCAGCGCCTGCAGTATGGCGTCCGGGCTCAACACCGGGACCCGCACCACCATTGGCAGTCCGAGGGCGCGCGCAATGGCGATCGGCGCATCCATCGATCGGCGGTCGATGGGCGAGTGCTCACCATCCAGGCACACCCAATCGAGGCCGGCCATGGCCATGATCTCGATCATCTCAACCGTCGGCGTTTTGACGAAGGTGCCCAGCAGCAGATCGCCGCGCATCATGCGGGCCTTGAATCCGGCAATGGCGGGGTGGGTCGGCATGGCGCTGGTCCTTCCTGTCGAAATTGGCGTTTCGTGTGTTATAGCATGGCCATGATTCACGCGACGATCGGCGGGCTGGCGGCGGCCCTTACCTCCAAGCAACGCCTGCTCGGCCTCGATGTCGGCTCCAAGACCATCGGGCTTGCCGTCTCGGACAGCGATCTCCGGGTCGCGACTTCCATCGAAACCTTGGCGCGCGGAAAATTCACCAAGGATGCCGAAACGCTCGCCAAGATGATCGCGGAGCGCACCATCGGCGGCCTGGTGCTCGGCCTGCCGGTCAGTATGGATGGAACTGAAGGGCCGGCCTGCCAATCGGTGCGCCAGTTCGGCGCGAATCTCGAAGCGAAACTTGGGATTGGAATCGCCTTTTGGGACGAGCGGCTGTCGACCTCCGCCGTGCAGCGATTCTTGACGAATGAGATCGATATGAGCCGCAAACGCCGCGCCGAGGTCGTCGACAAGATGGCGGCAGCCTATATTTTACAAGGCGCTTTGGATTCTCTTGGCCGCTCCGGTGGTTAGCTGCTGGACCGGAACCGGTGAGGTCCATATATTGCGCCTTTAATGACCGACCGCTCGCCCCGCGCGCCCGATTTCCCACATCGCCATCTGTTGGGTATCGAAGGCTTATCGCCGCTCGAAATCAAAGCGCTGCTCGATACGTCCGAGCGCTTTGTCGAGCACAATCGCAAGATGGACAAGAAGCTCGATACGCTGCACGGGCGGACCATCGTCAATCTGTTCTTCGAAAACTCGACGCGCACGCTGACCTCGTTCGAATTGGCGGGCAAACGCCTGGGCGCGGACGTCATCAACATGGCGGTCGAGACCAGTTCGGTGAAAAAGGGCGAGACCCTCATCGATACCGCGATGACGCTGAATGCCATGCAGCCCGATGTGTTGATCGTGCGCCACGATCAATCGGGCGCGGTAAAGCTGCTGTCCGAAAAGGTCGATTGCGCGGTGATCAACGCGGGCGACGGCCAGCACGAACATCCGACCCAGGCGATCCTCGATGCGCTGACCATCCGGCGCCGCAAGGGCAAGCTCGAAGGGCTGCGCATCGCGCTGTGCGGCGATGTGGCGCATAGCCGCGTCGCACGGTCCAACATGCATCTGCTGGTGACCATGGGTGCCGAAGTTCGGGTTGTCGCACCGCTGACCTTGTTGCCGGCAGGCATCGACAATTTCGGTGTCGAAGCCTTCACTGATATGAAGAAGGGCCTCGAGGGGTGCGACATCGTCATGATGCTGCGCCTACAGCTCGAACGCATGGAAGGGAACTTCTTCCCGTCGGTCCGCGAGTACTTCCATTTCTACGGGCTGGATTACGACAAGCTGTCGGTCGCCAAGCCCGATGCCTTGATCATGCATCCCGGCCCAACCAATCGCGGTGTCGAGATCGATAGCCTCGTGGCCGACGATTTCAGCCGCAGCGTGATCCGCGAACAGGTCGAGATGGGTGTTGCGGTGCGCATGGCGTGCCTCGAAATCCTGTCGCACAACCTGCACGCCGAAGAACGGCTGAGGAATTTATGAAAAAGGGCGCGATCTGGACCGCGGCGCGGCCGAACGATCCGCTGGGCAAGACTGCCTATGTGAACGCGCGCCTGCTCGATCCCGCGACCGGACTCGATGCACCGGGCGGCTTGTTGACCGACGGCGAAGACATCGCCGATTTCGGCCCCGATCTGTTCAAGGCGGGCGTGCCGAGCGGTGTTGAGGTCGTGGATTGCCAAGGTCTGTGCCTGGCTCCCGGGCTGGTCGATATGCGCGTGCAGATCCGCGAGCCGGGCGAAGAGCATAAAGGCACGATCCAATCGGCGGGCCAATCGGCGACGGCGGGCGGCGTGACCTCGATGGTCTGCCTGCCCAACACCAAACCGATCATCGCCGATACCTCAGTGGTCGAATTCGTCGCGCGCCGCGCGCGCCTGCTGGGCCTCGCCAAGATCTATCCCTATGCCGCGCTGACCAAGAATCTCGAAGGCCGCGAAATCACCGAACTGGGCATCCTGGCCGAGGCCGGCGCGGTCGCCTTCACGGACGGCGAACGGGCCATCGCGGATGCTCAAGTGATGCGCCGCGCACTTATATATGCGCGCAATTTCGGGCTCACGATCGTGCAGCATCCGGAAGAGCCGTCGCTGTCCAAGGGCGGTGGCATGAATGCGGGTGAAATGTCAGCCCGCTTGGGTTTGGGTGGCGTTCCCGCCATGGCCGAAGTCATCATGATCGAACGCGATGTGCGCTTGGTCGAGATGACCGGAGGCCGCCTGCATTTTGCCCATATTTCGACCGCGATGGCTGTCGAGGCCATCGCCAAGGCCAAGGCGCGCGGCCTCAAGATCACCTGCGATACGGCGCCGCCCTATTTCGCGCTCAACGAGACCTCGGTCGGCGAATACCGCACCTTCGCGAAGCTGTCGCCGCCGCTGCGCAGCGAAGAGGACCGTAAGGCCATCGTCGAAGGCTTGAAGGATGGCACGATCGACGCCATCGCGTCCGATCACGCGCCGCATGACGAGGATTCCAAGCGGCTCCCCTTCATGCAGGCCGCCGCCGGTGGCGTCGGGCTCGAAACGCTTCTGCCGGTGGCGCTCGATCTGTACCACAACGGGCACATGTCCTTGTTGGAGGTCCTGGCCAAGATCACGCATGTTCCGGCGGATCTCATGGGATTGCGCGCCGGCCGCCTGGAAAAAGGGGCACGCGCCGATCTGATCCTGTTCGATCCCGATTACGCCTGGCAGGTGATCGCCGACGATCTGATCAGCAAGGCGAAGAATTCACCGTTTGACGGCCGGCCCGTGCAGGGCATCGCCTTCCGCACGGTGATCGACGGCCGCACCGTCTTTCGCCGCGAAGCCGAATAGGACGACGGTTCTGTGATACTCTCCACACCCAGCTTTTATGTCATCGCCGCGATCGTCGGCTATCTCGCAGGCTCGATTCCGTTCGGCTTGCTGCTGACGAAGATCGCCGGCGCCGGCGATATCCGCGCCATCGGTTCGGGCAATATCGGCGCCACCAACGTGTTGCGCACCGGACGTAAAGGCTTGGCGGCGGGCACGCTTCTCCTCGATGGCCTCAAAGGCGTCGCGGTTGTCCTGTTGGGGGCGACGCAAAGCGTGGAGATCGCTGCGATCGCCGGTCTGGCGGCCGTGCTTGGGCATAACTTCCCCGTCTGGCTGAAGTTCAAGGGTGGCAAGGGTGTCGCGACGACCACCGGCGTTTTGATCGCTATCTCCTGGCCGGTCGGCCTTGCGTTCTGTTCGACGTGGATCCTCATCTTTGTGACCACGCGTTATTCGTCGTTGGCGGCGCTTGTCGGACTCGCCGCCGTGCCGCTGTATGCGTATCTGTTTTCCAATGTCAGTGTCGTCGCCCTGACCGTCGTTCTGGCGACTTTGGGGATCGTGCGTCATCACGCCAACATCCGCAGGCTTCTGCGCGGCGAAGAAAGCCGCTTCGGTCGGAAGCGCACAACGGACGATCGGTGAAACGTTCCGATCAGGAACGTCTCGCGTGGCTGCGGCTGATCCGCAGCGAAAATGTCGGCCCCATTACTTTCCATCGTCTGCTTGAGCGCTTCGGTTCCGCCGAAGCCGCACTCGATGCCCTGCCGGGACTAGCGGTGCGCGGCGGCGCCAAGCGTTTTGAGCCGGCGTCGCGAGCCGATTGTCTCAAGGAACTCGCCACACTTGCGGCGGCCGGTGTCGCCATGGTTACCAAGGGCGAAGATCATTATCCGCCGCTGTTGGGCCAGATCGAGGATGCGCCGCCCATTATCTTCGTGCGCGGCAATGTGGATTTGTTGAAGAAACGTACCGTCGGCGTGGTCGGTACGCGCAATTCGTCGATCAACGGCATTCGTCTTGCGCGTATGTTGTCCGAAGGGATCGGCAAGGCGGGCTTCCTAATCGCGTCGGGCATGGCGCGCGGCATCGATGCGGCGGCGCATGAAGGTTCGCTTGCAACCGGCACGGTCGCGGTGCTGGGCGGTGGGGTCGATGTCGTGTACCCGAAGGAAAACGCGGCCCTGTACGACAAGATCGTGGAGCAGGGGGCGGTCGTCTCGGAAATGCCGTTGGGCCTCGTGCCGCAGGCGCGGCATTTCCCGCGCCGCAACCGCATCATCTCCGGCCTCGCGCGCGGTCTGCTTGTGGTCGAGGCGGCGCAACGCTCCGGCTCGCTGATTACCGCGCGTTTCGCGCTCGAACAGAACCGCGAAGTCTTCGCCGTTCCGGGCTCGCCGCTTGATCCGCGCGCGCAAGGTGCCAACGATTTGATCCGCGACGGCGCCCATCTCGTCCAGACGGCGGACGACGTCACACAAATTTTGAATGGCCTGTTTCAGTCGCATCTCAACGAGCCGCCACCGCCGCAAACCCTCCGAAATCCGGGCGCTTTGCCGGAAAATGCGGCGCTTGAGCGTGCGCGTGCCGAGATCACCCAATTGCTGGGCCCGACACCGACGGCGGTTGACGAACTCATTCGTCAATGCCAAATGTCCCCTGCCGTTGTCTCGACGGTCCTGTTGGAACTTGAGCTTGCCGGTCGTTTGGAGCGCCATCCCGGCAATAAAGTTTCGGCCATAGGACCAGTTTAATCGGGCGTGGCGAGAAACAAGCGCGAACGATTTACCGCTTATGACAGACGTTGTTGTCGTCGAATCTCCGTCCAAGGCGAAGACCATCAATCGCTACCTCGGTAGCGGTTACAAGGTCTTCGCGAGCTATGGACATATCCGCGATCTGCCCTCCAAGGACGGATCGGTGAAGCCGGATGCTGACTTCGCCATGGAATGGGAAGTCGACGCGAAGTCCAAGAAACACATGCGCGAGATCGCCGATGCGGTCAAAGGCGCGGATCGTCTGTATCTCGCGACCGATCCGGATCGCGAAGGCGAAGCCATTTCGTGGCACGTCCAAAAAGTCCTGGAAGAGCAAAACGCGCTGAAGGGCGTCGAGGTCAAACGCGTCGTCTTCAACGAAATCACCAAGACCGCGATCCTCGATGCCTTCCAGCATCCGCGCGATGTCGATCAGGAATTGGTCGATGCCTATATGGCGCGCCGCGCCCTCGACTACCTTGTCGGCTTCACTTTGTCGCCGGTCTTGTGGCGCAAGCTGCCGGGCTCGCGCTCGGCGGGCCGTGTGCAATCGGTCGCGCTGCGCATCATCTGCGAGCGGGAAACCGAAATCGAGAATTTCGTTCCGCAAGAATATTGGTCGGTCCGCGCGCAGTTACAAAACGGTGGCGCGCCTTTCTGGGCGAACCTCACGCACCTTAATAATGCGAAGCTCGATCGTCTGGCGATCCATACCGAAGCCGAAGCGCAAGCAGCCCGCGCCGCCATCGAAGGCGCCAAGCTTGCGGTGTCGGAAATCGAGCGTAAGCGCCAGCGCCGTCATCCGGCACCGCCCTTCACGACCTCAACCTTGCAGCAGGAAGCCGCGCGCAAACTCTATTATGCCGCCAAGCGCACCATGCAGGTCGCCCAACGCCTCTATGAGGACGGGCTGATCACCTATATGCGGACCGACGGCGTGTCGATTTCCGGCGAAGCAATTTCTGCGCTACGCGGCATGATTGGCTCGAGCTTCGGTAAGGAATACCTGCCCGAGGCACCCCGCGAATATAAGACCCGCGCCAAGAATGCCCAGGAAGCGCACGAAGCGATCCGCCCGACCGATGTGACGCGCCGCCCCGAAACGATCGAGGGCGATCCCGACCATAAGCGCCTGTACGAACTGATCTGGAAACGCACGGTGGCGAGCCAGATGGAATCAGCCGTCTACGATCAGGTCGCGGTCGATGTCCGCCCGGTCGGTTCGAAGCAAGACGACAACAAGCTGACCTTGCGCGCGACCGGATCGGTCATCGCGTTCGACGGCTTCTTGAAGCTGTATATCGAAGGCCAAGACGAAGAATCCGAAGACGGCGAGTCGAAGATCCTTCCCGATATGAAGGAAAATGCCGCGCTGGCACGCCACGCGGTCGAGACCGAGCAGCATTTCACCCAGCCGCCACCGCGTTACAGCGAAGCGAGCCTGGTCAAAAAGCTCGAAGAGCTCGGCATCGGACGACCGTCGACCTACGCCTCTATCATATCGGTGTTGCAGGACCGCAGTTACGTACGGCTCGACAATCGCCGCTTCATTCCGGAAGACCGCGGCCGCTTGGTGACGGCGTTCCTGCAGGGTTTCTTCCATCGTTATGTCGAATACGATTTCACCGCCGATCTCGAAGAGAAGCTCGACGATGTTTCGGGCGGCCGGATTAATTGGAAACAGGTTCTGCGCGATTTTTGGTCGCACTTCAGCAAGCAGGTTGAAGCGACGAAGGAACTGCGCGTTCGCGACGTGCTCGATAATCTGAACGAATCCTTGGGCGTCCATTTTTTCCGTGATGACGGGACCGGCCTGGATCCGCGCAGCTGCCGTGCCTGCAACGGCGGAACCTTGAGCCTGAAGCTCGGCAAGTTCGGCGCGTTCATCGGCTGCTCCAATTACCCCGAATGCAAATTCACGCGGCCCTTGGCCATGGCGCCGGGTAGCGAGGAAGACGGCGCCAATGCCGGGGATACCGGCCCGCAGCTGCTGGGCAAGAATCTGCAAGGCATCGAAGTCACTTTGCGGCGCGGTCCGTATGGCCCGTACGTCCAGCTCGGTGAGCCGGAAGGCAAAGATAAGCCACGCCGTGCCTCGCTGCCGAAAGGTGTCACTCCGGCGTCGATGGATCTCGATGCAGCGCTCGGCCTGTTATCGCTGCCGCGCGATATCGGCATCTATCCCGAGAGCGGCAAGATGATCCAGGCAGGCCTCGGCCGCTTCGGACCCTATCTGAAGCATGACGGCGATTTCGTGTCGTTGAAGGAAGACGACGTCCTGACCGTCGGCCTCAATCGCGCGATTTCGTTGATCGCGGATGCGCCGAAGAAATCCAAGGGTAAGGAAATCTATGTCCATCCCAACGATTCACAGCCGATCTATCTGAAGAAGAGCCGCTTCGGCGCCTTCCTGCGCCATGGCGAGGTCAGTCTGAAACTGCCGCGCGGCTTGAGCGCGGATGCGCTGACCGTCGATGAAGCTGTCGGATTGCTGGCGGCCAAGGCGAGCGGTAAGAAGCCGCCGAAGAAAAAAGCGGTGAAGAAGGTCGCTGACGGCGAGACGGCTGCAACGCCCGTTAAAAAGGCCGTGGCCAAAAAAGCGACGGCTAAGAAAGCCGCGCCTAAGAAAAAAGCCGTGAAAAAAGCTGCCCCGAAAAAGAAAGCTGCCGCCAGGGCCGCGCCCGACGCCGAAGGGCCGACGGAGTAGGTGGCCCGCCGCCGCTCATTCAGTCCGTCCACCGGTCCGCGCCGGCCCAAGGGCGAGGGCGGCAAATCGCATAACGATTCTGGCCGCGATGACGGTCCCCAGGTCATGGTCGTCGATGTCGTCCGCTTGGACGAAGACGGCTATCCGGTGGCCCGGCCGGTCAATTGGAAGGGCCGTGGCCCGACCCCCGACATTATTATAAGTGAGCGTCCCGATGCGCGCGGTGGTGCGCGCGGCGCACCCGCTGGCGGCGCGCTCGGTATCGGCGATCGCGCCCTGGTGCGGACGCGCGTGAACGATGGACGGCTCGAAGGCTCGGTGGTTCGCAAGCTGCAAGAGGCGGCCGAGGCCGTTCTCGGCATCTATGATGGCGCCAACCGCATCCATTCGACGCAGCGTGTCGGCGTCGAGGATTATTGGATTCACAACGCTGATCTCAAAGGCGCGGAAAAAGGCGATCTCGTCCTGGTGCAGATTCTAGCGCGCCGCCGGCTCGAACGCCCGCGCGCCAAGGTGCTCGAGGTGCTGGGCAACGAAGAGGGCACACGCGCCTTTTCGCTGATCGCGATCCGCAATCACGACCTGCCGTTTGTTTTCCAGACCGAGGTTCTGGACGACGCCGATGCCGCGCGCGGCGTGACGCCGGACGATCGCGTCGATCTGCGCCAAGTGCCGCTCGTCACCATCGACGGTGAAGATGCCCGTGATTTCGACGATGCCGTCTGGGCGGAAGCGATTGTCGATGATCACGGGAATCCCGGCTGGCACCTGATCGTCGCCATCGCGGATGTCGCCTGGTATGTGCGCCCCGGGAGCCCGCTCGATCGCGAGGCGCTGAAGCGCGGCAATTCAACCTATTTCCCGGATCGCGTCGTACCGATGCTGCCCGAGGCTTTGTCCAACGGCTGGTGTTCGCTGAAGCCGAAAGAAGATCGCGCCTGCATGGTCGCGCATATCTGGATCGATGCATCCGGCAATATGCTGCGTCATCGGTTCGAGCGCGCGATCATGAATTCCGCTGCGCGGCTGACCTACAATCAGGTGCAGGCCGCCTGGGATGCCAAAGATCCTGCGTTGGCGCCGATCCTGACACCGCTTTACGGCGCATACGCGGCTTTGAATGGCGCGCGTGACCGGCGCGAGACCATGGATCTCGATGTTCCCGAGCGGAAGATCATGCTCGACGACAAAGGCACTGTCGTTGATATCACGCCGCGTGACCGGCTCGACAGCCACAAGCTGATCGAGGAATTCATGATCTCGGCGAACGTCGCTTCTGCCGAGACCTTGGAAGCGCTCAAGCAGCCCGCCGTCTATCGCGTGCACGATGCGCCGCCCGACGGAAAGCTTGAAGAGTTTTCCGAATTCGCGCGCGGTATTGGTTTCAAGTTCGATCGTGGACAGGTGATCAGGCCGTCGCTGTTCAACGGTCTGCTCAAACGCGCCGCCGAACAGGGCATCAGCGATGTGGTAAGCCAGATGGTACTGCGTACCCAGGCGCAGGCGGAATATTCGACGACCAATATCGGCCATTTCGGTCTGGCGCTCCGGCGCTATTGCCATTTCACCTCGCCGATCCGTCGTTACGCCGATCTGCTGGTGCATCGCGGGCTGATCACCGGCCTTGGCTTGGGGGCGGGTGGCTTCCCGGGAACCGAGCGGCCGGACCTCGCGCCGGCTGCCGCTTTGATCACCGTCGCCGAGCGTCGTTCGGTCGGTGCGGAACGCGAAGCGGCTGATCGGTTCGTTGCGTCCTATTATGCGACGCGCCAGGGCGACATCGTCGACGGCCGCATCGTCGGCTCGGCCAAGTCGGGCATCTTTGTGCGCATCGACGGTAGCATGGTGGATGGCTTCGTGCCGCGCCGGACCCTGCCGGGCGGCGGCGGCTTTTCGTCGCGCATGTCGCATGGCGGTTCGCGCCGCGGCGCCAAGGGTGGCAAAGGGACCAAGGATTACGAGACGGGCGATCGCGTTTCCTGCCGTATCGTCGAAGCGGACGGCATTCGCGGCAGCCTGATCCTCGAGATCATCGACCATGAGGCGGTGGCGAAGCGGATCAAGCCCCAGCCCTAGCCGCACACGCTCTTTGCAAGAATGGCCATTGCGAAAATAGCATGGTGGCGCTGTCCTGATCTTGCGATAGATTGCAAAAAAACCACGCAGATTCAGGCCGTTCGCGACATGACGATCCCAACCCGATGGTGGGCATCCCGCTCCCGCAAGCCGCTGGTTTGTGCGTTGGCTCTGTTGCTGTCGGCCTGCGCGCACCGGCCCCCGGCGCCACAGACGGTCATTCCCACCGACGCCGCGCAACGCACTTTGTCGGTCGGCTTCCAGCAATTGTCGGACCGTTATGTCGAATATGTGGCCGTCGGCGCCTTGGCGTTGGAGGGCATGCGCGGACTTAACGCGCTCGATCCGGAATTCGAACTGGAGCGCACGGGCGATACGATTTCCTTCGGCCTCGATGACACCCACCGTCATGTTGTGACCGCGCCGGCGGACATCGATGCCGATGGTTGGGCATTGCTCGCCGTGGATGTGGTGCGATTGAGCCAACCGGATTCGTCGGCGATCGCGACGGCGACGCTCGATCGCATCTACGAAGCGATCTTCGACGGATCGCTGTCCTTGCTCGATACTTATTCGCGTTATTCCAGTGCCGAGGAAGCGATCCAAAATCGCGAAAAACGCTCGGGCTTTGGCGGCATCGGCGTGGTCGTGCAAAATACGCCGCGCGGCGCATCCGTCGTGCAAATCATGGCCGATTCGCCCGCCATCCGCGCCGGCCTTGTCGAAGGCGACGTGATCACCCATATCGATCGGGCACCCGTCGGCGCGTTGAACGATGTGTCCGACGTGGCGCGCGGGCCGATCGGCACATCGGTCATGTTGCGCGTGGAAAAGCGCGGCGGTGAAACCGTCGAGCTCGATGTGCGACGTCAGCGCGTGATCGCGCCGACGGTCGAGACCGTGGTACGCAACAATATCGTCACGTCGCGCATCAGCGGCTTCAATCGCTCGACGACGCGTGAACTGTCGACGCAGGTGAACGATGCGATCGCGCGCTTGCGCGGGGCGGCACGCGGGCTCGTCATCGATCTGCGCGGCAATCCGGGCGGGCTGCTCTCCGAAGCGGTGCGCGTCGCGGACCTGTTCATTTCGGAAGGGCGCATCCTGACGACGCAGGGTCGCCATCCGGCCAGCATCCATACCTATGACGCGCGCGAGGACGATATCGTCGCCGGCCTGCCGATGGTCGTGCTGGTCAACGGCCGCTCAGCCTCGGCGTCGGAAATTGTCGCTGCTGCATTGCAAGATCATGACCGCGCTATCGTGGTCGGATCGTCGTCTTACGGCAAAGGGACGGTGCAGATGGTCGTGGCCCTGCCGAACGAAGGCGAGCTGACGGTGACCTGGTCGCGCTTCCTCACACCGTCGGGCTACGTTCTCAACGGGCTGGGGGTGCATCCGTCTATCTGCACCAGCGCCACTGGCGCCAATGCGGATCAGCTCATCCGGCGCGCGCTGGATCATGGCGCGGACCTCACGCATGTTCTGGAAACTTGGCGCGGGATCGATCGTCATCCCGAAACCGACCGCAAGGAGTTGAAGGCGCTGTGTCCGCCGTCCGATCTGGTCGGCGACATGGACGGCAGCGTGGCCGAAGCGGTGATCGCGGACGCCAACCTCTATCAGCGTATCCTGGCCTTCGCACCGACCACGATCGCGGCCCGCAAATAGCCCGAGAAGGGCGGAAATTCGACAGAAATCGGCCACAAATCGCCGACAGAGCGACCATGGCTTGACTTCAGCACGACGGCCGCTATCTTGCGCCCTCTTAACGCCTTAGCCCAGGAAGTCCGCCATGGCGAAACCGAGCACGATCGTTGTCAAATTGGTCAGCACAGCCGACACCGGCTTTTATTATGTGACCAAGAAGAACCCGCGCACCCAGACCGAAAAGCTGGAGTTCCGCAAATACGATCCGGTTGCGCGCAAGCATGTCGCCTTCAAAGAAGGCAAAATCAAATAGCGCACGCTTTTCGCGTTCGACGCTTCCAATGCCCCGGCCTGCCGGGGCATTTTGCGTTTTAGGGCTGTCGATCGAGGAACAGGGCGACGGTCGCCAGGAAGCTCGGGATTGAGATCGGTTTCGGGATGAAGCCGTCGCAACCACCCGCCAGGATGCGTTCCTCGTCGCCTTTGAGCGCCGATGCGGTCACCGCGACGATCGGGATGTGGCGCAGCTCGTCCTGCGCCTTGATCAGCTGAGCGGCTTCCAGGCCCGAAATCCCGGGAAGGCGCATATCCATCAAGATGAGATCGGGGCGATGTTCGGCGGTCATGCTTACGGCTTCGCTGCCGTCGCCGGTTTGTAATGTCTGATAGCCGCTGGCCTGCAATACGTCGTTGAACAGGCGCATGTTAAGCTCGTTATCCTCGACAATTAGGATGGTTTTTGCCGAGGATGTCACGTTAGCGCCCCATCAGCGGACGTCTTCCACCAGGCTTTCGAGCATCGCGTAATCGGTCACCACGAGGGCATCGCGCTCGCGTTTGACGATGCCCTTGCGGGTGAGATCGCTGATCACGCAGGCCACGGTTTCGCGCGTCGTGCTGGCGCGACTGGCCATTTCGCCATGCACCGGGATCGGGCGGATGATCGCTATATTGTTCTCGCGCCGGCCGGTGCGGGCTTGGCGGAGCAGTTCGCCATGCACCCGGTTGTTGGCGCCCAAGGTCGACAGATCGACGATCCGGTCCGTCGAGGTGCGGATGACGTTGGCTAGGTTTTTCATGACTTCGAGCGATACGAACGGATATTGCCGCATCAGCTTCAAGAAGCGTTCCGGCGCCATTTTGGCGATATCGGAATCCTCCGCGGCAACCACGGTGGACGAGCGCGGGCGGCCGTCGATGGCGGCCAATTCCCCGAACAGGGTGCCGGGGCCCAGATCGTCGAGGGTGACCTCTTTGCCGCCCACAGTGAAATTCACGACGCGAACGCGCCCGCGCGCGATAAAATAGACATCGCGAGAGATGGCAGACTGGTCGATCACCAATTCTTCAGGCGCAAAACGCTTCCAACGGCACGAAATTTCGAAATCCCGGCGCTGTTCTGGCGCCAAACTTGATAGAATTTTGATGTTCGACAGGTTCTGGACCTGCGGTGCGCTCAATGACTAATCCCCTAATGGCCTTATGTTAACGCTTGGCCCCTCTAAAATCGAGCATGGAACTGTACGTAGAGGTTAATATGTATGCCTCTGTTTTAACGCGATTTTCTTGCAGTTAGCTAGTCCGCTGCCCTATGGTCAGACAGACCTTCTTATGATGAACTCTTATGTCAGAACCGGTTAACGATTCCTCCTCAAAACGTATAATAGCGGTTGTACCCTGCTACCGGGAACGGTCGCGGATTATGGGGGTCCTCGCGAGCTTCGACGAGAGCGTTTGTCACATCATCGTGGTCGACGATGCGTGTCCGGAAAGTACCGGATCGTTCGTTACGGAAAATTGTCATGATCCCCGGGTTGAGGTGGTAAAGCACGCAACCAACCGTGGGGTGGGCGGGGCAACCTTGACGGGTTATCGCCGCGCCCTCGAATTGGGTGCGGACGTCATCGTCAAGGTGGACGGCGACGGCCAGATGGATCCCAAATTCATTCCGACCCTGGCCCGCCCGATCATGGAGGGGCGTGCCGACTACACCAAGGGCAACCGATTCTACCTGATGGAGGGCCTGGCGGGGATGCCCTACATGCGCCTCTTCGGCAACCTCATGCTGTCCTTCGTCTCCAAGCTGTCGAGCGGCTATTGGAAGATCTTCGATCCGACCAATGGCTTTACGGCCATTCACGGCCGGGTGGCGGCGTTGCTGGTCTCGCAGCGGATCGACGAGGGCTATTTCTTTGAATCGGACATGCTGTTCCATCTTAATCTGTGGCGGGCGGTCGTGGCCGACGTGCCCATGCGGGCCTCGTACGGCGATGAACGCAGTACCCTGAGTATCCCTCGGGTCGTCGCGCCGTTTTTGTGGAAACATCTGCGCAATTTCGGCCGCCGCATCGCCTATAGCTATTTCATCCGCGATTTCTCCATCGCCTCGGTCGAGCTGGTGCTCGGCAGCATTTCACTGATCTTCGGCATGATTTACGGCGGCATCCATTGGTACGACAGCGCCGAATCGGGGATCGCGGAGCCGGCGGGGGTTGTCATCCTGGCGGCGGTGACGTTCCTGCTGGGGGTCTATTTGCTGATTGGCTTTCTGAATTTCGACATCCAGAATCAACCCGAAAATCCACTTCACGAAGATTTGTGACACAACTGGGACATCCGATGCCCGTGATTGATCCGGGCATTAACAGGGCGGGCGGGCTAACATAGACATCATGAGAAACCTGATTGGTATCCTGACCGCAGCGATCGTACTTCATGCCGCGCCGGCGTTCAGTGCCGATGCGCCCGGTACGCCGACGGCCGTGCCGCCCGCGCTCGAAGGGGCGGAACCCGACGGCACCGTCAATGCATCGTCGTTGCGCCCCATGCCGCAGGGCACGGCCGTGACCGTGAAGCCGTGGGACAATTCCGAAGATACGGTCGATCTGGCGCACTTCATCGAAGACCAGCTGCGCCTCCGCGGCTACACGTTCGGCGGCGCCAATGCGGTGGTCCTGAAATTCAGCATGTCGGAGCATCTCGGCCAGTTGTCCACCGGCCCGCAGCGCCAATTGGTCGAAATCGACGGCCAGGCCGGTACCGCGAGCGACAATGAGGCACAGGTGCGCCTCAACCTGTTTTCGAGCGACAAGGGTGGGGTTTTCAACCAGGGACGTCCCCAGACCAAAGTCAATTCGACCCAAACTCTGGAAATGTCGATCGACCGCGCCGACGGACAACGTTTGTGGCTGGGCGAGGCGACCGGAAAACTGGTCAACCAGGACCGGCGCCAGAGCGTGCGTATCCTGGTTGGTCCCTTGCTCGACAATATCGGCAAGACGGCCCGCAGCCTGCCATTTGCCGTACCCGACCCGAACGCCAGTCGTTAACGACAAGTCTTAACGAGCGCTGGGCAGCGGGCGAGTTCGTCCTTGGACCCGCGCGGAAAAAACGCTAGTACCTTCGCCGGGCTGGACGTCCCTCGACGTCCGGCAACGGTTTTCATCGGGATCTTTATGAACGGCAAATCCCATCCGGCACTCCTGCCCGCAGGGCTCGTCGACTTGCTTCCACCGGAAGCCGAGTTCGAGGCCGGCGTCATGAACGGTTTGATCGCGGCGTTCACGCGTTACGGCTATGATCGGGTGAAGCCGCCGCTGATCGAATTCGAAGACAGCCTGCTCGGCGGATCGGGCGCGGCGCTGGCGCCGCAGACCTTCCGGCTGATGGACCCGGTGTCGCAGCGCATGCTCGGCGTGCGCGCCGATATGACCTTGCAGATCGCACGCATCGCGACGTCGCGTCTCGTCGATATTCCGCGCCCGCTACGGCTGTCCTATGCCGGTCAGGTGTTGCGCGTGAAGGGTTCGCCCAATCGCCCCGAACGGCAATTCGGCCAGGTCGGCGCCGAACTGATCGGGGCGTCCTCGTCGCGTGCCGATGCGGAAGTCATCCTGATGGCGGCGAAGTCGCTGCGCGAGTTGGGGCTGTCCGGCTTGTCGGTCGATCTCGGCTTGC
This sequence comes from Rhodospirillaceae bacterium, assembly GCA_947467145.1. Taxonomy (GTDB): domain Bacteria; phylum Pseudomonadota; class Alphaproteobacteria; order Rhodospirillales; family UBA2165; genus CANIGJ01. The sequence continues at coordinate 10,469 of CANIGJ010000024.1, read as the reverse complement.
CGACCCTGGTGCGTGCACTCTTCGATCATTTCAAACTGAGCGGCACCGAAACCGGCGAGACCTTGCGCACCGCGCTCGATCAAAAGGACGCCGCCGCCATCGCGGCGATTCCTAATATCCCCGTCGATCTGTTCGGCGCGCTGATCGGCGCGGTCGGTCCGGCTGATCGCGCGATGAAGGCGCTGCGTGCGTTGAAACTGCCGGCGGATGCCGCGCGCGAACTGGACGAACTGGACGCCGTCATCGCGGCAGTGCGCGCGGGCGACCCGGCGCTCAAACTGACCGTCGATCCGGTCGAATTCCGCGGCTTCGAATACCATGTTGGTGTGACCTTCACCTTGTTCTGCGAAGGCATTCGCGGCGAACTCGGCTGCGGTGGGCGCTATCGCGTCAGCGTGTCGGATAAGCCCGACGTCGGCGAGCCGGCCACTGGTTTCACCTTATATGTCGATACATTGTTGCGCGCCTTGCCGCGGCCTGTGAAAGCCAATCGTGTCTATCTGGCGCTTGATGGCGCAGCCGGAACAGCCGATCAGTTGCGTTCGCAAGGCTGGATCGTGATCGAGGCGCTGGATGCCGGTGTCGGTGCGGTGGAAGATGCGCGCCGTCTCGGTTGCACTCATGTTTACGCGGACGGCAAGATGCATCCGCTCGCTGTCGTAGGAGAGACCCGCTAGATGGCTAACGTAGTCGTGGTCGGCGCCCAATGGGGCGACGAAGGTAAAGGCAAGATCGTCGATTGGCTGTCTGAGCGCGCCGACGTGGTCGTGCGTTTCCAGGGCGGGCATAATGCCGGCCATACGCTGGTCATCGACGGCAAGGTCTTCAAGCTGTCGCTGCTGCCGTCGGGCATCGTGCGCGGCGGCAAGTTGTCCGTCATCGGCAACGGCGTCGTGCTCGATCCGTGGGCGCTGCTGCGCGAAATCGAAACGGTCGGCAAGGACGGGGTGAAGGTCACGCCCGAGAATCTGGTGATCGCGGAAAACACGCCGCTGATCCTGCCGTTGCATAGCAATCTCGATCAGGCGCGCGAAGCGGCCCTCGGCGGCAACAAGATCGGCACCACCGGGCGCGGCATCGGGCCGGCCTATGAAGACAAGGTCGGCCGTCGGGCGATCCGCTTGTGCGATCTCGCCGACAAAGAAGTTTTGCGCACGCGCATCGATCATTTGTTGTTGCACCACAACGCGCTGCTGCGCGGCCTGGGTGCTGCCGAAGTCGATGCCAACGAATTGTTCAACGTCCTGATGGACGTCGCCCCTAAGGTGCTGCCGTTCGCCGACGTCGTCTGGCGCCGCCTCGACGAGGCGCGCAAGGCCGGCAAGCGCATCCTGTTCGAGGGTGCGCAAGGCGCGATGCTCGATGTCGATCACGGCACGTACCCATACGTCACCTCGTCCAATACGGCGGCCGGCACGGCCGCGATCGGATCGGGCCAGGGGCCGGACATCATCGGCTATACGCTGGGTATCTCGAAGGCCTACACGACCCGCGTCGGTTCGGGACCGTTCCCGACCGAGCAGGACAACGAGATCGGCAACCGGATCGGCGAGCGCGGCCGCGAGTTCGGCACCGTGACCGGGCGTAAGCGCCGTTGCGGCTGGTTCGATGCGGTCATGGTACGCCAGGCCATCAAGTTCAACGGCATCAACGGTATCGCGCTGACGAAACTCGACGTGTTGGACGGTTTCGACGAGCTTAAGGTCTGCACCGGCTACCGTACCGATTCGGGTGATTTGATCGATTATCTACCCGCATCGATTGCGGCGCAGGCGAGCGTGACGCCGATTTACGAGACCTTCGAGGGTTGGCACGAAAGCACCCAGGGGGCGCGGTCCTGGGCGCAATTGCCGGCCACGGCGATTAAGTATATCCGCCGAATCGAGGAATTGATCGAAGCCCCGGTCACGCTGTTGTCGACCAGTCCGGAGCGCGAGGATACGATCCTGATGCGGGATCCGTTCGCCGATTAAGACCCTGGTCATATCGACGTCGTAGGTTCCCTGCTATAACGGGTCATAAGGTCCTCCGCCCATCGGTGGGGGAACTTTCATGGCGAAAACTGGATGGCTGACGCTCCTTCGGATCTGCAGACGCGCGAGCGCCCCGAGCCGCCTATCAATGAGGCGAACGGGGAGGCACGCTTAGACGCGCCCGCTGATCAGCCTGTAGCGTTGCCCGAAATCGTCGACGAGCCGGCAACGCCGGCGTCAGTCGAGGCGACCGGGGAGCCCACACCCGAAACCGAAGTGCCGGTCGACCTGCCGCCCGAAGTGATGGAAGGGGGCGGCGAGCCGATCCTGTCGGCGGCCGAAGTCGAGGCGATCCTGGCGCCGCCCGAAGAGGAACCTCCGTTCGAACTCGAAGAAGTCGAAGCCGACGGCGTGCTCTCCACCTTGGCCCAAGACGGCGACGGCGGCGAAGCCGTGGTCGGCCCGCCGGTCATCGTCGACAATCGTTACGAGGTCCATCCGTCCAAGCCGATCCCCGAACTCGACTCCCCGTCGGCGCGCGCCTACGAAGCGATCGACCGGCAGAATCCGCGTGTCGAACATTTCGCGCTGGTGCCGATCCCCGGCATGCCGATCCGCAAACGCGAGATCGACGATATCGTCGGCCATACGATCCCGAATATTCTGCCCTTGCTCGATACCGGCGTCGGCGACTGGCCGATCTACGGCCGCGAAACGCAATTCCTGATTTTCGAACGTCCGATGGGCGGGCGCGTCCTCACCGCCCTGCGCTCGGATATGCCCGATTACAAGAAGATCGATATCCTGCGCGCGACGGTCGATGCGATCCGCAACGGCCTGCAGCAATTGCAGTTCCGCGGGCATCTGCACCACGCGATTCGTCCGGATAACATCTTTTTCATGGACGAAGGCTTCACGCAGATCGTGCTGGGCGAATTCGTCAGCGCGCCGCCGTCGTTCGATCAGCCGGCCGCGTTCGAGACCATCGAACGCGCCATGGCGATGGAAGCGGGCCGCGGCGTCGGCCTGGTCTCCGACGATCTGTATTCCTTTGGCGCGACATTGGCGTTCCTGCTGCAACGCAGCAACCCGGTGCGCGGCATGAACAAGGAACAGCTCCTTCTCGCCAAGATGATGAATACGTCCTACCAAACCCTGGTCGGACGGCATCTTCTGACGCCGCGCTTCCTCGAACTCATGCGCGGCCTGCTGCAGGATGATCCGACGCAGCGCTGGACTTTCGATCTAATCGAACAATGGGCCCATGGCCGCCGTGTGGCGCCAACGCAATCGACGCCGCAGCTGCGCTCGCAGCGCCCCTTCCGGTTTGGCAACGTCGATCACGTGCAGCCGCGCAGCCTTGCCTATGTAATGTCGCAGCGCCGTGAAACGGCCATCAAATTGATCCGCGACGGTACGCTTGAAACCTGGATCCTGCGTGGCCTCGAGGACAAGGACCTTGCTTTGTCGGTACAGGGCCGTGTCGACATGATCGACGCGCAAAAGGATCTGCAAGATCCCGACGAGATGCTGCTGACGCGCGTGCTGCTGGTTCTCGATCCGGTTTCGCCGCTCAGCTACAAGACGTTGTCGTTCTTCCCCGAAGGCTGGGGCGACATGCTGGCCATCGAGATGATGCGCGAAGGCGACATCCGCACGTTGGCGGAAGTCGTGGCGCGCGAAATTCCGCGCATCTGGTTCGAAGCGCAGCCGGGTGGCATCGCCGGCAGTTTCATCGAAGAGACTTCGTTCCAGCGTCTCAAGCTGTATTTGCAGAAGACAACCCCGGGTTACGGGCTTGAACGCTGCCTGTATGAATCCAACGGCAGCATTCCGTGCAAGAGCCCGCTGGTGGGCACGAACTGTGTTGTCGTGATTGAGGATCTGCTGCCCGTCTTGAACGATGCCGAGCGCGGCGTCGATTCCAAACAAAAGCCGATGGATCGCCACTTGGCGGCCTTTATCGCGGCGCGGGCCAACACCGACGTCGATGTCTTCCTGGAAGATTTTAGCGACAAAGATGAAGCCATTTCCGCGATGGCCATTCTTCAGCTCTATTCCGTGCTCCAGGCGAAATACGGCCCCGAGGTTCTGTTGGGATTGGCGCGCTGGATCGGCGGGCAGGCGGGGCCGGTCATCCGCCTGTTCCATAGCCGTGATACGCGCCGCGAACTCGAAGCCGAAATTCCGCAGATCGTGCGGCGCGGCAGCCTGCCGGAACTGCTCGATCTGCTCGATAACGCCGAGACCAAGGCCAAGGACCAAAACGGGTTCACCGCTGCGGTCGCCGAATTCCAAAAGGCCGAGGTCGAGATCACCGATATCACCGCGAATTCGCGCCCCGGTTCCTACAAGGTTCAGCACGACAGCCGAAAGGCTGCGGCGATCCTGTCGATCCTGGTCACGATGTGCGTCGTCTCCATCATCATCATGACGCGCTGAGGACCGACGATGGCCCGCCCGCCCGCCAAACCCGCCGCTAAAGGACCGGCCCGCCCCGCCAAGGCCGCGCCCGCCCCGCCGGCGAAGCCGCAAATGGGTTCGGGCACCTTGATCCTGTGGGCCGTCGCCTTCGTCGCGATCATGTTCCTGCTGACCGGATCGGTGATCCTGCTGCTGGTCGGAATGGCGCCGACCATCGTTGCCTATCTGATCGACCGTACGCCGAAGAAATTCGCCGCTTGGTGCGTGGGTGGCATGAACTTCACCGGCGTGCTGCCGTCGATGCTGAAATTCTGGGACAAGGGCGAGAACGTGCGCAACGCGATCGCGGTCGCGTTCAATCCGTTCGATCTGACCGTCATGTATGGCGCGGCGGCCTTCGGCTGGATGCTCTATCAGGCGATCCCGCCGGTCGTCGCGGCGATGATTGCCGTCTCGGCGCAGCATCGCATCGCCAAGCTGCGCGCGCGTCAGCGCGAATTGATGAAGGAATGGGGCGAAGCCCTGGCGCTTGCGCCGAAAGACTAAGCCGCTTGCGCCGAAGGATTAGTCCAGCAACGCCGCGATGTCGGCGGGCAGCGGGGAGTCGAAACTCAACTTTTCTTTTGTGCGCGGATGGATAAACCCGATGCGCACGGCGTGCAGGGCCTGGCGGCCCAGCGCCGTCGCTGCCGCGCGGAAGCCTTCGTTGGTCTGCGCCAGACGGCGCGCATCGCCGCGCGCGCCATACATCGGATCGCCGACAATGGAATGGCCGAGTGCTGACATATGGACGCGGATCTGATGGGTCCGCCCGGTCGCGAGGCGGCATTCCACCAGCGCGGCGGTCTCCGCCCCGATCGTGCGGAGCACGCGATAATGCGTCTCGGCGAATTTGCCGCCGCGCGTCACCACGGCCATTTTTTTGCGGTTGCTCGGATTGCGTCCGATATGGCCGGTCACGCTGCCGGACTTCGGTCTGGGCACGCCCCAGACCACCGCGTTGTAGGCGCGATCGAGGCTATGCTCGGCGAATTGTTTCGACAGGCCCTGGTGCGCCAGATCGCTTTTGGCTGCGACCATCAAGCCGCTGGTGTCCTTATCAAGGCGATGCACGATGCCGGGCCGCGCTTCGCCGCCGATGCCTGACAGGCTGGCCCCGCAATGAGCGATCAGTGCATTGACCAAGGTGCGGTCGGGATTGCCCGGCGCCGGATGCACGACCAGACCGGCCGGCTTATCGATGACGATCAGGTCGGCATCTTCATAGGCGACGACGAGCGCCATCTCCTGGCCTTCGGGTTTCGTCGGCTGCGGCGGCGGCTCATCGATCGTATAGCGTTCGCCTGATTTGACCCGCCCAGAGGTGCTGGCTACTGTCGCACCGGCGCACGTGACCCGACCATCGGAGATCAGCGCCTGAATCCGGGTGCGCGAAAGTGTCGGCAGCGCTTCGGCCAAGAAACGATCCAGCCGCATACCGGCCTGTGCCGCATCGACATCCGCGACATAACGGTTTCCGGTCAAGACTTGAGATGATGTCACGGACGGACTTGAACGCAAATCATGCAACCGAACAAGGCTTTAGTGGGATTGGTGATCGGACTCGGTGCGGTCATCGTGGTCGGCGTGGGGATTCTTATTTATGGCCTCGTTCAGAAGGCATCCGATCCGTCCTTCAGTTTTTTTGCCAAGCCGCCGGTTGACGCCGGCAAGGCCGCCGTCCAGGCGCCGGGCGCGAACCCGCTGGGGGGCCAGGCAACAGGCCAAGGTACAGGTCAGCCGACAGGATCGACCAACATCACCGTCACCTTGCCGCCGGGCACCAGCGTGGTCAGCGTATCGCGCGCCGACGATCTGCTGATGGTCCACACGGTGGACGAGGACGATAACAGCGCGGTTCTGTTCCTCGATCCCACTGACGGCCGGATCGTACGCCGGATCGCCTTCGGCGGCCGCAGATGACCGCACCGGCGATTGTCTTGAGCGCGCCACTGCGCGCTCGGATCGTCGCCATCGCCGAACGCGCCTATCCCGACGAATGCTGCGGCCTGCTGGTCGGCCGCGACGATCCGGATGGGCGGATCATCGTGTCGCGTCTCGTCGAAAGCCGTAACATGCGGACGGATCGCGCGCATGACCGTTTCGAGATCGACCCGCAGGTTCGCATCGCGATCGAAATTGAATTACGCGGGCAGGCCGAACGCGTCGTCGGGCATTATCATTCTCATCCCGATCATCCGGCGCAGCCCTCCGCCACCGATCTGGAACTGGCGTTCGAGCCGAGCCTGGTTTGGGTGATCGTCGGCGTCGCCGATGGACGTGCGGGTGACGTGAACGCGTTCCGCCTCGACGAGCAGCAGGGGCAGTTCGCACCTTTGCCGATCGTGTGACCAATTAGGACCAGCCGGAACTGACCACCGCGCCCCGTGTTGTTTCCATATCCAACAAGAAAAGGAGATGGAAATGAACTGGGATCGTGTCGAAGGTAATTGGAAGCAGCTTAAAGGCAAGGTTCAGGAGAAGTGGGGCGATCTCACCGACGACGATTTTGATCGCATTGCCGGCCAGCGCGAACAACTGATTGGTGAAATTCAGACCCGCTACGGCATCGCCAAAGACGAAGCCGAAAAGCAGGTCGATGACTGGAGCCGTAACATCCAGTGACTAAGAGCGCGGCAGCCCACGCTGCTGCGCTTTTCTTTTTCTTCAGAGCATCTTGCGCGGATCGAGCCACGCGTCGAGTTGTGCGGCGGTTAGGCCCAGCGCTAGCGCCGCCTCACGGATCGACGTGTCGTCGGCCAATGCTTTTTTGACGATCTTCGCCGCTTTGTCGTAACCAATATGCGGGTTGAGCGCCGTCGCCATCATTAGCGAGCGCTCAAGGTGGCGTTGGATCGTCGTTGTATTGGCCTCCAAGCCTTCAATGCAATTGGCGGCGAAGCTTTCGCTGGCATCCGCCAAGAGGCGGATCGATTGCAACAGGTTGAGCGCCAGCACCGGCTTGAAGACATTCAGTTCGAAATGGCCCTGCGATCCCGCGATAGTGATCGTAGTGTGATTGCCCATCACCTGCGCGCAGACCATCGTCATCGCTTCGGCCTGCGTCGGGTTCACCTTGCCCGGCATGATCGATGAGCCGGGCTCGTTTTCGGGTAACAACAATTCGCCGATGCCGGCGCGCGGGCCCGATCCCAGCAGGCGCATATCGTTGGCGATTTTCATCAGGGCGACGGCGAGCGTGTTGAGCGCACCGGAAACATCGACCACGCCATCGTGTGCGGCCAGCGCCTCGAACTTGTTGGGCGCGCTCACGAACGGATATCCGGTCAGCGTGGCGATCTCGGCCGCGAATGCGTCGGCGAAGCCGGGCGGGCAATTGATGCCGGTGCCGACCGCCGTGCCGCCCTGCGCCAGCGGATAGAGTGACGTGCGCGCGTGCTCGATGCGACCTATCGCGTGATCGATCTGCGCTGCATAACCGGAAAATTCCTGCCCCAGGGTCAGCGGTGTCGCATCCTGCAGATGGGTGCGGCCGACCTTGATGATATTGGCGAACTCTTTTGCCTTGGCGTCGAATGCCGCGTGCAGGCGGCGCAGCATCGGCAGCAGCCGGGTTTCGATCTCGCGCACGCCGGCGATGTGGATCACGGTCGGAATGGTGTCGTTCGACGATTGACTCGCATTGACGTGATCGTTGGGATGGACCGGCTTCTTCGATCCGATGACGCCGCCCAGGAGCTCGATCGCGCGGTTGGCGATGACCTCGTTGGCATTCATGTTGGTCTGGGTACCCGATCCGGTCTGCCAGACGACGAGGGGAAAATTATCGTCGAGTTTGCCGTCGGCGACCTCGCGTGCGGCCTGTTCGATCGTCGGGGCGATGTTCGCATCGAGGACGCCGAGTGCCACATTGACGCGTGCGGCTGCCAACTTCTGCAGACCGAGCGCATGGATGAGGGGCAACGGCATGCGCTCGCCGCCGATGCGGAAATTCTCGAGCGAGCGTTGGGTCTGCGCCCCCCAATAGCGCTCGGCGGGGACGTCGATCTCGCCCATCGTGTCGGACTCGCGGCGGAGGCTCATGGATCACGGCTCTGTGGTTGAGATGTCACGAGACCATATTTGGGTACCCCAAGGCCAGCGGGCTAGGGGAGGGCCGTTCGCCGCAGAAAGCTTGATTTGGACGGCTTGGGTCCTGTAGAAACCCGTTTCCGCTCGCGGTCCCTATCGTCTAGCGGTCAGGACGGCGCCCTCTCACGGCGCAAACCGGGGTTCGATTCCCCGTGGGGACGCCACCTGCTCAGAACAGCGTTGAAATTAAACGCTTTTTCGAGATTTCTGCCACACCGGCCTAGCTATCGGTCGAAAGTGTGGCAGCTTTGTTCTCCTTTTGTAGGAACTGCACCCCCTCGCGCGACAGCTTCCGGCGGTCGGCCTCGCGGGTGTAGACCTCGGCCTGCTCGAGCGTCATCCAGCCGTACAGGGCCATCAGCTGGTGCACCGTGGCGCCGCGATCGGCGCAGCGGGTGGCGCCCGCCTTGCGCAGCCCATGGGCGCTACGACCCTTCAGGCCGGCCTCGTCGCACCATTGGCGCATCTTGTTGCCGAACCCGGCGACGGTGAACGGTTTCCCCCATTCGTTAACTAAATAGGCCAGCAGCCCCAGCGGGACCGTGGCGTCGATCGACTTGCGCAGATCCGGCAGGATCGGGATCACCCGCGCCTTTGGTTTTTTGTTGCGCCCCTTAAACTCGGTGAAGTGCAGCTCGCCGGCGCGCTCCATCTGCGGGCCCAGCCGATGGACGTCCGAACGCCGCACGCCGGTATAGAGCAGCAGGTCCATGGCCAGCCGCGCCTTGGTGCCGATCGGATGGCGCGCTTCGTAGGCCTCGATCTCGGCCTCGCTCCACACCTTGAACCCGCCCTGGTTTTTAGGCCGCAGCTTGCGGATCCCGAGCGTCGGGTTCTTGTCCGCGTGCTCTTCCTCGATCGCCCATACGTACACCATGCGCAAGGCCTTCACGTCGCCATTGGCGGCGTCGGGCGTCGCTGCCCGGCCGTCGCGCAACTTGCGCACGTGGCGCGCCTCCAGCTGCTTGTACGGGCCGCTGCCGATCGCCTTGCAGATCCGCTCGAGGATTGCGCGCCGGCGCTTGCGTGTGATCGGATCCAGCTGCTTGAAATCCGATGAGCCGTAATACTGCTGGCACAGCCAGGTCAGCGAGCCGTTCGTCGCGCGCTCAATCTTCGGCGCCACTGGTGTCGCGTTGAGCAGCGCCTGGTACTCGGCCAGGAACGCGGCGGTGTCCTTCTCGTCGGCGTGGATCCGACCCAGGCGTTTGCCGTTCAGGCGCACGTAGATGCGCACATTGCCGTGCCGATCGATATTTTTCTCGACGCCTTTGAGCTTCATGCCAGCAACTTGTCGAACGGATTTTTGCCGTCGGTTTCGAACAGCGCGTCGAGAGCCATGTCCAGCTTACGCCGATCCCACACCACGCGAGCGTTGAACCGATCGGGCGGCGCCGGCTGCGGCATGCGGCCATCCTTCACCATCTCATCGAACAAAGTCGTACCGACCCCTACGTAGATGGCGGCGTCGTCGCGGCTCAGCCCGCGCGGCCAGTCTGGGAGATCGGTACGTTTCATGTCTTCATCCCATTATCGGCGGATCATCTCGCCGGTTTCAGTGTTGATGCAGGCGTACGCCGCCGGCGACTGCTGGCCGGCCTGCTGCGGTATTGCCGTCGCGCTGTTCAACGCGACCTGGCAGGCCGTCTTGCTGGCCATCGGCACCTGAAATTCGTGCACGCCCGGCGTCAGCAATAAGATCCAACCCAAGAAAAGCGTCGACATCTCGATCTCCTATCCGTTTAAAACGGCAGATAGGTAAGCACTTCCGGCCTGGGCGCCGCAACTGGGTCTGTAAGCGCCGGAGCAATAATCCCTCACTGAAGCGGCCGGATAATCTGGTTGCGCCGGAGTAAAAGTCCGGCAGCAGATAGCCTTTTGCCTGGTTGGCGGAAGGCGGAGGGATGAAGGGCGTGGAGTTATATGGTCGGGTTCGCCATG
>CANIGJ010000023.1 GCA_947467145.1 Rhodospirillaceae bacterium | reverse complement strand
GGCGCGGCGAAATCTGGATCGCCATCGGCGTGATCGCGCTTGGCGCGTTCATGATGGTCCAGACGATGCAGATCAATGTCTCGGCGAATTACGCGCGGGTGGGCCCGCGCGTTTTTCCCTGGATCGTCTCCAGCGTGCTGGTCCTGCTTGGCCTCGGGCTGATGCGTGACGTCCTGACCGGGCGCTGGATCCAGGAAGAGATGGACGAGCCGCTGCCTGCGCTGGATCGTACCGCGCTGTTCTGGCTGGTGATCGGGTTGGCGCTCTATCTGATCACCATCAAGTTCGCGGGCTTTCCGATCGCGACCGGTTTGCTGTTCGCCTTTGCCGCGCGCGCCTTCAATAGCCGCTCGATCCTGCTCGATCTCGCCATCGGGCTGGTGCTCGGCATCATCGTCTATATCGGCTTCCATCACGGCCTGGGCCTGACCCTGCCGGCAGGCATTCTGGAGGCCATTCTCGGATGAGTACCATCGACTCGCTGATGCAGGGGTTTGCGGTCGCACTCACCCTCAACAATCTCGGTTGGGCCTTCCTTGGCGTGACTCTCGGCACGGCGGTCGGCGTGCTGCCCGGCATCGGGCCAGCACTCACCGTGGCGTTGCTGCTGCCCGTCACCTTCAGTCTGGATCCCACCAGCGCCTTCATCATGTTCGCCGGTATCTATTACGGCGCGATGTATGGCGGCTCGACCACGGCGATCTTGCTCAACACGCCGGGCGAAAGTGCGGCGATGATGACCGCGCTCGAAGGCAACCGCATGGCCAAGGCCGGGCGCGGCGGCCCGGCGCTCGCCACGGCGGCCATCGGCTCGTTCGTCGCAACGACCATCGCGACCGTGATGATCACGTTCCTCGCTCCGGTCATTGCCGAGTTCGCGCTGTTCTTTGGCCCGGCCGATTATTTCTCGCTGATGGTGCTGGCGTTCGTGACGGTCACGGCAGTGCTCGGCAAGGCGCCGATGCGCGGCTTCACCAGCCTGTTCTTCGGCATGGCGCTCGGGCTTGTCGGCATAGATCTGCAGACCGGGCAGGCGCGGTTCGCCATGGGTGTGCCGCAACTGCTGGACGGCATCGATATCGTCATCGTCGCCATGGGCCTGTTCGCGGTCGGCGAGGTCATCTACATCGCGGTCTACGCCCAAGGCCCGGAAACCATCGAGCCGGTCAAAGGATCGGCCTGGATGTCGAAAGAGGATTGGAAACGATCCTGGAAGCCGTGGCTGCGCGGCACGGCGTTCGGCTTTACGTTCGGCGCGATGCCGGCCGGTGGCGGCGAAATTCCGACGTTCCTGTCATACGCGACCGAGAAAAAACTCGCGCGCCATCCAGAAGAATTCGGCCATGGTGCCATCGAAGGGGTCGCCGGGCCCGAAGCGGCGAACAACGCGGCGGCCGGCGGTGTGCTGGTGCCGCTGCTGACGCTCGGTCTGCCGACCTCGGCCACCGCCGCCATCCTGCTCGCCGCGTTCCAGCAATACGGCCTGCAACCCGGACCGCTGCTGTTCGACAATTCGCCCGAGTTGGTGTGGGGCCTGATCGCGTCGCTCTATATCGGCAATGTGATGCTGCTGGTGCTCAATCTGCCGCTGGTCGGACTGTGGGTGCGCCTGCTCGCCATTCCGCGCCCGTGGCTGTACGGCGGCATTCTGATTTTCGCGACCTTGGGCACGTATGGCCTGCATAATTCCGTCGTCGACATCGTCACACTCTATGTCGTTGGCTTCGTCGGTTTCCTGATGCGGCGCTACGACTTCCCGGTCGCCCCGGCGGTGATTGGCCTGATCCTGGGGCCGCTCGCCGAACAGCAGATGCGCCGGGCACTTGCCATCAGCCAGGGCGATTTCGGCGTTTTCGTAAACGAGCCGTTGTCGGTGAGTTTCCTCATATTAGCCGTGGTCGCAGCACTCGGCCCGGTCATCTGGCGCGCGGTCCGTCGCTAGTCGCACTTGTCTGGTACGTTGGCCGTCGCTAGGGTTGAAAAAACAACCAGTCGTAGCCAGTAACCAGGGGGCTTCATGAAAGCAGCATTGTTCTGCACCAGCCGGTATATGGGGCCGGCTAAGGAAGGCGTTTGGCCTGTCCCGACAAACGATTATGAAACGGCGATCGCCGAACATTCCTATAAGACGACCTTGGATCAGTTCCGTCTGGCCGATGAAGTCGGCTTCGATTGGGTCACGGTCGCCGAACATCATTTCGCGCCGTTCTCGCTCACGCCCAACCCGATGGTTTTCGCCGGCGCCCTGACGCAGGTCGTCAAGCGTGCGAAGATCGCGTTGCTCGGCGCGTCGATTCCGATCCTCAATCCGATCCGCGTGGCCGAGGAAATGGCCATGCTCGACACGCTGACCGGCGGTCGCATCATCGCCGGCATGTTGCGCGGCACCGGCAACGAATATGTCACCTATAACCTGAACCCGGCGGAATCGCGCGCGCGCTTCGAAGAGGCGTTGGAGCTGATCCGCTATGCCTGGACGCAGCGTCAGCCGTTCGCCTGGCAGGGCCGGTTCTTCCAGTACCGCTCGATCTGCATCTGGCCGCGCCCCGTTCAGGATCCGATGCCGCCGATCTATATGTCGGCGTCGAGCCCGGAATCGGGCGAGTTCGCCGCCCGTAACAAGCTTGGTATCGGCTTCGCCTTCACCTCGTCGCCGCAAGCGGCGGGTGCGGCGGAACATTACCGCCAGCAGGCGCGGGTCAACGGCTGGGATCCCCATCCGGATCAGATCATCTTCCGCATCGCGGTGCATGTCGCCGATACCGATGAGCAGGCGCACGAAGATCTGGAAGAGGCCGCTCGCGGTCCACGTCATCTCGGCGTGTCGACCGCCAACCGCGCGGTGGAATCGGTGGTCGCCGATACCGGCTATTACGGACGCGACCGCGAAGCGCAGCGTGGCCGCCTGTTCGCGCGCGGCGATCTGCGCCAACGCGTCGCCCAGGGACAAATCCTGATCGGCAGTGTCGAAAGCGTTTGGCAGCAGATCGTCGAACTCAAGAAACTGGTCGGCTGCGGCGTGGTCGACTTCACCTTGGCGACGCAGCTCGGTGAACGCACGTCGCACGCGATTGAATTGCTCGGCGAGAAAATCGCTCCGCGCATGAAGGAGATTTAAGATGGCGCGTAAGGCATCGAAGAAAACGGCGAAAAAGGCGACGAAGAAATCCGCCAAGGTCGCCAAGAAATCGGTCAAGAAGGCACCGAAGAAAGCCGTGAAGAAGGCCTCAAAAGCCGCCAAGGCGGTGAAGGCGGTCAAGAAGGTGGCGAAGAAGGTCGTGAAGGCCGCCAAGAAAATCGTGACCAAGAAGCCCGCAGCGAAGAAAGTTTCGGCAGGCGGCGGCTTTAAGGACAAGAGTGTTAAAGCTGACGGCTTCACCATCCGCTACGCCGAAGCCGGCAAGGGCGCCGTGCTGGTCAGCATCCATGGCGCCGGCGGCATGCGCATCTCGCCCGCGCACGAACTGCTCGCCAAGACCTATCGCGTCGTCGTGTTCGAGGTGCCGGGCTTCGGCACATCGCCGGCCAACGAACGTTCGGCAACCATGCCGGATCTCGCTGCCACAATGAACAAGGCGATCGCCGCATTGGGCATCAAGAAGTTCAGCCTGATGGGCAATTCGTTCGGCGCCAAGCTGGTCTCGTGGATGGCCGTGCAGGCGCCCGAAACGCTGCAGTCGCTGCTGCTCATCGCACCGGCGGCTATCCGTCACGATCGGCCGCGCGTGGTGGCGAATTCGCTGGAAGAAGAGCTTAAGCTATTCCATGCCCATCCCGAGCGCATTGCCCCGCGTCCGGCGCCGTCGAGGGCTATCCTCGACAAGCAGCAGGCGCTGGTGCGTCGCTTGATTGGGCCGGCGCGCGACGCGGCGTTGGAAGGCAAGCTCAAGGAAATGCCGGTACCGACCTTGGCGCTGTTCGGCACGGTCGATCGCGTCACGCCGTCAGATGCGGCCTATTTGTACCGCGAGATCATTCCGAACTGCCATATCGGCATGGTCTACGATGCGGCGCATGCCATTGATGTGGATCGCCCCGAGGCAGTGTCGGAGATCGTCGCCGACTTCATCGAGCGCCAGGAGAAATTCCTGGTCACCGGGCAAAGCGGCGTCATCCATCCTTGAAAGGCGCGATATGGGCTAAGTCCTCGGCACAGAGAATTTAGCTCATAGCTTCTGCCATTTTTGTGTCTGTCAGGTTGAACGATCGGCAGCTGCGCGTGATGACGGTGTTTGCGATGCCATCAATGGAGTAAGTCCCTCCTTTGATGAAAACGATGGATTCGTACCATTCGTCGAGTTTGAATACCTTTACTTGCTTCGGAGACTCGAGGCGGGTATCGCGAAGTCTCTTGGAAAGTTGAGCCTGCCAGGACCATATCTCTACATTCCAGTTTCGCTTTGCAGCGCGCCGAACTTGCTGCGTAAAACTTGATCCTTGTTCTGTTTCTGCGCCATCTCCCGTGGCCAAAACCATAGTGCCGGGCTCATCGGTATCCAGAAGGATATTGGCGACCTTGAGATGGATGACTTCGTCGACTCCTTGTTCGATAAGTCTCCCGTTATCGCTCTCGACGCGGCGAAGTAGTGTTGTGTCGAAACCAGCTCGATGTGCTGCTTTCCATAGTTCGTCGTTACCTGGTGGAACTGAGCCGGCGAGCATGGATGTCGTGCGATTCTGTTTGTTGTGAATTAACAGCCGAAAAAGATTTTCGTAATCGACCCGTACGGATAGCCAAAATGCTTGCTCTCGTTCCCGAGCAGTTCTTTGAGCTCCTCCAAATATGTTGGAGTTATCCATAAAAATATGAGTTGTGGTCATGCGAAGCATCCCCGATAGCCCCTGCAATATTCTAGGGCTGACGCTCTTCGTCTAAAAGGCCGAGTAAGTTAATACGGCGACTTAAATCTTAGATTGGCTGCCGAGTTCGACGACGCGGTTAGTTGGCAGGCGGAAGAATTCCATCGCACTGACGGCGGTGCGCCACATCCACAAGAACAACCGTTTGCGCCACAGGCTCATGTCGGGCCCGGGGGCGGCGATCAGCGTCTCGCGGCTGATGAAGTAGGACACTTCCATCGGCAGATAGAAGAAGCCAAGCTCTGCCTCGGTTGCGTGCGCGAGGGCGCGCGGAATATCCATCACATCGCGATAGCCGAAGCGCAGCACAATACGTCGGAAGCCGTCGCCCATATCCTCGGCCTCGACACGGTTGCCTTCCGCTATTGTCGGGCCGTCATCGATTTCCACGGTCAGTAGGATGTTGCGTTCGTGCAGAACCTTGTTGTGTTTGAGGTTGTGCAGCAGGGCAGCCGGCAGGCCATCGCTTTTGCTGGTGAGGAAAATGGCGGTACCCGGCACCTTGGTGACGTTGCTGAGGGTCGGGCGCAATTCGCCCAGGGTGACCTCGCTCGCGACCTCTATCTTGATCAAGAGTGCGCGGCCGGCTTTCCACGTGGTGAGCAGGACGATGATGGTGAGCGCCACCAACAGCGGGAACCAGCCGCCATATGGAATCTTGGTCGCATTGGCCGCCAGGAACATGAAATCGATGATCAGGAACAGGCCGAAAATGAGCAGCGCTTTGCGCACGCTCCATTTCCACACCAATACCGCGACCATGGTGATCAGGATGCCGTCCAGCATCATCGAGCCGGTGACCGCGATGCCATAGGCGGCGGCGAGGTCGCTGGAACTGCCGAAGCCGATGACGAGGGCGACGACGCAGACCAGCAGCATCCAATTGACCGCCGGCAGATAGATCTGCCCGCGTTCTTCGTCGGACGTATAGATCGTGCGCAGACGCGGCAGGTACCCCAGATGCACCGCTTGCTGCGTGACCGAGAAGGCGCCAGATATCACGGCCTGCGAGGCGATCACGGTGGCGAAGGCGGCGAAGACGACCATGGCGCCGGCGAGCCAAGTCGGCACGAGGCGAAAGAACGGGTTGTCGATATAGGCAGGATCGCTCAGCAGCAGGGCGCCCTGGCCGAAATAATTGAGCACCAGGCCGGGTAGGACGATTAGATACCAGCCCAACCGGATGGGCACGCGGCCGAAATGCCCCATGTCGGTGTAAAGCGCTTCGGCGCCGGTGACCGCCAGGAAGATCGAGCCGAAGGCGAGGAAGGCGGTGAGCCCGTCATGCGCCACGAAGGCGATGGCGTAATGCGGCGACAGTGCTGCCAAGACGCCCGGCTGTTTGACGATGCCGCCGATGCCGGCCGCACCCAGCACGATGAACCACAGCAGCATGATCGGCCCGAACAGTGCGCCGATGGCGCCGGTGCCGTGACGTTGCAGCATGAATAGCCCGATCAGGATGGCGACAGTGATCGGGATGATGAAGACATGCAATTGCGGGGCGGCGATATTCAGTCCCTCGACCGCGCTGAGGACCGAGATCGCCGGCGTGATCATGCAATCGCCATAGAATAGCGCGGCGGCGAACAGGCCCAGCAGGGCGATGGTTCGCGCGACCGGCCGGTCGCCGACGGTGCGCTCGAGCACGGCGCGCAAAGCGAGGCTGCCGCCTTCGCCGCGATTGTCGATGCGCATCAGGATCGCGACATATTTGATCGAGACGATCAGTGTGATGGTCCAGAATACCAAGGACAGAACGCCCAGGATATGCAGGCGGTCGATCGCGATGGGATGGTGGCCGGCGAAGGTTTCCTTCAGCGCATAGAGCGGGCTGGTGCCGATGTCGCCGAACACGACGCCGAGTGCGCCCAGCATCAACCCCGAAGCGCCGTGGTGGCCGCCCGATGTCTGGCCCGATGTCTGGGGCAATGCGGAAGAGGACATCGAACCGGGAACGTTGGCCATGATGTTGGTCCAAGATTACAGAATTTGGAAAAGCCGCTGGTGCGCGGCCGGCATCATCGCGTCGATGTGGCGCCGTGTTGGATCGCCATCGGCACCGGCGTTGCGCGCACCGCGTCGGCGATGCCGGCCGCGAGCCCGCGTGCGATACAGGTGTAGCTGACATCGTTCATATGCAGCTTGTCGGGCGAAATGATGTCGTCGACGGCAAAGGCCTTGGCTTCAACCCAGCTGCGCATCAATGTAAAACGATGGAACAGGCCGACGCGTTGTTCGTCGGCAATCGTCGCGATGGCCGCGACGAATTCCGGATGGGACGGAACGTCGGTAACCTTGGGCGCGTATTGCGGGTCCATCAGCACGACATCGATATGATTGTCTTTAAGGGTTCGTACGCCCGCGCGCAATTGCGGCAACAGGGTATCCTTGTTCTCATTGCGCAGCATCATATTGGTGCCGGCCTGCCAGATCACCAGATCGGGATTGTGCGACAACACGTCGCGCTCAAAGCGCGCGATCATCTGGGGGGCCTCTTCACCGCCGATGCCCTTGTTGATCACGCGCACGCGGCGCCCGGGCCAATAATGCTGCAATTCGCTTTCCAGGCGAGCGGGATAGGAATGGGTACGGTCCGAGGCGCCGACGCCGGAGGTCGAAGATGATCCGATGGCGACGACGACCAGTTCATCGCCGCGTCGCAGGGCGGCGGCCGTTGTCGGCAAGGTCGTGCCGAGTTTGGTGAATTGTTCCGCGTTCGGACAATTGATTTGCGCAGGCTCCACAGCGCCGACGACGCTCCCGGTCAGGAGCGTTGCGGACAGACACAGAAAGGCCAGCGCGTGCTTCATTTTGGTTCGGCTCTCGGCGGCTCGGGGCGCCTCGCGACGAACCCTGCTACGGCGGAACCTAAGCACCGATAAAGCTTGTCCGCAAGAGCGCGCCGACCGTCGGCACTCTTCTCGGTTGTTTCGAACAGGCCGCTTTCGGCCCAGGCTCGCATTATTTTGTGTCGCGGAAAGAGCGGCACGTCGCCGACGTCGGCCACGCCGCGCATGGTCACAACATAGCGGTTGAAGTTGATCATGGCGCCGGTCATGCGCGAATACTGCATGTCCATCAGGACGATCTCGGCGCCGGCGGTGCGCAGCTTTTCGAGGCCCGCTTCCAGGTCGCCGCGGAATTCAGCCGGATCGACGCCGCGCACGGCATCGGTCGTGCCGGTTTCCCAGATCACCAGATTGGGTTTGAGCGGCACGATATCGCGATCGAATCGTTTGACCATGTCGTTGGTGGTTTTGCGCGGCACGCTGAGATTGTGGATCGTGATATTGGCTTGGGGGAATTTTTCGCGCAGCTCGGAGCCCATTCGTTCGGGCCAGGCGGCACTGCCGACGCCGGCGGCCGAGCCGTCGGTCGAGGCGCCGCCGATGGCAAGGATCGTGACGTCCTTGCCGGCCTGCAGGGCCGCGAAGGTTTTGGGCAGCGGCGGCTCGAACGCGAACGCTTCGTCCGGCACCGGACAATTCGAATCGGTGGCGTGCGCTGTGCCCGCCCCAACGGCCAGCAGGGCCGCTGCGACGAAGAGCGTTGCGATACGCCGCGCCCGCGTAGCGACCGTGGCCGATTGCGATTTACGGAACCAATCCATTAAGCCTGCGACAGCGATCATTATGGTGATGCCGCCGGCCGTCACCGCGGCCTGCATCGGAAGTCCTCCGAAATATTCGTTGAGTACGAGGTGGGCCAATACGGACAATAAAATACCGAGACAGAAGATATACAGCGAATGGCGGCCGCATAAAATAATAGGCGCTGCCGCCGGATGGGTCAGCCAGCGATCGCGCGGGCCGACGAAACGCATGACGATGACGGCCAGCGCGAGCATGTTGAGCAGGCGCGGCGCCGATAGATCGGTCTTGTTGAGCAGGGCGTCGAGCGGGCCGAGCAAGAGCGCCGGAATGGGGTCGTACACCCAATGCAGCGACCAGCTCGCCTTCACGATGAAGGCAAAGACGGCATAGGCCACGGCGAGGGCGACCACGCCGCGGTGGAACTGCCAGCGGTCGTCGGGCGCGCCCTTCCAGCCGAAATAGGCGCCGACGAAAAACAGGAACTGCCAGGCGAAGGGATTGAAATACCAGTTCGACGGGCCGGGATAGGACGGCAGCGCGATCGAGGAATCGAACTGCACGGTGACCCACAGCGCGAAGGACAGGGCGAGGGCGGCGATGCCGCTCAAGCGGAAGATGATGAGCATCATCGGCAGGGCCGCCAGCAGGACAATATAGAGCGGCAGGATATCCAGGAATACGGGCTGGAATTGCAGGGTCATCGCCATGACGACGGCGATATCGGGCTCGCGCAGGAAATCGGCGACGCCCAATTCCTCGGCATAGATCGGATTGTTCAGCTGCCCCATCGTATGGGCGACCATGCCCATATAGAGCATGAACAGGAAAATATGCGCGACATAGAGCTGCCAGACGCGGTGATAAGCGCGCGTGCCGGCGGCCAGGGGGCCCCGGGTTTCCAGGGCGCGTCCGAACACCAGGCCGGCCGTATAGCCGGAGATCAGGATGAACATCTCGGCCGCATCCGACAGGCCGAGCGATTGCATCGTGAAATTGTTGAAGACGTTGTTCGGGATGTGGTCGACGAAAATGCAAAAAAGCGCGAGGCCACGGAAGAAATCCAACCGTAGATCGCGTGCGCTCCCCGCGCTGCCCCCCTGATCGCTCATGGGAGCGATATTAGGCGAAGCCGCCAGGAGCTACCAGGGGGCAGCGTTGGGTCCTAAAGCCTTCGTACAAATAGCGAAATTAATGCTCACAATCGCGGCATCGATGGTCACAGAATTGTTCCAGATGCGCGGTTGTCCCGGGCTTTTCCTGGGCTAAGTCAGACTCGTCAAATTCATGACCAGAATGAGAAAAGGGGACGAATATGTCCGTCAACCAAACGCCACCCTTCACCCTGCCGATGCTGCCGTATGACGAGAATGCCCTGGCGCCGCATTATTCGGCCGAGCAGTTGAAGCTGCATCACGGCAAGCATCATAAGGCCTATGTCGATAAGCTGAACGAGCTTGTGGCGAGCACGAGCCTCAAGAAGAAAAGCCTGGAAGACATCATCCGCGCGACCGCCAAAGCGAAGGCGAAAAAGACGATCTTCAACAATGCGGCGCAGCACTGGAACCATAGTTTCTTTTGGAAAAGCATGGCGCCGGCGGGCTCGCGCGATGCCAACATCCCGGCTGACCTCGAGCATCGCATCGCGAAGGATTTCGGCACCGTCGACGCCTTCAAGGAAGAATTCGTTAAGGCCGGCGTCGGCCAGTTCGGCAGCGGCTGGGTCTGGCTCGTCGAGGACGGCGACAAATTGTCGATCTTGGCGACCCACGATGCCGACAATCCGCTCGCCCAGGGCAAGACGGCGTTGCTCGCCTGCGACGTGTGGGAGCATGCCTATTATGTCGATTACCAGAACAAGCGGCCCGACTTCTTGAAAACCTTCATCGACCATCTGGTCGATTGGAGGTTCGTGGCGGCCAATTTGATGGAAGGGAAAGACCTAAGAGCGGCTGCGGAATAGAAGCGTGTCGCGGCTCATATATAGCCCTCTTCGTATGAGCCAAAACAGTAAGGGCCGGGATGCGAATCCCGGCCCTTTCGTTTGTGTGAATGTCTGAACGACGCCAGCCGCGTTGCGACCCGCGCAGCGACGTCATTGCGTCCTCGCAATGCGAGGATGGGCGTCGCCTAATTCCTATAAGATGGATCGAGACGATCCATCTGGCGCAGGATGGCGTTCCAGCTGGCGGCACCTTGCGAACTGCGTTCGAACTGCTGCGCCGTATGTTCGCAGATCTCCGCAGAGACTTCGTGGACGGGTGCCCCGGCCGCTTCGAGGCGCAGTTGCGCTTCGGCCGCGCCCAGGAGATCGGCGAGATTGCTGACGGCCTGCGACATCGTCGTTCCCGCCGTCAGCACGCCGTGATTGCGCAGGATCAACGCCATGTTCTTGGGGCCGAGATCGCGCTGCAAGCGGGCGCATTCGTCGGAATGTTCCGCGATGCCTTCGAACTCGTGATAGCTGATGCGGTTGTAGAATTTCATGCCGCCCTGCGCGAGCGGGCGCAGGCCTTTGCCGTGCGCGGAGATTGCTTCACCGATCACGGTGTGCACATGACAGACCGCGTTGATGTCGGGACGGCCGTTCAGCACGGCGGAATGAATGGTGAAACCGGCCGGGTTCACATTGTCCTTGAAGCCGACGGGTGCGCCGTCGAGATCGAGCTTAATGAGGCTCGATGCAGTGACTTCCTCGAACAACAGATCGTGCGGCTTCAGCAGGAAGCGTTTGGAATCGTCGGGTACGCGCACGCTTAGATGATTGAATAAGCCGCCATCCCACTGCTTGTTCGCGACAAAGCGATATGCGGCGGCGAGATCGATGCGTGCCTGCCATTCGGCCGGCGAGACGGAATCCTGGGTGGATGAGTTCTTGGGATACGCGACGTTGAGAGCCATGGCAGCAGTCCCTGTGTTTTTTATGTACTCCGACTATATCACCCCACGTTTGGCGTAGCGAGTAGGTGCCAATCGTTGGCCAAGGTAAGGCGCGCGCCGGTCCGCGCCTGTAATTCGTCCATCGTCATGTCGGCGAATTTCTCGCGCACGACGCAGCCTTCCGGTTTGATGTCGATCACGGCGATGTCGGTATAAACGGTCGTGACGCAGTGCCGTCCGGTCAGCGGATAGGTGCACTGCTCGACGATCTTGGGTGACCCGTCCTTGGTATTGTGATCCATCATGATGAAGACCTTTTTAGCGCCGGCCACGAGGTCCATGGCGCCGCCGACCGCAGGCAGAAGGTCGTCTCCGCCCGTCGTCCAATTGGCGAGATCGCCATTGGCGGCGACTTGAAACGCGCCCAACACGCAGACATCGATATGTCCGCCGCGCACCATGGCGAAGGAATCGGCGTGATGAAAATAAGCGCCGCCGGTGACGAGGCTCGCATGTTTCTTGCCGGCATTGATCAGATCGTCGTCGGCCTCTTCCGGCGTCGGCTTCGGGCCGAGACCGAGGATGCCGTTCTCGCTATGCAAGATGACGTCGCGATCGGGCGGCAACAGGTCGGCTACCAGTTCCGGTTGACCGATGCCCAGATTGACATACATGCCCTCGTGTATGTCCTGGACGATGCGCCAGGCGATCTGGCGGCGGCTCAGTTTTTCGGCCATGGCGATCTCCGGCTCACGTTTCCTTGGTCGGGTACGGTACGTTCACGATGCGGTCGACAAAGATGCTGGGGGTGACGATCGCTTCGGGATCGAGGGCGCCCAGCGCCACGATCTCGCGCACCTGAACGATCGACGTCTTGGCGGCCATACACATGATGGGGCCAAAATTGCGCGCCGATTTGTTGTATGTGAGATTGCCCCAGCGGTCGGCCTTCTCGGCCTTTACCAGCGCAAAATCGGCATAGAGCGGATGTTCGAGCACCATCTCGCGGCCTTGCAGCACGCGGACCTCCTTGCCGTCGGCCAGGGGTGTGCCGACCGAGGTCGGTGTGTAGAAGGCGCCGATGCCGGCCCCCGCCGCGCGGATGCGTTCGGCCAAGGTGCCTTGGGGCACCAGTTCCAGCTCGATCTCGCCGGCGCGGTATTTTTTCTCGAAAACTTCCGGATCGGGTGTGCGCGGATAGGAGCAGATGATCTTGCGCACCCGCCCGCCGCCGATCAGCGCCGCCAGGCCCACCTTGCCGCTGGCCACGCCGTTGTTGATGACAGTGAGGTTCCGGGCGCCCTGACGATAGAGTGCATCGCATAGATCGACGGGAATGCCGACGCCGCCGAAGCCGCCGATATGAATGACGGCGCCGTCGGGGATATCCGCGACGGCTTCCTCAAGAGAGACTTTTTCCTTGTTCACCATAATCTTGCTTTTAACGTGAGACGCTCGCACAGTCCATGAGTAGCCTGTTTCGAGGGGAGACGATGCCAGGCATTCATCCTGTTTACCCTGATTATCCGACCATCATTCACGCGTTGGCTAAGGCGGCGGAACTTGGGCCGGATAGGCCCGGCATCGCCTGCGAGGCGGTTGAACTGACCTTTGGGCAGTATGCTGCGGTCGTGGGCGCGTTTGCCCGCCGGCTGCAAAAGCTTGGCGTGAACGACAAGAATGTCGGTGTGATGCTGACCAACAGTCTGGAGGGCGTGGTGGCGCTCCTGGGGTCGATGGCGGCGGGCGCGCGCGCCTGCCCGGTGAACCCCAATTATACCGTCCGCGAGCTGGAGCCGATCCTCAAGGATGTCGAGGCGACGGTGCTGATCTGCGATGCCGCTTCGGCCGAGAAGGCGAAAGGCTTTGCTGCCTCGTTGAATATCCCGCATTTGATCCAGGTGGGGCCGGGCGGGGTAAGCATTGACGATCTGCTAGCCGACCCGAACCTGCCGATGCCTTTGCCTAAGCCTGAGCAGGGTGCCGCCATGTTCTTCACCGGCGGCACGACGGGTATCCCCAAGGGTGCCGAGCATGAACATTCCAACCTGATGGCGTTCTGCAAGGGGGTCGCGACCTCGTGGCCGCTGCCGCCGGATCACCATCGCATCTTGAACGTGGCCCCGCTGTTCCATGTCTGGGGCTTTTGTTTTACGTTCGTTTTTCCGGTTTATATCCGCGCCTACATGGACCTGATGAAGGCCTATTCGCCGGCGCTGGTGCTCGAGCAATTCCAGAAGCGCAAGATCACCATCTTCGCCGGTGGTCCCGCAGCGCTCTATATGGGGTTGCGCGCGAACGAGAACTTCACGAAGACCGATTTCTCCAGCCTGGAATATTGCCTGTCGGGCGGCGCACCTTGCCCGGCCGAGCTGACGCGCTTCTGGTTGGAAGCCACCGGCAGCCCGATCATCGAAGGGCTCGGCATGTCCGAAGGCGCGCCCATCGCCAACAATCCGCTGGATGGGGTACGCAAGCCCGGCAGCGTCGGCCTCGTGCCGGCAGGGACTGAGGTGCAGACGGTCGATTTGGACACCGGCACCCGGGTCACCGCGCCCCATGAGCGCGGCGAAATTCGCGTCCGTGGCCCCCAATTCGCCAAGCGTTATCGCAATCGCCCCGACGACACCAAGGCGGCGATCCGCGATGGCTGGCTCTATACCGGCGATATCGGGATATTCGACGAGGACGGCTATCTGTTCGTCGTCGATCGCAAGAAGGAGATGATCCTGGTCGGCGGCTACAACGTCTATCCGCGCGAGATCGACGAACTGCTGTTCCAGCATCCGAATATCTTGGAGGCGGCGACGGTGGGTGTGCCGGATTCGTTCAGCGGCGAGGCGATTAAGGTTTTCGTTGTCCTCAAGCCGGGCCAAAGCCTCGATAGCGACGCTTTGCTTGCCTATTGCCGCGATAACCTTGTGAAATACAAGTTGCCCAAACACGTCGAATTTGTGGCCTCCTTGCCGCGTAGCGGCGTCGGCAAGATCGACAAGCTTGCCTTGAAGGGTTTGCGCTAACGAAGGTAGACTTCCCGGAACGATAACGTTTTTAACAAAAACGAATTCAACGGGAGCACGTCTAATGGGAATGCGAGGCATTGCAGCCGCGCTGGCGGCCGCTATTTTCGGCATGGGTCTTGTTGCATCCACTGGCGCATCGGCGCAGGTCCAGATGAGCGACGGCGTTAAAGCGCTGTATGAAGCCGCCAAGAAGGAACGCGAGCTCACTTGGGTGACCTCGCAGTCCAATGCCGAATATGCCGAAGACGTCGCCAAGGATTTCTCGCGGCTCTATCCCGGCGTGACCGTGAATATGATCCGCACGACCGGTCAGGTGCAGTTCCAACGCCTGACGCAAGAGATGAAAAGCAACACTGTCTCGGTGGATGCTTATTCGACCTACGAGGAAACTCATCTGGTCGAACTGAAGAAGCAGAACGCGATCTTGAACTTCAAGCCGGAAAATGCCGCCGGGCTGGCGGACTCGCTGAAGCAGATCGCCGAAGAGGGATATTGGTATCCCACGGCCGTCTCGCCGGTCGCCATCGGCATCAACACCAAGCTGGTGCCGGCCGATCAGGAACCGAAGTCCTGGCCCGATCTGTACGATCCGAAATGGAAAGGCCAGGTCGCCATCGGACATCCCGGCTTCTCGGGCAGCGCCGGCGTCTGGGTCATGGCGATGGAGAAGCTCTATGGCTGGGACTACATGGAAAAGCTCGCCAAGAACGAGCCGCAGATCGGTCGTTCCATCGTCGACTCGGTCAACCTGATTCTATCGGGTGAGCGCAAGGTCGCCATGGTGCCGATCGCCACGGTGCTCGAATCCGAATCCAAAGGCCAGCCCGTGAAGGTGATCTATCCGGCCGACGGCACCCTGGTGCTTGGTGGTTCGTCTCTGATCCCCGCCAAGGCGCCGCATCCGAATGCGGCCAAGCTCTTCATGGAGTACCTGATGAGCAAGGAACACAGCGAATTCACTGCCGGTCAGGGACGCATCCCACTGCGCGCGGACGCGCCCAAGCCGACGCTCGGCATGCCGCTCAGCGCCTACAAGAATTTCGTCCTGCCGACTGAGCATGCGCTGTCCAACGTCAATCGGATCAAGGAAAAGTTCCGCGACACGTTCGGCATTTGATGTACGCGGTGTTGGCGTAGGCATCTGACATGAACGTATCGACCGACGCACTCGGCACGACCGCTTCCGGCGGTCGCGTCTCGCGCCTCGCCATGTTCCAACCGGTGATGCTGGTCTGGGTGGCGCTTGCTGCCATCCTTGTCTTTCTCATCGTGGCGCCGATGGAAGAACTCGTCGTGTCCTCCTTCCAACACGCCGATACCGGCGACTTCACGCTCGAGAACTACGCGGCGGCCTACAGCAAGCCGCGCTATATCCAGGCGCTGTGGAACACGCTCAAGATGGGCGCGGCGGTCGTGGCACTCGCCATCGTCTTCGCGGTGCCGCTCGCTTGGGCGGTGGCGCGCACCGACATGCCGGGGCGCGGCTTCATGCGTCTTGCCATGCTGGGTTCGTTCATCTCGCCGCCGTATCTGTCGGCCATTGGCTGGATCCTGCTCGCCGGCCCTAATGCCGGTTGGATCAACAAGGCCTGGCAGTGGGTGACCGGTGATCCGGGCCGCATCGTCAATGTCTTCACCTTCGAAGGCCTCGTCTTCGTCATGGCCTCGAACGTGTTCTTCCTGATCTACATCTTCACCCACTCGGCGTTCGAGATGGTGAATTCGGAGATGGAAGATTCGGCGAACATCCTCGGTGCCGGTCCGCTGCGCACCGCATTCAAGGTGACGTTCCCGCTGATCCTGCCGGCGATCCTCGGCAGCGCGATCATCACATTTCTGATTTCGATCGCGCTCTACGGCGTGCCGGCGCTGATCTCGATCCCGGCGCGCTACCCGGTGGTGGTGATCCAATTGTCGGAATTTTTCGGCAATACGCCGATCCAACTTGAAGTCGCCGCCGCCTACTCGATCCCGCTGCTGCTGATCACGGCGGTGCTGCTCGGTCTGCAACGTCTGGTCCTGCGCCGGCGCACCCATACTACTGTGACCGGCAAGGGCGGCGAACGCCGCATCGTCAAGCTCGGCGCCTGGCGTTGGGTCATGTTCGCCTACGCGATGATCGTGGCACTGCTGACCTTGGTGGCGCCCACCTTCGTACTGTTCGTCGCCGCCTTCTCCAAGGTTTGGACGCGCGGGTTGGAATGGAGCAACCTGACGTTCCGCAATTTCTATTACATCGTGTTCGAGCATTCGACGTCGCAACAGGCCATCGTCACCAGCCTCACCGTGGGGGCAGCGGCGGCCAGCGTCGCCATTATCCTGGCGCTCGGCATCGCCTATATCGTGCAGCGCCGCCTGCTGCCGTTCGCCGGTGCGCTGTCGTTCCTCGCCATGGCGCCGTTCGTGGTGCCCGGCATCGTGCTGGCCATCGGTTTCTTCGCGGCCTATGCGCCGCCACCCTTCGCACTCTATGGCGGCGTCAGCATCCTGATCTTGGCCTTTATTACGCGCTTCCTGCCGGTGGCTTACACGGCGAGTGCGGCAGGCATCCGCGCCATCCATCCCGAGATGGAAGAAGCCGTGCGCAGCCTCGGCGGCGGCCGTCTGACTGCGGTACGCCATGTTGTCGCACCGCTGCTTAAGCGCACCTTGTTCGCGGGCTGGCTGCTCATCTTCATTCCGGCGGCGCAGGAACTGTCGACCGCCATTTTCCTCATCGGCCCTAAGACGCGTCTGGTCTCGGTTCTCGTTCTCGATATGAGCGAGGAGGGACGTTACGAGCATCTGGCGGCGCTGGGCTGCGTGCTGCTGGTGATCTTGGCGCTGCTTGTGTGGGCGGGGTTCAAGATCGCGGGGCGCGATTTCATGTTGCGAAGGGATGCGTCGTAATGGCTGGGCTAAGTCTTAAAAATCTCGGCCGTCGGTTCGGCACGTTCGAAGCGGTCAAGGATCTCAACCTCGACATCGCGCAGGGCGAATTCGTCTCGCTGCTGGGGCCCAGCGGCTGCGGCAAGACGACGACCTTGCGCATGATCGCCGGCTTCATCGATCCCACCGCCGGCACGATCGATCTCGACGGCAAAATCCTGTCCGCGCCCTCGGGCTCGTTGCCGCCGGAAAAACGCGGCATGTCGATGATCTTCCAGTCCTACGCAATCTGGCCGAACATGACCGTGTTCGAGAACGTCGCCTTCGGGCTCAGGCTGCGCAAGGTTCCGTCCGCCGACATCAAGCGCCAAGTCCACGACATGCTGAACGTCGTGCGCATGGGCGAATTGGCGGACCGTTATCCGTCGGAGCTGTCAGGCGGCCAACAGCAGCGCGTGGCCTTGGCGCGCGCCGTGGTGATCAAGCCGGCGGTGCTGTTGCTCGATGAGCCGCTGTCGAACCTCGATGCTAATTTACGCGAGGAGATGCGCTTCGAAATCCGCCGCATGCACGACGAATTCAAGATCACGACGGTCTATGTGACCCACGACCAATCTGAGGCCATGGTGACGTCGAACCGCATCGCGGTGATGAACCAGGGCCGGATCGAACAGGTCGACGAGCCCTATAAGCTCTATTCGCGCCCCAAGACGCGCTTCGTGGCGAGCTTCATCGGGCGGACCAATTTCCTGAACGGGACCAAGGCGGCGGATACGGCGTCGTTTGAGGGCTTCCAGGTGCCGCTGAGCGCCCTGGCCGAGAAAGCGCCGGACGGGGGTGCAGTGACGATCTCACTCCGGCCCCAGGCGATCCGCCTGCATCGCGCCAACCCTGCCGTGTCGGGCAAGATCGCGCTGGGCGGCCGCATCGCCGAGCGTGCCTTTCTGGGTGAAACCTGGGATTACCAGTTCGCCGCACGCGACGGGGGCCTGACCCTGAAGGTCGCGGCCCCGCCGGATACGGTGTTCGAGGTTGGCGCCGAAGCCTGGGTCGAATTGGACCCGGGCGAGATGGTCCCCATTGCCTAAATAGGATGGCGCCTAGCTATTCGGCGGCGGTGCGGTACTTGCCGGTATAGCTCAACAGAATGTCTTCCATCGTCGAGGCGAGGTCGGGCCGGTTGAGCGCGAAGGCGACGGTCGCCTCCAGGAAACCTTCCTTCTTGCCGCAATCGAAACGGATGCCCTCGTAACGCACGCCGTGGAACGGGGTGTGCACGATGGATTTGGCCATGGCGTCGGTGATCTGGATCTCGCCGCCGGCGCCGGTGACCTTCTTGTCGAGTTCGGCGAAGATGCTGGGCTCCAGCACATAACGGCCGATGATCGATAGGGTCGAGGGGGCGACGTCCGGTCGCGGCTTTTCGACCAGGCCGCGCGCCCGGGCCAGCTTGCCGTTGTCTTCCGCGATATCGAGGATGCCGTAGCTCGCCGTATCCTGGCGCGGCACGTCCATGACGGCAGCCAAGTTGCCGCCGACGCGGCCATAGGCCTCGATGAGCTGGCCGATGCAGGGGCGCTGCGACATCACCACGTCGTCGGGCAGGATGACGGCGAACGGCTCGTCGCCGACCAGATGGCGCGCGCACCAGATGGCATGGCCGAGACCCAGCGCCTGTTGCTGGATTGTCGAATGCAGGCGTTCGCGGGGCAGGGTGTCGTTCTCGACGGCGCGGGCCAAGGCGCTCTTGCCGGTCCGGTCGAGCTCGCGCACGAGGTCCTGATCGGCGGTGAAATGCTGCACGATCGCTTCCTTGCCGGGTGCCGTAACGAAAATCAGCTCCTCAATGCCGCTTTTCAAGGCTTCCTCGACCGCATAGCCGATCAGCGGCCGGTCGACGAGCGGCAGCATCTCCTTCGGCACGGCTTTGGTCGCGGGCAGGAAGCGGGTGCCGCGGCCGGCTACGGGGAAAACAGCCTTGCGGATGGGGTGCATGATAACAACAACTCCTCTGGTACTGAGCTCTTTGGTCGGATCGCAGTGTCGTGATCCGCTTAATCAATGCCGCTCGAGGCGAAAAATTTCATTCGTCTGGGGTGGTGCGTTCAATGTCGTTGAGTTTCGGCATGTCTTGCCGACCCCGATAGTTTGCCGCTGGCGCCCTGTGAGATCATGTGACAAAAAGGGAGCAAATAGGGGCGAGTTATTTATGGCTAATGACAATCGTTACAATTGCTTGAAATGCCCGGCGTATTGCTGCTCGTACACGCGCATCATCGTGACCCCGGCGGATATCCGCCGTCTTGCCAAGTACCACGGCGTAAGCATCACTAAGGCGCGCGACACTTATACGCGTAAGGGATACGAGCCGGGCGAGCGCATCCTGCGCCACAAGGCCGACGAACATTTCACGACGATCTGCCGGTTCGTCGATTCCGAGACGCGCCGCTGCACGATTTATGAAGGCCGTCCGAAAATCTGCCGCGAGTTCCCCGGGACGCGGCACTGCGGTTACTACGACTTCCTATCGTTCGAACGCCGCACCCAGGAAGACCCCGACTACATCTCGACCACGGGCTGATCGCTCTCCTTCGGGCGTTGGGCGGCGCGTTCCAGCGAGTGATCAGATTGGGCGAATCGATTCGTCGATTCGATACCGGCTGAGCCTGGATGCGGCTCCGTCCCCCGCCTGCGGCGGGACGGGCTGCGCTTCTCCCTAACTTTTTTGTTTGGTTTGCCGGCGCTCGTCGCGGCGGGCCGCTATTGGAATCCAAGGGTTTGCGCTGGGGGCACTGTGTCCGGCCGACCCGGGCCCCGAAAAAAATGAGCGGAGCCCCCTCCCGGCTTCATTTGACCTATTGCGGGCCGAACGAGATGACACTATTGAGGGAATCGTGTCGGGCCTTTAGGGGGGTCCGAGTGTCGGGGGCTTTATGGCAGAGTACAACGAGGTTTACGGCCGGGCGAAATACTACGACATCGCCTTCCGGCGCGATGTCACCCGGGAAGTCGATTTCCTAACTGAGCTCTACCAGCGGCACGCCGGAAAGCCGCTGTCTTCGATGATCGATATCGCCTGCGGTCCGGGCTACCACGCACTGCTGTTCGCAGCGCGCGGCGTGCGGACCATCGGCCTCGACTTGCGTCCCGAGATGACTGAGTTCGGGAAAGAGCTCGCGGTGCAGAAGGGTGTCGAGATCGAGTGGATGGCGGAAGACATGCGCACATTCAAACTCGATAAGCCGGTGGACTTGGCGCTGACCAGTTACGACAGCCTCGACTGCCTGCTCGACCAAGATTCGATCATTGCCCACTTCCGTGCCATCGCCGACAACCTTACGCCCAAGGGCCTCTATGTATTCGAGATGACGAACCCGCGCGATTGTTCCTTATGGGAATATGGCGAGTTCCGTTATAGTGGCAAGGCGAATGGGGTTTCCGTCGAGATCATCTGGCGTCCTGAAAACTCCAATGTCGATATCCTCAATCAGGTGACCGACATGGAAGTGGAGATGCGCGTCAACGATAACGGCAAGGAACATGTGTTCAAGGATAGGGCCAGCGAACGGTTTGCTCTCCCCCAGGAGTTCATCGCGTTGACCAAGCTATCGGGGACACTGAACTTCGTGACGTTCTACGGCGATTTCCGTTTCGATCAGCCATTCGACAATAGTCCGGGGTCACGGCGCCTGATTGGCGTCCTTCAAAAAGCGAGTTGAGATGGGACCACATTTCCTGGCCGAAGGGCTGGAAATACAGGAACACTCTGCGGCCGGTCGCGGCGTATTTGCGACCCGCCGAATTGCCGCAGGCTCATTGCTTTCGGTATGGGGTGGATGGATCATCACGACGGCCGAGCTGAACCGTCTTCGCAAGACCGAGCAGACCTATGCGGTCCAGGTCGAGGAGGATCTTTACCTCCTGACCCCTCGGTCCAAAGTTGCCGGGGCCGACTTCATCAATCATAGCTGCGATCCGAACGCAGGGCTCGAGGGCTCGATCAGCCTGGTGGCGCTGCGCGATATCGAGGCGGGCGAGGAGGTCTGTTACGACTACGCCATGGCCGACTCGAATCCGCATCTCGGTTTCGATTGCACCTGCGGCAGCCCGTTGTGCCGCCGCACGGTGACCGGCGAGGATTGGCGCAGTCTGCGGCTCCAGCAGACCTACGAGGGGCACTTCTCGCCCTACCTGCAACGCCGGGTCACGGCGGAACGCGAGCGTATCGCCCGCGAAGCCGTCGCTCTCCAGGCGCAAGCGCAGGCCGTGGTCGCCCAGGTCGGCACGCCACAAGGTGGAGCGATGGCCTCGAACGAGGATATCGCGCCGATCCACCGGATGCGGCCACGGGTGCGAAAATCGGTCAAGCTGGTCGCCGTCCAGCGCTAGGTTCACGCTAAGCCCGCCGGCGATCCCGGCGGGCTTTTTTACGAGATGGCCGAGCGCAGCCGCCCGACCAGGACCTTGCACATCTCCATGACGATCTGCGGGCGCTGATGCGCCAGGCTGTGGAACTGCTCGCGTTCGAGCGACAGGACCTCGGTGTCTTCGCGCGCCACCACGCTGGCTGAGCGCGGCTCGTTGTCGAACAGGCTCATTTCGCCGAATACCTGGCCGCTGCCGAGACTGGCCAGATCCGTACTGTCGCCGGCTTTGCGCACCCCGACGGCGCCGCGATAGACGATGAACAGTTTGTCGCCGACCTCGCCCTCGACGACGACGGCTTCGTCGGGCAGGTAGGTTTCACGCTGCATCGCGGCATCGATGGCGATGAGGTTCTCCAAAGTCATCTCTGAGAACATCGGGATCGATTTCAGGAAGACCAGTCGGTTCATGGTTATATCCTCGGACCTGTCGGTCGTTTTGGAAAGCTCGGTAAGGGTCTGGGCGACGAAGGGGCGGAGGTCCGTGGCGGTCCGGCTCGGCAACTGGCCGAACTCGGCGTGCCACGCGACAACCGCGCCGGCACATATATAAGGATCTTCTGAACCAAGTGCGGTTTCGAGCAAAGTCCGGCGGGCGGTATCGTCCGGCACGCGGGTGGTGGCAGCGGTGTTCGGTTCCAGCAAAGGCATCAGCGGCAGCACATATCGCCGATGGGCCAGGGCGGCCAAGGTCTCGACTGCGTGACTGCGCTTGCGGGCATCGCCGCGGGCCAGCATGCCGCGCACGACCTTGAGCGTGCGGCGATAGCCGAGCGCGGCCAGGCATTGCAGGACGAGGTGGACGGCCTGGGCATTGGCGTCGAGCAGTGCGGCCTCCAACGCTTGCCAACCCGCTTTGTCGGCGGGCAGGCGGCGCAACAGGGCCATATTGCCGGAGATCGCATCTAGGACGCGGGGTTCGATGAACGCGAACAGTGCGTCATCGGCGGCGCGTCCACCGACCGATCCCAATCCTTCGATGGCGGCGTCGCGTTGTTCGGGTGGGCCGGTGAGTGCGTCGGCGAGCGCCGGTATGGCAGCATCGCCGCGCGCGCCCAGCGCCGTGGCGGTATCGTGGCGGACCGTGGGCATGGCGTCGCTGAGGCCGCGCCCGGCGATCTCGGCCAGCCGCCTGGCCGGAGTGAAGCGCGCGAGTGCCCGGATGGCACAGCCACGCACGGCGGGGTCAGGATGGCGGCTCAGGGCGTCGAGGGTATCGAGCGGGATTATGACGCCGCGTCCGCCCAGTCGGTTCAGGGCCTCGAGTGCCGCCACCATAACAATCGGCGGGGCGCTACCGATCAGGGCATTGAGCAGGGAAACGGCGGCGGCATCGCCACGTACCCCTAGCAGGCGGCAGACCGCCTGCGCTGCGGCGTCATCGTCTCGACAAAGCGCGAGAATGTTATGGGCGTGTGCGTCCGAGGGTTCGCTCAGCCACATTGCCGTGGTCACGATAGCGCGCACGCAACGATCCGGATCGTCCACGTGGCTTGCGGCCTGGTCCGCGCCGAGGCCCGTGCCTGCGCCGGCCATCACCTCCAATGCGGCGGCGCGGATCTGGGCATGGCGCGAGCGCGTCAGTTCCTCGACGGCATGGGCGGCGCCGCGCTGATGCGAGCCGGCGATGCGGCGCAGCACCGACAATTCTTGGTTGGCCGGGACGACGGTCAGGGCGCGTTCCAGATCGTCGGCGGTGAGGGACATGTCGCTGCGCGCCGCGATTTCAAGCGCGATGCCGACAATGTCCGGATCGTCGCTCGCCAGCATGGCGCGGACGTCATCGCGATACTGTGCCGGCAGGCGGAAACCGTCGCCGGCATGGTCGAGATCGATGGCGCCCGAGCGCAGCATGTCGACGAGGCTGCGCAGATAATTGCGCCCGATCCCCCAATGGACCGCCACGAAGATCGTGCCGATGGCCACCGCGATGGCGGCCATTTCGGCGAGGTCCAGCCAACTGGTCAGAACGAGGAGCAACGCGCCGGCGGTGGCTAGGGCCAGCGGATAGGCTACGCCGTCATTGACCACGCGGATGCGGCCGACGAAGCGATGCGGGATGGCGTTGTAGTTCAAGGTGAAGACGGGGATGTCGATGCTGTGTTCGAGTGAATCATAGGCGATATGCGCCAGGATGGCCGACGGCAGCCGCTGATCGATGACGACGCTGGCCAGTGCCGCCAGGTTGACGGCGGGAAAAATGAGGTTGAAACGCGCCACGCCAAGACGCGCGATCATCGGATTGGTGAAGATGAAGACGACGGCGACACCGAGAATGTTCATGCCCGCGTTGACTAGCCCCAGGAAGGTCGCGAGAAGGGCCTCGTCGCTGAACATCTCGGTATAGATGGAAAAGGCGAGATATTCCGAGAAACATTGCAGCAGCACGTTCAGAAAGACGGCGCCGGCCAGCAGAGGCACGATCGGGTAACGCCGCGCCAGACGCGACTGCATCTTGATCGAGTCCAGCAGGCTTTCCTCGGCCGCCGTTTCGGTCTCGTCGAGCGGGCGTTCGCGGGCCGTGAGCCAGGTGAGATGCCCCAAGGCCAGGAGCGCCAGGGCGGGTGCGACCATGAGGGCGCCAGTGGCCGACAGCAGGGTCATCGTGACGCCGACCAGCCCGCCGCCCACCAAGCCACCGCCGGCCATACAGATCGCGATGGTGCCGGTGAACCGCTTGGATTCGCTCGGCGTGAAATAATCGGCGATCAGAACGTAATAGACGCTGAAGGTCAGCAATTCGCAGACGCTGATGCCGAGATACAGCGCATACAGGCTGCTTTCGTCGGACCCGACGGCCAGGCCCAGGCTTGCGCTGACACAGGCAAAGGCCAGCAGCATGGCCTTGAGGGTTTTGGCCC
Organism: Rhodospirillaceae bacterium; assembly: GCA_947467145.1. Taxonomy (GTDB): domain Bacteria; phylum Pseudomonadota; class Alphaproteobacteria; order Rhodospirillales; family UBA2165; genus CANIGJ01. The sequence goes on along the minus strand of CANIGJ010000023.1, from coordinate 45,480 downwards.
GTGCCCAGCGATCGATGATGACGGAAAAGCCGAGCGACAGGGGGATCGAGAGCGCGGCGAAGAACATATAATAGATCGGCAGGGCGTCGGTGCCGGCGCGCGCCAGGAACAGCGAGGCGGCCAGGGTCGAGGCATAGGTATTGGCCGTCGACAGCGCCAACGCCAGCAACAGGAACTGCGTGGACCGGCTGAAGAAAGCGGCCTGGAGCCGAGGAACGGCGGGCGACAGCCTCATGCGGGCGGAGTACTCAAGTGGCCGATTTTTAAGGTGCCGGGACCATAACCGAGCGCGGCCGTGGCGTCACGAACGGCCTGTCCGACGCGTGTGGCCAACGGCTTGTAGGCCTGTGTTGGCGGTACGCAATCCCTGGAGGTGGCAGCCCTTATTTTGTCACAACCTTCTCACCGCCTTTTCGGGTTTCGTTGGCCTGTGAGGATTTTCGGCCTGGGGCATGGTTGCGCCGAAACTTTCATAGACAAGATTCTGCCATAGGGGTTCCGCGATGCCGGACGATATCGTTGTAGCCAATCCGCAAGCTGGCGGATCCTCGTCCATTGAACTCTACGATCTTTTGCACGCCCTGCAGGCGATGCAGCACGGCGATTTCTCCGTCCGTCTGCAAGGCAATGAGGCGGGCGTCGTCGGCAAGATCGCCGATACTTTCAACGAAATCGTCAGTGCCAATCAGCGGATGGCGGCGCAGCTCGAACGCGTCGGTCAAGTCGTCGGTAAAGAAGGCAAGACGCGCCAGCGCGTCCATTTCGGCGTATCGAATGGCGCCTGGGGCGAGATGGAAACCTCGGTCAACAATCTGATCGACGATCTGTTGTGGCCGACCACGGAAGTGACGCGCGCCATCGCGGCTGTCGCACAAGGCGACTTGCTGCGTACCGTGGCGCTCGACGTCGATGGTCGCCCGCTGCAGGGCGAATTCCTGCGTTCGGCCACCATCGTCAATACGATGATCAAACAGCTCTCGGTCTTCACCTCCGAAGTGACGCGCGTGGCGCGCGAAGTCGGTACCGAAGGCAAGCTGGGCGGCCAGGCGCAGGTGAGCGAAGTCACCGGCGTGTGGAAAGATCTGACCGAATCCGTCAACTCGATGGCGTCCAACCTGACCGCACAGGTGCGCAACATCGCCGAAGTGACCATCGCGGTCGCCAACGGGGACTTGTCCAAAAAAATCACCGTCGACGTGCGTGGCGAAATCCTACAGCTCAAGGAAGCCATCAATACGATGGTCGATCAGCTGCGCGCCTTTGCCTCGGAAGTGACGCGCGTGGCGCGCGAAGTCGGCACCGAAGGCAAGCTGGGCGGTCAGGCAGCCGTGCCGGGTGTCGCCGGTACGTGGAAGGATTTGACCGATAACGTCAACTTCATGGCCGGCAACCTGACGGCCCAGGTGCGCAACATCGCCGAAGTGACCACGGCCGTGGCGCGTGGCGACTTGTCGCGCAAGATCACCGTCGATGTGCGCGGTGAAATTCTCGAGCTGAAAAACACCATCAATACGATGGTCGATCAGTTGAACGCCTTCGCCGGTGAAGTGACGCGCGTGGCGCGCGAAGTCGGCACCGAAGGCAAGCTGGGCGGTCAGGCCGGCGTGCCGGGTGTCGCGGGTACGTGGAAGGATTTGACCGACAACGTCAACTTCATGGCTGGCAACTTGACGGCCCAGGTCCGTAACATCGCCGAAGTGGCGACCGCGGTGGCGCAGGGCGACTTGTCGAAAAAGATCACGGTGGACGTGCGCGGCGAAATCCTGCTGCTCAAGGACACCTTGAACACGATGGTGGAGCAGCTGCGTTCCTTCGCGGCCGAAGTGACGCGCGTCGCGCGCGAAGTCGGCACCGACGGACGTCTGGGCGGCCAGGCCGTCGTGCCGGGCGTCGGCGGCACCTGGAAGGATTTGACCGACAACGTGAACCTGCTGGCGGCGAACCTGACGACCCAGGTGCGTAACATCGCCGAAGTGACCACGGCCGTGGCGCGCGGCGACTTGTCGCGCAAGATCACGGTGGACGTGAAGGGTGAGATTCTCGAACTGAAAAACACCATCAATACGATGGTCGATCAGTTGAACGCGTTCGCATCCGAAGTGACGCGCGTCGCGCGCGAAGTCGGCACTGAAGGCAAACTGGGCGGCCAGGCGCAGGTGCCGGGTGTCGCCGGTACCTGGAAAGATTTGACCGACACCGTCAACGTCATGGCGCTCAACCTGACCGAACAGGTGCGCGGCATCGTGAAGGTCGTGACTGCGGTCGCCGACGGCGATCTGTCGCAGAACCTGACCGTGAAATCGATGGGCGAGGTCGCGGCCCTAGCCGATACTATTAACAACATGACCGACACCTTGGCGATCTTCGCCGACCAGGTGACGTCGGTGGCGCGCGAAGTTGGCGTCGAAGGCCGCTTGGGCGGCCAGGCGAACGTGCCGGGTGCGGCCGGTACCTGGAAGGATTTGACCGGTAACGTCAACCTGTTGGCGGCTAACCTGACCACGCAGGTGCGCGCGATCGCCGAAGTGGCCACCGCCGTGACCAAGGGCGACTTGACGCGTTCCATTCAGGTCGATGCGCGCGGCGAAGTCGCCGAGCTTAAAGACAACATCAATACGATGATCGGCAATCTGCGCCTGACGACCGATCACAATACCGAGCAGGATTGGCTGAAAACCAACCTCGCCAAATTCACCAACATGCTGCAAGGCCAGCGCGATCTGGCCACGGTCGGCCGCTTGCTGCTGTCGGAATTGACGCCGTTGGTGAACGCCAATCAGGGCGTGATCTATCAGGTGCAGGCCGACGACATGATGAAGCTGCGGCTGCTGTCGGTTTATGCCGACGACCCGCATAACGGCCATCCGCCGGAGATCATGATCGGCCACGGCCTGATCGGGCAGTGCGCCGCCGATGGCCGCCGCATCCTGCTGTCGGAGATGCCGTCGAACGTCGTGCCGATCAGTTCGGGCCTGTTCCGTGTCACGCCGCAAAACGTCATCGTGCTGCCGGTGCTGTTCGAAGGCCAGGTTAAAGCGGTGATCGAACTCGCCTCGATCGGCGCGTTCACCGATCTGGAGATCACCTTCCTCGAACAGCTCACCGCAAGTATTGGTATCTTGCTCAATTCGATCGAAGCGACAATGCAGACCGAAGGCCTGTTGAAGCAGTCGCAGCAGCTCGCCGGCGAATTGCAGTCGCAGCAAAGCGAATTGCAGACCACCAACGAACAGCTCGAACAAAAGGCGCAGCAGCTCGCCGAAAAGAACCAGGAAATCGAACAGGCCCGCCGTGCGCTCGAAGAAAAGGCAACGGAACTGGCGCTGACGTCGAAGTACAAGTCGGAATTCCTGGCGAACATGTCGCACGAACTGCGCACGCCGTTGAATTCGATCCTGATCCTCGGTCAGCAATTGTCCGAAAATCCGGACAAGAACCTGACCGACCGTCAGGTCGATTTCGCGCGCACCATCCACGGCGCCGGCACCGACCTGCTCAACCTGATCAGCGACATTCTGGATCTTTCCAAGATCGAGTCGGGCACGGTTACGGTCGATGCCGAGGAAATCTATCTGTCGAACCTGATCGAGATCATGGCGCGGCCGTTCCGCCACGAGGCCGATACGCGTCATCTCAATTTCGATGTGCAGCTCGACACCCAACTCGGTCGCAGCATCACGACCGACGCCAAACGCCTACAGCAGGTTCTGAAAAACCTGCTGTCGAACGCGTTCAAGTTCACCAGCCAGGGCGGCGTCAGTCTGAAGGTGATGGCGGCGGCCGGCGGTTGGAACCCAGGCCATCCGGTGCTCGATACCGCGCCGATGGTGGTCAGCTTCGAGGTGACGGACACCGGCATCGGTATTCCGGTCGAGAAGCAAAGAATCATTTTCGAAGCCTTCCAACAGGCCGATGCGAGTACCAGCCGCAAATATGGCGGTACCGGTCTCGGCCTCGCCATCAGCCGCGAATTGTCCGGTCTGCTCGGCGGCGAAATCCAACTGCGGAGCACGCCGGGTCAGGGCAGTACCTTCACACTCTATCTGCCGTTGCGTTATGTCGGCCCGACCGCGGCGCCGCGCCCGGAAAATCCCGCGCACAACGCGGCTGTGGCGTCCATGCCGATCCTGCAGCAATTCGGGGTCGTGAACGAAATCCCTGTCGAGCAGATCCCCGACGACAGGATGGATTTGGAGCCCGGCGATTCGATCTTGCTGATTGTCGAGGACGATCCGCATTACGCCCGGATCATGGTAGACCTTGCTCGCGACGAAGGCTTCAAGGTCCTGGTCGCCTTGCGCGGCGCGATGGCGCTCGAACTGGCCAAGGAATATCTGCCGACGGCGATCTCGCTCGATGTGTTCCTGCCCGACATGCTGGGTTGGACCGTTCTCACGCAGCTCAAGCAGAACCCGCTCACCCGTCATATCCCGGTGCAGATCGTCACCCTCGATGAAGACCGTCAGCATGGTCTGGCGCGCGGCGCGTTCTCGTTCATGAATAAGCCAACCTCGACCGAAGGGCTCGAAGCGGCCCTGTCGCGCATCAAGGAGTTTTCCCGCCCGCGCCGTAAGCGCCTGCTCGTCGTTGAAGACAATCCGAGCGAGCAGAAAAGCATCACCGAACTGCTCGGTCACGACGATATCGAAATCGATACCGTAGGGACCGGCCGCAAGGCGCTCGCACAACTGCGTGAAGAGAACTTCGATTGCATGGTCCTCGACCTGCGCCTTCCGGATATGACCGGCTTCCAGGTCCTGGAAGAACTGAAAAGCGATCAGGGGCTGTCTGACATTCCCGTGATCGTCTTCACCGGGCGCGAACTATCGGCGGAAGAAGACGCGCAATTGCACACCATGGCGCGCAGCATCGTCGTCAAAGGCGTGGAATCGCCCGAGCGTCTGTTGGATGAGACGGCATTGTTCCTGCATCGGATCATTTCCGATCTGCCGAACGAAAAGCAGCAGATGATCGAACGGCTGCATTCGTCCGACGAGCATCTGTTCGGTCGCTCGGTCCTGCTGGTCGATGACGATGCACGCAACATCTTCGCGCTCTCCAGTGTTCTGGAACGGCGCGGCATGTCGGTGCTCACCGCGACGACGGGCCGCGAGGCGATCGAATTGGTCGAAACGACGCCGGAGCTGGCCATCGTGCTGATGGACATCATGATGCCCGAGATGGACGGCTATCAGACGATGCAGAAAATTCGCGAGAATCCGCAATTCAATCGCCTGCCAATCATCGCCTTGACCGCCAAGGCGATGAAGGGCGACCGCGAAAAATGTCTCGAAGCGGGTGCGTCCGATTATCTGGCCAAGCCCGTGAATACTGAACAGCTATTGTCCGCGCTGCGCATGTGGCTGCACCGCTAAGACTGGGGATTACGACAGTGGCCGTTCACGATAAGGTCAATATTCTTCTGGTCGACGATCAGCCGGGCAAGTTGCTCAGCTATGAAGCCGTCTTGAAGGATCTCGATGAGAATTTGGTGAAAGCCAATTCGGCGCGCGAAGCCCTCGAACATATGCTCAAGATCGAAGTCGCCGTCATTCTGCTCGACGTGGCCATGCCCGAACTGGACGGTTTCCAACTTGCCGAGATGATCCGGGATCATCCGCGTTTCCAGAAAACGGCGATCATCTTCATCTCGGCGATCCAGGTCGACGAAGTCGATCGCCTGCGCGGTTACGAGATCGGTGCGGTCGATTACGTGCCCGTTCCGGTCGTGCCCGAAGTCCTGCGCGCGAAAGTTCGCGTCTTCCTCGAACTCTACCGCAAGACCCAGGAACTCGAACGCCTGAACGCCGAGCTTGAGCGCAGGGTGAGCGATCGCACTGCCGAGCTTGAGGCATCGAACCAGCGGCTCCGCCAGAGCGAGGAACGCCGGACCCTGGCGCTGGCCGCCGGTCATATGGGTTCGTGGGAAATCGATCTGCAAAGTCAGCGGGTCTTTTGGGACGATGCCAAATGCAGGATCTTCGGGATCGAAGACGGCAGCTCCTATCGCAGCATGGACGAGATCCGACCGCTCATCCATCCGGACGATTGGCAGGTCTATCAGGAAAGCCACCGGACATCGGTGAACGAAGGCCAATCGGGCCAGACCGAATTCCGTATCATCCGGCCGAACGGCGAAGTGCGCTGGTGCGTCAGCGCCTCGGCGGCCAGCCAGCATACGGATGGACAGCCGGTCATGATCAGCGGCGTGACGGTCGATATCACCGAACGCAAGGAGACCGAGCAACGGCAGTCCTTGCTGGCGCGCGAGGTCGATCATCGCGCCCGCAATGCGCTCGCCGTGGTGCAATCGATTTTGCGGCTGACGCGCGCGGATTCGATTGAAGGGTTGGTGTCCGCGCTTGATGGCCGCATCCAGGCCCTGGCGCGCGCGCATACGCTTTTGTCGAATACACGTTGGCAGGGCGCCGATCTGGTGCGGCTGGTTACCGAGGAAATGGACCCATATCGCAATCTCGATTCGGAACGGGTGATCATGAGCGGCCCGTCCTTGCTGCTGCGCCCGTCGATGGCGCAGGCTTTCGCCCTCGTGCTGCACGAACTGGCGACCAATGCGGCAAAATATGGGGCGCTGTCGTCGGCGTCCGGTCGGGTCCTGGTGAATTGGGATCTGACACCGGATTCGCTGACCTTGCGCTGGTGCGAAACGGGCGGCCCGGCGACGGTTGCGCCGTCCAAGAACGGCTTCGGTACACGCGTCGTCACCGCCAGTATCGAACGCGAGTTGCAGGGCAAAGCGACGTTCAATTGGCGCGCCGAAGGATTGGAGTGCATTCTCGCGGTGCCGCGCGCCGATGTGACCGAGCGGATCCAGGTCGCCCGCCCGGGCAACGGCGCTAGTACCTTGACGGCGCCCGCGGTATCCACGCCGAACGAGCAAAAGCGTGTGCTGTTGGTCGAGGATGAAACCTTGGTCGCAATGATGATGCGCGAAATGCTGATCGATCTCGGTTATGCGGTGGTCGGGCCGATGAACGACAAGGACTCCGCGTTGACGGCGGCGAAGCAGAGCGCCATCGACTGCGCTATCCTTGATCTCAATCTGGATGGTTATGCCAGCTATCCGATCGCGGATGAATTGGCGGCGCGCGCCATCCCGTTCCTGTTCCTCACCGGCTACGACAAGGAAGCGGTCGATCGGCGCTATGCGTCCATCCCGCTGTTGCAGAAGCCGGTCGATGAACAATCTTTGCGCCAAGCCATATTGACGCTTTTGCAGATCAAGATGCCGGCGCCGGCTTTGGCGCAGGCACAGCCGCAAAGCGCCTTAACGGGTTGAGCGCGTATCGCGCACGCGCTTTGCCTTGAATTCGGTTTTCGGCAAGGTCCCGGGCGTCAGTAATTCCACATCGCATCGAAGTTCGCAGCGCGTCTGAATGGCGCGTGCCACCCGTTCGGCCGCCTGCGGATCGGTATGCTCGATGCGCGCCGTCATGATGTCGAGCCCTTTGTCGTCGGTCGCAATGACGATCTCGTATTCATCGCCGATGCCGGGCACCGAGCGCACGGCTTCTTCCAGCTGCACCGGATACATCTTGATGCCACGTAGATTGATTAGATCGTCCGAGCGTCCGGCGAAGGCGCCGACGGCGCGCATGTGGGTCCGGCCGCAATCGCAGGGCGCAGTCGTGCAGGTCGCATAGTCGCCGACCAGGAAGCGCAGTTGCGGCGAGCTTTCCGAATTGAGACTGGTGCAGACGGTGAGGCCGCGTTGGCCTTCATCGACGCGTTGTTTGCTGTCGGCATCGACGAGTTCCCAGATCTGGATATCTTCCATCAGGTGGCTGGTGACCGCGTTTTTATCTGTGTCTGACGCTGGGCAGGAATAGCCGCCGCAATGGGGCGAGACCTCGGTGCAGCCATAGAATTCGACCAGCCGCGCATTCCACAATTCTTCCAGGCGTTCGCGTGTGCTGGCGATACCGGCGGCCGGCTCGCCGCCGACCAGCAGGGTGCGAACCGAGCTTCGGCGCGGATCCGATCCTCTGGCTTCCATGACGCGGCCAAGATGCAGGGCATAGGATGGCGTGCAGGTCAGTACGGTGGGTTTGAAGCGGTCGACGATCCCGGCGCGGGCTTCGCCGGTCATGCCGCCGCCCGGAATGCAGGCGACGCCCATCTTGGCCAGCGCATATTGCACGCCCCAGGCAAACACGTGCGGGCCGTAACCTGCGCAGATGAACATGCTGTCGCTGGGGCGGATACCGAACGAATGTAGCGCACGCGCATTGGCCCAGGACCACAGATCGCGATCAATCTGCGAATAGCGGAACGGGCGGGGGATACCGGTGGAGCCCGACGAGGAAAAGATCATCCAGCCGCGCTTAGCCCACAGCGCGTCGTCATGCGTCGTGTAGGTGCCATAGGGCGGTTCGGCCTGCACGTCGGCCATCATCTCGGATTTATCGACCACCGGCCATTTGGCCAGATCGTCGATGGTTTTGATGTCGGTCGGCGTCAAGCCGAGCCGGTCGAAGCGGCGGCGATAGAACGCGCTATTCTCGTAGAGGAACGGGGTGAGCGCCGCGAGTTTGGCATTCTGGATAGCGATCAGTTCGTCGCGGCTCGCGCAATCCAATGAGGGCGACCAATAGTCTTGCGATCCGGGCGCGTCGGCATCACGTTGATACTTCTCCAGCACCGTCAGCCATGTGCTGCGGGTTTGTTCGGCGCGATCCTGTGCCATCGAAAGTCCCCTGTTCGATTTTAGGCGCTGCGTCCCCAGACGTCGTTGGCGATTTCGACGACGAGGCGCAGCTTATGGATTTGATCGTTGGTGGTGATGGAGTTGCCGGACACCGCGCTGGCGAAGCCGCATTGCGGACTGAGCGCCAATTGGTCGAGTGGCAGGATGTGCGCGGCTTCATCGATGCGGCGCTTGACCGCTGCGGCGGATTCTAATGTCGCGGTCTTGGTGCTGACGATGCCGAGCACGACCGATTTATGTTTCGGTACATCGGCCAGCGGCGCAAAATCGCCGGCACGCGGGCTGTCGAACTCCAGGAAATAGGAATCGGCGTCGATCTCGTTGAACATGCGGCGCGCGACCCGGCCGTACCCACCTTCCGACAGCCAATGGCCTTTGAAATTGCCGCGACAGACATGCAGCGCGACGGTCATGGTGGTGGGCACGGTCGCCAGGCACGCATTGAACAGTTCGATATAACGGCTGAATACCGCGTCGGGATCTTCGCCGGCGGCACTTAGGCGCGCGCGCAAGGCTTCGTCGCACAGCATGGCGAGCGGTACATCGTCGATTTGGATGTAGGTTGCGCCGCGTCGCGCGAGGTCGGTGATCTCGTCCTGGAAGATGTTGGCGACGTCGGCGAAGAACGCATCGTCGTCCGCATAGCCCGCCGCACGGACCGCGCCCGGCTTATCCCAGAAATGTAGAGTCGGCGGCGACGGCAGGGTTATTTTCACTGTACGTCCGGTCGTCGTCTTGAGGAATTCGAACTCCGCGCCGGATAGTGATTTGGCCCGGCGCAGCTTGGCGAGGGTGTGCGGGGCCAGGAAATTCATCGCATGGCCAGTGTCGTCATGGAAATCGAAGCGGGCGGGGGCGACACCCAGGCCATCGATGCCGTCGGCGAAATGCGACCAATAGGACGCGCGGCGGAATTCGCCGTCGGTGATCGATTGCAGGCCTATGCTTTCCTGCAGATCGACGATCTCGCGGATGGCGTCGTCCTGGGCCTGGATGAACGCGCCGTCATCGATCTTGCCCTCGGCATGCGCGCGGAACGCTTGGCGCAGGCTGTCGGGACGCAGCAGGCTGCCGACGTGGTCGGCCCGGAATAAGGGTGCGCTCATGCCGCAATACCTTTCAGGAAACGGGTAGCCATGGCATCGGCGATCTGTGCGATGGACAATGCCTTCGCACGTTTGCCGTACCAGGTGAACACCGCGTTACATTCGCCGATGATGGCGAGTGCCATGAGTTCGCAGTCGAGGTCGGAGCGGAACGCGCTCTGCGCAATGCCCTGGCGGACGAGTTCGGTGAGCGCTTTTTCGTATTGGCGAACTTGGCGGCCGACGCTGCGCCGGCTGGCATCGGGCAGATGCTGGCGTTGGGTGATGAAGGTGCGGACGTAATCCGGCCGTTCCGCGACGGGGCGCAGGTGATTCAAGATGGCCGCGTGCAGCTTTTCGTTCGCCGGCATTGTCGATTGCGCGATGTCCTCCAGCCCGGTCAGGAAATCGCCGACGCCTCTGAGGCAGACTTCGCTCAGCGCCTCTTCCTTGGACGCGAAATAATAGTACAGACTGCCTTGGCGGATGCCGACGCGCCCAGCGATCAGGCCGGTGCCGGCGCCGTGATAGCCGAACTCGGCGAACACCGCAGCCGCGGCATCGACGACTGCATCGCGGCGGGCGTCGTATTTGGTAGGTTTGGCGGCAAGTGCGGCGCTGGGCATGAGGTTCAGCTTAGCCTTATTCCTCAATCTAATTCTATAGATTTATAGATTACTGGTGTCTCGATAGAGCTTTTTCGGCGGCCTAAAACCCCTTATTGGAACGAGGACCTTATCAACGAAGCAGGGGGCAAATATGTATAACGGTAAGAAGGTTATCGACGTCCACGGGCATCTCTCGACGCCGCCGCATTTCCGCGCACACGCGATGAACCTGCATGCGCTGCGCACGCCCGGTAACACTGGTGTGCAGATTCCCGAGGCGGCGATGAACCAGGCGCTGGAACGTCATCTGCGTGTGATGACCGAGCGCAACATCGATCTGCAGCTGATCTCGCCACGCCCGGTCGCCATGATGCAATGGGAACGCCCTTTCCTGGTCGAGCCTTGGTCGCGTGATACCAACGACGTCATCCATACCCAGTGCAAGATGCATCCCGATCGTTTCGTCGGCATCGCGCAATTGCCGCTGACGTCGGGATTGAACATCGAAGCCTGCTGCACCGAACTCGAGCGCGCCATCGATAAGCTTGGATTTGCCGGTGCGCTGGTGAACCCCGATCCGAACGGCGATCGTCAATCGCCGGGCATGGACGACAAGGCGTGGTATCCCCTCTACAAACGCGCCGAACAGCTCCAGGCGACCTTGATCGTGCATCCATCGATCAGCCGCGATCCGCGCATCGAACGTCTGCCTCATTCGTATCAGTACAACAATCTGACGGAAGAGACCTTGGCAACCTTGCTGCTTGAAAACAGCGATGTGTTCGAGAAGTTCCCGAACCTCAAGATCGTCATCTGCCATTGTGGTGGCGCGCTGCGCCGCCTGATCGAAATCGGCGATCCGATCGATCGCGCCAATCCGTCCAAAGGTCGGGTCACGGCGAGCGGCGAACAATCGGGCGGTCAGGTCGGCGGTGCGCCCGTCGAGCATCCGGTGAAGACATTGGACGTCAGCGCCAATCTCTTCTTCGATACCTGCGCCTACGATCCCTGGTATCTGGGGGCGGCGATCCGCCAGCGCGGCGTCGGACAGATGGTGTTCGGCACCGAGGCGCCGGGTTCGGGCTCCGCGTCGCTCAATCCGCAGACCGGCAAGGCGTCGGACGACGTGGTCGCCATCATCGACAATTTCGACTTCCTCAATAATGAGCAGAAGATGGACATCTTCCATAACAATCCCTTGAGGGTGTTCCCGCTGCTCAAAAAGCTCCGTAACATTTAGGCGATTACTTAAGAAAGCCGCGGAATCCGGTCAGGATTCCGCGGCTTTTGCTTTTTCCCGGGCCGTCGGTGTGCTATCGCTCCGCCCCTCATGCTGACCATCACCGACATCACCGTGCGCCTCGGCGGCCACGTCATCCTCGATGGCGCCACAGCCTCGATCCCGACCAAAAGCCGGGTGGGCCTGGTGGGCCGCAACGGGGCCGGCAAGTCGACGCTCCTGAAGCTGATCGCCGGCATCGGCGAGGCGGATTCGGGTTCTATCGAAATGCCGCGCGATACGCGCATGGGCTATGTCGCGCAGGAGGCGCCCGCCGGGCCGACCAGCCCGTTTGAGAACGTGCTGGCCGCCGATGTCGAACGCGCAGCACTTATGGACGAGGCGGAACACGCCACCGATGCGCACCGCATCGCCGAAATTCATGAACGCCTGCTGACCATCGATGCGCATACCGCGCCCGGCCGGGCAGCCCGCATCCTCGCCGGCCTCGGTTTCGACGAGACCATGCAGCATCGTCCGCTCGATTCCTTTTCCGGCGGCTGGCGCATGCGCGTCGCCTTGGCGGCGGTGCTATTCTCCGAGCCCGATCTGCTGCTGCTGGACGAGCCGTCCAACCACTTGGACCTTGAAGCCACGCTTTGGCTGGAATCGTTTCTGAAGTCCTATCGCGCGACCATCGTTGTGGTCAGCCACGAGCGCGATCTGTTGAACAACGTCGTCGATCACATTCTGCATGTCGATCACGGCAAGGTGACGCTGTATGTCGGCGGCTACGATTCTTTCGAGCGTCAGCGCCGCGAGCAGCAGGCGCAGGCCGAATCCTCGCGCCTACAACAAGAATCCAAGCGCAAGAAACTACAGGCCTTCGTCGATCGCTGGCGGTTCAAGGCGCATACGGCCAAGCAGGCGCAAAGCCGCCTGAAGGCCTTGGCGCGCATGGAGCCCGTTGCGGCCGCCACTGAGGATCCGACCTTGGTGTTTGAGTTCCCGAGCCCGGACGAACAGCGCCCGCCCTTGGTCAATATGGAACGCGCCAAGATCGGTTACAGCGAAGATGCGGTGATCCTCAACAATGTCTCGTTGCGCATCGATCCAGACGACCGTATCGCGCTCCTGGGGCGTAACGGCAACGGCAAGACGACACTCGCACGCTTGCTGTCCGGTCAGCTCAAACCCATGAGCGGATCGATGGCGCAAAGTGGCAAGATGCGCGTCGGCTATTTCAGCCAGCATCAAGTCGAAGAACTCGATTACCAGGATACGCCGATCCAGCACATGACGCGCCTGATGCCAGATGCCAAGCCGGGGGCGGTGCGCGGGCAACTGGCCCGCTTTGGTTTCTCCGGCGACAAGGCGGGGATCGAGGTCAAACATCTATCGGGCGGCGAGCGCGCGCGCCTCGCACTCGCGCTGATCACGCGCGACGCGCCGCACATGCTGATCTTGGACGAACCGACCAACCATCTGGACGTCGATGCGCGCGAATCCCTTGCCCAGGCGCTCAACGAATATAACGGCGCCGTCGTCGTGGTCTCGCACGATCGCCATTTGCTTGAACTGACGTCTGACCGTTTGGTGCTCGTCGCCGACGGCACGGCGAAGGAATTTACGGGCACATTGGACGATTATCGCGATCTGCTGCTGTCGCGCGCCGATGCGGCGGCGTCGAACGACGACGAGGCACCAGGCGGCAAGCGCCTCAGCAAAAAGGATCAGCGCAAGGCCGCGGCCGATGCGCGCGAGCAGACGCAGGCTTTGCGCAAGGCCGTGAAGCAGGCCGAAACCGAGATGGCCAGTTTCAGCGCCAAGCGCAGCGACATCGATCGCGCACTGTTCGATCCCACCGGCTACGACGGGCCGCATAAGAATGTGCCGGCCGGCCAGCTGATGAAGACGCGTGGCGAGATCGAGCGCAAATTGGAGGCCGCCGAGGCCAAATGGCTGGAAGCCAGCGAAGCGTTGGAGGCGGCCGAAGCGGTGCTCGCCGATCAGGGTGCGCGCCGCGCGTCTTGATAAGGCCGTGGGTTCGTTGACTTCGTCACTTTCTAATAAACGATAGAAAATCAGGATAGGCTGATCTATTCTTCCGGCAAGAATGCGGCGTTCGTGAAGCGCCGCAAACAGGGAGAAGTCTATGTCCGACGGGCGTCCGCAGCCGAATTGTATCGCCATTGAAGAGCGTGACGGCATCGCCATCGTCGCCTTCAACCGCCCTGACGTCCGCAATGCCATCGACGATGCAACGCGCGCCGAATTCGCCGATGTCATCGAATGGGTGGCGCGCGAAGATCGCATCCGCGCGATGGTGCTGACGGGTCGGGGCAAAGCATTCTGCGCCGGCGGCGACATCGCCTCGATGCAGAAACGCCTGGAAGCGCCCGCCGGGCGCATCGCGGTCAACGGCTGGCAGCGGCAGCGCCGTACGCATCACGCGGTAGCCGCGTTGCATGAATTGGCCAAGCCGACCGTTGCGGCAGTGAATGGCGCGGCCGCCGGTCTTGGGTGCGACATCGCGCTGTGCTGCGATTTCATAGTGGCGTCGAACCAATATGCCAGTTTCGTCATGAGCTACGTCATGCGCGGTCTGATCCCCGATGGCGGCGGGCTCTATTTCCTGCCGCGCCGCGTCGGCTTGCAGCGCGCGAAGGAAATGATCTTTTCGGCGCGTAAGGTCGATGCCGTTGAGGCGCTCGCCATCGGCCTGGCCGACGAATTGGCCGAGCCGGACAAGCTGATCGATGCCGCCGTCGATCTTGCGAAAAGAATGACGGTGGGTTCGGCCGATGCGGTAGCGCTCGCCAAAACCATTCTCGATCAAACCTTCGAACACTCGGCCGAAGAAATCTTCGCACTGGGCGCGCAGGCGCAGGCAATTGCCTATACGACAGATGCGCATCGCCAAGCGGTTGACGACTTTCTCAATAAGCGGAGCAAGTAGTTGGACCTGTCGTCCATCGATCGGCTCATCCGGCCGCAAAGCGTCGCCATCATCGGCGCTTCGGCTGATCCGACTAAAACGGCGGGGCGGCCCTTGCGCTATTTGAAGCGCCACGGTTTCGCCGGCGCTATCTATCCGGTCAATCCGCGTTACGACGATCTCGACGGCACCCGCTGTTATCCCGATATCGCCAGCCTGCCCGCCGCCCCCGATGCCGCGATCATCCTGGTCGGCGCGGAGCGCGCGGAGGGTTACGTGCGCGATCTATCGGCCCGTGGCGTCGGCGCCGCTATTGTGCTCGCGGGCGGCTATGCCGAGGTCGATGGCGAAGGCCAATCGCGCCAAGCCGCTTTGCGTGCCGCAGCGGGGTCCATGCGGATTCTGGGACCCAATACCGTGGGCATCGTCAACGTGACCGACCGCGTCACCTTGTCGGCGAGCGGTGCGCTCGATATCGACGGCCTGCGCGCCGGGTCAATCGGGCTGGTGTCGCAAAGTGGCGGCATTCTCGGATCGGTCCTTTCGCGCGCCGCGTTTCGCGGGGCGGCCCTCTCGCGGCTCATCGCGACCGGCAACGAGGCCGATCTCGAAATCAGCGATTTCATCGATTACCTAGTCGAGGATCCCGAAACCTCGGTCATTGCGCTTTATATCGAAGGTTTGCGCAACGCCGACCGCTTCCGCCGCTCGGCCCTGGCGGCATCGCGCGCGGGCAAAGCGATGGTCGTCTACAAGGTCGGCCGTTCCGAGGCGGGCGCGCGCTCGACCCAATCGCATACCGGCGCGCTGGCAGGCGAAGATCGTTTGTATGACGCACTGTTCGCCCAGGTCGGCGCGGTGCGGGCGGAGCGTTTTTCCGATCTGATCGATATCGCGATGGCGCTGTCGATCAAGCAACGTATGCCGGGCAAACGGCTGGCCATCCTGACGACGACCGGCGGCGCCGGTGCACTGGTCGCCGATGCCTGCGGCCTGTTGGGCTACGATACGCCGGCACCGTCGCCAGACATATCGGCCCAGCTTGGCGAGTTGTTGAAGGACGACGGTTTTTCGGCCGATCGCAATCCCATCGATCTCACGCTCGCGGGATTGCAGCCGCATATCCTCAAAGGCGCAATCGCCGCACTGACGCAAAGTGCCGACTTCGATGCGGTCGTTACGGTGGTCGGCTCGTCCAGCGTGGGGCAACCCGAACTGGTGGCGAAGCCGTTGGTCGAGGCGTTGGCCAGTATCGACAAGCCGCTGCTCGCTTATGTCAGCCCCTCGGCGCCGGATATCTTACGTCATCTCAATGCGTCGGGCGTGCCGGCGTTTGAAAACCCCGAAGGCTGTGCGGCGGCAATCGACGCGCTCTACCGTATGCGGCGAGTGGCGGCCGAAGCGGAAGACGCCGATACAATCGCCGTGATGCCGGCGGCTCATCTGCCGCACGAAGGCGTGCTCAATGAGGCGGAGAGCAAGCAGCTCTTTTCATCCTATGGCATACCCGGTGTCCGTGAAGCCATTGCGCGCTCCCCCGAGGAGGCCGTGCGGATCGCGGAAGGGTTCGGATCGCGCGTCGTGCTCAAGATCCTATCGCGCGCCATTGCGCATAAAAGCGATGTCGGCGGCGTACGCGTCGGCGTAGCGGTGGCCAATGTCGCCGAGGCGTGCCGTACGATGCAAACGGCCGTGCAGGCTAAGACCGATGCGGTGCTCGAAGGTTTTCTGGTGCAGGAAATGGCGGGCGAGGGCGTAGAGGTCATTCTCGGCTATTTACGTGATCCGCAATTGGGCCCGGCGATCCTGTTGGGCGGCGGCGGCATCGCGGCGGAGGTCTATAACGACACCGCGGTGCGCCTGGCGCCGCTGACGGCGTCCGATGTTGCGTCCATGATCGATGAGCTTGCGATCAGACGCCTGCTGGCCGGTTATCGCGGCAAGCCGGCTTGCGATATCGCGGCCTTGTCGGATGCTGTGCTGGCATTCTCGCGCATGTGCCTCGCCTTGGGCGACAGGCTGGCGGAGGCTGAAATCAATCCATTGTTCGTCCTGCCCGAGGGGCAGGGGGTGAAGGCGGCGGACGGTTTGGTCGTGCTGCGCAAATAAGCATTTTGTCAGAAGGGAATGGCTATGCAGGAATTGGAAACAGACGTTCTGGTCATCGGATTTGGCGGCGCGGGCGCCTCGGCGGCGATCGAGGCGCATGACGCGGGCGCACAGGTCATCATTCTGGAAAAGATGGCCGAACCCGGCGGCAATACGCGGCTTTCCAACTGCTCGTGGTTCTCGCCGCCGCCCGGCACCGAAGCGCAGGCGATCGAACATATCGATGCGCTGTGTCTGGGCCGTACTGACCGCGACGTGATCGAGGCCTATGTGAAATCGGCCGGCACGACGAAGGCCTGGATCGAAGGACTGGGCGGCACGCCGAAGGTCACGCATTTCCTGAGCGTGCGCTATCCGCAAGTGACGCACCCGTCCTGGCCAGGCTTCCCGGGATCGGCGGCGATGGTCAACCAGACGGTGATGTCGCCGCGCGATAGCGAGCCTAATGGCGAGCGGCTGTTCATGTTGCTGCACGACAATGTGGAAAAGCGCGGCATCAAGACGATCCTCGGTGCGCCGGCGAAAGAACTGTTGACCAATGAGCGCGGTGATGTGGTCGGTGCGGTCGCGGAAAAGGACGGCGAGACGATCACCATCAAGGCGCGCCGCGCCGTGGTGTTGACCAGTGGCGGCTTTGAATTCAACGACGAGATGAAGGCGCGCTACCTGCCGCTCAATCCGTTCTACGGCATCGGCAATCCGGGCAATACCGGCGACGGCATCACCATGGCGGAAAAGATCGGCGCGGATCTGTGGCATATGGGTGTTGTGGTCGGCAGCTTCGGCATCCGGGCGGAAGGCTTCTATGCGCCGTTCTCGATCAATTACCCCAGCCCGCGCTTCATCTATGTGAACAAGCACGGCAAGCGCTTCACCAACGAGACCGGCTGGGAAACCCACTTCGCCTGGCAGTCACTCGTCGCGTATGACCCGAAGAAGCCTGGTTATCCGACCCTGCCGGTCTACGGTATCTGCGACAAGGAAGGCCTGATGAAGGGCACCTTGCATGCCGGCACGGCCGGCGGCGGACGTCATTACAAATGGAGCGCCGACAATTCGGCCGAAGTCGCCAAGGGCTGGATCATCGAAGGCAAAACCGTCGCGGAACTGGCGCAGAAGATCAAAATGGATCCGGCGGTACTGGAAAAGACGCTCTCCAAATACGGTGAATATTGCGAGAAGGGCGTCGATCCCGATTTCCATCGGTCCAAGGAAACGCTTCAGTCGCTCAACACTGGGCCGTTCTACGCGGTCGAGATGTGGCCGCGCATGGTCAATACCATGGGCGGGCCGCGCCGCGACGGCGAAGCGCGCGTTTTGAACAAGGACGGCGCGCCGATCGGGCGGCTCTATTCGGCGGGCGAATTGGGCTCGCTCTGGGGGCATCTGTATTGCGGCGGCGGCAATGTCGGCGAGGCCTTGGCGGTCGGCCGGATCGCCGGACGCAACGCCGCCGCCCAAGCGCCGCTCAATAGTTAGGACTCGGGCGGCGTCGCTCCATTAGACTTGTCGCAATAAGAATTTCTGGGAGGCCGTGGTTATGATGCGATCCGTGTTCACAGGCGTTGTCGCGGCGTTGGCTTTGCTGGCCAGCGTGCCGAATGTTCTCGCGCAAACGGCAGCCAAGCCGCTTATCATCGCGACCAATATCGAACCCGATACGCTCGACATCACCTCGTCGCGCAACGCGCCCAATGCGCGCCAGGCCGTGACGAACGTGACCGAGGCGCTGGTCGGGTTCGATACCGACGGCACGCCGGCGCCGACCATCGCCGAATGGGTTGTCGGCCCGGACAGCAAATACATCGATTTCAAATTGCGCCCGAACGTGAAGTTCCATTCGGGCGACGAATTGACGGCCGAGGATATCGTCTTTTCCGATGCGCGCATGACGGCAAAGACGTCGATCTACAGCATCCGGCGCAATCCGACGATCAGCAGCGTCGAAGCCGTCGACAAGTTGACCGCGCGCTTCCACATGAAATCGCCGGACGTGACCATGCTGGCATTGCGTCTGCTGGTCGTCGTATCCAAGAAATATTACGACCGCGTCGGCGAAGACGAATTCGTCAAGAAGCCGATGGGGACGGGCCCGTATAAGATCGCCGATTACAAACCCGGCCAATATCTTGAACTCGTGCGCTATGAGGATTTCTGGGGGCCGAAGCCGCAGGTCGAAAAAGCGCGCTTCGTGTTTGCCAAAGAAGATACGACCCGTACCGCAATGCTGAAGACGGGCGAGGCGGATATGATCGTCAATGCGTCGTTCAACGACACGGCCGAATTGAAGGCGGAAGGTTTCAAAATCGCTATCGTGCCGGTGCCGACGACCATGGCCTTCCGGTTCAATTCCAATACCAAGGTTGCGCCGACCAAGGATGTGCGGGTGCGCCGGGCGATGGCGCATGCCATCGACGTCAATGCGATCGTCAAGGGGCTGTTCCAGGGCGTGCCGGCAACCTATCCACGCCTGGCGCCGGGCGATCGTGGGTATGATCCGAATCTGAAGGCTTATGACTTCAACCCGGCGCTGTCGAAGAAACTGTTGGCCGAAGCCGGTTATCCCAATGGCTTCAGCATTCCCATGGTCTATTTCACTGGCGGTGACGTCGGCACGCGCGAAACAGCGGAAGCCATCACCTTGTATCTGAAAGCGGTCGGCATCACCGTGGTTCCCCAGGGCAACGACGTGGGGGTGCGGACCGAGACCTATGTGAAGAACAAGAACAATCCGGATGCGCCGATGTTCTATCTGTCGCCGACGGTGCTCGCGAAAAACTCCGAGACGATCGATTCGCTGGCAGCCAGTCATTCCAGCAGTGCGGCGGCGACTTATATCCTGCCGGAGTTCGATAAAGAGGTTGATCTGGCGCTCGCGGCCAACGACATGAAGACGCATGAGGAACATGTCCGCAAAGCCGTTCAGGCCATGCATGACGAGGTCATGACCATTCCCGTCTGGACGATGGTCAGTGTCTTCGCGACCAAGAAGAACATCGATTATGTGCCGACGGAAAAGGTCCGTTTCATCCTGGCCATGCTGAAGGACATCAAGGTCAATTGAGCGCAGCGCGACCGCGAGTGGGCGCCCAAGCATGACCTGGCGGTCCTTACGCAGGTTTCCTTGGATCCCGGTGCTGCTGTTGGCCCCGGTGGTGATCTGTGGGATCGCCGGGCCGTTGCTCTATCCGCACGACCCGACGGTGGTGAACCTGCTAGCGCCGCGCAAGCCGCCGGCCTGGCTGGCGGGCGGCGATCCCGCTTTCCTGCTCGGCACCGACCATTTCGGGCGCGATCTGCTGAGCCGCCTGATCGAAGGAGCGCGCGTCACTCTGATGGTGGCGGTGCTGGGTGTCGTCGTCGCGGCCGTCATCGGCATCACGGCGGGCATGGTTGCCGGTTATTTCGGCGGCTGGATCGACAATGTGGTGATGCGCATCGTCGATGTGAAAATGTCGATCCCGACCATTCTGCTGACGATCCTGATCGGGTCGGCCTTCGGGGGTGGGCTGGTCACCATCATCTGTTCGATCATCTTCGTTTTCTGGGCCGATTATGCGCGCGTGATCCGCGGCGAGACCTTGAGCCTGCGCGAGCGCGGCTATGTGGCGCTCGCCAAGGTCGCCAATTGTTCACATGTGCGCATCCTGTTGCGCCATATTTTGCCCAATCTGTTTGCGACCTGCATGGTGCTGTTCTCCTTGCAACTTGGCCGCGCGCTGATCGTTGAGGCGGCCATCACCTTCATCGGGCTCGGCATCCAGCCGCCGGCCTCGGCCTGGGGCCTGTTGATCGCGGAGGGGCGCAACTACTTGGCGACAGCCTGGTGGATCCCGACCTTCGCGGGCCTGGCCATTACCATGACCGTGCTGGGCACCAATCTGCTCGGCGATTGGCTGCGTGACGCGCTCGATCCCAAACTCAGGCAGTTGTAATGGTGTCCTTCTTCCTCCACCGCCTGAGGCTTGCGCTGATCACCATTTTTGGGGTGACGCTTCTGGTGTTCATCGCGGCGCGTTTGTCGGGCGACGTCGTCTATACCCTGGTCGATGCCTCCGCCGGTCAGGAAGAGATCGACAAGATGCGTCGTCAGCTTGATCTCGATAAGCCGGTATGGCTGCAATATATTTCGTATGTCGGGCACGTGGCACGGGGCGATTTCGGCCGTTCGATCCGCTATCAGCGCCCGGTGGTCGAAGTGATCGCGGAACGCATCCAAAAAACGGTCCAACTCGGCCTGGCCGCTTTCGCCGTCGCGGTGAGTCTCGGCATCTCGCTTGGCATCCTGGCGGCGCGCACACGCGGATCGCTCATCGATCGCGCGGCGCGCACTCTGGCGGTGCTGGCGCAATCGATGCCGCATTTCTGGATCGGCATCATGGCGATCCTTATCTTTGCGGTGATCCTGCGCTGGCTGCCGACCAGCGGATCGGGCACCTGGCAGCATCTGGTCATGCCGGCGTTGACCCTGGCGACCTTCCCCATGGCGGCCATCATGCGGATCACGCGATCCTCGATGCTGGAAACCCTCGACGCCGAATACGTCAAATTCCTGCGCGTCAAAGGTCTGGCCGAACGCCTGATCGTGTGGAAACACGCGCTGCGCAATGCGCTGATCCCGGTCGTTGCGCTGTCCGGCATTCAACTCGGCAATCTATTGGGCGGCGCGGTGATTGTGGAAACCGTGTTCAGTTGGCCGGGTCTCGGCAATCTGATGGTCGAATCCATCGTCAGCCGCGATTATCCGGTCATCCAATCGGGCGTGTTGATGATCGCGGTGTTCCTCATCACCCTCAATTTCCTGGTCGATCTGGTCTTCGGCGTGATCGACCCGCGTATCCGGTATAACTGACATGGGCGGCACATCGACCAAAGATGGTGTGTTGCTCGAGGTCCGCGATCTCGAAATGTCGATTTTCGCCGACGGCGGGAACCGCATCGTGCGCGCGGTCAACGGTTTGTCCTTTACGCTGAGGCGCGGCCGGACCATGGGCATCATCGGCGAATCCGGCTCCGGCAAGTCGATGACGTCGCTGTCGATCCTGCGCCTGTTGCCGCGCGGCGCCCGCATCCTGGGCGGTCAGGTGTTGTTCGATGGCCGCGATCTCGTTTCCTTGGCGGAACGCGACTTGCGGCGTATGCGTGGCCGTCACATCGCGATGATTTTGCAAGACCCTATGGTGTCGCTCGATCCGCTCTATCGTGTCGGCGATCAGGTGGCCGAACCGCTGCGCACCCATCAAGGCATGGGCGGCGACGCCTTGCGCGCTCGCGTTATAGAATTGCTGGGCGCAGTTGGCATTCCGGCGCCCGAAAGCCGCTTCAATCAATATCCGCACCAGATGAGCGGCGGCATGTTGCAACGCATCGTCGGGGCCGCCGCGATCTCCTGCGGGCCGGAGCTGTTGATCGCGGATGAGCCGACGACCGCGCTCGATCCCACGGTGCAGGCGCAATATCTCGACCTGTTGGAGGAATTGCAGCAGCGCACCGGCCTGGCGCTGATCGTCATCACGCACGATCTCGGCGTGGCCGCGCGGCTCTGCGATGACGTCATCGTCATGTATGCGGGCCGTGCCGCCGAGAAGGCGCCGGTTCGCACTTTGTTTGAACGCCCGGCGCATCCTTATACGCAGGCGTTGCTGTCGACTTTGCCGGGGCGTCGTGCACCCGATGACATTAAGGTGGATGCGCATAAACGCCTGCCGACGATCGAGGGCCAGCCGCCGGACTTGGCAGCGCTGCCGCCGGGCTGCCCGTTTGCGCCACGGTGTCCGCGCGCCGATGCCAAATGTCGCACCGAGATGCCGCCCGAGGTGAGCCTAGCGACGGATCACAGCGCGGCCTGCTGGTATCCGACGACATGAGCACCATAACTCCCGGGCCCTTGCTGGCCGTCGAGAAGCTGCAAAAGCATTACGCGCAGAGCCGTTCCATGTTCCTGCGCACGCAAGCCGGTGTGGTCAAGGCGGTCGATGGCGTCAGCTTTCAGGTGCCGGTCGGTGCGACCCTGGGCCTGGTCGGCGAATCCGGCTGCGGCAAATCGACGACCGCGCGTCTTCTGCTGCGTCTGGAAGATCCGACCGGCGGGCGCATTCAATTCGACGGCAAGGACGTTCATGGGGCCGTCGGGCCGGCGTTGCGCGATTACCGCACCAACGTACAGGCAGTTTTCCAGGACCCCTACAGTTCGCTCAATCCGCGCATGCGCGTCGCCGGTATCATCGGCGAGCCTTTGAGTGCCAATCGCGCCATCTCGGCCGGCGAGCTGCGCGATGCGGTGGCGGAGGTGATGCAGACGGTCGGCCTCAATCCGCAGTCAGCACAACGTTTCCCGCATGAATTCAGCGGCGGCCAGCGCCAGCGCATCGCTATCGCGCGCAGCCTGATTCTTCGACCGCGTCTTCTGGTTCTGGATGAGCCGGTTTCGGCGCTCGACGTTTCGATCCGCGCGCAGATCCTAAATCTGCTGATGGACCTACAAGAGCAGTTCGGCTTGAGCTACCTGCTGATCTCGCACGATCTCGATGTCATCGCCGAGATGTGCAACGAAATCGCCGTCATGTATCTGGGCCAGATCGCCGAGATCGGCCCGGCGGCCGAAATCGTCGACAACCCGCGTCATCCCTATACCCAGGCCTTGTTTTCGGCACGCCTGCCGGCGCATCCGGACGGCGTCAGTGCGCGCATCCGGCTCACAGGTGACATCCCGTCACCGCTTAATCCGCCGTCGGGCTGCCGGTTCCGCACGCGCTGTCCCCAGGTCATGCCGGTGTGCGCGGAGCGTGTCCCGCCGGTGACCCATTTGCCGAACGGTCACTTGGCGAGTTGCCATTTGTTGAACGAGTCGGTGGTGCTTGGCGTCTAACTTCTTTTGACGCCGTCTTTGGACGTGTTGTCGGGATTGAGCGTGCGGATAGGCGTGCCGTCGAGAAAGGCGGTGATGTTCTCGACCGCCTGGACGTAGAACGAGTCGTAGGAATTGTCGTTCACATAGCCGACATGTGGCGTGAGGATCGTGCGCGGCGCGGTGCGCAGCGGATGGTCGAGCGGCAATGGTTCTTGGTCGAACACGTCGAGGCCGGCGCCGGCGATCGTGCCGGCGTGCAGGGCGGCGAGTAAAGCCGCCTCATCGACGATGGGCCCGCGCGACGTGTTAATCAGAAACGCCGTCGGCTTCATTAGGGCGAATTCGGCCGCACCGACCAGGCCGCGCGTGCGGCGGCTCAGCACCAATTGCACATGGATGAAGTCGGATGTGCGGAACAGCGTTTCCTTATCGACATAGGTGACGCCAACCTTGGCGCAGCGCTCCGGCGTCAGGTTCTGGCTCCAGGCCACCACATCCATCTCGAAGGCGCGGCCCATTTGTGCGACGGGCGCGCCCGAGCGCCCCAAGCCGAGTACACCCATGCGCTTGCCGCCCAATTGGATGCCGACGCCGTTCTGCCAACGGCCCTCGCGCACCGATCTGTCTTCGTTGATGAGATTGCGCGCCAAGGCGAGCATCAGCGCGAAGCTCAATTCGGCGACCGCGCCGGTAGGACCGGGCTTGCGCATTGTTTCACAGACCTCGATGCCGCGCTCATGGGCATATTCCAGATCGATATGGGCCATGTAGTGGCCGGTGTTGGTGATCAGTTTGAGCTTGGGCAAGCGTTCGAGCACGGTGCGCGGAAAGCGCGTGCGTTCGCGCATGGCGACGACGATGTCGTAATCGGCGAGCTTGGCAACAACCTGATCATCGTTGCCCAGATGGTCATGAAAAAAATCGACCGTCGCGCGCTGCGTGACCCGCGACCAATCGGCCAGGTTGGCGGCGACGTGTTGATAATCGTCGAGAACAGCGATACGCGTCATTTAATATTGTCCTATCGGGGGCAGACCGAGCGCCATCTGGCCGTACATACTGCCGACGGCATCCCAATTCAGGCTGACATGCCGGCCGACCGCATTGGCGTCGCGCCAGGCGCGCTGCACCGGATCGGTCAGGTAAAGTCCCGCGCCGCCGGTCGATGAATTGAGCGCATCGGTCGCTTGAATAGCGAGCTTCACCGCGAAGGCCTGATCGCGCCGCAAGGTGATACGTTCCTCGGTGCTCATGGCCCGTCCTGCCGCCGCACTTTCGTTCAGCAGGCGCATGATGTTGCGCAATAGGGTCTCGGCGGTTGCGGACGCCGCAGCGGCTTCGCCGACGCGCACCTGGATCGTCGCGAAATCGGCCATGCGCATGCGCCCGCCGGCGATGGCGCCACGTGTCTCGCGCACTTTGATGCGATCCTGATAGTCGCGCACGCTACCTTGCGCGGCGCCGACGGCGACCGAGCCCAACAAGGTCGCGACGTAGGATACGAGCGGCAGGCGATAGAGCGGGCTTTTATGCAGTGCCGTGCCCGGCGCGTCGCCCCCCATGGCGGCGGTGAAATCGATCACGCGATGCGCGGGCACGAAACAGCCTGCGCTCGCCACGGTCTTCGATC
This sequence comes from Rhodospirillaceae bacterium, assembly GCA_947467145.1. Taxonomy (GTDB): domain Bacteria; phylum Pseudomonadota; class Alphaproteobacteria; order Rhodospirillales; family UBA2165; genus CANIGJ01. The sequence continues at coordinate 20,313 of CANIGJ010000023.1, read as the reverse complement.
CGGTTCCGGCGAGCCCGCTCGTGAACCAATCGTCTTCAATCTCATAGTCGCTGGCAGGAATGAGGAAGAACGCGGGACGCGGCTTATCGCCCGGAATGAGCCCACCGACGATAGCCCAGCTCGCGTGGTCGCAGCCGCTGGCAAAGCTCCATTTGCCGCTGAGCCGATAGCCGCCGTTTTCAGGCTTGGCCTGACCGGTCGGGGCGTAGGACCCGCACAACATCGCATCGGGGTCGTTACCCCAGACGTCCTCTTGTGCCGTGCGGTCGAATTTGGCGAGCAACCAGTGATGCCCGGCAGCAACCAATGTGCACCACGCGGTCGCCGCGCAGGCCGACGCCAATGGGAAGGCGATGTCGAGTAAGGTCTCAGCGCCATATTCGTAACCACCGAAAAGCGCAGGCTGGCAGATGCGATGAAGTTCGGCCTGTTTCACCTTGGCCATGGTCGCGATCGGAACCTGACGCTGCTGCTCGGCCTCACGCGCGCCGGCGATGAGATCGGGGATGAGGGACTGCGCGCGGGCGACCAGTTCGGCTGGCGTGGCGCCGCTTACGCGGGCGGATTGATCGAGCATCGGGGCGTCCCTGAATCTTGGCCTGGATTGTTGCGTCCATCGTCGCCATCCGACGACGGTGAGGCAAGCCCCCTAATTCTGTTTGATCCAGTTGGCGATGTCGGCAACGACCGTGGCCTCAATACCGTTGAAGCCGTGATAGGCCAGGGCTTCGCACGGATCGCCCCTGTTCTGTCCACCGGTGACCGCGATCAGTTCTTTTTTGCGGGCATTGGTCAGGCCGTCCATCAGGCTCGGCATGCTGGAAAAGGCACAGAGTTTGCAGCCATCGTCGCGGTGATGGACGACCAGAACGGGAATCGTGATTTTGATCAGTTCCATCTTGGGAACGGCGCGGCCGGTCTCGTCGGTCAGGATGGTCGAGGTCAGCACGATACCGTCCGGTCCTTCCGCGCCGGAGAGTTGAGTGGCGATATATCCGACCGATTGCGTGCCTCGACTGGTGCCGATCAGCCAGACCGGCAGATTCACCTGTTGGCGGACGCGTGCGATCACAATTTTCATGTCTTCAAGATGTTGCGGCGTCTGGCGGAAGCCGCCGAGGAATGGGTCCTTCTGGCGGTCGGACGGCGCATCGACAATAACGACGGTCAGGCCCTGGTCGACGAAGGCCTGGCGCATACGGATCAGGAAATTGCCGCCGAGATATTTGAAGCTGCCCTGTGGGGTGATCTGCAATCCGCCGTTGCCCCCCGCGAACAGGATGACGGCTGCTTTGGATTCAGGGGATGCGACGATCAAGATGCGTTGCGTGACACCCGGTCGTGTCGCGATATCCATGACTTGGGCATCGGCCGTGCCTTCGAAGTATAGGCATGTCAGGAGAACGATCGAGAGCAGTTTGAAACCATGCATGGCGTTGCCTCCATCTGGGCATTTCGATTATGCCGCGACGCGTGCTAAAGATCGACGCGGAATAGCTTCCCGGGAGAGAAATGTGGACGATCTGAAGATCGATCGCGAGGCGATGGGCCGGCTGGCGAAGGCGCTGACCTTTATCTGCGGCGCCGAGCATGCAACGACAGTGGCGCTGAAGACGGCATCCGAGACCGGAACCGATCAGGACATCAAGCGTGCCCGCACGGCCTTCATGAAATTGAAACCGAGCGAGCGCAACGCCGCTTTGGCGATGCTCAAGGGTTAACATCCGCCCGTGACCGAAATCTACGTCGATGGTGACGCCTGTCCGGTCAAGGACGAGGTCTATCGCGTCGCCGAACGGCTCAAGCTTGGTGTCTTTGTGGTGTCCAACGGCTCGCGCCCGATCCGTCCGCCGCGCTTCGGCAATGTCCGTATGATCACGGTCGATGAGGGGGCGGACAAAGCGGACGACTGGATCGCCGACAACATCACCGCCGCTGATGTCTGCGTGACCTCCGATATCCCGCTGGCGTCGCGTTGCCTCGCCAAGAACGCACGCGCCTTGTCGCCGTACGGTAAGCTCTGGACGCCGGACAATATCGGCAACGCGCTGGCGGGCCGCGAGATCGGCCGCCATTTGCGCGAGATCGGTGCGACGACGGGCGGCCCCGCGCCGCTTACCAAGGCAGATCGTTCAAAATTCCTGAGCGCGCTCGATACGATGCTGCAGGCCGCGTTGCGGAGCTAAACGAGGCCCGCCTTGGGTCGCCGGGTTCCCGCCTGCGGCATGCTTTCCAGCTTTGCGGTCTTTGAGGCTTGGCGCAGTTCCTTGATCAGCAGGCGCGCCGATTGGCTGACCAAGGCATCCGGCCGGCGCGCGATGCCGACATCCGAAATGGTCCAGGATTTTTCCGTCTTGAGGATGCTGACGTCGCCGGATTCGATCTCGTCATAGATCGTATTGCTCGGTAGGGCCGCGATGGCGCCGGTTTCTTTCATATAGGACCAGGTCGACGAGCCGAAGGTTGTTTCGAAGCAATTGCGCGGGAAGGGAACTTTGTGTTTCAGCAGGATGCGATTGAGGCATTCGCGCACGGCGGTTTTGGGCAGCGGCACGATCCACGGATAATCGATCATGTTTTCGAGCTCGACATTGTTCTTCAGGGTCAGCGGATGGCCGGGCAGGGTGGCGATCACCAGCCGGTCCTGGAAGAAAACCTCGAAGACGAGGCCCGACATCTCGCTGGCATCGCCGCGCCGCCCGAAGATCATATCCAACTCGCCGACCCTGAGCGCCGGCAGCAATTGTTCGTAGGTGCCGGGGATGACCGCGACGTTGAGGTGCGGGCGGTGACGTTTGAGTCGCGCCACCGCGATGGGCAGCAGGCGCGACATGGCGAGTTGCAGGCCGCCGACGCGGATGCCGCCGTCGGCGGAATTCTTCAGCGCCTCGATCTCGGAGAAGCCGGCATTAAGCTCGGCGATCGCCGGGCCAGCGTGCCGCAGCAGCGCTTCGCCGAACGGGGTCAGGGTCACGCCCGTCGGCACGCGGATGAACAGTTCCACACCCAGGGCGGCTTCCAGTTCCTTGATCGTTTTGGTGACGCCGGGCTGGGACACGTTGAGCGCCTCGGCCGTGCGTTTGATGCTGCCGTTGCGGGCGACTTCCAGGAAGCAGGTGATCTGGCGGAGATGGACCCGGGCGCTCATATCCAAAGCCTACAGCCTGTCCCGCCATTTGCCAAATTGGTTATAGAGATTTCCAAAAAGGTTATTTCACCCGGACCCGGCCGAGGGGTATCTTTGGCGCAGTTCCGTACACCAAATCAGGCCGCCCCAATTGATGGATATGGCGGTTCATAAGGGAGAGCGACATGAATTCCGACGGCAAGATGCGGCTCGCTGCCTATTACAATCCGACGGGTCATCATGTGGCTTCGTGGCGCCATCCGCGCGCCCAGGCCGATGCCTCGTTTAACATCAAACATTACGTCGAAATCGCCCAGACGGCGGAACGTGCGAAATTCGATCTGCTGTTCCTGGCCGATGCGAACGCGACGCGCGAAGCGGCAGTCGAAGCCATCTCGCGCTCGGTGCAGTTCGTCGCGCATTTCGAGCCGATGACCCTACTCTCGGCGCTCGCCATGGTTACGGAAAAGATTGGTCTGATCGGCACGGTCTCGACGAGCTGGAACGAGCCCTATCATATCGCCCGCAAGTTCGCCTCGCTCGATCATATCTCGAACGGCCGCGCCGGCTGGAACATCGTGACGTCGGGCCAAAAGGCGGAAGCGATGAACTTCGGCAAGGACGACGCCTACGATCATCATGATCGCTATGTGCGTGCGCGCGAAGTGGTGAAGATCGTGCTCGGCCTGTGGGACAGCTGGGAAGACGACGCGTTCGTCATCGATACCAAGAGCGGTCTCTATTACGAGCCGTCTAAGCGCCACGATCTTCATTGGAGCACCGACATGTACAAGGTGCGCGGGCCGCTGAACGTGCCGCGCCCGCCACAGGGTTATCCGGTGATGGTGCAGGCCGGCGGTTCGGACGACGGGCGCGAAACCGCGTCGATGTTCGCCGAGGCGATCTTCAGCCCGCATCTGAACATTCCGCAGGCGAAAGCCTATTACGACGACGTCAAGGGCCGCATGAAGAAATACGGCCGCAATCCAGACCATTGCAAAATTCTGCCGGGTCTCAGCGTGATCTGTCGTCCGACCCAGGCAGAGGCCGATGCCGATTATCAGGCGCTGCAGGAATTGATCCATCCGATCGTCGCGCGCGAGATGCTGAACACCATGCTCGGCCATCGCATCGATCTGACCAAAGTCGACATGGACGGCCCGTTGCCGGAGATGCCCGATCATGACGGCGGCCATTACGCCAGCCTGGTGGAGCTGGGCAAGCGCGAGAAGATGTCGATCCGTCAGCTGGCCATGCATGCCGCCGGTGCACGCGCCAAGAACGTGATCAAGGGTTCGCCGGAATTCATCGCCGACTACATGCAGGAATGGTTCGAAGCCGAATGCTGCGACGGCTTCACGATCATGCCGGCCTATATTCCGGGTGCGCTTGACGATTTCTGCGAGATGGTTGTTCCCGAATTGCAGAAGCGCGGCCTGTTCCGCACGGAGTACGAGGGCAACACACTGCGTGAGCATCTCGGCGTGCCGCGGCCCGAGAACCAGCATGTCGACACGAACCAGTGGTCGCAGGTGCCGTACCGCCTCGCCGAAGCGGCGGAGTAATCCGCCGCCGCTTCTTCTGCCGATTTAAACGCCGGTCGGGGTGACGGTCACCTCGGCCCGCGCGGCCAATGCCAGCGGGATGGTCGCCAGAAGCGTGGCCATTGAGACGACTATGTTACCCTCATAGATCCAGGTCATGGCGCGTGCGACCACGTCGTGGCTCATCGTATTACTCGTGAGCCCCGCCGCCACAGCGATCCAGCCGGCGGCGGCCGCGCCGAACGAGATGCCGACATTGCGCACGGCATGGATGCTCGAACCCGCCAACGCTTTTTCCTGCGGGATGGCGATGCGCGTGGCGCGTTGCACGATCGGCGGCGTGGTCATGCCGATACCGAAGCCGATGACCGCCATGAACAGTCCGAACAGCAGGAGTGCGCCGTCCGCGACGGTGAGTCCCGCGCCGATGCTGCCGACCAGCGCGATAGACAGGCCGATAATCAGGGCACGGATTTCCTGATGCGGCTTCAGGTGCGAGACCATGACCGACGAGACCGACCAGGCCAGCGACAGCACGACCAGGAAATACGACGCATAAATCGGATCGAGTCCGCGCAGCACTTGCAGATGCAGGCTGACAAAGGACTGCGCGAAGACCGTGGTGACGGCGGATAAGGCGACGATCCAGTGCAAGGCGCCCATCTCGCTCATCAAATTCATCGCTTGGCGCGGGAACATCGGCGCCGAGGCATGGGCGTCGCGCCAGAACGCCCAGATCGAGAGCGCCAGTGCGGCGGTGAACAAGGCGAGGCGGTGTGCAAAATCGTCGGTCTGCGACGTGAAACTCAAGGCCAGCACCGCGCCGCCCAGCATCAGCAAGCGGCGATAGGGAATCGCGGACAGGCGGCCGTGCCCTTCGGTCTGCGGTGTGATGCGCCAGGCAAAGATCGTGAAGACCAGCGTCATCGCGGCCAGACCCCAGAAGGCGCCGCGCCACAGATGGTATTGCGCGAAAGCGCCGCCGAAGGCGGGGCCGAGGACCGTCGCCAGACCCCACACCATGCCGATGAGGGCGACCGCGCGACCACGCAGCTCGGGCGGGATCAATACGCCGATCATGCCGAAGGCCATCGAGGCGACCGCGCCGCCGCCGATGCCTTGGATCAGGCGCATGAGGACGAGGAATTCCATGGTCGGCGCGAAGGCTGCCGCGATCAGGCCGACGAGGAACAAGGCGCCCGCGCCGGCATAGGCGGTGCGCGCGCCGAAAATGGCGCGTAGCGGTCCGGCACTGCCCGCACCCATGACCGAACCCACCGCGAACAGGGCGAAGGTCCACGAATAGAGGCGCACGCCGCCGATGTCGGCCACGATGCTCGGCATGATGCCGGACACGACGAAGGTATCCATGGCCACCAGTAGGACGCCAAGATTGATCGTCAGCATGTAGGTGCCGACCGGGCCGGAAAAGGCAGCGCGCCAGCTACCGGAAACAGGATGGGAATGTTCGCTCACGTTTACGTCCGCCACTTTCAACTGTTTGGGAATTTGTTATATTCTCTTAGCATCTCGTTATCTTTGTGTCAAAGAGTCTTAGTAGCTAAGATAAATGGCTAAAACAGCAAACGCTAAATCACCGGATCATGTGGCGTTGTCCGCCCGGCTGGACCGCGCCATCCGTGAAACCAGCGCGCACAGCGCCTTGTTCTCCAGCGCGGTCGCCCAGCGCCTGGGGATCACGGTCAACGACATCGAATGTCTCGACATCATCAATCTCAACGGACCGATGACGGCAGGCAAGCTGGCCGAGACCACGGGCCTGACAACAGGTGCCATCACCGGCATTGTCGATCGGCTGTCGGCTGTCGGCCTGGTGATGCGCGAGCCCGATCCGTCGGATCGGCGGCGCGTCATCGTGCGCGTGAAGACGGAAGTCCCGGCGCGCGTAAGCCCCTACTATCGCTCGATCAAGCAGCGGCTGCAGAATATCTGCGATACCTATTCGGAACAGGAATTGTTGCTGCTCGTCGAGTTCTACGAGAAATCGACGAATGCACTGCGCGAGGAAACCATCGCGCTGCGTAACGAAGGCGAGACCTCGCGTTAGTCTCGCCCCCGGTTACGCAATCCTTCAGATCTTTTTGACGAAAGCTTCGAGCTGATCGGTGGCGGCGTTCCAGCCCGCCTCGAAGCCCATGTCTTGGTGCATTTTGCGATCGTCGGCGTTCCAGTGGCGCGCCTTCGCGGTATAGCGCGTCTTGCCGCCGCCCAGATCTTCGAAGGTAACGATGCCCACCATGAAAGCCTTCTCGGACGGCTGCCAGGCGGACGTGAAAGCGTCGGTGAAGACGATCTTCTGGTTGGGCACAACTTCGAGATAGATGCCGCGGTTGGGGTGTTCCTCGCCGTTTGGCCCACGCATCAGGATGTAGCTGGAGCCGCCGGTGCGGCAGTCGGTCTCGATCACCGGCGTCGTCCACGGGCGCGGCGTGAACCATTCCTTCATCAGCTCCGGTTCGGTCCAGCAGCGGAACAGTTTCGCGGGCGGCGCATCGATGACGCGCGTGATCATCAATTCGTGGCCGTTGCCGGGATCTGGTTGTGTGTTGGCGGTCATGGTCTGCTCCTCTGGATCTAATTTTGGGTTTTGGGGAAAAGCGTTTCGAGATGGCGCTTCAGATGGCCGAGCGAATCGATGGCGACCTCGGCGCTCAATTTGGCCTTGGCGAAAATGAACGAGCCTTGCAGAACGCTCTGAATGTAATAGGCGAGACTCTGCGCACTCCACGGCGCATCGGGGGCATACAGCCGCTTGGCTGCTTCGACGTCGTCGATCAGCTTGGCCGTATGGTTCGACATATGCTCGTTGCACGCGGCGCGTAGCTCGGGGTGTGTCGTGTAGACCTCCTGGACCATCGTTCCCAAAAGACAAGTGAAGGTCTGCACATCCCATTCCAGCATGGTGGCGCGGAAATCGACGTAGCCGAGGACACGGTCGCGCGGGTCGAGCAGGGAGCGATAAGGCGCCGCGCCAAACACCGCCTCGGTCATGGTTTCCCATTGCCCTGTCGCTTCGATGCCGAGTTCGTCTTTGTTTTTGAAGTGATGAAAGAAGCTGCCCTTGGTCACGCCGGCGGCGGCGCAAATGTCATCGACCGTCGTCGCCGCATAGCCCTTCTGGCGGATGAGCTGCATGGCGGCATCCAGCAGCTTCACTTTGGATTTGTTCTGTGGGCGGCTGGCCATGGGGTCATCCCTTCTTGCCGATCAACAAAGAATACCAACTGGTATGCTTACAAGACAAAAGATACCAATCGGTATGGAAAAGATGGGCCGCACAAAAAATCGGCCGGGAGAAGCTTCCGGCCGATGATTTGAACCGATTGCGTGGGTTGTTTAGGTCCAGCTCAGGTCGTGCTGACGGAACGGCGTCGAGCGGATGCGTTTGCCGGTCGCGTAGAAGATCGCATTGGCGACGGCCGGCGGGGCTGGCGGGCCGGCAGGCTCGCCCAGACCGCCGAACTTGTCGCCGCCCGACGAGGCGAAGATCGTCTCGACATGCGGGTTCTGGTCGATGCGCAGCAGATTGTAGCTGTCGAAGTTGGTGTTCACGAAGCGGCCGCCCTCGAGTTCGAGGCCGCCCGTCCAGGCATGCGACAGTTCCCAGCACACCGAACCTTCGCATTGTTCGGTCGCGGCGTGCGGGTTGATGACACGGCCCGCATCGAGAACGACCAAGATCTTCTCGATGTTCAGGCGCCCGCGGCGGCTGACGGTGACCGTGGCGCAGCAGGCCGCGATCGTGCCGTGCGATTCGACCATCGCGATGCCCATGCCTTCGCCCTTGGGCAGGTCGGTGCGGAAGCCGGCCTTTTCCTTGAGCGTCTTGAACACGAGTTGGAAGTCGTCCAGGCCCTCGGTCATCTTGAGACGCCATTCGAGCGGATCCCATCCGCCCGCGATGGCCATCTCGTCAACGAAGACTTCGGCCATGAAGCCCATCTGATTCGCGCCCGGCGCACGATGCGTCGAACTCGGGATATGGGTCTTCGCGTTGTGACGTTCGTGCTGACGATACGGAACCTTGTACGGAATGTTGTAGATGCCGTAGTCGGAGGTCGCACCGCCGATCTGGTTCATCGCATCCTGCGAGAACCAGGCCGCGCGGGTGAACAGCGCGGTCGGCAGGCCGTCGTCGCCGATTGATGCAGTCAACTTCGCGACCGCGAGCGGACGCTGTTTGTCTTGCGCCAGATCTTCTTCGCGCGACCAGATCACTTTGACCGGTTTCTTGAGCTGCTTGGAAATTTCGGCCGCTTGGCGTGTCACGCCGGTGCCGCCGCCGCCATTGCCGCCGAAACCGCCGCCTAGGAACATCGTGTGGGCATAGACGTTTTTCGGATCCATGCCGGTCTGATCGGCGACCAACGTGATGGCGGCCGATTGATCCTGCGTCGGTGACCACACGTCGATGCGGTCATCCTGGACCCAAACCGTCGCATTGATCGGTTCCATGCGGGCGTGGGTTTCGAACGGACGCTGATAGGACGCCGTCACGACCTTGCTCGACGCTGCGATGGTCTCTGCCGCCTTGGGTTCTTCCTTGCCGCTGACCTGGCCCTTTTGCTCCATCAGCTTGTGACCGGCTGCGTAATAAGCGGCCGAGTTGTCTTTGGCAGCTTCGCCGAAATCCCATTCGACGGGCAGCAGATCCAACGCGGTCTTGGCGCGATAATAGCTGTCGGCCACCACGGCGATGGCGTCCTGTAGATCGGGCTGGCCACGCTTGCCGGCAACGGCCTTCAGCGGGATCGCCGCGATCACGCCGGGACGGCTCTTGATCGCATCGAAGTTGTGGCTCTTCAGCGTGCCCCACGGAACCGGGCTCGCCTTCACCGCCGCGTAGACCATGCCCGGCACTTTGGTGTCGATGGCGTATTGCGCGCTGCCATTGACCTTGTTCGGGATGTCCAGGCGCTGCGTCGGCTTGCCGAGCAGCCACCACTTGGTCGGATCGATGCTGATCTCGGGCTCTTTATCGAGCTTCACCTTGGCGGCGGCTTCGGCGAACTCGCCGTAGGTGGCGGTGCGGTTGCCGGCCGTCAACGTGCCGAGCTTCGCAGTGATCTGGGAACGATCAATGCCCCAAGCTTCGGCGGCCGCCTGCTTCAGGCGTTCGCGCGCTGAGGCGCCGGCGCCCATCAGATGCGGATGCTGCAGACGCACGAGCTGCGAGCCGTGCGTACTCATCACCTTGTATTCTTTGTTGTTGCGGAGGTGCCGGTTGGCGTCGGCCCATTCGGTCTTGATCTTCGACCAATCGACGTTGAGTTCTTCGGCGATCAGCATCGTGACCGAGGTCAGGCCACCCTGGCCCATCTCGGTGTGCGGGATGCGCATCGTGACGGTGTTGTCCTTGTCGATCACGAGCCACGCGTTGATCTCGGTGCCGACGGCCGTGCTGGTCGACGACGATTTCGGGCTGATGGTCGCGGCGAGTGCATCCGGCATATGGAAGCCGAGCATCAAGCCACCGCCGACGGCGGCGGAGGCCTGGATGAAGGAGCGGCGCGACAGGGTTTTCTTGGAAACGATCTTGTTCATGTCCATTCCCCCCTTAAGCCTGTTGGATCTTGGAGGAGGCGAGACGGATCGCCTGCATGATGCGCTGGTAGGTGCCGCAGCGGCAGAGATTGTCGGCCATGGCCGCCTCGATCTCGGCATCGGTCGGGTTCTTGCGTTTGGCGAGCAAGGCCGAGGCCGACATGATCTGGCCGCTCTGGCAGTAGCCGCATTGCGGCACGCCGACTTCGACCCAAGCCTGCTGGACCGGATGCGAGCTGTCTTTCGACAGGCCTTCAATGGTCGTGATCTTCTTGCCGACCGCGGCGGATGCCTGCAGCTGGCAGGACTTCATCGCCTGGCCGTCGACATGGATCGTGCAGGCGCCGCAACGGGCGATACCGCAGCCGAATTTCGTGCCGGTCAGTCCGACATCGTCGCGCAGAACCCAAAGCAACGGGGTTTCCGGCTCGACGTCCACCTGCTGGGACTCGCCATTGATGTTGAGCGTGAATTTCATGTGAGTTGTTCCTTTTTCGCGGTGCGGCACGAGCCTGTTTTCTCGTGTGGGGCGCTTGCATGCACGCCTCGGTTTCGCATAAGTAATACTAATCTTGTGGCTATCGAGGGTCAAGTAAACGGCCCGAACCACCCGGTCGGACAGAGGTGGGCAGCGAAAAGTTGGGAGGACCGATGAGCATCAAAACGATTCTATGGACCGCCGTGGGACTCGCCGTCGTGGGCACCGCCGGCCTCTGCGCATTTGCGCACCAGTCTGAGATCGCGGCTGTTTCGCGGCCCGATCCAGGCTCTTTCGATAAGGCCCTGGTCGAGCGCGGCCGGGTTTTGGCGAATTTCGGCGATTGCACCGCCTGCCATACACGGCCTGACGGCCAGGCCTTTGCCGGCAACTTTGCGTTGAAGACGCCGTTCGGCACGATCTATACGACGAATCTCACGCCCGACACAGAAACCGGCATCGGCACCTGGTCCAAGGAAGCGTTCCGCCGCGCTATGAAGGACGGCGTCGACCGCAAGGGGAATCATCTGTATCCGGCCTTCCCGTACGACCATTTCACCAAGGTCAAAGAGGCCGATGTCGACGCGATCTACGCGTATCTGATGACCCAGCCGCCGGTGAAGGAAGCGACCAAGGCCAATGAATTTCCCTTCCCGTTGAATATCCGCGCGACCTTGAGTGTGTGGAAGGCGTTGTTCCTCGACAAGACGCCCATCGCCACCGATCCGTCGAAGGATGCGCAGTGGAACGACGGCAAGTATTTGGTCGAAGGGCTCGGCCATTGTGGTGCGTGTCATACGCCGCGCAACTTCATGGGCGCCGAAACCAAGCCGACTTACGGCGGCGGCTTCGCCGAAGGCTGGTTCGCACCCCCGCTCAACAAAGACAATCTGTCGCAGATGCCGTGGACCCAGAACGAACTGGTCACCTATCTGATGGACGGTTGGCATCCGAAACACGGCATGGCGGCCGGCCCGATGACGCCTGTGGTCGACGCGCTGCAAAAGCAGAATGAGATCGACGTTTATGCGATCGGTGCTTATGTGGCGACGCTACGCAACGGCGAGAAAGCGATCGACGAGGCGGCCGCACGGACGGCAGCGCTGAAGCTCGATTGGGGCCATCCCGATGCGCCGCCGGTGCCGAAGGACTTTGCTGAAGGTGCCAAGATCTTCCAGGCGCGCTGCGCGCAATGCCATCACAGCACGGCCGGTGTCGGCTCCGGCACGGTTCCGTTGGCGTTGCAGACCTCGCTGCATGCGCCGGTTCCCGATACCGCAGCGCATGTGATCTGGAGCGGCATCAAGCCGCCGACCGGTGCACTGGGTCGCTCCATGCCGCCGCTGGGTCAGCAGATGACCGAGGCCGAGATGGTCGCCGTCGTGAAATTCCTGCGTGCGCGCTACACGAACAAGCCGGCATGGTCGGGTGTGGAAAAGGCCGTCAAGGAAGCGCGTCAGGCGTCGCCGATCGCGCCGTAAGCTTAGCGTCGGAAGGACTTAGAACTCGACGTCGAGTTCTTCGAGTTCTTCCGGCTCCTGCTTCGCCGCTTCGATCCACTTGGCCATCGGCGACCAGCGCAGGATCGTGTCGCAATAGGTTTTGACCGCGTCCGTCATCGGCACATTATAGGTGACGAAACGTGTGCAGACCGGCGCATACATCGCATCGGCGATGGTCGGCTTGCGAAACAGGAAGGGGCCCTTCGATTGCTCGAGGCATTCGCCCCAGATGGTCTGGATGCGATCGATGTCGGGCTGCGCGCCGGCGAAAATCTTGAAATCGCTATGGCGCATCTTGATGTTCATCGGCAGCGCCGAGCGTAGATTGGCGAAGCCTAGATGCATTTCGCCGGAGATCGAGCGGCAATGCGCGCGCGCGATCGGATCTTCCGGCAGCATCTTCGCGCCGGGATAAAGCTCGTTCAGGTATTCGGCGATGGCCAGGGTGTCCCACACGCTGGCGCCGTTATGGCTCAGGCGCGGCACCTGGTAGGACGGCGCCAGCATCAGCAGCTCGGCGCGGTTTTCGTCGATGGAGACCGTCTGTTCCTCGACCTCCAAGCCGGCCAATTGGCACAGCAGCCAGCCGCGTAACGACCAGGACGAGTAATTCTTACTCGAGATCGTCAGGATCGGCTTGTCTTTGAAGGATGGGATCAGTGCCATGGTGCGTATCCTTTTTTTGCATTGCAACATAACTCTTGTTGCAGTGCAAAATAAAAAGCACTAGCCTCAATGGAAATCATGGGCATGTGGCACGAATGGGGAACAAACTAACATCCCTCGGACGGAACTGGACACCACGACGCATGCTGTATCACACGTATCAAGCCTATCAGGACGCATCCGAAGGATTGCGGGCCCTGGCGCGTGCCGGGATGGCTTGGGGCACCATGTTCAAGCCGTTCGGCGATTTTGGCGCCGGGCAGGGCGTCATGGCGGCGCTGGAACTCGCCTCTAGAACCAAATTCACCCATACGCGCCCCGATTACAGCATCGACTACGTGACGGTCGCCGGGCGTCGGGTTGCGGTACATGAAGAGATCGCCCTATCGCTGCCGTTCTGCGACATCATCCGCTTCGCCAAGAAAGGCGCCGAAGCCCAGCCGAAGCTGCTGGTGGTGGCACCGCTGTCGGGCCATTTCGCGACCCTGCTGCGCAAGACGGTGGAGACCTTATCGCGCGATCACGACGTCTATATCACCGATTGGAAAAACGCGCGCGACGTGCCGCTAACGGAAGGGCGCTTCGGCTTCGACGATTATGTCGACTACATCATCAAGGCGTTTGAGGCGATCGGCCCGGGCGCGCATCTGCTCGCGGTGTGTCAGCCGTGCGTTCAGGCACTGGCCGCCGTTTCGTTGATGGCCGCTGATAAAAATCCGGCAACACCACGCAGCATGACCTTGATGGCGGGGCCGATCGACACCCGTATCAATCCGAGCGCGGTGAACGAACTCGCGATGTCGAAACCGATCGAGTGGTTCGAGCAGAACCTGATCAGCAGCGTGCCAGAGAAATTCGCCGGCACCGGGCGCAAGGTTTATCCCGGCTTCATCCAGCTTATCGCCTTCATGTCGATGAACATGGACAAGCATACCAATGCGCATCGCGAGCTGTACGATCACATCGCCAGCGGTCGCACGGAACAGGCCGAAGCGATCAAGACATTCTACGACGAATATTTCGCCGTACTCGATCTGACGGCGGAATTCTATATCGAGACGGTGAGCAAAGTGTTCCAGGAAGCGCTGCTCGCGAAGGGCGAATTGATCTGCCTGGGTCGCAAGGTCGATCCGTCGGTGATCAAGCGCACGGCGCTGCTGACCATCGAAGGCGAGCGCGACGATATCTGCTCGGTCGGTCAGACCGCCGCGGCGCACGAAATGTGCAAGGGCCTGCGTCCGCACCTCAAGCGCCATCATCTGCAACCCGGCGTCGGACATTACGGCACCTTCAGCGGCAAGAAGTGGGAAGGACAGATTTATCCTCAAATCCGCAATCTGGTACTCGCCGTGAATTGAACCAAGTGCGTGGCAAAGCCTTGAGTCAAAGGAGACTGTGTTGTGACGGTCATAACCAAGACGAAAGAAAGTGCGCTGCATTTCTCGCACGTCAAACCCGATGACACGCCGTGGCGCTCGGATGGCTTGCGCGATTTTTTCCTCTATCGCGATCTCGGCATCGCCAATGCGACCAACGGCAAGGTGATCGCGCATCTGGTCAAGGCGAACAAGCCGCCGACCGAAGGCACCGGCTGGCATCATCACGTCTGCGATTTCCAGATTGTGCTGATGACCAAGGGCTGGGCGAAATTCATGTACGAAGATAAGGTGACGCTCGTCGAAGCCGGCGACTGCGTGCATCAACGTCCCGGCATGACGCACTACCTGTTCGATTATTCGCCCGACATGGAATATCTGGAAATCGTCAGCCCGGCGGATTTCGGCACGGTCGAGGTGGAAGGCCCGTGCGCGATTCCTCCATCGACGCCGTGGCAGGGTAAATAAGCAGGGCAGACGTGCTGGGCGCGCTGGTCACGGCCATGATGCCGACGCAATCGACGCGCTAATAGGGACCGATGAACAAGCTCGCTCGACCGACGCGGCGTGATTCTCAACAGCGCCGCGCAACACCGTCCCTGCCGTTCGATTGCATTGCCCTGCTGCTGCAAGGCGGCGGCTCGCTTGGCGCCTATCAGGCCGGCGTTTACGAGGCGTTGGCGGAAGCCGATCTGTTGCCCGATTGGGTCGCGGGCATTTCCATCGGCGCGATCAACGCGGCGATCATCGCCGGCAATGCGCCGGAACAGCGCGTCGAGCGCTTGCGCGCGTTCTGGATGCAAATCACCGACACACCATTGAGCGCCTTTGCCGCCCCGTGGTTCGGCGTGGGTGAGCCGTTTGCCGGATTGCGCGATCAGGCGCATGGCTGGTTGGCGCAAGCGAGTGCTGCGCAGGCCTTGATGGTGGGAGCGCCCGGCTTTTTCCGTCCGCGACTCCCGCCACCGTTCCTGTCGCCGGCGGGATCGCCCGAAGCGACGAGTTTCTACGATACCTCCGCGTTGCGCACGACGCTCGAGAACCTTGTCGATTTCGACCGCCTCAATAATGGCGAGATGCTGTTCAGCGTCGGCGCGGTCAATATTCGCACCGGCAATTTCGTCTATTTCGATACGCAGACGCATAAGATCGGTCCCGAGCATATCCTGGCGAGCGCCGCCTTGCCGCCGGGCTTCCCGGCCATCGAGATCGACGGTGAATGCTATTGGGATGGTGGCTTGGTGTCCAATACGCCGCTGCAATGGGTCGTCGAAACGGACGAGCGGCATGACCTGCTGGCGTTCCAGGTCGATCTGTGGAGTTCACGGGGCCAATTCCCGCGCGATCTGACCGAAGTCGCGATTCGTCAGAAGGAAATCCAATTTTCCAGCCGCACGCGCGCCGCGACCGATCAACTCAAGCGCCTGCACAAGATCCGCGCGACCTTGGACAAATTCCTGGAGTCTGTTCCGCCCGAATTGCTGGATACGGCCGACGGCAAGATACTGGCGGCGTTTTCCGATCCCAAGGTTTGCAATATCGTACAGCTCGTCTATCGGTCCAAGCAGTACGAGGGCAATTCTAAGGATTACGAATTTTCCCGTCTCAGCATGGCCGATCATTGGCGGGCGGGTTACGATGATGCGCACGCGTCGCTGCAGCACAAGGAAATCTTCGAACGGCCGAACAGCGAAGACGGGTTTCGCGCGTTCGATTTCTCATTCCCAAATTCATGACGAATCACGGAAGGCCTAGTTATGAAACTCAAAGATAAAGTCGCCGTCGTCACGGGTGCCGCCAGCGGCATCGGCCGGGAAATCGCGCACACCTATGCGCGCGAGGGCGCCAAGGTGGTGATTGCCGATCTCAATCAGCAAGGCGCGGACGCCGTCGCAGCCGAACTCGGCGGCCCAAGCAAGGCCATCGGCGTCGCCATGGATGTCACCAGCGAAGAGCAGGTCGAGGCCGGCATGGCCAAGGCGATCGCCGCGTTCGGCCGGCTCGACATCCTGGTCAGCAATGCGGGCATCCAGATCGTCGCGCCCGTCGATGAATTTACCTTCGACAAATGGAAGCTCATGTTGGCGATCCATCTCGACGGCGCGTTCCTGACGACGCGGGCCGCGCTCCGCCAGATGTATAAACAAGGCGATGGCGGCAGCATCATCTATATGGGTTCCGTCCACTCCAAACTCGCCTCGGTTCTGAAGGCGCCTTATGTGACCGCCAAGCACGGCCTGCTAGGGCTCTGTCGTACGGTGGCGAAAGAAGGTGCGGCGCATAAGGTGCGCGCCAACGTGATCTGCCCGGGTTTCGTGCGTACCCCGCTGGTCGAGAAACAGATCCCGGAACAGGCGAAGGAACTGGGTATCACCGAAGACGAGGTAATCAAGAAGGTCATGCTCAAGGATACCGTCGACGGTGAATTCACGACCTTGGCCGATGTCGCTGAGGCGGCGCTGTTCTTCGCCAGTTTCGAATCCAACGCTCTGACCGGCCAATCCCTGATCGTCAGTCACGGCTGGTCGATGGAGTAGCGCCCGGCGGCTGAGAAATCGGCATCCGCGAAAAGGGGCGCGGCCACACGTAAACGGCGTACTTCGTGAGCATAAAGAGGCATCAGGAACCGGTTAGGGCGTCAATAGTTTCTTCGTTGGAATAACAACAAGCCGATCAGGAGAAACCCATGGCGACCAAGCAACAGCTCGATGCGATCGCTTTACTCAAGGCCGACCACAAGAAGGTGGACGGCCTGTTCGAAAAATTCGAGGCGGCCAAAAGCGCCGATAAAAAGGCCCAGCTCGCGCGCGAAATCTGCACGGAATTGACCGTCCATACGATGATCGAGGAAGAGATCTTCTATCCCGCCTGCAAGGGCCAGATCGAAGAAGACCTGCTCGAAGAGGCCTATGTCGAACATGACGGCGCCAAGCTGTTGATCGCCGAGATCGAAGCCGGTAGCCCGAACGATGCCTATTTCGATGCCAAGGTCAAAGTCCTGTCCGAGCAGATCAAGCATCACGTGAAGGAGGAAGAAAAGCGCTCCGAGGGCATGTTCGCCCAGGCGCGCGATGCCGGCCTCGATGTCGATGCCCTCGGCGAACAGATGGCGGCGCGTAAGGAAGAGCTGTTGGCGAAGTTCAAGAGCGACGGCCTGCCGACGCCGCGCACGCATACCTTTACCGAAGACCGGATCAATCACGCGGCCTAACACCGCGTTTCGATACGAACTTGAACCGGCGGATGGCAATCATCCGCCGGTTTTTGTTTGTCCTAGGACGGGCGCGCTGCCCGCGAAAATATTTGGTGCGGTTGGAATCACGTCCGGCTGAGGCCGCATCGCTTAGCGCAGGAATTCCTTGATCAACCGGTCGGTGTCGGCGCCGAGCGCCGGGACCGCGCGGAACGACGGCAGCGTGCCGTCGATCAATGCGCCGGGGGCCAGCATTCTGACAATGCCGGACGGGGTTTGCACCTCGACGTAGCGGTTCTGCGGATGCTGGGCGACATCGTCGAGCGTGCTGACCCGGCCATAGGCGATACGCGCCTGCTCGAGCCGGCCGATCATCTCGTCACGGGCGTATTTCGCGAACGCCGCGCGTACCGCTTCGTCCAGAACATCGCGGTGCGCGACGCGGGCACTATTGGATGCGAAGCGCGGATCAGTCAGCAGGCTGGGCATCTCCAGGACCGAGTTGACGAAGGCGGCCCATTCGCGCTCGTTCTGGATCGAGATCAGGACCGCCTTGCCGTCGCGGCAGGCATAGTCGCCGTAAGGTGCGATGGTCGGATGGTTGAGCCCGCTGCGCGGCGGGGTTTTCCCGCCATAGGCATATTGCAGATAGGGCACGTTCATCCAATCGGCGAGCGCGTGATAGAGCGAAACGGCGATGTGACGCCCTTCGCCCGTGCGTTCGCGCGCCACGAGCGCCTGCAGGATGCTTTGCAGCGCGGTCATGCCGGCTGCGATATCGCCGACCGAGACACCGACCCGCGCCATGCCGGCCTCGTTGCCGGTGATGGTCGACAGCCCGCTTTCGGCCTGGATCAACAGGTCATAGGCTTTGAGGTTGCGGTACGGCCCTTCGTCGCCGTAGCCGGAGATCGAGCATGTGATCAGCCGGGGATAGGTGTCGCGGAGCCGGTCGATCCCGAAGCCCAGTTGTTCGATTGCGCCGGGCGCCAAGTTTTGAATGAATATATCGGCCTCGGCGACCATCGCTGACAGCACGGCGCAATCATGTGCTTCCTTGAGGTTCAGGCAGACCGATTCCTTGCCGCGATTGAGCCAGACGAAATAGGCGCTTTCGCCGTTGACCAGGGAATCATAAGAGCGGGCGAAGTCGCCTTCCGGCCGCTCCACCTTGATGACGCGCGCCCCGGCATCGGCCAGGCGGCCTGAAACATAAGGTGCTGCGACCGCCTGTTCGACGGAAACGACGAGTAATCCTTCCAAATCCTGGTTCATCTGCTATCCACGCTACAATCGACCGCCCGACAATCGCCTTTTTCCTACCGAACGCCAATAGAACTGTGTGAGCCCCTCCATTAACAAAGGCAGCGATACGGGTTAGAATTGATGCCTAAAAGGCATCGGTTCTAGTTATGCTCCATTCCCGCCTGTTGAGATATCTGGACGAGGTCGCGCGCCTGGGATCGATCCGCAAGGCGGCGAGCCGGCTTAACGTGGCGTCCTCGGCCATTAACCGCCAGATCCTGGCGCTCGAGGAAGAACTTGGCGCACCGATCTTCGAGCGCCTGCCGCGCAAGCTGCGCCTGACGGCGACCGGCGAGGTGCTGATCGCGCACGTGCGTGAAACCTTGAAGAATCACCACAAGGTCGAGGCGCATATCGCCGGCCTCAAAGGGCTGACGCGCGGCGACGTTACGGTTGCCACGATGGCCGGCCTCGCCGGTGGGCCGCTGCCGCGCTTTCTGACCAGCCTGCTCGACACGCACATCCGTGGTCATCTGCATCTGCGTATCTTGCCGATCGACCAAATCGTCGATGCCGTCCTCAGCGGCGAGGTCGATATGGCCTTGTCGTACGGCACGCCGACCAATCCGGCGCTGCGCGTCGTTGCGCGCCACGACATCGGTCTCGGCGCGGTGGTGTCGGTCAACCATCCGCTCGCCCAACGCCGCGCGCTGCGCCTAGCTGATTGCTGCGACTTCCCGCTCTGTGTCGCCGATGACAGCGTGACCCTGCGCACCGCCATCGACGCGGCCTTCGCGCAGGCCGACATCGCGCTCGTGCCCAAGGTCGAGACCAATTCCATCGAATTCATGAAGCGTGTTGCGATCGCGGGCAGCGCCGTCACCTTCCTCAATCCGGTCGAAGTAGAAGATGAAGTGCGAGCTGGTCGGCTCAAATATCTGCCGCTCAAGGAATTTTCCAAGACCGTGTTGGCCTTGAAACTCGTCGTGCGCGCGCGTGCGCCTTTGGAGCCGTTCGCCAGTTATGTGCTGGAAGAACTTGCCAAGGCCATGCCGCATTTCGAACCGCCCGGCGAACGCTAAAGGTTCTGCCAGAATCCGAGATGCGGTCTGATGGCCTCGTCTTCAAGGATCGAGCCGATGACCGTGATCGGATGGCCGCCGGTGGCCAAGACATCGGCGCATCCAATAGTGAGGGCGGATGTCGCGGCGTTGACGTTGCGCAAAGTTCGGAGACGCAGCTCGCTCAAGCCAAACACGACGCGGCGGATGTTCGACCAATAGATCGCACCGGCGCACATGGCGCAGGGCTCGGTGCTGGAATACAGCGTGCATGTGGCGAGGAAATCGCGGTCGAACCGTCCGCCGAGTGCGCGCACGGCGCTGGTCTCGGCATGCGCGGTCAAATCCTTGAGTGCCGCGCCGCGTCCATAGACTTCGACCAGGATGTCGCCATTTGGATCGGCGATTGATCTGCCCCCTTCAGAGTGGTCCATCTGATATTTTAGATTGGACGCTGAAGGAGAGAAAAAAATGGGCAAAAAGCACGGACCTGAGGAGATTATCGGCAAGCTGCGCGAGGCGGAGATCGTCCTTGCGCAGGGCGGCACGGCGAGCG
>CANIGJ010000022.1 GCA_947467145.1 Rhodospirillaceae bacterium | reverse complement strand
GACGATCGCGTCACCGGCATCGCGACGATCGATCCCACCGAACTGGACGCAGCACTCTTAAAGGATGGGCAAGCCTAGTCGGCGGTTAGCGCCGCGGCGGCTGCTCGCGCGTCGGCGTGTCATAGGACGAGGGCGTTGAGCCCTGGCCTTGTGACGTTGTCCCGCCGGAATAAGACACATACATCAGCACCATGGCGAAGAGGCCGACGACCAGCCACATCGCCACCGGCAGGTTGGCGGCTTTCTGCAACAGCGCCGACGACAAGGTCGACTGAGCCATCCGGCCGGGACGCACAACATTTTCGTCGGCCGCGCGCGGTTTCGCCTGACCGCCCCCCTGGCCACCGTGGCTCGGCAACAGCCGGATCAAACGCGTCGCGATCCCAGCGGCATCGATTTTCGCCCATTGCAGATCGGCCAGACCGTCGATCGAGCCGCGCAGCGCCTGAATGGCGCGCTCCTTCGGCAGTTCCGACAGGCGCTTCGCCTCGCGCCACGGATCGATATCAAGGCGCGCCAGCGCGGAGAAGATGCTCACCGGCATGCCGTTCTGCTGCTCGCCGAGGGATGCGAACAAGAATTCCTCGAACTCGATATCCATCGACGAAATACTGGAATTCCCGCTCATAATATTTCTTTCTGGAAAATATTGTGAATCTAGATATGGGAGATATTTTCCCCGTCTCAAGTATTTTTCCGCATTATACTTGATAATATACAGAATAAAGACCATTTATTTATTCGGCTCCGCGCTCCCCATGAGCGCCGACCCGCCGGCGCTACGCCGCCCCATCATTCCCGCACACATCGCGATCCAGGAGCACCCCATATGTCCGCCAAAGACGTCAGATTCGGAAGCGATGCGCGCCAACGCATGTTGAATGGCATCGATATTCTCGCCAACACCGTCAAAGTCACCTTGGGACCCAAGGGCCGCAACGTGTTGATCGACAAATCCTATGGCGCCCCGCGCGTCACCAAGGACGGCGTCTCGGTCGCCGGTGAACTCGAACTCGACGACAACTTCGAAAACATGGGCGCGCAGATGATGCGCGAAGTCGCAACGCGCACCAGCAACGAAGCGGGCGACGGCACGACGACCGCGACCGTGCTCGCCCAATCGATCATGCGCGAAGGCCTGAAAGCCGTCGCCGCCGGGATGAACCCGATGGATCTGAAGCGCGGCATCGACCTCGCGGTCGTCGCCGTCATCGCCGACATCAAGGCGCGCGCCAAGAAGGTCTCGACCTCGAAGGAAATCGCCCAGGTCGGCACCATCGCCTCGAACGGCGACGACAAGGTCGGCGCGATGATCGCCGAAGCCATGGAGAAGGTCGGCAACGACGGCGTCATCACCGTCGAAGAAGCCAAGACCCTCGAAAGCACGCTCGAGATCGTCGAGGGCATGCAGTTCGATCGCGGCTATACCAGCCCCTACTTCGTGACCAATGCGGAGAAGATGACCTGCGAGATGACGGATCCATACATCCTCATCTTTGAAAAGAAACTCTCGAACCTGCATCCCCTGCTGCCGCTGCTCGAGGCCGTTGTGAAAAGCACGCGTCCGTTGATCATCATCGCCGAGGATATCGAAGGCGAAATCCTGGCGACCTTGGTCGTCAACAAGCTGCGCGGCGGCTTGAAGGTGGCGGCGGTGAAGGCGCCAGGCTTCGGCGATCGCCGCAAGGACATGCTCGAAGACATCTCGATCCTGACCGCCGGTACGGTGATCAGCGAAGACATGGGCATGAAGCTCGAAAACGTCACACTTGAAATGCTGGGCCGCGCCAAGAAGGTCACCATCACCAAGGAAAACACCACAATCGTCGATGGCGCTGGCAAGAAGAAAGACATCACCGCCCGGGTCACGCAGCTGCGCAAGCAGATCGAGGAGATCACCTCCGACTACGATAAGGAAAAACTGCAAGAGCGTCTGGCAAAACTGTCGGGCGGCGTCGCAGTGCTCAATATCGGCGGGGCCACCGAAGTCGCGGTCAAGGAACGCAAGGACCTGATCACCAACGCGCTCAATTCGACGCGCGCCGCGGTGGAGGAAGGCATCGTACCGGGCGGCGGCGTGGCGCTGCTCTATGCCACACGCGCGCTCGACAAGCTGTCGATCAAGAACCCCGACCAACAGGCCGGTGTCGCCATCATCCGCCGCGCGTTGCAGGCGCCGTTGCGCCAGATCGTCAGCAATGCGGGTCTCGACGGCGCCGTCGTCGCGGGCAAGCTGCTGGAAAGCAAAGATCCGAACTTCGGCTTCGATGCGCAGAAGGAAATCTATCTCGATCTCGTCAAGGCCGGCATCGTCGATCCCGCCAAGGTCGTGCGCAACACGATCCAGGGCGCGGCATCGATCGCCGGGCTGCTGATCACCACCGAAGTCATGGTGGCCGAATGCAAGCACGGCAGCCATGCCCTCGATGTCACCCCCGGCATGGGTGACATGGGCGGCATGGGCGGAATGATGTAATCATCGATCGACCCCGCCCTCGAATACGAGGGCGGGTCGTTACCGTTACGGCGTGAGCTTCGCCTTGAAGAAGGCGAGTTCTTTGGCCCACGCATCTTCGGCCTGAGCTTCACGGTAATTCGTCGGATTTGTAAAATTCTGGAACGCGTGGCCCGCCCCGTCGTAACGATGGAAATCGTGCGGCACGCCGGACCGGGTCAGTTCCGCATCGATCTTGTTCACATCATCGGGCGACGGATTCTTATCGTCGTTGCCGAAGAAGCCGATCACCGCGCATTTGATGTTCTTGGACAGATCGAGTGGGCTCGGCCCGGTATGACCGCGTGGGAGCGCGATTGAGCCGCCCCAGAACACGCCGCACACCCGGAAGGCATCGATGGAGGCGGCACCCAGATAGGCCGTGCGTCCGCCCATGCAATGACCGGCAATGCCGATGCGGCGCATGTCGACCTTGGGATTCTTCGCCATATGGGCGAGCGTCGCCTTCATATCGATCAGCAAACCGTCGTCGGTCACACCGTCCCGCCGGTCGGGATGATCCGCCCCCGTGCGGTGATAGGCATCCCAGGCGAAAGACGCGAAGCCATGCTCGGCCAGCCGGTCGATCACCCGTTCGGTGAAGGCGTCGAGGCCGGGCGCATGCTGGCACAGCAGGAAAGCCGGGAACGGGCCGCCCCCTTGCGTGGCCACAGGTGGCAGCCCAGCAAAAATCTTCACCGGCTTGCCGTCGACGCTCATCTCTTCCCAATGCGCCATGGTATTATGCTCCCGAACGCATGGGCGCCATCTGCGCGCCGGCGCCTTTGACCTTGTTGGGCGCGAAGGTCGCATCGAGCAGCTTCACCTGCGCGGGGCTCAACTTGATCGCGGCAGCGCGGGCATTCTCGCGCAGATGCTTCGGCTTGGAGGAACCCGGGATTGGCAGCACATCCCACGGGCGATGCAGGCACCAGGCGAGTGCGACCTGCGCCGGGGTTGAATCGACCTCGTCGGCAATCTTGTTGATGGTCGTCAGCATCTTCACGTTGTGGCTGAGATTTTCGTCGGTAAAGCGCGTCATGCGGCCGCGGAACTGATCGTTCGCCGGCAGATCGCTGCGCGTCTTCACCTCACCCGCAAGGAAGGCATAGGTGAGCGGGCCGTAAGCGACGAAGGTGATGCCGAGTTTCTGGCAGGTCGGCAGCACGCCCTTCTCGACGCCCCGTTCCATCAGCGAATATTCCATCTGCACGGCGGCGATGGGATGCACCTTGTGCGCGCGCTTGATCAATTCCGGCGTCGTGTTGCACAGGCCGAGGGCGCGGACCTTACCTGCCTTGACCAGATCCGCCATCGCGCCGACGGTGTCTTCGATCGGCACGCTCAAATCCATGCGATGCTGATAATACAGATCGATGTGATCCATATTCAGCCGCTTGAGGCTCGCGTCGCAGGCCAACTTCACATAATCGGGCCGCACATTCACGCTGGCCTGGCCTTCCGGCGTGCGCACCATGCCGAACTTCGACACGATGGTCGCCTCATCGCGGCGCTGCTTGAGCGCCTTGCCCAGGAAATCCTCGCACTTGCCGAAACCGTAGACATCAGCGCCGTCGAACTGGTTCATGCCGATATCGATGGCAGTGTGCGCGACCGAGATCATGTCGCCGTTTTCCGCGTCGATCATGCGATTGCAACCCAGCCCGAACGATCCGCTGGTCAATCCGCTTTTGCCGATGGTGCGACGTTCCATGATGCATTCCCCTCTGAAAGGCCCCGTTGCATGAACCTTAACACGGCCGACCAATCCTTCAAGTTTGTGGGCCTCAAGCCGCGCCCGACGTGTCACATTCATGCAATGGCTTGAATGTTGGAGTGTGGGCACGGCCCTTGGCATGATGCCAAGAGACAGACGATGAACGGATGATCCTAGGAATGCGCGCTGGTGTTCTTGCCATAGTCGCCCTGTTGATCGCGGTCGGCGCGGTCAATCTGGGCTTCGGCCTGCAAGCGACCCTGCTCGGCGTGCGTGCCGGGATCGAGGGCTTCGATCTCGGCGCCCTCGGAATCGTGATGTCGGCCCACTACTTGGGCTTCATCGTCGGCTCGCTGCTGGGACCCAAGATCGTCGCGCGCGTCGGCCATATCCGCACCTTTGCCGTGATGGCGGCGATCGGTTCTTGCGCAACCGTGCTGCACGCTTTGTTCTTAGCGCCCGGCCCGTGGATCGTATTTCGCGCCCTCACCGGCTTTTCCTATGCCGGCATGTGCATCGTCGTCGAAAGTTGGCTCAACCAGCGCGCCGTCAACGACGATCGCGGCGGCATCCTGGCGCTGTATATGGGCGCTACCTTGGCCACGTCGGCGGCCGGGCAATTGCTGCTCAACATCTGGCCGCCGTCGGGGTTCGAGCCTTTTATCCTGGTGTCGATCATCGTGTCGCTGTCGCTGATCCCGGTGGCATTGACCACCAGCGCCGCGCCGCCGATCCAGCACGCCCCACCGATGGGCCTCGGCGCCCTGTACCGCGCGAGCCCGGTCGGCGTTGTCGGCTGTTTCGCGACCGGATTGTTGTACAGCTCGGTCGGGGCACTCGGCGCCGTCTTCGCGCAAGCGATCGGCATGAACACCTTCGAGATTTCGCTGTTCATGATGCTGATCGTCGTCGGCAGCATGGCGTCCTTGTGGCCGCTCGGCCGTTTGAGCGACCGCATGGATCGGCGCATCGTTATCGCCGGGGCCTTCTTCGCCGTCACCGGGTTGGGTTGCGCGATTGTTGCTGCATCAAACCTGAACGCCACCACATTGCTGCTCATCGCCGCCACGACCTATGGTGCCGCCGCCTTGCCGATCTACGGCATCGCCGTGGCACACGCCAACGACAAGCTGTCGAGCGATCAATATGTGCCGGCGTCGAGCACCTTGCTGCTGTTTTACGGATTGGGTGCGGTGTGCGGCCCGATCACCGCATCGCAGGTCATGGTCGCCATGGGCCCGGCGGGATTGTTCGTCTTCCTGGCCGGCATCGGCGCACTGGCCGGTGCGTTCGTGCTGTGGCGGATATTATGCCGCGCACCCACCCTGCCCGCGGGCAAAGGCACGTTTGTCGCCACGCCCGCAACAACGCCGACCGCGCTCGACCTGGCCGCCGGACAAGAGAGCGAGCGGGCGAACTGATTTATTCGCAGCGTGGAATGGACAGACGTTCGGCATCGTAAAGGCGGCGCGGCATACCTTCGCCCATGACCTTGATGTAATCGCCATCGTCGACCATCTCTTCAAGACGCTCGATCTCGTCGGCGCATTCTTCGCGCGACGCCGAACGCGCGCGCGATTCGTCGGCCGCCGTGGTTTGCACGAGCATATTTTCGAACTTCGCTTCCCAATCCTCGCCATGCACGCGCATCATAATGGTATTGGCCGCCAGACGGTTGGCGCGCATCTGTTCGGCGTAGGTGGTCAAAAAGCCCGTCGTTACGTCGCGGGCATTCTGATCCAGATCCGGATATTGCGTGGCGCAGGCGCGCATCACGCGGCCGATCGAGCGGGTATAGACGCTGCGGACCACGACACGTAGTTCGATATCGCTAAGGCACTCGACCGCGGCGCCCACGGGTGTCGCGCCGGCTGCGAGACCGATCATCAAGACACAGACAAATTTCGTCATACCGCGGATACGCATCGGGCCTCTCTTGCCGCACTCCGTATAATCGTCACAATGCACCAGAACAACGGCAGATAAAATGCCGGGCAACATGACAGGGCCAGAATGACGGGGAAGATGTGCAATGGAATTTGGCGTTCAGTTTTTCCCCGATGTCGGGCCGGATGTGAAACCGGCCGATCGCTATTGGGCCGAATGTCTCGATCTGGCCGCACTTGCCGACCAGCTCGGCTATAGCCACATCCGCACGGTCGAGCATCATTTCCAATCTTATGGCGGCTATTCGCCGAACCCGCACATCTTCCTGTCCGCCGTCGCCGCGCGCACGAAAAACGTGCGCCTGGTGACCGGCGCGGTGCTGCCGATCTTCAACCACCCGCTGAAGATCGCGGGCGAGATCGGCATGCTGGATGCAATCTCGGGCGGGCGGTTGGAATGCGGCTTCGCGCGCGCCTTCCTGCCGTTGGAGTTCGAGGCCTTCGGCCGCAAACTCGACGAATCCAAGGCGCGCTTCGGAGAAGGCATGGAGCAGATCCGCTTATTGCTGGAACAGGAAAACGTCACATCGAAGGGTACGTTCCACTCCTTCGAAAGCATCACTTCGTTTCCCCGCCCCACCCAGAAACCGCGCCCGCCGTTCTGGATCGCCGCACTGTCATCGCCCGATTCCTTCACCAATGCCGGCCTGCTCGGCCACAACGTCATGGCGATCCCGCTGTTCGCCGACGCGATGAAGGATCTGATCGGGCTCTATCGCGCCGGGCGCAAAAAAGGCGGCCACGACGGCGCGGGCAAGGTGATGCTGGCGCACCACATGTTCTGCTATCCCGACGACAAAAAAGCCGCCGAGATCGCCAAGGGCCCGCTCGATCGCTATCTGCAATCGATCGTGCATGCCTGCGCGCCGTGGCTGACCGGCACCAAGTCGAAGGATTATCCGGGCTATGGCGAAGTCCTCGCCATGCTGGCCAAGGAAACGACCGAGAGCCAGATCGAAAAAGGCGCCGCCTTCATCGGTTCGCCCGAGCGCCTGGTTGATCAGATCAATGAATATCAGGAGATGACGGGCGGGTTTGAGGTCGCCTCGCTGCAGGTCAATTTCAACGATCTGCCGCTGGACGTGGCCGAACGCTCGATGCGCCTGTTCGCCGAAAAGGTGCTGCCGAAGATTAAACGCTAGGCGGCTTTCGCCTTGGCTTCGCGCAGCGCCTTCAGCACGCCGTCGAACGGCAGCAGAATGGCGCCGTGACGCGCCGGCAGATCCTTCGCCGGGATCAGGGCTTTAAGGCCTGCCCAATCGCCGTCCGGTGCCGGGCCGCCCTCCTTCAGCATCGCCTCGACCAGCCCACGCACCCGTTCGATCTCGGCCATATCCTTACCCAGCGCGGCCTGTGCCATCACCGACGCCGAGGCCTGGCCCAGTGCACAGGCCTTAATGGTCTGGCCGTAATCGGCGATGCGGCCATCGGCCACTTTCAGGTCGATATCTAGGGTCGAGCCGCACAGCGGGCTGCGCACATGGACGCGGACATCGGGGCTCTCCAGCGGGTCGATCCGCGAGATATCGGCCGCGAGGCGTAACACGTCTTTGTTATAGATGTCGTTGATCATGGCGCTGCTTAAATATAAGCAGCGCGGGCGAAGATTGCATCCCGGGAAGATAATGCCAGGAAATCATGAAAGTCGCCGACTTCGATTTTGAGCTGCCGAGCGCGCTGATCGCCCAGGAACCGGCGCGACCGCGCGATTCCGCGCGCCTGCTGCATGTGGCGGACCAGTTAGGCGATCTACGCATCACGGACCTCGCCAAACTGGTGCGGACCGGCGACGTCATGGTGTTCAACGATACCCGCGTGATCCCGGCCCGCCTCAATGGCTGGCGCGGGCCGGCCAAGGTCGAGGTCACCTTGATGATGCGCGAGGCCGAAGGCAATTGGACCGCCCTCGCCCGCCCGGGACGCCGATTGAAAACGGGCGACACCATCGATTTCGCACCGGGCTTTGCCGCGCGCGTGATCGAAAAGCGCGAAAGCGGCGATATCCTGTTGGCCTTCGACCTGAATGACGCCGATCTGCGTGTGGCGCTCGAAACCTACGGCATCATGCCCTTGCCGCCCTATATCAAGCGCGCCCGCCAGGAAGGCACAGCCGATCTCGGCGTCGGCGCCACAAGTACAGGTGATAGGGCGGATTATCAGACGATGTATGCCAAGCATGACGGCGCGGTGGCCGCACCCACGGCCGGACTGCATTTCACGCCGACAATCATGGACGCCTTGAAATCGCGCGGCGTCACGCCCGCCTTCGTCACCTTGCATGTCGGCGCCGGCACCTTTCAGGCGATCAAGGTCGACGATACCGACGATCACGTGATGCATTCCGAATGGGGCGCGGTGACGCGCGAAACCGCCGACCTCATTAATACGGCGCGGAGCCAGGGCCGGCGCATCATCGCCGTCGGCACGACGTCGCTGCGCCTGATCGAAAGTGCCGCCGACGAACAGGGCATCCTGCATCCCTATCAGGATACGACCGATATCTTCATCACGCCGGGCTATCGTTTCCGCGCCATCGATGCGCTGGTGACCAACTTCCACCTGCCCCGCTCGACGCTGTTCATGCTGGTCTCGGCCTTCGCGGGACTGGAACGCATGAAGACGGCGTATGCCCATGCCATTGCGCAGGACTATCGTTTCTATTCCTATGGCGATGCCTGCTTTCTCGAAAGAAACAAGTGACCGACTTTACCTTCACCATTTCCGCACGTGACGGCGCGGCGCGCACCGGCGAACTGATGACCGCGCACGGACCGGCCGCCACACCCGCCTTCATGCCGGTCGGCACCGCCGCCACCGTGAAGGGCATGACCGCGCCCGATGTCGCCGCGACCGGCGCGCATATCGTGCTCGGCAACACCTATCATCTGATGCTACGCCCCTCAGCCGAACGCATTGATCGTCTGGGTGGGTTGCATAAATTCATGAACTGGCCGGGACCGATCCTCACCGATTCCGGCGGCTATCAGGTGATGTCGCTGTCGAAGCTGCGCACCATCACCGACAAAGGTGTCACGTTCCAATCGCACATCGATGGTGCCACGTACGATCTGACGCCCGAACGCGCGATCGATATCCAGCGCCTGCTCGATTCCGACATCACCATGGTGCTGGACGAATGCCCGGCCTTCGGCGGCGACAAGGATGCGGTGGCGCGCTCGCTCGATCTCACGCTCGCCTGGGCGCAGCGCAGCAAGGATGCCTTCGCGCGGCGGCCGGGTTACGGCCTGTTCGGTATCGTGCAGGGCGGCGTGTTCGACGATCTGCGCCAACAATCGGTCGAGGCGCTGATCCGCATCGGCTTTCCGGGCTACGCCGTCGGCGGCCTCGCGGTCGGTGAAGGCCAAGAAACAATGTTCCGCGTGCTCGATGTCACCCTGCCGCATCTGCCGGGCGACCGCCCTCGCTACCTGATGGGCGTCGGCACGCCGGACGATATCCTGGGCGCCGTGATGCGCGGCATCGATATGTTCGACTGCGTGATGCCGACGCGCTCGGGCCGCACCGGCAAGGGCTTCACACGGCGCGGCGAGATCAATATCCGCAACGCGCGCCATGCCGAAGATCCACGCCCGATCGACGAGCATTGCGCATGCCTCGCCTGCACCGGCTACAGCCGCGCCTACCTGCATCACCTGTTCAAGGCCGAAGAGATGCTGGGCGCCATGCTGCTGACGCGCCACAACGTGACCTATTATCAGGACCACATGCGCGCCATCCGCGCGGCGATCACGGCCGGCAAACTGACGGACTTTGCCGCCGCGACGCGGGCCGAGTGGTCGAAAGGCGATATTCCCACTATATAGGTGGCATGATCCGCCTACTCAAAAGCGACGATCGCATTACATCCGACCACGGCACGGTGGCCATCCGCCGCACATTCAGCGCCAACAATCCCCGCGATCCGCATGCCGGCGGGATCGGCCCGCTGATTTCGATCGCGGAAACCTATATCGCGCCCTCGGCCGGTTTTCCCATGCATCCGCATCGCGACATGGAGATCGTGTCCTTCATGGCCGACGGCGCCATGGCGCATCGCGACACACTCGGCAACGGCACGGTGATCGGCACGAACGAGATCCAACGCATGAGCGCCGGCACCGGTATCGTGCATTCCGAATTCAATCCGTCCGACCTTGAGCCCTGCCGTTGCCTGCAGATATGGATCCTTCCGTCGCAAGCCGGCATCGAGCCGTCCTACGAACAGAAGAAAGTGCCGGAGCGTGATGGGGTCACCTTGATCGGCGCCCCGGACGCGCAGGCAGATGCGGTCGTCATCCATCAAGACGTCACCATCCATGCCGTTCGCCTGGCGCCCGGCGCACATGCCGCCCACAAATTGGCGGCTGGACGACAAGCCTATGTTCAACTGGCCCATGGACAATTGTTCGTAAATGGGACGGCTATGTTCGCAGGCGATGGCGCCGCTATCGACAACGAACAATCAATCGTCCTGCATACGCCCGGCGACAGCCCCGCGCGCGCCCTGCTGTTCGATGTGAGGATTGCATCATGATCTATGTGCGCCGCAGCGAAGATCGTGGAGCCGCCAACCACGGCTGGCTCGATACCAAGCACACCTTTTCGTTCGCCGACTATCGCGATCCGCGCTTCATGGGCTTCGGCGCGTTGCGCGTCATCAATGAAGACAAGGTCGCACCCGGCCAGGGCTTTCCCAGCCATCCGCACCGCGACATGGAAATCGTGACCTACGTCCTGGAGGGCGCGCTTGAGCACAAAGATTCGATGGGCACCGGCTCCATCATCCGGCCGGGCGACATCCAACGCATGAGCGCCGGCAGCGGCATCGTGCATTCCGAACGCAATGCCGACAAAACCAAGCGCGTGCATCTGCTGCAGATCTGGATCGAACCCAGCCAGAAAAAGATCGCGCCGTCTTACGAACAGAAGACGATCCCCGCCGACGGCACCTTGATCCAGATCGCGGGGCCGCAAGCCGGGCCCGACAATGTCGTGCTGCATCAAGATGCGCGCATCATGCTGGCGCGCTTGAAGAAGGGTTCGGCCGCGACGCACCGGCTGCGTTCGCTGCGCCGCGCCTGGGTGCAGATCGTGCGCGGCAGCGTGATGATCAACGGCAAGACGCTGCATCAAGGCGACGGCGCCGGTATCACCGAGGATGAGATGATCAGCCTGAGCGCACCCGACGAAGCCGTCGAGGCGCTGATCTTCGATCTGCCTTAACGGCCCTTAGACCGCCAGTGTCTGATGATCGCGCTGTT
Organism: Rhodospirillaceae bacterium; assembly: GCA_947467145.1. GTDB lineage: Bacteria > Pseudomonadota > Alphaproteobacteria > Rhodospirillales > UBA2165 > CANIGJ01. Next base: position 58,647 of record CANIGJ010000022.1, on the reverse strand, counting down.
CGCGCCGCCGGATCAGCCGCCACACAACGACGGCGCCCAGCAGCTTCGACAAGGTCATGACCGCGGCGCCCGTGATCGAAAAGAAACCCAGCATGTTGAGGAACACGAAGGTATCGATCGGCGTCGAGATGACGCTCGACCAGATGACGCGCGACGACAACGGCAACTTGGTGAAGCTGTACACCGCCCAATCGGCCATTTCGCTGATAAGGAAGGCCAAGGCACTCGCGAAGGCAACGTCCGGTCCCGCCATGAAGTAGCTGAGCACCACGCCAAGCCCCATGGCGGCCAGCACATAATGGCCGATCTCGCGCTGGGCGAAGTCGCGCACAACGAAGACGAACCCGACGACGATGGTCATTGGCGGCCAAATGACCCCGCCCGGCAGTTGAACGGGGGGGACCACCACAAACGCCCAGTTCACCAGGGCGATGAGCGCGATATAAAGGACTGTATAGGGGATACGCATGGCGCGGGTCATAATCGGGTGCCCCGCCCTGCTCAAGCCCCGCCGGACCGTAATACTGGCCGTCATGGCAGTCCCAATCCCGGTTGGCTGGGGGTTGCATGGGCTAAGGTATTGGGCTTAAAGCCTTGTCCAGCCACGTAAATCTTACGTGAATCGCGCGTGAATCGCCGGCAAATCGGCGAGTTGACAGACCGTCCCCTGGCCGGTAGGTTCCGCGCCTTCCAATAGGAACGGTTTTATCATGTACGCAGTCGTTAAGACAGGTGGGAAACAGTATCGGGTATCGCCCGGCGATGTGTTCATCGTTGAGCGGCTGACGGCCGATGCCGGCGCCCAACTTAAGCTCGATCAGGTCCTCATGATGGGTGGCGAAGGCCAGTCATTGCAGATCGGTGCGCCGATGCTCGGCAACACCACCGTGACCTGCGAGGTTCTGGATCAGAACCGCGCCGATAAGGTGATCATCTTCAAGAAGAAGCGCCGCACCGGCTACAAGCGCACGAAGGGGCATCGTCAGCTCCAGACCGTGCTGCGCGTGCTCGACATCAACGGCCAGGGCGCAGTTGCGCCGATCGCCAAGGCAGCCGAGCCGGTAGCAGCCGAAGCGCCAGCCAAAAAGCCCCGCGCGCGGGCCAAAAAAGCCTCCGCAGAGTAAGAAGGACCCGACGTCATGGCACATAAGAAAGCAGGCGGCTCCTCTCGCAACGGCCGCGACTCCGCTGGACGCCGCCTCGGCGTGAAGAAGTTCGGTGGCGAGGAAGTCATCGCCGGTACCATCATCGTCCGCCAGCGCGGCACGAAGTACCATCCGGGCGCCAATATCGGCATGGGCCGCGATCACACCCTGTTCGCGCTGACCGACGGCCATGTGAAATTCATCAAGCGCCGCTTGGATCGCACGTTCGTCACCATCGAACCGGTCGCGACCGCCTAAAAAACGCCACGTTTATTAGAGAATCTGCAAACGGCGCCCTTGCGGCGCCGTTTTCGCATGCCAATACTATTAAAATACGAATATTGGGGAGTCTCTGATGAAACGCTCGGCCTCGTTGCGCTTAGTCCTAATGGGTAGCGCCGCCTTGACCCTGTCCGCCTGCGACGAATCGGTCGACGTCGGGGTCTTCGAAACCGTCGAGCAGTGCCAGATCATGGGCTATAGCCAGTCGGCCTGCGAAACCGCGATCCAAGCGGCCGCCCGCGAGCATATGCAAAGTGCGCCGCGCTACGCCACCAAGGCCGATTGCGAAGCCGAATTCGGCCGCTGCGAGACGCCGACCCAGGCCGCCAGCGAAATCCCGGCCGGTGCGGGCCAAAATGCCGCCCAAACCCCAGCCCAGCAGACCCCCGGCCAAGTCGCCCAGAACCAGGGCGGCGGCTTCGGCTCGTTCTTCATGCCCATGATGGCCGGCTACATGATCGGCAATATGATGGGCAATCGCGGCGGCATGGCGCAGCCGCTCTATCGTCCCGTCGGCGAGACCGCCCGCCAGACCGGCGGCGGCCTGTTCGCCGGCAACGGCACGCGCGTCGCGGGCGGCACCGGGATGACCCGGATGCCCGAATCGACGCTCAGCGCGGCCCGTGCGCCGGCCACGTCGACCTTATCGCGCGGTGGATTTGGCTCGCGGGCCAATTCGGTCAGCGTCGCCAGCTAGGACTATAACCCCGTGCGTCGCCATAGCGTGACCGAGCGGCCCGAGTGGCGCCGCAAGGCCGAAGAGGCCGGATTCGCCTTTCACACCATCGACGGTGCGAAATATTGGGATGAAAGTGCGTGCTACGCCTTCACGTTGGAGGAGATCGAGCGCGACATCGAAGAGCCGAGCCAAGAACTCTCCAATATGTGCTACGACGCGGTGCGCGAGATCCTGAATTCGGATGAATTGCTCACGCGCATGCGCATCCCGCAAAAGGCGTGGGACTATATGGCCGCCTCCTGGCAGCGTGGCGACAAGGACCTCTACGGCCGGTTCGATCTGCGCTACGACGGCACGGGTCCGGCGAAGCTGCTCGAATTCAACGCCGACACGCCGACGTCATTGTTCGAGGCGTCCTACTTTCAATGGTCGTGGCTGGAAGAGGCGCGCGACAGCGGCATCGTTCCGAACGACGCCGATCAGTTCAATTCGATCCAGGATAAATTGATCGATGCCTTAGCGGGCATGAACATGGGCAAACGCCGCCTGACGTTTGCCTGCGTGAAGGGCCACGCCGAAGATCGCGGCACCGTCGAATATCTCGAAGATTGCGCACGCCAGGCCGGTGTCGATACCGGCTTCATCTACATGGAAGACATCGGCGTCGACGCGACCAGCCGCTTTACGACCTTGGAAGACGAGGTTATCACCGATCTCTTCAAGCTTTATCCCTGGGAATGGCTGATCGAAGAGGAATTCGCCCAGCATATGCTGCAGGACATGTGCCGCGTCATCGAGCCCGCGTGGAAGATGACCTTGTCCAATAAAGGATTGCTCGCGGTCATGTGGAAGATGTTCGAGGGACATCCGAACCTCCTGCCCGCCTTCTTCGAGGACGATCCGGCAGCAGCCGAACTTACCGCTGGCGGCGCCTATGCGCGCAAACCGATCTTCGGGCGCGAAGGCGCCAATGTCGAATTGATTGGCGCGGCGCATCCGACGCGCGCCGACGGGCCGTACGGTGCCGAAGGCTACATCGTGCAGGCCTTGTCGCAATTGCCGGCGTTCGAGGGCAATTATCCCGTGCTGGGATCCTGGATCGTCGCTGGCCAGGCCTGCGGCCTGGGTCTGCGCGAAGACACCAAGCCGATCACATCGAATACATCGCGGTTCGTTCCGCACATCATCCACGGCTGAACCGGGGGACATTCATGGACCAGACCTACGTCATCGTCACATCCAGCATCTCCGGCCTGCCGCTGTTCCTGATCTTCGCGGGCTCGTGCATCGTCGCCCTCGCTGCCTTCATCTTCCTCTACACACTCGCCACGCCGCATCACGAGCTCACCCTCGTGCGCCAGGGCAATCTGTCGGCTTCGGTCAGCTTCGGCGGCGCCGTCATCGGCTTCGTCATCCCGCTCGGCCAGGCGGTGGCGCAAAGCGTCAATGTCGTGGACATGGCGGTCTGGGCCGCGATCGCACTGGTCGTGCAGATCGTGGTGTTCTTCCTCTCATCACTGCTGCTTAAAGGAGCGTCGAAAAAGATCGAAGCCGGCGATTTGGCCGCCGGCGCGTTCCTGGCGCTCATGGCGGTGGCCGGCGGCATCCTGAACGCCGCCTGCATGACCTATACGGATTAACGCTAGAAATCTGTAGAATTTCATCTTAACGCCTTCATTTCCGGGGCGAGCGCGGCTATAGTCCGCCCCCTTGAACCCCCGGACTATATGGACGAGTGGCGCCGACGCGATCGGCGCCCCATTTAACGACGATGAAATTCCTCGATCAGACAAAAGTCTTCATCCAAAGCGGTGACGGCGGCGACGGTTGCGTCGGTTTCCGCCGCGAGAAGTTCATCGAATATGGTGGACCGGATGGCGGCAACGGCGGGCGCGGCGGTGACGTCATCGTCGAATGCGTCGATGGGCTGAACACCCTGATCGATTTTCGCTATCAGCAGCATTTCAAGGCGCGCAAGGGCGGCGACGGCAAAGGCCAGAACCGCACCGGCCCCGCGTCCGATGCGGTGGTCATGCGCGTCCCCGTCGGCACCCAGGTGTTGGACGAAGAACGCGAGACCGTACTCGCCGATCTGGTCAAGGTCGGCCAACGCATCGTGCTGCTGAAGGGCGGCGACGGCGGCTTCGGCAATGCGCATTTCAAGACCTCCACCAACCAGGCGCCCGAACGCGCTATGCCCGGCTGGCCCGGCGCGGAACGCTGGATCTGGTTGCGCCTGAAACTGATCGCCGACGTCGGCCTGGTCGGATTGCCCAATGCGGGCAAATCGACCTTCCTCGCCGCCGTCACGCGCGCGCGCCCCAAGATCGCGAATTATCCCTTCACGACGCTGCATCCCAATCTCGGCGTCGGCCATGTCGGCCAGGACGAATTCGTCATCGCCGACATTCCCGGCCTGATCGAAGGCGCGCATGAAGGCGCCGGGCTCGGCGACCGCTTCCTGGGTCATATCGAACGCTGCCGCGTGCTGCTGCATCTGATCGATGCAACGGAGGAAAAACCCGCCGACAGCTATCGCACCGTGCGCCACGAGCTGGAAGCCTACGGCGGCGGCCTCGCCGATAAGATCGAGATCGTGGCGCTGAACAAGATCGATGCGCTGCCGCCCGACGAGGTGAAGAAGAAAAAAGCCGCGCTCAAACGTTCGATCAAGAAGGACGTCTTCCCGATCTCGGCCGTCGCCGGCATGGGGATAGGGGACGTGCTGGTCGAGCTGCATCGCATCATCAAGGAAGAACGCGCCAAGGCCGGCGCCGACGATCGCTCGATCCTGATCGCCAATCCCAACGATCTCGACCGCTTCGCGGAATTCGACGACGAGGATGAGGATTTCGACGAGGACGAAGCATGAGCACGCAGCTCGATCGTCTGAAGAATGCCAAACGCGTCGTCGTCAAAGTGGGCTCGGCCCTGCTGGTCGACAAACAAGGCAAGCTGCATGAATCCTGGCTCACCTCGCTGACCGACGAGGTCGCCGCGTGGCGCGCGCGCGGCCAGGAAGTCATTCTCGTATCGTCCGGCGCGGTGGCATTGGGGCGGCGCTATCTCGGCTTCAAGCCCGGCGAATTGCGCCTGGAAGAAAAGCAGGCCGCCGCCGCCGCCGGCATGATCCGCCTGGCGCATGCCTATCAGGAACGCCTGGGCGCGCACGGCACCTCGGTCGCGCAGATCCTGCTCACGCTGGACGATTCCGAAAACCGCCGCCGTTACCTCAATGCGCGCTCCACGCTCATGACACTGTTGAGCGTCGGCGCCGTACCCTTGATCAACGAGAACGATACCGTCGCCACCGACGAAATCCGTTTCGGCGACAACGACCGTTTGGCGGCGCGCGTCGCGTCCATGGTCAGCGCCGACTTGCTCGTGCTGCTGTCCACCATCGACGGGCTCTATACCGCCGATCCGCACAAGGACCCGGCGGCCAAGAAGCTATCGGAAATCAGCGAACTGACGCCCGAGATCGAAGCCATGGCGGGAGCCTCCAATTCGGCGGACGCGCGCGGCGGCATGGTCACCAAACTGGTCGCCGCCAAGCTGTGCATGAATTCCGGCTGCGCCATGATCATCGCCGACGGCCGCCAGGATCATCCGTTGACCTCGCTCGAACGCGAAGGGGCGTGCACCTGGTTCCTGCCGTCGGGCAATCCGCAGACCGCGCGCAAGACCTGGATCGGCGGCTCATTGCAGCCCGCCGGTGTGTTGATCGTCGATGAAGGTGCGGCCAAGGCGCTCGGCCAAGGCCGCTCGCTCCTGCCCGCCGGCATCATAGACGTGACCGGCGGTTTCCAGCGCGGCGATGCGGTCACGATCCGGCGGCGCGACGGACGCGACGTGGCGCGCGGGCTGGTCAATTATTCCGCCGACGATGCGCGCCGAATCATCGGGCACAAAACGGATGAAATCGAAGGCTTGCTCGGTTACCGTGGACGCGACGCGATGGTGCATCGCGACGATCTGGTGATCCTATGAGCGCCAACATCCACGATCTGATGCTGGGCATCGGCCGCGCCGCCAAAGACGCAGCCGGCGTGCTGGCGCTCGCCGATCCGCAAGCCAAGACGCGCGCGCTGACCGAAGCCGCCGCTGCCTTGCGCGCGCGCAAAAGCGAAATCATCGCCGCCAACGATCTCGACATGAAGGATGGACGCGAGAAAGGCCTCACCGAGTCGATCCTCGACCGCCTCAAGCTCGACGACAAACGCATCGAGGCCATGGCGAAAGCGATCGAGGAAGTCGCTGCCCTGCCCGATCCCGTCGGATCGAAGATCACCGAATGGGATCGTCCCAACGGCCTGCATATCGAACGCGTGCGTGTGCCACTCGGCGTCATCGGCATCATTTATGAATCGCGCCCCAACGTGACGGCGGATGCCGGGGCACTTTGCCTTAAATCCGGCAATGCGGCGATCCTGCGCGGCGGCTCGGATAGTTTCCATTCATCCAAGATCATTCTGGATTGCATGCAGCAGGGTTTGCGCGCCGCCAATCTGCCGCAGGCCGCCTTGCAGATGGTGCCGACGACCGATCGCGCCGCCGTCGGCGAAATGCTGGCCATGAGCGGCATCATCGACGTGATCGTGCCGCGCGGCGGCAAATCCTTGGTCGAGCGCGTGCAGAAAGAAGCCAAGGTTCCCGTCTTCGCGCACCTCGAAGGACTGTGCCACACCTATATCGACAAGGACGCCGATGCAGGGATGGCCAAGGCGATCGTGCTGAACGCCAAAATGCGGCGCACGTCGGTCTGTGGCGCGACGGAAACACTCCTCGTCGACAAAAGCGTCATGAAGACGCACCTGCCCTTGATCCTCGAAGCGCTCACTGCGGCGGGCTGCGAAATCCGCGGCGATGCCGCCGTACAGGCGCTGGATAAACACGTCATTCCCGCCACCGAAGAAGATTGGCGCACCGAATATCTCGATGCCATCATTTCGGTGAAGCAAGTCGACGGCGTCGATGAAGCCGTACGCCACATCAATACGTATGGGACCGAACATACCGACGCGATTGTGACCGCCAATCAGGCGACGGCGGAGAAATTCCTCAATGGGGTGAACAGCGCCATCGCGTTGCACAACGCCTCGACCCAGTTCGCCGATGGCGGCGAATTCGGCATGGGTGCGGAGATCGGCATCTCGACCGGCAAGATGCATGCCCGCGGCCCCGTCGGCGTCGAACAGCTCACGACCTTCAAATATGTCGTGCGCGGCACCGGCCAAGTCCGTCCCGGATGAGCCAACCTGCCCGAATGAGCAAATTTGGATGAGCAAGCGCGTCGGCCTCCTCGGAGGGTCCTTCAATCCCGCGCATAAGGGCCATCTGCATCTCAGCCGGACCGCGCTCGACCGCCTGGGCCTCGACGAGGTCTGGTGGCTGGTCTCGCCGCAAAATCCGTTGAAATCGGTCGACGGCATGGGGCCGTTCGCCGAGCGCCTCGCCCAGGCCCGAATCGTCGCCGAGGATGAAGATCGCATCGTCGTGAGCGAGATCGAGCGCGATATGGGAACGCGATATACTATCGATACTTTGCGACAACTACGTGTCCGGTTTCCGCAAAACCGCTTCGTCTTCCTGCTCGGGGCCGACAATTTCATCCAATTGCCACAATGGCGGAACTGGAGCGCGATTATGCGTACGGTTCCCATTGCGATTTTTCCGCGACCTTCCTATTCTTACAGGGCGTTGACGGGCCGGGCGGCGAAACGTTTCGCACGCTTTCGGGTTCCGGATGTCCGGGCCTACCGGCTTGCCGAGCGAAGGGCGCCAGCCTGGGTCTTTGTCGGAATGGCGCCTGACGCAACTTCGGCCACACGGATTCGTCAGCGTCGGGCGTCTCTTTGATGGGGCCCCGCGGGTCACGACGGCAGGTTAGGGAGATCAAAACCATAGCTCGTCAAAAACCGACGCTTCCCGAACGCGACAACCTCGTCGATCTGGTCACGGCGTCTCTCGATGATGACAAAGCGCAAGACGTGGTCGTCATCGATCTTTCAGGCAAAACCGATTTTGCCGACTTCATGGTCATCGCGACCGGCACGTCACAACGCCACGTCGCCTCCATGGCCGAACATCTCCGGGAAAAATTCAAATCCGCCGGCCAACGCAAGGTCCCCGTCGAGGGTCTTGAGCAGGGCGATTGGGTTCTGGTCGATGGGGGCGACGTCGTCGTTCACGTCTTCCGATCCGATGTGCGGAAGTTTTACGAACTGGAGAAGATTTGGGGCACACCGGCGCCGCGCGCGGCCAAACCATTGGCGGCTGCCCCGGTCTGACCTGACGCCACGGCCGAAGACGGCCGGCGAGATATAGTCTGTGCGACGCGCGGAGGCGTGATGGATATCGTTGTCGCCGCCGTGGGACGCATGAAAACGGGCCCCACCCGGACCCTGTGGGACGATTACGCGAAACGCATCACCTGGCCCCTGACCTTGCGCGAGGTCGAGGAGAAACGTCCGCTCAGCGGTGCCGAATTGAAGGCGCGCGAAGGCGAACTTTTAAAGAAAGCGATCCCCGAACGCGTCTGGCTGGTCTGCATGGATGCCGGCGGTAAAAGCCTCGACAGCAAGGCCTTTGCGACCAAGATGAACGAGTGGCAGGAACATGGCCCCATCGCCTTTTTGATCGGCGGCGCGGACGGCTTGGATGGCAGCCTACTCAAGCAAGCGTCGTTCACGTTATCGCTGAGCGCCATGACCTGGCCGCATATGCTCGCGCGGACCATGCTGATCGAACAGATCTATCGCGCGCAATGCATCTTGACGAACCATCCCTATCACCGTTAACCGCATAGCCATCATGACAATACCGAATTCAAAGAACCGCCCGAAGCCCGTCGTCCTCTGCGTCCTCGACGGCTGGGGCGAACGCGACGGCGGCGCCGACAACGCGATCGCCGCTGCCGATACCCCCGTCATCGACCGCATGCGCGCCACCTATCCGCGCTCGACCCTCGAAGCCTCCGAACTGCATGTCGGCCTGCCGACCGGGCAAATGGGCAATTCCGAGGTCGGCCATATGAATATCGGCGCGGGACGCATCGTCATGCAGGAACTGCCGCGCATCGATCAGGCGATCAAGGACGGCACCATCGCGAGCCTGCCGGCGCTCATCGGCCTCAACGACGACCTATCGGCCAATAAGGGTCGCGTGTGCCACCTGATGGGCCTAGTGTCGCCGGGCGGCGTGCATTCGATGCAGGATCACCTGATCGCGCTGGTGCGCGTGCTGGATAAGGCCGGCGTGCAAACCCGCCTGCATGCCTTCCTCGACGGGCGCGACACACCGCCGTCCTCTGCGGTGGGGTTCGTCACCAACGTCCTTGAGATGCTGAAGGACTGCACGAATTTCCAGATCGCTACGGTGACCGGGCGTTACTTCGCCATGGACCGCGATAAAAACTGGGATCGCGTGGTGCGCGCCTACAATGCGGTCGTCGAAGGCGAAGGCAACGCGGCCCCCGATGCGATCACGGCGATCAACAATTCCTATCTCGCCGGCAAGACCGACGAATTCATGCTGCCCGCCATCATTGACGGCTACACCGGCATGAAGGATCGCGATGCCTTCGTCATGTTCAACTACCGCGCCGATCGCGCCCGGCAGTTCCTCACGACCCTGGTCGATCCCGACTTCACCGGCTTTGCGCGCAAGCGCCGGATCGCCTTTTCGCATCGCGTCGGCATGACCGATTATTCCGAGGCGTTGAGCAAACATCTCACCACCTTGTTCCCGCAACGCGCCCTCACCAATGTCCTAGGCCAGGTGATCGCGGATGCCGGCCTTACGCAATTGCGCATCGCCGAGACGGAGAAATACGCGCACGTCACGTTCTTCCTGAACGGCGGCGACGAGCGCGAATTCCCGGGCGAAGAACGTATCCTGGTGCCATCGCCGAAAGTCGCGACCTATGACATGAAGCCCGCGATGTCGGCGATTGAAGTTACCGACAAGCTGGTGGACGCGATCCGGTCCGACAAATTCGATCTCGTCGTTGTCAATTACGCCAACGGCGACATGGTCGGCCACACCGGCATTTTCGATGCGGCCAAGCAGGCGGCCGAGACGATCGATGTCTGCCTCGGCCGGCTCGAAGCGATCATGGTCGAAAAGGGCGGCACCTTGCTCATCACCGCCGACCACGGCAATTGCGAGGATATGTACGACGAAGAACATCACCAGCCGCACACGGCGCATACGTTATCGCTGGTGCCGTTCATCATGGTGAACCCGCCCGCCGGCGTCACGAATGTCGGCCACGGTGTACTGGCCGATGTCGCGCCCACGATCCTCGAACTCATGCATATCCCGGCGCCCCAGGAAATGACCGGTCACTCATTGATCAACGCCAGCGCGCTGGTCGCCGCGAAGTGAAATTTGGCCTCGCCGCCACGCTTTCCATCGCCCTGCTGAGTACTGTCCCTGCGTCTGCGCAGGATATGAACAAGCGGCTGCAGGAAATCGAACGGCAGATCAAATCCGGCCAGCAGAAATCCGACGCACTCGACGAACGCGCCAAATCGCTGAGCCAGGAAATCACCGATGTGACGCGCGCGCGCGTCGATATGGCGCAATCGATCCGCGATCTCGAGCAGCGTATGCAGGATCTCGAAACCGAGATCGCCGTGCTCGACACCACCGAGAAGCAGAAGCGCGCGGCACTCACCGAGGGCCGCAAGACCTACGGACAATTGCTGACGGCGCTGCAACGCATGTCGCGCCTGCCGCCCGAGGCCGTCGTCGCCTATCCAGCCGAACCGTCGGACCTGGTGCGCGCCGCCATCGTGCTGCGCGGCGTCGTGCCGCAGATCGAAGGGCGGGCTGCCACCTTAAAGGACGATCTGGAATCGCTGGCCGAGACGCGCGCCACCATCGCCACGCGGCGCAAGGAACTGACGAGTGCGGGCGCCACCTTGCGCGCCGAACGTATCGAGCTCGATAAGCAGCTCGTCGCCGTGAACACCCAACAGAAACAGACCCTGGCCGAACGCCAGAGCGAAATCGCGCGCCTGGATAAATTGGGCCGCGAGGCCGAAGGCCTGCGCGAGTTGTTCGAAGGCCTAGAACTGGAACGCGAGCCCGGCGCCAAGCCGACCCCGCCCGCCCCGCCGCGCGCCGCCGCACCGGCGCCAACGCCAGCAAAAAAGGCCGAGCCCAAAGACACTCAGGTGGCCAGCGCCGCCCCCTTCGCCACCGGCAGGAGTATGAGCCAGGCGCAGGGTCAATTACCCATGCCCGCCGTAGGGAGAATTTCCGGCCAATATGGCGAACCCATGTCGACCGGCATCAGCCGCAAGGGTTTGGACATCGAAACCCGCCCCGGCGCCCAGGTCGTTGCCCCATATGAGGGAAAAGTAGTGTTCGCCGGGCCCTTCCGCGCGTATGGGCAACTCTTGATCATCGAACACAGCGAGGGATATCATACGCTCCTGGCTGGGTTATCCCGGATCGATGCCACGGTCGGACAACGCTTGTTGTCCGGCGAACCGGTGGGGATCATGGATCCGGCGGCGGATACATCGCCTTCGCTCTACGTCGAACTGAGACGCAACGGACAGCCAATTAACCCTCTGCCCTGGCTGGCAGCACGAAAAGGTAAGGCAAACGGATGAGAAAGGCGTTGTTTACAGCGGCCGCCGCCGCGTTTCTTTTGGCATCCGGACCCACGTTCGCGGCTGACAAGCCGGCCGTGGACAAGGAAAAGAAAAACGATGAAGCGACCTACCGGCTGCTGAACCTATTCGGCGATGTGTTCGAGCAGGTGCGCGCCAATTACGTCGACGAAGTCGGCGACGAGGCCCTCATCGAAGCCGCCATCACCGGCATGCTGTCCTCGCTCGATCCGCATTCGAGCTACATGAACGCCAAAAGCTACAAGGACATGCAGGTCCAGACCCGCGGCAATTTCGGCGGGCTCGGCATCGAAGTGTCGATGGAGAACGGCCTCGTCAAAGTCGTCTCGCCCATCGACGATACGCCTGCCAGCCGCGCCGGCCTCGAGCCCGGCGATCTGATTTCGCATCTGGACGGCAAGCAGGTCCAGGGCATGACCTTGAACGACGCGGTCGAAATGATGCGCGGCAAGGTCGGCACCGATATCAAGCTGACGATCGTGCGCGCCAACAAAGAACCGTTCGATGTGGCGGTCACCCGCGCGGTGATCCCGATCCGCACCGTGCGTTCGCGCGTCGAAGGCAATGACGTCGCTTACTTGCGCATCTCGTCCTTCAGCCAGCCCACCGCAGACGGCATCAAGACCGAGATGACCAAGATGCTCACGCAAATGGGCGACAAGTTCAAAGGCGTCGTGCTCGATCTGCGCAACAACCCGGGCGGCCTACTCGATCAGGCGGTCGCGGTGTCGGATGCGTTCCTCGAACAGGGTGAAATCGTCTCCACCCGCAGCCGCGCCAAGGAAGATCAGCAGCGCTTCAACGCGCGTCCGGGCGATCTCGCCAAGGGCAAGCCGATCATCATCCTGATCAATGGCGGCTCGGCCTCGGCGTCGGAAATCGTCGCCGGTGCGTTGCAGGACCATAAGCGCGCGATCGTGCTCGGCACGACCTCGTTCGGCAAAGGCTCGGTGCAGACCATCCGTCCGCTCGGTCAGTACGGCGCAATGCGCCTGACGACGGCGCTCTATTACACGCCGTCCGGCCGTTCGATCCAGAAGACCGGGATCGAGCCCGACATCTTCGTCGAACAGGCGCGCGTCGAAACCGTCGCGGGTGCCAATCAGGTCCGCCGTCGCGAATCCGATCTGAAGGGCGCCATCGAGCGGCCGAACGCGCTGGGCGAGACATCGACGCCCGCGACGCCGGCCGATCCGAATGCGGCAAAACCGGAAAACGGCGAAAGCCGTCCACCGGCCGACCGCGTCGGCGATGGGCCGACGGCGCAGCCCGACCAGGATTATCAGCTCCAGCGCGCACTCGATATCCTGCGCGGCGTGGCCATGTTCAACGGCCAAAAGAAGGGCTGACCTTAGCCGGCGTCCGCTCGCCACAGATCAGGGCATATGGCGAACAAGAAACTCGACGACGATGACGACGATGATGACGACGATCTCGACGCCGCTCCGGCGGCGGACGAGGACGATCGCCCATCCGAGGACGACGACGAGCCGGATTTTTCCGACGACGATGACGACGAGCCCAAAAAGGGCAAAGGCAAGCTGATCGCGATCATCGCGGTCGCGGCGACCTTGGTCCTGGGGATTGCCGGCGGCGGCGCTTATTTCTTCGTCTTCAGCGGACATGGCGACGACGAGGAAATTGCCGAGACGCGGCCCGACAAGGCCGAGCCCGATGACGGCTCGACGATGACCATCTCGCGCAACCGGCGCATGATGTCGTCCGAAGAGATGGCCAAGCAGGGCATCAGTACGCAGGACGCCCCTGCGGGTTCTGAAACGCCCGCAGCGCCACCGGCCGCAACCGCGCAGGCCGCCCCGCAAGGCGGCATGACACCATCGGCACCGGCCGAAGGTGCGGCACCCGCCCAGCAGGCAGCATTGGCCCCGCAAGCCCCCGCCCAGGCACCCGCAGCAGCCAAAGGCGCCAAGGGCAAGGCGGCGCCGACCGCGCCGGCCGATACAGCCGGGCTGGTGACGCCGGCAGCCACGGCAGCCGCCTATCGCGACATCCCGGTCCTGCCCGCGGGCAAACCGCTCCCGCCACCCGATCCGCAATATGGCGAAGCGTCCGACTTCGGCACTCTGCCGCGCGCGCGCGGCAATCAGGGTGTGTGGCGGGCAAATGCCCGCCCGTTCGAAGGTGCAGCCGACAAGCCGCGCGTAACCATCATCGTCACCGGCCTGGGCTTGAGCCGCGCGGCGACCCTGGCCGCCATCAGCCAAACGCCGGCGGGCATCACGCTCGCCTTCGATCCCTACACGCGCAATCTCGACGAATGGCTCGGCCTCGGGCGCTCCAACGGCCATGAGGCTTTGGTGCAATTGCCGATGGAGCCGTCAGACTTCCCGATCTCCGATCCGGGGCCGCTGGCGCTGCTGACCGATCTCGACGCGACGCAAAATATCCAGCGTTTGCATCAGGTGCTGGCCACCGCCACCGGCTATACCGGCGTCATTCAGGTGATGGGTTCGAAATTCGCGACCTCCGAAGCAGCCCTTCGCCCGGCGTTGGACGAAATGAAACGGCGCGGCGTGCTGTTCGTCAGCGTGCCTGCCAATAACGACGATCGCGGCTTCCCCGTGGCGCAAGAGGCCGGCGTGCCCTCGACACGCGTCGATCTGAAGCTCGATCGCGAACTCACCGCCGCCGCCATCGACGACCGCATCACCGAGCTGGAGCGCATCGCGCGCGAAAAGGGCCGCGCTGTCGGCATCGCCGAAGCCTATCCCGTTACGCTCGCGCGCCTGTCCTTGTGGGGACAGACCCTCTCGCTCAAGGAAATCCAATTGGCGCCAGCCTCGGCCATCGTTCAGGTTGCCCCGGCCGCCCCCGCCACCAAGGGCGGCGACAAAGGCGGCGCGGCCAAACACTGAGCCCCGCCCCCAACATCCGGAATTCCATGAGTAAAATGATCGATCCCGAAAGCCTACCCTATCGCCCCTGCGTCGGTATTATGCTGATCAACCAAAAGGGCGAGGTGTGGGTCGGGCGGCGCAGCGATACCCCCGATGCCTGGCAAATGCCCCAGGGCGGCATCGATAAGGGCGAGGAGCCGCGCGACGCCGCGCTGCGCGAACTCGAAGAAGAGATCGGCACGGCGGACGCGCGAATCGTCGCCGAAACCGCCGGCTGGCTATCCTACGACCTGCCCGCCGAGCTGGTGGGCAAGGTGTGGAAAGGCAAATATCGCGGCCAGACCCAGAAGTGGTTCGCCCTGCAATTCACCGGGACCGATTCGGCTATCGACCCGACCCAAGTGGACCATCCCGAGTTCGACGAATGGCGCTGGTGCGCTCCGGGCGAGCTTTCCGGCCTCGCCGTCGCCTTCAAACGCGATATCTACGAGGCGGTCGTCGCGGAATTCGCGCCGGTGCTCGAACGATTACGCAACGCAAAATAACCCGCGAAGATTCAACCATTTCGTTGAGTGGATCATTAATTTTGTGACTTGATTCTTTAGCCCCATTGTCATCCTATGCGACCCGATTACAGGGCTAACGACCCAGGTTTGAGAGTACGCTCGGAGACGCGGAAATCCTCATTGCAGCTCCCAAAATTCAAGGGTTTGGGCCGTCGGTTTTGACGGGTGGGAATGCGCAATGAAGTGCCTTTGGGATTTGGCCCCCAAGTGGGTGGGAGTAGGAAGTCATGGAAGGCTCGACAGCCGTCGATAAGCGGCAACGCGAAGAAGTCGAAGATGTCGTCGTGCGTTTCGCCGGCGATTCCGGCGACGGCGTTCAGATCACCGGCGGCCAGTTCACACTAACGACCGCGCTCGCCGGCAACGACCTCGCGACGTTCCCCGACTTCCCTGCTGAAATTCGTGCACCTACCGGCACGACCTTCGGTGTGTCGTCGTTCCAGATTCATTTCGGCAGCCGCGAGATCCGCACCGCGGGCGATCAGCCCGACGTTTTGGTGGCGTTCAATCCGGCCGCGCTGAAAGTCCATCTGAAGGATGTGCCAAAGGGCGGCATGATCATCGCCGATACTGGCGCCTTCACGGACCGCAACCTCAAGAAGGCCGGCTTCACGACGAACCCGATCGAGGATAATTCCCTCGAAGGCTATCGCGTCCTGGCCATCGACATCACCAAGAACACGCTCGAAGCGGTCAAGCAGTTCGGCCTGTCGCAGAAAGAAGCCGTGCGCTGCAAAAACATGTGGGCGCTCGGCCTCGTCTATTGGCTCTACGACCGCGACCGCAAACAGACCGGCGACTGGCTGACCGGGCGTTACGGCAAGCGTCCCGAGATCGCCAATTCCAACATCGCGGCGATGAATGCCGGCCACGCCTACGGCGAAACGACCGAGCTGTCGGGCGAGCAGTCCTATCGCGTGCAGCCGGCCAAGATCAAATCCGGCCTCTATCGCACCGTCACCGGCATCGAAGGCCTCGCCTACGGTCTCGTGCAGGGCACGCAAGCTGCCGATCTGCCGATGACCTTCGCCGGTTATCCGATCACGCCGGCATCCGCCTTGCTGCATACGCTGTCGCGCCTCAAGGCGTTCGACGTTGTGACGTTCCAGGCCGAAGACGAAATCGCCGCGTGCGGCGCCGCGCTCGGCGCGTCATACGCCGGCAATCTCGGCGTGACCGCAAGCTCCGGCCCCGGCATCGCACTGAAGATGGAAGCCATCGGCCTCGCCATCGGCGTCGAACTGCCGCTCGTCATCGTCAACGTGCAGCGCGCCGGTCCGTCCACCGGCATGCCGACCAAGACGGAGCAATCCGATCTGTATCAGTCGGTCTATGGCCGCAATGCCGATGCACCCTTGGCCGTCGTCGCCGCGCGCTCGCCGTCCGATTGCTTCTACACCGCCATCGAAGCCGTGCGTATCGCCACCACGTTCATGACCCCGGTCATCCTGCTGGCCGACGGCTACATGGCGAATGCGTCCGAGCCGTGGGAAATCCCCGACGTCGATACGCTGCCGAAGTTCCCGGTCAAGTTCCACACCGAGAAGGAAGGCTTCCATCCGTTCCTGCGCGACGACAAAACGCTCGCGCGCGTCTGGGCGAAGCCGGGCACGCCGGACCTTCAGCACCGCATCGGCGGCATCGAGAAGAACTACAATTCCGGCGACATCAGCTACGAAGCCGACAACCATCAGAAGATGACGGATGTCCGCAAGAACAAGATCGACGGCATCGCCAACTTCATACCGGAACAAGAGGTCGAAATCGGCCAGGCGGGCGGCGAGATTGCCGTCGTCGGCTGGGGTTCGACCTTCGGACCGATCAGCCGCGCCGTCACCAACATGCGCGCCCAGGGCAAGGACGTGAGCCAGATCCATCTGCGCCACATCTGGCCGATGCCGAAGAACCTTGGCGCTCTGTTGAAGAGCTACAAGAAGGTGATCGTGCCCGAAATGAACACCGGGCAGCTCATCACCGTGCTGCGCGACCGTTACATGGTCGATTGCATCGGTTTGAACAAAGTCTCCGGCCAGCCGTTCAAGATCACCGAGATCGAAGACGGCATCCGCAAGCAATTGGGTTAATGAGCCCAAGAGAAGGAATGTTCTCATGAACGTCGCAACACCTCCGGCGAAGCTGCAAGCCAAGGATTACGCCTCCGATCAGGAAGTGCGTTGGTGTCCCGGCTGCGGCGATTACGCCATCGTCCGCGCGATGCAGGTGACCATGGCCGAACTGCAGGCCGATCCGTCCAAGACGGTGTTCATCTCCGGCATCGGCTGCGCCGCGCGCTTCCCCTATTACATGGCGACCTACGGCTTCCACACGATCCACGGCCGTGCCGCCGCGATCGCGACCGGCGCCAAGATCGCCAATCCAGAACTCGACATTTGGGTCGTCGGCGGCGACGGCGACTCGCTGTCCATTGGCGGCAACCATCTGCTGCACGTGCTGCGCCGCAACGTGAATCTGCAATATCTGCTGTTCAACAACGAGATCTATGGCCTCACCAAAGGCCAGTATTCGCCCACCAGCCGCGTCGGCACCAAGTCGCCGTCCACGCCGGTCGGTTCGGTCGACAATCCGGTCTCACCGACGCTCTTCGCGCTCGGTTGCGGCGCGCGCTTCGTGGCGCGCGGCGTCGACACCAATCAGAAGCATCTGCCCGAAGTGTTCAAGCGCGCCCGCTCGCACATCGGCGCGTCTTTCGTTGAAATATTCCAGAACTGCATCGTCTATAACGACGGCGTCTACGATTACTTCACCGAGAAGGATGCCGTGGCCGACAACCAGATCATGGTCGAACACGGCAAGCCGCTGCTCTACGGCAAGGACAAGCAGAAAGGCCTGCGCGTGAAGCCCGGCCATTTCGAGATCGAGTCCGTCACCATCGGCGAGAACGGCATCACCGAAGCCGATGTGCTGGTCCATGACGAGACCAACAAGATGCTGGCGACGATGCTGTGCGCGATGCAGCCGCCGGCCCTGCCGATGGCCATCGGCGTGATCTACTGCAACCCCGGCCCGACCTATGACGAGGGCCTCGCGGCCCAGGTGACGGAAGCCAAACGGGCCGGCGCGAAGCCGAGCCTGAACGAGCTTCTGCGCAAGGGTCCGACCTGGACCATCGAGTAAGACCGATGGGCGCCGGCGCCGTTGCGCGGGCACTCCTCGTCTCGCTCGCTGCGATCTTTTCAGCATCGGCGGCTTCGGCCGCCGATGTTTTGATTCCCGGCAAGATCTTTCGCGACTGCGCCGACATCTGTCCCGAGCTTGTGGTGATCCCGCAAGGCGCGTTTGTCATGGGCTCGGATGAAAAAGCCGAAAGCCCACGCGTCAACGTCACCATCGCCAAGCCGTTCGCCATGGGGCGCTTCGAGACGACCTTCGACGAATACGATGCCTGCGTCGATGCCGGCGGCTGCGCCAAGAAGCCGTTCGACCGCGATTGGGGCCGCGGCCGCCGCCCCGTCCATACCGTGACCCTGGTCGAGATCGAACAATATCTCGACTGGATGAGCAAAAAGACCGGCCACACCTATCGCCTGCCGTCGGAAGAAGAATGGGAATATGCCGCGCGCGCCGGCACGACGACGGATTACTGGTTCGGCAACATCATGATCGCCGGCGAGGTCAATTGCCGCGAATGCGCGACGGAATGGAGCGCGATCCAATCCGCCCCCGTCGGCACCTTCAAGCCCAATCCCTGGGGCCTCTACGACGTGCACGGCAATCTCAACGAACTGGTCGCCGATTGCTGGACAATTGACCACAAAGGCGCGCCCACCGACGGATCGGCGCGCAAGGATGGCGACTGCAAGAGCCGCGTCTTCAAGGGCGGTGCGTGGTACTACAATCCGCGCGCGTCGCGCTCGGCTTGGCGCGCGCGCAACGATGCCCGCGTCGCGTCCTACGTCTTCGGCTTCCGCGTGCTGCGCGAGATCGACTGAAAATTACAGGCCAAGGTCCGACAGGCTCGGGTGATCGTCGGGACGACGGCCGAGCGGCCAATGAAATTTCCGCTCCGCTTCTTTGATCGGCATATCGTTGATCGAGGCGAAGCGGCGCTGCATGAGACCGTCCGCGTCGAATTCCCAATTCTCGTTGCCGTAAGAACGAAACCAATTACCGCTGTCGTCATGCCATTCGTAGGCGAAGCGCACGGCGATGCGATTGCCGTCGAACGACCACAATTCCTTGATCAAGCGGTAGTCCAATTCCTTGGCCCATTTGCGCGTCAGGAACTCGACGATCTGCGCACGGCCAACCGGGAACTCGGCGCGGTTCCGCCACCGGCTATCCTCGGTATAAACCAGCGACACGCGCTGCGGATCGCGGCTGTTCCAGCCGTCTTCGGCCATACGGACCTTGGCGATGGCGGTTTCGCGGGTGAACGGCGGTACAGGGGCAGCCATGATTGATCTCCGACAGGTCTACTAAGCCACACAATATGCTACACTTTTTGTCATGTGGCAGGATGCAGTCGATCTTCGGGATTTTTACGCGAGCCCCATTGGGGCGGTGGCGCGGCGTACCCTACGCACCCATTTGCGAGGCCTGTGGCCCGATCTGAACGGTATGGCGGTCATGGGGCTGGGTTTTGCCACGCCCTATCTGGGCGCCTTCCCTGAGGCGAGCCGCACCATCGCCGCCATGCCGGCGGCGCAAGGCGTGCTGCATTGGCCGGCCGACGATGCCAGCCTGACGTTTCTGTCCAACGAGGCCGAACTACCGCTACCCGATCTGTCGGTCGACCGCGTGCTGCTGGTCCATGCCGTGGAATGCGCCGAACAGTTGCGCCCGATGATGCGCGAGATCTGGCGCGTCATGACCGGATCGGGTCGGCTGATCATCGTTGCCCCCAACCGGCGCGGCATCTGGGCGCGGCTCGACCGTACGCCGTTCGGTTACGGCGAACCCTATTCGCCGAACCAGCTCGTCCGCCTGCTGCGCGACGCCATGTTCACACCCATCCAGACGCAGGGGGCACTTTACATGCCGCCGTCCAAATCGCGCATGGTGATGTCGTCGGCGCGCGCGTGGGAGAATATCGGCAAGCGCTGGTTCAGCGCGGTCGGCGGCGTGATCGTGGTCGAGGCCAGCAAGCAGATTTATGCCGCCACCCCACGCATCCAGACGGCGCAAGCGCGCTCCTATAGCGCGGTGCCAAACTCATAAACGTGGTTCCTAAACTTTAGCGGCGCTTGGTCAGCAGGAACACGCCCTGCTCGCCGACCAGGTTGGCGAGGAACACGCTGGAATGGATGCGCCGCGTGTGGCCCAGGTTATTGAGCGCGATCGAACGCTCGATGGTGATGCCCAACCGGTCGCACAAACGGACGAAATCCGTGATCGTGCATTGATGGATGTTGGGTGTGTCGTACCAATCATAAGGCAGCGCCTTGGTGATCGGCATATGACCGAAGAACAATAGCCCCAGGCGCACGCGCCAATAGCCGAAATTGGGGAAGGACACGATCGCCTTCTTGCCGATGCGTAGCATGTTCTCAAGCACGTCGCGCGGATTGCGCGTCGCCTGGATGGTCTGGCTCAAGATCACGAAATCGAAGGCATCGTCGGGATAATGGTCGAGATCGGTATCGGCGTCGCCCTGGATGACCGACAAGCCTTGCGTCACGCAGGCATTCACGCCGGCGGTCGAGATTTCGATGCCCCGCCCATCGACACCCTTTTCATGGACGAGATAGTCGAGCAGTGCACCATCGCCGCAACCGACGTCGAGCAGGCGCGTATTGCGCCCGACCATGTCGGCGATGCGTTGCAGATCGACGCGCAGTTGGCGTCCGGTCGCGGACATTATCGGCGTTGAATCGGGCATTACTTGCGCACCCCGAAACGCTGCGCCGCACCTTCGAGAAAGCCGCCGAGCACCTTCCAGAATTCCGGCTCTTCCAGCAGGAAGGAATCGTGGCCCGCATCCGAGATGATCTCGGCGAAGCTGACATTGGCCGCGACGGCATTGAGCGCATGCACGATGTCGCGGCTGGCCGCGGTCGTATAAAGCCAGTCCGACGTGAACGAGATCACGCAGAAGCGCGTCGCCGTGCGGTCGAACGCATCGGCCAGCAAGCCGCCATATTGTTCGGCGAGGTCGAAATAATCCATCGCACGGGTGATGTAGAGATACGAGTTCGCATCGAACCGGTCGACGAAGGTCGAGCCCTGATGGCGCAGGTAGCTTTCCACCTGGAAATCGGCGTCAAAGCCGAAGGTAATCTGCGAGCGGTCCTGCAGGCGGCGGCCGAATTTGCGGTGCAGCGCCGGCTCCGACAGATACGTGATATGCGCGACCATGCGCGCGATCGACAGGCCGCGGTTGGGATTGGTGCCCTGCTTCAGATAATCGCCGCCGCGCCATTCGGGATCGGCCATGATCGATTGGCGGCCGACCTCGTGGAAGGCGATGTTCTGCGCCGAATGGTGCGCGGCCGTGGCGATCGGCACGGCGGTCAGCACGCGGTCGGGATACATCGAGGCCCATTGCAGGACCTGCATGCCGCCCATGGAGCCGCCGATGACGCTGAACAATTGGGTGACGCCCAGATGGTCGAGCAGCATGGCTTGCGCGCGCACCATGTCGGCGATGGTGATCACCGGAAAGGTCAGGCCCCAAGGTTCGCCCGTCTTGGGATCGATCTCCTTCGGCCCGGCCGTGCCCATGCAACCGCCCAGGACGTTCGAGCAGACGACGAAATAGCGGTCGGTATCGATGACCTTGCCGGGGCCGACTGCCAGATGCCACCAGCCGGGACGGCCGGTGATCGGATGCGGGTCGGCGACGAACTGGTCGCCCGACAGGGCATGGGTAATCAGGATCGCGTTCGACTTGTCGGCGTTCAGGGTGCCGTAGGTCTGGTAGGCCATGGGGAAATCGGCCAGATCGACGCCGCAATCCAGACGCAACGGCGTGGTCGTGCCGAGACGGACGACCTTACCCGCCGTCTGCGGCACAACCAGGCGCGATACCGATCCCGTTTGGGGCGTGCTCATAGCCTCCCAGATACTCCGATTTGGGCCGCAGTCATAAGCCATACCACGTATGAACGGCACACCTCTCTGTCAATCTTTTCTTTGATTTTAAGGGTCTGGCGGACTATCACTCTGGGCCCTTTAACCCGCCCGAGCTTGAGCAGTAGGCCATCATGTCCGACACCGATCTTTCCTCGTTCCGTAAGGAAATCGACGCGATCGATGCGGAGCTGCACGCCCTGCTGGTGCGCCGCGCCGGGGTCAGCGAAAAGGTCCGCTCGATCAAGACCGACGACAGCCTAAAGCTGCGCCCGGGCCGCGAAGCCAATATCCTGCGCGCCCTCATCGCGCGCCACACCGGCTCGTTCCCCAAGGCCCAATTGGTCCGTATATGGCGAGAGATCCTGACCGCCTCGCTCGCCATGCAAGGGCCGTTTTCGGTTGCGGTTTACGCCACTGAAACGGCCCATTCCTTTTGGGACCTAGCGCGCGACCATTTCGGCTCGGGTCTGATCAGCTGGAAATTCGGCACCACGCGTCGCGTCGTCGAAACCGTCGCCAGCGGTCAATGCACCATCGGCATCCTGCCGGAACCCGATCCGCAGGACTTGGATCCGTGGTGGCAATATCTGTTGGCCAGCCCCAACGCCGCCAACGAAGGCCGGCCGATCCGCGTCATCGCCAAACTGCCCTTCGCGCGCGCCGGCCACCCGCACGGCGGCACCGAAGCCGTCATCGTGGCGCGCGCCGAACCCGAACAATCGGGCCAGGACCGCACGTACCTGGCGATCGATCTGTCGGCAGATTATTCGACCGATATGTTCCTGACCGAAGTCGCCGAATGCGGCTTCACGGGCGCGGTCGTACGCTCCAAATGGCAAGACCCGCAGGACCGCAAGCGTTGGGTCCATCTGGTCGAGATCGAAGGCTTCGTCGCCGCCGACGACAAACGCATCGGCGAAGCGCGGCGCATTTTTGATAAGAGCTTCAACGAGATCATCGTGGTCGGCGGCTTTGCCGAACCGTTGGTCCTCGATATGCCGGCCCAGGCTACCCAGCCGTCCGGCACCGCAACCCGCGCGCGGGCGCGCTGAGTACGATCCATGACCGACAAGAAACCCAAACCGCTTCCCTGGCTGCTCGAACTCGACCCCTATGTCGGCGGCGAGTCGAAGATCGAGGGAGTCTCCCGAATCATCAAGCTCGCCTCCAACGAAAGCGCATTCGGCATCAGCCCGAAGGCGCAGGCAGCGCTCGAAGGATTGGCCGCCGATTTCTTCCGCTATCCCGACGGCGGCTGCACCGAGCTGCGCGCCAAACTTGCCACTAAGCACAAGATCCCGGCCGACAACATCGTCTGCGGCGGCGGCTCGGACGATCTGATCTCGCTCTTGATGCGCTGCTATGCCGGCCCGGGCGATGAAGTGCTCGTATCCGCGCACGGCTTCGCCATGTTTCCGATCTATGCCAAGGGCGTCGGCGCCACCGTCGTCACCGCGCCGGAACGCAACATCACCGTCGATGTCGATGCGCTGCTCGCGCGCGTCACGTCGAAGACGCGCATCGTCTGCGTCGCCAATCCGAACAACCCGACCGGCACCTACATTCCGGTGTCGGAGGTCAAACGCCTACACGCGGCACTTTCGCCCGACGTTCTGTTGCTGCTCGACTCGGCTTACGCCGAATATATCGACGAGCCGGATTGGACCGACGGCGCGGAATTCGTCGCAAAATATCAAAACGTGCTGATGCTGCGCACCTTCTCCAAGATCTATGGGTTGGGCGGCATGCGCGTTGGCTGGCTCTATGGCCCCGATCACGTGGTCGATGTGATCAACCGGCTGAAAAGCCCGTTCACGGTGTCGACCGCGGCGCAGGTCGCCGCCGTCGCGGCGTTGGACGATGACGAATTTGTCGCCAAGGCCAAGGCGCACAACACACGCTGGCGCCGCTGGACGATGGAAACCCTGCAGCAGCTCGGCCTCATTGTGCCCGACAGTCACTGCAACTTCGTCGTGGTGCGTTTTCCGGGTACGAACGGTCATGACGCCAATGCCGCCGATGCATACCTGAAAACCAAAGGCATCATCGTGCGCAAGATGGCGGGTTACGGCTTGCCGGATGCGCTCCGCATCACCATCGGCACCGAAGAAGAAATGCGCCTGGTGGTCGATACCCTCGGCGCCTTCATGGGAGCGCATTAAATGGCCGAAGTGATGTTCAAACGCGTCGCCCTGATCGGCATCGGCCTGATCGGCTCATCGCTCGCGCGGCGCATGAAGCGCGACGGCCTCGCCGGCCATATCGCGGTCAACGCGCGCTCCCAGGCGAGCCTCGATACCTCGATGAAGCTCGGCTTTGCCGATTCCGTCTCGCTCGATCCGTGCGAGGTGGTGAAGGACGCCGACCTGGTCGTCGTCTGCTCGCCGGTCGGCACCTATGCCGCCATCGGCGAGACCATCAAGGGTGCGCTGAAAAAAGGCGCGATCCTATCCGACGTCGGTTCGGTCAAGGAAGCGGTTGTGCGCGATCTGGGCGCCAGCCTGCCGGACGGCGTGCATCTGGTGCCCGCGCATCCCGTGGCCGGCACGGAATTCTCAGGCCCCGAGGCGGGCTTTCCCGAACTATTCGAACAACGCTGGTGCATCCTGACGCCGCCCACCGGCACCGATGCCGCCGCGACGGCGAAGATGCGCAGCCTTTGGGAACAGTGCGGCTCCAACGTCGAAGTCATGGAAGCGCACCACCACGATCAGGTGATGGCGATGACCTCGCACCTGCCGCATCTGATTTCCTTCACCATCGTCGGCACCGCGACCGATCTGGAACAGTCGCTGCAGAACGAAGTCATCAAATTCTCCGCCGGCGGCTTTCGCGATTTCACCCGCATCGCGGCATCGGATCCCACCATGTGGCGCGACATCTTCCTCAACAATAAAGAAGCCGTACTGGAGATCCTGCAGCGCTTCACCGAGGATCTGACCGCGCTGCAACGCTCGATCCGCCGGGGCGAAGGCGACGTGCTGTTCGACAAGTTCACTCGCTCGCGCGCCATCCGGCGCGGCGTCATCGACGCCAAGCAGGCTTAGCGAAACACCTGCGGCCGGCCGCCGCGCGGCAATGGCCATTGGATCGGCGGCACATCCATCAACGGCACAGGACCAGCCGATAGCTTCTGGTTCTGGATCGCGAACGGCAGGCTGATCGTCGGCACACCTTTGTCGTTGGGCCGTGACATCACGCCAAGGATCACCTTGGCCATCGACGCATCGCGCGGGCGTATCAGATCGCGCTCACGCAGCGCATCGATCGCGGGGAACAAGCCTTCGACCTTCGCCGTGCCTGCCGTTATCGGCTGCAACGAACCATCGAGCGCCGCCGTCCCCGTCGCTTCCACGGTCAGCGGGCCGTACTTCGCCTGGTTCAATGTGAATTCGATGATGCCGCCTGCGTCGCGCCACACCGACAATCCCTCGGTGTTCGTCGGATCGGCCAGGGTGCCGATGACATTCGCCGCCCCGGTCAACTTCGCGACGTCACGCCCGAGCGGAAAATCGCCGGGGGGGATGCGCGCATCCGCGATCTCGAAATCGAACGAAAAGGTCGGCTTGATGGCGACGTCGCCCTCGGGAAACAGACGCTGCGCGTTGAGCTTGGCGCGCCCAACCTGCCACAAGGGATCGGCCGACGCCGTGCCGTCAGCAATGCTGAGCCGCGCGATATCGAAATGCGCGAGGCCCGGCAGGCCATCGTCTTTCATATTGGTCTGCACTGTAAATTCGCTCGCACCCAGCGCGATCGCGCGGGGACCCCGCTCCGCCGGCCAGTCGATGCGGTGATCGCCCGCGAGATCGATCTTATAGGCGTTAAAATTCCACGGCGGCATGGACGCCATGATGCGGCTGCTGCGCCAACGCAGCGGCTTGCCGGCCAGCGCCGGCATGGCGGGCGCATCGAACGCCGGTTCGTGCAGGATCAGACGGAACTGGAACGGGTAGCCGGAAATCTCCAACTGGCGATAAGCCAAGGTGGCGCCCGGCCCGCCCAGCCGCTCGATCCAGGCCGGCAAGCCTTCGCGGAACGCGCTGGCGACATAAAACCAATAGGCGGTGTAGGCGATGGAGACGACCCCGAACGTCACCAAGCCCAACAGAAACCAGCGGATCAGGCGCAAGGTCAGCGGCGGGCGGTAATCGAAGACCGGATGACGCGACGAGCGCGGGGAAAGCTCCGAGTGTCTCTGGGGGTCCATGGCCATACGCTTTTATAGTGGGTTGGACAGGCCCCCGCGAGGCCGTTATCACCTTGCCATGCCCCAGGACGATCACAGCGATTCCCGCGCCCGGCTCCACGCCGCCTGGATCGCCGCCATGCCGGCGCTGTTCGTCTTCCTGTGGGCGACCGGCTTCATCGGCGGCAAATACGGCGCCCCCTATGCCGAACCCTTCACCTTCCTGGGCTGGCGCTTTTCCATCGTGCTGGCGCTGTTCATCGTCATCAGCCTGATCACGCGCGCCCCTTGGCCCGCCAGCTGGACCCTGACCGCCCATATCGCGATTTCGGGTGTGCTGGTGCATGCGGTCTATGTCGGCGGCGTGTTCTCGTCGCTCAAACTCGGCCTATCGACCGGCGTGTCGGCGCTGATCGTCGGCATGCAGCCGGTGTTGACCGCCATCGCCGCCGTGTGGCTGCTCGACGAACGCGTCCGCCCACGCCAATGGTTGGGCCTCGCGCTCGGTTTCGTCGGCCTCATCCTCGTGGTCGGCGGCAAAGCCGGTGGCGGCGATCTCTATAACGCCTGGCCGTCCGTGGTGGCGCTGTTCGGCATCACCATCGGCACGCTCTATCAGAAGCGCTATTGCACGACGATGGATCTGCGCACCGGATCGACGATCCAGTTCGCCGCATCCGCCATCGCGATATGGCTGCTGGCCTTTGCGACCGAAACGCGCGAGGTCGAATGGTCGCCGCATTTCATCTTCGCGCTCGGCTGGCTGGTGATCGTGCTGTCCTTGGGCGCGATCTCGCTGTTGATGGCGTTGATCCGGCGCGGCGTGGCATCTAAGGTCGCGAGCCTGTTCTATCTGACGCCACCGATCACCGCCGTGATGGGCTATTTCATGTTCGGCGAACAGCTTGGGCTGGTCGAACTTGTCGGCATGGGGATCGCGGCCGGCGGCGTCTACCTCGTCATCAAGTCCTAACATGGAAGACGTATGGGTCTTCGGTTACGGCTCGCTGCTGTGGCACACCGGCTTTGCCTATCGCGACGTCACCCCGGCGCGCGTACAGGGCTATCACAGGGCACTCCGCGTCTATTCGCATGTCTATCGCGGCAGCAAGGAACGCCCGGGCCTGGTCTGCGGCTTATTGCCGGGTGGATCATGTCGCGGGCTTGCCTTTCGCGTCGCGGGTAAGGATTGGGAAAGCGTGCGCGCCTATCTGCACGAGCGCGAGATGATCTACGACGTCGACGTGCCGCGATGGGTCAATGCGCGCCTGGGGCCGAACCTGACCGAGATCGACAAGGTCTATACCTTTGTCGCCAACGCGCGCCACGCGCAATATGCCGGGCGTTTGAGCGTCGAGGACACGGCGCGACTCATCCGTCACGGCCACGGCACATCGGGATCGGGAATGGATTATCTCGCCAACACGGTCGCGCGCCTCGCCGAACTTGGCATCCGCGATAAGGCCCTCGAACGCGTCCTGGCTGCCGCGAGAGAAGAAATCTAGGCGCGGCCCGCCATCTGGCGCAGCGCATAGCGCTGGATCTTGCCGGTCGCGGTCGCCGGCATTGCATCGACATAAAATATGCGGCGCGGCACCTTATAGATCGACAGCACCGCTGCTAGAGCGTCCTGCAATTCCGCATCAAATTGCGGGCGATCGCCGACATCGGGCGCCACCAGGAACAACGCCAGCCGCATCAGGCCGTCCTCGTTCGGCACACCGATCACGGCCGCTTCGGCCACGTGCGGATGTTTGAGCACGTGTTCTTCGATTTCCCCTGGGCTCACCCATTGGCCGGAGATCTTCAGCATGTCGTCGGCGCGGCCGAGATATTCGTAAAAGCCGTCCGCGTCCGCGCTAAACATATCGTTGGTGCGGTACCAGCCGTCCTTGAAAGCGGCGCGGCTGAGCAACGGCGCGTTCCAATAGCCGACGGCGACCGAGGCGAGGCGGACCCACAAGACGCCCGGACGATGCGGCGCGCTGATCGGCGCGCCGTCTTCGGCCATCAACTTCACCTCGGTTCCGGGCGTCGGCAGGCCACAGGTTCCGGGCCGGAGGGCATCGGGCCGGTTGGACAGAAAATCGAAACAGGTTTCGGTAGCGCCGATACCGTCGAGGATCGCGCGATCCGTGGCCTCCAGCCAACGCGCAAACAAGGGACGCGATAATTTCTCGCCCGCCGACATGTAATGATGGACCTCCTTGAATGCCGGCTGCTCAGCGACGCCGTCGCGCAGCAGATTGCGATAGAAGGTCGGCACACTGAGCATGATTGTCGGGCGATGGCGCGCAACCACCTCGCCAACGGCCTTGGTATCCGGCCAGCCGGGATAGAGCACAATTGTGGCGCCCAATTGCAGCGCGCCGAACATCAGATGGCCGAGCGCGAAGGCGAAGAACAATTTCGACGAACAAAAGACGCGATCGCCCGGACCGACGTTCAGCAGATCGCCGAGCACCGTGGTCGCGGCGAAGATGGTGCGCTGGGCATGAACAACGCCCTTAGGCTTGCCCGTCGTGCCCGACGAATACATCCAAAAACCCGGCGCATCGGCCGCGCGTAACACCGAGGTGAGATCGGGCGCGGCGGCATCCATCAATGGCGCCAGCGCGTCATACCCCTGTGCGCTGCCGTGCGCGATCACGAGGCGCGGCCGCGGCCCCCGCATGGCCGCGACGGCTTTCTCGCAGGCATCGAGGAAGTCCGCGTCCGTCAGCACGATCGCCGCGCCGGAATCGGCAAAGGTATGGGCCAGGTCGCCCGGCGACAGCCGCAGATTGAGCGCGCACGGCACCGCCCCGATCTTGAGCAGGCCGAGATAGGCGTAAAAGAAGACCGGACGGTCGGCTACGACCAGCAGGACGCGGTCGTCCGCCGCGACGCCCAGGGTTCGGAACGCATTGCCGGCCCGATTGGCGCGTTCGTCGAGTTCGGCGTACGTGACCGCATCCACGCCGCACAGGATCGCAATATCCCCGCCCTGGCCGCGTGTCAGCGGCGGGGTCAGGATCGTATCCGCCATATTGAGGGGCGCGTCGGCCATGCCGCATTTTCCGGCCCCGGGGCGGAATCCGTCAAGCGTGACAGGCGGTTGCACCAAACCGCAACCGCAGACATACTGGCGCACATGATGACCAAACGTCTTTTTGCCCTATTCGGTGCCGGCCTCGTCCTCGCGGCCTGCAGCAGTCCCGATAAGCCCCGCTGGGGTGCCGCGCCCACGCAATGGGATCACCCCCAGATGAGCGCGCAGCAACAGACGGCTGACCAGAACGAATGCCGCTACCGCGCGAATGTCCAGACCGAGCGCGAGCAGCAGGCCGAAGGGCCCTTCGCCAACGAACAACGTGACGTCCGCCTGCAGCAGATGTTCGACCGCCACGACCAGGCGCAACGCAACCGGCAGATTTATGACAATTGCCTCCGCGACAAGGGCTACGCTCCTGTCGTCTCCGAGGGCAAATAACCGGGTCGGGCGCGATGGATCGCCCCACCAACCCGACTTCTCTTTCACCCGACGCTCTGGATAGCCTGCTGTCCGGCATCGCCGCCGCGCCCTGGAGCGACGGCCGCGTAGGTGCTGCCGATTCCTGGGCCGCGCTGATCGCCGACGACATCGACCCCAAACGCATCGCCGAATTGCGCGCACGCATCACCGCACAAGCGGATGACGCTGGCGCGACCCTAAGCCCGGCCGAACGCCTCGCCGCCTTGCGCGCCGAACTGGCGCGCCGCCAACTCGACGGTTTCATCGTGCCGCTGGCCGACGAACATCAGGGCGAATACGTGCCCAAGCGTGCGCGCCGTCTCGCCTGGCTTACCGGCTTCACCGGGTCGGCCGGCCTCGCCGTCATCCTCGCGCGTAAAGCGGCCGTGTTCGTCGACGGACGCTATACCTTACAGGCGGCCAACGAAGTCGATCCTTCGTTATACGAAATCCGTCATCTGGTCGACGAGCCCGCCACCGACTGGATCGCCGCCAACCTGCCGGAAGGCGGACGTCTCGGGTATGACCCTTGGCTGCACACCGCCGACGGTGCGCAGCGTCTGCGCAATGTCTGCCAAAAAAAGAAAGCCGAACTCAGCGCGCAGCCCGCCAACCCGGTCGACGCGGTTTGGTCCGATCAGCCGGCGCCGCCGCTATCGCCCATCGAAAGTTACGGCCCCGACTTTGCCGGCACGACATCCGCCGACAAGCGCGCGGTGATCGCCAAGCTGCTCGCCAAAGACAACCAGGACGCCGTGGTGCTGACCGCGCCCGATTCGATTGCCTGGCTCGCCAATATCCGCGGCGCCGACGTGCCCTACACGCCCTTCGTGCTGGCCTTCGCCATACTGCGCAAAGATGCCAGCCTCGATATCTTCACCGACCGCCGCAAATTACGTGCATCGGTCGAACGCCAGTTGGAACCCGGCATCCGCGTGCTCGAACGCAGCGGCTTCGAACAAGCGCTCGATGCGCTGGGCGCCGAGAAACTCGCCGTGCGCGCCGATCCCGCCGGCGCGGCCGACGCCATCTTTGCCCGCCTCGACAATGCCGGTGCCAAAATCGCCCGTGCCGAAGATCCCTGTCAGGGACCCAAGGCAAAAAAGAACGACGTCGAACTGGAGGGCATGCGCGCAGCACATGTGCGCGATGGCGCGGCTTTATCCAAGTTCCTCGCCTGGCTCGCCAAGGAAGGGCCCAGCGGCAAGCTCACCGAAATCAGCGCCGCCGATAAGCTCGAAGCCTTTCGCCGCGAGAACGATCTGATCCAGGGTTTGAGCTTCCCGACGATTTCGGGTGCCGGACCCAATGGCGCGATCGTGCATTATCGCGTCAGTGAAGCGAGCAACCGCAAGATCGAGACCGGCACGCTCTATCTCGTCGATTCCGGTGCGCAGTATCTCGACGGCACCACCGACGTGACGCGCACCATCGCCATCGGCACACCGACCGACGATATGAAGGATCGCTTCACCCGCGTGCTGCGCGGCCATATCGCGCTCGCCATGGCAGTGTTTCCGGCAGGCACATCGGGCGGCCAACTCGACGGCCTTGCCCGCTCAGCACTGTGGCAGGTCGGCCTCGATTACGATCACGGCACCGGGCACGGCGTCGGCAGTTTCCTGTCGGTGCATGAAGGTCCGCAGCGCATCTCCAAGGTGCCGAACCGTGTCGCGCTCGAACCCGGCATGGTCGTGTCCAACGAGCCCGGCTATTACGAAACCGACGCCTTCGGCATCCGCATCGAGAACCTCGTCGCGGTCCGCCCCGCACCGGTCAACAAGCCGGGCGGCAAGACGTTCTATTGTTTCGAGACCATCACCTTGGCCCCCATCGACCTCAATCTGGTCGACGGCAGCCTGTTGAGCCGCTTCGACATCGAATGGCTCAATGCCTATCATGCCCAGGTGCGCGAAACCGTGGGCCCCCTGGTCGATGCCGAAACGCAGGCCTGGCTCGCCCACGCCACGCGGCCGATTTAGGGCGCCAATACGCACTTGTGGCCACTAATATCTTGAATTTAAGGCCGTTCTGGCCAGAATGCGCGCCAACGCGGGGCTTTTGACCCGCCAAGCGAGACGATCATGTCAGTTAAGCCGAGTAAGCCTGAAGCCAGCACCATGTGGGGCGGCCGGTTCGATGCCGGACCCTCCGAAGTGATGAGCCGCATCAACGCGTCGATCGATTTCGACAAGCGTCTGTATGCGCAGGATATCCGTGCCTCCAAGGCGCATTGCGAGATGCTGGTGCGCCAGAAGATCATCGCCGCCGCCGACGGCACCGCGATTCAAGCAGGTCTCGATAAGGTCCTGGCCGAGATCGAGGCCGGCACGTTCGAATTCAAGACCGCGCTCGAAGACATCCACATGAATGTCGAAGGCCATCTGAAGGACCTGATCGGCGATCCGGCCGGCCGGCTGCACACCGCGCGCTCGCGCAACGACCAGGTCGCGACCGATTTCCGTTTATGGGTGCGCGACGCGCTCGACGCATTGGAGATCGGCCTGCGCGATCTGCAAGCCGCCCTGCTCGATCAGGCCGAGAAACACTTTGATGCCATCATGCCCGGCTACACGCACCTGCAGACTGCGCAGGCCGTCACCGTCGGCCACCATCTGTTGGCCTATGTCGAGATGATCGGGCGCGATCGCAGCCGCGCCGCCGATTGCCGCAAGCGCATGAATGAATCGCCGCTGGGTTCGGGCGCCATCGCCGGCACATCGTTTCCCATCGATCGGCATTTCACTGCGCAGGCGCTGGGCTTCGATCGCCCGATGGCAAATTCGATGGATGGCGTGTCCGATCGCGATTTCGCGCTCGAATATATGGCGCTCGCCTCGATCCTGGCGGTGCATTTGTCGCGCCTCGCCGAAGAAATCGTCGTATGGATGAGCGAGCCGTTCGGCTTCGTGAAACTGTCGGACGCCTTCACCAGCGGCAGTTCGATGCTGCCGCAGAAGCGTAATCCCGACGCCGCCGAACTGGTGCGCGCGAAAACCGGCCGCGTCATCGGATCGCTCAACAGCCTGCTTATCGTCATGAAGGGCCTGCCGCTGACCTATTCCAAGGATATGCAGGAAGACAAAGAACCGACGTTCGAAACGGCCGATACCCTGGCGCTCTGCGTTGCCGCCATGACCGGCATGCTGAAGGACATGACCTTCCGCACTGATCGTTTGGCCGCCGCCGTGAATGCCGCCGACACCACGGCCATCGACATCGCCGATTGGCTGGTGCGTGAAAAAAGCGTGCCGTTCCGCGAAGCCCATCACGTCGCCGGACGGTTGGTCAAACTGGCCGAAACCAAGGGCTGCCGCCTGGCGCAATTGAGCCTCGCCGATCTGCAATCCGTCGAGCCCGGCTTGACCGAGGCCGCCCGCGCGGTGCTCGATGTCAACGCGGCGCTGCAGACGCGCACGAGTTTCGGCGGTCCCGCGCCGTCGCGGGTCAAGGAAGCTTGCGCCGACGCGCGTGAGCGGTTCTTAGGTTAGGGACAAGGCAATGAGCGAGACGATCAAAAAGCTGGTGCTCGTGACGATGATCGCGGTGTTCGCGGTCTCGGCCCTGTCGGCGTGCGGCAAAAAGGGCAAACTCGAAAACGACGAGTCCGAATATCCGCGCCACTATCCAAGCCGTTAAGACACAATTATGGACGATTTCAATTATCAGAGCGGCGCGCTGAACGCCGAAGACGTGCCGCTGGCCAAGATCGCCGATGCGGTCGGCACGCCGTTCTATTGCTATTCGCAGGCGACCATCGAACGGCAGTTCCGCATCTTCGCCGATGCGCTGACCGGCCTCGATGCGACTGTGTGCTTCGCCGTGAAAGCGAACAGCAATCTGGCCGTGCTGCGCACGCTCGCCAAGCTGGGCGCCGGCGCCGACGTGGTGTCGGGCGGCGAACTGACACGCGCCCTGGCGGCCGGCATGCCGGCCGACAAGATCGTGTTCTCCGGCGTCGGCAAGACAGATGCCGAGATCGAGCAAGCCCTCGTCGCGGGCATCCGTTCGATCAACGCCGAATCCGAACCCGAATTGGCCGCCATCAATCGCGTCGCCAAGCGCCTGGGCAAAACCGCCATCGTCACCTTGCGCATCAATCCGGATGTGGATGCGCATACGCACGCCAAGATCACCACCGGGCTCAACGAGAACAAGTTCGGCATCGAATGGACCGCGGCGCATCGCGTCATCGCCGATGCGCGCGATCTGGGCAATGTGCGCATCGTCGGCCTGGCCGTTCATATCGGCTCGCAGATCACCGAGTACGAGCCCTTCCGCGAAGCCTTCATCCGCGTGCGCGACTTGGTCGCCATGCTGCGCGCCGACGGCGTTGCGATCACCCATCTCGACTTGGGTGGTGGGCTCGGCGTGCCCTATGACGGTGAGGACATTCCGCCGCCGGCAGAATATGGCCAGATCGTGCGCGAAACCGTGGGCGACCTCGGCTGCCGCCTGGCGTTCGAGCCGGGCCGCCTGATCGTCGGCAACGCCGGCGTCCTGGTGACCCGCGTCATCTATGTTAAGGACGGGGCGACCCGGCGCTTTGCCATCGTCGATGCCGCCATGAACGACCTGCTGCGCCCGGCTCTATACGACGCAAAGCATGAAATTGTGCCGGTTTCCGCGACAAATGAGGCCCCCGAACTTGTAGACGTGGTGGGCCCGGTCTGCGAAACTGGCGATACGTTCGCGACACAACTGGCATTGGCGCCGGTGAAGGCTGGCGATCTGCTCGCCATCCGCACGGCCGGCGCCTACGGTTCGGTGATGTCGTCGACATACAATAGCCGCGATCTCGTGCCCGAAGTGCTGGTCCGGGGTGCGGATTTCGCAGTGGTCAGAAAGCGCATTGGTCTTCAGACTTTCCTGGACCATGAACAATTCCCGGACTGGATGGATCGGTAACAACCCGGTCCGCCCAGGCAACGTTTAGGCCCGGACCGAGAGTGTAGCGATTTGAAGTTCGACCGCGGATCCACCCTCAAACTCCAGCTCGCCCTCGCGAGGGCGGGGCTACTGCTCGAATATTTCTGGCCCAAATTGTGGCCGGTGACGGTGCTCGCCGCCGTTTTCATCGCGACCTCCCTGCTCGACCTGTTCCGCTACCTGCCGACCTGGCTGCATGGGCTGATCGTACTCGGCGTGCTGTTCGCCATTTGCGCCGGCCTGTATCGGGCCCTCATGCAGATGCCGCGTCTGGGCGATCAGGCCGCGCGCCACCGCATCGAAACCGATAGCGATCTCGCGCACCGCCCGCTCGCCGCACTCGACGACAAGCTGGCCGTCGGTACCAACGATCCGGTCGCCGCCGGATTATGGCAGGCGCACCTGGCGCGCATGGCGCAGCAGTCGCAATCGCTGCGCCTGAAACTGCCGCGCGCCGGACTGGTCGGACGCGACGGCTGGGGCCTGCGCGCCGCCATCGCGGCGTTGCTGCTGATCGGCGCCATCGCGGCGGGCAGCGACAGCTTCAAACGGATCGGCCGCGGCTTCATTCCGCCGATGCAGTCCGCGTCGATCCTGGGCAACGGGATCGAGCTCAATATCTGGATCACGCCGCCCGGCTACACCCAGGCGCCGCCAATCGTGCTGCATGTCGGCGGCAAGGATGGCGCGCGGGCGCGCGCCGGCGACAAGGACGACAAGATCGAAATCCCCGCCGGTAGCACCGTGCTGGCCCAGATGGCGGGCGGCGGCAAGATCCCGGACCTCGTGATCGGCAAGCAGACAACGCCGTTCAACCGCATCGACGCCGATGCCTATCACATCGAAACCGAGATCAAGACCGGCACCAAACTCGCCGTCACGCAGCGCGGGCGTGAAATCGGCAGTTGGAACCTATCGGTCACGCCGGACCTGTCGCCCGTCGTCGAATTCACTTCGGCGCCGGAAGCGACGCGCGAGCTGCGTATCGCCCTGCCCTATTCGGCATCCGACGATTACGGCCTGAAGACGCTCACCGCCTCGATCCGCCGGCTCGACGGCCAGGCCGTGCCCGACGGCGAAGACGAAATCCTGATCCGTCTGCCCTTGCCGGGTGGCAACAAGACCGAGGTGTCGTCCAAATCCAATCATGATCTCGTTTCGCACGTCTGGGCCGGACTGCCCGTGCTGGTACATCTGATCGCCACAGATGAGCACGAACAGGTTGGTGTGTCGACGGTCGAACCGCTGATGCTGCCCGAACGCCGCTTCGGTCATCCGGTGGCGCGCGAGCTGTACGACATACGCAAGCACTTGACCGTGAAGGTGCGCGATCGGCGCTTGGCCGCGCTCAAACTCGAAGGTGTGACCGAGGAGCCCAAGCGCTTCAACGACGATTCGACGGTGTATCTGGCGCTGCGCGTCGCGCGCGCGCGCCTGCAGCAAGATCGCAGCGATCGCGCGGTCGCCGAGGTGCAGCGCATCTTGTGGGATACCGCCGTCAAGCTCGAGGAAGGCATGGCGGCCAACGCCAATCGCGATCTGTTGGCGGCGCAGCAGGCGCTGCAAGAAGCGCTCGATCGCAATGCCTCGCCGGAAGAAGTCGACCGGCTGATGAACGAACTGCGCGAGATGATGGACAAGTTCATGTCCGCGCTGATGCAGGAGCTGCAGGATCGCGGCGAGCTGATGGAGATGGATCCCGATCAGCAGGTCACCGACATGCAGGATCTGCAGAAGATGCTGGACCAGATCCAGGAACTGATGCGCCAAGGTTCGAAAGACGCCGCCAAGGAGATGATGAGCGAGCTGCAGAAGATGCTCGATCAGATGCGCGGCGCGCTCGCCCAGCGCGGTCAGCAGAATCAGCAACGCCAACAGATGAGCGAGGCGCAGCGTCAGCAGCAACGCGAAATGCAGCAGGGCATGAAGGAGTTGCAGGATCTGGTCCGCCGCCAGGAACAGCTGCTCGACGATACCTATAAGCAACAGCAGGAACAGCAGAGCCGGCGCGGCCAGAACCAGCCCAATCAGGGCCAGCAGCCCCCGCAGCAGCAGCGTCCCGGCCAGAAACCGAATCCGGGTCAGCAAGGCCAACAAGGTGACGGCGAGCCGCAGAGCCTGGACGAGCAGCAAAAAGAATTGCGCCGCCAGCTCGGCGAACTGATGCAGAAATTCGCCGAGATGCTGGGCGAGGTGCCCGAAGGGCTCGGCAATGCCGAACGCTTCATGCGCGATGCCGAGCAGGCGCTCGGTCAGGGCCAACCGGGCGATGCGATCGGACCCGAGACGCAGGCCTTGGAAGCCTTACGCGAAGGCCAGCAGCAAAGCGGCCAGGCGATGGCGCAACAGATGGGGCGCGGTCAGGGCCAAGGCCAGGGGCAAATGCAGTTCGGCTTCAACCGCGGCCAGCCGGGCGGCCAGTTCAATCAATTCGGTCCGTTCAACGGCGGGCCGATGCTGCAGGGCCTGCGCCCCGGCAACCGCGATCCGTTCGGCCGCCAGCAGGACGAGAACAGCAACGGCCAGCCGAACGGCACGGTGAAGATCCCGCAGGAAAACGAACTTGCGCGCGCGCGCGAAATCCTCGACGAGTTGCGCCGGCGCCTGGGCGATATGTGGCGCCCGGAGATGGAGATGGATTATCTCCGCCGCCTGCTTCGCCGCTTCTAGTTTTCGTCAAATCCAAGGTAGATGTTTATGACCAGCACCACGATGCATGCCCCGGCCGTTGACGCCATCGTCCCCGCCGTCCTGACCGAGATGAACGCAACGCTTAAGCCGCGCGGGATCGTCCTGGCCACGCAGAGCGAGGCCATCGACGCCGGTTATCTGACCGTCTTCACCGCCACGGTTCAGGGCGCGCTCAGCCAGGATACGATGCGCTTGGTCATTAACCCGCAGGGCGTGGTGAACGCGCGTTGCGGCACGATGGTCATGGCGGAACTGCCGACGGTCGCGACCGTCTCTGAACTCAATGCCGACGAAATGAAGAAGCTGGTGATGCAGTACGTCGACTGGATCGCTCTCTAACCCTTTTTAACTCGAAGGGTGATTTTCGCTTCTTTCAGCACGTTGTTCTGCGTGCGCGCCAGCTCGGTAAGTTTGCCCGTATCGATCTCGCCCGTTTGCAGCCGCTGCATCCAGTACCCTTCGATGGTCCACTGCACGTCCTCGACCTCGAAGTCGACATCGAGGTAATCGGCCAGCGGCGTGTTGGCGAAATGGCCCGCGCGCCATGCGGCCGTCTGCTTCTTCGAGAACATATG
The DNA here is from genome assembly GCA_947467145.1 of Rhodospirillaceae bacterium. Lineage (GTDB taxonomy): Bacteria > Pseudomonadota > Alphaproteobacteria > Rhodospirillales > UBA2165 > CANIGJ01. The sequence goes on along the minus strand of CANIGJ010000022.1, from coordinate 20,561 downwards.
GAACTGCTCGGGCAGGATTGGTCGCACATGGGTGGGGTCGGTCAGGAAATCGTCGTGGCGCGGATGCGGCACGGTGATATGCACCACCGCGTCGGGCGCGCAAACGCGATAAAGCTCCTTGATGACGCCGAGATAGACCTTCGACGATTCGCCCAGATGCTCGAGGACGTGGCTGAGCACGACCTCGTCGGCGACGTTGTCGTCGAACGGCCAAGGAAACGATTCCAGATCGACGATCCGATCCGGATTGCATCCCGCCTGATTGTCGCAATTGACGAAGCCGGCGCGCTTGTTGTCCCCGCAGCCGAGATTGAGCTTCATGCGCCGCTAATGGGCCGCCGCAGGGGCCGGGCCGGTGGCGAAGCCGCCCCATTCCGTGCGCACCTTGCGCGCCGTGGCCGGCGCGCCATCGAACACCGCCTTGAATTGCAGGACTTCACCGGCCGCCAGGGTCGCCTTTTCCAAGGTCATGACCTTGCTGTTCAGGACCTTTTCGTTGGCGTCGATCAGTTGGACCACGACCTGCGGCAGCGGCTGCTCCTTGTCGCTGACATTGGTGATGAGGCCCGTCGCGATGACGTGATCGACATCGGCGATGGTTTCCATCGCCGTGCGCGTGAGTTCGCGCTTCAGGCCTTCGCCCGGCAGCATGACGTGCAGGCCCATCAGGTCGTAGACGTAATCGTTGGCGGGCGGCCAGAGCTTCACGATCGGTTCGCGCGCCAAAACCAAGCCGGCGACGATCGCACCGATCGCCACGACGGTCACCGCCGGCGCGATCAGCAGCCGGAGGCCGCCACTCTTTTCTTCGAAATCATCGTCCTCGTCGAGATCGTCATCGTCCGCGCCGCCATAAACGGTCGGGATCGGATCGGGATCGGGAATCTCGTCGGGTTCGATATCGTCGTCGAGATCGTCGTCATCTTCGACCTTGCCGGCATAGACCGGGCGCAAGGGCTCGGGATCGGGCAGCTTGGCGATCTTGTCTTCGTCGTAGGCTTCGGGCTCGGCGCGCGACGCGGCGCTGCCGCCGAACATCCGCGAGGCCGCATCGTCGCGGTCCGTGCGATTCGGCCCCAGCATCGAATCCAACTCGTCATCGGACGGCAGATCCTCGACCGGCGGCGGTGGCGGGGCGGGCTTCGCGACGGGCTTGGGCGCCGGCGCGGCCTTCACCGGCTCCGGGCGCGGACGCGGCGGGGGTGGCGGCGGTTCTTCGGCGAAATCCGGCTCGGGATCGAAATCCGGCTGGCGCGGCTGCACCGCCGGACGCGGCGCCATCGCCGGTGGCATGGCATAGGCCTGTGGCGGCGGCGCGTAATAGGACGGTTCCGGATAGGCCGGCTGCGGTGCGTAGGTGGGCTGGGCGTAGGCTTGCGGCGCATAGGCCTGCTGCTGCGCATAGCCCTGCTGCGATTGCGGCACATATCGCGCGGGTTGCATAATGGGCGCAGGGCGGGGCGGTTGGGCCGCAACCGGATATTGCTGCCAGGAATGATGGCAATTGAAGCAACGGACCGCCCGACCCGAAGGGCTGATCTGTGTGCCGTCGACCTCGTATGACGTCGAGCACGATGGACAGGTTATATACATCGGGCCCCAATTTGGATTAGGTTACCGTCGTTTATAGGTAAACCCTATAAGCAATTCAAGCGACCGCGTTTTTGGGAAAACCGTCACGCGGATGCTTGTTCGGCGCAGGCGTCGGCGCAATCGAAAAAACGCCCGCATAGCGTGGCTCACAGCGAACAAACAGGTCCAACGGACGATTCCGCATGAATGACGTTGTCCGTTTCGAAAGCGTCGGCCTGCGGTACGGATTGGGCCCTGAGGTTCTCCAGGACGTCAGTTTTTCACTCGATTCGGGTTCGTTCCATTTTCTGGTCGGCGCCAGCGGGGCGGGAAAGTCGTCCCTTTTGCGGCTCATGTACCTCGCCCAACGGCCGTCGCGCGGCTACATATCGCTCTTCGGGCGCGACATTTCGACCACGCCCCGCCATGAACTGCCCGGCCTGCGGCGCAAGATCGGCGTGGTCTTCCAGGAATTCCGCCTGCTGCCCCATCTGAGCGCCTTCGACAACGTCGCCCTGCCCTTGCGCGTGGTAAAAGCGCGGGAGTCCGAGGTCAAACGCCATGTCGAAGAGCTGCTCGCCTGGGTCGGCCTCAAGGACCACATGAAGGCCCGACCCTCGACCTTGTCGGGCGGGCAGCAGCAGCGCGTCGCCATCGCGCGCGCCGTCATCGCCAAGCCCAAGCTTCTGCTGGCGGACGAACCCACCGGCAATGTCGACGACCATATCGCCGGGCGCCTCATGCACTTGTTCGGCGAGCTCAACAAGCTCGGCACCTCCGTCGTGATCGCCACCCACAATGAGGCGCTGGTGCGCAGTTCAGGCAAGCGCGTCCTCAAGCTCGCCGACGGCGAAGTGCGCATCCTGGAAAACATCGCCGACGACGATGCCGACGAATTCGATTCCGTCTTCGCCGCCGATCGCGGGCGCGTCTTGTTATGAAGTTCCGGCTGCCCACGCGCATAGATTGGCGCACGCCCGATCTGCCAATCGCGCAGGACGACACGACGCGCTTCCTGCCCTGGCTGATGGCCTTCATGGTCTTCCTGGCCGCACTCTCGATCGCCGGCATGTTCGTGCTGGCCGATGCGGCGCGCACCTTGGATCGCGGCATCGAGAACACCATCACGATCCAGGTGCCGGCCGGCGAGAACCAACGCGCCGACGAGGAACGCATCGCCGGCGCAATCGCCATGCTGAAGCAGATGCCGGGCGTGGCCGGCGCCGACGTCCTACCGCGCGAACGCGTCGTGCAATTGCTCGAACCTTGGCTCGGCTCGGCGGCGCGCTCGACCGAGATCCCGCTGCCCTGGGTGATCGACGTGCAGGTCGAGCGGGCGAACGCGCCTAAAGCGGAGATGATATCCGCGCTCCTGACACCCTACATAACCGGCGTGCAGGTCGACGATCATGGTGTGTGGCTGCGCTCGCTGCTGCGCGCCGTCCATTCGGTCGAATGGATCGCGATCATCATCGTCATTCTGATCGCCGTCGCCACCGCCGCCACGGTCGTGTTCACGACGCGCGCCGGCATGGCCCTGCACCGCGACACCATCGAGGTGATGCATTTCGTCGGTGCGCACGACGCCTATATCGCGCGCCAATTCGCGATCCGCGCCTCGATGCTCGGTTTCAAGGGCAGCCTGATCGGCGTGGCGCTGGCCGGCCCGGCGCTGCTGTTGCTGACGATGCTGATGGGCAATCTCGGCTTCGGTCTGCTGCCGCAAATCCATTTGAGTGTCGGCGTGTGGCTCGCCATCGCGACCCTGATCCCCGTCGCGGCCGCCGTCGCCATGGTCACTGCGCGGGCGACCGTCATGAAATCGCTCGCCCGGATGGTTTGATCGATGACGATTTCGCTGCGTCCGCGTAAGCAGAAAAAACTGGGCCGCGCCTCGATTGCCGGCCTCGTCATCGTCGCCGTCCTGATCGCGTGGGGTATTGGCTTCCTCGCCTTCGTCTCGGCGATTCCGGAAAGCGTCGACGATCCGGCCGGTGAAACCGATGCCATCGTGGTGCTGACCGGCGGGACCGGACGCCTCGAGGAGGGCATCACATTGCTCTCGGAAAAACGCGCCAAGAAACTATTCGTCTCCGGTGTCTATCAGGGCGTGGACGTGCAGCAACTGCTCGACATCTCGCGCAAGGCGCCCGAAGAGCTGACCTGCTGCATCGCGCTCGGTTACGCCGCCAACTCGACGCTCGGCAATGCGACCGAAACGGCCGAATGGCTGGCCGACGAGCGCTTCAAATCGATCCGGCTGGTCACCGCCAATTATCACATGCCGCGCAGCCTGGCCGAGTTCCGCCATGTGATGCCGCATATCCGCATCGTGCCGCATGCGGTCTTCCCGCCGCAGTTCAAACGCGAAGAATGGTGGCAATGGCCGGGCACAGCGCAATTGATCCTGATGGAATATCTCAAGTATCTTGCCGCCACCATCCGCCATGGCGCGGAATTCATGCTAGCCAGCTAGAAATATGATCTGACGATGCCTGCAATCCGGTCTTTCCTGTTCAACACCTACTTCTTCGCCTGGTCGACATTGATCATGTTGACCGGATGGATCGTCCTGCCGTTGCCGCGCCGCTTCATCCGCGGCCATATCGGCTTGTGGCCCAGACTCAATTTCCCGGTGATGCGCGCGTTGATCGGCACGAAGTTCGAAGTGCGTGGGCGCGCGAATATCCCGAACCAGCCGGTCATCTTCGCCGCCAAACACCAGTCGGCCTGGGACACCATGTTCTTTCTCTGGCTCAATCCCGCTAACGCCTATGTCATGAAGGCGGAGCTGGCGCGCATTCCACTGTGGGGATGGTACATGCGGCGCTGCGGCCACATCATGATCGACCGCACCGGCGGCGCCGGCACCATGCGCGAACTCATGCGTTCGACCAGCGCCGCCCTGGCGGACGGGCGCTCGGTCATCATCTTCCCGGAAGGGACCCGTACCATGCCGGGGACGACCGGCACCTACCATCCGGGCATTGCGGCGCTGTATTCGCAGACCGGCGCCACGGTCATCCCGGTGGCACTCAATTCCGGCCTCTTCTGGCCGCGCCGCTCGTTCCTCAAAAAGCCCGGCACCATCGTCATCGAATTCCTGGAACCGATGCCCGCCGGCATGAAGCGCGCCGCCTTCCTGCCCGAGCTGGAACGCCGGATCGAGACCGCGACGCGCCGGTTGGAAAGTGAAGCCCAGATTGGGTGAATTGCGGGGATAAGTCGCGGCAGTACTGGGGGCCCTTTAATTTCCGCCACCGGGCGTCTGTGCATCGTTCGGTGCAAACAAAACGCCGACGAATGCCATCCGCCAGCACGCCCCACATATGAAATCGCCCGGCAGAGCCGGGCGATGGTGAACCGGAAAACCGGCTCGTTATCTCGTGATCCGCTATTTCTTGATGAGGGAGTCCAGAACGTCGCGCGCCTTGGTGCTGCCTTCCGCGCTCGTGGTGCCCTTCGTCTGCTCGACGATCCACGCCTTGGCCGCCTCCACGTCGATATCGGTCTTTTTGAGGACCTGGATCATGATCGCTTCGAGCGCGATGATGTGACCGGCGACATCATCGATCTGATCAAGCGACGCATCCACGCCGCTGCCGATCGATTTTAGCTGATCGCGCAACATTTTGATGTTGCCATCGAGTTCTTTGATCTGGTCGAAAAACATCCCGCTCTCCACTTAATTCCGGTTCTCAGAATACAGGCCCCGTCCAGCCAAGTCATCAAATTGCCGAAGGGGCCAGAACGATAATCTCCACGGATCGCGCGTTCTGCGGTGCCGCTGTGGCCTCGATGGCGCCGGGGTGATCGTGGCCGCAGCCTATGCGCTATTTGTTAAGAATCAGCAAATAGGATTAGACTTCACGATTCGCGGTATCTGGGAGATATCTCCATGGCGCTGTTCGGCGGTTCTAAGGCTCCGGCGCTACCTGGTGGCGCCCCTATCGATCCCAAATGGGCCCGCGCACCAAGCGGCGCGTTTCATCTGCTTCTGAAGTTGGACCCGGACGAAGCCGGCATTCGCGGCCTCGGCGGTGTCTTTGTCGTCTGGCATGGCGGCATCCGCCCGCAATGGGTCTTCGTCGGCGAATCCCCCAGCCTGGGACGCGCCATCGACGCCGTCATCGACGATCCCGAAGTCACCCAATACCAGACCAATGGTGGGCTTTTCGTAAGCTGGGCGAACGTCAAAGAAGAATGGCGGCGCGGCGTCGTGCTGTATCTCAATCGCGCGCTCAAGCCGCTCGTGCACAATCCACGGGCACCCACCGAGGAATCGGAATTCACCAAACCCATCGCCGTCCTGGTCCCGGGCGGTAAAGCACCTGCAAAGTGACCTGGAAAGTTATCCGGGTGGCGCATATATAGGCGGTCATGGAAACGTTTTACGCGGCCGTCCCGTATCTCTTTGTCATTCTTTTGATCGGCACGTTCGGCGTGTTGCTCGTTGGCGTCGTTGCGATGGGCAGCCCGCGCGTATCGCCGCAAGCGCGCAACAAGATCATGCGCCTGCGCGTCGGCATTCATGCCGTCGCCGTGATGCTGATGCTTCTCCTGATGGCGCTGTCCTACTGGCAACCGGGCAACTGACACCCGACCCATAGCCCTTGGAATCCCTCGGATTCCGGCGCTGTTTCAGGCATTTGACAGAAAGGTGACGAGAACCTAAGGTTCCCGACCGTTCCGCAGCGCAAAAAGGCTGCTGGAATACGCGTGGCAGCTAAACGGGTATACGCATGAAGGTCCTGGTCGCCGTCAAACGGGTGATCGATTACAACGTCAAAGTCCGCGTCAAAAACGACCAGTCCGACGTCGAGACTTCCAACGTCAAAATGTCCATGAACCCCTTCGATGAGATCGCCATCGAAGAAGGCATCCGTCTCGTCGAAGCCGGTATCGCCAAAGAACTGATCGCCGTATCGATCGGCCCGCAGCCGTGCCAGGAAACCCTGCGCACCGCGCTGGCGATGGGCGCGGATCGCGGTATTCACGTGAAATGCGACACCCTGGTGGAACCGCTCGGGGTGGCCAAGATTCTCAAAGCCATCGTCGACAAGGAAACGCCCGATCTTGTCATCCTCGGCAAGCAGGCAATCGACGACGACAGCAACCAGACCGGCCAGATGCTCGCCGCCCTGCTCGGCTGGCCGCAAGGCACCTTCGCTTCCAAGCTCGCCATCGCTGACGGCAAAGCCGAAGTAACGCGCGAAGTCGACGGCGGGCTCGAGACCATTCGTCTACAGATGCCCTGCGTCATCACCACCGATCTGCGTCTCAACACGCCGCGCTACGCGTCGCTGCCCAACATCATGAAGGCCAAGAAAAAGCCGATCGATGCCGTGGCGCCGGCCGATCTCGGCGTTGACGTCACGCCGCGCCTGAAACTGATCAAGGTCGTCGAACCGGCCAAACGCCAAGCCGGCATCAAGGTGGATTCGGTCGCCGCCCTGGTCGACAAACTGCGCAACGAAGCGAAAGTCATCTGATGTCCGCCCTCGTCATTGCCGAGCACGACAATGGGGCGCTCAAGGGCGCCACGTTCAACACCATCGCGGCGGCCGCCAAGCTCGGCCCCATTACCGTGCTTGTGGCCGGCGACGGCTGCGCCGGCGTTGCCGATCAGGCCGCGCAGATCGACGGCGTCGCCAAGGTCCTACTCGCTGAAGCTGCCTCATTGAAGAACCCGCTCGCCGAACCGTTCAGCACCCTCGTCCTCGGCATCGCGCGCGACTACACGCACCTGCTGGCGCCTGCGACAACGTTCGGCAAGAACCTGATGCCGCGCGTCGCCGCACTGCTCGACGTGCAACAGCTCTCCGAGATCACCGCTGTCGTCGATGCCAATACGTTCGAACGCCCGATCTATGCCGGCAACGCCATCGCGACCGTACAATCCGCCGATGCGATCAAAGCGATCACCGTGCGCGCGACCGCGTTTGATGCCGCCGCCAAGGGCAGCAACAAGGCCGAGATTGCCAAGATCGACGTCACTGTCCAAGCGGCCGGATCCGAATTCGTCGGCGCCAGCGCCAGCACGTCGGAGCGGCCTGAACTGACGCAGGCCAAGATCATCATCTCGGGCGGGCGCGGCATGCAGAGCGGCGATAATTTCGTCATGCTCGAACGCATCGCCGACAAGCTGGGCGCGGCGGTCGGCGCATCGCGCGCGGCGGTCGATTCCGGGTTCGTGCCCAACGATTACCAGGTCGGCCAGACCGGCAAGATCGTGGCCCCCAATCTCTATATCGCGGTCGGCATCTCCGGCGCCATCCAGCATCTCGCCGGCATGAAGGACAGCAAAGTCATCGTCGCCATCAACAAAGACGAAGAAGCGCCCATCTTCCAGGTCGCGGATTACGGCCTGGTCGGCGACCTGTTCAAGGTGCTTCCCGACCTCGAAGCGGAATTGGACAAATAATGCTCAACGGTCACGCAGCTCAAGCGAAGGGTGAAACCATGCTCCCAGGTATCAAAACCGTCGGCATCGTCGGCGCCGGGCAGATGGGGCAAGGCATTGCCCATGTATGTGCTACCGCCGGCTTCGACGTGAGAATCCTCGACATCTCCGAAGATGCCTTGAAGAAGGCGAAGGACATCATCGGCAAGAATATGGAGCGTGCCGTCACGCGCGGCCGTATGAGCGAAGACGTCAAGGCCGCGGCGCTCAACCGCATCAGCATGAACACCGCGACCGACAGCCTGGCCGATTGCCAATTGGTGATCGAGGCCGCGACCGAAAACGAAGAGGTGAAGAAACAGATCTTCGCCCGCGTCTGTCCGGTACTGAGCAAGGAAGCGATCCTCGCCTCCAACACCTCGTCGATCTCGATCACGCGCCTCGCCGCGCAGACCGATCGCCCGAGCCGTTTCATCGGCCTGCATTTCATGAACCCGGCGCCGCTGATGGAACTCATCGAGATCATCCGCGGCATCGCGACCGCGCCGGACGTGTTCGATCACATCCGCGAATTCGCCCAGACGCTCGGCAAGACGCCGGTCAGCGCCGAAGATTTCCCGGCCTTCATCGTCAACCGCATCCTGCTGCCGATGATCAATGAGGCGGTTTATACCTTGTATGAAGGTGTCGGCTCCGTCGTCGCCATCGATACGGCGATGAAGCTCGGCGCGCACCATCCCATGGGCCCGCTCGAACTGGCCGACTTCATCGGGCTCGACACCTGCCTGTCCGTCATGCAAGTGCTGCACGAGGGCCTCGCTGACAGCAAATACCGTCCCTGCCCGCTACTGGTGAAATATGTCGAGGCCGGCTGGCTCGGACGCAAATCCGGCCGTGGCTTCTACGACTATTCGGGCGAGACGCCAGTTCCGACGCGTTAAGTCGGAACCGCTCCACCAACTTTAATGTAGTTCGGCGCGCACCTTCTGGCGCAGCACATCGATGGGCACCAGCGTGCCCTTGGTCTCGATGTGCCAGAAGGTCCAGCCGTTGCACGACGGCGCGTTCTGCACGGCGGCACCCACGGCATGGATCGAGCCGCGATGCTCCGCGCTGATGACCGAGCCGTCGGCGCGCACCTTGGCGCGGTGGCGCTTGCGCGTATCGAACAGCACGGTTCCCGGTTCCAACAGGCCGCGTTCGATCAACCAGCCGAACGGGATACGGGGTTCGGTGCGCTTGGACGGCGTGCGCAGCAGATCCTCGTCGACCGGCACAACATGCGCGAGACGTTCCTTGGCGACGCGCGCATAGGTCTCATCGCGTTCGATACCGATATAACGCCGTCCCAATTTGGCCGCGACCGCGCCGGTCGTGCCCGTGCCGAAAAACGGATCGAGGACCAGATCGCCGGGATTGGTCGATGACATCAGCACCCGATGCAGCAGCGCTTCGGGCTTTTGCGTCGGATGGGCTTTTTTACCCTTGTCCTTAATGCGTTCGCCGCCATTGCAAATCGGAATCAGCCAATCCGAACGCATCTGCACGTCGTCGTTCAGCGCCTTCATGGCTTCGTAATTGAAAGTGTATTTCGAATCCTTGCTCTTCGCACACCAGATCATGGTTTCATGCGCGTTGGTGAAGCGCTTGCCGCGAAAATTCGGCATCGGGTTGGTCTTGCGCCATACCACATCGTTCAGCATCCAATAGCCGAGATCCTGCAGGATCGTGCCGATGCGGAAGATGTTGTGGTAACTGCCGATCACCCAGAGCGAACCATTATCTTTCAGCACGCGATGCGCCGCCTTCAACCAGGCGCGCGAGAATTCGTCATAGGCGGCGAAGCTTTCGAACTGGTCCCAGGCGTCATCGACACCATCGACGCGGCTGTTGTTCGGGCGGAACAATTCGCCTTCGAGCTGCAGGTTATACGGCGGATCGGCGAAGATCACGTCGATGGACTTGGCCGGCAACGCGTTCATCTGCTCGACGCAGTTACCGATCAGGATTTGATTCTGCAGATTGGATTTTGAAATGTTCCCCATGCCGGGAACATGAGTCGGCAGCGATTCCGCGTCAACAACTATTTAGAATCAATGACTTACAGGGACTCGGCCGACGCAACATCTCGTAGGTCGAGACTCATCTGACTCAATCTATTGATGATGGGAGCGAAACTTTTTCGGTGATGCAGGGTGACGCCGTGCTGCGCCAAGCCCGCCTGATGTTCCTTCGTCCCGTATCCCATATTGGTATGCCAGCCGTAGCCCGGAAAGCTCTGTGCAAGCTCCACCATGATGCGATCGCGCGTCACCTTGGCGACGATCGAGGCCGCCGCGATCGAATAGGATTTCGCATCGCCCTCGACAATGGCTTCGCAGGGCATAGCGAGATCGGGCTTCTTGTTACCGTCGACCAGTGCGTAATGCGGCTGCATCGGCAACGCCGCGACGGCGCGCTTCATCGCGAGCAAACTCGCCTGCAAGATATTGATACTGTCGATTTCCTCGACCGTGCAGAAGCCGATGCCGACCTGGGCATGTTCGATCAGACGGGCATAAAGCGTGTCGCGCGCGGCGGCGTTGAGCTTCTTGGAATCGTCGAGCGCGGCGAGCCCGCTTTTGGCGATCTTGCGCGTATCGATGATGGCAGCACAGGCATAGACCGGCCCGGCCCACGGCCCGCGCCCGACCTCGTCGATGCCGGCGATGAGTTCAAAGCCCTGCTTTTTGGCGGCGCGTTCGAAGATCGAGCTAGGCATGGCCGCCCGTCCCTGTCGGTTTGTCCGTGCCGTGGTCGGGTTTCGGCAGCACGAGAACCGGCGCCGTGGGTGGTGCCGCATCGTTCTCGTTGACCGGATGCAGCTTCGCCTTCATGCGCGACAAGCGGATCCGCATGAACAGCATACGCAGACGCTGCAACACGAACGCCGCCGGCGGTTTGGCCCGCGCCGACGCGCGCGACACAAATTCCGCTTCGGGGCGATAGACCTGACCCAACAAGCCGCCGATACCCAGCGATCCGCCTTCGGTCATTGTATGCAGGCGCCGCGCGGTGACGACCCAGATCGGACTGATGGCCAGACTCAACACCGTGACCGCGACGACCAGACGCATTTCATGCGCGCCGATCAGTTTGAGATCGAGGCCGTTGCGCGCCAGCAGGAAGGAAAATTCGCCGACCTGGGCGAGCACGACGGCGAGCATGAACGCTTGCGGCCAGCTTTGCCCCATGGCGCGAAAGATCGCGGTGTTCACCCCGGTCTTGAAGATCGTGACGAGGAACAACAGCACCAGCACCGCGCCGAGATTCTCCCAGATGAATTTGAGATCGATGAGCAAGCCGATGGACAGGAAGAACACCATCATGAGTGTGCTTTGAATGGGGCGCGCCGCATGCATGATGGCGTTACGGTCGCCGTCCGCATTGCCGAGCACAAGGCCACCCAGGAACGCGCCATAGGCGGGCGTGAGGCCGAGAAAGCCCGACACGGCGGCGGCCCCGAAACACATGGCCAACGCCGAGACCGGCGTCAGGTCCTCATTCTTCGACGCGAGGCGCACGTAAGGCAGCGGGATCTTGCCGCCCCGGGCGAGATGCCAGATCAGCCAGCCCATCACCGCGACGGCACCGACGATGGTGACGATCGATTCGTATTTCGGCCGGCCGACCGCGAACATGCCGAGCACGAGGATCATCGGTACGAAGGCCAAATCCTGCGCGATCAGCACGCCGACCGCGATGCGGCCAGGCCGTGTCTTCATTTCGCCGGCGCCCTCGATGATCTTGATGGCGACGGCGGTGGACGAGAGCGCCACGACGAAGCCGACCAGCACCGCCATGCCGGTGCTCCAGCCCGTCAGGCCCTTGATCAGAAACGCGACGCCGACGCCGGACGCGATCTGCAACGCCGTCGCGATCAGCGAGATGCGCCACAAGCGCACGAACAGGCGTAACGGCAGTTCGAGCCCGATAACGAACATCAGCATGAGCACGCCGAAATCGGCGATGGTGTCGATCTGCTCGCGATTGCTCACCAGCCCGAGCGCGGTGGGGCCGAGCAAAAGACCGGCGAGGATATAACCGACAAAGGCGGGCTGGCGCAGGCGTTCGAGCGCGATGCCGCCCAGCAGCGCCGCCAAGGCGACGACCGCCACACCGGTCAGGTCGGTATAGTCGTGCGCTTCCATTGAGCTATTTTAGGCGCGATTCCGTTACCGAACTCCATTAACAATTGCGGTACTGGCCCTCATGCTGAGCTTGTCGAAGCATGGGGGTGCCGCCGGCCCATCCTTCGACAAGCTCAGGATGAGGACTTTTTAACTACTAAAATCCGGCCGGGAATACGTGCTTGCCGCCAGCGTCCAGCGCCAGATCGAAGGTCGAGAGCACGGCCGAGACCGGCAATTCGCCATAGAGGTGCGGAAACAGCCGCCCCGCCCGCGAGGCTTCCCATTTCAACGCCGGGCCCAGTTTGTCGGGATCGACACTCAGCAGCACGAGCCCGCTTTGGCCGGCGCGATGGGTGGCGGCACTTTCGACCACCGTGTCGTGGCCGGAAAAATGGATGAAGCCGTCGGCCTTGTCCTGCGACGAGCCGGGATAGAACCCCGTGGCCTGCGCGGCCTGCCATTCATCGACGCGGCAGATGTGATAGATCGGCTCGCTCATCTTGTTAGGCGTCCAAGCGCTTCTTCAAGGCGCGCAGATAGCGCAGGTCCATCTGCTCCATGCGGTTCTCGAGCAGATCGGCGGCATAATCGGCCAGCTCGTCGCGCGTTGTATCGGACACCGGCTTCGCGCCGATGACGTCGATCAAGGTACGGGCTTCGGCCTTGTCGGCCTCGCTCAAGGCGCCATGATCGGCATCGGGTGCGACCAACACGGTCTCGTCATCCGCACTACCTTTATAAGACGGCGTATCGTCGTCGCGATCGGTATCAGCGGCGAGCAGCGCATCCCAGGTGACGCCGGCGGCTTTGACCTGCCGGTTCAGCTCGCGCGCCGTGCTCAACACTTCGGCATCGTCCGCACTGCCCAGCTTGGCAAGCAGCGCCGCAATATCTTCGCGATTCAGATCGGCCGACATCTTTGGAAATCCTTCAGAAAAAATCTATTTGAGAAGCTGCGCGAGCGCCTTTTGCTCGGCCGCGCCGAAGCCGATGACGACCTCACCCCCGGCCTCGAAGACCGGCCGCTTGATCAGCGCCGGATGCTCCACCATCAACGCCACCGCGCGCGCCTCGTCAACGCCGTCGCGGTCCTTGTCGGCCAGGCCGCGCCAGGTCGTGCCGCGCTTGTTGAGCACGGTTTCCCAGCCCTTCGCTTTGACCCAACGGGCCACGTCTGCCTTGGCGATGCCGTCGGCGCGCACATCCAGAAAGGCATGCGCGATCTTCTTGCCGTCGAGCCAGCCGCGCGCCTTGCGGCAGGTATCGCAATTCTTAAGACCAAAGACTTTCAACATGGGCGAGAAACCGTGGTTGGCGAGGAAAGCGGAGCCTAAAACACCACGCCAAAGAACACGAATCCGGGGCTCAAAACAAGCGAAGCTGATCGCCTCTTCGGGGCGGGGCGGCGAAGCGCGTACAGTCCAGTTCGATATGCTCGCGCTCAAGCCCGAAGCGGCGGCGCGCCAGCAGGGCGCGTTGGCGGATGAGATCGGCATAGGGCCCGCTGCCGGTCATGCGCTTGCCCCATTCGGATTGATAGAGCCCGCCCTCGCGCGTCTGGCGGATTAGGGACAGCACCTTGGCCGCGCGATCCGGGAAATGCGTGTTCAACCAGTCGATGAACATATCCTTCACCTCGAACGGCAGGCGCAGCAGGATCCAGCCGGCCTCGCTCGCACCCGCGTCCGCCGCCGCCTCGAAAATCGCTTCGAGCTCCATATCGGTCAGGCCCGGAATGATCGGCGCCACATTCACACCCACCGTGATGCCCGCTTCGCTGAGCGCATGAATGGCGGCCAGACGCTTGGCGGGTGTGGAGGCGCGCGGCTCCATGGTGCGCGCCATCGCCGGATCGAGCGTGGTGATCGACAAGGTGACATGCACCAGATCGCGTTTCGCCATGTCGGCCAGGATATCGAGATCGCGCAAGATGCGCGCCGATTTGGTGATGATGGAAACCGGATGGTTGTGCGCCGAGAGCACCTTAAGCAGCGAGCGCGTGATCTCCAACCGATCCTCGGTCGGCTGATAGGCATCGGTGTTGATGCCGAGCGCGATGGGCGCGCAGACATAGCGCGGATTGGCCAGCTCGCTTTCCAGCATGCGCGCGGCGTTCTGCTTGAAGAAGATCTTGCTTTCGAAATCGAGGCCCGGCGACAGATTGAAATAGCTGTGCGACGGCCGCGCGAAGCAATAGACGCAGCCATGCTCGCAGCCCTGATAGGGATTGATCGAGCGGTCGAAATAAACGTCGGGCGACGCATTGCGCGAGATGATGCGGCGCGGCCGATCGGCCGTCAGGGTCGTCTTGAGCTTCGGCGTGTCCTCGTCCGCATCGCGCCACCAGCCGTCGTCGATCGCCACGGTATCCCGCGTCGTGAAGCGATGCTTGGGCGCGCCCACCGCGCCCCGGCCCTTGAGGGCCATGCGGGGAATTTCGTTCATGGCTGAGTGAACCAGATCGATAAGAACATTTCAAGAACATTTCGCTCAAAAAAAGGGCGCCTAAAGCCATGCGTGCGCGCAAATCTCATCATTTCTCATCATCGCGGCCGGAGAGGCGCGGAATCCCTCGACTCGCCGCCACGGCAAGCACGCACGCCCTCATCATTGTCTGATGATGTTCTATCGATCCTATGGACACGATCTCATCATTCTCTGTGCATCGTCTCATCATGATCTCATCATTTTGCGGGCAACGGCCAGTCAACACATTGATTTTAATAATAAAATCTTACTTAGATCGGCGTTAACGATCAAGAATTAAATTCTAATTCCTCAAGAAGATTGAAAAGTGATGCGCTCGCCTTCCGCCGCCCCCGCCCCTATCATCGCGGCAAATTTGAAGGACAAGCGTATGCAATCCGAACTGCTGGACGCCGTGCTGACCGCGCTCAATGACGTTGCACTCGATCACCAGATCGGCGACGAGGAGATGATCCATCTGGTCGCGGCGAATCTCGGCCGCCTCATCATTCACACGGCGGAAGGCGATACGGTGCGTTTCCAGGAATTGATCAAGGGTGCCACCGAAAGCATCTCGGAAGGCTTGTCTTTGTCCAACGAGATCCTGGACGAGGACTAGGAACCGACGTGGCCGACGGCACGCCCTCCGCATCGACGACGGCTTCGCGCGGCGCGGCCGCCGGTGCCGCGCGCATGAAAGCCCTGATCGAGGGTCCCATCGCGCCGACCTTGTTCAAGCTCGCACTCCCCAACATCGTCTCTTCCATGGTCGGCACCGGCGCCATCGTGCTCGATACATATTATGTCGGGCAATTGGGCGTGGCGTCGCTCGCGGCGCTGGCCCTCGTCTTCCCGATCCAGACGCTGATGAACATGATCTCGTCCGGCGCCATGGGCGGCGGCATCTCGTCGGCAGTGGCCCGCGCGCTCGGTGCCGGCGACGTCGCACGCGCCGAGCGCGTCGTGACGCACAGCCTGGTCATTGCGATTGGCTTTGCGCTCGTCTTCACCATCGTGTTCGGCCTGTTCGCGCAACCGATCTTCGCGATGCTCGGCGGGCGCGGCGCCGCACTCGACGGCGCGGTGGCCTATGCCGGCATCGTGTTCGGCGGGTCGGCCATCGTATTCGTCACCAACACGTTCGTTTCGGTGCTGCGCGGGACGGGCAATATGGCGGTGCCGGCGAGAAGCCTGATCGGCACCGCGATCCTGGGCACGCTCGTATCGGGCACGCTGACGCTCGGCTGGTTCGGTGTGCCGAGCGTCGGCGTCATGGGCCCGGCTGTCGCCGCGATCGCCATGTCGGCGCTCGCGGGTTCGGTCATGTTCTTCTACATCGTCACAGGACGCGCCGGACTGCGCCTGCGCTTGCGGCTGACGGACGTGCAATTCAGCGCCAACATCTTTTACGACATCATGAAGGTCGGCCTGGTCGCGTCGGGCAATGCCTGCCTGACCATCGTCACCATCATCGTGGTCACCGGGCTGGTCGGGCGCTACGGCACCGAGGCGCTCGCCGGATACGGGCTGGGTTCGCGCCTCGAACTGATCCTGATCCCCATCGCCTTCAGCATCGGCGGCGCGCTGACCGCGATGGTGGGGGCGAGTTTCGGCGCCAAACGCTATGCGCGCGCCCGCGCGGTGGCGCTCGCCGGCGGCGGCATCGTATTTGCGCTGACCGCCCTGCTCGGCGGCACTGTATCAATCTGGCCCGATCTGTGGATCGGCCTGTTCACCACCGATCCGGGGGCGAGCGAGATCGCGCGCACGTACCTGCGCATCGCGGGCACGTGCTACGCGTTCTTCGGCATGGGCATGACGCTCTATTTCGCAAGCCAAGGCACGGGATCGATGATCTGGCCGTTCAGCGCCGGTGTGGCACGCTTCACGATCGCGGCGGGCGGCGGCGCCTTGTGCGCGCTGGTGTTCGGTCTGCCACTCGAAGTGCTGTTCACCTGTGTCGCAGTCGGGCTGGTGCTATTCGGCTCTATCGTAGCGTTGTCGTTGAAAAGCCGCGTGTGGAATCCGGAGAAACCGTAAGCATGTCACCTAAAAGTCGCGCGCAACTGACCGCCGAAGTCGCCCAACGCACCGGCATCGACGATACGATGATCGACAAGCTGGTGCGCGCGTTTTACGGCCGCGCGCGCGCCGATGCCCTGCTCGGCCCGGTGTTCGCATCGCGCATTGCGGACGACGAGTGGGAACCGCATATCGAGCGCATCAATGCGTTCTGGTCGTCGGTGGCGCTGATGACCGGCCAATATCACGGCCGCCCCATGCAATTGCATGTCGGCCTACCGGTCGATGGCGAACATTTCGACCGCTGGCTGGCCTTATGGATCGAGACCGCGCGCGATGTGTGCCCGCCGGTCGCCGCCGATCATTTCATCGAGAAGGCGCGCATGATCGCGCAGAGCCTCGAGCTCGGCATCGCCATGCACAATGGCGCGATGGTGGCGCCCGGCGAACGGTATCGACGGGGTCATTGATCAACAAAGATCGTCATGGCCGGACTTGTTCCGGCCATCCACGAACTTAATTCAGGTCATCGTACAAGTCGCGCCACGTAGGATTCGCCGCCAGGATGATGTTAGCTTTCCATGCACGCGGCCAATGCTTGATCGTCGTCTCGCGTTGAATGGCTGTTTCGATGTCATCGTACTGCTCAACATGAACGAGCATCTTGAGGCCGTATCGTTTGGTGAATCCTTCGACAACGCCCTCACGATGTTCCCAGGCGCGGCGCCGTATGTCGGATGTGACACCGACATACAGAATGCCATTCGGTTTATTCGTGACGATATAAAGCCAACCACCGCGCATGATCGAACGCCGATTCGTGGATGGCCGGAACAAGTCCGGCCATGACAGCTATTTTTACATTACGACCAAGAACAACACTAACGCTCCCGGCTGATCATCTCCGCCATCGCGGCCACGGTCGCTTCCATATCGAAGATCGCATAAGCGCGATTGCCGACCGCGATATGCGGGCTCAACACCACATTGCGGAATTGCTTGAGCGGCTCGTCGGCACTGCCCGGTTCCTCGAAATGCACGTCGAGGCCAGCGCCACCCAATCGCCCTGATTGCAGCGCATCCAACAAAGCGGCGCGCTCGACGATGGGGGCGCGCGAAATATTGACCAGCACGGCGCCGTCGCGCATCCGCGCGAAGGCCGCCGCATCGATCATGCCGCGCGTCGCATCCGTCAGCGGCAGATGGATCGACAGGAAATCGGCGCGCCGGAGCAAACCGTCGAAGGAGACATAGGTCGCATCCGACTCGGCCTCGATGGCGCGGGGCGCACGGGTGCGTTGATGATAAAGCACGCGCATGCCCATGGCCTTGGCGCGGCTCGCCACCTCGCGGCCGACCTCGCCCAGGCCGAGCGCGCCCAAGGTCGCGCCATACAATCCTTTCAGGCCGGAGACGCGGGCCCAATTGGCGCCGGAGATATGTTCGGCATCGTATAAGGCGGGTTTGTAACCGAGGGCGCGCAGCGCGGCGATATCGAGCGCGCCGTGGGTTTCGACGATCTTGCGCCCGACCGCCAGCATGAGGGTGATGGCATGCTCCGCGACGGCGCAATTGACGGCGCGGCGCACGGTCTTCAAATCCACCTTGAACAGATCGCAGGCGGTGCGGTCGATGGTGCGCGTATCGGTGCCGAATTTGATAATGCCTTTGAGCTTGGGGGCACGGCCGAGATGCGGCACGCCGATAGGCAGATCTTGGAGCACGATGATTTCGGCGTCGGGCAAATGCGCCACAAGGTCTTCCTCGGTGGCGACCATGCGCACGTCGGCGGGATACAGCGCACCGATGAAGCCGCGCACCTCGGCCAGCCAACCATCGAAATCGGCGAGATCGACGGACAGGAAATCGGCCAAGGCGGCCAGGCGCGCGGGTGGACACGCGGGATCGAGCAGCGCATGGAGAAAGCGCAGGATCTTGTCATCCTCGACGATAATTACCGGCATGGTGCCGCCCCTTCTTCAACGTGCTAGCGTGCCTTTTATAACCGGACAATCCCAGTGAGGACCAGACATTGGCGCGCGTAAATCTGATCGACCCTGCCGCACTCGCGGCGGCCCATCCCGAATTGGGCGACTTCATCGCCAAGCTGCGCCAGGGCCGCCGCGGCACCGTGCTCAACCTCTACCGCATGATGCTCAACGCCCCGAAGATCGCGCAATCGTGGTTCGGGCATATGAACAATGTGCGCTGGGGGACCGGGCTCGACGGGCGCTTGCGCGAACTGGTCATCATCCGCCTCGCCTATGTGACGAACAGTGCCTATGCCATCCGCCAGCATGTTCCCAAACTGGCCTTGGCCGATGGCGTGAGCGAAGCCGAATGCGCGGCGCTGAAAGATTGGCAGACCGCATCGCAGTTCGATGCGCGCGAGCGCGCCGTGCTCGCCTACACCGACGCGATGACCCGCGATATCAAGGTCACAGACGAAACCTTCGCCGCCGTGCGCCCGCATTTCGACGACAAAACCCTGGTCGAGCTTACCGTGCTGATCGGCACCTACAATATGCATGCGCGGGTGTTGCAGGCGCTGGATGTCGACCTGGAGCCGGAGGAATAGTTTCAGTTCGCGCTGTCGACGTTCACCGCCTGTAAGGACGCGATCATCTTGTCGAGCGTCGCGAAATACTGCACCTGCTCGGCTTTGGTGAGGCCGGCGCTCGCCAACTTGGACACGCTCTCCACCGCGCGGCCCAGATCCTTCATCTTGGCTTTCGCCTGCGGCGTCAACGAGACGAGCGCGCTCCGCGCATCCTTCGGGTTCGTCAGGCGCGCGATCAAGCCGTCGCGTTCCATGCGCGATAAGGTGGCCGCCATCGTCGGCTGTTCGACCATCGCCTGAATGGCCAGATCCTTCTGCGTCATTGCCGCACCATCACCCAGCGCCACGAACACCGGCATGTAGCCGATCGACAGGCCGATGTCGTCCAGTTCGCGCGACAGTGCCTTGACGAGTAACCGCGCCGCCAGGTTGGTCAGGTAGCCAATCGAACGATCCCGCTGCTGAGTCATTTTATATCGCTTGCCTGATAATTATATAGTCTGCTATGTATATACATAGTAAGCTATGTTATAGCCGACAAGACGGTCGAAGCAAAGGAGATCACGATGCCCCTGAAAAGCTCCAGCACGCGCTACGGCGCCATGCCCATCGCCATCCATTGGATCTCCGCGCTGGCCATCTTCGTCATGCTGGCGAGCGGGCTGGCCGCCGTGAATACGCCCGAGGCCGCCGCCAAGCTCGGCATCCTGCGTGTGCATGTCAGCGTCGGGGTGTGCGTCCTCGTGCTCACGTTAATGCGCATTGTGTGGTGGTTGTTCTTCGACCGCCGGCCGGCCGCGGTGCAGGGCGTGCCCGGCTGGCAGATCGTCATCTCGCGCATCGTGCATTACGGCATGTATGTCGTGCTCGTCGTCATGCTGGCGAGCGGCATCGCATTGGCTATCATGACGGGGCTCGTGCCGATGCTGCTAGGTGCGCCCGGCACTCTGCCAAACTTCCAGGCCCTGCCGCCGTTCATCGGCCACGGGCTCGGCGCCTTCGCGCTGATGGCACTCATCGCGCTGCATATCGGCGCGGCACTTTATCACCAGTTCATCCGGCGCGACCGGTTGCTGGCGCGGATGGGCGTGGGATCGAATTAAGAGCGCATTGGTTTAGCCGTCATGCCCGGACTTGTTCCGGGCATCCACGAACTTAATTCAGATCCTCGTAGAGATCGCGCCACGTGGGATTAGCGGCCCGAATGATATTCGCCTTCCACGCGCGCGGCGACAGATATCGGACGTAACGCCAACGTAAAGAATGCCGTTCGGCTTGTTGGTGACAATATAGACCCAACCACCCTGCATGGATCGAAACCCATCCGTGGATGGCCGGAACAAGTCCGGCCATGACGAGCTATTTT
>CANIGJ010000021.1 GCA_947467145.1 Rhodospirillaceae bacterium | reverse complement strand
CGCTCGCCGTGCCGCCCTGCGCAAGGACGATCTCCGCCTCGCGCAGCTTGCCGATAATCTCCTCAGGTCCGTGCTTTTTGCCCATTTTTTTCTCTCCTTCAGCGTCCAATCTAAAATATCAGATGGACCACTCTGAAGGGGGCAGATCACCGCCCAGGGGTTTCAGGCCAAGATCGTCGAGCTTCTCGATCCGAGCCGGGCCCAAGCCATCCAGGAAATCGCCGATCTGCAGAAGGCGCGCAGCCTGCTGCGGCACGACCTGTCCAATCCGATCGCCGCCGTGCTCGGTTATACCGAGATGCTGCTCGAAGATGCCGAAGACGCCAACGCCATGCAGCTCATTCCTGACATCAGGAAATTGATCAAAGCGGCCGAGGCCATCGTGGCCGAGATCGAGGTCGTCGTGGATTTTTCATTCACCGGAGCGCCGACCGAGGCACCGTCCGAGTTAACCGAAGCCATGGCGACCGCCAAGCGTATTTTGGACGACATCCAGCCCACAATGTCCGAAGGCGTCGAAGCCGGCGAACGTGGGCATATCCTGGTGGTCGACGATATTGACGTGAATCGCGATCTGCTGGCGCGCCAGCTCTCGCGCCAAGGCCATCGGGTGAGCATAGCGGAAGGCGGCCATCAGGCGCTCGCCATGATGCGTCAGACCAATTTCGACCTCGTGCTGCTCGATCTCATGATGCCGGAAATATCGGGCCTCGAAGTCCTGAAAATCATGAAGGCGGACGATCAGTTGCGTGACCTGTCGGTCATCGTCATTTCCGCGCTTGAGGAACAAGACAGCGCCATCCGCTGCATCGAAGCCGGCGCGGAGGATTTCCTGACCAAGCCGATCAATCCGATCCTGATGCGCGCCCGCATCCTCGCGGGTCTCGACAAGGTCCGCATCCGCCATCTGGAGAACGATTACCGCAACGATCTCGAGGGCGAAAAGAAGAAGTTCGAAGCGTTGCTGCTGAACATCCTGCCGCGCCCGATCATCGACCGCCTAGCCGCCGGCGAGACGATAGCCGACACCTTCGATCACGTCACCGTCCTGTTCAGCGATTTCGTCGGCTTTACCCGGCTGTCACGCACCTATCCGCCGGCCCGGGTGGTCGCCACCCTCAATCAGATCTTTTCGGAGTTCGACGCGCTGGCGATCCGGCTCGGCATCGAGAAGATCAAAACCATCGGCGATGGTTATCTCGCCGTTTCGGGCATTCCGATCCCGACCGATAACCATGCCGAAACCTGCGCCGAAATGGCCATCGGCATGCTCGAAATCTTGCGGCGGCTGAACCCCAGTTTCGACGAGCCCCTGCAAATGCGCCTCGGGCTAGCGTCCGGCCCGGTCATCGCCGGCATCATCGGATCGCACAAATTCGCGTTCGATATCTGGGGCGATACCGTCAATATGGCCGCCCGGCACGAATCCTTTAGCGACCCCAACCGCATCCATGTTGCCCTGGAGACTGCAGCGCTGCTCGAACCTGCATACCGGCTCGAATCGCGCGGCATCCTCAATATTCGCGGTCGCGGTCAGGTCGAGACCTTCTTCCTGAACGGGAAGCGCTAGTCTTTCGCCCATTGGCTGCCGCTTTTCGGCTCGACGGGCGGGCGAACTCGAATTATTAAAAAGGCCGGATTTAAGCCTTTCTAGGGGCAGGGACGGACATCATGGCAGTTGCAGGTATCGACAAGCTCATCTTCGGCGTCGAAAGCATGAAGGACGCGCAGAAGTATTATAATGACTTCGGCCTCAAAAAGGTCCGCGAGACGGCAGCGTCGAGCGTCTATCGCACGGTCAATCAGGCCGAAATCGAAGTCCGCCCGATGAAGGCCAAAGGCATGCCCAAGCCGATCCAGGCCGGATCGACCCTGCGCGAATTGATCTGGGGCGTCGAAAACAAAGCCGATCTTAAGAAGATCGCCACCGAGCTCAAAAAAGACCGCGACGTCACCGTCGACAAGGACGGCACCCTGCATTCGTTCGCGCCGTCTGGCCTCGGCATTGCGTTCCGCCTGACCCAGCGCGTTGCACTGCAGCGCAAGGTCATTCCGATGAACTCGCCCGAACTGGTGAGCCGGATCGACGAACGCGCCATCTATTACAAAGCCGCAACGCCGCTGACCGTCGGCCATGTCGTGCTCAACGTTCCCGACGTGAAGGCGGAGAGCGATTTCTACATCAAGCGCCTCGGCTTCTTCTTGACCGACGTCTATCGTGGGCGCGGCGTCTTCCTGCGCACCAAACAGGAAACCGGTCACCATCAGCTCTTCCTGCTCGAAGACGACAAGCCGTCGCTCAATCACATCGGCTTCGGCGTCCGCGACATCAACGAGATGATCGGCGGCGGCTACAAGATGCAGAATGCCGGCTGGCCCGTCGCGGTCGGCCCGGGCCGCCACATCGTGTCGTCGTGCTATTTCTGGTACTTCAAAAGCCCCGTCGGCGGCCCCAACGAATATTTCTGCGACGAGGATTACTGCACCAAAAATTGGAAGCCAAAGGTCTTCGATCCGGCCCCGGAAACCTTCGCCGAATGGCTGCTGCCCAAAGGCATCGTCGGCAAGCGGCCGCAGCCGCCGACCCGCACGAAGAAAGATATGGGCAAACCTAAGGCCAAAAAAGCTGCCTGAGCCGAAACTTTCGGCGCTCGTCGTCGCGCATAATGAAGAGGCAATCCTCGCCGATTGCCTCTCTCATCTGCGCTTCGCCGACGAGATCGTGGTCGTCCTCGACCGCTGCACCGATCGCTCCAGTGAAATCGCGCACCAACTCGCCGATGTCGTTATCGAAGGCGGTTGGGAGATCGAAGGTGCACGCCGCAACCTTGGCATCCGGTCCTGCAGTGGCGAGTGGATCCTGGAAGCCGACGCCGATGAATTCGTTCCCGCGGATCTCGCGCGCGAGATCCGCGAGGTCATCCGCGACGAACGCTTCGACAATTACGGCATTCCGGTGCGCAACTACATCGGCAAGCATTACGTAAAACACGGGTGGGGCAACGGCTCCTTCGGCAAAAAGACCTACAAGGGCCTGTTCCGCAAAGGCACGAAATGGTGGGGGGACGAACGCGTGCACCCGAAAACGACCTATTCCGGCGATGAACGGGCGGGACACAACCTGCAGCATGGCATCGATCACTACGTCGATCGTGACGTGTCCGACATGATGCAGCGCCTGAACAATTATACGACCCAGCATGCGCGCGACATGGTCGATCGCGGCGAAGCCAACAAGATCGGTCTGGCGACCGCCTTCCGCAAATTCCTGTCGCGGTTCCTGAAAGTCTATTTCCGGCGCGAGGCCTATAAGGAAAAGGAACTCGGCATCATGGTGGCGCTGTGCGGCGCGCTGTATCCGCTGATATCGCACATCAAGGCGGGCGAAGAGTTCGAACGTAGGGGACGGCAGACATGAAGATGCGGAAACTGGGGAGCCAAGGGCTCGAGGTTTCGGCCATTGGCCTCGGCTGCATGGGCATGACCATTCAGTACGGCACGCTCAACGAAAAAGAATCGGTGGCGACCATCCAGCATGCCCTCGACAAAGGTGTGTGCCTGCTCAATACGTCCGATGCCTACGGCCACGGCGAGAACGAGGAACTGATCGCGCACGCCATCAAGGGCCGCCGCGACAAGGCAATCATCACCACAAAATTCGGTCAGACGCGCGGCCAAGGCAGCGGCGTCAACGGCCGCCCCGAATATGTGGTGCAGGCCTGCGTCGCCAGCCTCAAGCGGCTCGGCGTCGACTATATAGATCTGTTCTGCCAGCACCGCGTCGATCCCGATGTACCGATCGAAGATACCGTCGGCGCCATGAAGTTCCTCGTCGAGAAAGGCTTGGTGCGTTACATCGGCCTGTCCGAAGCGGGGCCGAAGACCGTTCGCGCTGCGCACAAGACGCATCCCATCACATGCCTCGAAACCGAATATTCGCTGTGGACGCGTGACGTCGAAACCGAAATCCTGCCGACCTGCCGCGAACTCGGCATCGGCTTCGTCGCTTATGCACCATTAGGGCGCGGCTTCCTCGCCGGTACGATCCGTGACGTCGGCGATCTCGTCGAAGGCGATCGCCGCCGTGAACATCCGCGCTTTCGCCGCGACAATATCGCCGCCAATGTGCGCAAGCTCGCGATCCTGGAAGATGTCGCCCGCAATATGGGCGCGACCCCGGCTCAGGCCTCGCTCGCCTGGCTGCTCGCGCGCGATCCGCTGATCGTGCCGATCCCGGGAACCAAGCGGCGCAAATATCTCGATGAAAACGCGGCGGCTGCCAACATGACCATGCCGAACGGGCAAGTGGCGCGGCTCGATGCCGCCTTCAAGCCGGGCGAAACGGCCGGTGAGCGTTATCCGGCCGGTCAGTTATCCCGGCTCGGGATTTAGGAAGGCTAGGGGATTAGCGTTCCGCCTTCGATCCACAGCATAACGCCGCGCACGAAGAAGGTCGCACCGACTCCCAAGGTCATGTACGTCGCATATTTGCGGAATTGCTGATCGGTCATCTTGTTGACGAACTTGGACGCCAACAGGTTGCCGCCCGACGACAGGAAGATCGCCACGACGAAGACCCACCAGGGCAGGACGCCCATATCGAATTCACCGGTCGTCGCCAGAATGATGCCGCCGAAATAGATGACTTTCAGGACATGCGCGAAGGACTGGATCAGCCCCTTGGTGCCGATGATCTGGAAGCGGGTCAGGTCTGTCTTGTTGAAAAAGACGTCCAGAACCGGTCCCGAAACGCCCGACGTCAACATCACGCCCGTATTGACCGTACCGCAGGTCAGGCTACCGCCACGCTTTTGCACGTCCAGAGCATAGCCCTTGGGGATCAGGTAATTGGCAAAGGGCAGGGTGCCGCACAACAGGAAAACCACGACCTTGTTGGGCACATAGGCGATCAGCGAAAAGACGATAGTGATGCCGATGGCGCCGATCGCATAACCGGTGACGACCGGCCAGTGAATGTGCTTCCAATAGACGACCGCGCGCGAACCGTTCGACACAAACTGGGTCACGCCGTGCAGCATCATCGAGAGCGTGACCGGCAGGATCCAGACGAAGACACCCATCAGGATCGTTCCGCCGCCCAGGCTTAAAAGCCCGCTGATAAAGGAGGTGACGACGATGCTGACGAAGATGATTAAGATATCGGCGATGGACACGAACTGTACTTCTAACGAAATGGGCGGGCGGCGCGGACCGTACCCGAAATGACAGCCTTATGACAATGCCGCCAAAACCGAACCCAAAATCGAACCTTGGCACGCCGGCCGGCCCGAATATCGCGGCCGAGTCGAACAGGGCCGCCCAATTGCTGGCCACCGGAAAACCGGCCGAAGCCGCGCAAATCTATACCGCCTTGCTCGCCAACCAGCCGACCAATGCCTCGTTGCACTTCAACCTGGCCTGCGCCCTGCAAAACGGCGGCCGCCAAGGTGACGCCATCGCGCATTATCTGGCCGCCTTGGAGCTTCAACCCACCCTGGTCTCGGCCGCGAACAACCTCGCCAATGCCTTCATGGGCATGGGCCGCCAGGACGATGCCGCGACCTATTTCCGTCTGGCGCTCGCCAGCGATCCCAACCACGCCAACGCGCTCACATGCTTGGGTGGCTTGCTGCTGGACACCGGCCAGGACGCCGAAGCGCTGGAGCTGCTCGAACGGGCCGTCGCGCGCTATCCCCAGAATTTCAACGCGCGCGTTTTGCTAGTCCAGGCCTGCGATCGTGCCGAACGGCGCGACGAAGCCGACCGGCATCTTGCAAAGGCCGCCGAACTCAAACCCGACGATGCCAATGTGCGCAACAATATCGGCACGCGGCTACTGAGCGCCGGGCAGGCCGCCGACGCAGTGCACGAGATGGAACGCGCCGTGGCCCTCGATCCCGCGGCTGCGATGCTGCATTCGAATCTCGTGCTGAGCCGTCTGTACCTGCCGAACCTGTCAGCCGACGATCATCTCGCCGAGGCGCGCCTCTGGAACGAACGTCACGGCAAGCCGCGCCTTGGCCGCTTGCCGGCGCCGACGAATACGCGCGAGCCGGATCGCGCGCTGCGCGTCGGTTATGTCTCGGCCGACTTTTATCGTCATCCCGTCGGCTTCTTCATGAACGGCCCGCTCGCGCGGCACGATCGCGCCAAGTTCAAGATCTACTGTTATTCCAGCGGCCGGCCTGATGCCTACACCGAACAGCTGCGCCATCAGGGCGATATCTGGCGCGATGTGCGCCGTGCTTCGGACGACGATCTGGCGCGCACGATCCGCGCAGACGGCATCGACATCTTGGTCGATCTCGCCGGGCATACGGCGGCAAACCGCCTCACGGTCTTTGCGATGCGAACCGCACCCGTGCAAATCGTCGGCGGCGGACATACCGGAACGACCGGGCTGGATGCGGCCGATTATCTGATCTCCGATCCGTTTGAAACGCCCGAAGGATACGAGCGGTTCTATTCGGAAAAACTCCTGCGCATGCCGCACGATTACGTCTGCTATACGCCGCCCGGTTACGCACCGCCGATCAACGAACTGCCGGCAGAAGCCAACGGCGCGATCACCTTTTGCTGTTATAACAATATCGCGAAGCTCAACGACGAGGTCGCATCCGACTGGGCCGAGATATTGAAGAAGGTCCCCGGATCGCGTTTGAAGATCGAGGCGCGTCCGTTGAAACAGACCGCCACCGCCGACCGGTTGCGCGCCATGTTCACGGCGCACGGCATCGCGGGCGAACGCATCCTGCTGGGCGGCGGTGCGCCGCACGAAAAATTTCTCGATTTCTATCTACAGGCCGATATCGCGCTCGATCCGTTTCCCTATTCGGGCGGCCTGACGACATTGGAATCCCTGTGGATGGGTGTGCCAGTCGTGACCATGCCGGGCGAGGGGTTCGCAACGCGTCACAGCCTGTCGCACGTATCCAATCTCGGACATGCGGAACTCGTGGCCGCCGATCGCGCCGATTACATCCGTATCGCCGTCGACCTCGCCAAAGATCGCGCGCGGCTGGCCGAACTACGTAAAAGCCTGCGGCCGCAGATGGCGAAATCGCCGCTGATCGATGCCGTCGGCTACACACGCGCCCTGGAGCAAGCGTACCGCGCCGCCTGGCGCAAATGGTGCGCCGCGTGATCGAGTTTTGGTTCGATTTCAGTTCGCCCTATGCCTATTTCGCTGCGGAAACGATCGAGCAGCTTGCCGCTGAAACACAGCAATCCGTCGTCTGGCGACCGTTCCTGCTCGGCGTTGTTTTCCCGAAAACGAATATGGCGCCGCTGATCCAGATGCCGATCCGCGGCGATTACGCGCGCCGCGATTGCGAACGAATCGCCCGACTGCTCGGTGTGCCGTTTCAATTGCCCGCAAGCCATCCCTACAGTGCGGTCAAAGCCAGCCGGGCCTATTACTGGCTTGAAGCGAACCGGCCTGAAAAAGCCGTCGATTTTGCGCACGCGGTCTTCCGCGTGCACTTCGCCGACGGGCGCGATCCGAGCGAGACATCCGTCATCGCGGACATCGCGAACAGTCTCGCTATCCCAAGCGATGAACTGCTGAGCGCAATTGAAAGCAGCGCAATCAAGGACGAACTGAAACGCCGCGTCGATGAAGCCATCGGCAAAAGCGTGTTCGGATCGCCGTACTTCATTGTCGACGGCGAAGCCTTCTGGGGCTGGGACCGCATGCCGATGATGCATCAATGGATCGCACAGGGCGGCTGGTAGCTAGTTGATCTTGGCCAGCAGCGCTTCGGCGTTGCGATAGAGGATCTGCTCGCGCTCAAGCTCCGATAGCTTCGCCGCACGCACGGCCTCCAGCGACCAATCGGTGCGGAAGATCGGGCAATCGGTGCCAAAGACAATGCGGTCCGCGCCATACATGGCGACCGCGATCTCGATGGAACGCGGCCCCAACGACGAACAATCCACATGGACACGGCGCAACCGGCTGGATGGCAAAGGCTCGCCATCCGTGCGCAGGCTGATCACGTGGTCCATACGTTCGACCACCATCGGCAAGGTGCCGCCGAGGTTCGCAACGTGGATCGACACATCCGGATAGGCATCGAGGATATCGGAGAACAGCAAGGTCGCCATGCAATTGGCGACGTCGTGCTGCACGCTCAGCGCTTGGCGATGCAGGACGGTATCGGGAAACGGAAAGGGCGGCGCCTTGCCCGGATCAGCCGGCACCTGATCGGGCCGGCGTCCGGGATGGATAAACAGATGGCCGCCATATTCCTGTGCCGCCTTGAAGATCGGTTTGAATTTCTCGGCTTCGGCGATGCTGAGGAAAGCGTTGTTCGGCAGGATCGCACCGATCAAGCCAAGCTTAGTACGCGCCCGGATATATTCGGCCACCGCACGATCCATATCGGCGAACGGCAGCGCCGCCAGACCGCAGAAGCGGTCCGAATGTTTTTTACATAACGCCGCGAGATCGTCGTTGAACGGGATCAACAACGGCTCGGCCTCATTGATCGCCAGGCTATCGACGCCAAACAGGCCGGGAAACGACAGCATTTGCTTCTTGATGCCGAGTCCATCCATGAAGGCGATGCGCGCGTCCATGTCGATATATTCGGGACCGAATTGCAGGAAGCCGACCGGCAGATGGAACCGTTCACTGCCGTCCGCTAACGTTTCGATGAGCGGCGGCACCGTGCGCTTGCGCAGCGCATTGGCCAACGCCGGCGAGACGTAATGCGTATGCAGATCGATGGTCATCAAAAGATCGGCGGTTCTGGGGTGGCGGCACCGGCCTCGAGGAAATCGAAGTCGCAGCCTTTGTCGGCCTGGCGCACATGCTGCGCGAATAGCGACGTGTAGCCGCGGGTATAGGGAAAGGGCCGCGGCGTCCACGCTGCCTTACGCGCGGCCAGTTCGGCGTCGCTGACGTCGAGATGCAGGCGGCGGTTCGGAATATCCAGCTCGATCATGTCGCCGTCACGCACCAAGGCCAGCGGCCCACCGATATGGGCCTCAGGCGAGACATGTAGAATGCAGGTGCCGTAGGCCGTGCCGCTCATCCGGCAATCGGAGATCCGCACCATGTCGCGCACACCTTGGCGCAGCAGCTTCTTCGGGATCGGCAACATGCCCCATTCGGGCATGCCCGGCGCGCCGATAGGCCCGGCATTCTTCAGCACCAGCACCGAATCCTCGGTGACGACCAAATTCTCGTCATCGATACGGCGCGACAGGTCGGGATAATCCTCGAACACCACCGCGGGCCCGCGATGCTTGTGGAAGCGCTTGTCGGCCGCGGTCTGTTTGATGACGCAACCGTTGGGCGAGAGATTCCCTTTGAGGATCGCCGTGCCACCCTCGCGGTAGAGCGGATTATCGAGCGGGCGGATCACATCGTCGTTATAGATCGCCGCACCGTCGATGGATTGGGCGAGGGTGCCCGTCACCGTGCGCTGATTGAGATCGAGTATGTCCTTCATGCGCGTCATCAGGCCGCGCAGGCCGCCAGCATAATAGAAATCCTCCATCAGGTATTTACCTGACGGTTTGAGATCGACCAGCACCGGCGTCGTGCGCGAAATCTGATCGAACCGATCCAAGTTCAGCGGAATGCCCGCGCGCCCGGCCACCGCGATCAGATGGATCATCGCATTGGTCGAACCGCCCAGCGCCATATCGATCTTGGTCGCGTTATCGAACGAGGCCTGGGTGAGGATGTCGGATGGTTTCAGATCTTCCCACACCATCTCGACGATGCGCCGGCCGGTCGCGACCGCCATCACCGCATGATTGGAATCGACCGCCGGAATGGACGAGGCGCCGGGCAGGGCGAGCCCTAAGGTTTCCGCGACCGACATCATCGTCGCCGCGGTGCCCATGACCATGCAGGTGCCAGCCGAACGCGACACGCCGGCGACGACGTTGTCGAACGTCTCGGCCGTGATATTGCCCGCGCGGTATTCGGCGCCGTAACGCAGCACGTCCGTACCGCTGCCGAGCGTTTCGCCCGCATACCAGCCGCGCAACATGGGTCCGGCCGG
Organism: Rhodospirillaceae bacterium; assembly: GCA_947467145.1. Classification (GTDB taxonomy): domain Bacteria; phylum Pseudomonadota; class Alphaproteobacteria; order Rhodospirillales; family UBA2165; genus CANIGJ01. The sequence goes on along the minus strand of CANIGJ010000021.1, from coordinate 64,431 downwards.
CATGTAGATCGCGGGTAGGTTCATTGTCAGCGCCGCCATCAGCAGCGCGGGTGTCGTTTTGTCGCAGCCGCCCATGAGGACAACGCCGTCGATGGGATGCGAGCGGATCAATTCTTCGGCCTCCATCGCCAGGAAATTGCGATAGAGCATGGTTGATGGTTTCACCATGATCTCGCCCAGCGACATCGCGGGCAGCTCGATCGGGAATCCTCCGGCCTGCCAGACGCCACGCTTGATCTGCTCGGCACGCTCCTTGAAGTGGGAGTGACAGGTATTCATGTCGCTCCAGGTATTGATGATGCCGATCTTCGGCTTGCCGGCGAAATCGTCGCTGGAGAAGCCTTGCTGGCGCGCGCGCGCGCGATGGCTGACGGCGCGTTGATCGTCGGCGCCGTACCAACGATGGCTGCGCAGGTCTTCCGGCTTTTTGCGGTTTGCCATGGCTAAAGCGGCTTTTGGGCGTAGAGGTACATGAGGCCGATCTGGCCCTTGCCGCCGTCGCCTTGCGCCTGAAGCTTATGATAAAGGCTCTCCACGAGCGTGGTGACCGGCATCTCGGCGCCGACCTTCTTACCCATCTCCCGGGCAATGCCGATATCCTTGAGCATCAAGACCTGGGTGCCTTGGTTCGGGTATTTCGCCGCGATCATGCGCCGCGCGTGATCCTGCAACACCACCGAATCCGCCCAGCCGCCTTTCAGGGCATCGGGCAGGTTCTGGCAGGTAAGACCGTATTTCGATGCGAAGCCGAGCGCCTCGGCGATGACCGCAACTTCGGCCGCGATGATCATCTGGTTCATGACCTTGGTCGCCTGACCCGCGCCGACGGGGCCCATCGGCGTGATGCGCTGCGACGTCGTCGCGATCGCCGGGCGATAACGATCGATGTCCGCGTCGCGCCCGCCAGCCATGACCACAAGCGTGCCGGCCTCGGCGCCGGTATTGCCGCCCGACACCGGCGCGTCGATCCAGCGCATGCCGGTTTCGGCTTCGAGACGTTCAGCGAGTCGTTTGGCGTCTTCGGGATGAATGGTCGAATGATCGACCAACAGCTTATCCTTCGCGCCGCCGGCCGCGATCCCATTGGGTCCGAACACGACCTCTTCGACGGCTTTGCCGTCCCATACGCACAGACAAATAATGTCGGAATTCTCGGCGACGGCCTTGGGCGATTCGGCCCAAATCGCTCCGGCGTCAAGCGCCGGCTTGAGTTTCTCCTTGGTGCGGCCCCAGACGGTCAGCGTGTATCCGCCCTTTATCATGTTGAGCACCATGGGCATTCCCATCGTACCCAAACCGATAAAGCCCAATCTTTCCTTGGCCATAGGACCTCCCAGAAACGTTTGTTGCCGCATTCTTGCCGGATCGGGCGAGCTTCACAACCGCACCGGGGCGCGGCGCACGTCCACGCAATTGCTCCGCAGCACGAATGCGGAGTATCACCCCTCATGTTCTTCATCGCATCGAAGGTCCTGTGGGTTCTCGCCGATCCCGGCAATCTGCTGCTGATCTTCCTTGTGCTCGGCACGGTGCTGATGTGGACGCCTTGGCGTCGGGCCGGGCGCCGGCTCGCCACACTATGTACCTTGGCCCTGTTGGCACTGGCGATTTTCCCGGTCGGCGCGATGGTCGTCCAAGCGCTGGAAAATCGCATTCCGCCGCCTAAGGACCTGCCGGCCGAAGTCGGCGGCATCGTCGTGCTGGGCGGCATGATCGATCAGTTCGTCTCCGAAGCGCGCGGTCAGCCGTCGATCGGGGGCGCGGTGGAACGCCTGACCGAATTCGCGACGCTGGCGCGCCGTTACCCCGATGCGAAGCTGATCTTCACCGGCGGTTCGGGCAACTTGAGCGACCAGACCATCAAAGAATCAGATGAGGTCAAACCGTTCCTGGAATCGCTCGGCCTCGACACGACACGGGTCCTGTTCGAAGGCGATTCACGCAACACCTACGAAAACGCGGTCTATTCGAAGCAGATCGGCGAACCCGGCGCGGAACCGTGGATCCTCGTCACCTCAGCCTTTCATATGCCGCGCGCCCTTGGCTGTTTCCGCGAGACCGGCTGGACCGTGATTCCCTATCCTGTGGACTACGCAACGAGCGGCACGATGGAGCTCCGAGCCGGCTTCAACCTGATCGCAGGACTATCGAGCCTATCTTTCGCGACCCACGAATGGCTGGGATTAATGTTTTATTACCTAACTGGACGTACAAATACGTTGTATCCGGCGCTCTGATTCGATCAACCGGTAGCGCCCGGTAGCATGAGTTCAGAGGTAAGGAATTAGAAGTATGGGTGGCCGGCGCACAATGTTCGCGCGAGTTCTAGGTCTGAGCGTGCTGTTGGCAGCCGCGACATCGAATTTCGCCACTGCCGCCGAGCAGGATTTCGCAACCTGGCTGAAAGGTCTGCGCAGCGAAGCCGCCGAGAAGGGGATTCGCGCCCAGACCCTGGATCGTGCCTTGAGCGGCATTCAGCCGATCCCGCGCGTCGTCGAACTCGACCGCAAGCAACCTGAATTCTCGCTGACCTTCGATCAATATATCGAACGCGTCGTGCCGCAATCGCGTGTCGATACCGGTAAGGCGCGTTTGCGCGAAAATCGCGAACTGCTCAACGAAATCAGCCAGAAATACGGCGTTCAGCCGCGCTTCATCGTGGCCTTCTGGGGCATCGAATCAGATTTCGGCCGTCTCGACGGCGGTTTCTCGGTCGTCCAGTCGCTGGCGACCTTGGCTTATGACGGACGGCGCTCGTCGTTCTTCCGCGCCGAATTGATCCGCGCTCTTCGCATCATCGATCAGGGTCATACGACTGCCGACGCCATGCGCGGCTCGTGGGCCGGCGCCATGGGGCATTTCCAATTCATGCCCTCGACCTTCGAATCCTTTGCCGTCGATTACGACGGCGACGGCAAACGCGATATCTGGACCAACAAGAAAGACGCCTTCGCCTCGGCGGCGAATTATCTATCGCGCTCCGGCTGGAAGGGCGATCAGACCTGGGGTCGGCAAGTGAAACTGCCGGCCGGCTTCGATAAGTCGATGATCGGGCTCGAAACCAAGAAGAGCCTGGAAGACTGGAGCAAGCTCGGTGTGACCCGCAGCGACGGTGGCGCACTGCCGACGACACGCGCGGAACTCCAAGGATCGCTGGTGACCGCAGACAACAAGAACGGGGCAGGGCCGACGTTCCTCATCTACGACAATTACCGCGTCACCTTGAAGTGGAATCGCTCGACCTTCTTCGCGGTCGCGGTCGGGACTCTCGCGGAACGCATCGGCGACGGCTGATTTTTGATAAAGCGCACGAACAATGATTCATAAAAAATTGAAAACAAAAGATTTTGGGGTGAGAGCAAGCCGCTGGGCCATCGCCGGAACGGCGCTGCTCGCGCTGAGCGCCTGCTCGGAATCGAAACTGGTGCTGCACGCGGCGAAAACCCTGTCGCCACCGCAGACGAACGCCTCGCCCGGCTATTATAAAGTTGGCAATCCGTATCAGATCAACGGCGTCTGGTATTACCCGGCCGAGGACATGGCCTATGACGAAACCGGCATCGCGTCGTGGTATGGTCCGGGTTTCCATGAAAAAACAACGGCTAACGGCGAAATCTTCGACCAGAACGATCTGACCGCCGCGCACCGCACCTTGCCGATGCCCAGCATCGTCGAAGTCACCAATCTGGAAAACGGCCGCTCGCTGCAATTGCGCGTCAACGATCGCGGACCGTACGCCTACGGTCGCATCCTTGATGTCTCGCGCCGCGGCTCGCAACTTCTGGGCTTCAACTCCCAAGGCACCGCACGGGTTCGCGTCCGCATCCTGCCGCAGGAAACCGCTCAAGCCGTGGCCGCCATGCGCAACGGCGGCGGCAAGGCCGCGCCGGGCACGCAGGTCGCGCGCGCCGATACGCCGATACGCACCGATCTCGATGTATCGCGTCCGTCCGTCGGATCGCAAAGCCTGGCGCCGCCGCCCGGCGCCAAAGCCGAAGCCGCGCCTGTGACCAAACAGCCCGCCTTGCCGCGCGCCAATGCGCCCGAGCGGGAAGCGGCGGCGCCGCTCGTGCTCGACGGCAAGGTGACCCAGGTCGCGGTCAAACCAACCAATGTGTATGTCCAGGTCGGCGCGTTCTCGCAGCAGCAGAACGCCCATCAGGTCCAGGTGAAACTGAATCGCATTCCCAACGTCACCATCACACCGACGAAGGTCAACGGTCGCGAAGTCTTCCGCGTCCGCTCTGGTCCGCTCGCCTCGACCGAGCAGGCCGATTCGGTGCTGAACCAGATCATCAAGTCCGGCTATCCCGATGCCCGCGTGGTCGTGGACTGAGCCAGCGTAAGCGTTTTCGCCCTGAAAGAGCCAAAATTAGACTCGAAGAAGGGCGGCAGTTAAAATGTCGGGCGCATGCGGCCTTCTGTCCGCGCACACCCGACATATGAATTCAGGTTCGTTTTTTTGAGGGCTACGATGCATCCGCAACGGCTATCGACGATTCGCACTCTGCTCCTGGCCGGCGCTGCGCTGATTCTCGGCGCACCGACCGCTCACGCGATCGAGACATTGGCGAAACAGGCAATCCTCATCGATTATCAGACCGGGCAGGTCCTGTTCGAAAAGAACGCCGACGATCGCATGACGCCGTCGTCCATGAGCAAGATGGCGACGGTCTATCTCGCCTTCACCCGTATGAAGGAAGGGCGCCTGTCGCTCGAGGATACCTTCCCGGTGAGCGAGAAAGCCTGGCGCAAACAGGGCTCCAAGATGTTTGTGCCCCTCAACGGGCGCGTGAAGGCCGAAGATCTGCTGCGCGGCATCATCGTGCAATCGGGCAACGACGCCTGCATCGTCCTGGCCGAAGGATTATCCGGTAGCGAAGATGCCTTCGCGCGCGAACTGACCGACCTCGCGCATGGCCTCGGCATGAAGGGGACCAATCTCGTCAATGCGAACGGCTGGCCCGACCCGAACCATTATTCGACGGCGCGCGATCTCTCGACCCTCGCCATGGCGACGATCAAGAATTTCCCGGAATATTACCCGTACTATTCGGAAAAGAACTTCGTCTACAATGGCATCAAGCAGGGCAACCGCGATCCGTTGCTTTACAAGGACACCGGCGCCGACGGGCTGAAGACCGGCCATACCGACGAGGGCGGATACGGCCTGACGGCCAGCGCGGTGCGCAACGGCAGGCGCCTGGTGATGGTGGTCAACGGCCTATCCAGCATGAACGAACGCGGTCGCGAAGGCGAAAAGCTGATGGATTACGGCTTCCGCGAGTTCAACAACTACCAGCTCTTCGCCGCCAATTCGACCGTGGGTGAAGCCCCGGTCTGGCTCGGCACGGAAGCCAAAGTGCCGCTGGTGCTCAAAAGCGACGTGACCATGACCATGCCAATCAAGTCGCGCAAGGATATGGTCGTCAAAACGATCTACGATTCGCCGATCCAGGCGCCGATCGTCGAAGGTACGCGTATCGGCACCCTGCGGATCGAAGTACCGGAACGCCCGGTCACCGAACTGCCCCTCGTCGCCGGTAAAAGCGTCGAGAAGCTCGGCATGGTATCGCGTCTGGGCGCAGCACTTCGTCACATCGTCTGGGGCGAGAACGGTTGACGCCAAGCTCGCCCGCTCGCGGCCAATTCATCACCTTTGAAGGCGGCGAAGGCGCGGGCAAATCGACGCAAATCAAACGTCTGGCCGACGCGTTGAAGAAACGCAGCTATGATGTTGTTCTGACGCGCGAACCGGGCGGCTCACCCGGCGCCGAAGCCATCCGGAAATTGTTGGTCGAAGGCGAACCCGGCCGCTGGGATGGGATCACAGAAACTTTGCTGTTCGCCGCCGCGCGCCGCGATCACGTCGAACGCACGATCCGCCCGGCATTGGAACGAGGTGCCTGGGTGCTGTGCGACCGCTTTATGGATTCCACCATTGCCTATCAGGGTTATGGCGCGGGCGTCGATCTCGCCCTCGTGCGCCGCCTGAGCACCGATGCAGCCGGCGATATCGTGCCCAGCCTCACCCTGATCCTCGATCTGCCGGTTGAAGCCGGCTTGGCACGCGCCGTCAGTCGGGCAGGCGGCGAAGACCGGTTCGAGCGCAAGGGAGCCGAGTTTCATGCCCGTCTGCGCGACGGCTTTCTCGCCATCGCCCGCACCGAACCCAAGCGTTGCGTCGTTATCGACGCGACCGGCACGCCCGATGCGGTTGCGGAAGCGATTTCAAAGACCGTATCCGAGCGGCTAAACTCCGCTTCATGAGCGAAGCCGAAGACGACGATCCATATGCCCCGCGCCGGCAATCCGAATTTGTCGGCCAAGCCGAGGCCGAGGCCGAATTCCTGGCGGCCTATAACGGCGGCCGCCTGCCGCATGCCTGGCTGATCGCCGGTCCGCGCGGCGTCGGCAAGGCCACACTCGCGTTCCGCATCGCGCGTTTCGTACTGGCCCAGGGCAGCGACAGCCAGGTCGATGCCGGGCCGAGCCTGTTCGGCGATCCCTTACCGAAATCCGTTCCGACGAGCCTGCAGATCGCGCCCGATCATCCGATCTTCCGGCGCGTCGCTTCGGGCGGGCATTCCGATCTGCGCGTCTATGAGCGCACGATGAATGCGAAAACCGGAAAACTACACCGCGATATCTCGGTCGACGAGATCCGCGACGTGCGCTCCTTCCTGTCGCTGACCCCGGCTGAAGGAGCTTGGCGCGTCGTCATCGTCGACAGTGCCGACGACATGAACCCCAGTTCCGCCAATGCGCTGCTGAAAATTCTGGAAGAACCGCCGGCGCGCGCACTTTTGCTCGTCGTGACCCACGAACCGGGGCGCCTGTTGCCGACGATCCGTTCGCGCTGCCGCCGCCTGTGGCTCGGCCCGCTCGACGACGCCTCCATGCGGACCTTGCTGGCCGACCGCGCGCCGCAACTTTTGCCCGACGACGTGACCCTGGCTTTGCAACTGGGCGAGGGCAGTATCGGCCGCGCCCTGCAACTGGCCGACGAGGGCGGGATCGAACTGTTCCGCGAGGTGCGCGATCTGATCGGCAAGCTGCCGCGCCTCGACCTTGCCGAACTGCATCGCCTGGGCGACAAGGCGGCGCGCGACAATACGGGCGACACGTTGAAATCCTTGGGCGAGATGATCGATTGGCTGGTGCTGCGGCTGACCCGCAGTGCGGCCAGGATCGAGCAGGGGCCGGGTGCCGGATTGCCCCCGCAATCGGCCGCCAGCCTTGATCGCTGGATCGAGGTATGGGACAAGACCCGGCGCTTGTTCGGCGAGGCCGAGGGCCTCAATCTGGACCGCAAGCAAGTTGTCCTGGAGACGTTTCTGGCCATGGAAGAGGCGGCTCGGTCGTAACCGACCCGCCCACAGGTCTCGCGTTTTCCGATCGGTTTTAGGAGCATCGTCCGGTGTCGGATCGTAAGCCTTATTTCATCACCACCGCGATCGACTATGTGAACGGCAAGCCGCATCTCGGCCATGCCTACGAGAAAATCTCGAGCGACGTGCTGGCGCGTTTCAAGCGCCTCGACGGCTTCGACGTCTTCTTCCTGACCGGGACCGACGAACACGGCCAGAAGGTTGCGAAATCGGCCATGGCCGCCGGCAAGACCACAAAAGAATTCACCGACGAGAATTCCGCCTATTTCAAAGAGATGGACGGTTATCTCAACGTCGCCTACGACCAATTCATCCGCACCACCGAAGAACGCCACTACAAGGCGTCGCAAGAAATCTGGAAACGGATCGCGGCGGCCGGCGATATCTATCTCGGCGGTTATGCCGGCTGGTATTCGGTGCGCGACGAAGCCTATTTCGCCGAAGACGAACTGACCAACGGTCCGAACGGCAAGAAATTCGCCCCCAGCGGCGCCGAGGTCGAATGGGTCGAGGAGCCCAGCTACTTCTTCAAGCTGTCGGCCTATACCGACAAGCTGCTCGACTATTACGAAAAGAATCCCGATTTCATCCAGCCGTCGTTCCGCCGCAACGAGGTCGTCAGCTTCGTCAAACAGGGGCTCAACGATCTATCGGTGTCGCGCACGACCTTCGATTGGGGCGTGCCGGTGCCCGATGCGCCGGGCCATGTGATGTATGTTTGGCTCGATGCGCTCACCAATTACCTAACCGCGCTCGGCTTTCCCGACGATGAAGCAACGATGGCCAAATACTGGCCGGCCGACATCCATATCATCGGCAAGGACATCGTACGCTTCCACGCCATCTATTGGCCGGCCTTCCTGATGAGCGCCGGCATCGCGGTGCCGAAAAAGGTTTTCGGCCACGGCTTCATCAATGTCGAAGGCGCGAAGATGTCGAAATCGCTCGGCAATGTCTTGTCGCCGCAAGATATGGCCAACGAGTTCGGCGTCGATCAGCTGCGCTATTTCCTGATGCGCGAAGTGCCGTACGGTCAGGACGGCTCATTCTCGCGCGAGCAGATCATCAACCGCATCAACAGCGAGCTCGCCAACGATTACGGCAACCTCGCCCAGCGCGTGCTGAGCTTCATCGCCAAAAACGTCGAGGCCAAGGTACCGACGCCGGGCGAGCTGACGGCCGACGACGAAGCGCTGCGCAAGACCTTGCAGGAACTGCCCGGTGCGGTGCGGGCGGCCTTTGACAATCTCGCCTACAGCCAGGCGCTGGAAGCGATCTGGGCTGTGATCCGCGCCGCCAATGTCTATGTCGACAAGCAAGCACCGTGGGCCCTGCGCAAGACCGATCCGGCGCGCATGGAAACCGTGCTCTATATGCTGTGCGAAGCGATCCGCCGCGTCGCGATCCTGACCCAGCCCTTCATGCCGGCCGCATCGGAGAAGATGCTCGACCAGCTGGGCGTTCCCGCCGACGCGCGTTCGTTTGCCGCGCTTGAAATCGGCTATCGCCTGACGCCGGGCACGCCGTTGCCGGCCCCCCAGGGCGTCTTCCCGCGCTTCGTCGAAAAAACCGCCGAGTAGGGCGGCTTAACCGCCCCCGCCTAATCGAACGGATAAACGCCGTTTTCGGCGCGATAGGCGTTCTCGATGCCGTGAATGCCTGAGCTGAGCATGGCGTGCCAGGATTCGCGCGTCGTCGCGCCGATATGCGGCGAGGCGAAGAAGTTCGGCAGATCCATCAGCGGATGATTGTTAGCGGGCTCGACCGCGAAGACGTCGAACGCTGCGCCGGACAGGTGGCCGCTCTTCAGACGTTCGGCCAGCGCAACCTCATCGACCATCTGGCCGCGCGCGCAATTCACCAGGATCGCCCCCGGCTTCATCTTGTCCAGCACTTCGCCGGTATAGAGCCCGATCGTCGACTTGTTCTTGGATAGATGGATGGTGATGACATCGGAGCGCTTCAGCATCTCGTCCATGCTGACGGCTTCGACATTGTCGAACTGCTTATAGAAGTCCGAATAATCCTCGCGGTCGCTCGCCAGGATCTTCACGCCGTAAGGCTGAAGCAGCTTCACCACTTCCTTGCCGATATGGCCGACGCCGTGGATGCCGACGGTATGGCCGCGCAGATCGGCGCCGAAGCCCATCGGACCCTTCCATTCGCCGCGCCGCAGCACCGACGACAAGAAGTGAACCCGGCGAATGGCGAAAACCATGTAGCACACGGCGAGTTCCGAGACGGAAACCTTATTGATGCCGGCCGCCCACCACATCTTGATGCCGTATTTGTTGAGCACATCCGGATCGATGTGATCGACACCGGCCGAGCACAGCGAGACGACCTTGAGGTCAGGCAGCTGGCGACAGACCTCGTCGGTGAAACGGTTGAGCCCGATGACCGCAACCTCGGCGCCCTTGAGGAAATCGACCAACGCCTGGCCCTGCATCAGGTTGCCGGGCGGCGCCCATTTCACGTCGGGATATTTCTTCTCCATCTCCGCTTTCAGTTCCGGAAAAAATTCGAAGTAGGACAGGGGAACTGCGATGCGCGGCATGGTGACCTCCCATAGGACTTTGTTGCGGCAACACTAGCGGTGGGTTCGGCCCTTGGAAAGCGCAGCTTTCTGCGGATTTTGCCCAAGCATATGGCGCAGCGGGCATTGACAGAATCAGGCACCGATAAGACAGTGACCCGCGCATTTCGCGGAGGATCAAATGTCCAGTCAGGCCAAAACGCCAGCAGCGACCTCCAGCCTCTCGTCGCAACGCCTCTCGTCCCAACGTATGGCTGCGGCAGCTATCGGCGGCCTCATCGGGCTGTTCCTGATCTATGGTGTCGGCTTCGCCCATCCGGACACGATCCACAATGCCGCACACGACACGCGGCATGCCGCCTCGTTTCCTTGTCACTGATTAGCGCCGTGCTGCAACGATTGCTTCTGTCGGGCATTCTTGCCGGTCTGATCGTGGGCGCACTGGTGACCATGATCCATCTGACGATGGTCACGCCGATCATCCGCGAAGCCGAAACCTTCGAGGCCAAGGTCGAAGCAAAGCCGGCCCCGCATCATCACGAATCCGCCACACCGGCACACATCCATGGCGAGGCCGCATGGGCACCTGAGGATGGGTTTGAGCGCAGCCTCTATACCTTCGCGGCTGATCTGGTGATGACAGTCGGCTTCGGTCTGCTGCTCGCCGCCGCCTTCACGATCGCCGGGCGCAATCTGACCGTGCGCGCCGGGCTGATGTGGGGCCTGGCCGGTTACGCGTGTGTTTCGTTCCTGCCGGCTCTGGGCCTGCCGCCCGAATTGCCGGGCTCGGCGGCGGCCGATCTCGGCGCGCGTCAGGCCTGGTGGATCGGCGCCATCATCGCGTCCGTGACAGGCCTCGCACTCGCGGTCTTCAACCCGGCGCCTTGGGTTAGGCTCGCGGGTATCGCGATCATGATCCTGCCGCATCTGATCGGCGCGCCGCACGTGCCGACGGGCGAGGCGGGCGCAGTGCCGCCTGAATTGGCCGCGCATTTCGTCATGGTGACGATGTTCATGAACGCCACCATGTGGATCGCGCTCGGCGGGTTCACCGCCTATTTCTTCGCGCGTTTCTCCGACAACGGCCAACGCGGTCAGATCGTCGATATCAACGTCTGACGCTTGGCGATCCCAAGCGAGCGCCCGCAGGCGGTCATCCGTAATTAACGATTGCACGTCATGTTATGAAAAAACTCGGGTAGGGACATGCAAGGCACCATTGAAGATCCACAGCAGGAACCGCCGCACGAGTCCTATTCGGATCGGTCGCAAACCTCGCATCTGTGGTACGAGGTTCGCCTGTGTCTCGGTTTTCTGACCCGCATCCCGGTCTTTTCGGTCGAATATTCCGGTCATAGCTCGCTGGCCTCGGCGTCCTGGGCCTTTCCGCTCGTCGGCGTGATCATCGGTTTTGTCGGCGCAATCATCCTGTGGCTGACCGAGATGTTTGCACTCGGCGCCCAGCTTTCGGCACTTCTCGCCATTGCTGTCATGACCATCCTGACCGGCGCGCTGCACGAACGCGGCTTGGCCAATAGCGCGGACGGGTTCGGCGTTGCGGGCGATAAGGACGCGCGGCTTTCGATCATGCAGGATCTGCGCGTCGGCATCTACGGCATGGTCGCGCTCATCGTGATCTTCAGCGGCCGCTGGTTGGCGCTGGGCGACCTCATCGCGATTTCATTTTCCCAGGGGGTTTGGGCTCTCGTTGCGGCAAGCGCCATTTCGCGCGGTATCTTGCCGTTCGTCATGCATGCCGCGCCCGTTGCCGAGATCGACGGGATCAGCATCACCGCTGATCGGCCCGAAGCGCGGCCCGCGTGGATCGCACTCGCGATTTCCGCCGTTATCGGGCTTTTCGCCTTTGGTTTCGGCGGCACGATCGTCGTGCTGCTCGTCACCGCGATCATCACCTACGCCGTGGCGCAGATGGCGCAGCGGTTGATCGGCGGACAGAACGCCGATGTCCTCGGCGCCATTCAGCAACTGGCCGAGGTCACCGTCCTGGTAACGGCAGCGAGTCTTGCTGCATGAGTCATATCCTATGAGTTTGGCCGCATGAGCGAATTTGCGGGCGAGGGCGTCGTGCAGTGGTGGTGGATCCGTCACGCTCCTTCGGCCAGTCCGGCCAATATCATCCATGGCCGCGACGACGTCTCGGCCGATCTGACGGACACTGACGCGCTCAAACGGCTCGCAAGCGTCCTTCCGGCCGGGGCCAAAATGCTGACCAGCGAGCTCGCGCGCGCGCGCCAGACTTATGACGCCTTGCGCTACCTCAATCCGGCACTTCCGGCCGCCGTTGCGGAGCCGGCGTTCGGCGAACAGGATTTCGGCGCCTGGACCGGGCGCACCTGGAGCGAGGTGGCGCCGCTGGCACCGCAGTTCTGGGACGATCCGATTGAAAACGCGCCGCCGGACGGCGAGTCCTACGCCGTCATGTGCCGCCGTGTGCTGCGGCGTATTCTCACGATCTCGCAGGCGCAGGGGAACGGAACGATCGTCAGCGTCGCGCACGCCGGAACGATTCGCGCCGCCTTGGCGCTGGCACTCGATCTCGATTTCGCCGCCTCGATCCGCTTCGAGATCGATCCCTTGTCGCTGACCCGCATCGACGCCTTCGTCGGCGACGAAGACATCGCCTGGCGAGTCCAGTCGGTCAACGTAGGTTTCGCCAGCGACAGCTAGCGGCCGTTGCCTTTCGCCGGGCAGGGGCATCCTTTACTCTGGCGGCATAAGGAGACCTAATGACCGATATCGGCCTTCTGATGTGTGGACATGGCAGCCGCGACGCCAGGGGGACCAGCGAATTCGCGAGCCTCGCGGGCGCTGTCGCGCGCCGGTTTCCGCATTGGACCACGGCGCACGGCTTTCTCGAATTCGCCCAGCCGACCATCGCCGACGGCTTGAATCGGCTGGCCGCCGAAGGCGCCAAAACCATCATCGCGGTTCCGAGCCTTTTATTCTCTGCGCGGCACGCGCGAACCGATATTCCCGAGGTCCTGCGCGACAACGCCCCATCCGGCATCGCGATCCGTTATGCCGAGCCGCTCGGCTTCGATCCCCAGGTGCTGCGCGCCGCCGCCGACCGCATCGAAGAGGCGGAAGCGTCCTGCGCCATGCAAGTTAGCCGGGCGGAAACCTTACTCCTGGTCGCCGGGCGGGGGACGAGCGACGCCGAGGCCAACAGCGATCTCGCCAAACTGACACGATTGCTGGCGGAAGGCATGGAATTCGGTTGGGGTATGACCTGCTATTCCGGGGTGACGACACCGCAGCCCGCCCAGGCGCTCGACCAGGCCGCCAAGCTCGGCTATCGCCGGATTGTCGTCATGCCTTATTTCCTGTCGACCGGCGCGCTCGTCGAACGCATTTTCGTCGCGACCGACGAGGCCGCCCGGCGCTACCCCGGGACCGAGTTCGTCCAAGCGCCGTATCTTGGCGCCCACCCATTGATCATCGAGGCATTTTCGGACCGGATCATCGAAGCTCTGGAAGGGCCCGCGCACGGCCATGATCATGATCACCATGCCCACGATCATGACAACGACGATTGCGATGACGAATGGCACAACCACGCGCCGCATGGTCCGGCCGAACAGCCAAACATCTATTCGCTGGCGCCGCGTAAAGGCTGAGGAAATCTACTAGTAGAAATCGTCGCCGCTACCCATCACGGACCAACTCTTATAAGGTCGTCCCATGCTGGTCGACAGTCACTGCCATCTGAATTACCCGGGCCTGATCGAGGAATTGCCGGATGTCCTAAGCCGCGCACGCGGCGCCGGCATTGGCACTATGGTCTGCATTTGTTCTCGCATGGGTGAATTCCCGGATATCCGGGCCATCGCGGACGCCAATCCGGATGTCTATTGCAGCGTCGGCGTCCATCCGCACGATTCCGGTAACGAGGCGCCGATCGACCTGCAGACGCTGCTGACGGCGGCCGAACACCCCAAAGTCGTCGGCATTGGCGAGACCGGACTCGACTTCTATTACGACAGCAGCCCGCGTGACGCCCAGGAAACCAATTTCCGCACCCATATCGCCGCGGCCCGCGAAACTGGGCTGCCGCTGATCGTCCATACCCGCGACGCCGATGCGCGCACGGTCGAAATCCTGAGCGAAGAATACGCCAAAGGGCCGTTCCCTGGCCTCATCCATTGCTTTACGGCAGGCCAAGAACTTGCTGAAAGTGTTATCGAATTAGGATTTTATATCTCGCTGTCCGGCATCATTACCTTCAAGAACGCCGAAGAGCTGCGCGCGACCATCAAGCGGCTGCCGCTGGACCGTATTTTGGTCGAAACCGACTCGCCATTCCTGGCGCCGATCCCCAATCGCGGCAAGCGCAACGAGCCGTCTTTCGTCGTCCATACCGCCCAGCGCGCCGCCGAATTGTTTGGCATCGAGGCCGACGAGCTGGCCCGGACCACGACCGCCAATTTCTTCCGGCTGTTCACCCGGGCGAGCGCGCCCGCCGGTATTTAACGATCATGCGGGTCACGATCCTCGGCTGCGGCAGCTCCGCCGGAACGCCATCGGTCGCCAACGGCTGGGGCAATGCCGACCCGAATGAGCCGAAAAACCGCAGATCCAGGCCGTCGATCCTGGTCGAGGAGGGCGCCACCCGCATCCTGATCGACACGTCGCCGGACCTCAGATCCCAGCTGCTGGTCGCCGACGTCAATCGCCTCGATGCCGTTTTGTTCACCCATGCCCATGCGGATCATTGTCATGGGATCGACGATCTGCGGCCGGTCAACGAGGCGATGAGCGCCGATCTGCCGGCTTATGCCGATGAAGCAACCTGGACATCCATCCGCGAACGGTTCGGGTACGTGCTGGGCTCGATCCGCCCGGGCGCACCATATTATTATAAGCCATGCCTGGTCCCGACGACCATCGCGCCGGGCCAGACGTTCCAGATCGGGTCGCTGACCATCCAGGCCTATGACCAGGACCATGGCTATATGCGGACCCTGGGCTTCCGGTTCGGCAAGTTCGCGTATTCGACCGATCTGGTCCGGCTGCCGGACGACAGCTTCGAAGTCCTCAAGGGCGTCGATACCTGGATCGTCGGCACGCTCGGCAGCAGCGAACATCCGACCCATGCCCATGTCGATAAGGCGCTCGGTTGGATCGATCGGGTGGGGCCGCAGCGCGCGTTCCTGACGCACATGAGCAACCGTCTGGATTACGGCACTTTATGCCGGACTTTGCCGGACCATGTGCGGCCGGCGTATGACGGGATGACCATCGATATCGACTGAATATTCGATATCCGGATATATCTATAAGACATTGATCTAAAACAGATCGAATTCCATATCAAAAAATAATACATAATATACATTATGCGACAAAACCATGTCGCCGAAGGCTATAAGGGTGGTGGCAAAACGGCTGGCTGACGCCAGCCCTCCACCTTCGTCGAAGGCCGTCAAATGAGTTTGAAAATGCGCATCCGAATCCACCGGTCGACGACCGGCTGGACGAACGAACTTGATCTGAAAATCGGATGACGCGTTACGGCGTCATCGCCGAGGCGCGCGCCAACTTATCCGCCGCCCAGGTCGACGGTGCGAACGGCGCGGTCGAGTCCGACGTCACGGCGGTGCCATCGCCCGGCCGATTGATCTCGACCCGGCCCGCCTTGTTCTCGACGATGATGGTGCTGCCGCTGAGCAACGCGAATTGATGGGTGCCATCGAGGACCCCACCCCAGAACGTCGTGCCCCGGACCCCTATGGTAGCCACTTCGGTACGAAGCTGGAACGGTTGGCCCTCAAGCTGAGCGATCTTGCCGCTGACCGCCTTCACCGCCCCGGTCATCAGCCGGATGACGGCATTGCCGTCCTTACCGTCCGATTTCAAGAAATACTCCTGGACGATGAAAACCGCCCGCTCGCTCAGCGAGAATTCGGCCTCATCGACCATCTTGATCGACAGCTGGCTGTCGCGGGCGGTCGAAAGCACGTCGCCGATATAGATGTCGGCGCCCTTTTTCAGCGCCCGCGGCAAGGCGTCCTGCATGGCGACGGCGCTGCCCGACAGTTCGGTCACCTTCCCCACCACCTCGTCGGTCATGCCCTGTTGCGCGCCACCGAGGGCAGGCGCCAAAAAGCACAGAAAACCTAGGGAGACAGCGCGGCGGGAAAGATTGATCGGCATGTCAGGAAATACCATCCTAAATCCGTTTTGCGACTGTTCGGTTTATAAGCCTATAACTACGGCGAAACGAGCGACTTGGATCACATGACGCGCGAAATCGACCGCCTTCTGGCCATCATGGCCCGCCTCCGCGACCCCAAGGGCGGCTGCCCCTGGGATCTGGAACAGACCTTCGCCACCATCGCCCCTTATACCATCGAAGAAGCCTATGAGGTGGCCGACGCCATCGATCGGCGCGACATGGCGGCCTTGCGTGACGAGTTGGGCGACCTGCTGCTCCAGGTCGTCTTCCACGCCCAGATGGCCGCGGAAAGCGGCGACTTCGGCTTCGAAGATGTTGCTCGGGCCATCAACGACAAGATGGAACGGCGCCATCCCCATGTGTTCGGCGATGTGAGGATCGACAATTCCGACGCCCAGACCCGGGCCTGGGAGGTCCAAAAGGCCAACGAACGCGCAGCCGGCGGTGAGGCCAGTACCCTGTCCGGGGTGGCGCGCGGCCTGCCCGCCCTGCTCCGCGCCTACAAGCTGCAGAACCGGGCCGCCCGGGTCGGCTTCGACTGGCCGGATCCCAATGGCGCGCTCGACAAACTGCGCGAAGAAATCGAGGAACTGGCCGCTGAGATCGTGCCCGGCAGCGCGCCCTCGGCTGCGTTGACCGACGAAGTCGGCGACGTGCTGTTTTCCGCCGTGAACCTGGCCCGCAAACTCGGCATCGAGCCCGAGGACGCGCTGCGCGGCGGCAACCGCAAGTTCGAACGGCGCTTCGCCCATATCGAAAAGCGCCTGGCCGCCCAGGGCCGCCGCCCCGAACAGGCGACTTTGGAAGAGATGGAAGCGCTGTGGCAGGACGCGAAGACAGCGCCAGAGACAGAGTCTGGGACTTAGAATATGATCCCGCGCATGTCGGCCCTCTTCCGCCCCCTCCGCTCTCTCGCGATCGCCATTGTTGCGGTCATTGCGCTGTCGTCGTGCTATCTGCCCGGCAGCTTCGACGCCGAAATCGAACTGTCGCGTACCGGCCTCTATAAGATGACCTTCGACGGCTATATCGTCGACGTGCAGCTTTATGACGATTTGCGCCAGAACAAGCTGACCAAGGCGCAACAGGACGAGAAGATCGCCGCCGTCATCGCCGACTTCAAACGTGACGGCGACACCAAGGAAGTCTCCTATTTCGGCCAAGGCGCCTTCAAGGTGATCTGGCAAACCTCGGGCGATATCACCCGCACCTCGCAGGTCACCTTCTTCCGCCGCAACGAGAACATGCTGTCGATCCTCTATAGCGAGAAGGACGGCACGATCACCTTGCAGACCAAATACATCAAAAAACAGGATGCTGACCGCATCCTGCAGATGGGCCTCAACGTCCAGGGCGTGCTACGCGGTAAAACCGACGCCCGCATCATCGCCCACAACGCGCAACGCGTGACCAAGGACGGCCTGACGACGATCTACGGGTTCCGCATGACCTCGCTCACCGACCCGTCGCCCCGCATGAAGGTCGCGTTCTAGCTATTTCCGCCCGCTTATTTTCGTTTTAGGCGCCGGATCAAGCTAGACGTATCCCAGCGCCCGCCGCCCATCGAGCTGACCTCGCGGTAGAACTGATTGATGATGGCGGTCACCGGCATCGGTGCGCCCTTGGCCTTGCCTTCGGCGAGCGCGATGTCGAGATCCTTACACATCCAATCGACGGCGAAGCCGAAGTCGAACTTGTCCTCGACCATGGTCTTACCGCGGTTTTCCATCTGCCACGACGTCGCGGCCCCCTTGGAGATCACGTCGACGACGCGCGCCCCATCGAGCCCCGCCTTGGTCGCGAAATTGAGCGCTTCGGACAGCGCCTGCAGATTGCCGGCAACGCAAATCTGGTTGGCGATTTTGGTAAGTTGCCCGGCCCCCGCCGCGCCCATATGGGTGACGGCGCGGCCATAAGCCTTCATCACCGGCTCGGCTTTCGCGAACGTTGCCTCGACGCCGCCGACCATCACCGTCAAGGTGCCGCCCTCAGCCCCCGCCTGCCCGCCGGAGACCGGCGCATCGAGGAAGCCCGCGCCCTTCGCCTTGGCCGCCGTTTCCAGCTCGACCGCGAGTGTCGCCGACGCCGTCGTGTGATCGACCAGCACCGTGCCGGCGCCCATGCCGGCAAGCGCACCGTCGGCGCCCAAGGTTACGCTGCGCACGTCGTCATCATTGCCGACGCAGACGAACACGAAGTCGGCGCCGTTGGCCGCCTCGCGCGGTGTCTTCGCACTTTTGCCGCCATGCTCCGCCGCCCACTTGTCGGCCTTCGCGCCGGTGCGGTTATAGACGGTGACCTTATGCCCGGCCTTGGCGAGATGGCCGGCCATCGGATAGCCCATGACACCCAGGCCGATGAAGGCGACGTTATGCGGCATTGTTCATTCTCCCCATTTTGGTCTTGGTCATGACAGCGCCTCGGCCAGCAGATCGCGCAGCACCATCCAGTGATCGTGATCGGCCGCCAGGATATAACGGCCTTCGCGCATCGGCCCAGGCCGATAAATCTTGGCGTCGTCGGCGCGCCCGCTATGGCCGCCCGCCTCGCGGTGCAGCAGCACGCCGGCCGCGTGGTCCCACGCTTTCAGCTGGCCATAGAGCGCGAAGTCCAGATTGCCCCGGATCAACTCCATATATTCGCGGCCACAGCAGCGCAGGCGCACCATGTCGCTCGGCACCGGCACGCCTTTGGCCTTGCCGAGTTCCTCCAAGGCGGCGCGCGGCCGCGACGGCACCGAGCCGCGCATCGTCGTAATGCTGCGCTTGGCCTTCGGCAGGCGCACGCGGCCAGCGCGATCCCAGGTCCCCTCGCCCGCGACGCCCCAGAGCAAATCGTCGGCCAAGGGATCGTAGATCCAGCCCGCCTGGGTCTCACCCTTCATCGCCAGGGCGACGATGACGGCGAACATGGGTCGCCCTTCGGAAAAATTGCGCGTCCCGTCGAGCGGATCGATGATCCACACCGGCGCATCGCGCGACAGATGCTCGATGATGGTCGGATCGGCTGAAAAGCCCTCTTCACCCACCACCACACTGCCCGGCAGCAGATCGGTGAGCGCCGTTATCAATTTCGCTTCGCTGGCGATATCGGCGGCTGTGACGATCTCGCCCGCATGCTTCTCGTTGATCTCGTGCCGCTCCAACTTTTCATAGCGCGGCAGGATCTCGTCCGCCGCCACGGCACGGATGATCTCGCCGACGCGCGCAACGTCCGGCAGGCCAGGCTTGGTGAAAGATGTCACGGTTGAGCGATCATGGTTGGAACATATCCCGGTCGCGGTGATAGGCCTCGAGGAACAAACGATGCAAACGCTCCGCTTCCTTATTGAAGGAACCCTGCTGAAGCAACGCCATCATCGCATAAACCGAGAATGTCACAGCCTCAGCCTTGCCGCGCAGGTCATGTTGCGTGGCGATTTCATCCAGATATTCGTGGACCTTGCTGCGCGCGGTGATGTTGAGCTGGCTTTTGACGAGACGGTTCTTTTGGCGCCATTTGCGCTGCGCATCGAGCGTGGCCATGGGATAATCCTCCGGGCGATCCGCCAATTCACCTAATCTACTAGTAGAATTGGACTGAGGCCAGCCACCACTTGCGGGAATCAAGAAGCCCCGATATCGATAGCCCATGAATGACAAACCCGCAGAAACCGTCGAGTCCGCCGCCGAACCCGCACAAACCGCAGAATCGCCGGAGGCTATGCAGATCGCCAAGGCAACCAGCGAGAAGCGGCTGACACCGCTTCATATGCTGGCGATTTCGCTGGCCTACATGATCGATGCCGACAAGGTACGCGAGGCTGAGGAACGCGCCGAACTCGTCGTCGTCTTCAACAAGATGGTCACGCGCGGCGAACTCAACAAACAGGGCCTCGCCGGCGTCATCAATGCGGCCTTCGACTATGTCAAAGACAACGATCTCGAAGACTTCCTGAAGATCGCCGCGGAGAAATTGACGCCGCTGCAAAAGGCTTCGGTCTATATCAATGCGCTCGACCTGATGCTGTCCGACGGACAGGTCGTCGGCGGCGAGAGCCATGTCCTCAAGCGATTCCAGGATGCGTTCAATATCGAGCGCGAAGTCGTCCTCGCGATCCGCGAGGTCCTGTTCGCGAAAAACGATACACGGATGTTTTTGTATCCCGAACACCCGCGCAACGCGCGCGATGCCTTCCTGCGCATCTATTACCGCGCGGCCGCGACGAACGAGTAGCCTTATACAAACTAGGTCGTCATGCCCCGACTTGATCGGGGCATCCACGAAAGCGCGATAGCGCGAAAAGACTCATGCCGGCGCCGACGCGCCTCCCGTGGATCCCCCGGTCAAGCCGGGGGATGTCGTTTCCGCAGTGGAGCGCGCCCGAAGGCGCGCTCGCGGAATCGTCACTTCTTCCAGCCGTAATCGCCGAGGATCGGAACCGCAACCGACAGCGGATTCTTGTTCACCACGATGTCCTTGTGGTGCGCCCACACGATCGGCAATTCCGACACCGGCAGGATATACGCCTTCTCGTTCACCATACGCAGCGCCGGCGCATAGAGCGCAGCCCGCTTGGCATCGTCGAATTCGAGCTCGCCATCGGCGGCCGCCTTCTTGATCGCAGGATCCTGCCAATAGTCGCGGTTGGCATCGAAGAACAATGTGAACATCACCTGCGCATCCGGATGCGTGCCCGACGGATAGAAGCCGGTGAAGGCGGTAAATTCGCCGTCGCCGCGCTTGCGCAAATATAGAGCGCTCGGGATGGAATCGATGGACGTGCGGAAACCGACCTTGCGTAGCTCACCGGCGATAGCTTCACCGACATTTTTCACCGGCTCATGCACGTCCATCGACAGATCGAGACCGTTCGGATAACCCGCCTCGGCCAGCAGACGCTTGGCTTCGGCCGGATTGTAGTCGTACGGCGACGTTTTGCCCGGCTCGCAGGCGATCATCGACTCCCAGCAAATCGAATTCGGCAGTTTGGCGATCGAGCCGCCCGCGATGATTTCCTTCTGCAGCAGCTTGCGGTCGATGGCCATCATGAACGCCTTGCGCACGCGCTCGTCCTGGAAAGCCTTGTTCTTCGAGCGCCCCAACGCGTCGAGCGTGACATACAGCAACATGGAACTGCTGGTCGGCGTCACGGCCAGATTGGGATTGGCGGCAAAATTCTTCGCATCGTCGGTCGTGATGTTGCGCATCACGTCGAGATTGCCGGTGATGAGCTGCGCCGCCTGGGTCTGACGATCCGGAATGAAGACGCCGCGCACGAATTTCACGGGCTGCGGATAATAGCCGGACTTGTCCCAATGGTTGGCGACCGCTTCCATCAGCAGGCCGTCGTTGCGGCCGATGGAGGCGACCTTGTACGCGCCGGTGCCAACGGCGGTTTTGCCGTAATCGGGCACGTTGTTGGTTTTGGCCAATTCATTGATGATGCGACCGTCACGGATGCGCATGCGATAGCCGAGGATGCCCAGATCGGTCGAGAATGGCTGTTTCGAATGAATGCGGATCTTATGTTCGCCGAGCTTCTCGACGCGATCGACCCAGGTGTAGCGCTCCTTGAAGCGGATATTCACCTTCGGATCGATGAGATACTCGAGCGTGGTTTTCACGTCGTCGGCGTTGAACTGGTTGCCGTTGTGGAATTTCACGTCCTGACGCAGATCGAATTCGAGCGTCTGGTTATCGATGCGCTTCCACGACGTCGTGAGGATGTTCACCCACTGCTTCTTGTACTCGTCGTAGGTGATCAGCGGCTGATAGACGATACGGTCGAACGCGCCAGATTCGTCGAGTGCATGATGGTATTCATCGAGCACGCTGAACGGATCGATGATCGCCATCCGGACGGTGTCTTGGGCTTTTTGGGCGAGTACCGCCGAGGCGCCGAACCCCATGCATAGCCCCAGCGCTGCCGCCGCGGGCATTAGACGTCTAAACATGATGTGCTCCCTGTCAGGATGCTCTGTTTTGACTGCTTCGTTGTTTGGAACAGTCGATAGAAACATCTTACACGGAAACCGTTCAGGTGCGAAATCCGCAGGTTCGTTGATGTTTCAACGCATCAGAAGGCCGGGAGATCAGTGCCCGAACAGGATCAGGACCAGCGGCACCAGAACCGCCGTCAATAGCGCGTTGAGGCCGAGCGCGATGCCCGCAAAGGTGCCCGCCACCGGATTGATGTGAAAGGCGCGCGCCGTACCCATACCGTGCGCGGCCAGCCCCGCCGCGAATCCGCGCGCCCGCCAATCGCGGATACGCACGGCATTCATCAGCGGTGTGACGATGAGTGCGCCGACAATACCGGTCAGCACGACCAGCACGCCGGTGAGCGCCGGATCGCCGCCCAAGGCTTCGCCGATACCCATGGCCACGCCACTCGTCACCGACTTCGGTGCGATGGCCGCCAGCAAGGGTGCGGGTACGCCCAACAACTTCGCCACGCTGACCGCCGACACCATGGCGACGACGCAGCCCGCAAACAACGCCACGCACATCGGCACGATGGACTGCATCAAGGTGCGGCGGTTTTCATACAGCGGGATGGCGAGCGCCACGGTCGCTGGCCCCAACAGGAAATGAACGAACTGCGCGCCTTCGAAATAGACCGCATAGGGCGTGCCGGTCAGCGCCAAGATGACGCCGATGATCCAGATGGCGTGGAACACCGGATTGGCCATCGGGTGACGGTTGCTCGCCACCGACATGCGGTCCGACAGCCAATAGGCAAACAACGTGAGCGTGAGCCAGAGCAGCGGCGTGCGCGAGAGATAGACCCACAAGGCAAATTGCTGGGCGAATTGATCCCCGACGGCGCTCACGATCCGCTTCTTTCATCGTGCGCGGTCAGACGGGCAACCGGCAGGAAAACCCACGCGGTCGTCAACAACGCCAGAATGGTCGAGATCACAATCGCGGCGCCAAGTGCCACGCCATATTCCGCGAAGACCCCGAGATTCTGCACGACGCCGACGCCGGCCGGAATGAACAGCAGCGACAGATGCGACAGCAGTCCCTGCCCGGTCTTTTCCAAGGTATCGCCGCTCATGGCCGTGGGAAGACGAGACGCGATCCGGTCACGCAGGAGCAACAGCGCGAAGAGCAGCGCCATGCCGATCACCGGCCCCGGAATGGGCACGCCAAGACCCCGCGCCACGGCTTCGCCCGCAAGCTGACACATCAGGATGACGATCAAACCACCGATCATGTCATCATCCTAAAGGGGAAGCGGCGGTTCCACCATATGACGCGTGTAGCGCTCGACGTCTTCCGGCTCGAGGCGGACGGTGAGTGCCACGTACGCTTCGGTATCGCGTCGTTCGACGATCTCGCCGCGTTCGTAAATGCGCGCCAGCGCCGCGCCCTCGCTCCACGGCAAATGCAATTCCACGGTGCGGCGGCGCCGTCCGAGGATATCGTCGAAATGCTGCGCCAGAGTCTCGATCCCCTCCCCGGTCTGAGCCGACACCAGGATCGCGCCGTCATTGCCGCGCGACGTCCGGTTGACCACCAATTCCCGTGCTTCGACGGATAGCAAATCGGCCTTGTTCAGGACTTCGATCCTGGGCGGCGCGATCTCATCGCCTGTGGGCGCCAGTTTAGCCAGGACATCCTCGACATCCTGCTTTTGCGCATCGCTGTCTTCGTGCGCGGCATCGCGCACATGGACCACCAGATCGGCTTCCTTCACCTCTTCCAAGGTCGCCTGGAACGCCTCGACCAATTCATGCGGCAGATCGGAAACGAAGCCGACCGTATCGGACAGAATAGCGCGCCGCCCCGACGGCAGGGTGAAGCCGCGCATCGTCGGGTCGAGAGTGGCGAACAATTGATCTTTCGCGACCACATCGGCTTCGGTCAGCCGGTTGAACAGGCTCGATTTGCCGGCGTTGGTATAGCCGACAAGGGCGATGGTCGGCGTCGATTCACGTTTGCGCGCCTTGCGATGCAGATCGCGCGTGCGCTTCACTTCTGTCAGGTCACGCTTGAGCGACAGAATACGTTCGTCGATGGCGCGGCGATCCGATTCAATCTGGCTTTCGCCGGGACCGCCCAGGAAGCCGGCGCCGCCGCGTTGGCGCTCCAAATGGGACCAAGCCTTTACGAGGCGCGACCGCTGATACGTCAGTGCCGCCAGTTCGACCTGCAACACGCCTTCGCGCGTGCGCGCACGCGCGCCGAAGATCTCGAGGATCAAGCCGGTCCGGTCGATGACCTTGCATTTCCACGCGCGTTCCAGATTTTGCTGCTGTGCGGGGCTGAGCGCGGTATCGACGACAACAACGAGAATTTCGTGCTCCTCGATCGACGCCTTGAGGCGATCGACCGCCCCGGACCCGAAAAAGGTCGCCGGACGGATCTGCGATACATTGACCGCTTCGGCAAAACGAATATCGAGATCGATCGCGGCGGCCAGGCCGACGGCTTCTTCCAGGCGCGCGGAAGCATCGCGACGGCGTTCGGCGCGGCGCGAGCGTACATCTGGATGAAGCACGGCTGCCCGGCCGGCGGTTCGCCGGTCGCGATAATCCTCGTTGGAGTCCGTATTAGGCGCTGACGTCTTCGTCGTCTTTTTTCTCGGGCTCGAACAGCGAGATCGGCCCTGACGGCATGACGGTGGATATGGCGTGTTTATAAACCAATTGCGTGTGGCCGTCGCGGCGCAGCAGCACCGAGAAATTGTCGAACCACGTAATGATCCCCTGAAGTTTCACGCCGTTGACCAGGAATACGGTCACGGGATTTTTATTCTTGCGGACATAGTTAAGGAATACGTCTTGAACGTTTTGTGATTTTTCTGACATGGGTATGCCCCTAGTTCGTCTTTTTGACGGCGATTGCGGATAATCCCGCACACCCCGCGCGCAAGTCCTTTGCACGCATCAGTATCGCATCCTAACGGTCTGAATTAAAGGGATTTCGGCGTTGCCGAAACTTCGCCTAAACCGAGAAAACCCAGAAAATCCGCAGGGTTTTTGAACGTGTATACAGGCGGATGGGCATCGAACTCGCCCTCGCCCGCATCGTGGCCGCGCAACAGAACGGGCACGCAAGTCGCCGCAAATGCGCACTCCATATCGACGTTGGTATCGCCGACATACCAGATCGCGCCACCGGCGGCGTGGCCGGACGGTTGCAAGGCCAGCTCGATCGGATCGCGGGCCGGCTTGTCGCGCGCCGCATCGCCGGCCCCAACAAGTGCACCGAAATAGCGATCCCAGCCGAGATGGGCGGCTTCCGCCCGCAGCAAGGCCCCGTCCTTGTTGCTGACGACGCCCATATAGAATTCGGCGTTTGCCAGCACGGCGAGCATATCGGCAACGCCCGGCATTTCGCGCAGGTCCTGCAGATGATGGGCGCGGAAATGGCCGTAATAAATCTCGCGCGCCTCTTCCCAACGCTCCCCGAACATAACGGGGAACGTGTCACGCAGCGATTTGCGCACCCGCGTTTTGGTTTCCTCGAAGGTCCAGATGGGATGACCCATCGCCGCCATGACCGCGTTGGTCGACGAATGGATCGCCGGCCAGCTATCGATCAAGGTGTTGTCCCAATCGAACAGGATGGCGGTGGGGCGCGTGTTCATACGTTATCCAACGCATCGAAATAGACGTCAGCCAAGGCTTTGGCGATCGGCCCGACCTTGCCGTCGCCGATCTTCGCATCGTCGATCTGTACGACGGGGCGCAGGATCGCGGTGGCGCTTGTATAGAACGCCTCGCGCGCCTGCTTCGCTTCGTCCAGCGAGAACGCACGTTCGACGACCTTGATCTGGCGTTCGCGGGCATAGGCGATGATGGCGCGGCGCGTAATGCCGGGCAGAATACCGTGATCGAGCTGACGCGTGATCAATTCGCCGGCTTGCGTGACGATCCAGGCGTTCGAACTGGTGCCCTCGGTCACCATGCCTTCGGCGTCCGTCATCCAGGCCTCGGCCGCGCCGGCGAGTGCGGCCTGTTTCTTGCCCATGATATTGGGCAACAGCGCCACCGTCTTGATGTCGCAGCGCTGCCAGCGGATATCGGGAATGGAAATGACGCGGTGCCCGTTGAGCGAAGCCGAGCGCACCGGCGGTGTGGCGCGGCGCGGCGCCACGGTCAGCACCGAACGCATGCCGTCGCTATAAGCGTGTTCGCGCCGGGCCACCCCGCGCGTCACTTGCAGATAGAGGCTGCCGTGGATCAAGCGATTGCGCCGCATGGTCTCGCGCAAGATGATTTCCAACGCCGAGCGCGACCCCGGCGGCGTGATGCCCAGCTCGGCCATCGAACGATCCAACCGGTCGAGATGCGGGCCGGCATCGACCAGCTTGCCGCCATAGACCGCGATCACCTCGTAAACGCCGTCCGAGAATTGATAGCCGCGATCTTCCATATGCACATGGGCATCGCCATGGGCGACATATTGACCATCGACGTAGCAGATGCCGCTCATCAGAAATACTCGAGCCGGACGGAAAACATCTTTTCCACCTGACGGACCGCGTCAGGTTGGGCGAACAGCACGACCCGGTCGCCGGTTTCGATCACCGTGCTGCCGCGCGGCACGATAACCTTACCCTCGCGCACGACGGCGCCGACGATGACGCCTTCCGGCATCTTGGCGTCCTGCAACGGCTTGCCGACGATGCCCGAGGTTTCAATCGCGTCGGCCTCAATCAATTCGCCGAAACCTTCGCGCAAGGAATGCACCGAATGGATGCGGCCACGCCGCACATGATGCAGGATCGACGACACCGTGATCGCGCGCGGGCCAACGAGAACGTCGATCCCCAGCGCCGGGATCAGCGGGATATAGCTCTCGTTATTAACGAGCGTGATGACGCGCTTGCTGCCCTTGTTCTTGGCCAGCAGCGAGGCCAGGATATTGGTCTCGTCGTCGTTGGTCACCGCGATGACGGTTTCAGCGGCCGCGACATTGGCCTCATCCAGGACGGCGCCGTCGAGCACGCTGCCTTGCAGCACGACCGAGCGCTTCAGGCTACGCGCCACGGTTTCGGCGCGTGTCTTATCGAATTCGATGATCTTCAGGTTCACATTGCGGTGTTCCTGTTCGATCTGCTGGGCGAGGTATTCGCCGATATTGCCGCCACCGAATATTACGATGCGTCGCGCCTCGACCTCTTCATGCCCGAAGGCCGAAAGGGCGCGTTTCATATGGTTTGCATCGACGACGAAATAAACCTCGTCGCCGGCCTCGAGCTGATCGTCGGCCTCGGGTATGAACGACTTATTGCCGCGCACCACGCCGATGACGACAACGTTCAGGTCGGGAAACAATTGCGTGAGTTGCCGCAGCGGCGTCAGGATGATCGGGCAGGATTCCAAGATCCGCACGCCAACCAGCTTCACCTTGTCGTCGACCAAGCTGATCATGTCGAAAGTGCCGGGCACCTCCAGGCGGCGCGCGATGGAACGCGCGATCTCGCGTTCCGGCGAAATCACCACATCGATGGGCACGTTGTCGCGCGTATACAGATCGGCCCATTGGGAATCCAGATAACCCTGCTGACGGATGCGCGCGATCTTGGTCGTGATATTGAACAGCGAATGGCCGACCTGACAGGCGACCATATTGACCTCATCGGCATGCGTGACCGCGATCAGCAGTTCGGCATCGTTGGCGCCGGCCATTTCAAGCACCGCCGGATGGGAGGCATGGCCGGTCACGGCCTTGACGTCGAGCGTATCGGAAATCTTGCGCGTCAATTCGGCGGAATGATCGATGACGGTGACGTCATTGCCTTCCAAGGACAGATAGCGGGCGATCGAGAAACCGACCTGGCCAGCGCCGCAGATGATAACTTTCATGGTTAATCGCCGCCTGGGCGGGCGCGTTCGTCCGATTGCACACCCAGCGACTTGAGCTTGCGATGCAGGGCGGAGCGTTCCATGCCGACGAATTCGGCCGTGCGCGAGATATTGCCGCCGAAGCGTGTGACCTGCGCCAGCAGATATTCGCGTTCAAAGATTTCGCGCGCTTCGCGCAACGGCAGGCCCATGATCTCGGCATTGCTGGCGTTCACCGCTGCGATCGGCGCCGTCGAGGAAATCTCCATCGGCACCATGTCGGCACGGATATGGTCTTCCTCGCCACCCGGCGCCATGATCATGACCCGTTCGACGACGTTGCGCAGTTCGCGCACATTGCCCGGCCATTCATACGATTGCAGGCGTGCCAGCGCGTCTTCGGAAAATTTGCGTTGCGGACGCCCACTCGTTTTGGCCATTTGCGTGACGAAATGTTCGACCAAGGCCGGGATGTCGGAACGATATTCGCGCAGCGGCGGCACCGGGATCGGCACCACGCTCAGGCGATAGAACAGATCTTCGCGGAAGCGTCCTTCGGCCATTTCGAGCTGCAGATTGCGCGACGACGAGGCGAGCACACGCACGTCGACCTCAATCCGCTGGGTCCCACCGACCCGCTGGAAGGTCTGTTCCTGTAACACGCGCACGATCTTGCCCTGGGTTTCGAGCGGCATATCGGCGACTTCGTCCAGGAACAACGTGCCGTTATGGGCCTGCTCGAACAGGCCGACCACGCGCTGATTGCCGCCGCCGTTTCCAGCGGGCTCAACGCCGAACAGGCTGACCTCGAATCCATCGGGCTGCATGGTCGCGCAATTGAGCGAGATGAAAGTTCCGTTGGCGCGACTCGATTGACGATGCAGTAGTCGCGCGACCACATCCTTGCCGGCACCGGCCGGGCCGGTGATCAGCACCCGACTATTGGTTGCTGCAACCTTGTTGATCGCTTGCCGAACCGCAGCGATCTCGTGCGAATTGCCGACCAATTCGGCCTCGCCTCCGACGCGCATGCGCAATTCTTCGTTTTCGCGCTTCAGACGCGCGGCTTCGATGGTGCGCCGTACGGCCAGCAGCACGCGATCCGAATTGAACGGCTTTTCGATAAAGTCGTGCGCACCGATATTGATCGCGCTGACGGCGGTTTCGATATTGCCGTGACCGCTCATCATGACGACGGGCAAGGTCGGATGTTCTTGGGCCAGTTCGGTCAGGATCTGCATGCCGTCAAGCTTGCTGCCTTCGAGCCAGATATCGAGCAGGACGAGGCTGGGGCGACGCGCGGCGATTTCGGCCAGGGCGCAATCGCTATTGGACGCCTCACGCGTCTGATAACCTTCATCTTGCAGGATACCCGCCGTGAGCACGCGGATATCGTCCTCGTCATCGACGATGAGGATTTCATACGCCATGCCGCAGAGCCTCCGCATCGGCCGATGCCGCACCCTGACGCGGTATTTCAGATTTAAACATCAACACAACCGTCGCACCTTCGGTGGCGTTATTGCCGAGCATCAATTCGCCGTTATGGTCTTCCATGATTTTCTTGGCGATCGCCAACCCAAGCCCCGTTCCACGCTCCCGGGTGGTGACATACGGTTCAGTGATTCGATCCAGAAGTTCTGGCGGGAACCCGCCTCCGTTATCGACAATTTCGACCCGCGGGCCGCCCCCGTCAACTGTCAATTTCAGCGCGATTTTCCCGCTGGGACCGTCCGGATTTTTCTCGCGGCGGCTTTCCACGGACTCGGCGGCGTTCTTCAAGATGTTGGTCAGCGCACGACCGATCTGCTGGCGGTCGCAGCGAATCAAGACAGACCCGATAGGCAGACTTTCCTCATAGAGAATCTCCGGGCACCGATTGCGCTCCAGGAACAACGACTGGCGGACGAGTTCGCACAGATCGATGTCCTTGAGATCCGGCCGCGGCATACGCGCAAAGGCCGAGAATTCATCGACCATCCGACCGATCTCTTCGACCTGACGCACAATTGTGTCCGTGCAGATTGTGAAAGTTTCGGGATCGACCGTGATCTGCGCACGGTACTTCCGCTTGAGGCGTTCGGCCGCCAATTGGATCGGCGTCAGCGGATTCTTGATTTCATGGGCAATGCGCCGCGCCACGTCCGCCCACGCCGCCTTACGTTGTGCCGATAACAATTCGGTAACGTCATCGCAGGTGATCACATAACCGACGATGGAATTGTCGGCCTGACGCTCGGCCGCGACGGAGGCGACCAAGGTTCGTTGACGCCCTGCTCGGGTCAAGGCTATCTCGCCCGAATAGGCGCGATGCGGCGAGACCTTCACCTGCGCCAAAAGATCGGCCATTTCCGGCACCACATCTTCGAGCGGCTCGGCGATGCGCGTCGCCAGATCCTCGCCCAACCGATCGGACGCCGAGCGGTTGGCGAGATAGATGCAGGCATTCGCATCGAGGCCGATGACGCCCGCCGAGACGCCAGTCAACACTGTCTCGGTGAAACGGCGGCGTTCGTCGAGCTGGCGATTGGCTTCGATCAGACCGCGCTGCTGGTTGTCGATCTGCGCCGTCATGCGATTGAAGGCGCGGATCAAGGTGCCGACCTCGCCGGCCTCGTCGCGCACGTCTTCGACGCTCGCCGTCAGATCGCCGAGCCGGATGCGTTCGGCCGCATCGATCAGCTTGCCGATGGGCGCAGCCAGCCGGTTGGCCAGGGTCCATCCGACCCAGGCCGCCGTCAGAAACAGCAACAGAGCCATTGAAGCGAAGACCGCGAGGAAACGTATCTGCAGACGCTCGCGGCTGGCCTGAATTTCGGCATATTGCGCGGCGGCGCCGCGCGTGCGCGAGATGTGATCGAGCACGCTTGTATCGACAAACCGTCCAACCAGGAGATACGCGTCAACGAAGCTTTCTAGCTTGATGCCGGCACGCACGCGTTCGTCGTCCGGGTTGCTGATGATCAGGACTTCGCCCGGCCGGCTTTGCAGCATCTGGCGCAGGAAGTTGTCGGTCGTAAAATCGAACACGAGGGAGAAGCTCAGCCCCGATTGCGCAACCATGCGGCCGCTGCTGTCCACGATGACGGCTTCGGGAAGTTCGCGGAACAACGCCTGCGTCGACATGAATTCGGCCAGCACGCGCGGGTTCTGCCGCAGGTTGGCGGATTCACGGTTGATGTCGTTGGCCATGGCGAGGGCGTCGGCGCGGATATTCTGCTGATGCTCGCGCAAATAAAGCTGGGCTACGTCGCGCGATTCATCGACCGCAGTGCGCACCCGATCGCCGAACCATGCCTCGATACCGAAATTCAGGAAGACCCCGGAGAAGATCGCGACCAGGATCGCCGGGATGATCGCCACCAAGCTGAACGACAACACCATACGGAAATGCAGCTTCGAGCCGGCCGAGCCGAACTGCCGTTCCATCCATGCCAGCACGATGCGGCGGGCCAGGATCGCCGCCAGGACGGCAGCCAGCCCGATATCCACGTTCAACAGCGTGATGATCATCGCGACGGTCGCCGGTTGCGGCGATAGATCGGACATGACCGCGATCGTGGCGCTCAGCGATGCAAACAGCGCCAGGCCGACCAGAATCGCTAGAAAGCGACTCTTGCTCGCGCGACGCCGACCCTCATGCACCGAGCGTTTCATCTCGGCTTCAGGCGTATCTTCTTGGGTTCCTGTGTCCATGATCCACTCCCGACCGGGTCAATCCGGGCCGAGTGCCGAGCCCATCACTTGGGCGTGCGCATGACGGGGATATTGAGATCGCGGATTTTCTTCCGCAGCGTGTTGCGGTTCAAACCCAACAGGTGAGCCGCGCGCAGCTGATTGCCGCGCGTCGCCGACAAGGTCAGCGAGATCAGCGGGCGTTCAATCTCGCGCAGGACCCGTTCATAAAGGCCGGGCGGCGGCAATCCGGTGCCGTGGGCTGAAAAATACTCGCGTAGATGCGGCTCGACCGCATCGGAAATGCCGTTGCCGGTCAGCGGCGGCGGCTCCACCGCTCCGCCGCCCATCAACTCGGCTTCGATCGCATCGACGCCGATGGTTTCCTGCGAATAAAGCGCGGCCAGACGGCGCACGAAATTTTCGAGTTCACGCACGTTGCCGGGCCAGGAATATTCCTTCAGTCGTTCGAGCGCGGCATCGTCCAGCATCTTCCACGGCAGGCCCTCGTCCGCGCATTGCGACAGGAAGCGGCGCACGAGATCGGGGACGTCCTGACGGCGTTCGCGCAACGGCGGCATGCGCACGGGCACAACGTTCAGACGGTAATACAGATCCTCGCGGAACAAGCCCTGGCGGATCAATTGCGTGAGGTCGCGGTGGGTCGCGGCGATGATGCGCACATTGGTCTTGATCGCGCTGCGTCCGCCGACCGTCGTATATTCGCCTTCCTGCAGCACGCGCAGCAGGCGCGTTTGGGCATCGGGCGGCATGTCGCCGATTTCGTCCAAGAACAAGGTGCCGCCTTCGGCCTGTTCGAAGCGGCCGTGCGCGCGCGCCGTGGCGCCGGTAAACGAGCCTTTTTCGTGACCGAACAATTCGCTTTCGATCAACTCGCGGGGGATGGCCGCCATATTGATCGCGACGAACGGCCGGTTCTTGCGCCGCCCGTATTCATGTAGCGCGCGCGCCGCCAGTTCCTTGCCGGTACCGGATTCGCCGGTGATCAGAACGGTCAAATCGGTGTTCATCAGGCGCGCCAGCGAACGGTAGACGTCCTGCATCGCGGCCGAGCGCCCGATCAGGGGTAGGCTTTCTTCCTGCACTCCGTCATCGCCGCGCACGTTATCGGCGGCGGACGCGAGTGCCCGTTTGACGACATTGATGAGTTCGTTGAGATCGAAGGGCTTGGGCAGATATTCGAACGCGCCGCGCTGGGTCGCATTGACCGCTGTCATCAGCGTGTTCTGCGCGCTCATGACGATGACATGGATTTCCGGGCGAATCTTCTTGATGCGCGGGATGAGATCCAGACCGTTTTCGTCCGGCATCACGACGTCCGTGATGACCAGATTGCCTTCGCCGTTGCTGACCCATTTCCACAAGGTCGCTGCATTGCCCGTCGTGCGGACCTCGTATCCGGCGCGCCCCAGCGCCTGATTCAATACGGTCCTGATCGCCGCATCGTCATCGGCGACAAGAATAGTTTCTCCGCTCAAGATTTATCCCCAATCATTCGCCACGCGCCATCGGCAGCATCACACGAAACACCGTTTTGCCGGGTTGGCTGTCAAATTCGATAATGCCGCCGTGGTCGTCCACCATCTTCGCGACCAGCGCCAAGCCGAGACCGCTGCCCTTCGCCTTGGTTGTCACAAAGGCATCGAAGAGCGAGCTATGCAGCGATTCCGGAATGCCCGGGCCATTGTCCTGGATCGTCACGACGAGCGGCAACTGCTTGACCGCAGTGCTCCCCGGCAACGCAAAGCGCACACCATGCTGATAGGACGTGGCCAGCACGATCTCGCCGCCTTTGACCGGAACGGCCTCGGCCGCGTTCTTGATGAGGTTCAGGAAAATCTGGACCAGCAGATCGCGATTGCCGTCGACCGGCGGCAAGGACGGATCGTAGTTCTCGATGATGTTCACATGCTTGCCGAAACCGTTCTGCGCCAGCTGCTTCACGCGCTCCATCACGATATGGATATTGACCGAGCCGCGCTCGAGCGGACGCTGATCGGAAAAGACGTCCATGCGGTCGACCAGCGCGCAGATCCGATCGGTCTCTTCGCAGATGAGACGCGTCAGGTTGCGGTCATCGGGCTCGACCGAACCTTCCAGCAACTGCGCGGCGCCGCGAATACCTGACAGCGGATTCTTGACTTCATGCGCCAGCATGGCAGCCATCGCGCCAACCGAGCGGGCCGAATTGCGGTGGCTCAATTGCCGGTCGATCTTGTCGGCGATGTTGCGTTCGAAAATGGCGACGGCGACGGTGCCGGGATGATCGTTGATCGGTGAAATCTGCACGTTCACGAGCTGCGAGCGCGTACGCATCGTATCGAGGATCAGGCCGTATTCCGACACGCCGATCATACGCTCCTGCGCCTGGCGGATGAGCGCCAAGATCGTGCTGTCACGCGGCAACACCGCGTCAACCGGATGACCGCAGAGCTGCGAGGCGCTGGCGGCGAAGAACCGCTGCGCCGAATCATTGACGAAGGAAATCATCCCGTCGCCACGCACCACTATCACCGAACATTCGAGTGCGCCCAGAATGCTTTCAGGGTCGACGGGCTGTTCAGGGAACAGCGGGATCGGCTTGATACTCATGGGCGTTAAGCCGCCTGCCGTTCCAGAAGTGGTTCATAGAATTCGCGGAGCGCCTGTTTCACGATATCGACATTGTCGATCCGCATGACCGAGGCGCGAAATTCGGCCGATCCCGGCAGTCCCTTGGAATACCAGGCGAGATGTTTGCGCGCGACGCGCAGACCGCCCTCGATACCATAATGTTCCAGCATCGCGTCGTAATGTTCGCGCACGACGGCGTATTGTTCGGCGATCGACGGGTTGGGCAGATGCTGACCCGTCGCCAGGTAGTGCCGCACCTGCCCCATGAACCAGGGCCGGCCGTAGGAGCCACGCCCGACCATCACCGCATCGGCGCCCGACTGTTGAAGCAGAGTCTCGGCATCTTCGACGGTCGTCACATCGCCGTTACCGACAACGGGAATCGAAACCGCGTCTTTGACCTGGCGGATGAAGGGCCAATCGGCATGACCGTTATAGAATTGCTGACGCGTGCGGCCATGGACCGTGATCATCTTCACGCCGGCATCCTCAGCGATCTTCGCCAAGGTCGGCGCGTTGCGGCTGTCGATATCCCAACCCGTGCGCATTTTAAGGGTCACCGGCAGATTGACCGCCTTCACCGTCGCCTCGATCAATTGCCCGGCGAGCTTTTCATCGCGCATCAGCGATGAGCCGGCATGGCCGTTGGTCACCTTTTTGACCGGACAGCCCATATTAATGTCGATGATGGCGGCGCCGCGATCGGCATTGAGGCGCGCGGCTTCCGCCATCATCGCGGGCTCGCAGCCGGCCAGCTGGACCGACATGGGAAATTCCTCGGCACAGTTGCTGGCCATTTTCATGGTCTTGCGATTGGCATGGATCATCGCCTGGGAGGCGATCATTTCCGAGATCACCAGCCCAGTCCCATACCGCTTGGCCAACCGCCGATACGGCATATCGGAGACCCCCGACATAGGTGCCAGGATCACGCGATTGTCCAACTCAACTTGCCCGATTTTCAGGCTCAAGCCTGTATACTCCACGCCGCCAGATGCCCAATTTATAGGCATGCCCATCGCGGAGCAAACCTTTTGCTCGGCAAAAATCATGTATTCGGAAAATAACTATCCAGCCGGGAAATTCTGGAAATTCCGGACCTTAGGTCACATCGCCTTGGCGAGGACGATGTCGGTCACGAATTTCACGCCGGGGTAACCAAGCGTGAGCAAAAGATAGGCGAGCAAAACCGCCTGGACGGCGGCGCGGCCGCGCACCCCCCAACGGGCATTCACCAGCAAAAGCAGTCCGACGACCACAAAAACCGCGACCGTAAACAGGGTCTTATGGTCGATCAGGAAGAACCGGCCAGTCTCCATGTAATAGGTGGCGATCCCGGTCAGCAGGCCGATGGCGAGGACCGCTTCGCTGATCGCCAGCAGGCGCATGGTCAACGCCTCGCTGTCGGCCAGCGACGGCAGCAGCTTGGCCAATGGCGAATAGGTCTTGGCCTTCAGCGCCCGGCCCTGGATCCACGATGCCAGCCCGGCCACTGCCGCCAGCGTGATCAGCCCATAGGTCGCGATCGACACGACGATGTGGGTGCCGATCCAGGCCAGCGGCGCCGCCGGGTTGAGCGGACGTTCGGGCGCCTGATCCCAGATTGTGGCCAGCACGGCGAGCACGATCAGATAAGGCAACAGTAGCGGCGTCAGGCGCCAGGCCTCAGCCGTCAGGGCCGCGCAGGCCAGAAAGAACACGAGGCAGGCGACGATGGTCAGCCACAATGCCGAGGAAATGCCGGTGCTCCATCCGGCCGACTGGCGCACGATCACCAGGGCCAAGGTGCCCGACAACGCCACGATCAAGGTCGACCAATAGACCACGTCGCGCTTGGCCGGCTTGCGGAACATGGTCAGCGTCACCGGAACGAGCGAGATCAGGGCCGCGAGCCGAAGGAGCGTCAATTCCATCTGGATATGAATTCTATGCTGAAGATTAGCTACCGCACGGCAACACCGCGCTTGGCATGCGAACGCCTCTATCTTAGCTTGAATTTCGAGTCGGAAAAGCCATTCGGAAAATAGGGCCAAAGGGAAATATGTCGGAGTGCGCGGTATTGCTGGTCGCCGCCGGACGCGGCCATCGCGTCGGCGGTCCGTTGCCCAAGCAATATGTGAAGATCGGCGGTGAATCCGTGCTGCGCCATGCGGCGCGGCGTTTCCTCGCCCATCCGGGCATCTCAACCGTGCTCGTCGTCATTCATCCTGACGATCGCGCGCTGTATGACCAGGCCATTGCCGGCCTCGACCTGCCGCCGCCTGTAATGGGCGGCGCCGAGCGTCAGGATTCGGTACGCAACGGATTGGAGCAGTTGGCCGCGATGGGGGCGCCGCAAAAGGTGCTGATCCACGATGCCGTGCGCCCGTTCATCGCCGCCGAAGTCATCACGACCGTCATCAGCGCGATCGCACCGAACCGCGGCGCCCTGCCCGCCCTGCCCGTCGCCGATACCTTGAAACGCGCGCACGGCGGCAGAGTTGAGACGACGGTGGACCGCAGCAGTCTGTGGCGCGCGCAAACGCCGCAAGGCTTTCCCTTCGCCGCCCTGCTGGCAGCCCATCGCGCCGCCAAGGGCCACGTGCTGACCGACGATGCCGCAGTCGCGGAAGCCGCCGGCCTCGGCGTGACCTTGGTCGCTGGCGATGAGCAGAACTTCAAGATCACGGGACCCGACGACATGGAACGCGCCGAACGTTTGCTCAATGGTATGAACCGCGCGACGCGCGTCGGCACCGGCTTCGATGTCCATGCTTTCGAGGATGGCGACTTCGCGATGATCTGCGGCATCCAGATCCCGCATACGCATAAGCTCAAAGGCCATTCGGACGCCGACGTCGGCTTGCATGCGATCACCGATGCGCTGCTGGGTGCCGCCGGCAAAGGCGATATCGGCGTCTATTTTCCGCCAAGCGAGGCGCAATGGCGGGGCGCTCCATCCGACATCTTCCTCAAGGCGGCCGGCGATCTGATCGTCGCGGACGGCGGACGTATCGAGAATATCGACATCACCATCATCTGCGAATCTCCCAAGGTCGGCCCGCACCGCGAGAAGATGCGCGCGCGCGTCGCCGAGATCCTCGGCCTTCCCATCACCCGCGTGAACGTCAAAGGCAAAACGACCGAACAACTCGGTTTCTTGGGGCGCAGCGAAGGCATCGCCGCGCAGGCGGTGGCCAGCGTGTCTTATCCCGCCGCCAGCTAAAACCCAGCCTTAGAACTTGGACAGCGCTGGGATGCGCGCGGTCTGCTGCTCGATCCAATTCAGGAAATCGGGATTGCCGCCGCTCAGTTCAATCGCCACCACACACGGCACCTTGTGACTGTGCAGCGTCTTCACCCGGATCGTCACGTTGTCGACGAGTTCCGCACGCGTCTTCAGGATCAACGCCACTTCGTTGTCGCGCTGCACCTTGCCTTCCCAACGAAAGATCGACGTCATGCGGCCGAGGATATTCGCGCAGGCGACCAGCTTTTCCTCGACCAAGGTCTCGGCGATCTTGATCGCTTCGTCTTCGGACGTGCAGGTGACATAGAGAATGGATTGGCCCATGCGGCGGCTCCGGCGTTGGTCGAATTGGCAGATGCGGCAATCTAGCCTAGGATAGCGTGATCGTCAGGTCAGAGGTTTTTGGGCAAGGATAGCGGCAATGGGCGCTGAAGAATTCGGCGTACAACGGACCCGACTCACGATGGACGCACCCTCGTCGCGCCCAACGGACCTGCAACGCAAATGGCTGATGCGTGGGCTAGGCCAGCCGGGCGGCAAGCTCCCCCTGTTCGATGAAGAAGGCCAAAGGGTCGCCAAGCGCACAGTCGATGCGTGCCTGCGCCAAGGCTGGGCCGAGCCCTGGTTCGCCAACCCGATGAAACCTGACTGGTTGGTCTGCAAACTGACCGAACAAGGGCGCAAGGCCCTCGGCTTGCCCGCAATCTGAACAGGCTATTTTGCGAGAAATGGCGGATTTCCGCCAGAACTGGCAATTCGCCGGTTTCTCTATTTTCAAAATTTACTTCAAATTTTACGAAAATCCGGTCGATCTGTGATTCCAATCACATCGATTTCAGGGGGGCTACTTCAGTATCCCGTCTCCCTCAAGAGCATAACTCAGCCGGTCCGAACTATTCGGGCCGGTTTTTTTTTGCCTCAGGGGGATTGAGGCAGTAGCTTCCGCGCCATGACAGAATCGTACATCGGCCTCGACCAGCTCGGCCGCCATGCCGCCCTTCCCGCGACGCCGGAAGACGCAATCCTGGAAAAGGTCCCCAATCCCCATCCGGACGCGCGTTATCTCGTCCGTTTCACCTGTCCGGAATTCACCTCGCTGTGCCCGGTGACGGGTCAGCCGGATTTCGCGCATCTGGTGATCGATTACGTGCCCAATGCGCTGATCGTCGAAAGCAAATCGCTGAAGCTCTATCTCGGCTCGTTTCGCAATCACGCGGGCTTCCATGAGGCCTGCACCGTGGGCATCGCGCGGCGTATCGAAACCGAGATCGCGCCGCACTGGCTCAGGATCGGCGGCTATTGGTATCCGCGCGGCGGTATTCCCATCGATGTGTTCTACCAATCCGGCCCCGCGCCCGACGGCGTCTGGCTGCCCGATCAAGGTGTGGCACCCTATCGCGGACGCGGCTAGACCTAAGGAAAAGCCACTAGGGAAACGACCGGGGGTCGCGCAACGCCGGCGCATAGCTCTCGGCGACGAAATCCATCAGACGCGGAAACAGCGCCGGCACGGGCAGATAGGCCAGCCCGCGCACCAGTAACAACGCGACACAGCGCGCGCCCGAGCCCGGCATATGCCGGCGCGCATATAAAAAGGCCCGCGACGCATTGCGACGCACCGCCATGCCGCGATATTTCACCGGCCAATCGCCCAGCATCTCGCGCGTGATGCGTGCGGTGTCGCGATACATGCGCGCCATGCTGCCGGTAATGCGCACCGATCCGCTCGTCGCGGCGTTGGACGCCATGGAACAACACAGCGCCGGCACATGGGCGATCCGTGTCGCCGTAGCGAGCCGCAGGCCGAGCGCCACATCCTGATGCGAATAATGTTCGGGCAACGGCACAGCCGACAGCAACACCTCGCGCCGCGCCAGCATGGCGCTGACCACAAAGAGCTGATTCTTCAGCATACCGGCCAAGGCATCGGCCTGGATATCGAACCGCCCGCCAGTATCGGCGCGCGGCAGATCGTGATAGGTCAGGCCCATGTCGTATTCGTCGATATCGCCGTAGACGCAGCCGCAGCCGCTCGCCTCCAACGCCTGCAACATGACACGCGTGCTGTTGGGCGCGATGATGTCGTCGCCGTCGACCAGGCGCACGAAGGGTTCGCGCGCGATGCGCAGCGCGCGGTTCGTCGCCGCGGCCACGCCGGCATTCGTTTGATGCACGATGGTGACGTCTGCGCAGCCGGCGGCGAAATCGTCGAGGATTTGCGCCGATCCGTCGGTCGATCCGTCGTCGATGACGATGATCTCGCCGCCGCTCTCGGCGCGTTCGGCAACGATCGCCGCCAATACGGTCGGCAGGAATTTTGCTTTCTGATAGACGGTGACGAGGTAGGAAACGCTCACGGCATGTCTCAACCGGGCCGAGCGGACAAACGGCTCATCGAGGCCTGCGACACCGCAACCAGAATGACGGCGGCGATCCACCACGATTGCCAGGCGCCGTAGCTTAAATTGTCGAAGATCAGCACGGATGTGATCAGCGCGATCGCGCCGTTGCGCGCCACCGGCGTCAGCTTCCCGGTTTGCATGATCAATGCCGCGCCCGTCAACGCGACAATGAGCGCGCCGACAATGCCGAGTTCGAGCCATATCTGCAGAATCTGATTGTGCGGATGCAGTGGCAGGTTCAATTCGCTCGTGACCGTTTGGCCGACCGCATTCTTCAGGAAGAATTTATCGCCGCCACCCGGAATGCGCCGCGCGGCATCGAATCCCCATCCGGCCAGCGGCCGTTCCGCAATCCGCTCGGAGGTGAATTTCCAGATCATCAGGCGGACTAGCGCGGAATTCGGCACATGCGGAACCTCGGTGACGATGCGATTGATCGTTTCCGTGGTCAGAACGCGCGTAAAGATGAATGGTGTCGTCAGCACGACGACCACGAACACAACGGCAAAAGCGGTTATCGCCTTACGGCCGGCGATCGACACCAGCCACCAGGCAAGCCAGCCCAGAATGATGGCGATCAGACCGGACTCGCTCCCGAACGCAACCGATAGCGCAGCCACGACAACACACAGAACAGCCACACACCAGCGCCGCCCCTGCATCAGTAACCCGGTCACCACCGGCCACATGAGCAACGACAGGATCACCGTACCGCTGATGAGCAGAGACATGACCGCAATGCCGCCGGTGTCTCCATCAAGGATATCGCGCCACGTGAGATCATGGGCCGCGCGCGTCAGCCAGGCCCAAGAAATCCCTTCGAATACATAGATCAGGGCGGCGATCGCGAAGGCGCCGCACAGGTCGCCGATATATTGCCGATCGGCGCCGCGTTCTTTGGCCCACGCCGTCAGGCACAGCGCCGCGACAAACAGCGGCACCAGGCGCGTCGTCGCGCCCCCCGTGGGTGCCAGCGCCCACAGAGTGCTTATATAAGACCAGATGACGAGTGCCGTAAATCCGACGGCCAGGGGAATATTGATCGACGGCAGCGCGCGTCGCCGCGCCATCGCGACGAGCTGATAAGCCAACAGGATGAACAGCGCCGGGACCGTGGCGCGCGGCGCAATCGGGGACACGGCCGCTACCGTCGCGATCACGATGGACAGGATGCGACTGTCGACCGTGCGCAGCCGATCCATGAATGATGCATTCGTCAAAGTACGATGAAATCCCTGCGCGATTGGGCGAAGACTACAGCGTTAGCGTGTCCCTCGCACCCATTTTCGCCAAACGCGCTAGAAGCCGTAAAGCCGCGCCGGATTATCGACCAGGATCTTCTTACGCAGGGTTTCGTCCGGAACATACAGCCCGAACAGATCGACCAGATCGCCGTCGTTCGGCATGTAGCCGTCGATGTTCGGATGCGGCCAGTCGGTCCCCCACAAGATGCGCTCGGGCGCGGCGGCGACCAGCGCCTGCGCGTACGGCACCACGTCGTGGAACGGCGTTCCGGCCACCGACAGACGCTCCGCCCCGGTGATCTTCACCCAGGCGTCGGAGTTCTTGAGGTACCCCAGCAGCAGCTGGAACGCTTTCTGATTCAATCCCTGGTCGGGATGAATGCGCGCCATGTGATCGAACACCACCGGCACGCCGAGCGTGTCGAGTTCCTTGGCGTTCTCGGCGACATCCTCAGCTTCCATATAGATGACAGCATGCCAGCCGAACGGCTTCATCTTGTCGCATACCATCTTGATCTTGGAGAAGTCTGGCTTGCTGCCACCCGACAGATGTCGCGCGAACGAGAAGCGCGCGCCGCGAATACCCCCTTTGTGCAGGCGTTCGAGTTCAGCGTTCGACACGTCCGGGTTCACCATGGCGATGCCGCGATAGCGGTTCGGTGCCCAGGCGATACAATCCAAGGTCGCGGTATTGTCGTCGCCGTGGCAGGTCGCCTGCACAATTACCGCGCGTTCGAGGCCCAGCAGATCGTGGATCGCCTTCAGCTTTTCCTTCGGCGCATCCGGCGGCGTGTAGCTGCGCTTCGGATGATAGGGAAATACATTGCCCGGCCCGAAGACATGGCAATGCGCGTCGGTTGCTCCGGCGGGCAGTTTTAGCTTCGGTTTGGTGGTGTTGGGATTGGGGCCCTGGATAGTGGGAATCGTCGCGTCAGGCATGATTACTCCGCAGCCGCTTTGAGTGCCGAGCGGCCATCCCACACGGATGACGGCACGAGGATGTTACCTTCGAACAGGCGGCGCGCGGTGCGCAGCAACGCCGCGCGCTTGATGATCGGGGCGCTCGCCGGCCCTTCGAATTCCATTTCGACCGACATCTCGCCGGTCGGATGTTCGACCGAGAACAGCTTGCGCTGACCGTCCGGGATTTTCGCGACGCGCGACGCGGTCGTGCCCGGCAGGATACAGGCCGTCGCCACCGACACAGCCGCGAACACGCCGATGGCGGCATGGCAATCGTGCGGAATGAACGAACGCGTCATGATCGAGCCGCCGTTCTGCGCGGGTGCGACGAGCGTCATCTTCGGCACCGAGAGATCTTTCACGTCGCCCAGATTCATCATCGGACCGACCTTGAGGCGCAGATCCTCGATGACCTTCTTCAGCTCGGTATCGGCGTTCATCTCATCGCGGCTTTCATAGCCGGTGCGGCCGACCGCCTTGGCCTCCAGGATCACGCAGGGCATGCCGTTGTCGATCAGGGTCACCTCGATGCCATTGACGACATCGACCAAATTGCCGGTCGGCAAAAGTGCGCCGCAGGTTGAGCCTTCCGTGCCACGGAAATTCGTCATCACCGAGGCGGATGTTCCGGGCACGCCGTCGATGCGCGCATTACCGTCATAGGTGACCACGCCGCCCGGCGTCGGGAAGGTCAGATCGCACAGCGAATCGGTATTTTCCATGAAGACGGTAAGCGTCGTTTCGTCGCCGCGCGCCGCAATCATGCCCTGCTCGATGGCGAACTGGCCGACCCCGGCCAGCATGTTGCCGCAATTCTGTTTGGTCGTGGCGACCGGCTTTTCTACCATCACCTGAATGAACAGATAATCGAGATCGACGCCGGGGCGCGACGAGCGCTTCACCACCGCGACCTTGCTGGTCAAGGGATCGGCG
Organism: Rhodospirillaceae bacterium; assembly: GCA_947467145.1. Lineage (GTDB taxonomy): Bacteria > Pseudomonadota > Alphaproteobacteria > Rhodospirillales > UBA2165 > CANIGJ01. Next base: position 21,445 of record CANIGJ010000021.1, on the reverse strand, counting down.
CCGCCGACCCCATCGATCTGGCGCTCATCGGGCGAACCCAGGGCAGCCAGCAGGACCTGTTCACGCAATTTGTCGTCGTCGGGCAAATCCGAGGCCTTGAAGAACGGCCCCTTGGACGTGCCGCCGCGCATCAACACACAGGGAATTTTCGTCTGCATGATCGCCTCCTCCACTTCGCCCGCTCCGCGGCCGGCGGCATCTTATGTCGCGCCGCCAACCCTTGTCGAATAGGTTAACTTTACGCCTGGAACGACCGCTTGCAAGTCTCCGCACCCGCTCTCCGTGCTGCAAAATAGCCCGCGCGGAAGCCCTTGATCTGGCCATCGATACCGCTTACCAGCAAAGGACATTGAGCGCCGGCGGCACGGCCAGCGCGCTCGGCAAACAAGGGGAGCGATGGAGAGATCATGATCATCGATTGCCACGGCCATTACACCACGATGCCGGACCGCGTGAACAATTTCCGCAAGGCCCAGCTTGAGGCCTTCGACAAGAAGGAACGCGATCCGGACGCGCCGATCTGCTCGGACGATGAAATCCGCGAAACCCTGGTCGACGCGCAGCTCAAGATGCAGGCCGAGCGCGGCACCGACATCACGATCTTTTCCCCCCGCGCCAGCATGATGGGCCATCACCAGGGCGATGCGGCGATGAGCGAGCGCTGGTCGCGCATTTCCAACAACCTGATCCACCATGTCGTCAGGCTGTATCCCAAGAACTTCATCGGCGTGTGCCAATTGCCGCATTCGCCCGGCACCCCGGCATCCAATTGCGTGCCCGAGCTCGAACGTTGCGTCAAAGAGCTCGGCTTCGTCGGCTGCCTGATCAGCCCCGATGCCTCCGGTGGCTATTGGAAGGACGGCATTCCGATCACGGACAAGTCCTACTATCCGCTGTACGAAAAGATGTGCGAACTGGACGTGCCCGGCATGGTCCACGTCACGGCATCGTGCAATCCGGCGGTCCATTTCACCGGCGCGCACTACATGAATGCCGACACGACCGCCTTCATGCAGCTCATCACGTCGGATCTATTCAAGGACTTCCCAAAGCTGCGGCTGATCATCCCGCATGGCGGCGGCGCGGTGCCTTATCATTGGGGCCGCTATCGCGGCCTGGCACTGGACCTCAAACGTCCGCCGCTCGAAGAGATGATCAAGGACAACGTCTATTTCGATACCTGCGTCTATCATTATCCGGGCATCGAATTGCTGCATAAGGTCATCCCGACCGACAACATCCTGTTCGCGACGGAAATGATCGGCGCGGTGCGCGGCAAAGACCCCAACACCGGGCATTATTTCGACGACACCAAGCGCTACGTCGATCAGCTCAAGCTGTCGGCCGCGGACAGCCAAAAGATCTACGAGGGCAATACCCGCAAGGTCTTCCCGCGCATCAACAAGATACTGGCCAACTAAGGGCGAGGAAGGGGCTAAGCCCCTTCCATGCTGCTGACGTGGGCGGCGACGATGCGCCAGCCCTGAGCGGTGCGCACCCAAGTGTGCGATTGCCGTCCTCGGCGTGCACTGCCGGCGATCTGCGTCTCGCAAAAGGCCGTGGCGAAATCGCGCCCGAAGGTCGTGATGACAACCCGGCCGATCGCCCGATCAATCGGCCCTTTGCGCCCGCCGCGAAATTGCGCGATCTCAGCATGGCCATAGAGGTTCTCGCCTGCACCATAACGCACCGTCTGCGGCGCATCCCAAAACAGTTCGTTCATAACGGCGACGTCGTTGGCGTTGACGGCGCGGTTATAGCGCTCCCAAGCCGCCGTCACCTCGGCCACGATCTCCGGATTGTTGATCTCCATCATTGAACGGCTCCCGCTAGCGTTCGGACAAAGTGGGCAAGGGAATAACAAACCGCCCGCCCTGCGCCCGATAGGCTTCGTTCTTCGCGACGATCGGATCGGCATAACGCCAGGCCAACACAACGACGACGCCCGGCTTGTCGACGATCAATCGTTGCGGCGACACGATCGGAATACGGTATCCAGGTCCCTCAACCGCCGCGCCCAGCGGCGTATCGTCGGCGATGAAATCGAGGCTTTGGGTCAGACCGAGCTGATGCAGCAAGGTGATCGTGCCGACCGAGGCCCCATATCCCGCAACACGGCGTCCGGCCGCATGTTCAGCGGCGACGACGGCGGCGAGCTGCGTGCGGATGTTTCGGACGTTTGCCGTGAACCGATCGTATGGTTCGCGCTTATCCAAGCCGTCCTTCAATTCTGCGGCAACCAGATCGGCAACTGCAGCGCTTGGACGGCCTTTACCGGCAAAGCGCACAAAACCCCGGATCGAGCCGCCCTTGGTCCAGATCCGCTGCACATCGACCAGTTCCATGCCGTTCGCCGCGAAGAACGTTTGCAACGGCCGCACCATGAAATACGACAGATGCTCGTGATAAACGGTATCGAGCAATGTATTGCGCACGACGTCCGCGCCATACGATGTCTCGAAGACGAATAATCCATCTTCCGCCATCACCGCCGTGATGCCTGCGATCATGTCTGACAGATCGTCGAGATTCGCCATTGTGTTGTTGGAGATGACGAGGCGCGCCTTGCCATACTCGGCCTCGATCTCGCGGCCCAAGGCCGCAGTGAAGAATCGCGCCAGCGTCGGCACGCCATTCTTGGTCGCGTTGTTGGCGATGGCCTGGGCGGGATCGATACCCAGAACGCGCATGCCCTTGAGTTGGAAGGGCCGGAGTAAGGTTCCGTCGTTCGAACCGACCTCGACTACAAGATCACCGTTCTTCAATCCGGCGGGAGCAGAAATCTCGTCGGCCATACGCACGAAATGTTCGGGCAAGCCGAGCGAGATCGACGTGGTGTAGCGGAAGCTCAGATACTGCACCTCAGGCGAAATCACTTGCAGGATCTGCACGTGGCCGCAGTCATGGCATAGATAGAGATCCATCGGAACGGTGAAGCCCTGGCGTTTGGCTTGGGTCAACGCGTCAGACTCGCCGACATTGGGCGTTGCCAGCGGGATCGGCTCCATCGGCACGACGATTTCCACCCGCTTTGAATCGCATAAGCGGCAGGTAGCACGGTTCTTGTAGAATTCGCTCACGATTCGTCACCTTGTTCAGCAAGATGCCGACGCCAGATATCTTCGATCAAATGCAGATCGGCAACCGAATCTTCACCCGATGCCAGGGGCGCCGCACCGGATGCAATCTCGGCGACGAAGGCTTCGGCCTGGCGGCGGAACGCCCAGCCGTCCGGCGGCGTCAGGATTTCGCGCCGGCCGTCCGCATAAGCCAAGGTCACCCGTGCCGGCGTAGGATCGAGCGGCGCATTCAGGTCCAGGCGCAGAGTTCCGCGCTCGAACGTAACCTCGATACCTTCGCGCCACTCCTCGATCGGCAATTCGGCCATCTCCAACACAGCCGGAAAATCCGCGAAATCGAGATGCGCGATGCGGGCGTCGCGATCCTGCAGGTCCGCGTAACGAACTCGCACCTGATTTCCCAACAGAAAGCGCAGCAAGTTCACATCATGTATGAAGACATTCGTGAACCAGGCGTAATCCTGATGCAGCGCCGGTTCCAACCAATCGGGTGCGATAGGCCAAAGCTCCAGGCCGTCGGGCCGCGGTTCGGCGGTCATCGCATGCGCGCCGGCATGGCGATTGAAATTCCCACCAAGGCACCAGGCGCGCACCGTGGCGATGCGCCCCATATCCTCGCTACGGCGAAGCTCCTCGATCGTTCGTTTCGCCAGCACGACACCGGGATCGTGCCGCTTCATGAAACCGACGCTATAGCGCACGCCTGCCGCGCGCGCCGCGTCGACCAGGGTCTGGGCCTGCGCGACGCTATGCGCCATCGGCTTTTCGGACAGCACGTGGCGCTTCGCGCGCAACGCGTCCAGCACGATGGGGCCGGTGGCCGGACGGCGCGTCACCACGACCACCGCATCGACATCGGCGTCGTTCAGGAGTTCGCGGTGCGACGGATAAAGCTTTGCGACGCCGTAATGCTGCGCCGCTTCGGCGCCGAGCTCGGGCCGCAATTCGGCGATGGCGACAACGCGCGCGCCGGTCACCTGCGCGAAATTCGCCAAATGGGCGATCTGGCCCACCATTCCCGCACCGACCATGCCGATGCCGATGGGGCGTTTGGCGGTCACGAAAAGGCGTATCCGCCGTCGACATTGAGGCCCTGCCCCGTAATGAATGACGCATCGTCCGACACCAGGAACGCCAGCGCGCCCACCATGTCTTCCGGCACTTCGCGGCGTTTGATCGCCTGCTGGGCAAGGGCGCGCACGTCGCGATCGGCGCGCGACGGCTGACCGGGACGTTCAACGCCGGTTTCGACCGAGCCCGGCAAGATCGCATTCACCGTGATGCCGAAGCCGCCCAGTTCAACGGCAAGGCCACGCGTCAGGCCCAGCAACGCCGCCTTGGTCGTCACGTAATGCACATAGGGGCGCGGCGGTGGCATCAGGAAAGTGGCCGAGGACATATTGACGATACGCCCCCACCGCTGCGCTTTCATGTGCGACACGACCGCACGGCTGCAATGGAACGCGCCGTTGAGATTGACCGCGATAGCCTTATTCCAGACCTCGTCGGCGATCTCTTCGATCGGCTGCGGCTTGAGGCCGGACCAACGCGCATTGTTGACTAGGATGTCGATCTGACCGAACGCCGACATGGCCTGTTCGGCCATCGCGTTCACCGCCGATGAATCGGTGATGTCGGTGCGCACGAACTTCGCCGTGCCGTTGCCGGACTTGATCGCGGCTTCGGTGGCCGCACCCGAGGCCTCGTCCATCTCGGCGATCACCACGCGATAACCGCGCTCGGCCAAGCCAACGCAGAACGCGCGCCCAATTCCCTGCCCGCCGCCGGTGACGATCGCCACACGGCCTTTCCCATCATTTACGCTCATGTTTCCTCCCTCAGGCAAATCCCCTGCCCATATTATGTTCGCTGGCCAACCCGCCGCCTTTGATGAAAGCGACCGCCATCGCCTCCCAGTAGATGATGTTGGGCAGTGCCAGGTATTCGTCGCCGGTCATGACACGCATGTCCGCCCCCTCGCCCAATATCATGGTCGCGACCTCCGCATCGGTGACCGGAACGTCATAATACATGCGCCGGATCCAAATCTGGCGGCCATCGGCATCGAGGCGCGGATAGATGATCTCGGTCAGGCGAGAAATCAAACGCGGCGTGAAAGACAGTTCTTCTTCGATCTCACGTGCGATCGCGACATCGGCGTCTTCGCCGGGTTCGATATGGCCGCCGAAAAAGCCCCAGCGTCCCGGCATCACGATGTTCGGGATGTCGTCGCGCAACTGAAAGAGGAAACGGCCGCCATCGAGGCGTACCACGGCGCCGACATTGGTCAGCGCGATATCGAAAGCTTGGTCCATCCGGCCATCATGCAGAGGGCCGGAAGGGATGCCAAGCAAGCAGACGCGTTACTTCTTCGCGACTTTCCAGGCGATGCCTTTGGTCGTTTTGAATGACAAGGTCGCGACGTGACGGATGCGGTCATAGGCGCCATCGCCCGTGCCGCCCGGCGATTGTTCCAGATGAATGACTTCGAAGACATAGCGGCCGACCCAATGCAGCGGTACCGTCACCTTGCCCTGCTCGTCGGTCGTGAATTCCTTGCCCCACTTCGGTGGGCCGAACACATTGATTTCGGACTTGGCGAGCGGGCTCCCACGCAGCATCAACACGAAAGTGTTGGCACCCGGCGAAACCGGCACGAGTTCGAGGTCAAACACCGGCTTGGTGTCTGAACGGCCTTCCTTGGCTTGAAAGGTCGTCTTGGTCTTGCCGCCGTTGGCCTTATCCTCGGCCGGAGCACGATCCTCAAGCGCGCGGACATCCCCCTTGGCGCTGCCCTTGATGGCGAAATGATTCGCTTCCTTGGTCACGGTCAGCGGCTTGGCGCGATCGCGTTCAAACGCCTTTAGGCCGGTGATACGGTCAAGCGTGCCCCCCGACACCTCGCGCAGATCGCCTTCCCACTCGCCGAAAAACGCTTGGACCTCGGCGCCGTTGCGCTCCAGCCAAATGTAATGCGCCTGCGCGGCCGCGCTCGTCATCGCGCCGGCCATCGCCACGGCCGCTAGTGCGGCCTGCCACGTCTTCATTGTGTCCTCCCATCGTTAAGCCGAAATATATTATCGCAACTAATAATCATTCTTAAGTATTGATTATCGGGCCGCCATAGACTGCCCACCACGGCCTTATTATGATCCCAACATAAAGACGCCGGCCAAGAATGCATATGGGCGTCGCATAGCGAATAATGGGAGTTCACGAATGACCACGGCAGCCGAAAACGACACCCTGACCCGCGTCGGACCCGGCACGCCCATGGGCGAGCTGATGCGCCATTTCTGGTTCCCGGCGATCGCATCGTCCGAGTTGAAGACCGACGGCGACCCCCTGCGCTTCAAACTGCTGGGCGAGGAACTCATCGCCTTCCGCGATACCGATGGCCGCGTCGGCGTCATGGACCATCGTTGCCCGCACCGTTGCGCCTCGCTGTTTTTCGGTCGCAATGAAGAAGGCGGCATTCGCTGCGTCTATCACGGCTGGAAATTCGACGTGGACGGCAAGTGCCTCGATATGGCCAACGTGCCGCCGCACCAGGACTTCAAACATAAGGTCCATGCCAAAGCCTACAAGTCGGTCGAACGCAACGGCCTGATCTGGGTCTATATGGGCGATCAATCCAGCATCCCCGATCTGCCGCCGATCGAAGTGACCCTGGCGCCGGAAAGCGAAGTCGTGATCGAGTTCCTGCATCGCGACTGCAATTGGCTGCAGGGCCTTGAAGGCGAATTGGATACCTCGCATCTCGGCGTGCTGCATTACGGCGCGGTGAAGAAACTCGACGATCTCGACAGCCAGCAGGTGATGAACAAATACGCCGTCGCCAACCGCGCGCCGGAATATGTCATCACCGACACAGATTACGGCTTCATGTACGCGGCCCACCGTCCAGCCGATGAACAGAACACCTACTGGCGCGTTGGCCAATTCATCTTCCCGTGCTGGGCGATGGCGCCGATCAATCCGTTCGAACGCAATGTGCTGGCCCGTGTCTATGTGCCGCTCGACGACGACAACACGATGATCGTCATGCTGCACATGAAGCGCGCCTATCTGCACGACCGCTATGCCGAAAACCCGACCCTGCCCGGCTCGTCCCAGCGCCTGCGCTTCAAGCCGAACACCACGGACTCGCTCGGCCGCTATCGCCTCGAAGAAAACATCGAGAACGATTACAAAATCGATCGCGATCTGCAGCGCGAAGGCAATTACACCGGCATCAACGGCATTACCTTGCAGGATCAATGCGTGACCGAAAGCATGGGCCGCATCACCGACCGCACCTTCGAACACCTCGCCCCCAGCGACGTCGCCGTCAATCGTCTCCGCCGCCAGCTCATCAAAGCGGCGCAAACGTTCGCTAAGGACGGCAGCGTGCCGAAAGTGGCGACCGACCCCGCAGTGCTGAACGGCGTGCGCGGCGGCGCGTTCGTGACGCCGAACGGCGCCGATTGGCTCAAGGCCTATCGCGAGAGCCTAGATAACGTGACCGTACGTCCGGATATGGCGCAGGCCGCTGAATAATGGCGGCCGAATAAGGATCACCGCCGATGTGGACCGCGCTCCTCATCGTGCATGGGTTGCTCGCCGTACTGCTGCTCGGTGCGGTGACCCACCAGGCCCTGGCCGCGCTGTGGCCGACGCGCGATGGCGCGACAATGATCAGCCGCTTCCGTCGCGTCTCCGCCCCAGTCTATACGAATACGGTCGTCATCATATTCGTGATCACCTTCATCATCGGCGCGGTGATCTATCCGGCCTATCGCCTTAATGTGCGAACTTACCTTCAGGACTACCGCATGTTCTGGGCCGAGGGTGCGTTCGAGATCAAAGAGCATCTCGCCGCGATGGGCCTCTTCCTGCTGCCGCTTTACTGGTATCTGTGGCGCCGTCCGGTGACGGCCGCGGCACACGAAACCGAACGCGCACAGCGCATCGCGCAAGGCGCGCTTGCCGGCCTGATCGCCGTGGCGGCCTGGACGAGTTTCTTCGTCGGCCACATCCTGAATAATATTCGCGGGCTGTTCGGCACATGAGCGATACGATCCTGCGTCCCGCCGGGCTGGTGTTCTGGTCCGCCTTCGCCGTCGTTTCCTGCGTCCTCTACGTCTTCGCGATGGAGATGAATTTGGCCGCCTTCACCTATCATCCGCGTCTGGTCGAATTCGATCTCGGCCCGCAACCGGCGCGCAGCGGCCCGGCGATGTATTGGTTCGGTTGGACCGCGACGTCGATCGGCGGCGGCCTCGTTGGCGGCGCCCTCGCTCTCGTCGTCGCGCGCGGTCTCGCCATGCGCGTTTGGTTGTGGCTCGGCTGGAGCGTACCGGCCGTCGCGATGATCGTCGCGTGCTATTTCATGATCCCGTTCTTCACAAAATGAAGATTTTACCGGCCATCTGCGTCGCGCTTGTGCTTGTGCTGTGCCTCGGTATCCAAGGCGCCCAGGCCGGCGGTGACGATCTGTACGGCGACACCGAGGGGCACCTGCCGCAATTCATCGGCATCGCGCGCGACATCAAAAGCTTCAAAACCATCGACAGCATGCGCGTGGTCGCGACCTTCAAGAGCCAGATGCTGGTCACGCAGACCGACGCGGAAGGCCGTTTCCGCATCGAAGGCTTCATCGACGGTTTCGATCCCGAGGCCGTGCAGATCAAATGCGAAAAGGCCGGCTACACCCCGGTCAACGTCATTCGCCGCAAGGTGTCAACTGAGGCACCAATCGAGATCGAGTGCCTCAGCCAACCGACGTGAGCCGCAACGTGAGATCCGTATTCCTCATCGCCGGCCTTGCCGCACTCTTGCTTGGCGGCTGCACCAGTTCACCGCCACCGGCGGCGGACACGATCCTGATCAACGGCAAGATCGTCACGCTGGATGAACAGTCGCGCGTCGCCGAAGCCATGACCATGCGTGACGGCCGCATTTACGGCGTCGGCAGCGCTGCCGAGATGCGCCAGTTCGTCGACGCGAAGACAAACGTCATCGATCTCAATGGCCGCACTGTTATCCCGGGCTTGATCGATTCCCACATCCACGCACTGCGCGGCGGATACACCCATGCGCTCGAGGCCGATTGGGCCGGTGCACGCACCATCGCTGAGGCGATGCAACGTCTGGCGGCGACAGCCAAGACTACCCCACCCGATCAATGGATCATGGTGTCCGGCGGTTGGACCGAACAACAATTCGCCGAACAACGCCGCCCGACGCAGGCCGAAATCGTCGCAGCAGCCCCGGGACGCTTGGTCTATGTGCAATTGTCCTATCGCGCGGCGTTATTGTCGCCCGAAGGATTCAAACGGCTTGGCATCACGCGCGACGGCCACATTCCACCCAAGGGCCATCTTGAACGCGATTCCGCCGGCAGACCCAACGGATGGATCGCCGGCGACCTCACCACCATCGTCGCGTTGTTCGACCGCTTGCCGAGGCCCAACCTAGCCCAGGCCACGGATGGTACGCGGGCTTTCTTCCGCGAGCTCAATCGATTTGGCCTGACCGGCGTGATCGATCCGGGCGGGCACAATCTGCGCGTGGCCGACTACGACGTGCTGCACGCGCTGCAACGCGATGGCGATCTGACCTTGCGCGTCGCCTACAGCCTGTTCGCGCCGCGCGCCGGGTACGAGCTCGAAGATTTCCAGGCCATCATCCGCTCCAAATCCGGCGGGCGAACCGCCGACGGCCTGATCACCTTCAACGGTATCGGCGAATGCGTGACCTGGGGCATGTACAACAACGACCGGCCGACGCCGCAACAAAAGGAAGACTATTACAAGGTCGCACTCTGGGCCGCGCAACAGGGCCATATGCTCACGCAGCATTGGCCCAGCAACGCATCGGTGCATCACCTGCTCGACGTGTTCGAACGCGTGAACCGCGAGGTACCGCTGGCGCCGCTGCGCTGGTCGATCGCGCATCTGCACGACGCTACGCCCGAAACATTGACGCGCATGAAGGCGCTGGGTGTCGGCTGGCTGATGCAGGATGGGCTCTATTATGCCGCCCCCGCGTATCTCAATGCGCGCTCGCGCGATACGATCGCCCGCATTCCGCCCATCGTATCAGCGCTCAACATGGGGCTACCGGTCGGTGGCGGCACCGACGCCAATCGCGTGATGAATTATAACCCCTTCGTCTCGCTGCAATGGATGCTCGACGGGCGAACGGTCAATGGGACGCCGACGCGCGATGCGCGTGAAATCCCGACCCGCGAGCAGGCCTTGCGGCTTTATACCCAGGGCAGTGCGTGGTTCACGCGCGACGAACAGACGCGTGGGGTTTTGGTCCCCGGCGCGCACGCCGATCTCGCGGTGCTATCGCAGGATTTCTTCGCCGTGCCGGTATCCGAGATCGGCCGGACCACGTCACTCCTGACCATGGTCGGCGGGCGGATCGTTTACGACGCCCGCTAAATAGGCAAAGAAAAACCCCGCCCTTGCGGGCGGGGTTTCGTTTCGTTCGATGACGCGGAAGTTTAAGTCCGCGAGATATCGATGTCCTTGGTTTCTGGCAGGAAGAACATGGCAACGACGAAGCTGATCGATGCGACAACGATCGGATACCACAGCCCCGAATAGATGTCGCCGGTCGCCGCCACGATGGCGAACACGGTCGCCGGCAGGAAGCCGCCGAACCAGCCGTTGCCGATGTGATACGGCAGCGACATTCCAGTGTAGCGGATGCGGGTCGGGAACAGTTCGACCAGCCATGCCGCGATCGGGCCGTACACCATGGTGACATAGACCACCAAGATGAAGAGCAACACGACGGTCATGACGTGATTGATCTGATCGGGCGCCGCCGTCGGCGGATAGCCGTGCGACGTGATCGCAGCACCCAACTCAGCCGCGAACGCCGGCGTACCTGCCGTCGTGATCGACTGCGCACCAATCTTGACCACGACCGGAGCACCCGGCGCCGCCGTCTCGTTGGTGTAGTTCACCGAACGCGCCACCAGTGCCGACTTCGCGACGTCGCACGGGCTGGTGTAGGTTTCGGTGCCGGTCAGCTTCAACTGGAAGGAGCAGGTGTTCGGATCGGCAACCACCACAACCGGTGAGCCGTTCTGAGCCTTTTCCAACGCCGGATTGGCAAAATGCGTAATCCCCTGGAAGATCGGGAAATACGTCACCGCCGCCAGCGCAAAGCCCGCCATCATGATCTTCTTACGGCCGATCTTGTCCGACAGCCAGCCGAACAGGATGAAGCCCGGTGTGGCGAGCAGGAGCGCGATGGCGATCATGATCTGCGCCGTCACCGCGTTGACCTTGATCGTCTGAGTCAGGAAGAACAGCGCATAGAACTGTCCGCCGTACCACACGACCGCTTCGCCCGCCGTCGCACCGAAGAGTGCCAGGACCGCGATCTTGCCGTTTTTCCAGTTGCCGAAGGCTTCCGTGAGCGGCGCTTTGGATTGCGTGCCCTCTTCCTTCATCTTCTGGAACATCGGCGATTCCGCCAACTGCAAGCGGATCCAGATGGACACGCCGAGCAGGATCACCGACAGCAGGAACGGCAGACGCCAGCCCCAATCGAGGAACGCTTCTTCACCCATATAGGTGCGGATGCCGAGGATGATCAGCAGCGCCATGAACAGGCCAAGCGTTGCCGTCGTCTGGATCCACGAGGTGTAGAAGCCGCGTTTGCCGCGCGGCGCATGTTCGGCAACATAGGTCGCCGCACCGCCATATTCGCCGCCGAGAGCCAAGCCTTGCACGAGGCGCAGCAGGATCAGCACGATCGGCGCCGCAATGCCCCATGAGGCATAGGTCGGCAGGATACCGATGAAGAACGTGCCGACGCCCATGAGCGTCATGGTGACCAGGAAGGTATACTTGCGCCCGACCAGGTCGCCGAGACGGCCGAACACCAAGGCGCCAAATGGGCGGACCGCGAAGCCGGCGGCGAAGGCCAGCAGGGTGAAGATGAACGCCGCATTGGGCGCCACGCCTGCGAAGAACTTACCGGCGAGAATCGCGCCGAGCGTTCCGTAAATGTAGAAGTCGTACCATTCGAAAACCGTACCCAGAGACGACGCAAAGATAACTTTGCGCTGTTCCTTGGACATGGGCGCAGATGCCCCGTCCATCGTTGCTGCGTCTGACATGATAGCCCCCGTTATCGGACCGATGCGGATTAGATGCGTCTTTTTATTAGAATTGCGGAAAGTCTAGGCCCCGATTCTTGAACGCGTCAAGTTAAGGCGCAGAACTGGGCAACCGCGCAACTAGACCAGTGCGCTCGATTTAATCGAAAACAGACGCAACGATACGGGCTTTATTTTGCGGCGCAGAAGTTGATTTGCACGTTTACCATCCAACCGGCCGCTTGCCGCAACTTTGAGCAGCCGCGCTAATCCCATTCCATCGGCAGGCCGACATAATTCTCAGCCCAGGTCATCCGCCCGGCGCGCGAGCCGGTCAGGTAATCGATATCGGCGATCTGGCGGCGCAGGTCGAAATCGTTGTCCTGATCGTTGCGGTGCAGCAACTGCGTCACCCACCACGAGAAGCGCTGCACCTTCCACACCCGTTTGAGGCAGGTGCGCGAATAGGCCTCCAGCAGGTCGGTGCGGCCGGACTTGTAATAGGCAATCAGGGCGCGGGCGAGAATACGCACATCGGCAATGGCGAGGTTCATGCCCTTGGCGCCCGTCGGCGGCACGATATGCGCGGCGTCGCCCGCCAGGAACAGGCGGCCGTATTGCATGGGCTCGCAGGCGAAGCTGCGCATGTCGGTGATGCCCTTTTGGGTGATCTTGCCGACCGACAGCGGATTGCCCTCACCCGCCGTCCGCAGCGCCAGTTCCTCCCAGATCCGCTCGTCAGACCATTGGTTGATGTCCTCGTCACGCGCGACCTGCAGATAGGCGCGCGTCACGGTCGGCGAGCGCATGGTGAGCAGCGCAAAGCCACGTTCGTGGTGCGCGTAGACCAGTTCTTCCTCGGTCGGCTTGGCGTCGGCCAGGATACCCAGCCAAGCGAACGGATATTCGCGATCGAACATCTTGATATCGCCCGCCGGGATCGACGGCCGGCAGATGCCGTGGAAGCCGTCGCAGCCGGCGATGAAATCGCAATCGATCGCCTGGTCCTTACCGTCGGCGGTGAACGAAATGCTGGGCGTACCGGTCGCATGGCCGTCCACGGCCACATTGCCGACCTCGAACATCAAGGGCTCGTTATAGCCTAGGCGCGCGGCGACCAGATCCTTCACCACCTCCTGCTGGGCGTAGATCATCACCGATTGGCCGACCAGATCCTGGAAGTCGATATGCTTCAGTTCGCCCCGGAATTTGATGTAGACGCCGCCATGCCGCAGGCATTCGCGTTGCAGGCGCTCGCCCACGCCGGTTTCGATCATCACGTCGGCGCTGCCCTGCTCCAGCAGGCCGGCCCGCAGGCGGGTCTCGATATATTGGCGGCTGCGCGATTCGATGACGACCGAATCGATACCTTCCAGGTGCAGTAGATGCGCAAGGAGCAGTCCGGCGGGACCGGCGCCAACGATACCGACACGGGTTTTGATGCGGGGCATGAGATCATCGTTTCTGGTTGGTAGGGCTGCCCAATATGGCGGCGATGGGCGTCCCACTCAAGAAATTCAGCCCACTTTCCCGGTGGGCGGTTCCCACCCTTTGACAGGACTGAAATTGAAGTGTTTTTACTGCCTCAATCGTAGCCGTGAGGTCTTAATGTCCGCCGTAATCATCGATGGGGTCGCCATCGCGCGCAAAGTCCGCACCGAAATATCGGAGCGGGCCCAGAAGCTCCTGGCTCAATATAAGGTCGTCCCCGGCCTCGCCGTCATCATCGTCGGTAACGATCCGGCATCAGCGGTCTATGTCCGCAACAAGGCGCGGGCCTGCGCCGAGGTCGGCATCAACTCTGACGTCATGCGGTTCGACGCGACCGTCACCGAGGCCGAACTCATCGCCCAGATCGAGAAGCTGAACGCCAATCCGGCGGTGCACGGCATCCTGGTGCAGTTGCCCCTGCCGCCGACGATTTCGGTCCGCCGCATCCTCGAGACCATCGCCGTCGAAAAAGACGTCGACGGCTTCCATCTATATAATGTCGGTGGCCTGGTCATCGGCGATACCGTCTTCCCGCCCTGCACGCCCTATGGCGTGCAGAAGATTCTCGAACACGAGAACATTTCGGTCGAAGGCAAAAACGTCACCGTCGTCGGCGCCAGCAATATTGTCGGCAAGCCGATGGCTCTGATGCTGATGCAGAAAGAAGCGACCGTCGCCGTGTGTCACGTCAAAACGCGCAATCTCGCGGAATACACGATCCTCGCCGATATCCTCGTCGTCGCGGCCGGCAAGCCGAACCTGATCGTCCCGCAAATGGTGAAAACCGGCGCGGTCGTGATCGATGTCGGCATCAACCGCCTGCCCGACGGCCGCCTGTGCGGCGACGTCGAATTCGAGGGCGTGTCGAAAAAGGCCTCGCACATCACGCCGGTCCCGGGCGGCGTCGGCCCGATGACTGTTACGATGCTGTTGGACAACACCGTCGGCGCCGCCGAGCGCGCTGCCAAATTGCGCGGCCCCGCATAAAGCCGGATGACCCTTCAAATAAATAGCGGGTACGGCATCGGCCAGCCGGTACGGCGCAAGGAAGACTTGCGCCTCGTCACCGGTCACGGGCTGTACGTCGCCGATCAGACTTTGCCCAACATGGCGCATGTGACGTTCGTGCGGTCATCTTACGCGCATGCGCGTATCACCGGCATCGATATCAGCGGTGCGATGGACTCGCCCGGCGTGATCGCCGTCTTCACCGGCCAAGACCTGATCGCCGGCGGCCTCAATGCCATGGACCACAAACCAGTCATGGCGGGCGGCACCGACGTCGCGGTGAACGCCACAACCGACTTTAAACTCTATTCGCGCCCGCAGCCCCTGCTCGCCACCGACAAGGCGCGCTATATCGGCGAACCCGTCGCGATGGTGATTGCCGACAGCGCCAACGCCGCCAAGGACGCAGCCGAACTGGTGTTCGTCGATTACGAGACACTGCCGGCCGTCGCCATGGCGCGCGATGCGATCAAGGACGGCGCGCCCCTGGTGTGGGACGATTGCGCGTCCAACATCTGTGTGCAGGTCGAAGTCGGTAAGAAAGACGCGACCGACGTGGCATTCGCTAAGGCCGCGCATATCGTGCGTTTCGACACCTGGATCCAGCGCGTCACCGGCAGTCCGATGGAACCGCGCAACGCGGTCGCCGAATACGACCCCGCCACCCAAAACTATACGCTGTATGCCGGAACCGGCATGGGTGTGGCCAAGGAAAAGATCGATCTCGCCGCCGTCCTCGGCGTCGATACCGAACGCGTGCGCGCGCGCTGCGAGGATATGGGCGGCAATTTCGGCACGCGCAATTTCTTCTTTCCCGAATACGGCCTGCTGCCCTGGGCAGCGAAGCAAGTCAGACGACCGCTCAAATGGCTAGGCGATCGCGGTGAATCCTTCCTCAGCGATTATCAGGGCCGCGATCTGACGGTCTCCGCCGAACTGGCGCTCGATAAAAACGGCAAGTTCCTCGCCGTGCGCGGCACCAACATCAGCAATATCGGCGGTCATGCCATCGCTTTTGTGCCGCTGCGCAAAGGCCTCGGCATCATGCAGGGCGTCTACGATATTCCGGCCGTGCATTTCCATGGCCTCGGCGTTTTCACCAACACGCCGCCGACCTCGCCCTATCGCAGCGCCGGCCGTCCCGAAGCCATTTATGTGATCGAACGATTGGTGGATATCGCCGCCGACGAGATGGGCCTCGACCCGGTCGAGCTGCGCCGCCGCAATCTGATCCAACCCAACCAGTTTCCTTATCAGAACGGCGTCAATCTCATCTACGACAACGGCGAATACGAGATGGCCATGGATGCCGCGCTCAAGCTCGCCGATTGGAACGGTTTTCCCGCGCGCCGCGCCGAAGCCAAGGCGCGTGGGCGCTTACGCGGCATCGGCATCGCCAATTACGTCGAAGGTGCGGGCGGTGCGCCGCGCGAACGCGCCGAGATCGCGTTCAAGGCGAACGATCGCGTCGAACTTATCGTCGGCACCATGAACAGCGGCCAAGGTCACGAGACCAGTTACGCGCAGCTGCTCCATACTTGGCTCGGCGTGCCGTGGGGAAATGTCGATTTCCGCGCGCACGATACCGCGTTCGTCAAAGCCGGAGGCGGCTCGCATTCCGGCCGCTCGATGCGCCTAGCCAGCCTCGCCATCGGCGAAGCGGTCGACGAGATTCTCGCCAAGGGTAAAAAGATCGCCGGATTGCTATTGCAGGCCGACGAAGCCGAGGTTGAGTTTGTGGCTCCAGCCTTCCGCGTCAAAGGAACCGATCGCGCCATCGGCATTTTCGAGATCGCACGTCTCGCGTCCGAACGAACCGACTTGCCGGCCGAGTTGCAGGGCCCGTTCGGCGGCATCGGCGATCATACATCGAAGGTCGGCGCCTATCCGTCCGGCACGCATATCTGCGAGGTCGAGATCGATCCCGATACTGGCGATCTAACGATCGTCAAATGGAGCGGCGTCGACGATGTCGGCCTCGCGGTCAATCCGATGATCCTGCATGGCCAGGCGCATGGTGCTGCGGCCCAGGGCATCGGCCAGGCGCTGTCGGAAATCTGCCACTACGATCCGGAAAATGCGCAGCTTCTGTCGGGCTCGTTCATGGACTACGCCATCCCGCGCGCCGCCTCGCTGCCATCGTTCGATTGCACTTTCCTAGAAATCCCGGCGACCAGCCACCGCTTCGGCATCCGCCCGGGCGCCGAAGGCGGCACGACTCCGGCGCTCGGCGCGGTGATCAACTCGATCGTCGACGCCTTGTCGGAGTTCGGCGTGCGTCATGTCGAGATGCCGGCAACGTCCGAACGCATATGGCAGGCGATCCAGGATGCCAAAACGCGAGGAACTTGAACGGCGGTCGTAAAAGTATGAGGATGATCTCGGCGGGGCACCAAAGCGTATCGCGATTCTTGTAGGGTCGCGGACCACCTCTGTAGGAGGATCAAGATGAGTGCACCGGCATCGCCCCCAGCACAGAACGATCGCCTCGGCCTGCCGCGCGATTGCACTTTTTCCGTCTCCGATTGGACCGTTCTATCGCGCGCTTGGTTTCCCGTCGCGCGCGGCGACGAACTGGCCGAAAAGCCGATCGCGGTCCGCCTGCTCGATACCGATCTGGTCATCTATCGCACCCACGGCGTTGCCCGCGCGGCGCGCGATCTGTGTTTCCATCGCGGCGCATCGCTCAGCCTGGGCTGGGTCGAGGATGAAACCCTCGTCTGTCCCTATCATGGTTTACGCTATGCGCCGGATGGGCGCTGCGTCGCCGTACCGGCGCATCCCGATATGCCGATCTCGCCCAAGCTACGCATCATCACCTTGCCGACCATCGAACGCTTCGGCCTGATCTGGACGACCTTGAACGGCGAAGGCGAAAGCCTGCCGGATTTCGAAGCCTGGGACGATCCTGACTTTCAGCCCATCCTCGCGCCCACGATCGATATCAACAGTTCCGCTGGACGGCAGGTCGAAGGCTTTCTCGATGTGGCGCACTTTGCTTGGGCGCATGTCGCCTCCTTCGGCGATCGCTCCAATCCGATCGTGCCGAAATATAAGGTCGAGAAGACGCCACGCGGCGCACGCGTTGAATATCTCAGTTCGGTCAGCAATTATCCGAAAGGGTTCCAGCACCTGGCTCCGGCGGATTTCGAATGGCTGCGCGTCTTCGAGATGTTCCCGCCCTTCAGCGCCCGGCTCATCGTGCATTTTCCGGACAGCGGCCGGCTGTGGATCCTGAACGCGGCCTCACCGATCAGCGCGCGCAAGACGCGGCTCTTCTGCCCGTTGGCGCGCAACTTCGGCAAGGATGGCCCGCTCGAGGACGTCTATAATTTTAACGCGCAAATCTTCAACGAAGATAAGATCATCGTGGAATCGCAAAAGCCCGAAGACCTGCCGCTGGATCTGCAGATGGAAGTGCATATCGCGGCGGACGGGGCATCCATCGCCTACCGCAGGCTGCTGCGCGAGATGGGACTCGGCCAGCTTTATGTGAGTTGAACGTGTTATAAAACACGCAACATCGATCCAATCATAATATGGGGCCTCATGTCGCGAACGATCATCTCCTGCGCCGTCACCGGCAATATCACGACCGTGGCCCAGCATCCCGGCCTGCCGTGCACGCCCGAGCAGATCGCGAACGCCTGCATCGATGCTGCGCGCGCCGGTGCGGCGATCGTGCATATTCATGTGCGCTATCCGGATGGCCGGCCGAGCATGGAACTCGCCCATTACCGCGAGGTCGTCGAACGGTTGCGCGCCAGCGAGGTCGATGTCGTCATCAACCTGACGACCGGGCCCGGCCAGCGTTTTGTCCCCAGCGAACACGATCCCAAGATCGCCGCCCCCGGCACGACCCTGATGCCGCCCGAGCCGCGCGTCGAACATGTCGTCGCACTCCGCCCGGAAATGGCGAGCCTCGATCTCAACACCATGTTCTCGGGCACGTCCGTCGTCATCAACACGCCGCGCAACGTCCGCATCATGGCGGGCATGATCCGCGAAGCGGGCACCTTGCCGGAACTCGAAGTCTTCGACAGCGGCGACATCCATCTGGCGCGCGACCTGCTGGCTGACGGCACCTTGGCATCGCCCGCCTTGTTCCAGATCGTGCTCGGCACGAAGTACGGCGCGGATGCGGCGCCGGCGACCATGGCCTATCTGAAATCGCTGCTGCCCGCCGATGCCCATTGGGCCTCCTTCGGTATCGGGCGCTGGTGCTACCCGATGCTGGCGCAATCGTTCCTGCTGGGCGGGCATGTGCGCGTCGGGCTGGAAGATACGATCTATATCGACAGAGGCGTGCTGGCGCCGAGCAATGCGGCGCTCGTCGAAAAGGCCGTGTCGATCGTCAAGTTGATTGGTGGCACGCCGGCCAGCGCCGGCGAGGCCCGCGAGATCCTCGGCCTGCGTCGCCAGCTGCCGCGCGCGGCTTGAGGCGGACGCTCCCCCAGAAACGCCCAAGGGGTCAGGCGTTGCCGCCTAACCCCTTGGTGAAATTGGTCGGAGCGGCGGGATTCGAACCCACGACCCCTTGACCCCCAGACACCATAAAACGCACCACGATGCAACCCGACTGAATGAAAAATGGCAGGCCAGGCCTTAGGAAAATGGCGGTTTCGCTGTTGTTTCTCGTTCCTGCGAATTTCCCCTTGTTTCATCGATTCTGTTACCCATACGATATCGTGGGTAACACACGATGGCATTCACCGACAAATCGATCGCGGCCTTGAAGCCCAAAGCAGCCCGTTACGAGGTCTGGGAGGGGAAGAGCGGCCTGGGCATTCGCGTAGGCACCAGCGGCAAAAAGACCTGGATCGCCATGTATCGGCATGAAGGCATCCAGAAGCGGCTCAAACTAGGCGTCTACCCCAAGGTCATGCTCGCCAAGGCCCGGCTTGAGCACGCGCAAGCAAAGGACCTGCTCGATCAGGGAACCGATCCGAATACGAAGACGAAGCAGGCCAAGGCTGCCGAGCGGAACGCAGAAACCGTCGCCCAACTTACAGGCGAATACCTAGAGCGCCATGCCAGGAAAAAGAAAAAATCGGCCGATCAGGACCAACGCACGATCGATCGCGAGATCATCCCCGTACTGGGCAAGAAAAAGGCCAAGGCAATCACCCGCCGCGATATCATGCTTCTGCTGGACGACATCGAGGAACGCGGCAGCCCGGTCATGCGGAACCGTACCGCATCGTTGTTGTCGAAGGTGTTCAGGTTCGGTCTCGATCGCGGCATTGTTGATGCCTCGCCGGCAGTCGGAATCGAGCGCCTGGAAGAAAACGCTCGCGAAAGGCTCCTGTCGCCAACAGAACTTCGTTCGTTTTGGTCGGGACTTGATACCGCCGACATGGACCGACGAACTGCACTAGCCCTCAAATTCACCCTGCTCACCGGTCAACGGCGCGGCGAAGTCGCGGGAACAGTCGCAAACGAAATCGATCAGGACGCCCTATGGTGGATTCCAGGCGAGCGCACCAAGAACGGACGAACGAACGTCGTCCCGCTGCCGGCTCTGGCCATGCGGACGGTCAAAGAAGCCGACATGTTACGAACGCCAAAGCCACCGGCTCGCCCCAATCGCAAGGATCGCGCGGTCTTCGATCCGAAACCGTCACCGTGGTTGTTCGCTTCCCGTATCGGCAAAAAGCCGCTGGAACCAGCCGCCCTGACCCGTGCACTAAATCGCAATCGCGATAGCCTAGGAGTCGGTGATGCCACTATCCATGATCTACGGCGCACCTTCGCCACAGTCCACGGCGAACTCGGCACGCCACCGGAGATCTTGAAGGCGCTGCTGAACCACACGCCGACGGAGATAACGGAAAAGGTGTACAATCTGGCGGTAAACCTGGAACCGCGCCGTAAGGCAATGTTCGCATGGTGCTCTTGGTTGGAAACGGTTCTCGCCGGCCCAAGCGATGCCGACAAAATGCTGCTGGATGCAATCGTCAGGCTTCAAGCCTCGAAGAAAAAATAACCATAGGATGTGTCTCTCGCGGGAAGGGAAATTAATAGTCGTCTCAGACTCGCCATGATCTCGATCTCCACGATATGCTCTGTCCCGAAACATGGTGGACGACATGATCGACGGTCCTGCTGCCACGATTAAACGCATCCCCACCTTTCCGATCGCGGAAGAGTGCACGCCGATTCAAGCGGTGCGCTATTTAGCGTACGGGCTGCCCCCTCTTTCCCCAAAGCACGAAGCGATCGAAGGGTACGGTTCCCTTGCCTTATCATTCGGAATTTCGGCCTCGAGCGATCCGAGGCTCGTAAAAGCCGCACGACAACTTGTGCGGCTTTGCTCGCTCGGCGAACTGACCGGATACGGCACCCAGATCGTTGGGCCTAATTTGAAAAATGAACCACACTTCGAATCATTGCTCGGCAACGATCTCGATCGATTTCGGCTGATGTCGCGAGTGGTGCCCCCCGATAGATACGCTATTCGACCGGATTTCTGGTCACAAGCGATCGACTGGCACGCCCAAATCCTGATGGCGCCAGATGAACTAGAACAGGGCGAATATCGCATAAATGCCTACATGCACGTGGTCTTCAAAACTGTCGAATTGATGACCTGTTCTGGGTTTACGGGTAGCGGTGTCAACGCCGGAGACAAAATGCATCGGTATGGCGGAGTAAAGATGCATCAGTGAGGCCCGCAGTAAGGCCCCCCGCGGGGGGCCTTACTGCGCTTCGCGATCAGGTTTGGCTGTCGTCGTCGGGGATGTTGCGAGAGCGCCGCTTG
>CANIGJ010000020.1 GCA_947467145.1 Rhodospirillaceae bacterium | reverse complement strand
GAGCGCGAGTCCGCCAAGATCCCCGACGTGCCGGCTGATACGCCGACCAAGGAGATCAAGACTGCGGCCGTGATCGGTGCAGGCACCATGGGTGGCGGTATCGCCATGACCTTCGCCAACGCGGGCATCTCGACCGTTTTGATCGACGCCGATAAGGAAGGTCTCGATCGCGGCCTGGCGCGCATCAAGTCCAACTACGATTTCTCGGTCAAAAGCGGCCGCTTCACCGAGGCCGATGTGGACAAGCGCATGGGCCTGCTGACGCCGTCGACCGATATCCGCGATATCAAAGATGCGGACGTGCTGGTCGAGGCCGTGTTCGAGGACATCAATCTGAAGAAGGATATCTTCGGCAAGATCGATGAATATGCGAAGCCTGATGCCATCCTTGGCACCAATTCGTCAGGCCTCGACATCGATGTGATCGCGCAGGCGACCAAGCGGCCCGAATCCGTGATCGGCATTCACTTCTTCGCGCCGGCGAACGTCATGCGTTTGCTGGAAAACGTGCGCGCGGCGAAAACCGGCAAGGTCGCCATCGCCACTGCGATGAAACTCGGCCGCACGCTCGGCAAGATGCCGGTGCTCGCGGGTCTGTGCCCGGGCTTCATCGGCAACCGCATCCTGCGCGTCTATTTCGGCCAATGCGACAAGATCATGTGGGAAGGCGCCTATCCGGACGAGATCGACAAGGCGATCTTCGATTTCGGCTTCGCGCAGGGTCCCTATTCCGTGCGCGACCAATCGGGTCTCGATATCGGCTATCAGGCACGCAAGGCGCAGGGCGGTTCCAACGAACGTCGCTTCCTGCTAAGCGACCAGCTCTGCGATATGGGTCGCCGCGGTCAGAAGACCGGTGCGGGCTTCTATAAATATGAAAAGGGCGACCGCACGCCGCATGTCGATCCCGAGGTGAACGCGTTGATCGACAAGCTGTCGGCCGATCTCGGCATCAAACGCCGCAAGATTAGCCAGGATGAGATCATCGAACGCATCGTCTATCCGATGATCAACGAGGGTGCGAAGATCACGGAAGAAGGCATTGCGCTCCGTGCTTCCGACGTCGATGTCACCTACATCCACGGCTACGGCTTCCCGCGTTATCGCGGCGGCTTGATGTTCTACGCCGATACGGTCGGGCCGAAGAAGGTCTACGAGGTGATGAAGCGGCTTGAGAAGGAAGAGGGTGAGGGCATGAAGCCGGCCGCACTTCTGGAAAAGCTCGCCAAGAACGGCGGCAGCTTCACCGGCTATAAATAGGCCGGTCCAAAAGAAGAAAAGGGCGCGTCCACGGACGCGCCCTTTTTGTTTGTGCCGAGTGCTCGTTTACTTCGCGAGCGGATCGGGCCGGATCTGGAAGTGTACGACCAACGGCTTGGTGCCTTTGCCGCCTTCGATCATCCAGGGCGTACGATCGCCGCTGGTGGTCCACAGCCCACGGCCTTTCCAGCCGGCCTTCGGATCGTCGATGCGTCCGTCGAAGCCCTTGGCGTAGAATCCCATGGGATAGGGCACGCGCAAGGTGACCATCTTGCCGTCCTTCAGCGCGATCAGGCCGTCGTTCAGGTTGCCCGTCGCCATCGGCACGTCTTCGCCGAGACCGAAGGTGTCGTGCTGATCGACCCAGGCGTAGTAGCTGGATTCCGCGCTGTTCTCGCCGATGCCGCGAAAGCCCGGTCCGGGTAACTGATAGAACGCCCAGCCTTCGGGGCAATGATCGCCAGTTGCCTTGGGCCCATTGAGCGGGCCTTTGCATTTGCGCCGATCGAAGCTGCCGAGATGGCCGCTCGCGAGCGACACCCAGACGACACCTTGTTTGTCGATGTCGCCGCCGCGCGGGCCGTAACCGGGTGCGGCGACGTTATAGACTTCGGCCAACGCGGTCTTGGCTGGATCGTCACCGGGCTCCAGGCGCACGATGCGGCCGGGTACGCCGAACGCGGTCACGCCCCAGATCGAATTGTCCGCCGGGTTGGGGGCGACGGCGTAGAATCCGGAGATGATGCGCGTGTCTTTATCCGCCTCCACCGGTTTGCCGGGTTCGACATAGTCGTCACGTTTGCCGTTGCCATTGGTATCAAGCACCAACGGCGTCCAGCCCTGCGATGCAGCGGCATCGCCGGTCTTGAGGAACTTGTCTGGATCGAGCCAACCGACAACCGGTCCGCCGCCGCTCGTCCACAACATGCCTTTCTTGTCGAACTGCAGATGATGCGTGCCGAAGCAGGTATCGATGAACTTATATTCCTCGGTCTTCGGATTGTAGACGGTGAGCTGACGGCCCGAGCGGTCGAGCGGTACGAGCTTGGCCGACGGATGATCCGAGCCGCGTTTGCAGAACGCTGGATTGGCGTCGCTGCGGATCGATGAGGTGAACCAGACGCGGCCGTCGCCATCGATCATCGGATTGTGTTGGTTGATCTTGCTCGTCCAGATCGATTCCTCGCCCCAATAATGCGACGCCGCCAAGGGCTTCGGCAGCGCATGCGGCGCCTCGTGATAAGGCGTGTCGGGATGAATCTGCGGGCGATAATCCCACGCGACATTTTTCACCGGATCGAGGATCGGGATCGTGTTGGTCGAATGTTCGGTCGCACCGTAAAGCGGGCCGTAGCCGTTCACGGTCGGGTTGCGACGATCCGTCGAGATCAGATCGTGCAGATAGCCCTTTTCGTCAGCCCAGTCGCGCACGGTGACGACGATGTTGCGTTCGAGCCCAGCCGGGCGGTTCGGCCGCGCGAAGGGCTGCTCGCCCTTGGCGATGCGGTCGGTCCAATCGCCGAAATATTTGAACGGCACGCCGCCCAGCGGGCCGGCCAACTGGTTCATCATGTTTTCGCCGGCTTGCCCGGACTGCACGCGCCGCATCCAGCCGTCTTCGCCTGTGCCGAATTCTTTCGGGATGGTGCGCGTCGCGAGATGGCCGAGCTGATGACAGCCGATGCAGCCATTGTTCTTCATCGCGTTGAGCCAGCGTTCCTGCGTGATCTCCGCGGGGATGTCGCTGGCGCCGCCGAACTGCGCTTTATCGGGGATCTTCAGCATCGAATACCAATAGATCGCCGGGTAATAGCGCGCGGCTTGCGCGCCGGTGGTGGCGCGCACGGCTTTGAGATTGAGTGTTTTACCGGGTTCGCTTTCCACTTTGGGCGAATCGACGAGGCCGTAGCCGCGTACCCACACACTGTATTTGGCTTTCGGCAGATCGGGCACGAGGTAGCGGCCGCGATCGTCGGTCACCACCATCTTGGCGTAGCGGGTTTTCAGATCGTTGGTTTCGGCGATCACCCAAACGCCGGCTTCGGGCGCGTTGTTGGCACCCAGCACGACACCGGCGATATCGTCATCGTCGATGGAGATAGCTTGGGGTGCGGTTTGGGCATTGGCCGCTGCCGAAAGTCCGGCAAGGGTGAGCAGCGAGACGGCAAACAGCCGCGACAGACGCAGATACTGACGCATGGTAAGCCTCCAATTTATATATCTTTATTGGGGTTATTATCCGCTGAATGGGCGCGGTTCGGCAAGGAGGCCGGACACGGATTCTGCGGGCCCAAAGCCCGATTAATTGAGCTTGGGCGCCTGCATCTTGAGCTCTTGCGGACGTTGCTCGTGGGCTTCAAGGCACGGCGGTGTGACTAAGTTGTGAGCCGAATAAACAACGGTTCGTGCGTTGACGGAATGACACGAATCTCAGCTAAAGTTGATCATTCAAAATTTGTTTCTCAGGCTTTGTGAAGGGGACTCACATGATGTCTTGGATCGTTCGTGCTGCGCTTGTCGGTTTTGCCGCTCTGATTCTGTTTCCGGATGCTGCGCTCGCGCAGGGCAAGAAGGAACCGCCGTCATGTTCCGCGATCTCCTTCCGCCCGCTCGCCGATGGCTCGTCCGATGGCGAGGACGAAGCCGGCATGTACAAGTCGCGCTTCGGCCGCATCGTGGTGAACGGCAGCGTGAAGGGCGGACAGGCCCAGAACTATTATGTGACGATCAACGGCACGCGCCCGACGGCCGCCACCGGCAATCTGCCGGCCTCGGTCGCATCCTGCGCGCAGACCAAGAAACTGCCGGCGCCGACCAAGGCGGCCGAGCCGTGCCTCGGCGATCGCTTCCAGGTGCTGGTGAGCCATGCCGACAACAAGCGCCACGTGCTGTTCTACGGCCGCAGCGCCGGTAAGTGGCAGCTCTGCAGCGTGGGTACAGCTTGATTTAGAGTTTAAGTGGGCGGCGTCGCGACGCATTGCAAAGCGTCTCGCGTCGCTCGACTGGGTCGCCTAATACTTCGGATCGACCGATTCGATGACGTAGCCGCGTTCGGCCGGGTATTTGCGCATCATCTTATTGCGCGCGCCGTCGATATCGTCGGCTTCGACGTCATAATAATGCACGTCGGCCCAATCGGCGGAGAGGTCCTTATGGCGCAGGCCTTCGCGCTGTCGCGCGCGGACCTCTTCGTTGTAGATACCGACCTCGAATTTCGCCATGGTCGTACTATGCCCCTGTTTCGCAGGCGAGTTTAGCCGTTTCCGGTTCGGATACGAGCGGTTTTTCACAGGGGCGTGAGCCTCCGCAACAATCGGCCCCAAAAGCGCGGATTTGCTGGCCTCTTGCCCGCCGGTGGCCGCCCGGTATGATCCTCGTAGAGCTATCTCGACGCATATAAGAACCGGAGGCCGCGTGTCCCATATCCAACCCACCCGTTTCGGTATCGGTCAGCCGGTGCCCCGGACCGAGGACCCCCGCCTGCTGCGCGGCAAGGGCCGTTTCGTCGACGATTTCAATATGGCGCACCAGGCCTATGCCGTGTTCGTGCGCTCACCTCATGCCCATGCCGAGATCGTCAAGATCGATACGACGGCCGCGATCGCTATGCCGGGCGTCTACGCCATCCTGACCGGCGCGGATTACGCCGCCGACGAATTGGGCCCGATCACCGGGGCCTCGCCGCTGAAAAAACGCGATGGCTCTGCGATGCTGCGCCCGCCGCGTCCGGCACTGACTAAGGACCGGGTCCGCTATGTCGGCGAGCCGCTCGCTATGGTCATCGCGGCCAGCGTCGCCGAGGCCAAGGATGCGGCCGAGGCGGTGGACGTCACCTACAATGAATTGCCGGTCAATACCGTGACCGCGAAGGCCAATACGGGGGCGCCCGCGATCTGGCCGCAAGCGCCGGACAATGAATCCTTTTATGTCGAGCGCGGCGACGGCGCGGCGGTCGAGAAGGCGCTGTCGTCGGCGAAGCATGTCATCCGCCAGCATTTCGATATCAACCGCCTAACCGCTAATGCCATGGAGCCGCGCGGCGCGCTCGGCTGGTACGACGAAGGCAACGACCGCTACGTCATCCACACCGGTGCGCAACGTCCGTATGTCTGGCGTCAGACCCTGACGCAGAACCTGTTCAAGATCGACGAGAACCGTCTGACCCTGATCACCGGCGACATGGGTGGTTCCTTCGGCATGAAAGGCGCTATTTATAACGAGATCCCGCTGGTCGCCTGGGCATCTAAGCGCACGGGCCGTCCGGTCAAATGGACCTGCGAACGCTCCGAAGGTTTGTTGGTCGACGATCATGGCCGCGACAATGTCAGCGAGGCCGAACTGGCGCTCGACGAGAACGGCAAGTTCTTAGGGTTACGCGTCACGACCGTTGCCAATCTCGGCGCATATCTGTCGTTCCTCGGCACGGGGCCGTCGACCGGCAATATCGGTGGGCTTGCCGGCGTCTATACTATTCCGGCGATCCACAGCCGCGTCACCGGCGTGTTCACCAACACGGTGACCCTGTCGCCCTATCGCGGCGCGGGACGGCCCGAGGCGTCCTACATCATCGAACGCATGATCGATCTCGCCGCGCGCAAGCTGAAGATCCCGGCAGCCGATTTGCGGCGCCGCAACATGATCCCGCCCGACGCCATGCCCTATAAGACCGCGCTCGTCTTCACCTACGATTGTGGCGAGTTCGAGAAGGTCATGGATAAATGCATGGCGCTGGCCGACGTCAAAGGATTTGAGGCACGCCGCGATGCAGCCAAGGCGCAGGGCAAGCTGCGTGGGCTCGGGCTGTCGGTCACCATCGAACAGGCGGCCGGGCCGCAACCCGAAACGGCGGAACTGCGCTTCGATCCGTCCGGCACGCTCACCGTTTTGGTCGGCACCACGCCGCACGGCCAGGGGCACGAGACGATCTATAAGCAGCTCGTCTGCGAAAAGCTCGGCATCCATCCCGATAAGGTGCGCGTGGTTGAAGGCGACACCGACAAGGTATCCTTCGGCACCGGCACCGGCGGTTCGCGCACCGCGACCATTGGCACCATGGCGGTGTTCGAGGCGACGCAGAAGGTGATCGACAAGGCGAAATCGATGGCTGCGCATATGCTGGAAGCCGCCAGCGGTGATATAGAATTCGCTGAAGGTGTCTATTCGGTCGCGGGTACCGACAAGAAGATCGCGTTTATCGATGTCGCCAAGGCGGCGTTCGATCCGGCCAAGACACCGAAGGGCTTCGAGCCCGGCCTATATGAGATCGCGACCTACAATCCGAACATGGCCAATTATCCGAACGGCTGCCATATCTCCGAGGTCGAGATTGACGAGGAAACCGGCAAGGTCGAGGTCGTCAAATATACTGTCGTCGACGATGTTGGGTTCGAGCTGAACCCCATGTGCGTGCACGGCCAAATCCATGGCGGCGTCGCGCAAGGCATCGGCCAGGCGATCATGGAAGACATCGCTTATGACGAAAGCGGACAGCTTCTGTCCGGCTCCTTCATGGATTACGCGATGCCGCGCGCCAAGGATTTGCCCAGCTTCGAAACCGGCAGCCATCCGGTGCTGACCAAGACCAACGCGCTCGGCGTCAAAGGTGCGGGTGAGGGCGGCACGGTCGGCGCCTTGCCCTCGGTGATGAATGCTATCAACGATGCGGTGGCGTCGCTCGGTATCGTCCATCTGGAAATGCCGTGCACGTCTGAACGTGTTTGGCGCGCGATCCGTGAGGCGCGCGCTTGAGCGCACCTTTCGACGGCAAACGTTATGCCAATCCGGAAGGGGCGCCGCCGCACGGCTTTGCCGATTTCCTACGCTGGCGCTTCACGTCCAAGCCGGGGCTGTGGCCGAAGTCGGTGGCCAATCCGATCGTTCCGAAGCCGCCCGCGCGCGTCGAGGGCGATGACCTGCTCATAACCTATGTCGGGCACGTGACGATCTTGATCCAGACGGCCGGGCTCAACATCCTGACCGATCCGGTGTGGTCGGAGCGCGCGAGCCCGACGAGCTGGGCTGGCCCGAAGCGGGTGCGGGCCCCCGGCGTTGCCATCGACGATCTGCCGCAGATCGATCTCATCCTGGTCAGCCACAATCATTACGACCATCTCGACGTGGCGACCCTGCAGGCGTTGGCGAAGCGTGATCGCCCGCGGATCGTGACGGCGTTGGGCAACGCCAAGATCATGAAGCTCGCGGCTGATGAAATGGACTGGGGCGATAGCCTCGCCATCGGCAATCGCGCGCGTATCATCGCCACACCCTTGCAGCATTGGTCGGCGCGCAGTTTCAGCGATCATAACGAAGCGTTATGGGTCGGCTTCGTCATTGATGTCCCGGGTGGTGCGGTTTTCTTCGCCGGCGATACCGGCCTGGGTAGCGGCTGGTGGATCGATCCAGTCCGCACCGCCGTCTCTGATCTGCGGATGGCACTTTTGCCCATCGGCGCCTACGCGCCGCGCTGGTTCATGCAGGACGCGCATATGAACCCGCCCGAAGCGGTCGAGGCCTTCCAGCGCCTCGGTGCACGCCACGCGCTCGCGACGCATTTCGGCGTCTTCCCGCTGGCTGATGACGCTTACGATGAACCCGAGCGTGAATTCATGGTGGCGCGCGCGGCTGCCAACATTCCGCCTGAATTGTTCCGCACCCTGCAACCTGGGGAAAGCTGGCGGATCGCATAGATATGTTGATGAGAAAACTGATGATTGCCGTCGCGGCGCTCACGGTGGCTGGTTGCGCCGCCTATTACGGCGGGCCGCCATCGCAGCATTTCGACGGCTCGCGTTTCTTCAACCCGACGCCGATGCCGGAGCGCGGCTTTTTCGATTTTCTGCGCTGGCAGTTCACGCGTGAACCGGAAAAATGGCCGAAGCAGATCGACAATCCGGCCTTCGGTAAGCCGGCGCCGCGCGTTGAGGGCGACGTGATGACGATCACCATGATCGGTCATGCCAGCGTGCTGATCCAGAGCGCCAGCTTGAACATCGTCACCGATCCGGTGTGGTCCAACCATGTCGGCCCGACCAGCTTCCTCGGGCCCGACCGCGTGCGCGCGCCGGGCATCGCCTTTGCCGATCTGCCGAAGATCGATGCCGTCGTCGTCAGTCACAATCACTACGATCACATGGATCTGCCCAGCCTGAAGATGTTGTGGGAACGCGACCGCCCCAAGATCATCGTGCCGCTCGGCA
Source organism: Rhodospirillaceae bacterium (assembly GCA_947467145.1). Classification (GTDB taxonomy): domain Bacteria; phylum Pseudomonadota; class Alphaproteobacteria; order Rhodospirillales; family UBA2165; genus CANIGJ01. The sequence goes on along the minus strand of CANIGJ010000020.1, from coordinate 66,175 downwards.
ACGATACGATCCTGAAGGACAACATCCCCGGCATCGAAGTCATCGCGGTCGATTGGGGCGGCAAGGTCGATCTCGACGCCAACGCCGCGATCGTTGCGGCACCGGTGCAGCATTGGTCGCAGCGCGGCGCCTTCGATCGCGACAAGGCGCTGTGGGCCGGCTATCTGATCGATCTGCCGGGCGGGCTGGTCTATTTCACCGGCGATACCGGACTCGGCACCGGTTGGTGGGTCGATGAAACGCTGAAGCTGGCGCCACGCAAAATCGACGTAGCATTGCTCGCTGTCGGCGCGTATCTGCCGCGCTGGTTCATGACGCCGGCGCATATCGATCCGCCCGAAGCCATCGGCATTTTCCGCAAGCTCGATGCCCGCGCGGCACTTGCTATCCATTGGGGCACATTCCCGCTGGGCGACGACGGGCCCGACCGGCCGGCGCGAGACCTGGCGGCCGCGCGCGAGCAGGAGGGCATTGCGCCGGATACGTTCCGCACCCTGCAGCCCGGCGAATTCTGGAAAATTAGATAAGAAAAAAGCCCCGCTCTTGCGAGCGGGGCTTTGATTTTCAACTGATGGCGATTTAGCCGCGGCCTTGCGCCGTGCGGACGTTCAGCAGTGCCTGCTGGCCGCCATGCACCTTGTCGAGGGCACGTTCGAGCGCCTTGGGCAGTTCGGCCGGATCTTCGACCGCTTCGCCGTAGCCGCCGCAGGCTTCGATCGTCTTTTCGAACGACGGCGACGGCGCCAGTTCGGTGAGTGGCATCGAGTTGGCTTTCGCCGCATTGCCGTTCGGATACATGCCCAAGGTCGAGGACTTCACCGCGAACCAGATGTTGTTGTTGGCGACGACCGTGAGGGTCGCCAGCTTGTCGGCGCGTCCGACGAAGTGCGCCGCCGTCGGGCAGCCGAACATGTACGAGCCGTCACCCACGATCGTGATGACTTCACGGTCGCGTGCCGCCAGCTTGGCGCCCAGCGCGCCGCCGAGCGCGAAGCCCAGTGCGCCCGCACCGCCAGCCGAGACCCAGCCACGCGGATCGTTATGTTCCAGGATGTCCGGATTGACGCCGAGCTCGGAGCAGATGATGCCATTCTTCGACTTCACCTCGTTGATGCAATGCGTCAGCCAGGCGTTGTTGATCGGCGCCAGGGTCTTGGCCTTTTCGATCGCGGCGGCGCGTTCGCCGTCGATCTTCTTACGCTCTTCGCCGATGCGCTTCTTGCGCCCGTCGATGGCGGCCTTCTTGTTCTTCATCGCGTCGGCCAGGGCAGCATGCAGCGCAACCAGGGTCGGCGCAGCCGAACCGGTGAGCGGCAGGTCGTTGTGGAAGCCGCGGAACGGATAGCGCGAATACATCGGATCCGGCGCCAGCTGGATGATCGTCGCATCGGGCTTCGGCGCCACCATGCGCGGCATCCAGGGAACGGGGCATTCGATGACGAGAATGCAGTCGGCATCCTTCACGTAATTGGCCGAGCGGAAGCCGAGGTTCATGGCATCCTTGGTCAGCATGGACGGATCGCCGACCTGCGTGACGGGGATCGCATAATCGTTGGCGAACTTCGACAGCGCGCTGTAGAGCTCGGCGCCGCCGTTATGCTTGCCGGTGATGATCAGCGGGTTCTCGGCGTTCGCCAGCGCGCGGGCGGCGGCGTCGATCGCGGCTTGCGACGGGATCGCCTGGAAATTGCCGAGCGGACGTTCCGGCACGTAGTTGCCGAGGGTCTTGATGTCGTTGCCCAACACTTCGCGGGGCAGGGTCAGGTAGACCGGGCCGCGCGGTTCGGACATCGAAATATCGAGGGCGCGTTGGATCACCGTATCGACCGGCTGGTCGGTGCGCAGTTCGTAATCCCACTTCACCTGTTCGCGGAGCATGCCGCCCTGGTCGAAGTTTTCCTGGCCCCAATGGATCAGGCCGTTGCGCGAGCCGTGATGCCCGGTTTCGGTCAGCGGTGTACGGCCGGCCATCAGCAGGATCGAGGCATTGTCGCGCGCTGCGTTCATCAACATGCACAGCGCGTTCGCGGTGCCGACATTGACGTGCACCATGACGGCCGCCGGCTTACCGGCAACCTGGAAGTAGCCTTCCGCCATCGCGACAGCGACGTTCTCATGCGGCACGGTGACGAATTGCGGGATCTTCGCATTCGCACGATTGGAATTCACGATCCCTTCGATGATGGGCGCGAAGTCGGTGCCGGCATTGGCGAAGACATATTCGATGCCGTGGTCATGAAGCGCGCCAAGCAGGCCTTGCGCCACCGTATCTTTGGCCACCGTTGTCTGGGGGGTATCGTCCATGTTCCTCATCCCGCTGATTGGTTGTTGTTGAAACGGTTATAGAGGGCGGGGAGGGCCAGGAAAAGGCGGGATGCCGCCCAACGACGGGGCATTGTGGCAAACGTTAACGCTGGGCGCGGCGCGGCGGGATAATCATTGTTGCAGGGATCGCTGTTGGTGTTTAATCACGCCGTCAAAACTGCCCCGAGGGAAATCAAGCGGGCGGGCGACCTTTAGAAGGAGTGTACGATGGCCAAGCGTCCTGCACGGAAGGCGCCCAAAAAGGCTGCCAAGAAAGTCGTCAAGAAAACGGCGAAAAAGGTCGTTCGTAAGGTCGTAAAAAAAACCGCGAAGAAGGCCGCGCCGAAAAAGGCGGCTTCTGTTGCATCGCAAAAAATCAGCCGCGTCGAAATCGCCGCCGCCGACATCCCGACCCATCCGCAGCCGTTCCCGACGGCGTGTAAGGTCGGCAATGTGGTCTTTTCCTCCGCCGTCAGCGGCGAGGATCCGGTGACGCATGAAATCCCCGCCGATCCGAAATTGCAGGCCGAAAACGCCTTTCGCACCGTGCGCCGCATCATGGAAGAGGCCGGCGGCACGCTCGACAATATCGGCAAAGTGACGGTCTACGTGAAGGATCGTGACATTCGCCCCATCGTGAATGCGGTCTGGGAAAAGGTCTTCAACAATCCGAAGAGCCGGCCCGTCCGCCATATGGTTCCGTTCGACCTGCCGCCGGGCCGGGCCCTGCAGGTCGAATTCCTCGCCGTCGTTTAAGTTCAGTTCAGGAGTAGATTATGGATCAGCTTACCGGTTCGTCGGCCGCGCTCGACCTCGACCGTTTTTCCCTGCGCCGTTTCCTGGCGGAGATGAAAGCGGCTGGCGAGATCGAGGAACGTAACGAGCCGGTGCAGCTTGCCGAGCTTGAGCAATATCTGTTCGGCGCCGAGAAGGCCGTGCTGTTCAACGCCGCTGGGCCCGAGAAGGCGCAGGTGCTGGGCAACGTCATGGGCAACCGCAAGCGCCTCGCCATGGCGTTCGGCGTGCCGGAGAGCGAGCTGCTCAAGGAAGTCATGCACCGGCTCAACACGCCGCAGGACATCGTGCAGATCGCGCGCGACAAGGCGCCGGTGCAGCAGATCGTGCTCGAAGGCGATGCCGCCGATCTGACTAAACTGCCGATTCCGTTCCAACATGGTCTCGACGGCGGTTCGTACATTTCGGCCTCCATCGATTATGTGAAGGACCCTGATACGGGCTGGACGAATGTCGGCATCCGCCGCCTCATGCTGCGCGGCCGCCGCGAGACCGGTATCGATGCGGTCAGCCCGTCCGATCTGCGCGCCATCTATGAAAAGGTCGCGAAGAAAGGCCAGCGCCTGCCGATCGCGTTCGAGCTGGGCGCGCACCCGATCGATTTCGTCGCCGGCGCCATGCGCCTGCCGGAAGACGAGTTGGGCCTCGTCGCGAAATTGCGCGGCACGACCTTGCCGGTCGTCAAATGCGTGACCCAGGATCTGCTGGTCCCGGCCGATGCGGAAATCATCCTCGAAGGGTATCTCGACGAAAAAGGCCATCACGAGATCGAAGGGCCGTTCGGCGAATTCCTCGGCTATTACGGCCACGTCAAACACAACCCGGTGTTTCATCTGACCGCGATCACCATGCGCAAGGATGCGCTGTTCCAGACCGCGACCATCGGCGGGCGTTTGTTGGGCCGCACCTGCACCGCGCAATTGAACGCGCTGCGCACGGAAGCCGTGGCCTGGGGCGCGGTTGTGACGGCGATCCGCGAACCGGTCGCCATTTACGTTACGCCGTCGTCGGGCGGTATGTACAACCTGCGTCTGTCGATGCGTGGCCGCGTGCCGGGCGAACCGCGTAATGCGATCGCGGCGATCTTCGGCTGCCTCGCCAATGTGAAAAATGTCTTCATCGTCGACGAGGATATCGACATCTTCTCCGACGAACAGATGGATTGGGCGCTGGCGACGCGCTTCCAGCCGGAACGCGACCTGTTCGTGGAATCGGGCTTCCGCACGTTGCCGCTCGATCCGTCGCTCGCCGGTGAAAAGACCGGCTCCAAGGCGGGCTTCGATTTGACCATCCCGTTCTCGCGCCGCGGCAGTCTCGAATTCATGCTGCCCGAGCCGCCGGTGTTCGGCGAAAAGAAATTCGACACGGTTGCCCAGGCCCTGCAATCGGGGCCCATGCATTTCGGCGAGATCCTGGGTGCCGTCGGCAGCCGCGATGGCCGCGAGGTCACCTTGGCGCTCGACGATCTGCGCCAGGCCGGCAAACTGATGCGTCAGGAAGACGGCAAATACGCGCTGAAATGATCTGATTGGCTCTTAGGCGCAGCGGTTATTGGGGGCCACTAGGACGAGCGGCGATCTTTCTCCTCGTCCTGCGCTTGCGGGCCGAACGGCTAAACCGCGCCATGCACTGAAGGAACCTCGTCATGCTGCTCAAAGGGCGTAGTGCGATCATCACCGGTGGTGCCGGCGCCATCGGGCGTGGCACGGCGCGGGTGTTCGCGGAGCATGGCGCGCGCCTGGCGATCTTCGACGTCAATGATGCGGCGTTGGCGGCCACCCAAGCCGAGCTTGGCGATCAGCATCTGTATATGAATGTCGATGTGCGCGATCACGCCGCTTGTCAGCGCGCCGTGGCCGATGTTGCGGTTAAGTTCGGCGGGCTCGATATTCTCGTCACCATGGCGGGCACGGTGCCGCCCGGCGGCATCGCCGAGATCACCATCGAAGGCTACGACGCGGTGATGGATATGCATATGCGCGGCACCTTCAATATTTGCCAGGCGGCAGCGGCCGTCATGCGCGCGCAGAAGCGTGGCAGCATCGTCTGCATGTCGTCGATCGCGCCGGAACGCGGCGGCGGCCTCAGGGGTGGCGCGCATTATGCGGCGGCCAAGGGCGGCATTCTCGGTTTCGCGCGTGCGCTCGCACGCGAACTGGGGCCGGAAAACATCCGCGTCAACGCGGTTTGCCCCGGCCCGATCTGGACCGGCCGCCAAGAGATCGGCGAACAAAACGCGCGCTTCGCACCCGAAATTCCCATGCGCCGCGTCGGCATGCCGGAAGAGGTCGGCGGCTGTTTCCTGTTCCTGGCTTCCGACCTTGCCGGCTTCGTGACCGGGGCAACGTTGGACGTCAACGGAGGGATGCACATTGCCTGAAGGAATTGGGCCTGAAGGAATCGGCGCCCCCATCCGCCGCGTCGAAGATGCCCGCCTGATCACCGGGCAAGGCACCTACGCCGATGATATGAACGTCGCCGGGCAGGCGCGTGCCGTATTCGTGCGCTCGACCCATGCACACGCCAGGATTCTCAGTGTCGATACCGCTGCCGCGCGCGCCATGCCCGGCGTGCTTGCGATCCTGACCGCCGAGGATTGGGCCGCCGCCGGTCTGCACGGCATTCCGCACGGCGCCAATCCGGTCGATATGCTCGACGTGACGATTCCGGCGCTCACCGGTCGGGGCGGGCAGCCGCATTTCATGTGCGACAACATGCCGTTCTGTTCGGATCGTGCGCGTTATGTCGGTGATGTGATCGCTTGCGTCGTGGCGGAGACCATCGCCGAAGCCAAGAACGCGGCCGAGGCGGTCGAGGTCGATTACGATCCACTGCCCTCCGTGGTCGAAAGCGAAGATGCGGTGGCGCCAGATGCTCCGCTGTTGTGGGATGGGGCGCCCGGCAACATCGCCTTCGATGTCGAAAAGGGTAACGAAGCCGCCGCCGATGCGCAGATCGCCAAGGCCAAACATGTCGTGCGCGCGCGCATCCGTAGCCCCCGTGTTCAGATCGTGCCGATGGAAACCAAAGGGGTGGTCGCGCATTTCGATGCCGACGGCCGTCTGATTTTCGAAGGCGCGACGCAGGGCGTGCCGTTCTACAAGATGATGTTCGCGCGCATTTTCAACATCGATCAGGACAAGATCCGCGTCATCACCAAGGATGTCGGCGGCGCGTTCGGCATCAAGCAGAACATCTCGCCCGAACATTGCGCGATCATTTTGGCGGCGCAGATGCTTGGCCGCGCGGTGAAATGGATGGCCGAGCGCGGCGAGGCGTTCGCGTCGGATTATCAAGGCCGCGACTTCACCACCGATGCGATCCTGGCGCTCGATGCGGACGGCCGCTTCCTGGCGCTGAAGACGGACCATCTTTATAACCTCGGCGCCTACACGGTCTCCTATGTGCCGATGGCCAACGGCTGGCGTGTGACGGCCGGCTGCTACAAGTACGATGCCGTGTCCTATCGCGCCCGCGCCGTGTTGACGAATGTCTCGCCGACCGCGCCCTATCGCGGCGCGGGGCGTCCCGAAGCCTTGTTCGTGCTCGAACGCCTGATCGATATCGCCGCGTTGCAATGCGGTTTCGACCGCATCGAATTGCGCGCCAAAAATCTCGTTCGTCCGGTTGATTTACCCATGACCAACGGCAGCGATCTGCCGTTCAAGAACGATATCGATTTCCCGGCCAACATGGCGGCAGCCTTGTCGCAATCCGATTGGGATGGGTTCGCGGGTCGGGCGGCGGCGTCGAAAGCGCGCGGGCGCTTACGCGGCATCGGGCTTGCCAATTATATGGAGACGCCGACCGGGGCGCCGATCGAGCGCGCCGATGTCACGGTCGATGCATCGGGTATCGTGACCATGGCGATCGGCCTCGGCCCATCGGGCCAGGGCAGCGAAACGGCGATGGCGCAGATCCTGGCCGACCGATTGCAGATTCCTTTCGCCAAGGTGCGCGTCATCATGGGCGACACCGACATCGTGAAGGAAGGCGGCGGATCGCACAGCGTGCGCGCGACGCGCCTCGGCGGCACGGTCACGTTCGGTGCCGCGCGCAAAATCGTCGAACAGGGGATGGAGCAGGCGTCCCGTGCCCTCGAAGCCGCCGCCGCCGATATCGAATATGCCAGCGGGCAATATCGGGTGAAGGGGACGGATCGCGCGATATCGTTGTTCGATGTCGCCAAGCTCGAGCCGCTCGCCGCGAGCGACCGGGTGAGCACGCGCATGCCGGCCTATCCCTGCGGCGCCGCGGTGTGCGAGTTGGAGATCGATCCCGATACCGGCGGTGTTGTCATTGTCGATTATTCGACCGTGGATGACGTCGGCCGCACCATCAATCCGCTGCTGGTCGATGGCCAGGTCCGCGGCGGCATCGCCATGGGCATCGGCCAGGCACTCATGGAACGCGCCACTTATGACCGCGATTCGGGCCAGTTACTGACTGGCTCGTTGATGGATTATGCCCTGCCGCGCGCCGACGACACGCTCGCCTACCGCACGCAGCTGCGCGACATGATCGCCGAAGGCAATCCGCTGGGGGTCAAAGGGGCGGGGGAAAGCGGTTCGACCCCGGCGCCCTCGGCCATCATGAATGCGGTGGTGCACGCGTTGCGCGATTACGGTGTGACCCACATGGACATGCCGGCGACGGCCGAGAAGATCTGGCGCGCGATCCATTTCGCGAAACCCTAGTCGCCTTATTCGTTTCGCCAATTTGCAATATTGGCGGAAGTGATGGCGCGGGCGTGGACCGCCCCCCTTGGGCATGCTAAGACGGCAATAGGGGGTCATTCGCGCCGGTTCATAAGAAACAACCGCGAATAAAAATCGGCGACAAGCCACCATAAGATTGAGCACACGGAGGAAGTCCACATGATTATCGACGCACACGGGCACGTCAGCGCCCCGGCCGAACTCTATGCCTATAAGTCGGTCCTATTGTCATCGCGGGGCTCGCATGGCCGCGGCGGTGTGAAGCTGTCGGACGACGAGCTTCGCGTGGCGATGGAAGAGGTCGCATTCGGCCCTTACAGCCATATGAAATATCTCGACAAGATCGGAACCGACATGCAGGCGATCAGCCCGCGTCCGTTCCAGATGATGCATTCCGAAAAGCCGTTCAAGATCGTCGAATGGTTCAACGAGGAAGTGAACAACATCATCTATCGCCACACGCAGATGTGGCCGGGCCGTTTCTACGGCGTCGGCGGCATTCCGCAGGGCGGCGGCGAGCCGGTGACGGCGGCCGTGAAAGAGCTCGAGCGCTGCGTCAAACAGCTCGGCTTCAAGGGCATCCTGCTCAATCCCGATCCGTACGAGAACAATGGCAAGGAATCGCCGCCGATGGGCGATCGCTATTGGTACCCGCTGTATGAGAAGCTGTGCGAACTCGACGTGCCGGCGCATATCCACAACACCGGATCGCTTCGCCAGCGCGAGCCGTATACCCTGCAGTTCATCAATGAAGAGACGACCTGCATCTACGGCCTGTTGAACTCCAAGGTGTTCGACGATTTCCCGACCTTGAAGATCATGGTCAGCCATGGCGGCGGCGCGATGCCGTACCAGGTCGGCCGCTTCGAAGCCGGCACCATCCGTCTCGGCGCGAAGGATCCGCGTCAGCTCTTCTCCGAGAAGATGAAGAAGCTGTACTACGATACCGTGCTCTACACGCAGGATGCCATCGAGCTTCTGGTGAAGACGGTCGGCGTCGATCGTTGCATCTTCGGCGCGGAATGCCCGGGTACCGGTTCGCAGGTCCACCCGAAGACCGGCAAGCCGCTCGACGACGTCGCGCCGTTGGTGAAGAACATCTCGTTCCTCAACGACGAGCAGAAGGAAGACATCTTGTGGCGCAACGCCGTCAAGCTGTTCAAGCTCGACGTCGATGCCATGAAGAAGGCCAAACCGCAGAACACCGAAAGCATGCCCACGGGCAGCAAGGCGGCGGGCGGCGGCGGTCACTAAGCTTTAGGGCTTACGCCTCAAACGAGAAAGCGGCGCCTCTCGGGGCGCCGCTTTTGTTTTGCAGGAATGTCATCCCATTTATTTTAGCGCTGCCTTCTTCATCGTGCCTTGGCACGCTTGACCAACCGAAACGTGCGTCCACGATGGTCAGGCCGCCCTTATAGTCGCTGCAAACCGCTGGACAGCCTCCGTCAGTCGCCCGGTCTCCCCGATCAGCGTCTCTGACGCGCCGCGTACCTTATCGGCCGCAGCGCCGGTCTCGGTCGCGCCTTCGCTCACTTTTCGAATGCTGATAACGACTTCATCGCTGCCACTTGCGGCCTGTTGTACCCCGCGGGCGATTTCCTGTGTCGCCGCGCCTTGCTCCTCCACGGCAGCGGCAATAGTCCCCGAAATCTCTGAGATACGTGCAATTGTGCTGCCGATCTCCTTGATTGCAGTAACGGAGTCTTTCGTTGCGGCCTGCATTTGCGCTATCTGGCTCGCGATCACGTTGGTCGAGTTCGCTGTCTGCTCCGACAGTGTTTTGACCTCCGAGGCGACGACCGCAAAGCCGCGGCCGGCGTCGCCGGCCCGCGCGGCCTCGATGGTGGCATTGAGCGCCAGTAAGTTGGTCTGCTCAGCCACTCTCGTAATCATTTTCACGACTTCGCTGATGCGGTTCGCAGTCTCTGTAAGCGCCGCCACTAGATCGTTGGTATGCTGCGCCTGGCCGACTGCGGCGTTCGCGATGCGGTTGGCTTCTTCGACCTGCCGGCCTATCTCGGCTACGGAAGCCGCAAGTTCTTCGGAAGCCATAGCCGCCGACACGACGCTCTTTGATGAGAGTTCTGCGTTGACCGCGACGCCGTTTGAAAGCGAGCGAGTTGTGCGCGCAGATGCGGTGAGAATTGTGGCGGCCGAGTCGATGTCGGCGGACACCGAGGAGACAGTACCCACGACGCTTCCGATCGTAGTCTCGAACTCATGTGCCACGCGGGCGAACTGCGCCTTACGTTCTTGCTCAGTATGGGCGCGCTGGGCCGCTTCACTTGCCTCCAGGCCGCGAACGCGCGCTGCGTTGTCTTTGAAAATCTGTACGGCCTTGGCCATAGCGCCGATTTCATCCCGGCGAGAGGCCGAAGGGATAGTTACGTCGAGATCGCCATCGGCGAGCCGCTTCATTGCTTCGGTCATTCCGCCGATGGGACGCACTACGCCGACCGCTATGCTAAAAAGGCCGCTGCAGATCACGAGAACAACGAATGCCGATACGCCCCAGACGGTAATGGAAAGGCTGCTTATGGTTGATTTTGCCGTCGCCTCGGTGGCCGCGTTTGCGTCTAGGGTCTTCTTGACGATCTCATCGATAATGGTGCGGTGAGCCTTGTAGGCGGCGGTTGCGGCATCATACGCTGTAATAGCGGTTTCACTCTTGCCGTCCTTGAGCGCGGGCAATATCCCGTCTTCGACGGCCTTCCAGAATTTGCGGACCTCGGCGTCAGATTTCTCGACCAGCATCGATTTCAGCGTGGGATCGAGATCGGACTTGGTCCAAAATTCGTGCTGCTGGTTGTACTCCTTATGAAGCTGGGTCAGTCGTTCACGGCGTTCCGTGAGACCAGTGGGTTCTCGCACCGCCAGCGACGCTTCCAGATAAGCCTCGATTACATATTCTGGCGGCGGTAAAATGTCGGCGATCAGATCGTTGCCGAGCTTGATCCGGTCGTAGAGTGGCCCACCCACCTTGATTTGTTGAAGTGCAAAACTGCTGGTACCGATGATGGCTGCCAATCCGAGAATGGCAGAGATACCAAATATGATGACGGCGCGCGAAATAGTGAATCGCATAGACATGTGCTTTTCCCAAGTATGAGCAACCATTATCGTAACGGTAGCGTCACCAAAGGAGTGCCGCGACAATCTATTAGTTTTGTCGGATATCCATTAGTTCTAGAGAGTATCCATTAGTTCTAGAGAGTATCCATTAGTTCTAGAGGCAAAGCCGCGTTAAGCATTCATTGGTTCATTTATGGTTTACACCTCAAGCGAGAAAGCGGGCTTCGAAAGGAGCGCCGCTTTTGTTTTTGCTCTATGGTCGTGGCAAGGGGAGGAACGTCATGCTGGCAACCGTGACAGCGATTTTGGAATGGCTGGGTGTCGTCGTCTTCGCGATCACCGGCGCACTCGTCGCCTCGCGCAAGGAAATGGACATCTTCGGCTTCATTCTTCTGGGCGTGGTGACGGGCATCGGCGGGGGGACGTTGCGCGACCTGCTGCTCGGGCTGACGCCGGTGTTTTGGATCCGCGAGCCCGCTTATCTGATCGTCTGCGTGGCCGCGGCCGCGGCTGTCTTTTTCCTGGCTCATCTTGCGCATTCTCGCCACCGCATCTTGCTATGGCTGGACGCGGCCGGCTTGGCGCTGTTCGCGGTCGTGGGGGCTGAAATCGCGCTGCGCGCAGGCACCTCTCCGGTCGTGGCGATCGCCATGGGCGTGATCACGGCCACCTTCGGCGGCATCGTGCGCGATATCCTGGGCGCGGAGATTCCGGTCGTCCTGGCGCGCGAAATCTATGTCACCGCCGCGCTGATCGGAGCGCTCGTGTTTGTCGGGTTGATCCGCCTTGGCATGTTGCGCGACGAGGCCTTGATCGTCGCGTTTTTCTTGGCCTTTGGAATCCGCGGGGCGGCGCTTTTATGGTCCTGGTCGTTGCCGCGTTATCGTCCGCGCGCGGGCGAGGACTGAAGGCCGGGATCAGCCTAGCAAGCCGAACAGCGGCGAGCCGAGCACGTCTTCGGCATTCTCGGCGGTGGGCAGCGCCGTACGGCGGCGTGCCACGACCAGGCCGTGGGCCGAAACCGTGTGGCAGTGCTCGGCCAGTTCCTTGCGCGACACGAAGCTGTCGGCGTTGACCGGCTGATGGAACATCACATCGGCGAGCACGCCGGGATGTTTCAGCATGGCCCATAGATGCGGGACCAGTTCGTCGTCGCCGATCCACGGATGGATGCGGCGTTCGTCGATGGGCAGATCCCAGCCGTGGATGTTTTTGACATAGGCGATGGTGACCGGCTGGACCATGACGGGGTGCTGCGTGCCGCGCACCGCCTCAAAGAGCGTGCTTTTGAACGGCAGCACCATGCGGCCGGCCGTGCTGGTGCCTTCCGGGAACAGGACGATCGATTGGCGCTCGTTGAGCGTCGCGGCAATCGCTTTGATCTGACCCAGGCAATGCGTGCTGGCGCGATCGACGAACAGCGTGTTCACGAGGCGGGCGAGAAAGCCGATCACCGGCCAACGCGCCACGCTGGCCTTGGCGACGAAGGTCGCCTCGGTCAGCGCGCCCAGCGCGATGACGTCGATGTACGAGACGTGGTTAGACGCGATCAAGGCGCCCGGCGCCGCGATCTGGCCGTGCGTGCGGATATGGATGCCGACGATGCGTGCTGCCGCCATGTGCCAGGCGCGCACGATACGGCGGCGCGCCGTGGCGCCCCGCCAGAACGACGCGCTGTAAACGGCGAGGAGTGAGAGCGTGAGAGTGGTCAGGGCGATGAGCCGCGAGGTGGCCCGCACCACACTAATAATTTGGCCGATCACGCGTATTGCTCCATGGCCGCATTGGTGTAGTGGCGCACGTACCGGCCCGGGACGAGATGGCTTTCGACCAGCAGGCAGACGTCGACGGTGTTGAACTCGGGATCGATCACTGCGCCGTCGCCGATCACGCCACCGATCCTGAGGTAGCCTTTGATCAGCGGCGGGATTTCGCGCAGGGCACGGCGTGCATCGACGTTCTCGGCCGGCAGCAGGTTCATCGGCACGTAGCGATCGGGGTGCGCCACGGGGCGCCAAGCGTCCGAAGCCAGGTGATTGTGGTGTAACATCGACAAGGCCTGCGCCATGTCGTTGAGGTTGGTGCCCGGGAAGCTCGCGCAACCGAACATCAAGGTGATGTCGTTGGCGACGAGATAGTCGGAGATGCCTTTCCACAGAAGTTGCAGGACGGCGCGCGAGCGATACTCGGGATCGACGCAGGAGCGGCCCAGTTCCAGATGCTCGCCCGGATAGTTGCGTAAGCGCGACAGGTCGAATTCGGAGTCGGAGTAGAAGCCGAGCGCCGCCTGGGCGCGGCCCGCGCGCATCAGACGATAGGTGCCGACGACTTTGTTGGCGCCCGCGCCGGCCGAACGGTCGATGATCAGCAGGTGATCGCAAATCGGGTCGAACGCGTCGAAGTCGCGTTCCAGGTTGCGCGCCTCGGCCGTCGGCTGGGCGCCCATGTTTTCGTAAAAGACGCGATAGCGCAGCGCTTGGGCCGCATCGACTTCGCGTTCGCTGTCCGCCAGCCGGACGATCAGGTCGCTATCCTTGGACACCGATCCGATGGTTTCGGCAACCTTGTGGGCGATATTTTGGGACATGCAGCGGTTCCCCCGCAAAATATGGATTTACGTCAACTGCCCGCCGTTTTTTCAGGTTTGCGCGACAGGCGAATGTCGTTGGCGCGACAGCCAGATTTCACTCATGCGACGGATTTATGACGTGGCGCAGGGAAGGGCGCGGATTTGCTGGTGCTTGACGAAATGGGGGCCCGCCGCGACAAGATCATGTGAACGTTACGAATGGGGAGGAAATCATGGACGGAGCTGACGTACTGGCGGAGATTCTACGGCGCGAGGGGACCGAGTTCATCGTGGCCTATCCGCGCAATCCGCTGATCGAGGCCTGCGCCAAGATTGATATCCGCAGCATCCTGCCGCGCCAGGAACGCGTGGGCGTGTCCATCGCCGACGGCTATTCGCGTACCACCCTGGGCAAGAAGATCGGCGTGTTCGCTGCACAGTCCGGCCCCGGTATCGAAAACACCTTCCCGGGTGCGGCGCAGGCCTTCGCCGAGGCGGTGCCCGTGCTGATCATCACGGCCGGCACATCGAACGGACGCGAATATGTCGCCCCGGTATTCAACGCAGTCGACAATTTCCGCCACGTCACCAAATGGGCGACCAAGGTCAGCGACGCCAAATGGCTGCCCGCGACGCTGCGGCGCGCCTATCACATGATGCGCAACGGCCGTCCGGGCCCCGTACTGCTGGAAATCGCGCAGGAAGTCTGGACCCAGGAATTCAAAGGCGAGATCGATTACACGCCGGTCGAGCGCCTGCGCGCCGAGCCGGACCGCGCCGCCGTCGCCAAGGCGGTGAAGATGCTGCAAGACGCCAAGCACCCGATGATCTGGGCCGGCGCCGGCGTGTTGCGGGCCGAAGCCACCGCCGAGCTTATCGAACTGGCCGAGCTGTTGAACCTGCCGGTCATGACGACCAATCCGGGCAAGAGCGGCTTTCCCGAAAACCATCCGCTGTCGCTTGGCGGCTCGGCGGTCAATCAGCCGCGCCCGATGGCGGACTATCTGAAGCAGGCCGATACGATCCTCGCCGTCGGCACCAGCCTGACGACCTCGCCGTTCAATCCGAACATGCCGGCCGGCAAGAATGTGATCCACGCGACCAATAATGCCGAAGACATCAATAAGGATTATCCGGCCACACTCGGCATCCTGGGCGATGCGAAATTGGTGTTGAGCGGCCTGCTCGATGTGCTGAAGGCGCAAGGTGCGAAGAAGCCCAACACGCGCAGTGACGTGAAGGAAGCGAAAGACGCCTGGCTCAAGGAATGGGCGCCGCAGCTCTCGTCAGAAGAGGTCCCGATCAACCAGTACCGCATCGTGCGCGATCTGTTGAAGGGCGTCGATCCGGCCAAGACCATCATTACTCACGATTCCGGATCCCCACGCGAACAGGTCCTGCCGTTCTGGGAAACCACGGCGCCGGGCGGCTATATGGGTTGGGGTAAATCGACCCAGCTCGGCCACGGTCTCGGTCTCGCCATGGGCGCCAAGATGGCCGCGCCTGACAAGCTCTGCATCAATGTGATGGGCGATGCGGCGATCGGCATGGTCGGCATGGATATCGAAACCGCGTCGCGCAACTCCATCCCGATCCTGACCATCGTGTTCAATAATGGCGTAATGGCGGCCGAGCGCGACACCTTGCTGATTTCCACCGAGAAGTGGAACACGATGGATGTCGGCGGCAATTATCGCGACTTCGCCAATGCCTTCGGGGTGCGCGGCTTCCGCGTCGAAAAGGCAGCCGACTTCCCGGCGGCTTTGGCCGAAGCGAAGAAGGTCACCGAAAGCGGCACGCCGGCCTTGATCGAATGCATCGTCAAGGAAGGCTATGACTTCACGCACGCACGTCCGTTGAAATAGAGGAAGCATCATGGCCGGCAAAACAGCACTCATCGTCGGCGCCGGCCCCGGGCTCGGCACCGCGCTCGCCAAGAAGTTCGCGGCCGAGGGCTACGATCTGGCGCTCGCCGCACGCAATCTGGATCGGGTGACCGCCCTGGCCGCGGAATTGTCGAAGGGTGGCGTGACGGCAAAAGCCTTCAAGGTCGACGTCACCAACGAAGACGCCATGAAGACCTTGTTTGCCGATGTCGAGAAAGGCGTCGGTCCGATCGCGGTCGCGGTGCACAACGTCAATGGGCGCGTCGTGAAGGATCTGCTCGATCTGACGGTCGCCGATATGGAAAGCCAGTGGCGCACGATCACCTTGGGGGGCTTTCTGACCGGGCGCGAGGCGGCGCGTCATATGCTGCCGCGTGGCGCCGGCTCGATCATCTTCATCGGTGGGCGGGGCGGACGGCGAGGGCTAGCCAAATTCACGGCCTTCGGCTCCGCCAAGGCCGGCGTGCGGTCGGTGGCCGAGTGCCTGGCCCGCGAACTGGCGCCCAGCGGCATCCACGTCGCCCATATGGCGGTGGAAGCGACGATCCAGGGGCCGAACGCCAATCCGGACATGGTCGCCAAGGGTGCCGTGGTCGATCCCACGGCGCTGGCGGAAGTGGTTTACCTGACCCATTCGCAACCGCGGAATTGCTGGACCTTCGAGGTCGATTTGCGGTCCTGGTCAGAACCTTTCGCTTGATAGGTTTTTAGCGTCCAAGGGGCTGTTTTGTTCCGCTCAGCGGGACTATTGGGCCATTTCCGCTATAAATGCCAATCTGCTTATGGTATTTCTTTTGTCAGATTTGGGAGGCGGGGATAAACCCGCGGACCGGAAAAAAAGTCGGTCGAAAAATAAGACCAACTGTTGGGTAGCTAAGAAGCGATCCAGGAATCCACTGGGACCGAGGGAGGGACCCTTGTACCGAAACGTGCAGGCACACTCCGGCGATCTATCGCCGGCGAACGGGGGCGGTAATTTCTGCGCTCAAGATGCCGTTCGGGCACAATTTTGCTGTAATCGGCCATTTAATTGGCTTCGCAATTGTGGATCGCGAGATGTGCAGACATCGAGCGTGCGGGGGCATTTGATCCGATCTTAGGAGAAAGCTATTGTCCGCTGTCGCCGTCACAGGCCTACAGCGTCACACGTCCGTAATGTTTTTGGGCGTGGGGGCAAATCGAGGGAGTTAATCGTGAACGCTGAGAAGACACCATGACGACAAAACAAAAAGTCATCGATGTTCAGAACTTGAAAGTTGATATCGGAGTGCCCGCCGGCACGCTGCATGCCGTCTCCGGCATCAGTTTCCATGTCAACCAGGGGGAAACGCTTTGCATCGTCGGCGAGTCCGGCTGCGGTAAATCGATCACCGCGCTGGCACTCATGAACTTGCTGCCGAAGAAGGCCAAGCTCACCGCCGACAAAATGGAGCTTCAGGGCGCCAATATGTTGGCGATGAACGAAGCCCAGTTCAACACGCTGCGCGGCGACCGCATGTCGATGATCTTCCAGGATCCGATGACGTCGCTCAATCCGGTCTACCGCGTCGGCGACCAGATGGAAGAAGTCTACATTCAGCATGGCAAGGGCGGCCGCAAGGAAGCGCATGAACGCGCGATCTTCCTGCTCGACAAGGTCGGCATCACCGCCGCCAAGAGCCGTCTGATCCAGTTCCCGCATCAGCTTTCGGGCGGCCTGCGCCAGCGCATCATGATCGCCATGATGCTCATGTGCGATCCGGCCCTGATCATCGCCGACGAGCCGACGACCGCTCTCGACGTGACGATCCAGGCGCAGATCCTGAATACCCTTCATTCGTTGCAGAAGGAATTCAACACGGCGATGATCCTGATCACGCACGATTTGGGCGTCGTCGCCCGCGTCGCCGATCAGGTCGCCGTCATGTATGCCGGTAAGTTCGTCGAGACCGGTACGGCGATGGAAGTCTTCACCCAGCCCACGCATCCTTACACGCAGGGGCTGATGGCCTGCATCCCGACTCCGGGCAAGGCCGCCCTCAACGGTGGTCGCTTGGGTTCGATCCCGGGTATCGTTCCGTCGCTGGTCGGCGACATGGAAGGCTGCCTGTTCCGCAACCGTTGTGCCAGCATCCGTCCCGAATGCGAGGTCGGTGCTGAAATCGCGATGAACACGCTCGGCGAAGGCCGTGGCTATCGCTGCATCATGTCGGTCGAGGAATGCGCCAAGCAAGCACAAGTCCAGATCCTGTCGGAGGCGTCATGAGTACCCAGACAATCGCGGGCGCCGCCCAGGCTAGCGGCCAATACACCACCGAATTTCCGCTCGAATGCCGTGACGTCGGCCGCACCTTCCTGGTCGGCAAGGGCTTCTTCTCGGAAAAGAAAACGCTCAGGGCCGTCCAGAACATCTCGCTGAAAGTCCGGCGCGGTGAAGTGCTTGCCGTTGTCGGCGAGTCGGGTTGCGGCAAGACCACGCTCGCCAAGATGCTGCTGGGTCTATTGCAGCCGAGTTCGGGCGAGATCTTCATGGAAGGGATGCCGATCAACGAGGTCGACATCCGTCAGATCGCCCGCCATGTGCAGCCGGTCTTCCAGGATCCGTACTCCTCGTTGAACCCGCGCAAGACCATCGAATCGATCGTCTCGCTGCCGCTCAAGGTCCACAATATCGGGGATGCGGAATCGCAACGTAAACGCGTCGAAGAAGTGCTGGAAATGTGCGAGATGCCCAAGCGTCTCGTCCACTCCTATCCGAGCCAGCTTTCGGGCGGTCAGCGCCAGCGTGTCGCCATTGCGCGCGCCCTGGTGATGAAGCCGGAAATCCTGGTGTGCGACGAGCCGACCTCCGCGCTCGACGTGTCGGTGCAGGCGCACATCTTGAACCTGCTGCAGGATCTGCGCGACGAGCTCAACCTGACCTACGTCTTCATCAGCCATAACCTCGCCGTCGTCGAGCATCTGGCCGACACGGTTGCGGTGATGTATCTCGGCCGCCTGATCGAATACGGCCCGAAGGATCAGATCTTCAACGATCCGAAGCATCCGTATACCCGCGCACTGCTGGACTCGTTCCTGACGCCGGATCCGACGCAGGACGTGCCCGAAATCGCCATGGGCCGCGGCTTCCCGAACCCGCTCGATCCGCCGACCGGGTGCGCCTTTCATCCGCGCTGCGCGCGCGTCATGGATGTCTGCAGCAAGGTTCGCCCGGAGCAGACGACGGTCAACGGCATCAAGCTGGAATGCCACCTCTATCCGCCGGCAACCCAGCAGGCGGCGGAATAAGCTTTCCGCTTCAATCGAAACACGAAGGCCGGGTCGCAAGACCCGGCCTTTTTCGTTGGTGCAGGAATCCATGCCCCCGTCTGTCCAAAAGAGAACATCTATTTTCCCCCGATCCACCAGGATAGCCGCTGCATGCCCAAGAGCTGAAATCGACGACAAAAATGAGCGAGTGCCTTTAAGGGCTAATGCCCAACACGTCACCATCGTCGCCTTATTCGTCAGGACTCAGCCGAGTCGAGGCGGAGGTGCGTTTAACGCGCGACGGCGCCAACGAACTCCCTCAGTCTAATCGACGCACGCCGTTTAGGCTCATTCTCGAAGTTATTCGCGAACCGATGCTGGCCTTGTTGATTGGCGGAGGCATCGTCTATCTCGCGCTTGGTGATGTACGGGAAGCGCTCATTCTCCTGGCTTTCGCTTTTCTGTCGGTGGTGATCACGGTCGTACAAGAGGCGCGAACCGAACGCGTTCTGGAGGCACTGCGGGATCTGTCCAGCCCTCGTGCTCTGGTTATCCGAGACGGCAAACGCGTAAGGATCGCGGGGCGCGAGGTCGTGCGTGGGGATTTAATCGTTCTTGCGGAGGGCGACCGCGTGCCAGCCGACGCACAACTCGTCGATGCTCATGATCTCCAGGCCGATGAATCTCTGCTGACCGGCGAGTCGATGCCTGTTCGTAAATCAACGGAACATGGTTCGTTCGGAGAAAGGCCGCGACCGGGTGGCGACGAGCTTCCCTTTGTTTTCTCAGGTTCTTTGATTGTGCGGGGATCGGGTATCGGCGAGGTCGTCGCGACCGGCGCCGGGAGCGAAATCGGAAGAATCGGCAAATCGTTGGGAACCCTCACGGCGACGGTGCCCAGGTTGCAAACGCAAACACGCAAACTCGTCGCCATATTCGCCCTCGTCGGCGGGATGGTAAGTGCCCTCGTATTCTTGCTCTTTGGCATCTTGCGCGGTGGTTGGCTCGACGCGATTCTCGCTGGAATTGCGGTTGGCATGTCCATGTTGCCCGAGGAGTTCCCCGTCGTTCTGGCCGTGTTCATGGCCATGGGGGCGTGGCGGATTTCAAAGGCTCGTGTGCTGACCCGCCGCGCCACCGCAATCGAAACGCTCGGTTCGGCGACTGTTCTGTGCACGGATAAGACCGGCACACTTACCCAGAACCGCATGACGATTGCGGAGATACGACTTTCGGGCGGCGCGGCGCTCGAGGTCAACGATCACGGCGTATCTCTGCCACGGGAATTTCATGACTTGATCGCGTGCGGCGTGCTTGCAAGCGCTCTCGTGCCTTTCGACCCCATGGAGAAGGCTTTTCACGCGCTGGCGCGGCCGGATCCGCTACCGACATCGCCGATATCCGTGCCGGCTCGCAAGATGGTCAGAGCTTATGCGCTGCGGCCAAAATTGCTCGCCATGTCGCAGGTTTGGACGTCTGGAGACGAAACACTTGTTGCGGCGAAGGGGGCGCCTGAAGCGATCGCGTTACTTTGTCGCCTGCCTTCAGAGGCGCGGGCCGAAATAACGCGTTCCGTGGACGCGATGGCGGCGGCAGGATTACGCGTTCTTGGCGTCGCGCGCGCATCGTTCCGGGGGACGGAGCTTCCGGAGTCCCAATTGGATTTCGCTTTCGAATTTATCGGGTTGGTCGGGTTCTCCGATCCGTTGCGCCAGAGCGTGCCGGCGGCCGTGAGGGAATGCCAAACGGCGGGTATCCGGGTGATCATGATCACCGGGGATTATCCGGCGACGGCCCGCGTCATCGCCCGTCAGGCGGGGCTCGACGGGAAAGACCTCGTCACGGGCGATGAGCTTGAGGCGTTGAGCGGCATCGAACTCGCCGCCCGCGTGAAGACGGCGAGCGTTTTCGCGCGCATCATGCCCGAACAGAAACTGCGGATCGTTGAGGCGCTGAAGGCGAACGGCGAAATCGTCGCGATGACCGGCGACGGCGTGAATGACGCACCGTCGCTGAAGGCGGCGCATATCGGCATCGCGATGGGCGGACGCGGCACGGACGTTGCGCGCGAAGCATCGTCGATCGTTCTCCTGAATGACGATTTCGGCTCGATCGTCACGACGATTCGGCTCGGTCGTCGGATTTATGACAATTTGCGCAAGGCGATGAGTTTCATTCTCGCCGTCCATATGCCAATTGCCGGGCTCGCGCTTTTACCGCTTATGACCGGCCTGCCGATCCTGTTTGGACCGATGCATATCGCGTTCCTCGAAATGGTAATCGATCCGGTCTGCTCCCTCGTGTTTGAGGCTGAAACCGAAGAAGACGATGTGATGCAGCGCCCACCGCGTGATCCGGCGGAGCCGCTATTTTCCCGCTCGATGATCGTCTGGAGCCTGTTGCAGGGTACACTGACTTTTATCCTGGTCGCGGCGATTTTCGTCGTATCGTCGCAATATGGTATGGCGGAAAACGAAGTACGTGCGCTGACCTTCTTTTCATTGATCATTTCCATCGTCGGCTTGATTTTCGTGAACCGGTCCGCGGGGGCTTCGTTGGTTAAGGCGATCCGACGCCCAAACCGCACGCTGGCTTTCATTCTTCCCATAGTTGCTGTGATGCTTGCCGTCACGTTGATTTGGCCTGCTGGGAGCGACTTGTTCCGGTTCGGGCCTCTACACCCCGGCGATCTGGCGCTCACGCTCGGAGCCGGGGTGACGGTTCTTGTGGTGCTGGAAAATCTCAAGCCGCTGTTGCGCGGATTTTTAGGAACAAACAATGACAAAAATGAAAGCCGCCGTCTTCGTCGAACCCGGTCGCATCGTTCTGGATGACAAGCCGATCCCGGATGTGGGTCCGTTGGATGCGTTGATTAGAATCACCACGACCACGATGTGCGGCACGGACGTCCATATCCTGAAGGGCGAATATCCTGTCGCGAAAGGACTCACCATCGGCCACGAGCCGGTGGGAATCATCGAGAAACTCGGTGCCGCCGTTACGGGGTTCAACAAAGGCCAACGGGTGATCGCGGGCGCCATCACGCCGAGTGGATACAGCAATGCTTGCCAGTGCGGCCGAGCGTCCCAGGATGGGCCCGGCACCCGCCACGGCTGGAAATCGATGGGCGGCTGGAAATTCGGCAATACAATCGACGGCTGCCAGGCCGAATATGTGCTTGTTCCCGATGCGATGGGAAACCTGGCGCCGGTGCCCGACGCTCTCAGTGACGAGCAGGTGCTGATGTGTCCGGACATCATGTCCACCGGGTTTGGCGGCGCCGAAAAGGGCGGCATCAAGATCGGCGATGTCGTCGTGGTCTTTGCGCAGGGACCCATTGGGCTGTGCGTGACGGCCGGCGCGCGGCTGCTTGGCGCGTCGGCGATTATCGCGGTCGATAGGTTGCCGGAGCGTCCCGAGATGGCCCCTCGTCTGGGCGCCGATCATGTTATCGACTTCAGCCGGGTCAATCCCGTAGATGAGATCATCCGGCTTACCGATGGGCGCGGCGTCGATGTCGCAATCGAGGCGCTGGGAACACAGGCGACCTTTGAAGCCTGCCTCAGAGTTCTCAGGCCGGGCGGGACGTTGTCGAGCCTTGGCGTCTTTTCTTCGGATCTGAAGATTCCTTTGGATGCCTTCGCCGCAGGTCTCGGCGATCATACGATCGTGACGTCGCTGTGTCCGGGCGGCAACGAGCGTATGCGTCGCCTCATGTCGATCATCGAATCGGGACGAGTCGATCTGAGCGCGTTGGTTACGCATCGCTTCAAGCTGGATGACATCGAAGAAGCCTATGACCTCTTCGCCAATCAGCGCGACGGTGTCTTCAAGGTCGCGATCACCCCATAAGGGCACGAGGCTTGGCTTGCGAGAGCTGCTAAACGGCAATGGGTCAGAAAGCCCTGGGCAAGCCCAGCACGTGTTCGGCGATGTAGGACAGGATAAGGTTCGTCGAGACGGGGGCGACCTGATAGAGCCGGGTCTCGCGGAATTTGCGCTCGATATCGTATTCCTCGGCGAAGCCGAAGCCGCCATGGGTCTGCAGGCACATCTCGGCGGCGTGCCACGACGCTTCCGAACAGAGCAGCTTGGCCATATTGGCTTCGGCGCCGCAGGGTTCACCCGCATCGAACAGCCGGGCGGCTTTCTGCATCATCAGGTTACCCGCTTCGCTTTCGGCGAAGGCGCGCGCGATCGGAAATTGGATGCCCTGGTTCTGCCCGATGGGGCGACCGAACACATTGCGGTCCTTAGCGTAGCGACTCGCTTTTTCGATGAACCAGCGCGCATCGCCGATGCATTCGGCCGCGATCAGGATGCGTTCGGCGTTCATGCCGTCGAGGATGTAGCGAAAGCCCTTACCTTCTTCGCCGATCAGATTGGCGGCGGGCACGCGCAGATCGTCGAAGAAGACCTCGGTGGTGGCGTGATTGATCATGGCGCGGATGGACCGGATGGTCAGGCCGTTGCCGACGGCATCGCGCATATCGACCAGCAGGACCGACAGGCCGTCGTGCCGCTTGCCGTTAGGGCCGGGCTGCGCCGTGCGGGCGAGTAATAACATCAAATCGGAATGTTCGGCGCGGCTGGTCCAGACCTTTTGGCCATTGACGATGTAGGTGTCGCCGTCGCGTTTCGCCGTCGTCTTCAGCGCGGCTGTATCGGTGCCGCTGGTCGGTTCGGTCACGCCGAAGGCCTGCAGGCGCAACTCGCCGCTGGCGATCTTGGGCAGGTAGGTCTGCTTCTGGGTTGCGCTGCCGTGGCGGAGAAGCGTGCCCATCATATACATCTGGGCATGACAGGCCGCTGCGTTGGCGCCGGCCTTGTGGATCTCTTCCAAGATGGCGGATGCGGCCTGAATGCCGAGGCCCGAGCCGCCATAGGCTTCCGGGATCAGCACGCCGAGGAAGCCAGATTGGGTCATGGCCTCGACAAAGGCGGTGGGATAGGCGCGCGACCGGTCCTGCTCGCGCCAGTACTCGCCCGGAAAGCCCGCACATAGGGCACGGACGGAGGCCCGGATATCCTCGAAATCTTCGATAAGCGCGTTATCCACCCGCACCCCTTGTGTTGGCCTCGCCAAACCCTGCGCCTCCCGCTAAAACGCCAGGGGAGACTTCACCAGAAAACTATAATGGGGAATTTCTAATTATGCCCTTTAAACATGCTTCGCAGGCCCTGCGCAAATTCAAGATCCTGGATCTGACGCGCGCGCGGGCAGGGCCCACGGCCGCCCGCCAGCTTGCCGATTTCGGCGCGCGGGTGATCAAGATCGAAGAGCCGGGCGATCCCAACTATGCCGATTTCGGCACGCGTAACGGGCCGGATTTTCAGAACCTGCACCGCAACAAGCAGTCGTTGGCGTTGAACCTGAAAGACCCGCGCGGCAAAGAGATCTTCATGAAGTTGGCCGCCACGGCCGACGTGATTGTCGAAAACTATCGCCCTGTGGTGAAGTTCAACCTCGGTATCGATTACGAAAGCATCCGCAAGATCAATCCGCGCATCGTCTATGCCTCGATCTCGGGCTTCGGCCAGACGGGCCCTTACAAGGACCGTCCCGGCCTCGATCAGATCGCGCAAGGCATGGGCGGGCATATGTCGGTCACCGGCCCGCGCAACTCTCCGCCCGTACGTTCGGGTGCGGCGATCTCGGACATGACGGCCGGTATGCTGACGGCGGGCGGCATCATGGCGGCCTTGCTGGAACGCGAAAGTTCGGGCGAGGGTCAGTGGCTGCATACGTCGTTGCTGCAGGCGCAGATCTATCTGCTCGACTTCCAGGCGGCGCGTTATCTCGTCGATGGCGACGTGGCGCAACAGGAAGGCAACAATCACCCGACCAACGTATCCACCGGAACGTTCCCGACCAAGGACGGCTGGGTGAATATCGCGCCGACCAACCAGATGTTCGATAAGCTGCTGGCCATTCTCGGCGCACCCGAAGTCGCCAAGGATGCGAAGTTCGCCTCCAGTCAGGAGCGGCGGAAGAATCGCATCGAGCTGGAAAATTTGATCGGCGAGAAGATGAAGGCCAAAACGACCGCCGAGTGGATCGATATCCTCAACCGCGAACGCATTCCGTGCGGGCCGATCAATACCATGGATCAGGTGTTCGCCGATCCGCAGGTGCAGCATCTCGGCATCGCGCAGGAAATCGAAACTCCCGGTCGCGGCAAGATCAAGATCGTGGGTCAGCCCGTGATCATGTCGCGCACGCCGGCAACCATGGCGATGCCGACGCCGGGTCTCGGTGAGCATAGCGACGAGATCCTGGCCGAGATCGGGTACGATAAAGCGGCTATCGAGGCGTTGCATAAGGACCGCGTTGTTTAGTTGTTGTCAAAAACAGCCGTCATGCTCGGGCTTGGGTCACGCATTCGATGCGTGCCAAGCACGCCGAGCATCCACGAGTCTTTGTCGGCGCAGAAGCGCCTGCCGTGGATGGCCGGGGCAAGCCCGGCCATGACGCATTTTGGCTTTTGAGCAGCAATCACACTCATGACCGCGCCTCGCTTCAAACGGCTCAACGTCGTCTGGGAAATGCCCGACACCTGGTGCGAGGTCGATTACGTCACGGCTGCCCTGGAAGAGCTTGAACGGCATTTCGTCGCGCACGGTCTGGCCGACCGTTTCATTTTCATCGTTACGACCTGGGGCGACAAGCTGTCGTTCAAGCATCGCGATCGCGTCATCGTCGTTCAGGTCAGCGACGAAGAACACACCATGCCGAGTTACGTCGACGACGTTTTCATGGTGTTCAAGGTGTTCCGCCCGTTCGTCCCGATGCCCGACAATCTGCGCATCATCCCGGTCGGGCCCAACAAGGACGTGCCGGAGCGCGATCTGATCGGATTGAAGCCGATCCGCGAACGCAGTCTGGATATCTTCTTTAACGGCCAATCCGATCTGCGCGCCGATTTTTTCGCCGCCGCGCTGCCGCTCAACGATCGCACGGACATCAACGTGCGGATTTCGACCTCCGGCGTTTTTCGCGGCGGCATGCCCGCACCCGAATTCGGCGGGCTGCTGGCTGAGACGAAAATCGCGCTGTGCCCGCGCGGCGTCAGCCACGAAACCTTCCGCCTGTACGAAGCTATGCGCGTCGGTTGCGTCATCATCGCCGCGCGCCAGATGCCCACCTGGTTCACCACCGGTTGGCCGATCATGGAAGTGGACGACTGGACCGGCATCGAAGCGCTGGTCGATGACTTGCTGGCCGATCCGGATCGGCTGAAGGAATTATCGCAGCGCACCCTCGCCTGGTGGCGCGAGCGTTGCTGCCCGCAGGCGGTGGGGCGCTATATCGCCGACGAGATCCTGGGCTATCTGATCAACGCCTGAGGGCGCGCGAACCGATCACGCATCACGCGCCCCGATTGCCCTACTTCTTTTTGGCGCTCGCTTTTTCCTTATCCTTGTCCTTGTCTTTTTCCTTACCTTTGTTCGCCTTTTCGTGGTCTTTGCCCATATCGGCGCTTTTGCCCTTGGTCTCGGCCTTGCCGCTCGACTCGGCGCTCTTACCCTTCTCCTGCGCGAACGCGGCATTCGGCACCACCGTTCCGGCGGTGAAAACAAGTGCGGCGATCGCGGCCGCTATCAGGGTCTTGATCATTTTTGACCTTTCTCGATTTGAGCTGCCCGAGGGCGGTTCCGGTGAACATCGCGAGTATCATAATCATAGTCATCGGTTATGTCCGTGCTCGTGATCACAACGGCCGAAGCTACGGCGCGGATGATGGTCCGCCGCGCCACAGGCCGGCGCGGTTCCCCCGTGCTTCGATTTCCATAGCGACATAATCCTGGCTGATCTGCCGGTTGGCGCGCGCCCAGCCTTTGCGCACCATGATCTCGGCGATGTCGTGGCTGCCGCCGATGAAACAGGTTGCCGACCCCGGACCTTTATTGCGGCAGATGACCCAATGTTCGGCCAACTCGAACGCCAGCGCCCAGGTGGCCTGCTGGCCGCAATTCCATGGCTTACTGTCGGCGGCGCAGATCTGGTCCGCCGCCGGCGCGTCGATCCCATACAGGCGAATGCGCTGGCTGCCGATCTCGATCGTACCCGCGTCGATGACGGTCGCCTTGCCTTCGATGTCGGCGGCAGAGGCGTGGGCCGTCGCGAGCCCGATCAGGAACAGAGTACCGAGAACCGATCTAAAAATCGTTGTGCCTCTTGCAATTGCAGCGACCAAGAACAAATAAAGAACTTATACTTGGGCGTGCGGGGTCGCGGGGACGAGTAGATGCATTTCGTAAAATGTCAGCAAATGTAAACAGTAGCGTGACAAAACGCGCTCATCGGCCGCTCGGCGATAGGCTGCGTATAGGCCGTGCATCGACAGGCGTTCGACATTTCTCGACGCGGTTTGTCGAGAAATGTCGATTCTTGTCGATCAATGTCGATACGTCGCCTTGCTCAGTGCAAGAACGAGTTCGGATCGTGAATCGGTTCGGTGAGCTGGGTGTATTCCGGCTCGGCTTTGCCCAGCAGGTATTGCCCGTTGGCATTGCGCGCGAGTTGGCCCGCGCGGCGGATTTCGTCGAGCTGCGTAGCGACTTCGCGGCCGTCGCGCGTGCCGATGGCCGACATGATGTCGGCGTAATACAGCGGCCCGGATCCTTCGAGCGCCTGACGCACCGTCTGGTAGCGCGCCGGTCCTTCGATGACCGGCGCCTGCGCCGGCTTCATGGTGACCTGATGGCCTTTGCCGTAAGGCAGGGTGAGATCGAAGCCCGCCTTGGCGCCCATGTTGCCGCCGTCGAGCGACGGGTCCATCGGCATGCCGAGGATGCCGGTGAACAGCACGAGGTCGCGGTCGGCTTGGAAGCGCGACGCCATGGCCCATTCCATCTGGCCGTCGTTGGTGACATCGATGTCGTCGTCGGTGACGAAGACATGTTTGACGCCGAGGATGCCGCCGACCAGCAGCGAAATGACATTGCGTGCGAGACCTGGGCGACCCGGCTTGATGGCGACGCGCATATGCTGGCCCTCGGACGACGACGGCGGCACATGGATCTGCGCGGGGCGGATGCCGGCGGCTTCGAGAATGTTGCGCGCCTGCGCTTCTTTCGCGATGGCGCCCATATGCACCGATTCCGCGCGATGGATCAGCGGGCCGGAGCCATGCAGCATCGTCTGATGCAGGATGTCTTCACGCATGGTGATCGCGGTGACGTGGAAGATGGGGTCGAGATGGATCGGCCCGTAGAAGCCGACATATTCACCGTAGGGGCCTTCGGGTTCGATATAGCCGCGTTCGTCGAGGTAACCTTCGAGGATCATCTCGGCATCGGCCGGCACCTTGATGTCGTTGGTCAGGCTCTTGACCATCGGCACCGGCTCGCCGCGTAACGTGCCGACCAGGGTCTGCTCGTCGGTGTTGGGAATACGCAGCTGCGAGGCCATGACGTCGAGCGGATGCGAGCCGATGGCGAAGCTGATCGGATGTTTCTCGCCGCGCGCCGCACGCCCCTTATAGATACGCTTCAGATCGGAATTCGCGGTGACGTTGGTGCCGCACTCGCGCGGTCCGCGCAGCGACAGGCGGCGCATGCCGACATTGGTGAGGCCGGTCTCCGGATCGATCGAATAATCGATGGCCGACGAGATATAGGCGCTGCCGTCATATTGATGCTGCACGTGGAACGGCAACAGGCGGGTGAGATCGAGATCGGCGCCTTGATAGACGATGCGTTGCACCGGAGCCTCGGCGCCGCTCACTTCGATGATCGGCTGGCGGTTGCGGATGCGCTTGCGGTATTCATCGACAACCTTGTCCGCGGTCACGCCGAAGGCAGCGGCAAGGCGCGTGCGGTTGGCGCAGACGCCGGCGACGATTTCCATGTTCTGCGGGCCGACATTCTTGAAAAGCGTCGCTTTGCTGCTGGCTTCGATATGCTGCGACAGATCGGCCAAGCTCACGGCCTCGGTGTGCGTTTCAACCTCACCGATCTCGTCCAGCTTCTCGACGAAGCGGCGCAGGCGGAATTTTTCCATATCGACGTTAGGCATTCGGTTTACTCCTCAGAATTTCGTCTCGCGTCCGGCATAGATCCGGCGGAGCTCGTTTTTCAGTATCTTTCCCATGGCACTTTTGGGCAGCTCGGTCACGATGTCGCCGCGGCGCGGGATCTTGTAGGCGCCGATGCGGCCGCGACAATGTTCGACGATGTCGTCGATCGATATGGCCTTGCCGGGGACCGGAACGACAACCGCAAACAACGCTTCCCCGTATTTTTCGTCAGGCACGCCGATGACGGCGGCTTCTTGGACGTTTGGATGCAGATAGATAGCGGCTTCGACCTCCGTCGTATAGACGTTCTCGCCGCCGGTGATGACCATATCTTTCTTGCGATCGACAAGAAAGAGCAGGCCGTTGTCGTCGAGCCGACCCATGTCGCCGGTATGGAACCAGCCGTCGCGGAACGCGGCGGCCGTTTCGTCGGGCCGATTGAAATAACCCATTGCTACATTGGGCCCGCGCACGACGACCTCGCCGACTTCGCCTGGGGCGAGGTCATTGCCGTCATCGTCGCGGATGGTGAGATCAACACCGGCAAGCGGTCGCCCGGCCGAAAGCAAGATCGCCTCGTTGCCGCCCGCGAAAATCGCGCGCACCTCGGCGGGATCGACGGCGGTCAGGATGGGCGAGGTTTCGGTGAGCCCATAATTATGTTGCAGATCGACGCCGGGGAACGCCGTCATGGCGCGGCGCACCCATGCTGCATCGATGGGCGACGAGCCGTAGAAGATCAGCCGCAAGCTGGCGAGGTCGTAGTTTGCCAGGTTGGGCTGCTGCAGGATCATGATGATCATGGTTGGCGCCAGCATGGCCACGGTGACCTGGCGGTCGCGCAGGGCCGCCAACGCGCCGTCGCCGCTGAAGGTTGGAAGATAGGCGTGCGATCCGCCGACAAGGGTGAAGGCATTGCCGAGCAGATCGGCGGCATGAAACATCGGCGCCGCGTGCAGGAAGCGGTCGTCCTGGGTCGCGCGCATCGCCAGCGCCACCTGCATGGCGTTGGACACGATATTGCCGTGGCTGAGGCATACGCCTTTGCTGCGCCCGGTGGTGCCGCCGGTGAACAGCAACAGTGCCAGATCGTCAGGGCGTGCGTCATGCGCGGCCAACGGTTCGGTCTGCGTCAGTCGCCGTTCGTAATCGCTTTCGAGATTGAGCGGTTGCAGTTTGAGCCGCGCCAATTCCGGTGTCGCCAACACTTTCGCAAAGGCGTTGCAATGGGCCAGCAGCTTGCAGCCCGCATCGTCGACGATCTGGCGGATCTCGGGCGGCGCCAGGCGATGATTAATGGGCACGGGTACCAGCCCAGCCCAATAGCCCGCATGCAGGATCTCGCTATAGAGATGCGAGTTGAGGCCCATGACGGCGAAACGGTCGCCCGGTTGCAGCCCGTGCGATTGCAGGATCGCGGCGGCGCGGCGCACGCGGCTCGTATGTTCGGCCCACGTCGAACTCGTGCGGGCATCGGCGATGGCGGGACGTGCGCCGAACGTCCGTGCCGCCCGCTCGAGGGTCGAGGTCATCGTCAGCATGGCGGCGCGCTGTTGTCCTACCCGGTTTTTCGTCGTGGCCCGTCTCGTTGCGGGCGCCGCAATATAGCCATCATGACTGGCAAAAGTCACGATGAGCGCGGTTGCCTCGCGGCCGCTGCAAACGGTAAGGTAGGGGTCATGAGGACATCGATTATGTATCGGCTAACTATTTGGTTTTGCGGGGCAATTTTAGGATTGTCGGTCGCGGCGACGAGTGCGTTTGCCGGCCCGCCGAGCGAGGTGGTGGAGAGCTTTCATCAATCGCTGCTCAAGGTCATGCAAACGGCCGCGACAACCAAGATACAGGGCCGCTACGATCAATTGGAATCGCCGATCGGTTCGACCTTCAATCTGCCCTTCATGATCCAGATCGCTTCGGGCGCCAAATGGCGCGACGCGAGCGACACCGACAAGACCAAGCTCGTCGATGCGTTCAAGCGCGTGAGCGTCGGCACCTACGCCCAGCGCTTCGACGGTTTTTCCGGCGAGAGGTTCGAGACCGTCGGCGAGCAGGACGGGCCGAGCGGGGCGAAGCTCGTGCAGACCCGCATCGTGCGGCCGAACAAGGATGCCGTGCCGATCACCTATGTGATGCGCAAGTTCGGCGACGAGTGGCGCATCGTCGATGTGATCGTTTCCAACGGCATCAGCGAGCTTGCCGTGCGCCGTTCGGAATATAACGGGATCTTGAATGCCGGTGGGCCAAGCGAATTGGTCACCAAGCTCAACCAGAAAGCCGACGCGATCCTCGCCGGGGCAACGGCTGCCAACTAA
Source organism: Rhodospirillaceae bacterium (assembly GCA_947467145.1). Lineage (GTDB taxonomy): Bacteria > Pseudomonadota > Alphaproteobacteria > Rhodospirillales > UBA2165 > CANIGJ01. The sequence goes on along the minus strand of CANIGJ010000020.1, from coordinate 35,266 downwards.
TTCGTCGGTTCGGTCTCGTCGATCTGCGGCTTCAGCAGGTAGAAGACGGCCAATCCCCAGATCGTCCAGACCAGTTCGCGGATACGGCGCGCCAGCGCGACCGTGAGGCCGAACGACGGCTGTCCGGTGATGGCGGCCCCGACGATCAGAAACGCGCCTTCCTGCGCCCCGATGCTGGCCGGGATGAAGAACGTCGCCGAGCGCACGAGCTGCGCCACCGTTTCGATGATCCAGGCGTCGGTGAGGCTGATGGGATGGCCGATCAGGTCCATCACCAGCCAGATTTCGAAAATCCCGATGACCCAATTGAGGAAGCTCAACAGCAGAACCGCCACCAATCGGTTGGGCTGGCGCGTGTAGAAATGCACCAACCGATCCTCGACCTCATTCAACGGTTCCAGCAGCGTATTGAGTTTGGCGAACCAGCGGCTGCGCCCTAGTGCGGTGCCGGCCAGCGAGGTGATCTTGTAGCGCTGGATGAGGAGGAACAGGACCGCACCGAGGCCGAACGCCGCAAGCCCCGCGCCTGAGACGAATTTATAAGTGTCGTCGAGCTTGGGTGAACCCTGCATCAGCGCGAAGCCGACGGTCAGGAACGCGACGAGGGCGACGACGATCATCGTCTTGGCGAGGATCAAGGACGCCGTGCCGTCGCGATAGCCGACACCGTAGAGGTTCTTCAGCATGATCGCTTTGACCGCCTCGCCGCCCATGCTGGCGGTTGGCGTCACGGTGTTGAAGGCTTCGCCGGCCAAGCGCACCTGATAGAAGCGATAGAGCCATTGCCAATTGTTGGGCACGCCCGGTGTGGTGAGCTGCCACGCATAGGCATCGATGAGAAAGCCCAGGAAATAAAGCGCGAAGATGGCGACGAAGCCCCAGCCGATCTCGTGCAGCAAGGACAGCGCGTGCGCGATGTCGGTTTGCGAGATGACGACGCCCAGTAGAACGACGCCCAAGACGAAGAACAGGAATTTCATGGCTTAGACGTGGTATTTTTCGTCGCGCACGACGAAGAAGATGATCCAGTAGACCTGCGAGCCAATGGCGGCGAAAGGCAGCAGATAGGGCAGCCAATCGAACGCCGCGAGCACCAGTACGATGAAGCAGAAATCGGCGCGCGCCAGTTCGCGGAAGACGAACACCAGCCACTTGCCGATGGATTCATTTTGCGCCGGGCGCTTGAACTCGCCTTCGTCCGCCGGATTGAAATCGGGTGGCGGCGCTTTGTTCAGGCGTAGATCGTTGATCAGGCCGATGACGTAATTGATGGTGCTGCCGGCCGACGCGGCGATGCCGAACCACAGCCAGAGGATCGCGTCGGTCCGCTCATAGGCCGCGATGCCGAGGCAGGCGAACAGCACGGCGTGGACCAGCCAATCGCCGAAGGTATCGAAGAAGGCGCCGAACTTGGATGACAGCTTCTTGGCGCGCGCGACGTCGCCGTCGCAATTGTCGAGCACGTAGCTGATCGTGATCAAGATGCCGCAGGCGAGATCGCCGGTGCGTGTGTTGAGCAACAGGACGGCGGCGCTGAGGAGCCCCAGCAGAATTGAGGTCGCAGTGATCTGGTTCGGCGTCACCGGCGTGCGGATCAAGCCGCCCGACGCTGCGTTGGAGATATGGCGGACCAAGGGAAAGAGCGCCATCATTCGGCTCCCTTATCTTTGGCGATGGGCCAACGTTCCAGCAAGGTCGGCAACACGGTCAACGAGCAGATGAGCGTGAGCAGGATGGCGACGGTGAGTAGGATGCCCATGCTCGCCGTGCCCGGATGATCGGACAGCGCCACCGTCCCGAACGAGGCGATGGTGGTCAGGGTCGAGAAGAACACCGCGCGCGGCGTGGTCGTTTCGGCGACGCCCAGCGTTTTGGCGGCATGGCGTTCGCTCAACACCAGATGAATGCCCGATGCGATGCCGAGGCCGAACAGCAGCGGTAGCACGATGACATTGGCGAAATTGAACGGCATGTCGAAGACGACTGAAATGCCGATGGTCAGGATCGCGGCCAGGAATAACGGCACGTAGATGAACACGATCTCGCGCACGTTGCGGAGCAACGCAAAGGTCAGCAAGGTGATGGCGATCAGCGAGCCTAGGCCGGCCTGGATGAAAGCCTTCACCACCGCATTGCCGGCTTCGAGGATCACGACCGGCGATCCGGTGGCATGCGGCTCGATTGTGCGCACGTCGCCGACAAAGGCTTTCAGGTTGTCGCGATCCCGCATATCGGCTTTCGGGATCACCTCGATCATTGCACGGCCGTCCGTTGCGATCTGGCGGTCGCGCAGCGCGGGCGGGATCGCATCGATTGTGATGGGGCTTGGCTCCAACGCGTCTTTAAGCTCGCGCAGGCGGGCGGGCAAAGATGCCGTCAAAGCGCGGTCGAGGGACGCGAGCTTGGTCGCGTCGAGACGTGTCTGGGTCGCGAATTCAGCCAGCGATTTAAGCAGCGCCTGCGCGGACGGCGCTAAGGGTGAATCGCCGTGGGCATCAAGGAAGCGGGTGAGTGCGCGACGCAGGGTACTGACGGCCGCCAGCCGTTCTTCGTCAGTGGCATTTGTATGCGTTGGCGCGATGGAGAGTGCCGGCAACAAGGTGAAGGCCGCGGATTCGACGGCGGCGATCTTGTCGTCCTGATCCACCGGCGCATAGTTGGACAGCGTAACAACGCTGTCGACCGTCGACAGTGTCTTCAGCTTCTCGGCCATGCGATCGGCGGTCGCCAGATCGGCAGCGAGGATATCGACCGTATAGGGGCCGCGGCTGCCCGCATCCATCATGTCCTGCAGGGTCTTGATGGATTCGCTATTGGGATTGCGCAAATTCATCGGATCGAAATCGAAGCGCAGGCCGGGCAGGGTGAACAGGCTGGCCAAGGTAAACAAGCCGACGATGATGGTGCCGGGTTTGGCGACCTTGCGTAGATCCCACGCATAGCGGCTGCCCGCCTTGGGTTCGGTCAGCTTGGCCTTGGTCGGCCAGATCGCCAGCAGTGCGGGCAAGAGCGTCATATTAGTGAAGAGTGCGACGAACATGCCACCGCCCGCGATGATGCCGAGCTCCGCCAGGCCGCGATAATCGGTCGGCACGAAGGCGAGGAATCCGATGGCGGCTGTCGCGGCGGAGAGCGCCAGTGCGCCGCCGACGTCTTGCGCGGTCGTCGCGAGCCCATCCGTCTTGGCGATGCCGGCATTGGCTTCTTCACGGTAGCGCAGGCAGAAATGCACGCCGAAATCTTCGCCGAGACCGATGAACAGCACGGCGAAGGCAACGGAGATGAGATTGAGCTCGCCGACCGCGAGCGTCGCCCAGCCGGCAGTGAGGACGAGACCGACGAACAAGGTGATGAGGGTCGAGGTCACCAGAATACCCGAGCGCATGCCCCAGACGAGCAACGCGCCGACGAACACGAACGAGAGCAGGCTGGCGAGGCCCATGTTCTGGCGCAAGGTATCGAGCTCGTCATATTCGAGTGCCACCGAGCCGGTCAGGCGGATGCGCACGCCATATTGTTTTTCGAGATCGAGATCGCGCACGATCCCACGCACCATATCCATCGCCGCACCACCGGGGCCGAGCGATTCATAATTGAGGCGGGGATGCAGCAGGATGGTCTGAAACTCGGGCTTGCCGGTTGCCGCCTCATTAGCAAACAGGCGGCGCCACGACATCACGTTGGCGCGGCCTTGCGTCTCGGCGTCGATCGTCTTGGTGATCTCCGCGAAGAGGTCGTTGGCGGCGAAAGCGCCAGTGCCGTCGCTTTCGTTCAGCACCAGTTCTATTGCGCCGAACAGGCCGACCATTGTCGGATCGTTCCACAGCCGGCCGAGGAACGGTTGTGCCGCGACAAGTTTGTCGAGCAGGCTCGCCAGTTCACCGGAGCTTTTGTAGAGCAGGCCATTCCTGCGAAAGAGCGGCTCGGCGGCCGCATTGAAGGGCGTGCCGAGGACGTCTTCGTGTTTGCGCAATTCGGCGAGCAGCAGTTCGGTGGCATCGGCGAGTTTGTCGGGATTGAGGCCGTCCAGCACCACGGCGAGGTTGTCCGACAATTGCGGAAACGCCTTGTCGACGGCGATCGCGTTCTGGCGGAACGGCAGTTCCGCCGATAGCATATCGGTGTCGCTGGTATTGATGTCGAGGTTGCGCGCGACATAGACGCAGGTCAGCACGGTCGCGAGCAGGATGCCGATCGTGACGGCGCGGGCATGGCGGATGACCCGGGCGACCCACCAGCGCGCGATGCGCCCCGCCATATCGGTTTGTTCGGAGGACATGCGGCGCACTAAGCCATGCAGCGCCCTTTGGGGCAAGGTTTTGCGCAGCAAAACCGCCATATTTGGCGGAAATCTCTTGGTGGTGGAACGGCCTTAACTTGACAGTAACGACGCGTGGCCCCAAATGTCCGCCGCCATGAAGCAAGTCCCCTGGGATCAACAACTCGCGCGCGTTCTCGTCCGGCCTTTGGCCGCGACCGCCATTCGCCCGAACCACATTACCCTGATGACCCTGCTGATGGCATTGGCCGGCGCCGGTTTGATCGCGCATGGCCCGGACACTGCCGGCTGGGGGGCGGGAATTTTTGTGGCGTCGCGCTTCCTCGATCATTTCGACGGGGAACTGGCGCGCCTCCAGGGCACGTCGTCGAAGCTCGGCTATTACCTGGATTATGCCGTCGGCGGCATCGGCTATGCCGCGCTGTTCGCCGGCATGGGGATTTGTTTTTATGGATCGCTCGGTGTCTGGTCGCTGGTGCTCGGCGGGGCGGGATCGGCTTCGGCCCTGATCTCGTTGTTCTCGAATCTCGAGATCGATCGCCAGACCAAAGACACCGACGCCGGCGAAGCGGTCGGTTATCCCGGCTTCGCGGGCTTCGAACTTGAAGACGGCATTTATCTGATCGCGCCGGTCACCTGGCTTGGCTTCTTGGAGCCGTTCTTCGTCGCGGCCGGCATCGGGGCTTCGGTCTATTGCCTGTGGACGATCGTCCAGGCCGTCCGCTTACGCGCGAAGTCCTAGGCGAGGCGGCGCAAGATCTTCCAGCGCAGATACAGCAAGATCAGCGCGAAGAGCGGCGCGATGAAGGCCGCTGCAACCAACAGATACATCGAAAAGCCGAACGCGCAGGCGAACGGCACCGCGAGCATCGCATCGTCCGGATCGAATCCGCCGGCGCTGCTGAGGCCGAGGGCCTGCGTGCCCGCCACCGATTCTAGTCGCGCCGACATCCAGAACGAGAAGGCGATGGCGGTTCCGGCGGCCGCACCCAGCAGGTAGCTGACGTCGCCAAGCCAGCTTTCGTTCAGGCCGACGCCGATCCCAATGAAAACAATGGTGGTGCAGACCGCATCGGCGATCAGGTCGAAGACGTGGCCGGCGCGGCTCATGGTGCCCTGTTTGCGGGCCAGGATGCCATCGGCGCGGTCGAGCAGCATCGATATGAGGAAAATGCCGCTGGCCCACAGTTCGGCCTCTCGGGTGCCCAGCGCGAACAGCACGGCAGCGCCCAGCCCGGTTACCAGGCGGCCGATGGTGATGTGGTTCGGCCGGATCGCCGTGCGCACCAGGGGTGTCACGCCGACCTCGGCGATACGATGTAACCAGGTATTGTGACTCATGGCCCGGAAGATTATCCGTGAAGCATATTCATTTGTTGCCGTCCCTTTACAATTAAGCGCCGATTCTCGCAATCGGTGCCACAACCTAGATGCAGAGGCGCGCTTATGGCCGATCCGATTCTCCTGACGCCAATTCTTTTGACGCCTGGGCCGTTGACCACCTCAGAGAGCGTCAAGCGCGCCATGCTGCGCGATTGGGGCTCGCGTGACACCGGCTTTATCGCCCTGACAGCCCGGGTGCGGAGTGCGCTGCTGAAGATCGCCGGTTCGGGGCCCGAGAGTGGTTATGCCTGCGTGCCGATCCAGGGCAGCGGCACGTTCGCGGTCGAGGCCACAATTGATTCGTTGGTGCCGCGCAGTGCGGGTGTGTTGGTGTTGGCCAATGGCGCCTATGGCGAACGTATCGCCAAGATCGCCCAACGGTTGGGCCGGCGTGTAGATATCTATCGCACCGAGGAGCATGAACCGCCGTCACCGGGCGAAATCCGCAAATTGCTGAAAGCCGATCCCGCGCTCAGCCATGTCATCATGGTCCATTGCGAAACGACGGCAGGCATCCTCAATCCGCTGGCCGAGATGGCCGACGTTGTGCGCGCCGAAGGCCGCGCCCTCTTGGTCGATGCCATGAGCTCGTTCGGCGCGATCCCCATCGATGCGGTGGGACTGGGCCTTACCGCCGTCATCGCATCATCCAACAAGTGTTTGGAAGGCGTGCCCGGCATGGGCTTTGCGATTGCCAAGACGGACGCGCTGAAGGCGGCGACGGACAACGCGTCGTCGCTCAGCCTCGATCTCGCCGATCAATGGCAATATATGGAAAAGAGCGGGCAATGGCGTTTCACGCCGCCGACGCATGTGCTGTCGGCGCTCGATCAGGCGATCACGGAATTCGAGGAAGAGGGCGGCGTTGCCGGGCGCGGGCGGCGTTACGCCGAAAACTGCAAGGTGCTGCTCGACGGTATGACCAAGCTCGGCTTCGAGCCGATGCTGTCGCACAATCTGCAAGCGCCGATCATCGTGACCTTCCGCACGCCAGCCGATCCGAACTACGAATTCGAAAAGTTCTACGATGCGCTGCGCGTGCGCGGTTACGCCATCTATCCCGGCAAGCTGACCAAGGCGGATTCGTTCCGCATCGGCTGCATCGGGCGGATTTTCCCGAAAGACCTGCAAGGCGCCATTCAGGCGGTGAGCGAAGTCATCGACGAGATGGGCATCAGGCAGCGCGGCGGCAAAGCCCAGTAGCTTACTTCGCCAGGAAGGCCTTGAAGCGGCGGGCCACTTCCGGCGGCTTCACCGTCGGGCGGCCGAGCGGTTCCAACGAACCGGCCGAAATCTTCACGCGGATCAGGTGCGGGCCGTCCGACGCACGCGCGGCGGCCATGGCGTCCTTGAAGCCACCGGCTTCGTCGCAGGTCCAGGCCGTGCGATAGCCGCAAGCTTGGGCGATCATCGCGAAATCGATCGAGCCACTGACGGTCGCCTGACCGCCCGTCGAATCGTGCATGCCGTTGTCGAGCAGCACATGGATCAGGTTGCGCGGTGCGTAGGCGCCGACGGTGGCGAAGGTGCCCATCTTCATGAGCGCCGCGCCGTCGCCGTCCAGCACGACAACCGGCTTGTCGCTGTTGAGCGCGACGCCCAGGCCCATCCCGGCGGCGCAGCCCATCGAGCCGACCTGATAGAGATGCTGTTCGCGATCGGCCAGCGTGAAAAGCTCGCGCCCGGATTTGCCGGTGGTCGCGATGACGGCGGTGTTGTCGTCGATGATCTTGAGCAGTTCTTTCAATATCTCGAAGCGCGCCGGCTGCGCTTTGCCGGTGCTCAGATCCTTGCGCTCGCCGGGCTTGCGCACCGGGGCGGGCGGCGCGTCCAGCTTGGACGGCGCCACGGTATCTTTTTCCATGATCATGCCGAAGGGCAGATCGCTCTCGGCCATCACCTTTTCGGCCGCATCGAGGAGTGGGCCGACCTCGTCCGCCATGCGCGGGAAGGTCATGCAGCGCACCCTGATCAATTCCATCATCGATTGGGTGATCTGGCTCATCAACTCGTGCTGCGGCTCGTCGGCAACGCCGGGTTGGCCGCGCCAGGTGGTGATGAGGAGCGTCGGGATGCGGAAGGGATAGTTGAGCGAGGTGATCGGGTTGACGCAGTTGCCGAGGCCGGAATTCTGGCACATCACGACGGTCTTGCGTCCGGCGAGCCAGGCGCCCGCTGCGATCGCAACCGCTTCGCCTTCGCTCGCCGCGCCCACATAGTCGGTGCTGTTCGAACTGATCGCGCGATTGATGAAGGGGGTCAGGAACGAGCAGGGGACGCCGGTGTAGAAGTCGTACCCGCGCGCGGCGGCCGGTACGATGAAATCGTCAGCTTGGATCATATTGCCCCCCGATGTTGCCCGCGCACGCTGGGCGCGCGCACGGGGTATCCCTTACAGGAACTTTTGTGCGTTTTCGAGATCGGTCGCGTTGTCGACGTCCAGCCAATGGCCGGTGACGTAGAGCACGCGGATGTCCGCGCCGCTTTTGATCAGGCGCGCGAACAGCATGGTGAGATCGGCATTTTCGGCCGTGCCGTCGGCGCGCATGGCGGCCATTTCGGCCTTCACCAGCTCGCTACCCTTGGCCGACAGTTTGGCCAAGCCGATCCATTCGCCGTGCACGTTGTCGGCTTTGATATCGCGGCCCATGCCTTTGAGATGCACGGCATCGTCATCGAGATAACCGGTGCGGAACGGGCGCGAACCTTGGACGAGATCGCGCACATGCGATTGCGGATCGGGATCGCGTTCGCGCCACAGCGCATCGACCGCCAGCACGATGTCGCCTTCTGCATTGATCAGCAGCGGCAGGATGTAGTGGCGGAACAGGATATCGCCGTAAGAAACGATGACGTCGCCCTTGATGAACTTCTCGGCGCAGGCGAGCGTCGCCACTTCGCCCGTCACCATGTAGCGGTCGTTGTCCACGTAATCGATGGACGGCAGGTTCACGGTTTCTTTCTTGTAACCGCGCACCACCGCGATCTCGCGGATCTTTTCCTCATTCAGGGTCGACACCATGCGGCGCAGCAGAGGTTGGCCACGGATGTCGATCATGCATTTCGGATGATGCTCGGTGAGCCCACCCAATTCATTGCCGCGCGAAGCGGCCAGCACGATGGCGCGCGGCATCGGCTTGGTGACCGGCAGATAGCGCTTCTCGGCCTGCGACAATTCCGCGTTGCCGGCGAGATTGAAGATGTCGTTCACCGTCGCGATGTTGTCTTCAACGCCGCCCAGAAACTGTTCGCGCTGGATGCGGGCCGACACGTCGCGCATGGCCGCGATGGAGGCGCGGATATTGTGGTTCGCCCAGATGATCACCGAGGTCTTGGCGTCCTGGAATTCTTTGGTCGGCGTTTTGTAATAGGTCGTCGGCACGATGACGACAGGCGCTCGGTTCGCCCATTCCTTGAGGAACTGCAAAATCTCGATCGCGTCATTGCGCTTGGAATGGATCAGGATCGCGTCGGCGCCGGCCTTGCGATAGGCCTCGGCGCGCTTCAGCGCCTCTTCCATGCCCCAGCCGGAGATGAGCGCTTCGACGCGTGCGACGATGGAGAAATCTGCGTCGGTCTGGCTGTCCTTGCCGGCTTTGATCTTGCCGCAGAACTCGTCGATGTCGGCCAAGGGCTGGCCTTCGCCGATGAACGAGTTGGTTTTCGGGAACAGCTTGTCCTCGATGCAGATGCCGCCGATACCGCGCTGGATCAGCTTCTGCACCGCGCGGCGCATGTTGTTGAAGTTGCCGTAGCCGGTATCGCCGTCGACCAGAATCGGGATCGTGGTGGCGTCGGCCATGAATTCGAGCACTTCGAGGACCTGGGTCCAGGACGCCTCGTTGCTGTCGCGCACGCCGAGTGCTGCGGAAATGGATAGGCCGGAGGCCCAGATACCCTTGAAGCCGGTTTCCTCGGCGATTTTCGCCGAAATACCGTTATGGGCTTCCATGAGGAATTCGGTGTCCGCGGACTCTAAAAGGGTACGGAGTTGGCGGAACTTGCTGGGGTCGGACGTTTGAATCGCCATAGCCTCGCTTTTGACTGCGCGCATTAGGTAATGTCCCGGATTTGCTTTGGCGGGAAATTCGACTATTTTCCGCCACGAATCCAGCGAAAATAGCGGGTACAGATTAAGCCATGTTAAACGTCCCGGTGCTGACACAGGCCCAGATCGATAGTTTCCATGAGAATGGTTACGTATTTGTTCCGGGGGCCTTTTCGCCGTCCGAAGCCAAGCTGCTCGACACATGGTCCAGCGACCTTGCGACCCGTCCTGAGCAGGTCGGCGCGCATTGGGTCTACCATGAGGAAAGCCTGAAGGGCGACGGCAAGCAGCTCATCAGCCGCATTGAGAATATGACCCCGTTCCATCCGGGCATGAAGGAGCTCGCGGAATCGTTACGCGCGAGCATCGGCCAGCTGCTCGGCGAAGAGGCGGTACTGTTCAAGGACAAGGTCAATTACAAGATGCCGGGCGGCGAAGGCTTCAAGCCGCATCAAGATGCCCAGGCCGGTTGGGAAACCTATGCGCGTTATTACATCAACGCGATGGTGACCATCGACGAGGCCAATACCTCGAACGGCTGCCTTGAAGTTGCCAAGCGTCCCGAGCAGCCGAAGCTTGTCGGCAACGAGTGGGAGCCGCTGACCATCGAGCAGACCCAGAAGATGGATTTCAAGCTGCTGCCGACGAAGCCGGGCGACATCCTGTATTTCGATGCCTATGTGCCGCACCGTTCGGAACCGAACATGAGCGATACGATCCGCCGCATCTATTTCGCGACGTACAACAAGCTGTCGGAAGGCGACTTTCTCGAGCGCTATTACGCCGACAAACGCCAGAGCTTCCCGCCCGACATCGAGCGCCAAGCCGGCAAGGAATACGTCTACAGAGTGTGACGAGTGAAAGCCGGTCTTAGGACCGGCTTTTTACTTTGGCGATCGCGGGCAGGACGTGGTCGCGCGCCTTCACCACGTCTTCGGGAAAATCGATCTCCGTCCACGGCAGATCCGACACATCAGCGATGCCGAATGTGCCCGCGGGCAATTCGCGCACCAATTCGCGCACGGCATCTTCCATCGGCCGATTACGCCCGCCGTTCTGCATGAAATGATCGAGACGGTCGGCGAGTTGTCCGGCCATGGCCGGGGTCAGTTTCAAAAAGCCGACCCATTCGCCGAAACCGTCGAAGGTATCGCTGACGACCTTGCCGAATTCGGCGGGCACGCCGTTTTTCAGACAGATTTTCACCGGCTCATCACCGGGTTCGATGTCTTCGTCGTAAGACAGGCAATTGGCGACGTCGGAGCGCACCAGGCGGCCCAGCACATCTTCGTGATAGAGCACGTCGGCATCCATGAAGACGACATCGCTGCCGCCGCGCAGCACGTTGCGCGCGCACCACAGTGAAACCGAGCTGCCTTCGCGGTAATCCGGGTTTTCGACGAAGCTGACGAAACCGTCGGTATCGAGGGCTTTGATGGCGGCGCGCAGTTCATCGGCGCGATAGCCGACGACGAGGGTGAGATCGCTGATGCCGGTGCTTTTGATCGCGGCGAGATGGCGCTCGATCAAGGTCTTGCCGCCAAACTCCAGCAGGCTCTTGGGTTTGGCGTTCGGATCGCCGCCGAACAAACGTTGGCCGACACCGGCCGCGAGCATAATGGCGCGCATCAGATATATCCGTTTTGTCTGAACCAAGAGAGCGAGTCGGCGATCGCTTCGCGCGCCGGTCTGGGCGCGTAGCCGAGATCGCGTTTCGCCTTGTCGGACGAATAGAACATTTTTTTCTTGGCCATGCGTGCGGCGTCGCCCGTCGCGATGGGCTCGCCGCCGAACACGCGGCACCAAGTTTCCGCGATATAGCCGATGGGGACGGTAACGGCGTGCGGAAGCTGGATCCGGGGCGGTTTGCGCCCGACGAACTGTGCGACGATCGTCAGCAATTCCTTCAAGGTGACGTTCTCGCCGCCCAGGATATAGCGTTCCCCGATCTTGCCCTTCTCGAAGGCCAGCAGGTGCCCCTCGGCGACGTCATCGACATGCACGACATTGAGCCCGGTATCGACATAGACGGGAATCTTGCCGCGCGCGGCATCGACGATGATGCGGCCCGTAGGCGTCGGCTTCACGTCGCGCGGGCCCATGGGGGCGGACGGATTGACGATCACGGCCGGCAGGCCCTTCTCGGCGACGCGGCGGAACACCTCGGCCTCGGCCAGGAATTTGGACCGTTTGTAGAGGCCGATCATCTGGTCCTCGGTCCCCATGACCGATTCGTCGGCAATGCCGCCATCGGGCTTGGGGACGATGGCCGCGACGGAGGAGCAATAGACGATTCGCCCGACCCCGGCCGCCAGGGCGGCGTCCATGATGTTGCCGGTCCCGATGACGTTGCTGTCCAGCAATTCCTGGGGCTTGGGCGTCCAAATGCGGTAGTCGGCCGCGACATGGAATAGCGCGTCGATTCCCTCCATGGCGGCTCGGAGCGAGGCCGGATCGCGCAGGTCGCCTATGCGCTTTTCGAGGGGCAGGTCTGCGATATTGGTCAGGACGCTGGTCGGGCGGACGAGGACGCGGACCTCGTGACCGGCCGCCAGGAGCCGCCGGGCGACTGCGGCGCCTACAAATCCGGTGGCTCCGGTTACCAGTGTCCGCACTGCAACATCCTTAGAAATTCAAGGGTTTCTAATGAGATAAGGGTTTTTAAGCATTTGACAGCGAAGCGTTTCCATCCCATTTTCCTCCGCAATGCAAGAGCTTAGACCGATTCGGGTCCTGTTGGCGCAGCCGCGCGGGTTTTGCGCCGGTGTCGAGCGCGCCATTGAGATCGTTGAGCAGGCCCTGTCGATTTTCGGGGCGCCTGTCTATGTGCGCCATGAGATCGTCCACAACAAACGTGTTGTCGAGACGCTCAAGAAGAAGGGCGCGATCTTCGTCGAAGAGGTCGATGATATCCCCGACGGCGGCGTCACCATTTTCAGCGCGCACGGCATTTCCGAGGCGGTCGAGAACGACGCCAAGCAGCGCAGCCTGCCGATCATCGATGCGACCTGCCCGCTGGTGTCGAAAGTCCACAAGGAAGGCCAGAACCACGCCTCGAAGGGACGTGATGTTGTCCTGATCGGGCATGCCGGCCATCCCGAGGTCGAAGGCACCATGGGCCGTATCCCGGGCGGCGTTCATCTCGTCACCAAAACGGCCGACGTCGAACAGCTCAACGTGAGCGATCCGGACAACGTCGCCTACGTGACCCAAACGACGTTGAGCGTCGATGACACGCGCGAAATCATCAAAGCGCTGCAGGCGAAGTTCCCGAAGATCAGCGGACCCGACGTGCGCGACATCTGCTATGCGACGCAGAACCGTCAGCAGGCGGTGCGTCAGATCGTCGAGAAGGTCGATCTGCTCCTCGTGGTCGGCGCGCAGAACAGTTCGAATTCGAATCGATTGCGCGAGATCGGCACCGAGATGGGCGTTCGTTCTTATCTGATCAACGATGCGCGCGAGCTCGATCCGGCCTGGCTTGAGGGCGCGGAGACCATAGGTGTGACCGCCGGCGCCTCGGCGCCCGAGGAATTGGTCATCGAGCTGATCGAGAAGCTGAAAGCCTATCGCACGGTGAACGTCGAAAAAGTCGTCGGCGTACAGGAAAACGTGCAGTTTAAATTGCCGCCGGAGTTGCTGGCAGCCAGATCGAGCCCGCGTGCGCTCGCGAGAAGGAGCTGAAGAGTTGGCCGTCCCTTTGATGCAGCAGATCCGAGTTGGATCCTATCTCGTGAAACAACGCCTCAAGGGCGTTGAACGCTATCCGCTCGTGCTGATGCTGGAGCCGTTGTTTCGTTGCAACCTGGCGTGCCCGGGTTGCGGCAAGATCGACTACGCCGACAACATCCTCAATAAGCGCCTGAGCGTGGAGGAATGCCTCGACGCGGTCGATCAGTGCGGCGCACCCGTCGTATCGATCCCGGGCGGCGAGCCGCTGATCCACAAAGACATCGTCGAGATCGTCGAAGGTATCGTGGCGCGCAAGAAGTTCGTCTATCTGTGCACCAATGCGCTGCTGCTCGAAAAGAGCCTGCCGAAATTCAAGCCATCCGTTTACTTGACCTTCTCCGTCCATCTGGATGGCTTGGGCGAGGCGCATGACATTGCGGTCAATCAGAAGGGCACGTTTGATCGCGCCGTCAAAGCGATCCGCGCCGCCAAGAAGGCGGGTTTCCGCGTCAACGTGAATTGCACCGTCTTCAACAACATGTCGGCGGACGAGGCGATCGAGTATTTCGATTTCTGCAACAACGACCTGCAGGTCGAAGGCATCACGGTCTCGCCGGGCTACGCCTATGAGCGCGCTGAAGATCAGCAGCACTTCCTGACGCGTGAGCGCACCAAGAATCTGTTCCGCGACATCTTCCGCCGCGGCAAGGCCGCCGGGAAGAAATGGCGTTTCAGCCAGTCGACCCTGTTCCTGGATTACCTTGCCGGCAATCAGGACTACAAATGCACGCCGTGGGGCAACCCGACGCGCAACGTCTTCGGCTGGCAGAAGCCGTGCTACCTGCTGAGCGAAGGTTATGCGCAGACCTTCAAGGAGCTGATGGAGACGGTCGAGTGGGATCAGTACGGCACCGGCGCCTACGAAAAATGCGCCGATTGCATGGTCCATTGCGGCTACGAGCCGACGGCCGTGACCGATACGTTCAACAGCCCGCTGAAGGCGTTGAAGGTGTGGCTGAAAGGCCCGCAGACCGAAGGCCCGATGGTTCCGGAAATCGCGCTCGATAAGCAGCGCCCGGCCCAGTACATCTTTGAGGACGTCGTGAAGAAGGCCTCAGAGACGGTCGCCGCCACCAACGACAACCGGAGCGACGCGGCCTAAGGCTTCGTGTGCTTTTCGCGAATACCCGCCTAGCCTGATCAAGCCGGGAAGCTCCCACGGACTACGTGCGAGCCCGGCCAGCACGAGTGCGATATCGGGTTTCCCATCGCTGCCGACCGCGCTGAGCGCGATGCGGGGTAGTGCCGCATCGAACGGATCGGCGATCGCGCGGATGGCGATGAAGCCAATGCCCGCTTTGTGCGCGACGCGCGCGACCTGATGCGATTCCATATCGACCGCCGACGCCTTCGTACGCTGAAGCAACAGGGCTTTGTCGTCGACGGTGGCGAGGATCGTGTCGCTGCCGGCGATCGGCCGGCGCACCGCGTTCGGCAGCGCGGCCAGCAAGCGTGCGGTCAGGCTTGCATCGGTCGGATAGGCATAGCCGTCAGGCGTGATGACCGTATCGGCGATGACGATCGCGCCGGGCTTGAGATCGGCGGATAAGCCGCCCGCCAACCCGAAGCTGACGAGCGGGCTGCGGCCGATCGCGATCAGCGCGCGCGCGCAGCGTTCGGCATTGCCGTAGCCGATGCCGGCGATTTGGACGTTGGCATGGCCAACCAGGGCGGTAAGGCACTCCGCCTCGCTCGCCAAGCCGGTGACGAAGCCGAGCATGCTCTAGAGTCCGTACGCCGCCCGCTTGGAATTGCTGAGCGTCAGGTTGCGATAGCGCGCTAAGGCGAGCAGGGGGAAGTACTTCGCGTAGCCGTGATACTTGAGATAGAACACGCGCGCGAAGCCGACGGCGTTGTAGAGGTTTTCCTGCCAGCCGTTCGGGTCCTTCTTGGCCTGAAGAAGGTATGAGATGCCGCGACGCACGGCGTCCGAATCGGTGCGTCCGGCGGCCATCAGGGCCAGCACGGCCCAACTCGTCTGCGACGAGAGCGCAGGGCTTTGTGCGTTGCGCGTCTCTTCCCAATAACTAGCACAGGATTCGCCCCAGCCGCCGTCGGCCTGCTGGCGCGATTCGAGCCAGGCGGCGGCGCGCTGGATATAAGGTTGTTCGAGGTTCTCACCAGCGGCGTTCAAGGCGCTCAACACCGACCAGGTGCCGTAGACGTAATTCGTGCCCCAGCGGCCGAACCATGAGCCGTCCTTTTCCTGCTCGCGCTTCAGGAAGTCGATGGCGCGCCGCACGGCAGGGTGCGAGCGGTCGTAGCCGAGCTGCACGAGCATGCCGAGGCAGCGCGCGGTCACGTCGGAGGTCGGCGGATCGAGCAACGCGCCATGATCGGCGAACGGGATGTTGTTGAGGGCGTAATGTTCGTTCTCGGCATCGAAGGCGCCCCAGCCACCATTGGCCGATTGCATGCCGAGGATCCAATCGGTCGCGCATGCGATCGACTTCTGGTAGCGCTTCTCGCCGGCGCGGTGCAGCGCCATGACGACGACGGCGGTGTCGTCCACGTCGGGGTAATAATCGTTGCGGTACTGGAAGGCCCAGCCGCCGGGCGCCACGTCGGAGCGGCGCGACCGCCAATCGCCGGCGACGTCGGTGACCTGACGATCGACCAGCCAATCGCAGGCCTTTTCGACCGAGTCGGGCACATTGCCGCGCGCACTTTCCAAAACCGCGAGCGAGGCGAGGCCGGTATCCCAGACCGGCGACAGGCACGGCTGGCAATAGGCTTCGTCGTCTTTGAAGATGAGGAGCTTGTCGATGGCCTTGCGGGCGATCAGCACCTTGGGGTCGTCTTTCGCCAGCCCCAGGATGCGATAGGCCATCAGCGCGTTGGCCATCGCCGGGAAGATGCCGCCGAGGCCGTCTTCACCGTTCAAGCGCTCATCGACGAACGCCATCGCACGCGCGATCGCCTTGTCGGTCACGAAATTGGGGATCAGGCGTTCCAGCGGACGGGCGATCTTGTCGCCGGCGATCAACGCGGTGCCCAGCCAATGGCCGGTCGGGTTGTGCAGCTTGAATTGGCGATCGAACGGATCGCTCGGCATCAATTCGTCGAGCCGGATATTGCGCGGGTTCTTGGCGCGGGCGCGTTTGGCCACCAGGACCAGCAGCGGCACCATCACGGTGCGCGACCAGTACGACACCTTGTCGATGTGGATTGGGAACCACTGGGGCGCGAACATGATCTCGACGCGCATGACGGGCAGTGCCGCCCAGGGGATCAGATCGAAGAAGGCGAGGCAGATGCGGGTAAAGACGTTGCAGGCGGGCAGGCCGCCGAGTGCCAGGATCTTGGCCCGCGCGCGCAGCATATGGGGCGCGTCGATATCGTCGCCGACCATCTTGAGCGCCAGGTAGGCTTTGACCGAGGCGCTGATATTGGCTTCGCCGGCCGGAAAGAGGGGCCAGCCGCCGTCCGCCTGCTGGATGCGGCGCAAGTAGCGCGCGAGCTTCTGCTCGGTCCTATCGTCGATCTCGTCCAGGAAATGGTTCAGGATGACGTATTCGGCCGGGATCGTGGCGTCGGCCTCGAGTTCATAGGACCAATGGCCGTCGCCGGCCTGGCCGGCATGAAGCTCCGCCCCGGCCCGCTCGATGGTTTCATCGAGAATGCGCGAGAACTCCGCATCGCTGGGAGCGGATGTCTGGACGGCTGGATCTGTCATGGCGCGGTCTTTTCATGGCCGGAGGGCCATTTTGTCAAGCGAATCCGCGCTTTAGGCGAAGAGCAGGGAGCGGGCGACGAGGCTGTATTTGCGGAATTTAGAGCGTGGAAGTGGCTCTGAGAGCCGCTCCCAGCCGCGCCGGTGCAGATTTACCAGAATGTCGTGGTAAACCGTTTTCATGATGGCGGCGGGCCGGACGGCCCGGCGGTCGCACCCCCGCATAATGGCCTCGGCGGCGGCGAATCGGGCTTCGGCGACCCCGGCGAGCTCTTGGCAGGCGGTCACCACCCCCGGTTGGGTCAACAATGCGCGGGCGTCGGTCGCATCGCAGCCGTGGCGGGCCAGCAGGTCACCCGGCAGATAGACATGATCGCGCAAGGCGTCTTCGTGCACGTCGCGCAGGATATTGGTGAGCTGCAACGCGTCGCCCAGGTTTTTGGACAGCGTGCGGCCCTGATCGACGGGGATGCCGAAGACGGCGCAGGACAGCCGCCCGACCGCGCAGGCGACACGATCGCAATATAAGGCAAGCTCGTCGGTGTCGACGATGCGCAGCCGTTCGACGGCGTCCATACGCATGCCCGCGATGACGGCGTCGAAATCCTCTTTCTGGAAATCGAAGGTCCGGATCGAGGCCGCCAGCGCGCGGGTCACCGGACGTGTCGCGTATGCGGCGTTTTCGAACAGGCGATCGATCTCGGCCTGCCAGGCATCAAGCCCGCGCATCTTTTCGGCCGGGGTGCCCGGCTCGTCGGCGACGTCGTCGACCTCGCGGCAGAAGGCATAAACCGCGAACATGGCGTCGCGTTTATATTTCGGCAGCAGCCGCATCGCCCAATAAAACGACGTGCCCGAGCGTTTGACGATGCTGGTGACCTCGGCAAACGGATCGATATCGGTCTGTTGCGTTATGTCATCCACGCTGGGCCGTTCCTGTATCTTGGTCTTTATTATTCGTGTTTGTGTCTTGGGCGCCGTAGTCGCGGTCTTTCCAACGTGGCCCCGTACCGACGAGCGTGCGATAGGCGGATGCGACCGTCATGCAAGTATAGAGCAGTCCGGCCACGGGAAGGAAAAGCGCCCACCAGAGCGGCCGATCATATAATCGTAATGTCGGAACGTAACTCGCCATCATCGCCAACCATACGACGAATGCACTCAAAGCGATATGCAGGGAATCCGCAAAAAGCGCGACAACGATCATGACCGGCGGCACCAGATAGATGATCGCCATGCCGAGAACCGTGCCGGCCAGCAGCCAGAGCGAATGTTTCAATTGTACGAAGGCGGTTCGCGTCACCATGTTCCAGATATCGGCGAGCTGATTGTAGCGGCGCAGACTGTGTGATGCTTTCGTGACACCGAGCCAGATCGGGCCTTCGGGTTTGAGCGCGCGCGCCAACGCGCAATCATCGATGATCTCGTGTTTGATGCGTTCGATGCCACCGGCGCGCGTCAAGGCGTCGCGGCGTACGAGCATCAAGCCACCGGCGGCACCGGCCATCGCTTTCTTGGGATTGTTGATCCAGGCGAAGGGATACAGCTTCTTGAAAAAGAAAATGAAGGCGGGGATCAGCAGGTGTTCCCAGAAACTGACGCAACGCAGCATGACCATGTGCGAGACGAGCGCCAGATTGCCCTGTTCGGCCTTGGCGACGAGATGACGCAGCACCGTCGGTGCATGCACGATATCGGCGTCAGTCAGCAGAATATATTTGGCGTCGGGTGCTGCGCGTTCGGCTGCGGCGATGCCTTGCGCGACCGCCCACATCTTTCCCGACCAGCCTGTTGGCAAGGGTTGCCCCGAAACGATGCTTAAATGGCGCGCCGCTGTCGTGCCGTCGCGTGCGCGCGTCTGCGTGTCGTCGTCGCTTTGATCGTCGACGAGAATGATGGAGAACGCGCCGGGATAATCCTGCGCCGACCAGGATGCGATTGTATCGGCGATCGTTTCGGCTTCGTTGCGTGCCGGAATAACGGCCACAACGCGCGGCCAATCGTGCGGCGCGGGAAGATGCGCGGAGATATAGGGGCCGTCGCGCCAGAAGCCGCCGCGCCCGAAGATCAAATTCAGCCAGATGAGGGCGCTCAGAGCCGTCAACGCGCCAAGCGCAAGTTCAAAGGGGGCGCTCATGATCGGCAAACCCGCGAGGTCAGCGATGCAGGATGGCGCGTGCGACGCCTGCGACGCCGCAATAGATGTATTGTCCCTTGCTGAGGACGACGCGCGGCCCCAAGGGATCGTTGCGCCGCAGCTTGACCGCCAGTTTGCGCGCGATCGCGTAGATGACCTCGGCTTCCATAGCGAGGCGCGTATTGACGATTGCGGTGCCGACGGCGCTGGCGGTCTGCAGCAGATCGTCCACGCCGTCTAGCGCGCGGTCCAGAATGCGCCGCACGGCGGGCGACGATTGACGGGCGCGCAGCTCGGTCACGTTGGATCCTTCTTCGGCGAACCAGCCCGTCGGCAGATAGACCCGGTCGAGATCGAGATAGTCGGCCCGGACATCCTGCAGGTGATTGAGGATCTGCAATGCGACGCACAGCGCGTCGGAGGACATATAATTATCCTCCGAGCCGCCGTGCAGATCGATGAGATAGCGACCCACGGGAGCAGCCGACAATTGGCAATAGCCGATCAACTCGCCCCAGTTCTTGTAGCGCAGCTTGGTTGCGTCCTGCTTGAAGGCGGCCAGGAGGTCGACGCAATGGCGGGCCGAAGTCTGCGTTTCGGCGAGGCTGCGCCGCATCGCATGCGCCTTGGCGTAGGCGGCGTCGTGCTGTTCGCCGCCCAATAACGCACGTTCGTATCCGTTGAGCCGCTCGATCTTCTCCGCGGCCGGCAGAATCGGCGAATCGGCGATATCGTCGGTGACGCGGGCAAAGTCGTAGAAGGTGGCGATTGGGGGGCGCAGATGCGCGGGCAGCAGCCAGGAGCCCACGGGGAAGTTCTCGTAGGCGACGTCCTTTCCCGACGAGATTTCGGCCGTCGATGTCATGTTTTCGTGCATTGTTGCGCGACGATGACGGCCAAGAGCCTGGGTTTCAAGGCTTGCCTGCGGTTTTCCCCAGGTCGCGTGCGGGTTGAGTAGATGGCGGCGGGCGGATAAATTTTTCGTGAGGGAAACTGGTCGCGTCTTCTCGCGCGCCGGTATAAAAGGGGGCCACTATGCTCCGCGCTATCGCCACACTTGTCGTCATTGCCGTCGTTGCCGCCGGCACTTGGGCTTATCTTGTTTTCGGTCCGAAGAAGGATGGCCCGCCCGTCGCCGCCGACGAGTCGGGGCTGAGTGCCGAGAAAAAGGGCGGAACGGATGAAAGCACGATCAGCTTTCGCTCGAATTTCGATCCGGACAAGGAGCTGCAGGCCAACGAACTACTGGTCATCAATCCGCCGCCTGCCACCTTCACCGATACCATTCGCCGGCTCAATTTCACCCTGATCTAACGTTTCACGTTCCAGGGATTGGGCTTCGCCGTCGCGCGGTTGCGCATTCCGCCTGGCATGGCCTTAGTGCAGGCGCGCGCGCTGCTGGGCAACGAAATGCCGGGCGTGATCATCGACTACAACCACCGTTACGACGCGTCGCAGGATCCGCGCCGCCCCGCCCAATCGACCGGATCGGCCGCCGATCAGTTGAAGAAGCCCGGCGGCAAGATCATGAGCCTCGCCCAGGCCGCCATCGGCTGGCGCGATCTGCCGGCGACATGCGGCAAAGGCATCAAGATCGGCATGATCGACAGTGGCGTCGATACCAGCCATCCCGTCCTCAAGGGTCAAGATATCGAGTTCCGCTCGTTCCATAGCGACAGCGCCTCGATGGGCGACAGCGAGCACGGTACGGCGGTCGCGGGGCTGCTGGTGGGCAAGCCTGCCGAATCGGGACTCGGCGGATTGCTGCCGGGTGCCACGCTCAAGGCCGCCAACATGTTCGAAAAAAGCTCGACCGGCGCCAACTCGGGCAACGTCGTTTCGTTGCTACGCGGACTCGATTGGCTGGTGCGCGAAAAGGTCTCGGTGATCAATATGTCGATCGCCGGCAGCAACAATGCGGCGCTGGAAAAGGGCATCGCGGCGGCGACCGAACGCAGCGTCCTCGTCGTGGCCGCGGCGGGCAATTGGGGCCGTGCCGACAAGCCGGCCTATCCGGCGGCCATCGAAGCCGTTTTCGCGGTCACCGCCATCGATACCTATGAAGGCGTCTATGAGCACGCCAACAAGGGTTCTTATATCGACTTCGCGGCGCCGGGGGTGAACATGCTGACCGCGGCGCCGGGTGGCGGCAGCAAGCGCCAATCGGGCACCTCGTTCGCGGCCCCGTTCATCACGGCGTTTCTGGCCCTGGAAATTGCCAATGGCCGGGGCGGCAGCCCGGCGGTCGTCCAGGCCGGCATGGCCAAACTGGCCAAGGACCTGGGCCAAGCGGGCAAGGATGCGATTTATGGCGTCGGCGAAGTCCAATTGACCCCGAAATGCCCGGGTTAGAGGCGTTTCAGGCTCCGTGACACTTTAAATTTCCGTACATCGGCCTACGCCCTGGTAATGGTCTTGGGCGGCCAAGCTTGCTATATAGGCGCCATGGATCAGCAAACCTCTCTTTCCTCGGACATCTTGCCTGTACGCCGTCGGAGCGTGGGCGTGAATGTCGGCGGCGTCATGATGGGCGGCGGCGCCCCCATCGTCGTGCAATCGATGACCAATACCGATACGGCGAACGCCAAAAGCACCGCCGAACAGGTGGCGGCACTCGCACAGGCCGGATCGGAGGTCGTGCGCATCACGGTCAATACCGAGGAGGCCGCCCAGGCGATCCCCGAGGTCAAGGAACGCCTCGACAAGCTCAATTGCCATGTGCCGCTGGTGGGGGACTTCCACTACAACGGCCATCTGCTGCTGACCAAATATCCGTCCTGCGCGATGATGCTGGATAAGTACCGCATCAATCCGGGCAATGTCGGCTTCAAGGAAAAGCGCGACACGCAATTCGAAACGATGGTCGAAACGGCCATCAAATATGCCAAGCCCGTCCGCATCGGCGTGAACTGGGGCAGCCTCGATCAATCGGTCATGGCCCGCCTGATGGACGTCAACGCCAAACGCGAGCGTCCGCTCGATGCGCGTTTTGTGATGCACGAAGCGCTGGTGACGTCGGCGCTGGAAAGTGCCGAGGCCGCGCGCAAAATCGGCCTCGGTCAGGACAAGATCATCCTGTCGTGCAAGGTCAGCTCGGTGCAGGATTTGGTCGCGGTCTACCGCACGCTTGCCGAACGCTGCGATTACGCGCTGCATCTGGGCCTCACCGAAGCCGGCATGGGATCGAAAGGCATCGTCGCCTCAAGCGCGGCGCTGGGCATTCTGCTGCAAGAAGGGATCGGCG
The DNA here is from genome assembly GCA_947467145.1 of Rhodospirillaceae bacterium. Lineage (GTDB taxonomy): Bacteria > Pseudomonadota > Alphaproteobacteria > Rhodospirillales > UBA2165 > CANIGJ01. Next base: position 12,770 of record CANIGJ010000020.1, on the reverse strand, counting down.
ATACGATCCGTATTTCGCTGACGCCGGAACCGGGTGGCGATCGCACGCGCGAAGTCATCGTCGGCCAGGAAATCCTGCAATCGATGGGCTTGCGTTCGTTCCTGCCGCAGATCGCGGCCTGTCCGGGCTGCGGGCGCACGACCAGCACGGTGTTCCAGGAACTGGCGCGCGACATCCAGACCTATGTGCGCGACAAGATGCCGCAATGGGGTAAGGACTATATCGGCGTCGAGGATATGAACGTCGCCGTGATGGGCTGCATCGTCAACGGCCCGGGCGAAAGCAAGCACGCCAATATCGGCATCAGCCTGCCCGGCACCGGCGAGCAGCCGACCGCGCCGGTCTTTATCGACGGCAAGAAAGAGATGACGCTCCGTGGGCCCCATCTGGCCGACGAGTTCAAGGGAATCGTCGATAAGTATGTCGAGACCCGCTATCCCCGCCGGCCGGCCTGAGTTTCGTCGGAAACGGCCGTAAAAACGTCCCTTAGAGGGTCGCTGGACAGGGCAGAGCAAATTCCCTATAAGCCCCTGTCTCGCGTTCGCCGAGATATAAGCCCGGGTAGCTCAGTTGGTAGAGCATGCGACTGAAAATCGCAGTGTCGGCGGTTCAACTCCGTCCCCGGGCACCACCTTTCTCTGCTTCTCTTGAAATCATTCATCTTTTTTCTCCTTGCTGTCTAACCTAGCTGGCATCACGAGAAAAGTTAGACACTTTTGTTCCGTCTATGTCCGCTTGAACCCTGTCCATAGCGTTGTCCGACAGGACGCGCTTTCGGGCCCCTTTGGTGTACCTCTGGACTTCCTTGAGAGTTTGCCAGCCGCCGCTAGCCATTATTTCAAGATCAGAGCACCCCAGTTCTGCAAGACGCGCAGCAGCAGCTTTGCGCAGGCCGTGAGCTGAGCAGTGGGGCAAGCCCGCCTCCTTGCAGCGTTTCTTGAACCAATTGCCAAAACCGTTGGACGTGAATGGCCTACCGAACGCGGTAACCAGGAAAGTCAAATCACCGGTCGGCGTGGCATCAACGATCTCCTTCAGCTCTGAAACCACTTTCAAGTCGATGTGAACGGGTTTCTTGGTGCGCCCCTTGTGCTGCCGATATTGGAGCCTGCCGTCCTTGGTTAGATGTTGTCTCCCCAGGGCGATGGCATCGGATCTCCTGGCGCAGCCTGCATACATCATTAGTGCGAATGCGAGACGCGCCTTGGTGCCTACGGGATGAACGCGTTCGTACTGGCGGACTTCATCCTCTGTCCATGCGTGAAAGCCATCGGGGTTTTTACTGCGCAGATAATCTACATCGCGCGTTGGATCGGCTTTGATGCGCTCGTATCGGTACTCTAACGCAAACTTGTAGATTTGGCGGATCGCCTTAATCACGGCATTGGCCGCCTCTGGCGCGTTCGCCTTTTGGTCGCGGATTTTTAGGACGGCACGATGATTGAGATCCGCGTATGGGTAGTCGCCATATTTAGCGGAGAGTTCGTCAAGGATACCCGCGCGTACTTTGCGAGTGCTAGGCGCGAGCCCACGGAAAGCAGCCGATGACTTATATTCTTGGATGAGCCATTTAAGAGAATTGGCTTTTGCGTCTCGTCGAAGCTCGGGCTTGGGGCCGTACTTCAATACATACCCTGGCGGTGTCTCGCCTTTGCTGGCGGCGTTGTAGTCTTCCCAAAACTCCGGTGACCGCAGCGGCTGCCGGAGCGGCCACCCCTTTGCGCCTTTGCGACGAAATTCGAGCCGAGTTAGGCCATTTCTGTCTTTGTATTCTCGGACGTATTTGGGCTTCTTCGCCATCAAATCTTATCCCAAGGATTAAATGCAGCGGGTTCACCATCGACAGGTAGCTCTTCAAATGCCAATTCTAATTCCGGTCGGCTCCACACTCGACGTGAGTTGACGACCCTCGGTCGGGGCATACGCCCGTCGGCAACCATTTCGTCGAATAATGTCGTTCCTACCCCGATGTGGAATGCAGACTGTTCGCGGTTCAAACCCAGAGGAACAACTTTTATCGATGATGCGAGCTTAGTCATCAGTGTCCCTCGCGGCCCTCAAGCCAATCGGCAACTGAGCGAAGCAGAACTGCATCGAAGGATGCGGTGATGCGTCTCTTGGTGTTCATATCGGGGCGAAAATACTTACTTCCTGGAGGTTCAAAGCATAGGAAACCATCTCGCTCAAATGGGAGTAGGTTCCACGTAATCTTGCCGTAGATTATTGGCTCGCGTTCAACAGATACCGATAGCAGAGCAAAATCCGCATGATAATTTTCTCTGAAACCGTCGATGATGTTGGCGATGACCTCGATGAATGGGCGGTTCCACTGGTCATTCTTAAAACCAGCGTCGGTTATCTCCTCGGTTCCCATTGCTAGGGTATTAGGGATAAGCGTCGAAAGGTACCCCATCGCATCAGACGCCACTTGCGGAGTGTCACCGACTAGTGCGCCCGCCAAGAGCATGGCCATGTCACGCGATGTAACGACGCCACCACCGCGACCTTGTTTTCCGCGGGTTATATGACCCTTACTGCGCGCTTGCTCGATTAAGTGCTTTACCGGGTAGCCCAGGCCAAGGACTTCATTTGTTAGGAATTCGCGGGCTTCTGGGAAACTGCGGGTAATCATTTTTACAAACTCCATTGTCTAAACAATAGATAATAGAAAATGCTCCGTCAATAGGCCTTTGTTACGGGGGTATCGTGGGGTCGCAAGGGTGGTGGCATGCTAACAGTCCAGCGCGGCACTTAATCATCCCGAAGAACGCCGCAGCCCGCATCTCGCGGGATAAGGACTATTCCGCGAAATGGGGCCGGCGCGACAGAGTATCGAAAACGCCCGCGCGATTATCGCGCAGGGTACGGGATGGCCTGAGCGGCTTAGGAAGGCTCTTCGGGAAGGGAAGATTTCTTTGCCGGTGGCGATGGGGCTGTTGTCGGGGGAGGCGCTGCGTGAAGAACCGCAACAATAGAGCCGGTGGCCTTATAGAAGGCGTACTCCTCCTCCGCAGTGTACGGCGGCCCCAAAAGGGACGGCGTACCGTCAGCGCGCCTGCACAAAACTACCATGTGATAAACTCCTTTTTAGCAATTCGCGCCCATGCGCCAGCCTGCAATATGGATCAACCGCTGTGGGCACAGTTTAGCACACAGCTAAGCGAAGACACCGAATAAAAGCGTTAGCCTCGCAGAGTGACCATATCGCCGGGGCGTACGCCGTCGAAGTCGATACCGGCGTCGACCACGCCGCAGACCGTGCAGCGCGACCGTGACGCATAGTCCGTCATCAGTTTATAGCGCCACCCCTCGGGTACCTCGGATAGACGGCGCGTGGTCGCGTGGCCGCAGTTTCGGCAGCGCAGGGTGAACTTCCGATACCCCAACCGCTCCGCTTGCCGGAAGTCGAGGAGCTGAAACGGACGATTTGGCGGGTTGTGACCCATAAGAACAAATAAAGAACATATGGGTTTGCCTGTCGAGGCTCGCGAGTTCATCGTTAGCCCATGTGCGGCCGGGTCAGACGCGTCACCAGCATTGCCGAAATCAAGCTCGCCATCGGGTTCCCCGACAGCGCGGCGCTGCCCAATTTGCCGGCATCGTGGAACGTGCCGCCGACGTCCGATCTACTCGTCGCGGTCCGCGGCGCGAAGACGGGGCACCGTACGCCCGCCGTACTGCTTGCGATGGGTCTCTTATTTCAATTAAATTTTTCAAATGCGCGTGTGCGCTAGTCGGCGCTTCCAACATTACATCGCAGACGAGCATTGCAATGCTTGTCTCCTTGCAAACGTTAGGCTGCTTTCGGGCAGTAAATGAAATGAGAAGCGAAAGGCGACCCTCTCCCCGTAAGGGGGGAGGGCTTTCTGGGGGTACGTTTGAAAGAGCTGCTCGAAGACGCCATACGTCGGCAGGCCATTAAGCTGCTTCAACGTAGCTACGCAGATGCGTCGCGCGCGAAACTATATCGCGAACGTTTTGAGAAAAGAACAGGCACAATTGCAATTCTAAAAGCAGATGTTGAGCCGGAGTTCTGGTCAATTTCTAAACATTTTAATCCACGCTATTGCCTTTCACACTCTAAGTATTTGGCTCGCGTAATCTGGGAAAAAATTTTATCAGGAAACTACGCTCCCGAACCAGCAGCTCATTATGCAAAGCCCAAGGACTCTGGCGGTGTTCGGGATATTATGATTTTCACGATTCCCGATGCAGCAGTAGCGACGCTACTACATAAGAGAATTACCAACCGAAACCTTAACGTTCTCTCTGCAAATTGCTTTTCATACCGACCTGACCGAAACATTTTGGATGCTGTAATACAAATTCGATCGGCTATTTCCCGCCGAAAAGTTTACGTGGTTCAATATGATTTTGCGAAATATTTTGACAGTATAGATCACCATTATATTACGACCACGGTCTCGGATAAGGACACGTTCCATCTGACCGAGGCTGAGCGACGAGTCGTTTCCGCATTTCTCAAACATCGCTATGCATCAAAAAAAGATTACCTGGTGGGCCAATTTCAAACGCGGGAACATGGCGTACCACAGGGATGTTCTCTATCCCTGACCTTAGCAAATGTTGCTGCTCACGAATTAGATAAAGCCCTCGAGGCATCGAACGGTCAGTTCGTCCGGTACGCAGACGATGTGATTGCGTTGGCTTCCTCGTATGATGATGCAATTCATGTTGCTGATATTATTAATGAGTTTTGCGCGCGATCGGGGATAGCCATTAATCGCGATAAGTCTCGCGGCATAATGCTCCTCAATGGCGCGACGGGCATTCCTGTCCGCAAATTTTTTGTACACATGGGCGAAGGCGATAAAATTACTACGATAAAAGATTTTGATTATTTAGGTCACAAATTCCGACATGATCAAACGCTTCTCTCGACGCGGACCCTTCTAAGGATAAAGCGAAGGCTTAGTCGCATAATCTACGCGCACCTCCTCCGCGGCCCTCGGAGCCTGAAATTATTTTCTGTCAGTCGAATCGGGGTGCCGTTTCATGATTGGGATCTTGTGACATGTCTAAATGAGATCAGGCGTTATGTGTACGGCGAATTGTTTGAGTCGCATATCGATGATTTCCTTACCATCGAGAGGCGGCTGCCCAAAATGCGAGGGCTCATGTCCTTTTATCCGCTCGTCTCATCGCTCGAACAACTGAGAGAACTCGATGGATGGCTTTTGAATGTACTTCAACGTGCATTGCGCGAACGTGAGAATGTGCTGCATATGCTTGGGCACACCTACACTCGTCCGTCGAAGGCCGATCTTTTCTCGGGAGACTGGTATAAAGAAAAAACAATAATGAACGAAACAAGGTTGCCCAGTTTTGTTCGGGCATGGCGTGCCGCTCGCAAGTATTATTTTCGTTATGGATTGAAGGGTATCGAGCCGCCTTCCTACTCCTCGCTTCTTTCAAGTTCATATTAGCGATTCAGTTCGTTGACTCTTAATCAGCGGGTCCGTGGTTCGAGTCCACGTGCGCCCACCAAATTCTCAAATAAAATCAATATATTAGAGAATCGGTGGGGCGGCTATATCGCCGCAACAGCTGCGGTGGTACCACCATGGTACCACATCGATGAAATCGATTTTACTTCGTTGCGCCAAAAATGAGTCTTGCTCTCATGGGGCGTTGGGCGCGGCTATCGACTGGGCCGGGCGGCGAACTACCGGAAAACCGCCACCTTCTTAACCGTCATCTACTTGATAGCCGCTCCGCTGCCGGAGATCCTCAAATCCACTTGAAACGTCGAGGAGCCATAAAACCCTGGCTGAGTCGGAGAAAAACGGCGTGGCGCTTCATCTTTTTGAAGCGGACAAACCCACTCAATACCGCTAAAGCGGCTTAGTCGAACTGTGCGGAGCGCCCTTTCAGGAAACTCAACCAGATGACAATGGGAATTCTCGGTTGGTGTGGATCTTTCCACTTCGACGGATCGAGATCGCTTCGCCTGTCTTTGATAAAGCGGAAGCCCTCGCGAATGCCGCCGGCGCGTTTAATCCAACAGGAATTGAAGACGCGCGTGAAAAGGTGCTGGCTTCTATTGTACGCCGCCGCGGGCAAACTGCTTTTCGTAATAAACTATTGGCAGCGTATGGCGGCAAGTGCGCGATAACCGGCTGCGCCATTCCTGAATTGTTAGATGCCGCACATATTTATCCATACAAAGGCGCTGAGACAAATGACGTTCGAAACGGCCTTTTACTTCGAACAGATATCCATACGCTTTTCGACCTTGGCCTCATTGCCGTCGACACAGAGACTTGGACCGTCATTGTCGCAAAACGGCTCGATGGAAGTGAGCCATATTCGAACATTCCAAACCGCGGCTTAAAAGTTCCTGATGATGCCAGTACACGACCGAGCGTCGAGGCGCTTGATTGGCACCGCGGTGAGGCAGGGATGTGATCGACCACGCGGAAGGATTCTAGGCCTTCGATACGCGTTATATGTCGGCGGCGTCGATGTCACGAATTTTGACTAAGCGGGGATCCCAGACAGGAACTTGTTGGTCGTACTTCAATCGTAGTTGTTGGAGGTTCAGCGCAGCGAAAACATCGTCGAGCTTGAACTCGACGTCCTTAACAACAGGTAGGGTCGCCCTCGCTTCGGTCATGAACCGCTCGTGCAATACCTGATTGTCGGCCCTCAGATATCCACGCTCCCACCATTCCTGGATACGGTTGCGCGCCGATCGCAGGAGTTCGACGCCCGGCAGCTTATCGCGCTTCTGGTTCTGATTTACGTTGCGTTGCGCCGGCAGGAGATTCCAGAGATCGTCGCAGGGCCATGCTGCCCAAGGGAAGCAGTGGTCCATATCCAAAGTGTCGGCGGATAAAGTGCGACCGCTCCAAACGCAATGCAGCCTACCAGAGTCAATGAGCCTGACGGCCTGTTCACGGGCAATCCGCACATCACGGCTCGGCTCCGACCACGTCATCGCCGCAGCGATCTTTGCATCCGACAGATTCCGTCCTTGCTTCGCGGCATAGCCGGTCATCAGCCTCGACCATTCAGCGATGAGCGCCGGCTCGATCCATACGCCGAACCGCTGCAGAGCACGCCATAGATGTAGTGGGACGAGCAGATCGCCGAAGCCAGAGAGATAGGCCTCGTTCAAATGGATTATACCAGGACGTGACACGCGCCCGACGGGTTTTACCGACAGGACGGGGCCACCACCGGGATAAGTTATGTAATGCGCCGGCATTTTTGTGATCGTGGCGCACGCGTTGCGTAAAGCAGAATGAAGCGCGGCCGATAGGTCCAGACCGAAGGACGTGCCGATGCGCAAATCCAGATTCGAGACACCGTTCAACTTGCGAAAGCCGTCTTTGACGAAGCCGAGCCGTTCGTCACCCAGGTTGGTTGGGTTTTGCGGAAGACCGGCAGCGAGAAGTGGCTTGAACAAGCGCACCCAGTAGAGACCGACCAGCCCGAGTGGGACCGCAACATGGCCACCATCGGTATCGCGCGCATATCCCGCGGCGCCATCCGCTATCCGGCAAAGCGCCCGGAGCAGCGCCAATTTGTAAGTTGAGGATTTGTCGTCGTTTAGGATGATGTGCCGAAGCAACGGCAGTGCGCCGCTGCCGTCATCAGACAGACGCACGACGAGCTGGGTCCAAGTGACCGCGTCACGACCAAGCTGATCCTTGGTGTCGGTAGATCTCTCGACAAACGCGCCGTGCGTTCGGGCAAGATGTTCAATCTCGACCCGCGAGACCTCGTGGATGCCGCGCTCGGGGGCTGCGGGTCCGTGACGAAGCGTGATTGCTATGCAGCCACCAGGCTTGAGGAGCGTGATCAGCTTTCGGAAGGCCCTGGGCCGCTCAGCAGGCGGAACGTGCATCCAGACCGCGCTTAGCAGGACCAGGTCGAACGATAGGCCAAGGCGAAATACCTTATCCAGGCCCGGCAGTGCATCTGAGATCCATTGGATCAATGGCGACGGATGCCGATGTTGCGCCTCGACAAACATTGCGCCGGACGGCTCGACTGCAACGACCTCCAATCCCCGCGAAACCAGCCAGTCAGAGTCTCGACCAGTCCCGGCGCCGACATCAAGCGCCAGCGCGGGTGCGTTTGGAAGAAGGTCGAGAAGCCATCCATGGACGGCCTCAGCCGCCACCGACTCGTAGCGACGCGATACCTCTTCGGCATTGGCATCATACCAGCGAATTGCGTCTGACATCGGCGGCCAGATTAAACGCTTGGATTCGTATTGGGAAGGATAGCGACGCGTCTCCAAGAAGATGTAGAGTTGCGAAACCCTGCCAGCCTGCCTACCTGGCCCCTGCAGTCAAAAAATACTCCCGCGCGGGGCTCAGAAGTTTCCCCGGGCGGCCTCCTGCAAAATCAACTTGTCCAGCGTCAGGTCTGATATTGCCCGACGAAGGCGCTGATTTTCTTTCTCAAGTTCCTTTATCCGCCGCGCCTGATCTATTTTAGGCCGCCAAATTCCTTGCGCCATCGACAATATGTTTGCTCGGAAACCCTGATCCGGCGACACGCATCGCTCGCCGTGCCGCCCTGCGCAAGGACAATCTCCGCCTCGCGTAGCTTGCCGATAATCTCCTCAGGCCCGTGCTTCTTGCCCATTTTTTCTCTCCGTCAGCGTCCAATCCAAAATGTCAGATGGAGCATTCCGAAGGGGGCAGATCAATTTCTGTACAATTAATTCGCGAAAGTTTGACTTGTCGCTCGTCTAAAATTAGATAAATTAAGCTGACGGAGATGACTTCAATTCTTACGGCTGCAAAAATGCAGAATTCTCCGAAATAAAAAAACCGGGGTGCGTAATTGCCGGGGTTTCTAATTCAACAAACAAGGGGAGATATAAAATGTCAGACGAATTTTCCCAAGTAGGCTTTGACGCCGATGTTGGTGATTTGATCGAAAACCCGGAGCAACGCTGCCCATGTTTATTATTGTTAGACACTTCCGGATCAATGGCAGGGCGGCCGATTGAAGAATTGAATTCTGGTTTAATAACGCTCCAAACAGAATTGAACGCTGACGCTTTGGCAGCCAAAAGGGTAGAGCTTTCAATCGTAAGCTTTGGCCCAGTCGAAGTGCAAACCGAGTTCACCTCCGCCAATATTTTTTCGCCACCGAGCCTTTCCGCTAGTGGCTCGACCCCAATGGGCCAAGCTATAGAAACAGGTCTCGAATTGCTGCGGGCACGGAAAAACTCTTACCGAAAGGCTGGCGTACCTTATTATCGCCCTTGGGTATTTTTGATAACCGATGGCGGCCCCACTGATAGTATCGGAACAGCAAAAACCTTGATAGCGACTGGTGAGGAAAAGAAAGAGTTTATGTTCTATACTGTTGGCGTCGAAGGCGCAGACATGGGCAAACTTTCCGAACTTCAGCCAATGCGCTCACCCCTAAAATTAAAGGGGTTGGCTTTTAGCGAACTATTTCGCTGGCTATCTTCCTCGCTTGGCGCAGTGTCGCGATCCCAACCAGGGGATCCCGTACCTCTTGAAAATCCCGCAGCCCCCAATGGATGGGCCGTCGCAGGCTAATTATGATTTGGGCGTGGGCACGAGCGTCGTGCAGGGGAACCTCGCATTTTCGCGACGGTACAAAATGCCAAGACACAAGTCGGTGCATAACTGTTGGCGCAAATAACGATGTACTCGTCGCGGTGGTTAGTGACGGGGCCGGGAGTGCTCGCTATGGCAAGCAAGGCTCAATTTTAACGTGCCGAACAGTATCGGAAAGTGCGCGACTTTATTTTTCGAAAACGAACACGCCACCTACAGATAGTGAACTTTGGTCGTGGATCGACCTCGCGCGCGACAAGATCGCGTGGGTAGCGCCCTCGCGCGGCTCAACCCCGCGCGAGTTTGCGGCAACATTGGTTAGTGTTATCGCTATGGAGAACGAAACAATAATCCTCCACATCGGGGATGGCGCGGCTGTTTGTAGCGCCGATGGTCAATGGCTAGTACCAAGCTGGCCAGCCCAGGGAGAATATGCATCGACAACATTCTTCGTAACAGATGACCCACAACCATTTTTTCGCATAACAAGGTTGCCGCACTTTGTAGATCGGATCGCTGCATTTAGCGACGGCATTGAACGACTGGTATTGAAGTTTTCAGATCAAACGGCTTCAGCTAGCTTCTTCGACAAGTTCTCAGCAACAGTAAAAAATGCTGCACAGACCGGCCACATCTCATCGCTCAGTGCGAGCTTGTATCGATACCTAGAAAGTCCGCCTATTAACGAACGAACGGACGACGATAAGTCATTGATCGTCGCTGTCAGGATATGACGCCGAATCTGTTTGGAGCCGATGGGAAAAAAATTCGCGTCGCCAACCGTATTGGGAAAGGTGGCGAAGGGGAAGTCTATGCTATCGAAGGAAGCACAGATCTAGCCGTCAAATTCTATACTATTCCTGATGCGCAGACACGCCACGACAAGATTCGCCTGATGGTCGCGGAGAAGCTTGCCGTCAAATCACCTCTTATTGCATTTCCCATCTCAATAGTTTTTAACGAAAACCGTAAGTTCGCGGGCTTTACTATGCCGCGAATTTCTAACCATCAACCTTTGCATGAGCTTTATTCTCCGGGAGCACGAAAAAGAAATTTTCCCCAAGCAAATTTCCGTTTTTTAGTTTTATCCGCAGCGAACATTGCTCGCGCAATAGGCATGACACACGCCTCCGGTTGCGTCGTTGGAGATATAAACCACTCTGGCATCTTGATATCTCCAAATGCCACAGTGATTTTAATTGATGCCGACAGCTTCCAGGTATCTGACGGTGCCAAATATTTCCTTTGCAAGGTAGGGGTGCCAGAATATACGCCCCCGGAGCTTCAGGGTAAAACATTAGGCGGAGTAGTTCGCTCGCCAGATCACGACGCATTCGGCCTAGCGGTGGTTATTTTTCAGTTGCTGTTTATGGGCCGTCATCCTTTCAGCGGACGATACGTAAGCGGTGAAATGCCGCTCGAAAGAGCTATCTCAGAATATCGATTTGCATATTCTCTAAAGAGAAAAGTCGGGATGGAATTGCCGCCCGGGGTGCCTACACTTAGGGATTTTCCCATTGCCATTGCCGAGGCGTTCGAATCCGCGTTCAGCCCAAGTGGCATAGGCAGTCGTCCCACTGCCAAACAGTGGATGGGCTTTTTGGACGAGCTGAAGGACGGGCTGCGTGTCTGTACCAAAACCAATCTACATCAATATCCCGCGACGGCTCCGGATTGTCCTTGGTGCAGAATGGAGAAACGGTTTGCGGTTCCTTTATTTATTCCCGTTCTACCGACCTTTGATCCGACCGCCTCATTCCCACAGATGTTGGGTGATGTTCTTTCGATATGGCGCGCTATAGAAGCCGTTCGTTCGCCGCCGAATATGCCGTTTCCTCAATATTCTGGATCAAAGCCTTCCCCTAGAATTGTCGCGCCTGAGAACGGAGACAACCCGACTGTAAGATACATTTTTGGTTGGGGGCTAATTGCTACAGGAATCTTTTCAGTAATTTTCTTCCCGCCGGCATTGTTACTTTCTGGTTTTGGTTTGTATGTGTTGAACAAGAAGCCTTCCGTTGACGAAAAGGATGTTCAACTCCGCGAGGGAGTAATTCAAACTTACAAACGGATCCAGACGCAATTGTATGAGGCGCAAGCGGACTGGGAAGGGAAGAGCAGCGGGACTGAATTTCAAGATCTAAAAAGTACATTACAGGCGAAGAAAACCGCCTACGAACAGTTGCCGCAGAAACAGGCGCGCCGACTGGAAGAATACATGAAAAATAGGAAGGCCGTTCAGCTTAAGCTGTTCCTAGATGGGTTTTTAATTAGAAGCTATAAAATTCCACATATTGGTCCCGGACGGCAAGCTGTCCTGATGTCTTACGGCATTGAAACGGCGGGTGACGTAAATGAAGGGGCTGTACTCAGCGTGCCAGGTTTTGGACCGGTGACTTCCAAACCATTGCTTAATTGGCGCCGGCACATGGAGAGCCGCTTCGTATACAGCGCCGCGGCCTCGCCTGCGGATCAGGCGGCAACAGCCGCCGTCAAAGCGGAGATCGCTCGCGAGGCTGCTGAGTTAAAAACAGAATTGAGTAAGGGTCCCGCTAAGCTGCAGCAGCTTTCAGCAACCATCGCGGCTCGGCGATCTGCAAGCCTACCGTTTGTGCAGTCTCTGCTTGCGCAACGTGAACAGGCTGTCTCCGACATGGAAGCTCTTGGGCTAAGGCTACCTGACGTGTCTAAACCGGTTCAACATCAACGCCCGGCGTATTCAACCTCTACAGCCGCGCCCCCTACGCAAAGCGCAACTCCGCCTCAATCAAACCGATGCCCAAAGTGTGGGGGCGCAATGGTAATCCGGACTGCCAGGCGCGGTCACAATAAGGGCAACAAATTCTATGGCTGCACCAGTTATCCAAGGTGTAATGGAACACGCCCGCATCCCTAAACGTGCGTTTCCGGTGTGATACTCAAATTAAAACTTAGAAAATCACTGTGTTAGGGCCCTAACTACTATAATGACAATTGGTCATTTCTTTCGAGCACACTAGGGCCAAGACTCATCTGATTATTTGAGGAAGTATGCTACGACGGCAGCTGTTCCCCGTCAGCACCGATGGCACAGATTTGGGGTTGTGATTTAAGGAGGATTTGGGTCTCGTCGAAGTGACGAAGGAACGAAGATGAGACCCAAATCCTCTATCCCCAAAAGGCCTGCTGAGCAGGTGGTGAAGGACATCCGCCGTG
>CANIGJ010000019.1 GCA_947467145.1 Rhodospirillaceae bacterium | reverse complement strand
CGCCTTGCGCCAGTATAATCTCGGCCTCGCGCAGCTTACCGATAATCTCCTCAGGCCCGTGTCTCTTGCCCATTTGTCTTCTCCTTCAGGGTCCAATCTAAAATATTAGATGGACCACTCTGAAGGGGGCAGATCAGTCAACTATTGCGACCGTCGCCCAAGTAGGCACTGTGGTAGCGGTAACGAGCCCAGCGACATTGATAGCTCTCGGGCTGCCGTTAATCTTCGCTGGAATGGCAGCGATTGCCTACGGCCTTCTTTTCGGACTGCGGCAGTCGAGCGCGGCCCCCGCATCAATTGCCGAGCCGGGCGAGCCATTCAGTTTCAGGGCAGCCATTTTGTTTGCATCAACCCTGGCAATCGTCCTGCTTACTGCTGCAGCCTTGCGTGTTTGGCTGGGCGAAAATGGTCTGGTTTTGGCCGCTGCAATGGCAGGGTTCGCGGACGCTCACGCGATAGCTGTTTCAATTTCTTCTCAGGTCGCGTCCGGCAATATCGCCCCCCAAAACGCAAGTGTACCAATCTTAGTCGGGTTCACCACCAATTCCGTAACTAAGATCGTTCTCGCAATTTCAAGCGGCAGCAAAGCATTCGCGTTTAGGGTCGTTCCCGGCCTCATCGTTGTCTTGGCGGCGGCGTGGATTGGGCTCCTCGTAGGGATCGATTGACTGCTAAGTTCAGCCGTGTTGGTCGGCTACTTTTTCCTATCGCCAACTAGGCGTCGGGCGTAAGCGGGTGGCGCGCCTAAGGAAACATCGCGGCCGTCAGCCGCGAGTGTTGGTGACGCGTGTCGCCGCGCGGCCGAGAGCGGTATCGCTCTGTAAAGGATCGAAGGCAACGGGCCGAGCGAGCGTGCGAACCCGCCCACTCAAATTCGACCGTGCCCCCTCGAAATGCTCGATACTCACCCTCCTGATCAGCTGGTATACTGAATCCCCATGCACCCGCGCCTTTCGCTCATTCTATTTCTGCTTCTTGTCGTCGGTGGCGGTCTGTTGATCGGCTATCTGACGGCACCCGGCGATTGGTACGCGCAGCTCGCTAAACCGGCTTTCAATCCGCCCGCGTGGGTTTTCGCGCCGGTTTGGACGACATTTTATATAATAATCGCGACGGCAGGATGGCGCGTCTCTCAGCGACATCGGAGACATTTCACCCGAACTTCGACCCGTTTTTGGTGGATTCAACTCGCGCTGAATTTTTTATGGTCGCCTGTTTTTTTCGGAATGCACCTTATCGGCGCGGCTCTGGCGATCTTGTCACTTCTGCTGATGATCATCGTGGGATTTATTGTTGTGACCTGGCCCCGCGATCGACTCGCCGCATGGCTATTTGTTCCGTATGCGATCTGGATCGCTTTCGCAGGCGTCCTAAATGGATCGATATTTTTCCTGAACTGACGACAAACGGGCATCATGACCGAAGATCTTTATCGTCCTGATTTCGGATCAAATCCCGATGATCCATTTGCGCGTGGCGCCGATGGGAAATTGGTGCGCCGCTCATACTGGTTGGATTTAAGCGATCGGTCATTGATCCTAGCCATGACCAAAGGCATTGGCTCCAATCTCGCAAACGAACACAAGCGAGCGCATCTACGCGACATCGGGCGCGAGAACTTGATCGATCAGGTGAGCATCCAGGAAATTTTGCCACCGGAGCGGTGAATCTCATTCTTGACACCAAAGCCTAGCAGCCGAAGACCGCTGTAACGTTCGTTGCTTCGCCCTTCGCTTCAGATTATTTAGACAACAACCCCGCTTGGCTGTTTCATACTTGCCTCAAAGATCCAGCTGGCACTCTCCAAATCAGGGAACTCCTCATGAAACTTCTCGGCGCGAATGCCAGCCCCTATGCCCTCAAGGTCATTATTGTCCTTGAGGAAAAAGGTTTGCCCTACGAATACGTGGTGACACGGCCGACCGCCCCGGAAGTTTCAGCCGCCAACCCACTCGCGAAAATTCCCACCTTCATTCGCGACGACGGGCGAGCCCTCTACGATTCCGCCGTGATCATCGAATATCTGGACGGTATCGCGCCAGCGCCGAAACTTATCCCCGAACACTTCGAGGATCGGATCGAGGTGAAACGATGGGATGCCCTTGCCGACGGTATTATCGACGCCACGGTCGCCATCATGCACGAAAACCGGTTGGCCGAAGTCCAGCGCAAGGGTGCAGATTGGTATGCACGCCAACAGCGGAAAATCGACGCGGCACTTGCCACGATGGAGCGTGACTTGGGCGCCCACAGATTCTGCACGGGCGACAGCATCACGCTTGCCGATGTCACTAGCGGGGCGGCCCTGGGTTATCTGGCGCGGGTCTTACCCGAGTTGGCATGGCGCAGCGCGCACCCAGGTCTGGCTGGCCTAGCCGAGCGACTTTTCGCACGCCCAGCATTTAAGAAAGCCCTCGCTCCCTGATATCGAGCGATCCGGTCGTCGTAGAATTGCTCCGGGATATGCGACCGGCATTGATCCGGCCGAGAAGATAAGCGGAGCGGACTTAGAGCGGGGGGTTAACGGCACAGTCCGGCAGCTGTCACCGTGCGGGGCTATCACCTACATCAGGACGCTGGACGGCGTCTATGAATCTAGGGGCTATTAAATGCGTTGGTCTCCCTTACACTTATCGGGCATGGCCGGTCAGAACATTTATAGATACTCGCCATTCCAAAGGTTTAGAGCATTGGCGTAGAAATTGCGTAGGGTAATCGTGTTGAATTTAACCCGTCGCGATTTTTAGGAATAGAAACTCATGAGACACATTGCCCTGGCGCTTCTAGCCGCCGCCGCGATAGCGTTTTCCAGCCTGCCAGTTTCTGCTATGCCGATAGTAGGAAACATAACCTTAGGCGGAACATTCGTTCCGACGTTTGCAGGCCTCCCAACCACTGATTTAGACGTTGCGACAGGTTTCGATTTTGGGCCAACCGGCGCGGGCGGCAGCATGATCGTGACTGGAGCAACCGGAACTTTTGCCCCCTTCAACTTCATCGTCGGCACGATGACCGATTTTCTGTTCGCTCCTTTCAGCGCCATCGCAAACTTTTATAGCGTGACGACTGGCGGCAACACTTTGTCCTTCGATCTCGATTCGATCGGAGTTGCCAATCAAACTGTCAACTTCCTCTCCCTTTCTGGAACTGGCACTCTGCATCAGACCGGCTTCGACGATACCATCGGCATTTTCAACCTGACCGGCACAACGACCGATGGGTCTGAGCCGCTTGCCTTGTTCGCCTTCAGTGCAGGCAGTAGCAACGTGGTCCCCGAACCTGCAACTCTCGCGCTTCTTGGATTAGGCCTTCTCGGCATGGGCGCCATTCGCCGCCGCCGCGTCGCCTAAAGCTGTTCGATCGACGAATAAGGGGCGCGAGTTCTCAGCGCCCCTTAGACGCCCCGGATTTCTGGGCAGTTGAGCCGGGATGATCGCGACTTCAGAGGAGCGCGGTCTGTGGGATCGGTGAACGACGTTGCGACGGTGCCTCCTCGGCCCCATTAATAGCGACAGGGGCCATAAGTCATCTGCCAATTGTGAGACTATCGACGGATGGGCCCATTATCGTAAGTGGACGAAACGGCCCCACATGCGTCGTGGCCAGTCGTCACCTCAGGAAGCAAGATGAGCCGCTATAAATCTCCCGATCTCCAAAAGCGCCAGAGCGATGCCGCCGCGGCAAAGAAGGCCCAATTGAGCGATTTTCACTCAGCGGCGGCGGATCCGGGCGTCGGTGAGCGTGCCGCCGCGCGGAAATTGGTCAGCGACGCGCGCCTTGCCCGGGCGACATTACGTTCCGCCGCCAAAAAGCTCGCCGAGGCGGAAAATGCCAAATTGGCCGAAATTGAGACCGCCAGGAAAAAAACGGCGTTGCAGGATGAACAGGAGGCTGCGGTAGTGCGCGTGGCGGTGCTGGCAGGAAAGGACGAACTTGATGCGTCGCTCGCCGCCGATCAAAAAGCCCGAAGGGATGCCCGATACGCGGCTCGAAAGGCCAAGAAGCCGGGCCGCAAGAGCTAGGACCCCCAGGGCGACCGCGATTGAAACCCGAGAATGTTCGAACCCAGGTGCACTCCCTCCGCCAGTTTCCCTAACCCGCACCTTTCTCCGCCGCGCATCACCGGCTCATTTTGGCCAGACGTAGCGCGGCTTTCGCTCCGTGGCTCTGCACTGCCCAAGTGGACCCGCCCACCGCAAAATCATTCTCCAACGCCTGCGTTATCCTCGATTGTTCCAATCGTGGCGGCATCGTGCTCGACCCTTTCTGCGGCAGCGGCACGACCCTGCTCGCGGCCGAAAAAACCGGGCGGCGCGGTTACGGCCTGGAGTTGGATCCGCACTACTGCGATACCATCATTCGGCGCCTCGTGGCGAAATTTAAGCTGCCCGTCATGCATGCCCGAACGCGAAAGACCTTCGACGAGATCGAGGATGAACTCGCTGAAAAAGCCGCCGATGCGCCTACAGCACCGGCACCGATCAAGCGTACCCGGCGGGGTCGTAAAGCGGCCTAGCCCGTCCATTCGGATTTGACTTCACCGCGCAGGCAAGCGTCCCTCGTCCATCATGACGAGGGACGTTTTGCATTCCGACCAACGCGATCTGATCAGGCGCCTGTTTGCCGAAATCACGGCGCGGTTAGAGGACGCTACGACGACCGCCGCCGCCGGGCAGGCGTCGCGCGCTACCGCACGGCAATACCGCACCTACGCACAAAATCTGGCCGGTATGGCTGATGATATCGGGCACCTAGCGCGCGCCGCCGAGGTCATCGCCCGGTCCGCGCAGAAAGTTCGAAAAGTGCGCAGAAAGTTGCCCTGATCAGCTGGACTTCCGCTGCAGACGGAGCGTGTATGGGTCTCACGTAAGGGCCGCCCTGGCCCGCCGCCCCGGACCAGGTAACTGGCCGGGCTCTGGGTGGTGGGGGCGCCGCGATGGTCGTGGCGCCGCACACCGACGGAGCCCTTCATGGCCAAGCTTACCGATACCCAACTTGTTATCCTCAACACCGCCGCCAAGCGCGACAGCCGCCTGCTGTTGCCCTTTTCCCGCACACTGAAGCTCAACCCCGGCAGCACAACGAAGGTCATCAAGGGGCTGCTTGGGAAGCAGCTGATCGAAGAACGCCCGGCCGCGAAGGACGAGAAGGATTGGCGATCCGACAATGACGGCCGTTATACCCTGGTAATCACCAACGCCGGCCTGCGGGCGCTCGGTATCGAATCCGAAGATACCCCCGCACCGGCGGACCGATCGTCACCCCGCCCCGCGCGTGGACCAGGTGCGCAGACGGCGGTCAACAAACGGGCACCGAAGAATCGCGGCAAGCTCGCCGGCGTCCTGGACCTGATACGCCGACCGAATGGAGCCTCGATCGCCGACCTGCAGAACGCAACCGGCTGGCAGTCACACAGCGTTCGAGCCGCCCTGACCGGGTTTCGCAAGCAAGGGGTCGAGATCACCCGGTTTAAGAATGGAGACGGGGTGACCATCTATACGGCCGCCCAGGCCTAACCGGGGTCCTGGCCATGTCCGAAGACCCCGCGCTCGACGCCCTGACGACGGCGTCGCGTCAGGACCTGATCGCTCACTGGGAGGCGGCCTACCACAGGCCGCCTCCTAAGGGCATCAGCCGGCGCCTGCTCGAATACGCCGCCGCCTATAACATCCAGGTGCGGCGTTACGGCGGCCTCAAGCCCTCAACCAAGCGCAAGCTACGCCAGATCGCCGAGGCCGCCCGGGAACGGCGGCTCAACGGTACCAAGGCAGAGGCGCCTAAGGCGCGCCGCCACCTCGGCAACGGCACTCGGCTCATGCGGGACTGGCACGGTACCACCCATACCGTGGACGTGATTGAGGGCGGGTTCAGTTATAACGGGTCGACCTACAAGTCGCTGTCCGAGATCGCCAAGCTAATTACCGGCGCCCATTGGTCCGGGCCCCGCTTCTTCGGGGTCAAATGATGCTGCGCTGCGCCGTCTATACCCGTAAATCCACCGACGAAGGCCTGGAGCAAGAATTCAACTCGCTGGATGCCCAGCGCGAGGCCTGCGAGGCATATATAAAGAGTCAGAAGCACGAAGGCTGGAAGCTCCTGCCACAGTACTATGACGATGGGGGTTACTCGGGTGGGTCCATGGAACGGCCCGCCCTCAAGAAGCTGTTGCAGGAGATCGAGGCCGGCCGGGTCGATATCATCGTCGTCTACAAGGTGGACCGACTCACACGCGCCCTCTCCGACTTCGCTCGAATGGTCGAGTTGTTCGACACGAACAAGGTCTCCTTCGTCTCGGTCACCCAGCAGTTCAATACGACCACGTCCATGGGCCGGCTCACCCTGAACGTCCTGCTGTCATTCGCCCAGTTCGAGCGCGAGGTCACCGCCGAACGCATCCGCGACAAGATAGCCGCCTCGAAAAAGAAAGGTATGTGGATGGGCGGAACGATCCCGATTGGGTATGACACCCAAGACAAGAGGCTCATTATTAATGCGGCCGAAGCGGAAACGGTGCGTACGTTATTCGATCTTTACCTCAAGCTGGGCAGCGTCAGTCGGTTAAAGGAAGAATCTGATCGTCGAAATATTCGAACGAAGCTGCGTGGCGGACCCGACGGGAAAACCACCGGCGGCAGCCCGTTCACACGCGGCAACCTTTATGACGTACTGTCGAATACAACTTATGTCGGTGACGTGCGGCATAAGACAGCGATCTATCCAGGCCAGCATGAACCCATTGTTGATCGGTCAACCTGGCAGACGGCTCAGGATATTCTGAAAGGGAATGCCCCCAATCGCGGTGCGGCACGAAATGGGCAGTCGCCGCATCTGCTGACCGGACTCGCGTTTGACGAAAACGGTGATAGGCTCTCTCCAACCCACGCCAACAAGAAGGGTCGGCGATACCATTATTATGTCTCGCGTCGGCTGATCCGGCAGGGTCGAGGTAATGGCAGCGGATGGCGGCTCGGCGCAAAGCAACTCGACTATGCTGTTGCTCGCGCGATCGGTGGCTTCCTAGCCAATGAACAACGTCTCATCGACACATTGAAGTTCCCAGCGGCAACATCCGATCACGTGCGTGCGATCCTGAAGCGGGCACGGGGCCTCTCAATCGATCTAACGAACGATCAGCACGAAGAGCATCGGGGCGATTTATTGCGACGCCTGATTCATCGGATCACGTTGCGCGCCGATACACTTTGTATCCAGCTTAAGCGGTCGCAGCTTCGTGCCGCGATCATGTCTGATGACCCCAGCCCTAAAGATACTATGGAAGAACTGATCGACCTCGACGTGCCCGTAGAAATGAAGCGCTGCGGAGTTGAGGCGAAGCTAATTCTCCATTCGACGTCGCACGACGCCATTCAGCCCGACGACGATCTGATTGATCTCGTTACACGCGCTCGATCGTGGTTCAATCAATTGGTTCTTGGAGAAGTCGGATCCGTACTGGCAATCGCCCAGCAATATACCAAGGACCCGAGCGACGCTGGTCATGATCTTCAGTTCGCTTTCCTTGCACCGGAGATCGTTGAGGCCATCCTTGCCGGTCGCCATCCCGCTAACCTGACGGTGAAGCGTCTACGGAAAATTGCTTCGCTGCCCCTCAGCTGGCACCAGCAAAATAAAATGTTGGGGTTCGCGGGAAAATCCACCACCGAATAATCGGCGCGATCCGGCTAAAGAACGGGTCAAAAAAAGTGGCGCCAGAGACGAATCTCAAATCCACCCCGAACCGACCTCGGGTAAAGTCTCCGGGCCGGTCCCGAATCGGCAAAAGCCCCGGAATCCGGGGGCTTCGACCCGAGAGAAAACGGGTCACAGGATATACGGAAGGGGAATGGTGGAGCAGAGGGGAATCGAACCCCTGACCTCTACATTGCGAACGTAGCGCTCTCCCAACTGAGCTACTGCCCCTTCGCCGCCGATTTAGGCGGGCGGAATATGTGGGGGACGGCCATACAAGTCAAGAACATGGCCAATGCCCCGTTTTCAGGGCGTTTTCAGGCGAGTTTTCTGGCCGCCGACTTGCCACCATGAGACAGGCCCGCTAGGGTCTCGCCGAACCGCGCCGCAACCACCGACGCCGGAATGTCCCATGCGATCCATCACCATTATCGACATCGTTCTGAACCTCTATATGTGGTGCCTCATCGCCACGGCCATCCTGAGCTGGCTGGCGTATGGCGGCGTGCTCAATACCCGCAATAAGTTCGTCTATGCCGTATCCGATTTCCTTTATCGCATCACCGAACCGGCGCTGCGCCCGATCCGGCGCGTCGTGCCCTATGTCGGCGGGATCGACCTGTCGCCGCTGGTGCTCATTCTGCTGATCCATCTGCTGCGCATGCTCATCCAGGAATATGGCGGCCTACTTGTCTAAACCGGTCGCGGCGGGCTGACGCATGAGCGAAGCCATTCGCATTGACGGCAAAGCCTTCGCCGATAAATTGCGCGCCCGCATCGCCGCCCAAGTGAAGGAACTCAAGTCCCTGCACGGCCTGACCCCGGGCCTTGCCGTGGTGATCGTCGGCGACGATCCGGCAAGCCATGTCCATGTGCGCAGCAAACACAAATCGACCCTCGAAGCCGGCATGAAGTCGTTCGAACATCAGCTGCCCGCCGAAACATCCCAAAAAGAATTGCTGACCTTGATCGACGGGCTCAACAACGATCCCGCCGTCCACGGCATCCTGGTGCAATTGCCGCTGCCGAAGCAGATCAACGCGCAGGCAGTGCTCGCCAAGATCAATCCGGATAAGGACGTCGACGGTTTCCACGTCATCAATGCCGGCCGCCTCGCCACCGGCATGCCGGGCCTCGTTCCCTGCACGCCGCTCGGCTGCCTGATGTTGATCGAGGATGTGTTGGGCAAGGGCAACTTAGTGGGCAAACACGCCGTCGTCATCGGCCGCTCCAACATCGTCGGCAAGCCGATGGCGCAGTTGCTGCTGCACGCCGATTGCACCGTGACGATTACACATTTACTGACGCAACATCTCGACGAGGAATGCCGCCGCGCCGACATCCTGGTCGTCGCCGCCGGCCATGCGCATCTGGTGCAAGGCGACTGGATCAAACCGGGCGCGGTCGTCATTGATGTGGGCATCAACCGCATCGCGGCAGCCGAAGCGGGTGGCAAGGATCGCCTGGTCGGCGATGTCGATTATGCCGCTGCCGTGCAGGTTGCTGGCGCGATCACGCCGGTGCCGGGCGGCGTCGGCCCGATGACCATCGCCTGCCTTCTCGCCAATACGGTGACGGCGGCCTGCGCGCTCAACGATGTCGAGGTGCCGAATGTCTGATAAGCCTGCGCCAGCACCGATCGCGAATCCGGGGCCGGATCTGATCTATCAGGACGCCCTCGCCGCCGGAACCTTCAAGATCCAGCGCTGCGACGCGTGCCAAGCACATATCTTTTATCCGCGTCATCTCTGCCCCAATTGCGGTTCGGCGAAAATCTCGTGGGTGGCAGCGTCGGGCAAAGGCACCGTCTATTCGACCACAATGATCCGCCAACGCCCCGAAGCGGGCGGCAACAAGAACCTGTGCGTCGTCGAATTGGCCGAAGGGCCGCGCCTGATGAGCCGCGTCGAGGGCATTCCCGCCGAAGAGGTCAAGATCGGCATGGCGGTGACGGCCGAAATCACCGGCAAGGATGACGAGCCGAAATACATCATCTTTCGTGCAGGTGCGAAATGAGCGGCATCAGAGGCAAGGCCGCCATCGTCGGCGTCGGCATTTCCGAACATGGCGAAGTCCCCGGCTGGTCGCATTTCGAACTGATGGCGCAAGCCGTCGAACGCGCCTGCGCCGACGCCGGACTTAAATCCAAAGACATCGACGGATTGTTCTGCGCTATCACGCCGGCCAACCTGCCGGTGTCGATGGTCAGCGAATATCTGGGGCTGCAGCCCAAGGTGCTGGAAGGCACCATGCTCGGCGGTTCGTCCTTCGTGAATTATCTGTCCTGGGCGGCCCTCGCCCTCGATGCCGGGTTGTGCGAGGTGGCGCTGATCACCTATGGCAGCAACGCGCGCTCATCGAAACGTCGCCCGGGCGGTGATCCGGTGCCGTACGAGGCACCCTACGCGCCCCGCCTGGTTGACGGCTACGCCATGGCCGCCGCGCGCCACATGCATCAATACGGCACGACGCGCGAACATCTGGCCGAGGTCGCCGTGGCGGCGCGCAAATGGGCGCAGCTTAACCCCAAGGCGATGATGCGCGATCCGTTGAGCATCGAAGATGCGCTGAAGTCGCGCATGATCGCCGACCCGCTCACCCTGCTCGATTGTTGCCTGATCACCGACGGCGCGGGCGCGATCATCATGACGCGGTCTGACCGGGCCAAGGACTTCCCCAGCAAACCCGTCTATGTGCTGGGCGCGGCAGCCGAACATTCGCACATGCAGATCGCGCAAATGCCCGACATGACGGTGACGGCCGCCGCCCGCTCGGGCCCGCGCTCGTTCGACATGGCCGGGCTGACGCCCGCCGACATGGACGTCGCCATGCTCTACGACGCCTTCACCATCAATACGATCCTGTTCCTCGAGGACCTGGGTTTCTGCAAAAAGGGCGAAGGCGGTGCGTTCGTCGCCGGTGGGGGCATCGCGCCCGGTGGCCGGCTCGCCGTGAACACCAACGGGGGTGGGCTGTCCTGCCTGCATCCCGGCATGTACGGCATCTTCCTGATCGCCGAGGCCGCCACCCAATTGCGCGGAACTGCCGGGGACCGCCAGATCACAGGCGCCAAGACGGCCGTCATCCACGGCAATGGCGGCACCCTGTCGACCCAGGTCACCGCCGTCCTAGGCACGGCGGAAACCCTCTAAGCCGTTTCGCCGTAAGGGTTTCGGGCAGCCCTATCTATTGTGACAGGGGCGAATCGGCTTCAATATCTCCGGCCGCCGAATTCATAGAACGCATGCCGCGGCCAGGGGTATATCTACACTAATGGCCGAGCCGATCAGCCTTCAAGATATTGCCGCGATTGTCGCCTCGGTGCCCAAGGGCGCCGACCGGGGAACGCTGACCGCCGCCATCGACAAGGCGGTGGACGGCGTCATCGCCAATCTGCTGGCGGCCGACGGCACCTTGCCGCCCGATCTGCTCAAGATCACCAAATTCACGCTCGAATTCCTCGAGGCCTGCGGCAAGATGGGCGATCCGCAATTCCGCGCCCACATCAAGACGCGCGCGAGCGAACTGCACAACGAACTCTCGATCGCGGCCGCCAAGGCCGCTGCCAAAGCGCCGCCACCGGCCGCCGATCCGAACGCCAAAACCTACACATCGTTCGAGCCGGCCTACGCGGATTATTTCTGCGAATTCATCGGGCTGCGCCTGCGTGCCTTCCAATTCGAGAGCGATCCGCCGCCCTTCGCCTATGTGCTGAACAAAAAATTCGAGCCGGTCTTTCTCGACACCATCCGCACGCAAGTGCTACCCGAAATGCTGAAGGCGCGGCGCATCCGGAGCATGGCCGACAGCGTCGCCACCACGGACCTCACGCGCAATTTCTTCTTCGAAGAATTCCTGAAGGAACCGGCCGAGAACCCAACGCATTTGTTGTGGACCGGCCTGATGGACGATTTCCGCATCGCCCTCGCCCCGCCCCCGGCGCCGAAAAAGGAAAAGAAAGCCAAAGGCGGCGGCCTCGCCGGGCTGTTCGCCAAGAAGGCGCCGCCGGCGCCGCCGAAAAAGACGACCACAGGCGATCGCTTCGCCATGGCCGAGAAATTCCTCAAGACCTTGCAGAAGGGTGCGCAGGATAACGGCTTCGATCCGCCGCGCGTCGGCGATCTCGCGTTCTTTCATGCGCTCATCGATTACAAGATCGGCGACATCGAAACCAACAAGAAGGCGCTGGGCCAACTCCTGATCCAGGAGAACCAGGAAGACGAGGATATGAAAGCGCGCGAAGGTGCGACGCGCGACTGGCTCTATCGCATCGTGACGCGCATGCCGCCGCATTGCGGCGAACTGCTCGCCCTATGGGCCTATCACGAGCATGCCGAACTGTTCTCGCAGCAGATGCTGCGCTCGTTCATGATGGGGCAAGGCACGACCGAGAAAGCGCGTGAACGCGCGGTGCCGCTGTTCGCGCGCTGGATGAAGGATGTGATCGATATGTCGTCGCCGGCCGCGAAAGAAGCCGCCGAGACGTAAAGCGACATCCCGCGCAAAACAAAAGGGCCGGCAAAGCCGGCCCTTTTTTATTCTGCGGTCCGCGTCGATTATTCGGCGGGAACCGGTTCCTTCTTCGTCGGCGCCTTAGCTTCGCGGTCGGCGCGCGTCTCGACCTTGGTGAAACCATGCACCGAGAGATCGAACATGTTGCCGTCCGGATCGCAGCCGCGAAATTCGGCATAGGGGCGGTTCGACGGGCGCATCTTCGGATCCTCGACGCCGTTGTTCACCAGCGTGGTGCTGATCTCGTCGATGCTGTCGACCTGCCAGCCGAAATGATTGAGGCCCGGAGGGGCTTCACCCTGCAACGCGCACGGCAGAACGGCGAGATTGAGATAGCCGTCAGTCAGGTAGATGGCCGGAATGCCATGCTGGCCCTTGGACCGGTTCACTTCTTCCATCTCGAACGTATCTTTGTAGAACTGCGCGAGCTTCTCGGTATCGCGCGACATGACGGCGAGATGTTTGATTTTGGGACGAGCCATCGGAAGCCTCCTTCTTGAATGAGGATGATCGATAAACAGCGTAACGGTATTTGATGGTCGATGTTCGCATACTCAGCCCGCGCGTAAAAGCCCCTCTCGGGCCTAGGGATTTGCGGCGCGGAATCAGGGTGTTACAACAGATGCTAGATGTTCGATTTCTTGCCCGCCACGTGGACCCCCATCACCCTCGCCCTCGCAGCGGCGGTTTTCCTGTTGGCCGGCCTGATCAAGGGGATTGCGGGCGCCGGGTTGCCCACGGTGGCCCTGGCGCTGCTGGCGCTGTTCATCGATATCAAGGCGGCGATCGCGCTGCTCATCGTTCCGGCCTTTATCACCAATATCTGGCAAGGGGCGACCGGTGGCGCCTTTGGCCCCATCGCCAAGCGGCTGGCGCCGATGTTGTTGGCCTCGGTGATCGGCATCTGGATCGGTGTGACGATCCTATCGGTGGGCGATGCCAAGGTGCTCGCCGGCATCCTCGGCATCGTGTTGTTCTTCTATGCCGGCTACAGCCTGATGACGCCGCAGATCGCCCCGCCCAGCCCCCGCGCCGAACGCTGGCTCGGCCCGCCGGTCGGCCTCACCACCGGCATCCTATTCGGCTTCACTGGATCGTTCCTGGTGCCGGGCGTGCTTTATATGCAAGCGCTCGGCCTCAAGCGCGATCACTTCGTGCAGGCGATGGGCATCGCGTTTTCGTTCTCGACCTTCGTGCTGTGGTTGTTCCTCACCGGCAACAACCTGTTCTCGGTGTCGCTGGGCGTGGTCTCGAGCATCGTCTGCGTGCCCGCCATCCTCGGCATGGTGATCGGCCAAAAATTGCGCGGCGGCATGAGCGAAGCCAAATTCCGCCGCGTCTTTTTCATCACCTTGCTGGCGCTGTCGCTCTATATCGTCGCCAGGGCTTTCCTGTAGGGATCGTTTCTGTAGACTGACGTCAAAGACAGGGACGTCATGATCGATCTACAGCTCTCGCCCAAACTCCAAACGATCCTCGACACCGAGCTGCCGCGCTTCAGCGCGGGCGAAATGACGCGCCGCCGCGCGGCTATCGAGCGCGTGATGGCGGAACGTGGGGTCGATCACCTGCTGGTCTATGGCGCCCAACGCGCCGGTGGCGCGGTCGGCTGGCTGACCGGCTGGCCGATCACCACGGAAGCCGCCTGCGTCATTACACCCGGCCGGCGCGACACCATGTTCATCCAGTTCCACAATCACGTCCCGCAGGCGAAACTTCTCGCCCCCGACATCGACGTGAAATGGGGTGGGCCGAATACGATGCAAAGCATCGCGGCCGAATTGCAGACGCGTGGGGGTGCATCAGCGAAGGTCGGCGTGATGGGGCCGCTCGGCTTTTCCCAGGCCAAGATGCTGGAGGCCGCGTACGCAGGGCTTGTCGATCTGGGGCGCGACTATGTCGGCCTGCGGATGGTGAAATCCGACGAGGAACTCGATTGGATCCGCATCGGCACCGCGCTCAGCGATGCCGGCATGGCAGCACTGCGCGATAATCTGCGCCCCGGTGTGAGCGAGCACGAACTGGGCGACGCCATCGAGCGCGCCTATGTGCCGTTCGGCGCCACGACGGTGATCCATTTCACCGGCGTCACGCCGATGGCGAACCCCAGCGTCTGCGTACCGCGCCAGTTTTCATCGGGCCGCAAGGTGCAGACCGGCGACATGGCGATGTCGGAAATCAGCGCCAATTTCTGGGACTATTCCGGCCAGGTGCTGCGCAGCTTTGCGATCGGTGCCAAACCCGGGGCGTTGCATCGCGAATTGCATGACGCCGCCGAGGCCGCCTTCGCCGCCATCACAGAGATATTGAAACCCGGCGTGAACTTGAATGACCTCGTCGCCGCGGCGCACGCGATCGAAGATGCGGGTTTCACAGTGTGCGACGATCTGATCCACGGCTATGGCGGCGGATATCTGCCACCCGTATTGGGCAGCGCCAGCCGCCCGGCCGGCCCGCTGCCCGATGTGACACTGGCCAAAAACATGATGGTGGTCGTGCAGCCCAACGTCATCACCAAGGACGAGCGTGCCGGCGTGCAGACTGGCGAATTGATGCTGATCACCGAAACGGGCTGCGAGAGCCTGCACCGTTTCCCGCGCGGCTTTATCGAGGTCTGAATGTGGACCGATACCGCCATCACGCGCCGCCTGGGCATCGCCGCTCCGATCATTCAAGGTCCGTTCGGCGGCGGCCTGTCGTCGGTGAAGCTGGCGGCGGCTGTGTCGAATACCGGCGGGCTCGGCTCGTACGGCGCGAATGCCCTGGACGGCCAGCAGATCAAAGACCTCGTGGCCGCGTTGCGCAAAGCGACCGACAAACCCTTCGCCGTCAATCTATGGGTCAACGATCAGCCGGTGGCGCTGCCCGATAAAGCTGCGTTCGCGCAGTTCCAAGCATTTTTTGAGCCCTATTATCGCGAGCTCGACATCGAAACGCCGGCGCAGCCGGTGCGCTTTGCGCCCGATTATATGATGCAGATCGAGGCCGCGCTGGAGGCACGCCCGCCGGTCTTGAGTTTCGTGTTCGGCTGCCCAGACAGCGCTATCGTCGAAGCTTGTCGGGCGCGCGGCATCGTCACTATCGGCACCGCAACGACGCCCGACGAAGCGCGTGCGTTGGAGGCCGCCGGCATCGACGCCATCGTCGCCACCGGCGCGGAAGCGGGCGGCCACCGCCCCTCGTTCCTGAAATCGGCGGAAAGCTCGCTGACCGGAACCTTGGCCTTGATCCCGCAGGTCGCCGACGCAGTGAAAATTCCGGTGATCGCCGCCGGCGGCATCGCAGATGGGCGCGGCATCGCCGCCGCGCTGATACTTGGCGCGGCAGCCGTGCAGATCGGCACCGCGTTCCTCGCCTGCGACGAATCGGGTGCGCCCGCACTCCATCGCGATGCCTTGTTCACATACAAGGCAACCGATACGGCGCTGACGCGCGCCTTCAGCGGGCGCCTCGTGCGCGCCATCCGCAATCGCCTGTTCGACGAATTGGAAACCCAGGCGAACGCGTTGGCGCCCTTCCCGATCCAAAACTGGCTGAGTGGTACCTTGCGCGCGGCCGCGATCCAACAATCGCGCCCCGAATTGCTGTCCTTGCAGGCCGGCCAGGCGGGCACGCGGCTGCGCTATCGCAGCACGGCGTTCCTGATGATTGCCTTGATGCGCGAAACCGAAGCCGCGGTGGCGCGGCTGGGCGCCCAGAGAAACGCATAAAAAACCCAACAGGGAGACAAGCCATGGCATCGCAGAATGTCATCGAACGTCTGGATGAGGTGGTGGACGATTTCAGCCGGCGCGTGCGCTTCTTCAACGAGCCGATCACTAAGGGCCGCGCGAAGATGTTCGTGCTGCAGCATCGCCAGAACACGCGTTATCGCAATTCGGTGCTGAAGCTGCGCGTTGCCACCAACACGCCCGATTGGGAGACGCGCATGCGCATCCTGGGGGCCTGCGCCGAAGAGGTCATCGCCGACAACGAGTTCGGCGGCGGTCGGCCGCATTGGGCGATCCTGCAGGAACTCGGCCGCAAGATCGGCATGAGCGATGCGGAGATCGAGAGCGCTACGCCGCTGGTCTCGACGCGCATCGCCTGGCTCGCCTGGGAAGCCCTCATGAGCAACCGTCATTGGCTCGAAGGCCTGATTGCCAATACCTGCGCCGAACGGTCCAACATCCCGGGCTACGGCACCGGAATCATCCACACGCATGGCTGGTTCGGCCTTGAACGCCACCGCTGGAAGGAATTGTTCAAACTCAGCGATGAGCAACTCGAATTCTTCGGCCTGCACGAAGAGGCCGACATCATTCATTCGAATCTCGGCTGGCAGAAGGTCGCCGAACAGGCCAAGGCGCTGCACATGGAAGACCAGGTGGTCACCGCGTGCCGCACCAATCTGCTGGTATGGGAAAGTTATCTCAACGGCATCGCCGATGGCGGCGACATGCTGGATCGGGGATTGGTACCCGTGACGGCTTAGGGTTTTTCGCCGCGCTCGATATCCTGCGCCAGCAGGAAGGCTGCGAATTCAAGCGCAACGACCGTCAGCGCGAGGTTCGACGCCTTGGCATCGGCGATCAAGCCGGCGAGTCGGCCGGTGAGTTCGGTTTGTTTTTCCGGTGTAAAGAGCATGGGACGTGCCGTTGGTCAGGAAACCCGGCGCAGCATACGCACCGATTCCCGATTACAGGCATGCGTTTTCCTCACCCCTGGATTCCGGACCCCATACCAAAGAACGCTTGCGCGCAGCGTGTTCTAGCGGCGCTTGGCATCCTGAATGGCGCGCCACACCCGTTCGGGCGTGCACGGCATATCAATGTGCGCGATGCCCAGCGGCGCAAGTGCGTCGTTGACCGCATTCATCACGCAAGCCAACCCGCCGACAGTGCCGCATTCACCGGCGCCTTTGACGCCGAGCGGATTGGTCTTGGTTGGCACCGGATGGCTGCCGGTTTCGAAATTGCAGAAATCATCGGCGCGCGGCATGGCGTAATCCATGAACGAGCCGGATAGGTTCTGCCCGTTCGCGTCATAAACGATTTCTTCCATGAGCGCCTGGCCCGCCGCTTGCGCGATGCCACCGCGCATCTGGCCCTGCACCAGCTTGGGGTTCAACTCCACACCGACATCATGCACGGCCGTGTAGCGCCGCATCACGATCTTGCCGGTTTCAGGATCGATCTCGACCTCGCAGACATGCGCGGCGTTGGGGATGTTCTGCACCTCGGGCGACCAGGTCGCGGTTTCGTACAAGCCGATCTCGATGCTTGGCGGCAGTTTGTTGGGCTGGAACGCCGTCTTGGCGACATCCTTGAAATTCACGCTGCGGTCGGTGCCGGCCACGCTGTATTTGCCGTCGACGAATTCGATATCGGCGGCGGCGGCTTCCAACATATGCGCCGCAATGCGCTTACCCTTTTCGATGATCTTATCGACCGCGAGATAAACGACGGATCCGCCGATGGTCGCGGTGCGTGCGGCGCCCGTACCGGTGCCCCAGGATAATTTTTCCGTATCGCCCTCGACCACGCGGATGGTTTCGGCATCGAGACCCAAGCGATCGGACACAATTTGCGTATAGATCGTCTCGTGGCTTTGCCCGCCGGCGGTCGAACCCACCAGCACGGTCACCGTACCACCCGGATCGAAACGCAGTTCGGCGGCTTCGGGCGACGGCCCAGCCGACGGATCGACGGTGGACGACACACCGACGCCGTAAAGTTTTCCGGCACTGCGCGCGGCCTTTTGACGTTCTTTCGCGCCCGCGTAATCGGCCTGCGCCAGCACCTTATCCAAGACTGCTTCAAATTCGCCGCAATCATAAGCCCCGCCGTTGGGCAGGCGGTACGGCATGGCATGTGTGGGCACGAGATTGCGGCGGCGCAGTTCGGCCGGATCGATGTTCAATTGATGCGCCGCCATATCGACGATGCGTTCCATCGCATAAGCGCCGGGCGCACCGCCGGGCGCGCGATAGTTGGACACGGGTACAGTGTTGGTCAGCACCGACGCTGCGCGCCCAAGCACAGCCGGCACCGTATAGGTGCCGACGACGTTCTTCGCTATGCCGAGCGTGGAATTGAAACCGAGCCAGGTGACATACGCGCCGATATTGTTATTGGACATGCGGCGCATGGCGAGGAACTTGCCGTCGGCATCAAGCGCCAACTCGTCCTCGACCGTCATGTCGCGCGCCTGATCGTCACTGATAAGCGCTTCGGAACGTTCGCAGACCCATTTGACCGGCCGGCCGACTTTCTTGGCGGCCCAGGCGACCAACACGACCTCGGCATACAAGCCGCCTTTCATGCCGTACGAGCCGCCGACATCGCCCGCAATCAGGCTGATCTTGTGCTCGGGCACATGAAACAGTTCGTCGGCGAGCAAGGAGCGCCACACCCAGGGGCGCTGCTGACAGGCGAAGATCTGCGTGTGATCGCGGCCCTTGTCGTAACTCGCCACGACCGCGCGCGGCTCCATACTGCTGGCGGCGACGCGGCTGACGCGGAAATTGCCCCGTACTACATGTGCGGCTTTTTTGAAGGCCTCGTCGACGGCGGCGGCATTGCCGGCCTCGGTGAACATCGGTTCGTTGTTCGGCAAATCGTCCCACAGACGCCGCGTCTCGGGCTTATTTGCCGTCGCGGTATCCAGATGCACGGGCAGTTCGGCGTAATCGACCTTGATCTGCTCGGCGGCGTCCTTGGCTTCGGCGATCGTTTCGGCGATCACCATGGCTACCGCCTGGCCGACATGGCGTACACGGTCGCCGATCAGCGCCGGGCGCGGCGGACGATAGGTCGGCTTGCCGTCACGACGCTTGGACGGCGACGGGCCGATGATCTGCCCCAAGCCATCAGCCTGGTAATCCTCCGCCGTCAGGATAGCGAGCACCCCCGGCATCTGCGCGGCATCTCGTGTATCGATGTTCTTAATATCCGCATGGGCATGCGGCGAGCGCAGGAAGATCGCATGGACCTGGCGCGGCAGTTCCACATCGTCGGTGAAGCGGCCTTCGCCTTTCAGCAAGCGCGGCGCCTCGACCTGGGTAACCGATTGGTTGATCGCATAACGCGCCATATCAGTGTCTCCGTTCTGCGTTCTGAATCGCGCGCCAGACCTTTTCCGGTGTCGCCGGCATATCGATATGCGTGATGCCGAGCGGCGCCAACGCATCCACCACCGCATTCATGATGGCGCCGAGCCCGCCCACATTGCCCGCTTCGCCTGCCCCTTTGACGCCGAGCGGATTGACCTTGGTCGGCACCGGATTGTTCGCGCAGTGAAAATGCACCATGTCGTCGGCGCGCGGCATGGCGTAATCCATGAAAGATCCAGTGATCAGCTGCCCGTTATCGTCATAAACGATACCTTCAGTCAGCGCTTGGCCGACCGCCTGGCCGATGCCGCCATGCACCTGGCCTTCGAGGGTCAGATGATTGATCACCACGCCGACATCGTCGACCACCGAGTAGCGCACGATTTCACTGCGTCCGGTCGCCGGATCGATCTCGACCTCGCAGACATGGCAGCCATTCGGAAAGGTCGGGATGTTGGGCGAGAACGTCGCCATATCCACTAGGCCCGGCTCGAACCCCTTGGGCAGTTTGCCCGGATCGTAAGCTGCCTTGGCCACCGCCTGCAGTCCGATCGATTTATCCGTGCCGGCAACGCGATAAGCGCCGGCTTTGAATTCTATATCGCTCGTGCCCGCTTCCAGCAGATGCGCCGCCAGGATTTTGCCCTTGGCGATGACCTTATCGGCGGCATTCACCGCAGCCGAGGAACCCAGCACGGCGGTGCGCGACGCGAACGTGCCGCCACCATGCGGTGCCAGATCGGTATCGCCCCATTGGATGCGGATATGATCGGCATCGATGCCGAGGCGATCGGACAGCACGACCTTGTACATGGTCTCGTGCCCCTGGCCGTGGCTGATTGAGCCCGCAATGACCGTGACGAGGCCGGAGGCATCGAAGGCCACGCGCACCGTTTCGCCTTCGGCGTTCGCGGTCTGCTCGACGAAATTGCAGATGCCGAGCCCCAGCAATTTCCCGCGCGCTTTCGCTTCGGCACGGCGTGTCTCGAACGCGGCGACGTCGGCCATGGCGAGCGCCATATCCATGTTCTTTTCGAACTCGCCGCAATCGTAAGTGAAGGTGAGCCCGGTCTTGAACGGCATGGCCGACGGCGGGATCAGATTGCGCCGGCGGATCTCGGCGCGATCGATTTTCATCTCGCGCGCCGCATTATCGATCAGGCGTTCCAATATATATGTCGTCTCGGGCCGGCCCGCGCCACGGAACGGCCCAGTGGGTGCTGCATTGGTGAAAACAACCGACGCCTCCACATAAATCGCCGGTGTGCGGTACAGCCCCGCGAAACCACCCAGATGCGCCGACGGCGTAATCAGCCCGCCCGATTCCAGCCAGGCGCCGATGCTGCATGTATTGTGCACGCGGATAGCGAGGAAGGTGCCGTCTTTATCGAGCGCCAGTTCGGCTTCGCTCACCTGATCGCGGTCGTGATAATCGCTGAGATGCCCTTCGGCACGCTCGCACACCCATTTCACCGGACGGCCGACGATCTTGGACGCCCACAGGCAGGCATGATGTTCGGGATATTGGCCGGACTTCATGCCGAACGAGCCGCCGACATCGCCCGCGATCACGCGCACGTTCGTCTCAGCCACCTTGAAGACATGTTTGGCGATGCCGTGACGCACGCCGTAGGGGCGCTGGCTCGCGGCATATAAAGTGTAGCGCCCCGAGGACTGATCGTAATCGCCGATGCAGGCGCGCGGCTCCATCGTGTTGGCGGTGACGCGATTGACCTTCACCTTGAGCTTGGTGACATGCGCCGCCTGGGCGAAGGCAGCCTCAACGGCCTGCTTGTTGCCTTCGATGAATAGGAATGCTTCGTTATCCGCACAGCCGTCATGCAGGACCGGCGCGCCGGCAACGCGGGCCTGCGACGGATCGACGACGCTCGCCAGCGGCGCGTAATCGACCGTGATACGCTCGGCCGCGTCTTTTGCCTCTGCCAAGGTCTCGGCAACGACAATGCACAGCGCCTCGCCTGCCATGCGCACCTTGTCATGCGCGAGCGCGGGACGGACCGGGCGGAACATGGGCGAGCCGTCGCGGCGCTTGCGCGGAAAGGCCGGCGGATGATCGCCATAATTTTCCGCCGCCCAATCGGCGCCGGTGAGCACCGCCAGCACGCCCAGCATCTGCGCCGCCGCACGCGTATCGACCGATGTGATCGTCGCATGACCGTGCGGGCTGCGTACGAACACCGCATGCGCTTCGCGCGGCAGGACGAAATCGTCGATATAGCGCCCGTCGCCCCGCAACAGGCGCGGATCTTCCGTGCGCGGCACCGATTGGCTGAGGGCGAACTGGCCCATGTATTCTCCCTGTTGCGCCTCTGTCAGGTCTTCGGTTTAAACCCGTCGATCCCCAAATTCTGCGCCGTTTTGCTTTGCCAGTCGCCGATCGGCTCGAACGCCGGATCGGCCCGCACATAGGCTTCGGTCTGACGGTAGATTTCGTCGTCGTTCTGGTCCAGATCAATGTCCAGTCCGGCCGGCTGCGGGATATGCCACGGCGTATCGGTGTAGATCTCGATCCGGTTGTCCTCGGGGTCCCAGAAATACAGGCTCCAGGCATTGCCGTGCGTCGTCGTGTACCATTTTTTGGCGCGGCCATCCGCCTTCACCGCGCGCCAATAGCGCCGTACGTCGTCCAAGCTATCGACGTAAAACGAGATCTGATGGACGGTCGATGGGCTATCCGCCGGGCGGCCCGATCCCAGGACGAAGGTATGATGCGCGGTCGGATCGTTGGTCAGGAACGCGGTCTGGCGTTCGCCCGCATCGACGCGGTCCGAGACCTGGAAACCGAACAGCTTGGTATAGAAATCGAACATCGTCGGAAAATCGGTGACGAAGATGCCGGCATGTTTGAGGCGGACACTAGGAAGGGATGTCATTGTTATTCCGTTTGTATGCAGTCTCGCAAATGTTAGATTTAATGATCGACGCAACGAAATTTGGGGGAGGATGACATGAAACCCTTTAACCGAAAATACTTTACCACGACAGTGCTGGCCGCCCTTGGGGCCGCCGCACTCGCCACTGCGACACCGGCGCTCGCGCAGAAGGAAAAAGACACGCTGCGCTACGCGTTCCAGCGCTCCACCCAGGCGCTCGATATGTATCTGGACCCGGGTCTGCACACGACCTTCACCCAGGAAATCGTGTTCGACACCGTGATCAGTTACAACGACGCCACCATGAAGTTCGAGCCCCTGCTCGCCAAATCATGGACCCGCGTGTCGCCCACCGTGATCGAGCTGGACCTGCGCGACGACGTCAAATGGCATGATGGCCAGGCGTTCAGCGCCGACGACGTGGTCTACACCTTTGAATGGCTGCTCGATCCGAAATCCAAGGTCTTCTACAAGCCGCAATGGTCGTGGATCGACAAAGTGGAAAAGGTCAGCGCGACCAAGGTCCGCCTGACCGCGAAACAGCCGACGCCGTTCGATCTGCTCAATCTCGCCGTCCTCACACCCATCATGCCGAAGCATGCGCACGGCCCGCTCGCCAACAAGGCCGACTTCGTGCCGAAGTCCACCGGCACGGGCCCCTATCGCGCGGTGTCGGTCGATACCAGCCGCGGCGCGGTGCTCGAACGTTCGGACGCCTTCAAGCACGGCAATACGTGGAAGACGCCGGCCAAGATCAAACGCATGGAGATCATGCTGATCCCCGATTTCGGGACCCAAGTCGCGCAGCTGCTGGCCGGCGGCGTCGATCTCGCCACCATGCCGTGGGCCGAGGCGCAGGGCATGGCGCAGAGCCCGAACCATTACACCTACGCGCACGAGAATTTCAGCTACGTCTATATGATGATCGATTCGACGGGCCGCAGCGGCATTAAGGAGCTGCAGGACCCGCGCGTGCGCCGGGCGCTGATGATGGCGGTCAACCCGGCCGAGATCATTCAGGTCGTCGCCGGCGACACCAAGCTGCAGATCCCCGAGCATGTCTGCTGGAAGAACCAGTTCGGATGCGCCTATACGAAGCTGCCGCCGAAATACGATCCGGAAGGTGCGAAGAAGCTGCTGGCCGAAGCGGGCTATCCCAACGGCTTCGACATCGACGTCTATTCGGTCGACGGCATCTATAAGGACACCAACCAAGTCGTCGCCGG
The DNA here is from genome assembly GCA_947467145.1 of Rhodospirillaceae bacterium. Taxonomy (GTDB): domain Bacteria; phylum Pseudomonadota; class Alphaproteobacteria; order Rhodospirillales; family UBA2165; genus CANIGJ01. The sequence goes on along the minus strand of CANIGJ010000019.1, from coordinate 58,930 downwards.
TCAGCTGCGCAAGATCGGCGTGCGCGCCAGCACCAAGGCACTGAGCCGCGCCGCGTTCCGCCAGGAAATCGACAAGGGCAAGATGGGCATCGTTGCCACCGTGTGGAACGGCGGCGGCATGGCCGACGTGGCAAGCTCGCTTGATTATTTCCTGTTCGCCGATCTCAAGGATTACATCGAAGGATCGGACCTGCGCGACCTCGCCACCCAAAGTGCGGCCGAGATGGACGACGCCAAGCGTCGCCTGCTCGTCGGGCGCATCATGGATCGCTTCACCGACAGCTACGCCGTGCGCCAGTTGATCCCGGCGCCCACGGTCTATGTCGCCAACAAGAACGTGCAGATCGGCCGCAGCACCCATATGGCGGGCGGCCTGCTCGGTTACGACTTCAGCTGGAAATAAGCAGTCGAAAAAAGAACGTCATGCCCGGGTTTGTCCCGGGCGTGACGGCTTTACTTATGCTTGGAAGACAAGGCCGAGCGCCATGCCCGGCGTCCCTTACTTATTCAGGGAGATTTGCGCAGCCGGATCGACGAGGCGATCGAAGGTCGCGCTGATGCGCGCGCGTTGCTGAGTGAAGCGGTCGAGATCGACGCCGGCGAGCTTGGTGCCGATCGGCATTTTCACGATCATCGGATTGACCTGCTGGTTCTTCATCAGCACTTCGAAGTGCAGATGCGGGCCGGTCGCCATGCCGGTGCTGCCGACATAACCGATGACCTGGCCCTGCTGGACGCGCACGCCGCGCGCGATACGCGGGGCGAAACGGCTCATATGGCCGTAGGCGGTGGCGTAGTCGGCATTGTGGCGGATGCGGATGTAATTGCCGTAGCCGTTTTCACGGTCGCGTACTTCGACCAGACCGTCGCCGGCGGCGAAGATCGGCGTGCCGGTGGGAGCCGCGAAGTCGACACCGCGATGCTGGATGGTATAGCCGAGGATCGGATGGACGCGGCTGCCGAAGTTGGAGGTGATCTTGGCGCCGTCGATGGGTGTCTTGAGCAACGCCTTGCGCGCGTTGGCGCCGGCGCCGTCGTAATAATCGGGCTGGCCGCCCTGCGGCGCGTGGCGATAGAGCGGATGCGATTTGCCGTTCAGGATCAGGTTCGCATATTGAATGTCGCCAGTGCGCACGAACTTGCCGGTATCGGTGTAGAAGCGCTCGTACATGAGTTCGAAGCGATCGCCGAGATGCAGGTCGCGCTGGAAGTCGACGTCCCAGGACATCATCTTGATCATGTCCATCAGCACGTTCGGCGTCACGCCCAGCTTGATGGCCGAGACATAAAGGCTGTCTTCGATGGCGCCTGAAACGGCATGCAGGCGGCGCTCGACCGTCTTTTCCATCTGTTCGGCGGTGAAGCCGCCGTCATCGTCGCGCCGCACATGGATTTCGGTGGAGACCGACGGATGGATGGTGACGCGGTCGATGCTGGCGCCCGTATTGCCGCCGGCCGAAGTCTCGAAATTGACGAAGGAGATTTCGACTTCCTGGCCCGGCTTAATATTACGGACGTTGTAAATCTTGGTCAGGGCCGACAGGGCGGCCTGGGCATCGCCCTTGGGAACGCGATTCTGGGTGAGGATTTCGGCGAGCGTGTCGCCCGGCTTCACTTTAATACGACGCGACGTGACCGCGCCGGCCGGCGGCGGCAAGTCTTCGCGGTCGACCATGCCGGCGGGTAGGCCCAGCAGATCGGCGGGTGCGGCGGCGGCTGTGAAAATGGGATCGATGTCGGGCTTGGCCGGCGCATACGTCCAGTCGATCATCCACACCGGCGCGAATGCACCGAGCAGGATCAGCACTGTAGCTGCGATACGACCCAACTGGCCCCTCTTCCCCCGCTGCGGCTGACCGGTCGGCCGGTGCCACAGTTACGGATACGATTTTTGGCGTTTAACCCCTACGAAATCCCGCGCCCCTCGCGCGGTCTCTCCCGAAGGGCAAAGAGTGGCCGATACCAAACAAGGGTGTCAAAGGTTTTTTCCCTCTGTTTATATTTAATTCGGTTAAAATGAGACTTAGTTTCTTTAACTGAAATCAATATAATATTAGAAAAATGCCAGAATTCCAGTGTTTTTCGACCACATTATTTTGGTTTTCCACCGGACCCGTCGTTGCTGCTGACCTAATTGTGATGAAAAGGGGACCGGCTTTGAACCGTTGCCTGCCCTTGCTGGCGATGCCCGCCCGGGCGTATATGGCCGCATGAGTCGCAAACGCGAAAAGAAGCCCGAAACCGGACCGGGCGCTGCGCCCCTAGTCGCACCCGAAGGGGCGGGCCATATCCTGCTGCATTCATGCTGCGCGCCGTGCGCCGGCGATGTGATGAACGAGCTGGCGCGCTCGGACATCGACTACACGATCCTGTTCTACAATCCGAACATCCATCCCCGGCGCGAATACGAAATCCGCAAGGACGAGAACAAGCGTTACGCCGACAAGCTCGGCAAAGCCTTCATCGATCTCGATTACGATCTCGACAATTGGTTCGCCCGCATCAAGGGCTTGGAGAACGAGCCCGAGCGCGGCCTGCGCTGCACCGCGTGTTTCGACATGCGTTTCGAACGCACCGCCCTTTATGCCGCCGAGCATGGCTTTAACGTCATCTCGTCGACGCTGGGCACGTCGCGCTGGAAGAACATGGATCAGATCAACGACAGCGGCGTGCGCGCGGCCGAGCGCTACGACGGCGTCACCTACTGGACCTATAATTGGCGCAAGGGCGGCGGCGCCAACCGCATGATCGAGATTTCCAAGCAGGAACAGTTCTACCAGCAGGAATATTGCGGCTGCGCCTATTCGCTTCGCGACACCAACGCGCACCGGCGCTCGCAGGGCCGCCCGGCCATCCGCATCGGCGTCAAATATTACGGTGACGAAGGCGTGGAAGCGCCCAAGGACGATGCCCGCGCCGTGGCGCCTGTGGATCCGCTAATCAAGGAATAGTCTCGCCGCGGCTCGCGCGCTGGGGAATGGTGACCCGAGAGGGTCTCGAACCCCCAACCTTAGGTTTAGGAAACCTACGCTCTATCCTGTTGAGCTACCGGGCCACAACTCGTCCTACAGACCAGCGACGTTTAGCGCCCTGGCGCGCCAATCTCAACAGCAGCCTGGGAATCCGGCGGATTCGCGCGCGATCCTTCGCTTTGCGGAACGAATCGCCCCCTCCCGTGGTTGTGATGTCATGCCCGCGAGTGATCCGTCACTGACAACCCTGTTGCGCGATCTGATCGGCGATCTGTCCGAACTGATCCGCCAAGAGCTGCGTCTGGCCCAGGCCGAGGTCGGCCAAAAGGTCGCGCGCGCGCAAATGTCGGTCATCTGCATTGCGGCCGGACTGCTATCGGCCTTTTGCGCGGTGCTGATCCTGCTGCAGGCGGCGGTCATCGGCTTGGCCGAGGTCATGCCGGCCTGGGCGGCCTCCCTCAGCGTCGGCGGCACGATGGCGATCACCGCGATCGTCCTGATGAAAATAGGTCAACGCGGATTGTCGCCAGCCAATTTGATCCCCGAACGCACATTGGATGCGCTGCGGCGCGACAAGGAACTCGTCATAGAAAAGGTGCAGTCATGAACGAAGTCAGATCGCCGGAACAGATCGAGCGCGAGATCGGCGAATTGCGCGCCCAGATCAGCGACACGCTCGATGCCGTGCAGAACAAACTCTCGCCCGGCGAATTGCTCGACCAGGCGTTGGGCTACGCCAAGGGCGGCAGCGCCGTCGTGGCCGATATCGGGCGCGGCATGCGCAACAACCCGATCCCCGCGACGATGTTCGGCATCAGCCTCGCCTGGCTGTGGTATACCGGCTCGCGCCGCACGCCCGCCGCGCCTGATATCGAACGCGCCGACACTGCGCAGTTGCGCGAAGCGCGCGACAGCCTGGATCGCGCGCGCGCCGATATCCACGAGGCCGGCAACGCCACGCTCAGTTATGCGCGCAACAATCCGGTGACGGTGGCCGCTGCCGCATTAACGGTGGGCGCGCTTATCGGCGTCTTCTTGCCGCGTCGTCGGCGGCGGTAAAACCGCGACGTCGGAGCAAGGCCAGCAGGGCGCGCGTCAGCAAGCGTCCGCTCCATGAGCCGCCGTCGCGCGGCCGCGCAGATTTGCGTAGGCGCATGCCTTCCTCGTCGGGATTGTCCGCAGCCGGCGGCGTGTCGCTTCGGGGGAGCGGCGGCTGATATTCAAGCTCCGCGTTTAACTCCGCGCCCGCGATGACGATGATCGCCGAAAGCCAGATCCAGGTCATCACGGCAATCACCGCGCCCATCGAGCCATAGGTCTCGTTGAAGCGGGCGAGATTAGCGGCGTAGAACGAAAAGCCCGCCGACATGATCAACCACAGAACCGCAGCCGACGCGCTGCCCCAGGTCAGCCAGACCCAACGTGCGTTTTCGCGCGACGGGCCATAGCGGTACACGATGCTGTTCATGGTGACGACGATGAACAGCAGGATCGGCCAACGCGACAGCGACAGTAGCCAATGGGTATCGTCATCGAAGCCGAGGGATTCGAGGAGCGGCGGCATGGCGACGATGGCGACCAGCGACATGACGATGAAGACAACGAACCCGCAGGTGAAGAACAGGGTCGTTGCGGTGAAACGGAAGAAGCCGCGCCGCTCGCGTTCGCCATAGGCGATATTCATTGCCTCAAAGATCGACGTGACGGCCTTATTCGCCGACCACAGCGAAAACAGCAACGAGCCGACGAACAGCAAGCCGAGCTTAGGCGCCTCGGTCTTATTCAACGACACGAGCTGCTGGCGCATGATCTCGATCGCATCGGACGGCAGCATGCCATAGAGCTTGGCCAGATGCTGTTCGATATCGCCACGATCGGCGATCAAGCCATAGATCGACACCATCGCCGTCAGCAACGGGAACAGGGCCAGCAGCGAATAGAAGGCGACGCCGGCCGCCACCAACATCACATGATCGTCGTCGATTTGGGTCCACAGCCGCATCGCGGTATCCTTGAAGCCGCGCGGCGGGATACCCGCCTCCGCCTCGGCCTCACGTCGCTGATCCTCCCGGTCCGCCATGCAGCAAAAACCCCCGGAACCCGCCCAAGTTCCCTAATACGGGGTTCCCTACTTCAGGGTCCGCTAAAGTTGCGCCGCGGGCAATGGGGTTCTGCCGCGCATCATGTCGGCGGCTTTTTCCGCGATCATGATCGTCGGCGCATTGGTGTTCGAACCGACGACATGCGGCATCACCGAGCAATCGGCAACGCGCAGACCATCGACGCCCCGCACACGCAGCCGCTCGTCGACCACCGCGTTGTCATCGCTGCCCATGCGGCAGGTCGAGGACGGATGGTGCGCGGTTGCGCAATTGCGCCTGAGATACTCGTCGATCTCGGCATCGCTCGACACCTTGGCGCCCGGATAGACCTCGCCGGCGATGACGCCTTTGATCGGCTCCTGCGCGAAGATCGAGCGCACGGCCTTGAGGCCGAGACGGAGCGTTTCCAGATCGTACGGATCGTCAAACAAATTCCACAAGATGCGCACGCGATCGGCCGGATTCGCCGAGCGCAGACTGACACGGCCCTTGCTGCGCGGATGCAGCACCGCGATGCGCGACGAAAACCGATGACCGACCGACGGCATCAAGCCGGGAATCCACAGGCGTGTGTCGGGCGAGACCGGCGTCACCAGCAACTCAATCTCCGGCCGCTCGCTTTCTTGGCGCATACGCAGGAAGCAGGCGGCTTGCGTCGGAAAGCCCGCCGCGTAGCCCTTGCCCGTCAGCGCCCATTGCAGCACCGACAAGGTGAAGCGATCGAGCCGCATATGCTCTTCGAACGAGATCGGCTGGTTGAGATCGAAATTGATCTGCGTGTTCACGTGTTCTTCGAGATTCTGTCCGACCTCCTTGCGGTCGGCGACAACCGGAATACCGAACTCGCGCAGCTGATCGGCCGGCCCGATGCCCGACAGCATCAACAGATGCGGCGAATTGTAGGTGCCACCCGACAGCACGATCTCGCGCTCGGCATAAACCTTTTTGAGCACGCCGCGTTGGCTGTATTCGACGCCGACGGCGCGCCCGTTCTCGACGATGACTTTGTGGCAGAGTGCCCGCGTCTCGACCGTCAGGTTGGCGCGGCGCAATGCCGGGCGCAGGAAGGCACGCGCAGTCGATGACCGCTTGCCGTCGCCGACCGTGTGATCGACGCGCGCGATGCCCTCGGGCTCGGCGCCGTTGTAATCGCTGCTGCGCGGAAAGCCCGCCTTCTCAGCCGCCGTCGCGAACAGATCGAACATCGGGCTTTGATAACCGCTCGGCGTGACCTTCAGATAACCGCCGCTGCCGTGATAATCGTTCTCGCCGCGCCAATTATGCTCGGAGCGTTTGAAGTAAGGCAGCACGTCGGCATAGCCCCAACCCGTCAGCCCCATCTGACGCCACTGGTCGTAGTCGAGCGGATGTCCGCGCGCATATACCATGGCGTTGATCGACGAGGTGCCGCCGAGCACGCGCCCGCGCGGGATCGGCAAGCGGCGATCGTAACAGTGCGGCTCGGGCTCGGTCTCGTAGCCCCAGGTGACGGCCGGGTCGTTGGTGAGCGCACGCATGCCGATCGGCATATGGATCAGCGGGTTCCAGTCACGCCCGCCGGCTTCGAGTAGCAGAACGCGCACGTCCGATTGTTCGGTCAGCCGGTTGGCGAGCACGCAGCCCGCCGAGCCGGCGCCGACGACTATGTAATCGTAACGATCCATATTTGTGGCCATGATCGAGCCTCCGACGTTCCGAAGCCTAAAGCTTCTTGATGCCGTTCTTCTCGATCACGTCTTTCCACTTCGCGATATCGTCCTTCAGGCGCGCGCCGAGGACGACGGGCGTGGTCGAACCGGCGACGATGCCGAGTTCGAGATATTTTTTCTTCACATCGTCCATCGCTGCCGCGGCCGCGATTTCCTTGGCCAGGCGATCGACGATCGGCGCCGGCGTGCCGGCCTTGACGAACAACGCGTTCCAGCCGGTGACGTCGTAGCCCGTCACACCGGCTTCGGCGAAGGTCGGCACATCGGGGAGCGACGGATTGCGCGTCACACCCGTGACACCAAGCGCGCGCAGCTCGCCGCTGTCGATCTGGCCCTTGAGCGCGGTATAGGCGTCGATGGCGAGGCCGATATCGTTGCGCAGCAGCGACACCACGACATCGGGCGTGCCTTTGAAGGCGACGATCTGCGCGTCGACCTTGGCGAGCGATTTGAGCAATTCCGCCGACAGGTTCTGCGTGCTGCCCGGATTGATCGTTCCGATGTTGAGCGCGCCCGGCTTGGCATGCGCGTCGGCGACGAATTCCTTCAAGGTCTTGTAAGGCGACTTGCCGCCGGTGACGGCCATCATGTCGAACCACGCGACGGTGGACACCGGCATCATGTCGCGTTCGGTGCTGTAGGGTAGTTTGGCGAACAACGCTTCGCTGATCGCGGTGCCGTTGGAGATGACGATCAAGGTATGACCGTCGGCCGGCGACTTAGCCAATTCGTTGGCCGCCGCGATGCCGCCCGCACCCGGCACGTTTTCGATCACGAGCTGCTGGCCGAGGCTCTTGGACAGCCGTTCGGACACGAAACGGATCGACACATCGGCGAGGCCGCCGGCCGCGAAGGGGACGATCACCTTGATCGGGCGTTCCGGGTATTTCGCCACAGATTGACCTTGCGCCTGGGCCTGGCCGCTTTGGGCCACACCGGCAACGGCAACGATGGCCGCGAGCAGCGCCACATGGCCCGCGCGCGCATAACGACCGACAGTCTTGAACATCATCAACTCTCCCTGAAATCACGGGCCCGTGAGTCGGGCCTCTGAATTGCGCTGAACGATCCTAGCAGCCGGTTCGCCAAGCGGCCAAGCCGCTGAAAAAGGGCGGAAAACGGCCATCCACGCCGTTCACATAGCGGAAACAACCAGGACAAACCCGATTCAAGCCCGTCGGCGAAACTCCAACCATCAAATTTGGCCCGCAAAACCGGCCACCGAAACCAGGAGAGACCATGATGACCCGTTTCAACCTCGTCCGTCTGACCAACGGCGATTTCGTTCTGTCCCCCGGCAGCCGCGTTCCCGTCGATACCCGGATCACCGCTTTCGGAGCCCCCCGACGAGACGGCCTAGGGCGTTCACGCGTCCGTGATTGCCGACATCCTGCTGACGGCCAGCAGCGGCGTGACCGTCCAGATCGCTTAAAGCCGTTCACACCGCAGCAACATCGCCGACAAACCGGGTTTACCCGCCTCAACGATCCTCACCATCAGACAATCACGTCGAAACTCGGATCGCAGTCATGAAGCGCCTCGCCACTTTCGCCTTCGCCCTCATCGCCCTCGGCCTCGCCGTGGCGTCGGTCAGCGCCGAAGTGACGGCGCCCGATCACATCGTGGTTTTCGATGCGCCGAACGATTTCTCGGCCGCCGCTCGCAAGCTCGGCTTCACGAAGGTCGAAACCTTCGAGGCCCTGGACATGACCGGCTATCGCGTGCGCGTGCCGAGCAATGCATCTGCCGCCGCGATGATCGCGATCCTGAAGACGCGCTTCCCGGCCGCAACCATCAATGCCGAAACCACCGACGATTTCGCCTTCGCCAACTAACGTATCCACAAAAACAAAAGCTCCAGGAACCAGAAGAAACATCATGAAAACCTTCGTTCTCGCCCTCATCCTGCTCAACCCGGACGGCGGCACGACCCAGATCCCGGTCGAAATGTGGCAATTCGCCAGCATGGCGGAATGCGCCAAGTCGTCCTTGTTCATGAACAAGGGCAAGGTCGCGACCGCGAAGAACTATGCCTGCGTCGAATACGACCCGAGCCTCAATGTCGCGAAAGCGGTCGCGCCGCAGCCTGCGAAGCGCAATTCGTGAGGCATCGCGTCTTTGTGATCGGCGGGGAAACCCCGGTTACAAGCCATTCACAACCCCGACAAACGGTATTTACGGATAGCGGCGATTATCAATTTCAGACATTGAACCGCCCGTCCTGGAGCCCACGCAAATGATCCGCACTTTCGCCATCGCCGCCGCCATTCTCTCGATCGGCTTCGCCGCCGTCTCGAACGACGCGCACGCCGAGGTCGCGGGTCCGGTCATCCAGCGTCAGGCCCCCAAGGCACTGCCGGCCGAGGTCAAACAGGCGCGCGTCGAAACCAGCGGCGCCAAGACCTTCATCATCAACGGCCGTCGCGTCCTCGTGCCGTCGGACAACAATGCCGAAGCAGTCATCAAGGCCCTGAAGGCGCGTTATCCGAGCCTGCAGGCTGACACCCGCGAAGCCCGCGGCACCGTTACGGCGATCGAAGAGAAATAAGAGCCTTAGGGCTTAGGAGACGGAGAGGCGGTACCCGCGCCCCGTCACAGTTTGGATTAGAATTGGGCGGCGCGGATCGTCGCCCAATTTTTTTCTGAGCCGACTGATCATCACGTCGATCACCCGATCGCCCGGCGAATCCCCATCGCGGCTGATCGCATCCAGCAAGAAATCGCGGCTGAGCACACGGTTGGGCGCGCGCGCCAAGGCCGTCAGGATGTCGAACTCCGCGCGTGTCAGAACGATATCCGCGCCGTCGGGTGCGCGCAGCGCATTGGCCGAGATATCCAGGCTCCAGCCACCGAACACCAGCACGTCATGTTTCTGCGTATCCTCGCTCTGCTTGCCGCCCGAACGGCGCAGCAGATTGGCGATGCGGAGCGTCAGTTCCTGCGGATCGACCGGCTTGGTGACGTAATCGTCGGCGCCGATGCCGAGCGCGGTGATGCGGTCGTCGCGCGTCTGGCGTGCGGTCAGCACCACGATGGGAACGGCTGAGCGGGTGCGCAGCTGACGAATCAGGGTCAGGCCGTCTTCGTCCGGCAGACCGAGATCGAGCACGATGAGATCGATCTGCTCGCGGTCGAGAATATCGTGCATCGCCCTGGCCGAGCCGGCGACGCTGAGGCGATACCCTTCCTTTTCGAGATAGGCGGCGACAAGCTGCCGAATGAATTCTTCGTCTTCAACTATGAGAAGATGAGGACCCGTCACCAACCGCTATTTCCCGAGTAGCCAACTGCCCTGCAGCGGGACCGAGTAATACAGGGTCAGGACCTCGGTGCCCGGATTGGTGTCACCCAGGCTCGCATTGGAATAATGCGAGATGGCGAGACCGAGGCGCGAACGGTCGTCAAAGCGGTAGGCCGCTTCGAGCTGCGAGCGGAATTCCAGGGGATAGTCGAGATCCAGCTTCTTGTCGCCGCCCCAATACAGATGCGGCGCGAAGGACGGCGTCAGCACGAAACGATTGCCGAAATAGATGTCCATCAAAACGCCGGCGCCGACGAAGCCATGCCCTGTCGTCGTATAATCGAGCGCGGCGAATGGCTTGAAGACCCACAGCTTGTAGTCGGAGCGGTATTCGAGGCGGAACGACGCACCCTCGTCCTTCTGGCGGTTGAAGTCGAAATAACCCGCACCGAACGAGATGAAATCGGGATCGTCCGGCATGTCCGCGGCGCGGGCATGTGGAACCATCGCAAAGGCCAGTGCGGCCACCAAAGCCAGAACTAAAGCAAAACGAGTCACGCGCATTCCCCCTGAAATACGAGGCCGCATATTAAAGGGGCCCAAGCCCAAAAGCCAAGAGGGGGCTATCCGCGCCCGTTTTGGCTTAAATGGCCCGATTAATACTTGGCGTAGGATTTCTCTTCGACGATGGCCGAGCCCAGCAGCACGTTGATCTCGCGTTTAAGGGCCGCCCGCTGGTCGTTCTCGTGATAGACCGCGCGCGCCAGCGCGACGAACGTCGCCCCGAAATCCTTGGCGCGCTCGCAATCGCGGATATCGTCCTCGATGACCCACAACCGCTCGTTGACAGCCTTAAGATCGCCGCTGAGGCGAGCTAACTCGGCCGAGGGCGCCAGCGCCTTTGCCCGCGCCGCCTCCAGCACATCGTGTTCATGGCGGACATTGGCGCGCGCCGGCCCATCGGGCAGGCGCTGTAGCTTGATTTCCAGGATGGTGAGCTTGTCGACGAGTTCGCCGGGCGAAACATCGATCAGCACCGAACTTACCGGCATGAAGAGGCCCCCCAAGGCCATGATTTCAAACGGCGCGCATGATGGGGACGCGCCCCCACAAAGACAAGTGAGCAAGGCAAGACGGGATCACGCAACCCGTTCGATGCGCGCCAGCGCCTCCAAGGTGTGCGCGCAGGCGCGCGCGACCTCGGCCCCCTTGATCACGAAGTGGCTTTCGAAAAAGCGGCGATGGTCCTCGTGTTCGTGGAACTGCTGCGGCGTCAGCACCGCCGAAAAGACCGGCACCTCGGTATCGAGCTGCACGCGCATCAGCGCATCGATCACCGCACTTGAGACGAATTCATGGCGGTAGATGCCGCCGTCGACCACGAATCCCGCCGCAACGATGCCGCGATAGCGCCCCGTTTTGGCGAGGAGTTGCGCATGCAGGGGAATTTCGAACGCGCCCGGCACCTCGAACAGATCGACCTGCGACGCCGCGATACCGTGACGCGTGATCTCGTCCAAAAAGGCGATGCGGCACTGATCGACGATCTCCTTGTGCCAGGAGGACTGCACAATGGCGATGCGTTTAGGCGAAACGATGCTCTGATTCATGATGATAACCCGTCACGACCCTCAAAATAACCAACGCGCTCGGGGCGTACGGACCGCCGACGGCGCAGGACAAGCGCACGGTCGGCTTAGGCTCTCTTCCATCCGGACTGTACCGTCGGCTCCGGGATCGCACCGGATCTGCTGACCCCCGGCCCATACCAAACTAAGTGGGGCCGAGGCGCTCGCGGGCTCGCATCCGTACAGGACGCTTACCGCCGGTGGGGAATTGCACCCCGCCCCGAGAACGCCCGGAGGTTAATCCCCGCTCCCGGCGCTGACAAGGAACCCGTTGCGGGCGACAAAGATCGCTTGAAACGGCACGAATCGGCCGGAAACGGCCAATTATCCACAGGATCGTTGACAGGCGGGGGTCGGATCAGGATACTTCCGCGCTTTCCGGGACGGCGCTACCCGCACCGTCCCGTCGTTTTTTTCGGGGAGAGCGTCGTGGCCACTGCGGTCATGCCGACCTACGCCCGGGCGGACTTGGCGTTCGAGCGCGGGGAAGGCGTCTATCTTTATACCCAAGACGGGAAGCGATTCCTGGACTTTGCGTCCGGCGTCGCCGTGTCGTCGTTGGGTCATGCCCATCCGCACCTGACGGCCGCGCTGCATGCGCAGATCGACAAGGTGCTGCATACCTCCAATCTCTACCGCATTGAGGGACAGGAGCGCCTGGCCCAACGCTTGGTCGATGCGAGCTTCGCGTCGTCGGCGTTCTTCTGCAATTCGGGCGCGGAAGCCGTCGAGGCCGGGCTCAAGCTCGTGCGCCGCTTCCATCAGAAAAACGGCCGTACCGACCGCTATCGCGTCGTGACCGCGACCAATTCGTTCCACGGCCGCACGATGCACACCATCTCGGCGTCCAGGAACGAAAAGCATCTGGACGGCTTCCTGCCGGCGATCGAACATTTCGACCAGGTGCCGTTCGGCAACATGAACGCGCTGCGCGCCGCCATCAGCGACAAGACGGCGGCGATCATCGTCGAGCCCGTACAGGGTGAAAGCGGCATCAATCCCGCCGATCCGGAATACCTGAAGGGCCTGCGCGCCGCCGCCGACGAATTCGGCATCTTGTTGATGTTCGACGAGGTGCAGACCGGCATGGGTCGTACCGGCAAGCTGTTCGCCTATGAACATTCGGGCGTGGCACCCGACGTGATGGCGCTCGCCAAAGGCCTGGGCGGTGGTTTCCCCATCGGGGCATGCCTTGCCAGCGAACGCGTCACCGCCGTCATGGCGCCGGGCACGCACGGCTCGACCTTCGGCGGCAACCCGATGGCCTGCGCGGCGGCCAATGCCGTGCTCGACGTGATGGACGAAAAATTCCTGGCGCATGTGCGCGAGATCGGCGCCGATCTGAAAGCCCGTCTGACCAAACTGGTGGCCAAGTTCCCCGGCGTGCTCAAGGACGTGCGCGGTCTCGGCCTGATGATCGGCATCGAGTTCGACAAACCGGTCAACACCGACGTCGTGCGTTTGCTGGAAGCCAAGGGTCTGCTGACCGTGGTCGCCGGCAACAACGTCGTGCGTTTCGTGCCGCCGTTGATTATCGATGCGTCGCATGTCGATGAAGCCGTGAAAATCTTCGAAGGCGTCTGCGCCGACCTCGCGCGCGCCTGAGTTTCGGAGTCACGGCATGACCAATCATTTCTTGGATATTCATCTGTTCCCGTCGGAGACGCTCCGCGAGATCCTCGACCGCGCGATCGCGTTCAAAAAAAGCAATGTGAAGCAGCTCGACCTGCTACGCGGGCGCACCCTCGTAATGATCTTCGAGAAGGCATCGACGCGCACACGCGTGTCGTTCGAGGTCGGCATGCGCCAGCTCGGCGGCCATGTTATCACCTTAAGCTCGGGCGATTCGCAATTGGGCCGCGGCGAAACGGTCGCAGATACCGGCCGCGTGCTGTCGCGTTATGCCGATGCGATCATGCTGCGCACCAATTCGCCCGATAAGCTTATCGAACTGGCCGAATCCGCATCGATCCCGGTGATCAACGGGCTCACCGATGCCTCGCATCCGTGCCAGATCATGGCCGATGTGATGACCTTCGAAGAACATCGCGGCAGCATCAAAGGCAAAACCGTCGCCTGGCTCGGCGATGCCAACAATGTCGCGATCTCATGGCTGCATGCCGCCGTGCGCTTCGGCTTTGCGTTCCGCGTGGCGACGCCGCCCGATTACGCGCTGCCGACGCAGCTCGTGCAGTGGGCGCGCGCCGAAGGTGCCGAGGTCGTCACCACCACCGATCCGATGGAAGCCGCCAAGGGCGCCGACTGCATCGTCACCGATACCTGGATTTCGATGGGCGACGAGGACCAGACGGCGCGCCGTCTGCGTGCGCTGACACCCTATCAGGTCAACGCCCGCCTGATGCGTCAGGCGCGCAAGAACGCGGTCTTCATGCATTGCCTGCCCGCCCATCGCGGCCAGGAAGTGTCCGATGACGTGATCGACGGGCCGCAGTCGGTCGTGTGGGACGAGGCGGAAAACCGCCTGCATGCCCAGAAAGGCATCCTCGCCTGGTGTATGAACGGGAACTAAGCCGAAGACTCTTCGGTTGGGATTGCCATGACCTATCACGGAAGCTGCCATTGCGGCGCCATCAAGTTCACTGCCGAAGGCACCATCGGTCAGGTGATCGATTGCAATTGCTCGCTGTGCCGGCGGCGCGGCGGCTTGTTATGGTTCGTGCCACGCGACAACTTCACCCTTGAAACCGAGGTCGACGATCTGTCGACCTACACGTTCAACACCCACCGGCTTGAGCATCATTTCTGCTCCACCTGTGGCGTGGCACCGTTCAGCGAAGGCACCGATCCCAGAGGCAACCCCATGGCCGCGGTTAATGTGCGTTGCCTCGACAATATCGATTTCGACACGCTCAAGATCACGCCGTTCGACGGCAAAAGCTTCTGAACGACGCGCGGTTTTCTGGTCGTCCGTCCTGGGGACCCTTTACCCTGGGTGCCGACGATCTATATGATTGCCCATGACCGCGTCGGCATCCCCCATCTTTCCCAGCATCGTCCGTCCGTTTCAGCTCGAAGGCTGCGACGTGCGCGGCAAGCTGGTGCGTCTCGGCGTCGCCTATGGCGACATTCTGGCACCGCATGACTATCCGCCGATCGTCGCCCGCCTGCTGGGCGAACTGCTGGCGTTGGCCGCCGCACTCTCCACGTCGCTGAAATACGAGGGTACCTTCGTCATCCAGACGTCGAGCAACGGCCCGATCCGTATGATCATGGCCGATGTGCAAAGCAGCGGCGGCATGCGGGCCTATGCGCGCTATAACGCGGAGGACATCGACGATGCGGGCGACGCCACAATCGCCGAATTGCTGGGGACCGGCCATATCGCCTTCACTGTCGATCAGGGGCCGGATACAACGCGCTATCAAGGCATCACCGCGATCGAAGGCGAATCACTGACCGATTGCGCCAATACCTATTTCCGTCAGTCCGAGCAGCTCGAGACCGAAATCATGCTGGCCGCCGAGCCCGGCGGCAACGGACGCGATGCGCGCGCCGCCGCCCTCATGCTGCAACGCCTGCCGCGCCCCGAGCGCTCGATCGTCGATCCGGAAGAAGACGACGAAAAATGGCGCAATGCCGTCGTGCTGATGAAATCGATGAGCGCCGACGAACTGCTCGATGCCGATATCCCGACCGACCAACTGCTCTACCGCCTCTATCACGAAACCGGCGTGCGGGTATTCGAAGGCCGGCCGCTGCGTTTCCACTGCCGCTGCTCGCGCGACCGCGTCGCCAATACGCTCGCGTCCTTCTCGGCCGACGACCTTAAAGACATGAAGACCGACGCCGGGCTGATCGTCGCGACCTGTGAGTTCTGCCGCACCGACTATACGTTCGACGACGACCAATTGGCCGCATTGCGGCCCGCCAACTAGCGACTCCCACGTTTCCGTCACAAAAATGCCTCAGTTGCGCTCCTTGTACGCGCGCCCCGACCCATGCCATCCTTCGGCATGCTGAACTTCCTTCGCCCCGCGCTGTTCTTCACCCTTGTCCTCACCGTTAGCTTGGCGGGCTGTTCGTCGCCACCGACGAACAAGGAGTTCGCGGAGATGACCTTCCGTCATCTGCCGCAGATTCAGTTGCTGGCGAACGACATCAAGGTCGAAGCCAACATGCTGTCGCCGGGTGCGGGCGAAAATGTCGCCTTTCAATTCCCGACCCCGCCGGAAACGGCGCTGCGCAATTGGGCGCGCGATCGCCTGGTGGCACGCGGGTCCGGCACCTCGGGTGCGACGGCAACCTTCACCATCATCCGCGCCGAGGCGACGAGCCAGCCGCTCAAAACGGATACCGGCTTCACCGGCTTGTTCAAGCAGGAACTCGGCAACCGCTATGACGCCCGCGTCGAAGCGACCCTGACGATCCGCGACCGCACCGGGCGTAGCGGCAATGTCGAGGCGCGCGCGCAGCATTCCGCCACAGTGCGCGAGGATTCGACCTTGGTCGAACGGCGCAAGGTCATGTACGACCTGACCGAAAAGCTGATGGCGGAATTCAACGCCGAGATGGAACGCAACATCCGTTCGTATCTGCGCGACTTCGTTCAATAGACCTAAGCCGGCTTCGCCGCCCAGCCACCTAGCGCACCTAAAAACTCCTCGCAGATCGCCAACTGATCGCGCGTGACGAACTCATCGGGCTGATGGGCCTGGGCGATCTCGCCCGGTCCGCACAGGATCGCCGGGATGCCGGCCTGCTGGAACATGCCGGCTTCGGCGGCGAAGGAACTGACCACCGCATCGTTCTGGCCGGTCAATTGCCGCGCCAGCGCCTCGGCCGGATTTTTCGGATCGGCAGTGAGCGGCGGCACACAGGCGTGACGATGAGTCTTGATGGCGGCGCCCGGTGCGCGCTCGCGCATGACCGGCACGAGGTCGAGCGCGCAATGATCGTCGAAGCGCGCTTCGAGGTCGGCGGCTTCGGCGGCAGCGACGGAGCGGCAATCCCACACGAATTCGCATTCGCCGGCGATGATGTTCATCGCGGTACCGCCGGCGATCTGGCCGATGCTGACGGTCGCGTGCGGCGGATCAAAGCGCGCATCCTTGCGGCCCTTGGTCTTGAAGGCTTCGGCCTCGTCCATCAGGTAGCCGATGCATTCGGCCGCCGTCTGGATCGCATTCACGCCGACGCCGGGATTGGACGAATGACCCGGCTTGCCGGTGATGCGCGTGCGATAGACCGACACACCTTTGTGCGCGTTAGCGATGCGCATGCCGGTGGGCTCGCCCACGATGGCGGCCGCGGCTTGCGGAAAATCGCGCACATAACGTGCGATCAAAGAGGGCGTGCCTAAACAGCCGACTTCTTCATCGTAGCTGAAGACCAGATGCAGCGGACGGAGTAGCGGACGCGACAGGAACTCCGGCACCAGCGCGAGTGCGACGGCGATGAAGCCCTTCATGTCGGCGGCACCGCGCCCATAAAGCTTGTCGCCCCGCGCCACCAACTCGAACGGATCGCTCGTCCAGGCTTGGCCCGCCGTCGGCACCACATCGGTATGACCGGACAGGATGATACCGCCGGGCGCCAACGGTCCGATCGTGGCGATCAAGTCGGCCTTGGTCCCGGACGCATCCTCGCCGATCGACGATACGATCCCGAACCCATCGAGATAGTCGGCGATGAAATCGATGAAGGCGCGATTGGAACGGTCCGAGATGGTGTCAAACGCGACGAGATGCGACAGCATCTCCTCCGTCGTCATGCTAACGATTGGCGGGATTCCCGATGACGGCGAGGAATTCGCGCCGCGTCGATGAATTGTCGCGGAACGCGCCGAGCATGCGGCTGGTCACCATATTGACGGCGAGCTTGTTGACGCCCCGCGTCGTGATGCATTCGTGCGACGCCTCAATGACGACGGCCACACCTTTGGGCTGCAAGATATCCTGCAGCGCGTTGGCGATTTCGGATGTCATCTTTTCCTGGATCTGCAAACGCTTGGCATAAACTTCGACCAGACGCGCCAGCTTGGAGATGCCGACGACCTTGTTGGTCGGCAGGTACGCAACATGCGCCTGGCCGATGATCGGCGCCATGTGGTGTTCGCAATGCGACGAGAAGGGGATTTCCTTCAGCACCACCATCTCGTCGTAGCCTTCGGTTTCCTCAAAGGTCTTCTGCAACAACTCGTAGGGGTCTTCGAGATAGCCGTGGAACCATTCCTCGTAGGCGCGCACGACGCGCGACGGCGTTTCGAGCAGACCCTGGCGGTTGGGATCGTCGCCGGCCCAGCGCAGCAAGGTGCGCACAGCGTCCTCGGCTTCCTCCCGCGACGGTCGATTGACCGATTGCTTGGCCGCTTCGGACCGCGTCCGCTTTGTCTGCTTATTCACGATTAGACCTCCGTCGAACAACCGGCGAGGCGATTTTGCGCTGCCAGCTTTTTTTATACGGATCAGATCGGCCTTTAGTTCATCACCCGAACGTCATAAGGCGAATCGAGCGAAAAGGCCGGGATCGCCACCGAAAAATGCTGCCCCTCACGGGTCACCATCTGATAGGTGCCGACCATAAAGCCGGACGGCGTCGAAAGCGGCGCCCCACTGGTATATTCGTAGCTTTCGCCGGGCTTCAAGGTAGGCTGCTCGCCGACCACGCCTTCGCCGCGCACTTCCTGGGTCCGCCCCTTGGAATCGGTGATATTCCAATGGCGGCGGAGCAATTGGACGGTATCCGCGCCCAAATTCTCGATTTTCACGTGATAGGCCCAGACATAGTGGAAATCCTCGGGATCCGACTGATCGTCGAGATACACGGGATCCACCGACACCTTGATCGAGGACGTCGTCTCCGAATAGACGGGCTTGTTGCGGTCCTTTTTCATGGCAGCCCCTGGGCGTGCTCCAAACAGTCTTTTGCGCGTTTCCGACATCGGCGGGTCGATTTTCTAGCACCTTTGTCCCGCCGGAGAAAAGCGCGCAGAACCCCACGGATGCGCGCGCGCGCATCCAGGGCAGCGCCCATAATCGGCCCAACTCCTTGAACGCGGGTTAACGATCCAGTATGAGGGAAACGGCCATCACATACTGGGGGCCGCTGCGGGTGTAGCTCAATGGTAGAGCAGAAGCTTCCCAAGCTTACGACGAGGGTTCGATTCCCTTCACCCGCTCCACGCCCCGCCGCCCCCTATTCCAGCGTTGACCGGATTTAGGCTATTCCCAACGGCCAATCACATCATCGTGAGTGTTGCAGACGGGCAACATGGCCGCGCATTTTAACTAATATGACCACGGTTTCCTTGAGAAATCCGTCGTCTTCACTTAGTGTGACGCGAATCGCAGCCATGAACCAACGCCGCAAAACAAAGGCATCAAAATCATGCGTCATTCGGTTTCCAGTTTCGCCTTCCTCGCCGCGCTCGCTGTCAGCTCGACGGCCTTCGCTCAGGACATCACGCAGCCCAAGGGCCTTTATCTTGGTGGCGGTTTGTTCGGCAACTTCCATGAAGATGGTGAAGTTGGCGGTCTCGGGACCGCGAAGCCCAACGCCGAATTCGACAACGGCTGGGGCGGCGCGCTGACGCTCGGTTATGGCTATTCGAACAACCTGCGTTCGGAAGTCGAACTCAGCTACGGCAAGAACGACCTCGACAAAGTCAGCGGCGGCACCAACCCGTCGGGCGACGTGTCGAAGACCAGCGGCATGCTCAACCTGCTGTACGATTTCCCCGGCCTCGGCCGTTTCACCCCGTATATCGGTGGCGGCTTCGGTGCGACGAATGTGTCGCGTGACTCGGGTGCGACCTTCTCCGGCACGCGCGTCACGTCCGACGACGACGATTGGACCTGGGCCGCGCAAGGCATCGCGGGCCTCGGCTATCAGCTCACCGACAATCTCGGCATGTTCGCCGACTATCGCTACTTCAAGACGGGCGACGCCGAATTCCGTACGTCGCAGAACGTGAACGTGGAAAGCGATTTCGCCGAACACCGCGTCATGGTCGGCTTGCGTTGGTTCTTCGGTGCGCCCGCGAAGGCCGCTCCGATGGCTGCCGCTGCTCCGGCTCCGATGGCCGCTCCGGCCCCGGCGCCCGCTCCGGCCCCCGTTGCCGCTCCGGCTCCGGCGCGTAACTACATCGTGTTCTTCGATTTCGATAAGGCCGACCTGAAGACCGACGCGCAGACCGTCGTCCGTCAGGCCGCCGCCGGCTTCAAGAACTCGCAAGGTGTGACCCGCATCGAAGCGACCGGCCACGCCGACCGCTCCGGTACGCCTGCCTACAACCAGAAGATCTCGCAGCGCCGCGCCGAAGCGGTCCGCGCCGAACTGGTCGCGCAGGGCGTCCCCGCCAACGCCATCACGATCTCGGCCAAGGGCGAAACGCAGCCCCTGGTTCAGACCGCCGACGGTGTGCGCGAGCCGCAGAACCGCCGCGTCGAGATCGTCCTCCGCTAAGGCCTGATCTCAATAAGAATAAAGAACGGCGCGGTCTTTGGACCGCGCCGTTTTTCTTTGCGCACACCGCATCGCACGACCGCCGTGCGGACAATAAAAAAGCCGGGCAATCGCCCGGCTTTTTCGTATCCGATTGGTGTGGCGCGTTAGCGCTTGTCTGGCTCGGCCGATGCGGTGTTCGCTTCCATCGCGCAATTGGACGCCGCGAAGCCAGTGATCGGCATGCAGCGATAACGATTGCGGCTGGTGTCGAGCGCTGCCATGCCGCCGCTCGTGCCGCTTTGCAGCAGCGTTTCGAACATCTGGCCGGCGTCTTCGCAGAAGTGACTGTTCTGCGCCATCTTAAGCGACGCTTCGTTGGCAACGCGCGTCACGAACGAATTGATCTGGCTGAACGCGTTGCCGCCATGGACCCGCTTGAACAGGTCCTGCATCGTCTTGCCGTAATTGGTTAGTTCGTTTTTGTAACGCGTGACGAAGGCGTTGTAATTGGCCGACGAGGAGCAGGCCAAGGCCGCAACCATCAATTCGGATTGCATCACACGCATCTCAAGCGATGCACGTTCGGTCGCGGAAATAGAAACGTCGGTTGCGGATGCAGCAGTCGAAATCAGAGCCGTCGCGGCAACGCCGGCGACGATAGTCCCCCTAACGAAGCTTCTCACTCGCTTCCCCTTCTCTCGCTCATCCCCCTGGGGATGTCCTGAATTTCTAGTTGATGGCCAGATAATCACATTTGGGTGTTTTGGCGGCAAGTGTCTAATTGATCACAAGACTTCACATAAATGTGTTTAAAAGGTCACGACGCCGCGAATCGATTCGCCATTATGCATCAAATCGAAGGCTTTATTGATGTCGTTCAAGGGCATCGTATGGGTGATCAGGTCGTCAATATTGATCTTGCCCGACATATACCAATCGACAATGCGCGGCACGTCGCTGCGCCCTTTCGCGCCGCCAAAGGCACTGCCGCGCCACACGCGGCCGGTGACCAATTGAAACGGCCGGGTCGCGATTTCCTGGCCGGCGCCGGCGACCCCGATGACGATACTTTCGCCCCAACCGCGATGACAGCATTCGAGCGCCTGACGCATGATCTTCACATTGCCGACGCATTCGAAGGAATAGTCCACCCCGCCGTCGGTGAGATTGACGATCGCGTTGACGACATTGTCCATGCCGACATCGTTCGGATTGATGAAGTCGGTCATGCCGAACTTTTCGGCGAGCGGACGTTTGGCGGGATTGAGATCGATGCCGATGATCCGATCGGCGCCGACCATGCGGGCCCCTTGGATGACATTGAGGCCGATGCCGCCCAAGCCGAATACGGCGACGTTCGATCCTGGGCGCACCTTGGCTGTGTTGATCACCGCGCCGATGCCAGTGGTCACGCCGCAGCCGATATAGCAGACCTTGTCGAACGGTGCGTCTTCACGAATCTTCGCGACCGCGATCTCGGGCAGGACGGTAAAATTCGAAAACGTTGATGTGCCCATGTAATGGTGGATTTTTTCGCGCCCGAGCGAGAAGCGCGACGTGCCGTCCGGCATGACGCCTTGGCCCTGGGTCGTGCGGATCGCGGTGCATAAATTGGTGCGCCCGGAGCGGCACGATTTGCACTGGCGGCATTCCGGCGTGTAGAGCGGAATGACATGGTCACCCTTTTTCAGCGACGTCACGCCCTTGCCGACATCGACCACCACGCCGGCGCCTTCATGGCCCAGGATGGCCGGGAATAGACCTTCCGGATCATCACCCGACAGGGTGAATGCATCGGTATGGCACACGCCCGTCGCCTTGATTTCGACCAGAACTTCGCCGTCCTTGGGTCCATCGAGTTGCACCGTTTCGATCGAGAGCGGTTTACCCGCCGCAGTGGCGACGGCAGCGCGCGTATCCATGTGTTCTCCTGATGCTATCTATCTTTGCCGGAAAAGATCCAGCCGCGTCGCCAGAACCAAGTCAAGAGCGCGCCGGCGGTCAGCGCCATGAGCCCAAGCGCGAACGGATAACCATATTCCCATTCGAGTTCCGGCATATTGAATGGCGATTTGTTTGCGTCGAAATTCATCCCATAAACGCTAGCGATAAAACTCAGGGGGATGAAAATCGTCGCGATGATGGTCAGCACCTTCATGATCTCGTTCATGCGGTTGTTGACGCTCGATATATATAATTCCATCGAGGTCGCCGCGATTTCACGGTAGGTCTCGACCAGATCCATCAACTGGGCCGCGTGATCGTAGCAGTCGCGCAGATAGATCGCCGTGGTTTCGCCGACGAAGCGTTTCTGATCGCGCATCAAGGAACTGAACACATCGCGCTGCGGCCAGATGGCGCGGCGCAGGCTGATCAGTTCCTGGCGGATCATGTGCATCTCGCGCATTTCGCGGGGATTGGCGCGCTCCAGAATGCGGTCGTTGAGCGCTTCGACCTTGTCGCCGAAATGTTCGAGAATTGGGAAATAGGCGTCGACCACCGAATCGAGCAGGGCATAGAGCAGATAATCGGAATCTTCCTGACGGATGATGCCGCGACCCTGACGGATGCGATCGCGCACCGGATTCCAGCAATCGCCCACATCTTCCTGGAAGGTGACCAGGATACCCTTTTTCAAGAAGTATGAGATCTGCTCAATCGCCACCTGATCGTTGGCGTTCAGCGACGGCATGCGATTGATGACGAACAGGAAGTCGCCGTAATCTTCCGACTTCGGCCGTTGGGTTATGTTCAGCACGTCCTCCATCGCCAGGCGATGGAAGCCGAACAGATCGCCCATGTCGGTTATCAGATGAAGATCGGCCAAGCCGTCGACATTGATCCACGTGACGCGATAATCGCCGTTCATCAACGCCTTGATCTCGTCGATGGTTTTCACGATCTGCGTATCGACCCGTTCGAGATCGTAACGCGTGACGGTGATGACCGGTTGCTGGGCGTCGGGGTGCAGCAGGAGAGTGCCCGGAACCGCGCCCACGGGTGCGCGATGGCCATGAAAGAAATTCGAAAGCTGCGGTCTTTTCATTGACGCCCCGGCACTAGTCGACTCCGCCCGTTTAGCACGGTTCTAGGATCAAAGCCTATTCGTAGCGCAAGGCCTCGATGGGGTCGAGTCGGGCCGCCTTGCGGGCCGGATAGAATCCGAAAAAGACCCCAATGGCGGCCGAGAAGCAGAACGCCAGAATGATCGAACCGATACTGATCGAGGTCGGCCAATCGCCGAGCTGGGCGATCGCGATGGACGTGCCGACGCCCAACACCACGCCGATACATCCGCCGATCAACGACAGGGTCACCGCTTCGATCAGGAACTGGCGCAGGATATCGCGCCGGCGGGCACCAATGGCCATCCGCAGACCGATTTCGCGCGTCCGTTCGGTGACCGACACCAACATGATGTTCATGATGCCGATGCCGCCGACGATCAGCGAGATCGATGCGACCGCCGCCAGCAGCAGGGTCATGACCCGCGCCGAACTGGAGCGCGCTGCCAGTATTTGCGACATATTGCGGATGGAGAAATCGTCGGGCCGGCCCTCGCGCACCTTGTGGCGCTGACGCAACAAATCCGTGATGTCCGCCATAGCGTCGTCGATCTCGTCGGGCGAACGGACCTTCACATACATCGCCTGGACCTGGCGCGCCTTGATCTGGCGGCCGCCGACGATGCGGTTGCGCGCCGTCGTTACCGGCATCAGCATGATGTCGTCCTGATCCTGCCCGGACAGGGATTCGCCCTTGGCCGCGAGCACGCCGATGACCTCGAACGGGACCGTCTTAATACGCACGGTCTGGCCGATGGGATTGCCGCCCTCGAACAGCTGTTCGGCCACCGTACTGCCCAGGAGCACGACCTTGGCGGTGCTGCGCACCTCGGCGGCCGTAAACCACCGGCCATCGGCGGCCGGCCAGTTGTGGGCGATCTCATATTCCGGCGTGGCCCCGACGACGGTCGTGCCCCAGTTCTTATTGCCGAAAATGGTTTGCGCCGGGCCGCGCACCTGTGGCGCGCTGACCTCGATGCTTTCGACTTCGTTCTGGATGGCCAAGGCATCGTCTTCGGTCAAGCTCGGCCGCGTGCCGCGCCCCCCCTTCACGCCGCCGACATTGCTGCTGCCCGGCCAGACCAAAAGCAGGTTCGATCCCAGGCCCTTGATATAACCGTCGATGCGTTCCTGCGCGCCGCTGCCGACGGCCACCATGACGATGACCGCAGCGACACCGATGATGATGCCGAGCGCGGTGAGCACGCTGCGCAGCACATTGGCACGCACGGCGGTGAAGGCGGACCCCAGCGCGTCGGTGAAATTCATAGCGCCACGGCCTCGACACTCGCATCCTCGGCGGCGGCTTCGTCGCGCGGCGGGGCAGCATAGGCGGCCAGCATACTGACGGCATCGTCGGGCGTTTCCACGGCCTCGTCGGCGATGATTTGCCCATCCTGGAAGCGCACCATGCGGCTGGCGAAGCGCGCCACATCCGGTTCATGCGTGACGACGACCACCGTCATGCCGGAGCGGTTGAGGCGCTGAAACAGCGCCATGATCTCGATCCCGGTCCGTGTATCCAATGCCCCCGTCGGCTCGTCGGCCAGGATCAAGGTCGGACGATTGACGAGGGCGCGGGCAATCGCGACGCGTTGCTGCTGCCCGCCCGATAATTGTGTCGGGTGATGATCCATGCGATCGGCCAATCCTACCTCGCGCAAGGCGTCTTCGGCACGGCGACGGCGCTCAACGCGATCGAAGGCGCCGTACATCAACGGCAATTGCACGTTATCGAGCGCACTGGTGCGCGCCAGCAGGTTGAAGCCCTGGAACACGAAACCGATCTTGCGGTTGCGCAGACCCGCCAGGGTATCCGTGTCGAGTTTCGATACGTCTTCGCCGTCGAGGAAATAAGTCCCGCGCGTCGGCGTATCGAGGCAGCCCAAAAGATTCATCATGGTCGACTTGCCGGAACCCGACGCACCCATGATGGCGACGAATTCGCCCGACTGAACCGAAAATGAAACGTCGCGGAGCGCATGCACGAGCGAGCCGCCCATGCGGTAGTCGCGGCCCAGGCCTTCGATCCGGATCAACGCATGAGGCTGGGTCATGTCGGGCTAGAACCCGAAACCGCGCTTGGCCTGCGTGGCGCCGCCTTTTTGCGCGCGATTAAGGCCGACGATGATCTCGTTGCCCTCGGCCAGACCACCGCGCACCAGCTCGGTATGGGTCGCATCCGCGACCCCGATCGCGATGGGTACGGCTTTCGGCTTGCCGCCGTCGAGCACAAAGACGCGCGCCGGCGTCGACGGATTGTCGCGGCGGTCATTCAGCAGCGCGTGGAATTTCTGTTGCTGATCGGGGCGCAGGATTTCCATAATGCGCTTGTCGGTCTGTTCGCGTATCGCCGCCACCGCATTGCGCGGCACGCTGGAGGCCGCGCCTGAACCTTGCCCCGGCCCGTCACCCTTGGGCGCGCCACCTTTGCCTTCGCCTTTCGACGCCTGGCGCTGCGCGCGGGCCTGCTTCTGCATTTCGGCGTTGATCTCGCTCACTTTGCGCTTCTGCTCATCGTCGAGGCCGAGCTGCTCGGCCAAACGATCGAATTGCTCGCGCTGCTGGGCCGGATCGCGGGCCGCCTGCGCATTACCTTGGCCGGCGGATGCTGCGGGTGCGCCATTGACGTCGGGCGGACGGAAGCGCAACGCCGCGCTCGGCACTTTGAGAACGTTCGCACGATCGCTGACGCGGATTTCGACATTGGCTGTCATGCCCGGCAGCAAGCGCATCTCGGGATTGTCGGCGGAGATCACGACCGTATAGGTGATGACGCTTTGCTGTTCGAGCGGCTGCATGCGCACCTGCACGACATGACCGTGGAATTCCTGGCCGAGAAACGAATCGACGGTGAAGACCGCCGCCTGGCCCGGCTGGATCTGACCGATATCGGCTTCGTCGATGCTGGTCTCGACCTGCATGCTGCGCAGATCGCGCGCGATGCTGAACAAGGTGGGCGATGACAGGCTGGCCGCGACGACAGTGCCGACATCGACGTTGCGCCCGATCACCACGCCGTCAACGGGCGAACGGATGAAGGTATTGTCGAGGCTGACATTCGCCGTATAGAGCGCAGCGGCTTTCTGTTCGACCTGCGCCTCCGCACGTCCCACTTCGGCTTCGGCCTGAACGAGAGCGGCTTCACGCGCACCGATCATCGATTGCTGGGCGGCAATAAGTGCCCGGGCCGAGCTGACCTGTGCTCCGGCGGTATTGTAGGTCGCTTCGGATTTATCGATGGCGCTGAGTGCCACGGCACCGCTCGACTTCAGATCGCGTTTGCGCCGCAGATCCTGCTCCATGTCCTTGAGATTGATCTGCGCCTTGAGCAGATCGGCCTCGGTCGATGCGATGGTCGCACGCGCGTTCTGCACGTTGGCGCGGGCCTGGATCACGGCGGCCTGCTGGCTGACGACCTGGGCGCGCGCCACATCAAGGTCGGCCTTCGCTTCACGCACCTTGGCTTCGAAGGTCGTGGGGTCGATGCGCGCGATCACCTGATCGGCGACGACTTCGGAATTGAAATCGGCCAGCAGCTCGGACACGCGCCCGGAAATTTGCGATCCCACCATGACAGTGGTGACCGCGTTCAGCTTGCCCGACGCAGTGACGGATTTGACCACCGAGCCGCGTTCGACCTTGGCGGTCCGGTAGGTCGGATCGCTGCCCCCATCACCGCTCAACGCAGCATAAGCCGCAGCGGCCACCGCGATGGCCCCGATCACGCCTGCTGCGACGATTGTGCGTCGCATGCTTACAATTCTGTGCATGCCCAGCGTCTTACCCGAAATTAAGGCGGGCATTATAGCGCAAAAATGTATCAGATTGTCGCGCCACGCGCTTATTTGGCAGCCTAGTTCGCCGGCGGGTCGCGGCGCTCTTTCTGCTCGATCATCTCATCGCGCCGGATCGCGCGTTGATCGCGCTGTTTCGCCCAATCAGTAACGAAATCGGTCAATTTGCGGCGTTGGTCCGCCGTCAGGCCGGCCGCGAATTCGCCCATCGCCTCGTGCATCAGTTTCTGTGCGGAGGCCACATCCATGCGCAATTTTGCCAACGCGCCGGCAAATGCCTCACGGTCGAATTTCTCGGCCGCCAGGATCTCGTTCACCTTGGCATAGTCCTCGGCCAAGGTCTGACGATCGCGCGCCAGATCGGCCTGGTTCCGGGCATAGATCCGGCGCGCTAGAATGCCGACATCTTCACCCACCACGCGCCAAGCCCACGGCACGGTATAGACTGTCATGCGGTGGACGAGTTCACGGTCACGATTGTCGCGGTTGAGATAGGCCGCACCGACAATACCCAACAACAGGACATTAAGGGCGAGCGAGGCAAAGAAAATACCCGCCCACCAGCGGGGGGTCATTCGTGCCATTGATTGCTGTCACCGAGGACATCGGTCGCTGACAGCGCGACGATGCGTATTTCCTCGCTCAGGGCAGCGTTGACGCTGGCCGGCACGACAAGCTTGGCCATCTCGCTCGACCCCAAGGTCACGCCGATCAACGCCAGACCGAACAACGCCGCCGCGGGACGCCAGACCGGGCCGAAGGGCCACAGGCTCACTAGCAATTCCCGCCAGCCACCGACGGGCGCGCCGGCCAACAGGCGTTCGCGCAGATTGTTGGTCACGGAATGGCCGCGCGCGGTGCTCAGCACGCGATCCAGGCGGTTGGCCCGCACCAGGATGGCGCGCGCCTCGGCGGAGGTCGCGAGCAGTACCCGCGTCGCGCAGGCTTCGGCCACCGGCCAATGCGACAGTTCGCCGCCATGACGATCCGCGAGATCCTGGATCCGCTCAATGGTCATGCGTTGAGCGTTCACTAGATGTCCCCCTCTAACTCAGGACGTAACGCTTCGAGCAGCTTGCGCAAAGAACGCCGAGCGCGGGCCAGCAACGATTCGACGGCTTCGACACTGATTTCCATCAGCGCCGCCGTTTCGATATTGCTGAAGCCTTCTTGATGAACGAACACCACGGCGGCGCGTTGGCGATCGGGCAATTGCGCGATGGCGGCAGCAACCGCGTCGGCCAATTCGAGCCGATGCAGCGTGCCGGCCGGATTTTCTTCGGGATCGAGCGGCTCAGGCAACGCATCGAGCGACACCGGCTTGCGGCGGCGCAACCGGTCGATACACAGATTGTAGGCGACGCGATGCAGCCAATGGATCAGTGGCGCGTCGGCGCGCCAGGTTTCGATATTGCGCCACAGCCGCAAGAAGGTTTCCTGCGCGACATCCTCAGCCTCGGCATTGTCGCCCATCATGCGATAGCCGTAGGTAACGATGCGGCCCAGATATTGATCGAGCAGGAGCTGCGTGGCGCGGCGATCGCCGGTGGCGATGCGGTGCAGCAATTGGGCGTCGTAATCGGGCCGTTCGCTCTTGACGACGACCGGGCGTGCTTGCGCCGTATCGGCGGCAGGCCCGCCGGTGAGCGATTGTCCGATCGTTGTACGATAGAGGGCCGTCATTTGCGCGGTACTCTCCGACGCCGGGCGAGGATCATCCATCGTCCCGACGGTCAGATTAGTGTCTTCGCTGTTATAACGGACCTTCGTGGTCATTTCCGTCGGCCCCAATCCGCCGGCTTCAATTATTTCAATAAGTTAATGCTTATATTCGCCCGCGCCAAGCCCGCGCCAATACCGTAAAGCCACTTATCGACCGATTGCGCGCGAACAATAGCGCCAAATTATTACAATAATAATTTGTGATAAATATATTATTTACACAGATTTAGGAGAGAACTATAGTGCGGCCATGAAATACCGCATGATTACAGCCCAACTGCTGGCTGACGGCGCGAACGTCTGGATGGACGCGGCCGGAAACTGGACGACCGATATTAACAAGGGCAGATACGTGCCCGAGGCCGACGCCGATGCCCTGCTCAAACAGGCGGCCGACGCGGTGGCAAAGTGCCTGATCGTCGGACCCTATGCAATCGACGTGGTGGCGGACGGAACCGTGGTTCCGGTGCGCATCCGCGAGCAGATCAGGGCCAACGGACCGACCGTCCATTACGGCGCCTGACCAAACGAGCCAGCCAGCCAGGCGAGACGGCCCGCAGAAGGCCCAGAGCAAGCCTTGGCGGCTTGACTTAAACAGCCGCGCAACCGACGTTTTCGAAAAATTGGACCGATGCCATGTATCAATATGACGAAATCGACCAGACGCTGACGCGCGAGCGGGTGGACGAATATCGCGATCAGGTCAGCCGTCGCTTCAAGGGCGACCTCACCGAGGATCAGTTCCGGCCGCTCCGCCTGCGCAACGGCCTTTATATGCAGCTGCACGCTTACATGCTGCGTGTCGCCATTCCCTATGGCCTGCTGTCGTCGGCGCAGCTGCGCAAGCTCGCACTCATCGCGCGCAAGTACGATCGCGGCTACGGCCATTTCACGACGCGCCAGAACATCCAGTACAACTGGCCCAAGCTGGAAGATACGCCCGACATCCTGGCGCATCTCGCCGAAGTTGAGATGAACGCGATCCAGACCAGCGGCAACAACAACCGCAACGTCACTTCCGATCCGTACGCCGGCGTCGCCAAGGACGAGATCGAAGATCCGCGTCCCTACGCCGAGATCGTGCGGCAGTTCGTCACGTTGCACCCGGAATTCTCGTGGCTGCCCCGCAAATTCAAGATCGCGCTGACGGCCGCCGATCACGACCGCGCCGCCATCAACGTGCACGACATCGGCCTGAAGATCGTCAAGAACGACAAGGGCGAGATCGGCTTCTGCGTGCTGGTCGGCGGCGGTCTCGGCCGCACGCCGTTCATCGCCAAGATCGTGCGCGAATTCCTGCCGAAGAAAGAACTGCTGCGCTATCTGCAGGCGATCTTGCGCGTCTACAACATGGAAGGCCGCCGCGACAATATCTACAAGGCGCGCATCAAGATCCTGGTGCATGAGCACGGCATCGAACGCTTCCGCAAAGACGTCGAAGCCGAGTTCGAGGCCGCCGCCGCAGAGCCGCTCGATCTCGATCAGCATGAAGAAGACCGCATCCGCGCCTACTTCGCGACGCCGGCTTACGAGAAATTGCCCACCGACGATGCCGCGCTGACCAAGAAGCTGGCCGACGATGCGTCGTTCCGCGATTGGCACGATCGCAACGTTGTCGCGCACAAGCAGGCGGGCTATGCGATCGTCAACATTTCGCTGAAGCCGACGGGCCAGCCGCCGGGCGACGCCACCGACGATCAGATGGATGCCATCGCCGATCTGTCCGACACATATTCGCTCGGTCAATTGCGCGTCACGCATCGCCAGAACCTGGTGTTCGCCGACGTGAAAAAGGCCGATCTGTTCGCGCTTTATCAGGACCTGATTAAGCTGAACCTCGCGACCCCCAATTTCGGGCGCATCACCGACATCATCTGCTGCCCGGGCCTCGATTTCTGCTCGCTCGCCAACGCGCGCTCGATCCCGGTCGCGCAGCGCATCGCCGAGCGGTTCGACGATATCAAACGCCAGAACGATATCGGCGACATGCACATCAACATCTCGGGCTGCATCAATGCCTGCGGCCATCATCACGTGGCGCATCTCGGCATTCTCGGTGTCGAGAAGAACGGCGAAGAATTCTATCAGGTGACCTTGGGCGGCTCGTCCGCCGAGGACGCCGATATCGGCAAGATCATCGGACCGGCTTTTTCGTCCGAGGATATCGTCGATGCGGTGGAATCGCTGGTCGATGTCTATCTCAAGCAACGCAGCACCGGCGAACGGTTCCTCGATACCTATCGCCGCGTCGGCCAAGCCCCCTTCAAGGATCGTCTGTATGGCTCTCATTAAAGACGGACAGGTTGCCCAGGATACCTGGCGCACCTTGGCCGACGACGAGTCGGTGATCGGCAATGGGCCGATCGTCATCAGTTTCGAACGCTGGCGCGACAGCCGCGACGCCCTGAAGCGTCACAACGGCCCGCTCGGCATTCGCATGAAAAGCGACCAACCGCCGGCCTTAATCGCCGAGGACCTCGAACGGTTCGAGCTGATCGCGCTCGAATTCCCGACGCTTTCGGACGGCCGCGCCTTTTCCTACGCCCGGCTATTGCGCGAGCGTCATGGCTTCAAGGGCGATATCCGCGCCGTCGGCGACGTCTACAAGGATCAGCTCTATTTCATGCAGCGCTGTGGCTTCTCGTCGTTCGAACTGCCCGCCGGGCGCGATCCGGAAGACGCGAAGAAAGCGTTGAAGTCGTTCAGCGTCGCCTATGCCCCGGCCGCCGACGATACGGCGCCGGCTTATCTGCGCCGCGGCAACAAATAGCCGGTCTCCCCAAACCTTCGTAAAACAGGCACACTCCGTCCCATGGATACCAACGGGACGGAAAACGGCCCAGACCACGGCCACCAGCGCTCGTCGCGTCTGGCCCAGGGGCTCGGCCTGCTGGCCGACATGAGCCGCGACTTCGCCGATACCCGCGATATCGCGGGTACCTTGAGTCGCGCCCTGATCCACATCACCGAATATCTCGACGCCGAGGGCGGCGCCCTTTTCCTGCTCGAAGACGAGCGCATCCTGCGCTGCCAATCGAGCGTCGGCGTCATCCAGATCGACGGGCTGACCCTGCCGGCCGATCAAGGCGTTGTTGGTTCTGTCGTGCAGGCCAACGCCGGCCGCATCGTGCGCGACGCCCAGACCGAACCTGATTTCGACAAGTCCGTCGACGAGCGCACCGGCTTCACCACGCGCTCAATCCTGTGCGCGCCGATGAGCATCGCGGATCAATGCATCGGCGCGATCGAGCTGATCAACAAGCATGGTAGCGACGGACCGTTCGAGGATGCCGACCTGGCCTTGCTTGAAATCCTGTGTTCGTCCGCCGCCATGGCGCTGCTCAACGCGCGCCTTGCCGCCTCCCTGGTCGAACAGGAACGCATGAAGCGCGAAATCGAACTCGCTGCCGAGATCCAACGCAATCTGCTGCCCGCTGCGGGCACAAGCGGCTTTCCCCTGTTCGGGTTCAATATCCCGGCGCGCGAGGTGTCCGGCGACTTCTTCGATTATTTCACGCTGGCCGACGGGCGGATCGCTTGGTGCCTGGGCGACGTGTCGGGCAAGGGGATCAACGCCGCGCTGCTGATGGCGAAAACGGCGAGCCTCTATCGCTGCCTCGGCAAGACCGAAACCAACCCCAGTGCGCTGCTCGCCCGCATCAACGATGAAATCGTCGAAACGGCGACACGCGGCATGTTCGTCACCTTGATCGGCGGCATTTACGATCCGGCCAACGATACCGTCTGTTTCGCCAATGGCGGCCATGAGCCGCCGCTCTATCACAGCCGCGATGGGATCTTTCACGATTTCCCCGCCGAAGCGCCACCGCTCGGCATCCTCGCCTGCACCGACGGGAACCAATTCCCCCAGGAAACGGTTAGGTTGGATGGTGGCAGTTTCTATGTCTTCACCGACGGTGTGACCGAAGGAAAACTCCCCAACGGCGTCTCGCTTGGCACCGAAGGGGTGAAACGGTCGTTGGCCAAAGACGCGAACCTGCCCCTCGACGAACGACTGAAAGCGATCTGCCGCATGCTCGACCGCGACGACGGCGCACTCCACGACGACATCACCGTGCTGGGCATTGACGCCGCGCGGCCCACCCTGGCGCGCCGTGAGGCGCCGCTGGGCGACCAATCCTTCACCTATCGTTTCGCGGCCCGCGCCGAGCTGCTGCAAGGGGCGCGCAATGCGGCGCGCGAATACCTTAAAAGCCAGGGTATTGCCCAAGCCCCGATCAACGACATCGTTCTCGCCGTCGACGAAGCCTGCCAGAACATCATTCGTCACGCCTACCGCGACCCCGACAAGGGCGACATCGTCCTCGACATGGCGCTGCACACCAGCGCAGACCCAGCATCGTCCTTACGTACCCTCGTCATTTACGTTCGCGACTTCGCACCCGAGATCGACGCGATAACGGTGGCGCCACGCAAGCTCGAAGATACCCGCCCGGGTGGCCTGGGTACGCATTTCATCCGTGAAATCATGGATGAAGTTGCGTACTTGCGTCCCCGCGAAGGGATCGGCAATTTATTGAGAATGACGAAGGAAATCCCGCCCATCCACTAGGGCGGCGCCGGAGAGTAGAAAGTCATGGACCATTCGATCCGCGAGGACCGAGGCGCACTCGTGGTGTCGCTGGCAGGCGACGTCGACCTGGAAAGTTCGCCCCGGGCCCGCACCGTGCTGCTCGATTGCGTCGGACAGAACCGCACCGTCCTCGTCGATATGTCGGCCATCGACTATATCGATTCCTCGGGCGTCGCATCCCTCGTCGAAGCCTTTCAATCGGCGCGCAAGGCAGGCAGCCCCTTCGCCCTCGTGTCGGTCAGCGAGGCAGCCTTGCGCGTGCTGCAGCTCGCCCGGCTCGACCGGATCTTCACCATCCATGCCTCGCTGGACGATGCATTGGCCGACGGCTCCTGACCGCAGCGACTGAACGACAATAAGCGCCCCGATGGCCGAACCCCGCCCCAATATCGTGATCCGTCAGACCGAAGCGATTGGTCGCAGCGTCATCGAATCCATCGAAACCGTGGGTCAGTGGGCGGCGCTCGTCGGCGAAAGCCTGTTCTGGATTTTCGCCGGCCCGCGCCTGAACCAGCCGATCCGCATCAGCATCGTCGTCCGCCAGATGATGGAGATCGGCGTGATGGCGTTGCCGATCGTCGCCCTACTGTCGGCCACCATCGGCGTCATGCTGGCCCTGCAAGGTATCTACACCTTGAAGATCTTCGGCGCGCAGTCGCAGGTCGTGCTCGGCATCACCTTGTCGATCGTGCGGGAATTCGCCCCCCTGATCACCGGCATCCTGGTCGCCGGGCGGTCGGGATCCGCCCTCGCCGCGCGACTCGCCACCATGCAGATCAATCAGGAGGTCGACGCGCTGCGCGTCATGGGCATCAATCCGGTGCGTTATCTTGTCGTGCCGTCGCTGCTCGCCATGGTCATCATGGTTCCGGCGCTGACCTTCATCGCCGACCTCATCGGGCTTTATGCCGCGGGCGTGTATGTCACCTACGATCTCGGCCTCAGTCAGGCCGGCTATTGGGCGCAGGTGCTGAGCTATTCCAGCAACCGCGACCTGTGGCACGGCATCGGCAAATCCGTCATCTTCGCCGTGCTGATCACTCTGATCGCCATCGTCAACGGTGCGCGGGTCAAGGGCGGCGCCGAAGGTGTCGGACGGGCGACCACGCGCTCGGTCGTGCAGTCGATCTCGGCCATCGTCATCACCGACATGCTGTTTGTTTATGCGGTGACGTCATGAGCGAAGCAACTGACGAACTGGTTATCGAGGTCAAAGGCCTCGTCGCCCATTACGGCAAGCGCAAGATCCTCGACGGCATCGATTTCGACGTCCGCGCCGACGAGATCATGGTGATCATGGGCGGCAGCGGCTCAGGCAAATCGACCTTGGTTCGCCAACTCCTGTCGCTCGACCGCCCGACCTCGGGTACGATCCATGTTCTGGGCAAGGAGATCGCCAAGCTCGGCACCGTGGAGCGTGGCGAGTTCTACAAGGATATCGGCGTCGCCTTCCAATCGGGCGCACTGTTCAGTTCCATGAGCGTCGGCGAAAACATCATGCTGCCGCTGACCGAACACACCAAGCTCGACGAGCAGACCCAAGAAATCATGATGCGCATGAAGCTGGAAGTCGTCGACCTCGCCGGCTTTGAGGATCTGATGCCCGCCGAGTTGTCGGGCGGCATGACCAAGCGGGCCGCACTGGCGCGCGCCGTCGTCATGGATCCGAAAATCCTATTCTGCGACGAGCCCAGCGCCGGCCTCGATCCCGTCGTCTCCGCCGCCATCGACGATCTGTTGCTGCGCCTGCGCGATGCCTTGCAGATGTCGATCGTCGTCGTCACCCACGAACTGGAAAGCGCGTTCAAGATCGCCGACCGCATCACTATCCTGGACGAAGGCAAGGTGCTGATGACGGGCACGGTCGATGAGATCAAGGACAGCGACAACGAGCGCATCCAAAACATTCTCCACCGTCGTATTGAGGAAGAAACCTTGGATCCCGATGCCTATCTGGAACGCCTGACTGGCATCGACGTCAAAGCGGGAGCGCCGCTTTGAAAAACATGAAGCTCAATTACCTGATCGTCGGCATCTTCACGATTCTCGTGGTGACGGGGGTGTTCATCACCGTCACGTTGCTGACGGGGCGGCAGGGTGCGACCGAGGATTATTACGCCACCTACGACAATGTGGGCGGCATCCGTTTCGGCACGCGCGTGCTGTATGAGGGGTTCCCGGTCGGCCAAGTGGAAGAGATCGTACCGATTCAGGGCGAAGGTAAGACCCGCTTCAAGGTCGAAATGAGCATCAAACGCGGCTGGAAAATCCCCAAGGACAGCACGGCCGAAATCGCCGCGTCCGGGCTGTTGGCCGCCGTCGGTATCAACATCCGCGAAGGCCGCAGTACCGAACTGCTCAAGCCTGGCGCCGACATACCGTCGCGCGAATCCAACAACATCATGTCGGCGGTCGGCGATCTGGCGCGCGAGATCAAGGATCTGACCGAAACGGAAGTCCGCCCGTTGATGGCGAACCTGAACACGATCGTGCGCGGGCTCAGCGAAATCATCGGCGGCGATCAAGGCGCGCAGGTCGGCAGCGACGTCAAATCGGTCATCCGCGCCATATCCGAAGCGGCGCCCGATATCATGCGCAACGTCAATAATTTTTCGGGCAAGCTCGATACCTTGATGTCGGAGCGCAATATGAAGGTGCTCGAAGGCACGATCGACAATGTGGGCGTCTCGGCGCGCAACAT
The DNA here is from genome assembly GCA_947467145.1 of Rhodospirillaceae bacterium. Classification (GTDB taxonomy): domain Bacteria; phylum Pseudomonadota; class Alphaproteobacteria; order Rhodospirillales; family UBA2165; genus CANIGJ01. The sequence goes on along the minus strand of CANIGJ010000019.1, from coordinate 22,993 downwards.
GGCCGATGTGACGAAGCAGCTCGGCGATACACGCAAGGCCCTCGACGGCTTGATCGGCGAGATCAAGGGCATCGTCGTCGACAACAAGGACGAGGTCAGTCAATCGGTCGGCGATCTGCGCCATACTACGGAAACGATCGCGCGCTATATCGATTCGATAAATCAGAACCTCGACATCACGGCGCGCAATATGTCGGAATTCTCGCGCGCGATCCGCCAGAACCCTGGCCTGCTACTGGGGGGCGGCACACCGGCCACTGACACGACGACAGGTAAACGATGATGCGCCGCCTCCGCCTTCTCAGCGTCCTGCTCGGCATCGCATTGTTGTCGGCATGCTCGGCCAAACCCGTGCTCGAAGATAATTTCTATCGCCTGACCTTGGCCAGTCCTCAGCCTAGCCAGAACCTTCCCGCAGGCATGGCAAGTGGCGTGATCCAGGTCGAACGCTTCACCGCCGATGGCTTGCTGGGCGGCCGCGCCATCGTCTTCTCCGACAGTGCGCGCGCCGATGTCGCGCAGACCTATCACTACGATTTCTGGCTCGAGCCGCCGACCATCCTGCTGCAAAGCGCGCTCACCGACACCTTGCGCAAGGCCGGCGTGCAGAAAGTCGTCACGCCCGATCTACGGATCGAACCCGATTACACGATCACCGGGAAAATCCGCGCGTTTGAGCAAATCAGGGGCAACCCCGGCTTCGTGCGCGTACAGATCGAATTGGCCGTTACCGAACGCTCGGGCGGCAAGCTCATCATGTTCAAATCCTATAGCGCGGAGCCGCGCACCAGTAGTGACGGTATCCGCGAAGCGGTTGGCAAAATGAGCGCCGCCATCGACCAGATCTATAGCGAATTTCTTAAGGATCTTGCGGCACGCTAGCCCGATGCCGAGCGATCTGCGCCATCTCGTTCCCCTCGAACATCGCATCACCGCCGACCAGCGACGGGCGCGTAACAAACATGCGGGCGCCGTTCTTTGGTTCACCGGCTTGCCCGGCTCGGGTAAATCGACCCTGGCGCTCGGCCTTGAGCAGCGTTTGTTCGATCTGGGTGCCCAGGCCTATTCGCTGGACGGCGACAATATCCGGCGCGGGCTTAATGCCGATCTCGGCTTCTCGCCGCAGGACCGACACGAAAACATCCGCCGCATCGGCGAGACGGCTGCCCTGTTCGCCGATGCTGGGCTGATCGTTATCACCGCGTTCATTTCGCCCTATCGCGAGGATCGCGCGATGGCGCGCGCGGCAGCGGGACAGGCGTTCTACGAGATCCACATCAAGGCGTCGATCGAGGTCTGTGAACGGCGCGACCCCAAGGGCCACTACGCCCTGGCGCGCGCCGGCAAGCTCGCCGATTTCACCGGCGTCAGCGCGCCCTATGAAGCGCCGGAGACTCCGGCGCTGGTCGTCGAGACAGATAGGCTGTCGGTTGAGGAGAGCTTGGCGCGCCTCATTGAATTCGCTCGGACCAAGCTTCTGAACGTCTGAGCCTTACTGGCTGCCCCCATCATTATCCATGGTGCGGTCGACAGCGCGGTATTTGTACTGCGCGCCGACGAAGAAACCTTTGAAGGGCCTGAGCAGGCCGACCGACAGGCCGGTCACCACGATCGGCCAGATCACGAAATGCAGCCAGATCGGCGGGTTCTGCGAGAGGTCGAACCAGACCGCGCCGACCGCCGCGATCGTACCCACGAAGAAGGTGACGAAGACCGCCGGTCCGTCCGCTGCGTCGTGATGGGTGAGATTGAGCGCGCAGACCTCGCATTCGGGCGCGACTTGCAAAAAGCCACGAAAAAGCCGGCCCTGCCCGCAGCGGGGGCAACGGCCGGCGATCGCTTTCAGGATCGGCGAGCCTGTTTCCAGACCCGCCGCCTTATTCATTATTGAACGACCTTGTGCAGGTGGGCGAAGGAGGACGAACCCCACCAGTACACATTGATGTAGAGGAACAACCACACCACATCGACGAAGTGCCAGTACCAAGCAGCCGCTTCGAAGCCGATATGCGCGTTCGGCGTCATCTGCCCGCCGTTCAGGCGGAAATAGCAGACCGTCAGGAAGATCGTGCCGACGAGCACGTGGAAGCCGTGAAAGCCGGTCGCGAGATAGAAGGCCGACGGATAGATGCCGTCGCTCAGGCCGAACTGATGGTTCACCAGATGCCAATATTCATAGGCCTGGAAACCCAGGAAGATGACGCCCAACAGCGCGGTGATGCCGGTCCAGTTGATCGCCGTCTTGCGGTCGCCTTCAACCAGCGCATGGTGCGCGACGGTGACGGTGACGGACGAGGTCAGCAGGATCAGGGTGTTGAGCATCGGGATGCCACCCGGGCCCATCGGCTTGATGTCGCCGTTCGGCCAGGTGCCTGCGACATTGTTGAGGATCGGCAGGCTCGAATGGAACCAGCCCCAGAAGAAGGCGAAGAAGAACATCACTTCGGATGCGATGAACAGCAGGAAGCCGATGCGCAGGCCCGTCTTGACCGGTTCGGTATGATCGACGCCGTTGTTCGCCTCGCCGATGACCATGCGCCACCAGCCGAAGAAGGTGAAGAGCACCATGGCGAAGCCAGCGACCAACACCAGATAGAAGCCGGTATGCATATAGACGACGGCGCCGATCGCCATCGTCAGCGCGGCGAACGAACCGAACAGCGGCCAGCCGCTGGGTTCCTGCATGTGGTAGGGATGGGTCTTGTGGGCTTGGGTCGACATCGATCCGGTATCCTACAAAATCAGTTGGAGTAGTTGGCTTGAGTTGCCGACAGCGCCTTCGCCTTGCTCTGGTCCTGGTTCAGGAAGAACGTGTACGAAAGTGTGACGGTCTTGATATCGCGGGCGTATTGATCCTTCAGCATGTCCGGATCGATGAAGAAGGTGACCGGCATCTGGACGGACTCGCCGGGCTTCAGCACCTGTTCGGTGAAACAGAAACATTGGATCTTGTTGAAATAAGGTGCGACGCGCTCCGGCATGACGTTGAACGTCGCCGTGCCGACGAGCGGCTCGCTCGAGGTGTTCGTCGCCTCGTAGAAGGCGAGCATCTCTTCGCCGATCCGCACATCGACCTGATTGACCGCCGGCTTGAATTTCCAGGCGATTTCCCGGTTCACGTTGGCGTCGAAGCGCACCGTCATGGTTTCGGCCACGCCGCCCGGCGAGCTTTGCCCTTCGGCAATGCGCGGCGTGCCGTTATAACCGGTCACCTGACAGAACAACTTGTAGAGCGGCTCCGCCACGGCCACGAGGCCGACCATGGCCGAGACAAAGAGCAGCGTGCCGGCCACCGTAAGGCGGATGCCGCGCTGTTGCTCCTTGAGTCGGTTGGTCTGGTCCATCGTGTTTCAGGAACCGCGGTTAGTGGTGCCCAGCCGGCTCGGCTTTGATTTCCGGCAGGATTTCGTGCGTGTGGAACGGTGCCGGACTGTCGACCGTCCATTCCAGGGTGGTCGCGCCGATACCCCATGGATTGGCCGGAGCCTTGGCGCCGTTACGCAGCGTATCCCACAGGATGTAGAAGAACAGGAGCGCGCCGACGAGGCTGACCACCGCCCCCGAGCTGGACACCATGTTCCAGCCGGCGAACGCATCCGGATAGTCGGCGATACGGCGCGGCATACCCGCCATGCCGAGGAAGTGCTGCGGGAAGAACAGAATGTTCACACCGACGAAGGTGATCCAAAACTGCCACTGGCCCAGCTTCTCGTTGTACATCTTGCCGCACATTTTCGGCAGCCAGTAGTACATGCCGGTGAAGATCGCGAACATCGCAGCGATCGACAGCACATAGTGGAAGTGCGCGATCACGAAGTAGGTGTCGTGGAACGCCATATCGACCGGCGCGTTGGAGAGCGTCACACCCGTGACGCCGCCGACAACGAACAGGAAGATGAAGCCGAAGGCGTAGAGCATCGGCGTCTTGAACTCGATCGAGCCGCCCCACATCGTCGCGAGCCACGAGAAGATCTTGATGCCGGTCGGCACCGCGATGACCATCGTCGCGATGATGAAGTAGGCGCGCGTTTCGACGTTGAAGCCCACCGTGAACATATGGTGCGCCCACACGACGAAGCCGACGACGCCGATCGAGGCCATCGCATAAGCCATGCCGAGATAGCCGAACACCGGCTTCTTGGAGAAGGTGCTGACGACCTGGCTGATGATGCCGAAGGCCGGGATGATCATGATGTAGACTTCGGGGTGGCCGAAGAACCAGAACAGGTGCTGCCAGAAGATCGGGTCACCACCGCCCGACGGCTCGAAGAACGCCGTGTGGAAGTTACGATCGGTGAGCAGCATGGTCAGCGCGCCCGCGAGCACCGGCAGAGCCAGCAACAGCAGGAACGCGGTGATGAACATCGCCCAAATGAACAGCGGCATGCGATGGAAGGTCATTCCAGGCGCGCGCATGTTGACGATCGTGGTGATGAAGTTGATCGCGCCCAGGATCGAGCCCGCACCGGCGAGATGCAGCGACAGGATCGCGAAGTCGACCGACATGCCCGGATGGAAGGTGTGGTTCGACAGCGGCGGATAGACCGTCCAACCGGTGCCGGCGCCGCCGCCGACGACCGTCGAGAGAGCAACCAGAATGAGTCCCGCCGCAGTCAGCCAGAAGCTGATGTTGTTCATGCGCGGGAACGCCATGTCGGGGCAACCGATCATCAGCGGGATGAACCAGTTGCCGAAGCCGCCGATCAGCGCCGGCATAACGACGAAGAAGACCATGATCAGGCCGTGCGCCGTCAGGATGACGTTATAGAAGTGCTGGTCATGGATGAACTGTAGGCCGGGCTCGGCCAGTTCCAGACGCATCATCATCGAGAAGCCGACGCCGACGAAGGAGGCGATGATCGCCAGCACGAGATAGAGCGTGCCGATGTCCTTGTGGTTCGTCGAATACAGCCAGCGACGCCAGCCGGTCGGATGGTGCGCGTGTTCGCCATGATCGCCGTGATCGTGATGGGCGTGAGCGTGCGTATCAGCCATGTGACTCGTTCCTTGGTTTACGTCAGCGGGCGTCGATGGACGATTGCGTTTCGGCCTGTACGACCTTCATCGGCGCGGCATCGTCCGCGCTCGCGAATTTCGTTTTGGCCTGTTCGACCCAACGCTGGAAGTCTTGTTTGCTCACGATATCGACCGCGATCGGCATGTAGGCGTGATTGACGCCGCACAGCTCGGAGCATTGGCCGTAGTAGGTGCCGATCTTCGCAGCCGGAACCTTCATCCAGGTTTCGTTGATGCGGCCCGGCACGGTGTCGAGGCGCACGCCGAACGATTGGACGGCCCAGTTGTGGATCACGTCTTCCGACGTCATCAGCAGCCGGATCTCGGTATCGGCCGGCAGCACGACGCGGTTGTCGACATCGAGCAGACGGAGTTGGCCCGGCTTCAGATCGGCTTCCGGGATCAGGTTGCTGTCGAAACCGAAGCCGCCGTTATCCACATATTGGTAAGACCAGTACCATTGATGGCTGGTGATCTTAAGCGTCATCTCCGGGTTCTTCGCCTTGTCCATAAAGAACAAGAGACGCAGCGAGGGCACCGCGATGACGACCAGGATCAGCACCGGCAGCACCGTCCAGATCACCTCGAGGAAGGTGTTGTGCGTGCGCGTCGACGGCGTCGGATTGGCCTTCGCGTTGAACTTGACGACGATGTAGATCATCAACGCCATGACGAAGAGGACGATGACCACTTCGACCCAGAAGATCAGGTCATGGAACCAGATCAGGTCTTCCTGGACCGGGGTTGCAGCGGTTCGGAAATACCATTCCCAGGGCTGGGGTGCTCCGATCACTTCGGCATGGGCGCCGGCCGCAATGGCCCCCGCGCTGAATAAAACGAATAAAAACAGCATCCAACGGGATTTGATCATGCGCCACCAAGTGGAAAGGGCCGGAACTTTGCGTGCCCCGTATTACCCGAAATCCCTAAGGCCGTAAAGGCGTCGAACCAGCCTTTCGCGGCCCGAATCTGCCGGATTTTCGGGGGCTTAGCGTCAATGGCCCTGGCGACGTCATGGCCTTTCCGCCAGCCGGATTTCCGGGCCGAATCCTTGGCCTATATGCTGGCTTGGCGCGCCACCGGTTGAAGTCGCGCGCGGGCGATGCTACACGGCGCTGCAAATGGCCCAGAAAACCAAATTGACCCTGTTCTTGGTGGTGCTCGCCCTCGCGGCGATCGGCATGTATGTCGCGACTTTTATTAAGGTCGCCCATTCTTAATTGAATGGCTTAAAAGCCTGCCGGCTTAACCATCCGGACGAACGATCCCAGCAGGCCGGGCTTGGCCTGGCGCGCGCCGTATAGGGCTCCAAACGTATCATGTCCCTGATTGCAGCCCTGCCCCATCTGAACGCGATTCTCAACGCGATCGCCGCTGTTTTCCTGAGTTTCGGTTATTATTTCATCCGCAACCGCCAGATCGAGCGCCATCGCGCCTGCATGGTCACGGCGGCGGCCGTCTCGGCAGTGTTCCTGGTCAGTTACCTGGCGCATCGGGCAAATGCGCCGATTCTGGTCTTCAACGGGCCCAATAGCCTGTCGATTCCCTATTATACGTTGCTGATTAGCCACGTTTCGCTGTCCATCGCCATCGTACCCCTGGTCGCACTCACCCTGTGGCGGGCCTTCAAGGGCCACTTCGAGATGCACCGCAAGGTCGCACGTTGGGCCTGGCCGGCCTGGATGTATGTGTCGATCAGCGGTATCGCGGTCTATTGGATCCTGTATCAGGTCTATCCGGGCTGATGGCCGGGATGCTGGATCAGCTGCCGGCCGGACCGCATCGGACGATCCTGCGCGGCTGGGCCATCCTGGCGGTGACCGCCCTGGCGCTCGCCGGCTTCGCGCTGATCGTGCCGGCCGCGTCCAAGGTTCCCGCCCTGGAAAATGCCGTCGATTGGCCCGATGCCTTCTTCCAGAAGGGCCTAGTGGCCCACGTCGCCTTGTCTTTCATCGTCTGGTTCCTGGCGGTCCTGGCCATCCTGGCGCAAACCGCGTTGCGCCTGCCCGACCGGCGCGACCCGGCCCTACCGGGCAGTCTCGGCCTGGTCCTGGCCGTCATCGGCACCCTGGCCATCGCGGGCGCGCCGTTTCTGAAGGGCAGCGAGGCCTCGCTTAACAATTACATCCCGTCGATCATCCATCCTGTCTATTTCGCCGGCCTCGCTTTGGTCGCCGCCGGGGCATCGTTGCCCGTACTGACCATGCTGATGCGCCTGACCGAGCTGGCCAGCGACGCCGAGACGTCGCAGCAGACGCGCCGCATCGCGTATCTCAGCCTCGGCCTGCTGTACGTCGCCGCACTCGCCGCCATCGCCATCGCCGCGCATCAATTGGGCGAATGGCCGACCGAATACGCCATCATCGAACGGCTGTTCTGGGGCGGCGGACATCTGCTGCAATTCGTCAACGTCGCCCTGCTGCTGATCGCCATCGACCGGCTCGGCCGCCAAGCCTTCAACAATGCCTCACCACTGGGCGAAGCCGCGACCAAATGGGCGCCCGGCGCCTTATTTCTCGCCGGCGCGGCGGGCCTGTCGATCTACGGCCTCACCGATATCCGCAGCGATGCGCACATCAAGGCCTTCACCGACCTGCAATATGCCTTCGCCGTGCCCGTCGGCATCGCGGTGCTGGGTGCCTTGATGCAGAAACGCCGCTGGCGCATGGCCCAAGGTAAAATCGAAATCACCAGCCTGATCGCAGCCACCTTGGTGTTTTTGCTGGGCTGCGCACTCGGCCTGTTCGTCGACGGCGCCGACACCCGCACGCCGGCGCATTATCACGGCGTCATCGGCGGTATTAACATTGCCTTCTACGGCCTGTTCTACACGCAATTCTTGCCGATTCTGGGCCGCTCGCTCGCCAAGCAACGACTGGCCATTATACAAATCATCCTGTATGCAGTCGGCCAATCGCTGTTCGTCGCGGGATTGTTCCTCGCGGGCGGCATGGGTGCAGGGCGCAAGACGATGGGCGCCGGGCTCGACCTGAATGCAACGACGCGCGCGATTTTGGGTGTGCGCGATTTCGGCCTCGCCATCGCCGTGCTGTCGACCGCCGGCTTTATCGTCGCGATGCTGATCGTGTTGATCCGCCAACCCAAGAATCAGGCCAAGATTTAGGCCTCTTTAGAGTAACGTCACAATGATCGGTCCTTCCGGCAATACCACGATGGATACGACGCTCAACGCGCAAGCTCCCGCCGCCGCAGATGCGCCTGTGCGTCTGCCGCAGGGCGGCCGCTTGCTCGATTATGCCGCGCTGCTGAAGCCGCGCGTTATGTCGTTGGTGCTGTTCACCGCCATGGTCGGCTTGCTGCTCGCACCCGGCGCCATTCCGCTCGGCACCGCGACCGTCGCCGTCATCTGCATCGCCATCGGCGCGGGCGCATCCGGCGCCATCAATATGTGGTACGACCGCGATATCGACAGCATGATGGAACGCACGATCAATCGTCCGCTGCCCGCCGGGCGCATGCAGCCGCGCAACGCGCTGATCTTCGGCACCGTCCTGTCGGTCCTGTCGGTCGGGGTCATGGGCGCCTATGTAAATGTCATCTCGGCCGCCCTACTCGCCATCACCATCGGCTTTTACGTCTTTATCTATACGGTGTGGCTGAAACGCCGCACGCCGCAGAACATCGTCATCGGTGGTGCGTCGGGCGCGTTCCCGCCGATGATCGGCTGGGCCGCCGTCACCGGCACGGTGTCGTGGGAATCGGCCGTGCTGTTCGCCATCATCTTCCTGTGGACGCCACCGCATTTCTGGGCCCTCGCCTTGTATCGTTCCGGCGATTACGAACGCGCCGGCGTGCCGATGATGCCGGTGGTCGCCGGCACGCGGCGCACCAAGATCGAAATCCTCGCCTATGCGCTGATCCTGGTGCCGGTCACCGTGGCACCGTTCTTCCTCGGGATGGCGACGGCGCCCGCCGGCGCATTGCTCGCCGCCCTGGCGCTGTGGTTCGTGCGCCACGCGATCGTGGTGTTCAATAGCGAAGGCTTCGATGCACCGCGCGCCATGTTCCGCTATTCGATCCTGCATCTGTTCGTGATCTTCGTCGTCCTGCTGGGCGACCATTACGCGGCCCCGTTCTTCCGCTAACGCGATGAGCGCGCTCCCCAACAGCGCCTACGGTCAGCTGGAAACGCTGTTTCGCCGCCTGGGCGCGATCGGCGAAGCGACCAGCATCCTGCATTGGGATGCCTCGACCATGATGCCGGCCGGATCGTCCGATGCGCGCGGCGAACAACTAGCCGCGCTCAATACCCTAAGCCACGAGATGATCGCGTCGCGAGAGACCGCCGAGCTGATCGCGGCGTCGGCCGACGAGGCCACGAGCCTCGACGATTGGCAGGCGGCGAACCTGCGCGAGATGCGCCGCAACTGGGTGCACGCCACCGCCGTCGATGCGGCGCTCGTCGAAGCGCGCACCAAGGCGACGATGAAGTGCGAGATGATCTGGCGCGACGCGCGGCCGAAATCGGATTTCGCCGCCGTGCTGCCGGCGCTCACCGAAGTCGTCAATCTCGCCAAGCAATCGGCGAACGCGAAAGCGGCCAAGCTCGGCCTCCATCCGTACGACGCGATGATGGATCAATATTCGCCGGGCGTGCGCGCCGCCGTCGTCGATAAAATTTTCGCCGAACTAGCCGCCAAGCTGCCCGGCATGATCGACCAGACCTTGGCGCGTCAGGCCACCGCCACGCCGCCGATCGAACCGCAGGGCCCGTTCCCGGCCGCCGCGCAACGCGCCGTCGGTACCAAATTCATGGAACTGCTGGGCTTCGATTTCACCGGCGGGCGGCTTGATACCAGCGCGCATCCGTTTTCCGGCGGCACGCCCGACGATCTGCGCATCACCACGCGCTACGACGAAGACGATTTCACGCGCGGCCTGATGGGTATCCTGCACGAGACCGGCCACGCGCTGTACGAAAAAGGCCTGCCGAAAGAATGGCGTCGCCAGCCGGTCGGCGAAGCGCGCGGCATGGACGTGCATGAAAGCCAATCCCTGCTGATCGAGATGCAGGTCTGCCGCAGCCCGGAGTTCCTGTCCTATGCCACACCGCACCTGAAAGCCGCGTTCAACGGCGACGGCCCGGCCTGGACGCCGGAGAACCTGGCCCGCATCTACACGCGTGTCGCGCGCAGCCTGATTCGCGTCGATGCCGACGAGATGACCTATCCGCTGCATGTCATCCTGCGCTATCGCCTGGAGCGCGCGCTCATCAGCGGCGATCTGGCCTTGGCCGATCTGCCCGGTGCCTGGAACGATGCCATGCGCGATCTGATCGGCATCGCACCCGACAGCGACCGCACCGGCTGTTTGCAGGACATCCACTGGTACGACGGCGCCTTCGGCTATTTCCCGAGCTACACCTTGGGCGCAATGGCGGCGGCGCAGATGTTCCAGGCGGCCAAAAAAGCCGACCCCACTATCCTGCCCGCCATCGCGCAGGGCGATTTCAAGCCGCTCTATGCCTGGCTCGGCGCCAACGTGCATGGTTATGGCTGCCGCTTCGAGACGCCGGACCTGATCACCAAGGCGACCGGCGCGCCGCTTTCCGTCGCACCCTTCCTCACGCACCTGGAAAGACGCTATCTCGGCTGATAGGGTCTGATCATGCGTTACATCAGCACGCGGGGCGCGGCCCCGGACTTATCCTTCGAACAGGTTCTGCTTGCCGGCCTCGCCCGCGACGGCGGGCTTTATGTGCCCGAGACCTGGCCGAAATTCTCCAAATCCGACATCCGCGCCATGCGCGGCCTGTCCTATAGCGAAGTCGCCCTCGAGGTCATGCGCCCCTATGTGGCCGGCGCGATCAGCGATGCCGATTTCAAGGCGATGATCGATGCGGCCTATGCCAGCTTTGGCCATCCGGCCGTCGTGCCGCTCAAACAACTCGACCACGGCATGTTCCTGGCCGAGCTGTTCCACGGGCCGACGCTGGCGTTTAAGGATTGCGCGCTGCAACTGGTCGGTCGCCTGTTCGATCACGTGCTGGCCAAGCGCGGCGAGAAAGTGACGATCGTCGGCGCGACATCGGGCGATACCGGTTCGGCCGCCATCGAGGCGTGTCGCGACCGCGAGGCGATCGAGGTTTTCATCCTGCATCCCAAGGGCCGCGTGTCGGACGTGCAGCGCAAGCAGATGACGAGCGTCATGGCGCCCAACATCCACAACATCGCGCTCGAAGGTACCTTCGACGATTGCCAGGACATGGTGAAGGCGCTGTTCGCCGACGAAGCTTTACGCGATCGCTACAATCTGTCGGCGGTCAATTCGATCAACTGGGCGCGCATCATGGCCCAGATCGTCTATTACTTCACGACGGCGCTGACCTTAGGGGCACCCGATCGCAAGATCGCCTTCGCGGTGCCCACCGGCAATTTCGGCAATGTGTTCGCCGCCTATTGCGCCTATCAGATGGGCTTGCCGATCGAGCGATTCATCATCGGCTCGAACGCCAACGACATTCTCACGCGCTACATGGATACCGGGCGCATGGAGATGAACGACGTGACGGCGACCTTGTCGCCGTCGATGGACATCCAGATCTCATCCAACTTCGAACGCCTGCTGTTCGACAGCTATAAGCGCGACGGCGCAAAAGTGGCGAAAGCCATGGATACGTTCCGCGCCAAACGCTCTGTCGATTTCGGCAAGAGCCGCTGGACCTTCATCCGCAAGATGTTCGACGGTTATCGCCTCGGCGATAACGGCACCAAGGAAGTCATTTCCGCCATCCACAAGATGACGGGCGAATTGATCGATCCGCACAGCGCCGTCGGCATCGAAGCCGCAGGCCGCGCGCGGCTCAGCGGCGAGCTCGATCCCGATACCGCGTTGATCGCCATGGCGACGGCGCATCCGGCGAAATTCCCCAAAGCGGTCGAAGAAGCGACCGGCATCTATCCGAACCTGCCGCCGCGTTTGGCCGACCTGATGGACCGGCCGGAAAAATGCGACTTGCTGCCCAACGACATCGGCGCCGTGAAGGCCTATCTCGCCACCCGGCTCGCCCAGCGGAAAGCAGCATGAGTATCGAAATCACCAAGCTCGCCAACGGAGTGCAGGTGGTGACGGACCGCATGGATACGGTCGAGACCGCATCGGTCGGCGCCTGGGTCGGTGTCGGTGCGCGTCATGAGCCGGCCGAGATCAACGGCATCACGCATCTGCTCGAACATATGACCTTCAAGGGCACCGAGCGCCGTTCGGCCCAAGCGATCTCCGAAGAAATCGAAAATGTCGGCGGGCATCTCAATGCCTATACGTCGCGCGAAAACACCGCCTTCTATGCCAAGGTGCTGAAGGAAGACGCCGCGCTGGCCTTGGACATCGTCGCTGACATCATCCAGCATGCCGTGATCGATCCGGACGAGTTGGAGCGCGAGCGCCAGGTCATCATCCAGGAAATCAATCAGGCGAACGACACGCCCGACGACATCATCTTCGATCGCTTCAACGAAGCCGCCTACCCCGATCAGGCGATCGGTCGGCCCGTGCTCGGTTCGGCCGAAATCGTCGGTACCGTGCCGCGCGACACCGTGCTTAAATATTTGCGCGGCGAATATTCCGCCCCCCGGATCGTCGTGTCGGCCGCCGGGCGCGTCGATCACGACACGATCGTCAAGCTCGCCGAAAAAACCTTCACCGCGCTGGCGCCCAACGGCAACGCGATCACGCACGCGCCGCGCTACAAGGGCGGCGAAGTGCGCGAGGAACGCGATCTCGATCAGGTGCAGATCGTGCTGGGCTTCGATGGCTTGTCCTATCTGGATCCCGATTATTACGCGCTCGCCGTGCATTCGACCTTGCTGGGCGGCGGCATGTCGTCGCGGCTGTTCCAGGAAGTGCGCGAAAAGCGCGGCCTCGTCTATTCGATCTACAGCTTTGCGCAAAGCTACGAGGACGGAGGGCTATACGGCGTCTATGCCGGCACTGGCGCGGATGAAGTCGCCGAAATGCTGCCCTTGATCGCGCAGGAAATGCTGGCCGTCTGCGACGGCGTGCGCCCGGAAGAAATGCAACGTGCGCGCGCGCAGCTCAAGGCATCGACCCTGATGGCGTTGGAAAGTACGTCGTCACGCGCCGAACAGGCCGCGCGGCAATTGCAGATCTACGGCCGCATCATCCCGGTCGAGGAAACCATCGCCAAGATCGAAGAGGTTGATGCGGCTGCGGTCGAACGCGTCGCCGCGCGTATCGTGCGCAGCCCGCTGACGGTGGCCGCGATCGGCCAAGTCAGCGAGATCGAACCGTACGGCGCCATCGCCGCACGCTTCGCGGCTTAAGCAGCCGCGCGATGCCGCGCATCTTCGACAAAGCAAAACTGAAGACCGATTGCGCCAATTGCGACGCCGTCTGCTGCGCGGCGGTGCGCCTGCCCTATGCGCATTACCCGAAGCCGCCGCGCACACCGTGCCGGCATCTCGATGAAACGCTCTGCCATTGCACGGTGTTCAACGAACTGGAACAGCGCGGCTACGACATCTGCCGCGGCTTCGATTGCCATGGCGCGGGCCTTGCCGTCGCCCAATTGTTCCGCGAGATGGGGCGGTCGTGGAATACGCACCCCGAAAGTGCGACGGTGCAGTTCCATACCTTCTCGATCGTCTATTTCACGATCGTCAAATATCTGCATCCGGACCGCGCCATCGAACTCGACGTGCCGGAGAAGGTCATCGAGGATCTGAAGCCCTTTACCGAGGCGGCACTGGATCTGCTGGCCGAAAACGCCGATCCGTTCGGAACGCTCGATAAAAGCTAGGCGTGGCCCGCTTCGTCGGACAGCATGCGCGGATCGATGCCGAGCTTGGAGATCGCGCGTTCCCACTTCGATTCATGTTCGCGATCGAAAATGATCTGCGCGTCGGCGGGCACCTGGAGCCAGCCGTTCTGACGGATCTCGGAATCGAGCTGCCCCGGACCCCAGCCGGCATAACCGAGCGCCAGCAGCGAACGGCGCGGGCCATGGCCGCGCGCGATGGATTTCAAGATATCGACCGTGGCGGTCAGCCCGATCTCGGTATCGACCTCGAGGGTCGCATCCTGCTTGTAATCGGCCGTGTGCAGCACGAAACCGCGCCCAGATTCCACCGGACCGCCGAAATGGACCGGCACGTCGGGGCGGGACTTGGATTCATCGATGCCAAGCTGACCCAAAAGCTGGTTGAAGGTCAGCGACTCAATGACCTGGTTAAGCACCAGACCCATGGCGCCTTCGTCGGTATGCGCGCACATATAGATGACACTACGCGCGAAGCGTTCGTCGCGCATGCCCGGCATCGCAATCAAAAGCTGTCCGGTAAGATACGGAGAGTCCGGGCCGCGTTCAGACATGATACCTTCCTCGTTAGATAAATTATTGTCGCATAGCCGCCGCACGGATAAAAGTGTCCCCGATCTTTTGGCCAAGTCTAGATTGGGGCCCGTGGGATATATAACGCGTAACCCCTTTCTCGGATGCGGCAGGCTCCCGTGAGCCTTTTGGGACATCGGACCGTGATCAGACCCTTCCTTTTTCTCGCATTGGCAGTGGCCGCCCAAGCGGTAGCCCTGGCGGGTCCGCGCGCGGCAATGGCCGCCGACGCGGGGGCAAACGCCTCGGCGTGGGTCACGACCCCGCAGACCCAGGTGCGCCTGATCGCCGCCGAGAACGGCATCGCGAAAGACGGCACCGTGCATCTCGGCCTGCAGTTCAAGCTGAAGGACGGCTGGAAGATTTATTGGCGCCGCCCCGGCGATGCGGGTTTTCCGCCGCGCCTGGAATGGGCCGAATCGGAGAATTTCGCATCCGCCGATTTTGCCTGGCCGGCGCCGCTGCGCTTCCAGGTCCTCGGCTTCCAGACCATGGGTTATACGAAGGAAGTCGTCTTCCCCATCACCGCCAAGGTCGTCGATCCGAAACAGCCGCTGAAGGCGCACGTGCGGCTCGATTATCTGACCTGTGACGAAGTCTGCATTCCCTATTTCGCGCAGCTGTCACTCGACGTCGCACCCGGCGGCAATCAAAGCACCGAACATGCCGGTTTGATCCAAAGCTTCGCCGATCGCGTGCCGGGCGATGGTGTCGGCGCCGGCCTGACCATCGACAAGATCGAAACGTCGGGCATCTTCCGCAAGCTGGACGCCTCGGCGCGCATCGGTTCGGTGCGCGTGCACGTCACCAGCACCGAGCCGTTCACGCATCCCGATATTTTCATCGAAGGGCCCGATCTTACGTTCTTCGGCGCACCCGAAGTGCGCTTCTCCGAGGCCGGCAAACGCGCCACGCTCAATGTTCCCGTCACGATCGAAGAAGATGCGACCCTCGATGCCGCCGGGGTTCGCTTGACCCTGGTCGATGGCACACGTTCGGTGGAACGCAGCTTAACCGTCGAGCCCGGCGTGATGCCGGTCGCGCCGGCGGGTGGCCCCAAGCTGTCCTACATCGTCATTCTGGCGCTCGCCGCACTCGGCGGTTTCATCCTCAATCTCATGCCCTGCGTGCTGCCCGTGCTGTCGCTCAAGATCCTGGGCGTGGTCAGCCGCGGCGGCCATCCCGCACCCCGCATCCGCGCGAGCTTCTTGGTCTCGGCGGCCGGCATCCTGGCGTCGTTCCTGGCCATCGCCGCGGCACTCATCGCGCTCAAACAGACCGGTGCGGAAATCGGCTGGGGGATTCAATTCCAAAACCCGTGGTTCGTCGGCGCCCTTGCCGCGATCACCTTGCTGTTCGCCGCCAACCTGATCGGGCTATTCTCGATTCCGTTGCCGCAATGGCTGGGCTCGCTCGGCGGACGCGGCACGCCCGAGCAAGGGCCGACTCTCGCGGGCGATTTCGCCAGCGGCGCTTTCGCCACACTGTTGGCCACACCCTGTTCCGCGCCGTTCCTCGGCACCGCCATCGGTTTCGCGCTGGCCGGCGAACCACGCGACATCATCGCGGTCTTCGCCGCGATGGGCCTCGGCATGGCGCTGCCATATCTCTTGCTGGCTGCAGTACCGCAGATCGCCGGCGCCTTACCCCGCCCCGGCGCGTGGATGGTGTGGCTGCGCAAGGTTCTGGGTCTCGGCCTCGCCGCCACGGCGGTCTGGCTGATCACGATCGTCGCGGCACAGGTCGGTCCCGACGATCCCGTCACCTACGACGCGCGCGACGCACGGCATGCGGCCAAGAGCGCGGATTATTGGACGCCGTTCGATCCCCTCTCGATCGCCGAACTGGTGGCGGACGGCAAAACGGTCTTTGTCGATATCACGGCCGATTGGTGCATCACCTGTCAGGTCAACAAAACGGTCGTGCTCGACCGCGCACCGGTGAAAGCGCTGCTCGACGGCAAGACCATCGTCGCCATGCGCGGCGATTGGACGCGCCCCGATCCGACCATCGCGGCCTATCTGCAAAGCTTTGGGCGCTACGCCATCCCGTTCAACGCGATTTATGGGCCGGCCGCGCCCGAGGGGATCGCGCTCAGCGAACTGCTCAGCACAGCCGAGGTCACGGCCGCGCTTAAACGCGCCTCGGGCGGCAGCCTAGCCGCGACGAAGGCCCCCTAGGCCGGAATTGCTTAGGCCCCCTTTGCTTAGTCCTTTGGGCCGCGTATAACCGATCATCCCGTGCAGATTTAACGCACCAACGGAGGAAATGGCGATCATGGCTATCAATGTTGGAGACAAAATTCCGTCGGCGACGCTCCGTCGCAAGGACGAAAACGGCATCGCGCAGATCAAGACCGACGATCTTTTCAAAGGCAAGAAGACCGTGCTGTTCTCGGTCCCGGGCGCTTTCACGCCGACCTGCTCGGCCAAGCATCTGCCGGGCTTCGTGCAGAACCACGGCGCACTGAAAAGCAAAGGCGTCGATCAGGTCGTCTGCATGGCCGTCAATGACGCCTTCGTCATGGACGCCTGGGGCAAAGCCCAGAATGTCGGCGACACGGTCCAGCTGCTGGCCGACGGCAACGGCGAATTCGCCAAGGCGCTCGGCCTCGACTTTGACGCCTCGGGCCCGGGCCTCGGCGTGCGCAGCCAGCGTTTCTCCATGCTGATCGACGACGGCGTGGTGAAGAAGATCAATGTGGAAAAGCCGGGCGCATTCGAAGTTTCGAGCGCCGAGGCGATGCTCGCCCAGCTCTAAGCCGGACGACATCCCAAAATGCGAAGGGCGGTCTTCGGACCGCCCTTTTGCTTTTTACGGGGCTTTCTTCAAGCGCGCCTCGTAACGCAGCGCATAGATATTGCCGGCCAGGATGATCGCGGCACCGAACAAGAGCGCCCATCCGACTGTTTCGCCATAGGCGAAATAGCCGATGCCGACCGCGAGCGGCAGGCGCAGATAATCGATCGGCATGACGAAGGTCGCATCCGCCAGACGGAACGCGCGCGTCATGCAAAAATGTGCGCCCATGCCGGCCACGCCCACCATGACGAGCCAGGGCAGATCCGCCCATTCCGGCCAGACCCAATTGAAGGACGCGGCGAACAGGCCGAGCGGCATCTGCATCAGATTCATATAGAAGATGATGGCGAGCGTGGACTCGGTCGCAGACAGCGGCTTCGAGCAGACGTTGGAGACCGAAAAACCGATCGCCGCCACCAGCACGATCAAGGCGGCCTGCTGGAAGACGTCCGCCCCCGGCTGCAAGATCACGAGGATACCGACGAAGCCCAGCGCGATCGCAGTGACGCGACCGCGGTTCATGCGTTCGCCCAGGAACAAGGCCGCCATCGCCGCGGTCCAGAACGGAATAGTGAATTCGAGCGCGAAAACGGTGGCGAGCGGCAACAGCCCCAAGCTCCAGAACCACAAGGTCTGGCCGCCGAAATGGAACACGTTGCGCGCCAGATGCAGCCCGATGCGTTGCGTGCGCAACGTGGCGAACCCGGTGCGCCACAGCAGCAAGGTGACGATCAGGAAGCCGCCAAAGGCGCGAAAGAACGACACCTCGAACGCCGTCATGGTGTCGGAGAGTTCACGCCCGCCCAGCGCCATGAAGGTGAACGACAAGGTCGTGCCGACCATCCACAGCGCGGCGCGCGCCGGTGCCGAAAGGGCGAGCATCGCGGGCGCGCTCAGACCCGCTCGGAGAGCCAGATGGCGAGGCGGGTTCCCACCTTCACCGCCGCCGTCAGCACCGGATAGGCGGGTGCTTGTTGCGCCCCCTCGGCGATGGCCGTTTCGCGATGTTCGATTTCTTCCTCCCGGAATTGTTCGATCCGCGATTTAAGCTCCGGATCTTCGTCGGCGAGCAGCGCCGCCTGTTCGGCATAATGTTTTTCGATCACTTCTTCGACCGCCGCCGTGCAAGCCATCGCGGCGTTGCGCCCCAAGAGCGCCGTGCCGGCACCGAGAGCGAAGCCCGCGACATGCCAGATCGGATGCAGGAGTGTGGGGCGCACGCGCCGCGCCACCAGCATCTTGTCGAATTCGGCAAGATGCACATCTTCCGTTTTCGCCATCTCGCGGATCGCATCGGCATCGGGACGCTTGCCGAGCACGGCGAGCTGACCTTCATAGATGCGCTTGGCGCCGTATTCACCCGCCTGATCGACGCGGATCATGCGCGCGATCATCTCTTCTTTCGAAGGATCGCCGGGCAAACGTCCAAAACGGCGGGGGCGTGCGTTCATGCTAGCTAGTCTCGCGTCATTTTCCGCGCGGCGAAAGCCGCCGCCAATGCCAGGAACGCCGACACCGCGACATTGTACGTGGCCATGGAGAGGCCGAACAACGTCCAATCGATGCTGTCGCACGATTTCAGGATGGGCTTCACGGCCGTCGTGCTGAAATCGTTGAAATTGAGCGATACTGCCCCTTGCGCGGAGCAGGCCCCGGCCTGCCACCAATGCTGCTCGACGCCGACATGATAGAGGGCCAGGACTGATCCGCAGGCGAAGACGAACGCGATCAGCCCGGCGACACCTTTGCGATCGACACCGGGCACGCTGAGTTCAATCAGCGCAAGGCCCGCGACCGTCCAATAGGGAATACGCTGATACTGGCACAACATGCAGGGCTCGAAACCGAAGGCATATTGCGCGATCAGCGCAGTGGCCAGCGCACCGGCGCTCGCGGCCAGCATGATCCAGAAAAACAGACGCACGAAGAGACGCGATGGGGTCATCGCAACCATGCCTTAGATCAGATATTTGACGGCGACGAAGCCGCCCACCACGAAGACAACGAAGATCGTCGTGACGAGCGTTAAGCGCCGCTCGATGAAGGTACGGATGGGCGGGCCGAAATATTTGAGCAGCGCCGCCACCACGACGAACCGCACGCCGCGCGTCGCGATCGAGGCCGCCACGAAGATCCAGAAATCGAATGCCGCCGCACCGCTGGCGATGGTGACGATCTTGTAGGGAATCGGTGTCAGGCCTTTAACCAGGATGATCAGCAGGCCCCATTCGGCATAGGCATGGCGGAACGCCTCGAACTTATCGGCGTAGCCGTAAAGATTGATCACCCACAGCCCGATGGTCTCGAACAGGTAATAACCGATGGCGTAGCCGGCGATGCCGCCCAGCACCGAGGTGACCGTGGCGACGAGTGCGATGCGCCAGGCGTGATCGGGCCGGGCCAGAACCATCGGCAGGATCATCGCATCGGGCGGGATCGGGAAAAACGAGCTTTCGGCAAAGGAGACGACGCCGAGCACGCGCAGCGCATTCGGGCGGGCGGCCTGGGCCATGGTCCAATCGTACATCCGGCGCAGCATGATCGGTTCTTAACGCCTTCGCGCCACACAGGCAAACAAGGCTGACAAACAAGGCAATCATGACCATTTTCGGCCACCCGACGCCGTGAGAAAGACCCCAAAAGCGGTCCCGAAAGCCCCTTGTCCCCCTCGGGTCTGCGAGATATGGTCCGCGTCTTCCGGGGGTATGGCGGAACTGGTAGACGCGCCAGACTCAAAATCTGGTTATGGCAACATAGTGTCGGTTCGAGTCCGACTTCCCCCACCAAATTATCAAATAAAATCAATGCTTTATGAATGAGGCATTACTTCTGGCGTCATTTTGAGAATTCTGTGCACCCACTGTGCACCCACGCGGCGCGAACTCGCGGGCATCGCCTTTTACACTCCGCCCCCACCCCGCCTCAGGCAGGCCAAAATCTCCTTGGCTCGCAGGCTGCGGCGCGTCCGGTTCATCGCCATGTACAGCACCCTCGGCGATTTGCGGCACCCAATGGGGGCCGATCAACGGGACGACTGCCCCCAAACAGCATTATCTCTTTGCCGATTTGAAGGAAAATGCTTTCATCGGGTCTGATGAGAGGAGGGGAGGATAGACGGTGGGAAGCGGTCTGCATTGCATATCCGATTCATCTTTTGAGATTCCGTTAGCCAATCCAATGTCGGCATGGCGGACGCACGGCCCCTTCGCGTTTTGGATTGTCGAAAATCATCGCCCGAACCTTCTGGTTGAATTGGGCACACACAATGGATTTTCGTATCTCGCGTTTTGCCAGAAAATCAGCGCCCTTGGATTGCCGACGCGTTGTTTCGCCGTCGATAGCTGGCAGGGCGACGAACATGCCGGTTTCTATGACAATCAGGTGTACGAAGCTTTAAAAACCATCACGACCCGCGATACGGAACTTTTTCACGCCTCCTCAAAACAACCTTCGACGAAGCGTTGAATCAATTTGAGGATGGATCGATTGATCTTCTTCATATCGACGGGCGTCATTTTTATGACGATGTGAAGCACGACTACGAAACCTGGACGCGGAAGCTGTCTTCGCGCGCGATCGTTCTGTTCCACGATACGCAAGTACACGAACGCGATTTCGGCGTCTGGAAATTGTGGGAAGAAATCAGCGCCCAATTTCCCAGCTTCGAATTTCTCCATGGCTACGGGCTCGGCGTCCTGGCTTATGGTAACGATCCCGCGGTCAGAGAGCTGCCGATTTTTTCCCCATCCATGACGGCCGAGGAACGGCGGAAAATTCGCGAGGGCTATTCGTGCCTTGGAAACGCGGTGGATCTGTCTCGATCAATCCGGCGAAACGAAGCATGCCCGTGCGGATCCGATCAGAAATATAAGCATTGTCACGGCAAAGACGTTTAATTCGTCGCATCGACGGGCTTGCCCTCGATGACTTCGGCCCGGCGATTACATCAGGGCACCCACACCACATCGTTGTCCACGGCATATAGCTTGCATGGCAACCCAGTACGTCGCTGGCAAATGCCCAACGCATTTGACATTGCGTCATCACCCGATGCGTAGCCGAGGCGGCCACCCGAACCGAGGGCAGCAGCCTTGGGCGATTTAGCGGCAAGGTATTTTTGGTAGGTTTCGTCGCGTTGTTTGGCAGATATCAACGGTACAGCGGCTGCATCTAGCGCTTTGCCTAGACCGGTGACGGCAGGCTTGACCATTGCGCCAGGAGTCGTGAAATCGTGACGAGCAAGAAATTCGTCAACCACTGGTTGCCACAAGTCGTTGGCGCTCATCAGCAGGGCGTGCCCATCGTCACCAAACGGCGGCATCAGTTTGAATTCTGCCTTTGCACCAGCCTTGGTGAAGGCGTCAAACCAGGCGCGCGCATTCCTGGGATTGAAGTATCGGTCATTCTCAGAGTACATCCATAGCATCGGTGCAGTTGCCGTTTTCCCCCACGCCGCAAATGTGAGCCCCAGCCGGTATGAGTTACAAGGTTCACCAGGACGGGTTACTGAGTTGCCACCACTTCCGCCAGCAATGTTGATTGCTGCGACAAGCCCATCGGGTTTGGTTGCTGCGGCCGCAACCGTTGTAAAGCCACCGAACGATTGGCCCATTATGACAAGGCGACTGGGGTCAATGTCTGCCTCCTTGCGCATATGTCCCACGACAGCCAACACCTGAACAGCGGCTGCGTCGCCGGCTTGTTGGTAACGCGGACTCTCACAGCTCGTGTGATCTTCAGGGTCACCCAAGCTGGCTGATGCGCCGTAGCCCAACCGCTGCGGCACTGCAACCGCAAAGCCCTTTCGAATAAAAAATCGGGCGATGGGCTCGGAACGCGGCCGTGGGTCTTGGGCTCGGGTGGCTGAATTACGGCCATGGTTCATCACCACCAGCGGAAACGGCCCTGGGCCTTGGGGGCGAAACGTTGTGACCAGCACGTCCCCGGTGATTTCGTAGTTGGACCCATATTTAACCGTCACGGGCACCCGCGCGATAGCCTCACGAATGTCGAGCGACAGTTGCTCAGGCGGAGCAGGCTGCACGTCTTGCGCCGACGCTTGGTGACTAAAGGTCAGCAAAAAACTTAAGGCCACCAAGTACCGCATGTGGTTTTTTTCCTTTGGCCTAGCTGTCTATGATGATGTTCATAGGAGACGCTCTAACGGATAGGCATTTCACCCGCATGAGGCCAAGTATCGCCGCTTGGAAGACATATTCACTTTAACACTGGGGCATCGATTTATCGACCTTGAATGGCCGCATGAATTGAAACAAGCAGGCGTGGTACCAGTGTTTCCCGTCAGCGCCTATGAGACAGATCAGCTATATTGAACAACGGAGGGTTTTGCAAAACCTCTTTGCTGCTAAAGCCCAAGCTGAGCGGATCGTGAACAACATCGGCCGCGCCACGCGCAAGCACTATTGCGCCGAAGACAAGATCCGCATCCTGCTGGGCTTGCCACCAATTTACCGACGGACAGGCCAGATCACCTCGGGCTAGTATTTTCAGTAAAGAACTGAAGCGCTTGAGTTAGGAGCAGCTGGCGTCCTTCTACCGTAGCTCCATCACTCCAGCCCATTTCAGCGCTGCCAATTCTTCCAACCTTTGTAGCGAATTGTTGTTCTGTTTGAACAGTCAGCGGGCCAAGAAATGCGCCGTGCGCAACGCCCTCAAAATATTTAACCGCTAGGTTGGCGCCTGATTTGAACGCTACTTTTTCCGCCCACTCCAGCGTGGTCAGCATCCGCCCATTCGGGCTACTTTCGCTGCATTGTTCAGTTGTGCCGCTCGGCGCCTCTGCGT
>CANIGJ010000018.1 GCA_947467145.1 Rhodospirillaceae bacterium | reverse complement strand
TGGGGGCGACGCAGCCCGCCAGCGCAAGCAACCCAAGCGCGGCGACGAGCAGCTTACTTCGGGTTCCGATCTTCCAGCCTAACACGGCTCACACTCCTTTTGGGGATGAGCGCGAGGAACATTCCATCGCGCGTCTATATCCACTTAGGAATATAAATGGAGGAGTGAGGGAAAAATTCCGGGCGGTGTCAGGAAGATTTTTCGTAGACCAGGCGGCCGCCGACGACCGTCATATCCGCGCTCACGTCTTTGAGAGCGTCTTCGGGGCAGGTGAGCGGATCGGCCGAAAGCACGGCGAAATCCCCGAGTTTGCCGACCTCGATGGAACCTTTGTCGTTTTCGCTCAGCGACAGATACGCGCCATCGATAGTGGCGTTACGTAGCGCATCGGCGGGGCTGACGCATTGCTCGGGCGCGATGACCGATCCGGTATCGCGGTCGCGCCGCGCGACGACCTGCCAGAGCGGATGGAAGAGCGACGTCGGCACGTTGTCGGTAGCGAGCGAAACCTTGATACCGGCGTCGCGCAATTTCGCCATCGGCAGGATTTCCTGCGCGCGCGCCTCACCGACCTGTTTCAGGAAGCCCGATCCGCTGCGATAGATATAACGATTGCTGTTGGTCGACGTGACGAGGCCGAGATCGCGCACGCGTGCGATCTGTTCGTCGTTCATGATGCCGATATGACTGAGCACCCAGTGCTTGTCGCGGATCGGCTCGATCTTATTCGCCGCTTCGATATGCGGCAGCATTTCCATCGTCAATGTCACCACGCGAATGTCGTTGCGCGCACAGGCGACCATCGCTTCGATCAATCTGTTGGGCGGTAATTGCTGATCGTAATGAAAGCCTGCCCAGCCGGTGTAGGGATGCGCGGTGGCGCGCAATCTGTTCTCTGAGGCGTTCGCGGTGACCTCGCAGAACAGCCCAGCCATACGCAGCATGTCGTCGCCGAGGCCGCGCCCCGCGATCCAGCTTGCCCAGGTCGCCAGCAATGCGGGGATCGGAACGTCCGGTGCCAAGCTCCAGGATGGGCTGAACACAAGATCGGATCGCATGGTGAGCTGGTCGGCGGCATGAAGCTGCTGATAGGCGCTCAGAACTTCGGGGGCGACGCCATGGCCCTCGTAAACCGATGTCGTGCCGGTCGCGTGATAGACCTCCTGGCTACGGCGCAAGCCTGCAACGCGGTCGTTATGGGTGAAGCCGCCGACACAGCGCATAAGCGTCAGTTCGACGATGGGCTGCAGCGTCTTTTCCGCAAACACGCCGGTCGGATCGCCCACGCTATCTTTTTCGATGGTGATCGATGGGACGGGGGCTTCGGTGTCGCGGTCGATGTCGGCAATTTCGAGCGCGCGCGTATTGGCGATGGAAACGAGCGGCGAAAAATCGTGTCGCCAGAAGCCCCACACGGGCCGAATGAAGACCGGATTATTCGGCGACACCTTGTCGAGGTCGTGCCGCGTCGGCCAGCGTTTCTCGGCAAGGCTGCTGGGAACGTTCCAATAGGATGGCGGCTCGCCGATGGGCATGGTGACGATCCATGCACCGGGTTTGGATCGCCCGACCAACTGCTCGATGCGCTGCAGGATGTCTTCGATGGACTTTGCACCCGCAAGGCTCGGATAAACCTCGCGCAAGCCTTCGCGGTCGAGATGCGCGTGTCCGTCGATCAGGCCGGGTGTGACGGTGCGGCCCTTGAGATCGATGATGGTGGTCTGTGCATCGGCGGCGTCGAGCAAAGCGGGCCCGCCGCCGACGGCGATAAAGCGTCCGTCCTTGATGGCGAGCGCATCGGCAATGCGGAACGAGGCATCGACGGTGACGATTTTGCCGTTATGGGCAACGAGATCGGGCGCCAATCTCATCGCCATGGCGTCCTAGAAGCGATCCACGCTGTAGCGCGACATATCGAGGATGGGCGTTTTGCCGTCGATCAGATCGGCGACGACTTGGCCGGACCCGGCGGCGTGGGTCCAGCCCAAGGTACCGTGTCCGGTGTCGAGATAAAGGTTCGAAAACTTTGAACGCCCGAGCACGGGAACGCCGTCCGGCGTCAACGGCCGCAAACCGGTCCACAACTTGGCCTGAGTGAAATCGCCCGCATTGGGGAACTGCTGCTGCGCGTGGGTGAGAATGACGCGCGCGCGATCTTCGGTCAGCGTGGCATCGAAGCCGGTGAATTCGGCCGTGCCGGCAACGCGCATGCGATCACCGAGGCGTGAATAGACGATCTTGTGATCGACGTCGGTGATGCTGACAGTGGGCGCGCCATTGCGACCCTCGGTCGGCACGGTGACGGAATAGCCCTTGGTCGGAAAGATGTGCGGATCGATGCCGAGGGGGCGGAGCAACAATTGGCTATAGCTGCCGAGCGCCATGACATAAGCATCAGCTTTCAATTCACCTTGATTGGTACGCACACGGCTAATGGCGCCGCGTTCGGTATCAAATCCACTAATGGTCACGCCATATTTGAAGGTGACGCCGCGTTCGGCGACGACGCGGGCGAGCGCATGCGTGAAGGTATGCGCATCGCCGGTTTCGTCAGCGGGCGCATGCACACCGCCGACGATGGTTTCGCCGGTATCGCGCAAGGCCGGCTCAAGGGTGAGGCAGCCGTCGCGATCCAGAACGGTTTCGGGGCAGCCGAGCTTGGTCATCCGTTCGGCATCCTTGGCGGCGGCATCGAACTGGATGGCATTGCGGAAAATCTGCAGGATGCCTTGCGAGCGTTCGTCGTAACGGATGCCGGCTTCGGCGCGAATCTCTTTCAATAGCGCGCGGCTATGCAACGCCAACGCCAGGTTCTTTTCCATATTGGCGGTCGAGCGGCCGGGCGTGCAATTGGCGAGGAAGCGTAGCCCCCAGAACCACTGTGCCGGATCGGCGCGCAAGCGCCACAACAGCGGCGCATCGCGGCGGCCGAGCCATTTCAGCATCAGGAACGGGGCCGAGGGCGACGACCACGGCATCGAATGCGATGCCGAGATCTGTCCGCCGTTGGCGAAGCTGGTCTCCAGGCCGGCGCCGGGCTGGCGATCGACCACCGTGACCTCATGGCCGGCGCGATTCAGGAAATACGCCGTCGTCACGCCGATGACGCCGGCACCGAGAACAAGGACCTTCATGGCGCGGACCTTATCCCTCCGTGCTTGTTCCGACCAGCCCGACAGATGTTATGATCGCCGCATGACAAAAATCACCGGCTTCTCAGGAAGTTTGCGTAAGGGTTCGTTCAATGCAGCCCTGTTGCGCGCCGCCGCCTCGTCGATGCCCGATGGATCGAGCCTGACCATCGGCACCATCCATGGCATCCCGCTCTATAACGCCGACGAAGAAGAGGCATCGGGCATCCCACCCGCGGTCAACGCGCTGAAGGATGCCATCGTCGCGGGTGAGGGGTTGGTCATCGTGACCCCAGAATACAATAATTCGATGCCCGGCGTGCTGAAGAACGCCATCGATTGGCTGTCGCGTCCGCCGGCCGACAGTGCGCGCATTTTCGCCAATCGTCCGGTGGCCATCATCGGCGCTTCGCCCGGCGGCTTTGGCACGATCCTCAGCCAAAATGCTTGGCTGCCGGTGCTCTCGACGCTCGGTACGCGTCATTGGACTGGCGGGCGGCTGATGATGTCGCGTGCGCACACCCTGGTCGATGCCAACGGCGATCTGACCGACGAGGCGATGAAGACGCAGGTCCAGAAATTCATGGCGGGCTTCGTCGCGTTCGTGCAGTCGTCGCAGGCAAAATGACCGAACTGCTGACCGTCGCCGAGATGGGGCGAGCGGACGCGCTTGCCGTTGCGGCAGGCGTGCCGTCGCTCGACCTCATGGAAGCGGCGGGCCGGGCCGTTGCCGACGCGATCACGCAGCGCTGGTCACCATGCCCGGTCGCGATCCTGTGCGGGCCGGGCAACAATGGCGGCGACGGGTTCGTCGTCGCACGCCTGCTGGAAGAGCGCGGATGGCCGGTTCGCATCGGTCTGCTGGGTGATGCACTTAAGGGCGATGCGAAGATCAACGCAGAGCGTTGGAATGGATCGATCAATCCCATCTCCGTCGATCTGCTGAAGAATGCGGGACTCGTTGTCGATGCCTTGTTCGGCGCGGGGCTGACGCGTCCGCTCGACGGTGTGGCGCGCGATCTGATCGACGCGATCAATAAAAGCCAGTTGCCCTGCGTCGCCATGGATGTACCGTCCGGCGTGTTCGGCGATAGCGGCGAAGTCATGGGCTGTGCGCCGGCGTGCGCGTTGACGGTCACGTTCTTTCGCCTGAAGCCCGCGCATCTGATGCTGCCCGGACGCGACCTGTGCGGCGAGGTCGTGTTGGCCGACATCGGCATTCCGCCATCTGTGCTGGCGGATATCCTGCCGCAGACATTCGCGAACGGCCCCGATCTGTGGCGTGGAAGTTTGCACCTGCCCGGAACGGACTCACATAAATATACGCGCCGACATGCCTTGATCGTCGGCGGTGCAGAGATGACGGGCGCGGCGCGGTTAGCCGCCCGCGCGGCACGCCGGGTCGGCGCCGGCATGGTGACGATTGCAGCGCCCAGGCAAGCCATGCCGATTTATCTCGCCGGCGATCCAGGCCAGTTGGTGATCGAACTCGGCGATACGACCGATGTGGAAACCCTGATGGGTGAAAAGAAGCGCTCCGCCGTCTTGGTCGGCCCAGGCAATGGCGCGAGCATGACGACGCAACGCCATACCATTGAAGCATTACGCGCGAAGACGCCTGTCGTGATCGATGCTGACGCACTCACCGTGTTTCAGGACTCGCCCAAGGATTTGTTCGGTTGGGTGAGGGGGCCGTGCGTGCTGACGCCGCATGACGGCGAATTCGCCCGGCTGTTCGATGCGAGCGGGGATCGTTTGACGCGCACGCGCCGCGCGGCCGAAGTGAGCGGCGCCGTCGTTCTGCTGAAAGGTGCGGCGACGGTGATCGCGGCACCGGACGGGCGTGTCGTTATCAATACCGCGACAGCTTGGCTGGCCACCGCCGGGACCGGCGATGTCCTGGCCGGACTGATCGTCGGATTGTTGGCCCAGGGCCTGCCGGCCTTTGAGGCAGCCTGCGCCGGGGCGTGGCTGCACAGCGCCGCGGGGGCCGCAATCGGCCCGGGCTTGATCGCCGAGGATATTTCCGAACGGCTGCCGGGAATTTTGGCGGACCTCTACGCGTCTCTATAGCAAACGCCAATAGGGCGATTTAGAGGCGTCGTTGCGGAGGGTTTCCAATGACCGAAAAATCGCGTCATAAATATTTTGCGCGAACCCGCCTACCGTCTGTGCGCGGGAACGCTTATATATAATGTACCTTCTCGTCAGATCGCGCGGCCCTCACATGACTGAACAAAAATCATCCAGCTTCTGGGATCGCGCGCTGTCCAATATCCGCGGGATCTGGGGCAAGATCGCCTCCGGCACCGAAGACGTTTTCTCCCAGAAAACGCATTGGTCGCCCGATCTCGACGATAAGGATCAGGAACGCCTGATCGAGCAGATGCGCGCCTGCCTGGAAGGGCGAGGTGGCGAAGTGTCGGCCCGTGCGCGCGCCGCCGCCCTCGGTCATGCCTATCTCGCGCTCAATGAAACCGGTCGCAAACGCTTCCTGCGGGTGCTGGCCGATACCTTCGATATCGATCGCCGTCAGGTCGATGAGGCGGTGGTGGCCTTGCAGGCTGCGGTGGAGCCGGCCAAGCGCCGCTCGGCTGAAGCCAAATTGCGCCGCGCCTTGCTGGCCTCGCGTGTGAAGTTGTTGACGCAATTCAATGCGCTGCCCGAGGGCGTGAAATTCCTTGTCGATCTGCGTAACGAATTGCTCGATTGGTCGGTAAACGAGCCGGGTTTGGCCGATCTTGAAGGCGATCTTAAATCGCTGCTCGGCACCTGGTTCGATGTCGGCTTCCTGGAACTGCGCCAGATCACCTGGTCGGCGCCCGCCAGTCTGCTCGAAAAGCTGTTCGAATATGAAAAGGTGCAGGAGATTCGCAGTTGGGTGGATCTCAAGAACCGACTGGCGGCGGATCGGCGCTGCTTCGCTTTTTTCCATCCGCGCATGCCGGACGAGCCCTTGATCTTCGTCTGGGTGGCGCTGGTGCGCGGCATGGCGACGAACGTGCAGGTCCTGCTGGACGAAACGGCGCCGCAGGACGATCCCAATGTCGCCGATACCGCGATCTTCTATTCGATCTCCAACGCGCAGGAAGGCCTGCGTGGGATCAATTTCGGCAACTTCTTGATCAAGCGTGTACTAGATCGCCTGTCGGCCGAATTGAAGGGCCTGAAGACCTTCGCGACCCTATCGCCGATCCCGGGGTTCATGGGCTGGGTGAAAAAGGGGCTGACCGCCGACGATATGTTCGAGATCGTGCCCGAGGCCGAACGCATTGCGCTGACGGCCTTGGCCGGGGTCGCAGCCCCCGAGGCGGCGCTGAAGGCGCTGTTGGCGACGCCGAACTGGCATAACGACGCCCCGGTGGCCGAGGTCCTGAAGATGCCGATCATGCGCCTGGTCGCCCATTACCTGATCGAGGAGAAGCGGTCGGGCGGGACGGCGCGCGATTCCGTGGCCCATTTCCACCTCAACAACGGGGCGCGGATCGAGCAGCTCAACTGGCTGGCCAATACCAGCCCGCGCGGGTTCGAGGAATCCGCCGGGATGATGCTCAATTATTGCTATGAGCCCGAACAAATCGAGGCCAACCACGAGTTCTACCGGGGCGGGCATGCCGTGATTGCTTCGCCCAAGGTCCGCGAACTGCTGGTCAATAAGCAGCGGACCAATGGCGGGCGGGCGCCGGCCCGCCAAGGCCAGCCCGCGACCCAATCGCCGGCCCAAGCTGCCAATTGACAGAACGGCCTTTTTCCTAGAGTTTCGCGCCTCCGCTGCGGGCGTGGCGGAACTGGTAGACGCACTGGTTTTAGGTACCAGCGGCTTCGGCCGTGGGGGTTCGAGTCCCTTCGCCCGCACCACCCAATATCCAGTGCGGCATACTGCTCACTCAAGGTAGAGAAAAAAGATGCAGGTTACGGAAGTCACCAACGAGGGCTTGAAGCGCGGCTACAAGATTGTGGTCCCGGCCGACGATATCGAGAAGCGTCTAACGACGCGCCTGTCGGAGATCGCGAAGACCGCGCGCCTACCGGGCTTCCGTCCGGGCAAGGTGCCGGCCGGTCTGCTGCGCAAGCAGTACGGCAATGCGCTGCGCGGCGAGATCCTCGAAAGCACGGTGAACGAAGCGACCCAGCAGGCGATTACCGAGCAGGACATCCGTCCGGTCGGCCAGCCGAAGGTTGAGATCCAGAGCTTCGACGAAGGCAAGGATCTCGAATATTCAGTCGAGTTCGAACTCTTCCCGAAGATCGATCTCGGCAATATGGCGGACATCAAACTCGAACGTCTACGCATCAAACCCGATGAAGCGCAGGTTGATCGCTTCCTGCAGCAGATGGCTGACGGCCAAAAGGAATCGCAGCCGATCACCGAAAGCCGTCCGACGCAGTCGGGCGACGTCGTGGTACTGGATTTCGTCGGCCGCGTTGACGGCACGGAATTCCCGGGCGGCAAGGCTGATGGCTATCAGCTCGAACTCGGTTCGAACTCGTTCGTGCCGGGCTTCGAAGACCAGCTCATCGGCAAGAATGTCGGCGAAGAAGTCCTGGTGAAGGTGACGTTCCCGGAGAACTACGCCGAAACGCTCGCCGGCAAGGACGCCGAGTTTACCTGCAAGATCCACGAGATCCGCAGCCCCATTCCGGTCGCGATCGACGACGAACTCGCGAAGAAGATGGGCGCCGAAAGCCTGGAAGATATCAAGAAGACGCTGCGCGGCAGCCAGGAAAAAGAACTGGCCGGTCACGCCCGTCAGCGCTTGAAACGCGATCTGCTCGATCAGCTCGACAAGTCGCACAAGTTCGAACTGCCGCAGGGCATGGTCGGTGCCGAGTTCGATGCGATCTGGCAACAGATCGTGCATGCGCGCGAACATCATCCGGATCAGATCGATGCGGAAGATAAGGGCAAGAGCGACGAAGAGTTGCAGGGCCAGTATCGCGAGATCGCCGAGCGCCGCGTGCGCCTCGGCCTGCTGCTCGCCGAGATCGGCCGCATCAACGAGATCAAGGTGACGCCGGAAGAGATCAGCCGCGCCATCATCGCTGAAGCGCAGAAGTATCGCGGCCAGGAAAAGCAGGTGCTCGATTATTATCGCAGCAACCCGCAGGCCGCCGCGGCGCTGCAATCGCCGATCCTGGAAGACAAGGTCGTCGATTTCATCCTCGAGATCGCCAGCCTGACCGACAAGGACATCACGATCGAGGAATTGGTCGAGTTGGAGAAGACGGAACGCCCGGACGACCTGAGCCGCGATTTCAGCGGCCATGCCGGCGGCGGCCACGACCATGACCATGATCACCACGATCACGACCATGGGCATGACCACGGGCACGATCACGACCATAAGTAGCCACGACGCCGAGTCGGCCGATCGGCCGACGGCGAGGGGCGGGGCGATAGCGAAAAGCTAGGGAAAAGGCCGGAAATGGGCCGGTTGCGACCGGTCCAGACACCGTGCTTGACCCCGCCCGTCCGGCATGGTCGCGTAAGCGAACCGACGTGCCTATATAGCTGTTATGCCGCTGCCGGGATTCCTTCGGCAGGGGGATTTCCTACCGTTTTCCGTTCGCGAGAGCCCGTTCATGATCCGAGATAGAGATCCCATCGAAGTCTACAACAATACCCTTGTGCCGATGGTGGTCGAGACGACCAACCGCGGCGAACGGGCTTATGACATCTATTCGCGCCTGTTGAAGGAGCGGATCATCTTCGTGACCGGTCCGATCGAGGATTACGGCGCCAGCCTGATCTGCGCTCAGCTCCTGTTCTTGGAATCGGAGAATCCGCGCAAAGACGTTGCCTTCTACATCAATTCGCCGGGCGGCGTGGTCACCTCGGGTCTCGCGATCTACGACACCATGCAGTATATCCGCCCCGACGTCTCGACGGTCTGCATCGGGCAGGCGTCCTCGATGGGCTCGTTGCTGCTGACGGCGGGCCAAAAGGGCAAGCGTTTCGCGTTGCCCAACGCCCGAATCATGATCCATCAGCCCTCCGGTGGGGCCCAGGGTCAGGCGACCGATATTGAAATCCAGGCCCGCGAGATCCTGTCGCTGCGCGCCCGGCTTAACCAAATCTACGTTACCCATACCGGCCGTGACCTGAAGGATATCGAGACCTCGATGGAGCGTGATCGCTTCATGAACCCGGTAGAAGCCAAGGAATTCGGCCTTATTGACGAGGTGGTAACCAGTCGTCCGCTACCTTCAACGGACGACACGGAGAGCGGAAGCAAGGATTAAGGCGCTTTCGTGCGTGTCTCTACTGAGATGTGTCGGGTCTTTTAACGATTGTGCTGTTGCCTAGCCGGTGCATAGAATTGTTTACGTTACAGTTTAATGGCCGGATAGGCGTACTGGAGGGCCAATGAATAAGTCCAGCGGCGGCGATTCCAAGAACACGCTGTATTGCTCTTTCTGCGGGAAGAGCCAGCATGAGGTTCGGAAACTCATCGCCGGCCCCACCGTTTTCATCTGCGACGAATGCGTCGAACTCTGCATGGATATCATCCGTGAAGAGAACAAGACGCACATCGTTAAGTCGGGTGACGGTGTTCCGTCCCCACGCGAAATTTGCACGGTCCTCGATGACTATGTCATCGGTCAGGAACATGCCAAGCGCGTCCTGTCGGTCGCGGTGCATAACCACTACAAGCGGTTGTCGCACAGCACCAAAAACAACGACGTCGAACTGGCGAAATCGAACATCCTGCTGATCGGCCCGACGGGCTGCGGCAAGACGCTGCTCGCCCAGACCTTGGCGCGCATTCTCGATGTGCCGTTCACGATGGCCGATGCGACGACGCTCACTGAAGCCGGTTATGTCGGCGAAGACGTCGAGAACATCATCCTCAAACTGCTGCAGGCGGCCGACTATAACGTCGAGCGTGCACAGCGCGGCATCGTCTATATCGACGAAGTCGACAAGATCAGCCGCAAGTCCGACAACCCGTCGATCACGCGCGATGTGTCGGGCGAAGGCGTGCAGCAAGCACT
Organism: Rhodospirillaceae bacterium; assembly: GCA_947467145.1. Taxonomy (GTDB): domain Bacteria; phylum Pseudomonadota; class Alphaproteobacteria; order Rhodospirillales; family UBA2165; genus CANIGJ01. The sequence continues at coordinate 75,959 of CANIGJ010000018.1, read as the reverse complement.
GCTGAAGATCATGGAGGGCACCGTCGCTTCCGTGCCGCCGCAAGGTGGCCGCAAGCATCCGCAGCAGGAATTCCTGCAGGTGGATACGACGAATATCCTGTTCATCTGCGGTGGTGCATTCTCGGGTCTGCAGAAGATCATCTCGATGCGCGGTGTCGGCTCGTCCATCGGCTTCGGCGCCGAAGTGCGCGGGCCGGATGAGCGCGGCGTAGGCGAAATCCTGCGCGAGGTTGAACCCGAAGATCTGCTGAAGTTCGGCTTGATCCCGGAATTCGTCGGCCGTCTGCCGGTGCTGGCAACCCTGGAAGATCTCAACAAGGACGCGCTGGTCAAGATTCTGACCCAGCCGAAGAATGCGCTGGTGAAGCAGTATCAGCGTCTGTTCGAAATGGAAGACACCAAGCTGACGATCCGCGATAACGCGTTGACCGCCATCGCCGAGCGGGCGGTTGAGCGTAAGACGGGTGCGCGCGGTCTGCGGTCGATCATGGAAGAGATTTTGCTCGAAACCATGTTCGAACTGCCGGACCTGGAGAATGTCGAAGAAGTCGTCATCAATCGCGAAGTGGCGGTGGAGCATGCGCGACCGCTTTATATCTACGGCGAGCGCACCGGGCAGATGGATTCATCCGCTTAGTGGGTGATGACCGACCCCATATGGCCAGGTTGGCCGGGCAGGACCCGGCACGCCGGCTGATTTCAGAACTGAACGGTGATGCGCGGGCTATGTCCCGCGCACACTTTTTTTGGGGTCTTTCGTTCGGCCAGCGGAATGCCGGCCGCGGCGATCACGATCCCGTTTATCTTTATTCATGCTGGGGCAAACCTGCCCTTGATCTGTCCGGAATCGGATATAACTGTTACGAGGAAAGTCGGGGATTTAGGTCGTTTGCTTCTCAAGAAGAGACGACGGAAATCAGCCGCAATTAGAGGAGAAGCCGAAGTTGGATAGTAAGTCTAGCCACGCTTACCCGGTGTTGCCGCTTCGCGACATCGTGGTGTTTCCGCATATGATCGTCCCGCTGTTCGTCGGGCGCGAGAAGTCCGTTCGCGCGCTTGAAGACGTCATGAAGGACGACAAGCAAATTCTGCTCGTGGCGCAGAAGAACGCGGCCGAGGATGATCCCTCTGCCGAGGATATCTACACTGTCGGCACCGTTTCGACCGTACTCCAGCTTCTGAAGCTGCCGGACGGCACCGTGAAGGTGTTGGTCGAGGGCGGCTCGCGCGCGCGCGTCGTCAAGTTCGTCGAGAACGAGAATTTCTTCGAAGTCGAAGCCGAGGCATTGCCCGAAAGCGATACCGAGTCCGAAGATCTCGAAGCCTTGTCGCGTTCGGTGGTCTCGCAGTTCGAGCAGTACATTAAGCTCAACAAGAAGATTCCGCCGGAAGCATTGGTCTCGGTCAATCAGATCGACGAATACGGCAAGCTCGCCGATACGATCGCATCGCACCTGGCGTTGAAGATTTCCGAAAAGCAGGAGCTGCTCGAAATCGACTCCATCGCCAAGCGCATGGAGCGGATCATCTCCTTCATGGAAGGCGAGATCGGCGTGCTGCAGGTCGAGAAGAAAATCCGCAGCCGCGTGAAGCGCCAGATGGAGAAGACCCAGCGCGAGTACTATTTGAATGAGCAGTTGAAAGCCATTCAGAAGGAGCTGGGCGAGACCGAGGAAGGCAAGGACGAAGCCGCGGAGATCGAGGAGCGCATCAAGAAGACGAAGCTCACGAAGGAAGCGCGCGACAAGGCCTATGCCGAACTCAAGAAGCTTCGCACCATGAGCCCGATGTCCGCCGAGGCGACCGTCGTGCGCAACTACCTGGATTGGATGCTCTCCATCCCCTGGAAGAAGCGCTCGAAGGTGTCGGCCGACATCAAGAAGGCCGAACAGGTTCTCGACGAGGACCATTACGGTCTTGAGAAGGTCAAAGAGCGGATCGTCGAATATCTTGCGGTGCAGCAACGCACCAAAAAGATCAAAGGCCCGATCCTGTGCCTCGTCGGCCCTCCGGGCGTCGGCAAGACCTCGCTCGGCAAATCGATCGCGCGGGCCACGGGCCGGCAGTTCCTCCGTATGTCGCTGGGCGGCGTGCGCGATGAAGCCGAGATTCGCGGTCATCGGCGGACCTATATCGGGTCCATGCCCGGCAAGATCATCCAGGGCATGAAAAAGGCGAAGACGTCGAACCCGCTCTTGCTGCTCGACGAAATCGACAAGATGGGCGCCGATTGGCGGGGTGACCCGGCATCGGCTCTGCTTGAGGTGTTGGATCCGGAACAGAACGATACGTTCCAGGATCACTACTTGGAGGTCGATTACGACTTGTCGGACGTGCTGTTCGTCACCACGGCGAACTCGCTGCGTATCCCAGGCCCGTTGATGGACCGCATGGAGATCATTCGCATCCAAGGTTATACCGAGGATGAGAAGGTCGAAATCGCGCGCCGTCACTTGATCGACAAGCAGGTCGAAGCGCACGGCTTGAAGAAAGAAGAGTGGTCCATTTCCGATGGCGCTCTGCGCGACCTGATCCGCTACTACACGCGCGAAGCCGGCGTGCGTAGCCTGGAACGCGAACTTGCGGGCCTGGCACGTAAAGCCATCAAGGAAATCCTGTCGTCGTCGGTGAAAAAGGTCGCCGTCACGAACAAGAACCTTGAGAAGTATGCCGGCGTGCAGAAGTACCGCTACGGCGAAACCGAGTCCGAGGATATCGTCGGTATCGTCAACGGCCTCGCCTGGACGGAAGTCGGCGGCGAGATTCTGACGATCGAAGCGGTCATGTTGCCGGGTAAAGGCAAGATGACCATCACCGGCAAGCTCGGCGACGTGATGCAGGAATCGATCCAGGCCGCGCGTTCGTTCGTGCAGTCCAAGGCGACCACATTCGGTGTGAAGCCGACGGTGTTCGACCGCAAGGACATCCACGTCCACGTGCCGGAAGGGGCGACCCCGAAGGACGGCCCGTCGGCCGGCGTGGCGATGGTGACCTCGATCGTGTCGGTATTGACCTCAAACCCGGTGCGCCGCGATGTGGCGATGACCGGCGAAGTGACCTTGCGCGGTCGTGTTCTGCCCATCGGCGGCTTGAAGGAAAAGCTGTTGGCGGCCTTGCGCGGCGGCCTGACCACCGTGTTCATCCCCAAGGACAACGAGAAGGACTTGGCGGATATCCCCGACAACGTGAAGAAGAAGTTGGAGATAGTTCCGGTGTCTCGCGTCGAGGAACTGCTCGCGCGTGCTTTGACGAAGCCGCTCGTTCCCATCGAGTGGGACGAGGAGGAAGAGGAGAAGCTGCGTAACAAACCGCGCGGCGATGATGACGATCGCGGTGGCGTCGTCCGTCACTAAACGTCGCGAATGAACAAAAACGCGCGCGTGGTTTTGCCACGCGCGCGTTTCGTTTGTGACCTTTATGGGACGAAATGCGTCAAATAGGCCTAAATGGCTTAAAAAGGCGCAGAAATCCGCCGATTTTAAGCAAAAATGTGTGGATAACCGCGCCTCTTTCGTTGACGCGTGAGACGACTCGAACCTACACTGCCCGCGAATTTAGGACGCCGCGCGCGCTTAAGATTCTCAGGATAAATTCCTTCTCACTTTATAGGGGGCCCCAAAGTGAATAAGAACGATCTCGTTGCCGCAGTTGCGGATAATGCCGGTTTGACGAAGGCCGATGCAAGCAAGGCGGTTGACGGTGTGTTCGATGCCATCACGGACGTGCTGAAGCAGGGCGGCGAAGTCCGCATCGTTGGCTTCGGTACCTTCGCCGTCGCGAAGCGTAAGGCAACAACGGGCCGCAATCCGCGCACCGGTGAAACCATCAACATCGCCGCGTCCAAGCAGCCGAAGTTCAAGGCCGGCAAAGGCCTCAAGGACGCGATCAACTAAGCATCGCGCTGCATCAAAAAACAAACGCCGGCCGTGCGGATTGCACGGCCGGCGTTTTGTGTTTCTGGTGGGCTACGCCAGCCCGTAATGACGCCGAAGCGAGACGATTTGGGTTTCGGACGTGTGGAAATATTTGGCGATCTGCCGATTGGATACGCCGAGGTCCACGAAGGTTTCCAACGAACGGGGCCCAAACGATGTCGTGGCGCCGCGCGTCACCTGGTCTGATATCTGCCGACCCTGAACAGGGCGTGATGTACTGCGGAACATATTGTCCATGTCGATCTCCCCTTGCTTCTCTATTGTCGGATGCAGTCGCTGCGTTGTTTTTCGAGTACAGTCTAAAAATAGGGCTGAAATGAGGACAGGCGTGTGACATTCCGCACAGGTCGCATTTAAGTCACAGGGCTTATGGGCGGAGCCCCGCCTTGATTGCCGATCCAATCCTGGTTATGGATGCGGCCCGATATAGGGCGATTAGCTCAGTTGGTAGAGCGCCTCGTTTACACCGAGGATGTCGGCGGTTCGAGTCCGTCATCGCCCACCATTTCTCCCCACAATGTCTTCATAACGCCACAGAAAACGGCGGAACTCAGCGGCTTTCCAACCGCTTGTCGTATTAGCAATTACGACAACGAATGGAGCCTGCACGATGGCCACCGTCCTTGCGTTTCCGATCGCCAAGCTTCCCGCGTCCCCGAACCGCTGGTCGGCTGAGGACGATCGGCACGCCGAGATCATAGAACTCTCCGATTATCGTCCGGTGCCCGGTGAACACCCCCGGGAATGGCAGGCTTTCGCCCCGTTCAACGGGAACCTCTGATCGGATCGCTGTCGCTCGTGAGGAACAATGAAAAGGGCCCGGCCGCTCGCGCGCGCCGGATCTTTTGCTTTGGGGACGTCCAATCGGTCAGACGACGACTTTGCGATACAGGTGCCAGGTTGTGTGGCCGAGGATCGGGATCGCCACGGCCAGCCCGATAAAGGCCGGCAGGGAGCCCAGCAGAAGCAGACCGGCGACGATGAGGCCCCAGACGGCCATCGTCCCGGGATTATGGACCACCGCATCCACCGAGGTCAGGATCGCCGCACGCAAGGTCGCATGACGATGAATGATCAGGGGAAAGGCGACGACGCTGATAGAGAAGACCACGAGGGCGAAGGCGAAGCCCACCAGGTTGCCGACGACGATCAGTGTCCAGCCGGCATCCGTTGTGAAAAGGGCAGTGAGGAAATCGCCGATCGATTCCGGCGCGTCGCCGAGCGTGAGGCGATAGAGGATCGTGGCGCAGGCAAGCCAGGCGAAGAAGATGGTCGCCAGGATCGCGCCCATCAGCAGCAAGGTGCCGCGCATTGGATATTTGAAGATGTTGAAGGCCTCGGCGTGCGAGATCTCGTGGCCTTCTTCACGATGATGACTGATATGGTTGAGCGCTAATCCGAGGAACGGCCCGATCAGTGCGACGCCGGATACGATGGGAAAAAGAATGGGTAGCAGACTACGCTCTGAGGCGACCCAGAGCAGTACCATCCCGATGATCGGATAGATCAGCCAGGAGAACACCTTCTGGGTGGGGTGGGCCGCAAAATCGCCCAGACCGGCGTGCCAGGCATCGCTGAGGTCCTTGAGATCGATTTGTCGAACTTCGAAGCCCACGCGGTCGGCGGTGCGGACTTCACTCGGATGAATGTAAAGATCCTGTGCCATGGGTGAAGCCTACTCCCATGAGCGCGGCGCAGGGGTCACATATAGGTGAGACCCGTTAACGCTAGCCGACGACGAACGCGCCGTGTTCACCCGCACCTTCGCTGAGGCCGCGTGCCTTCATCCAATCGTAGGCGCGGCCGAACAGCATGGGATCGTAATAATCGACATGCTTATAACGAACGAACGCGCGCAGCAGTTCGTTGGGTTTGAGGGCGCCCTTGGCATGCGCGGCGACGTGATGGGCATATTTGTAGAAATCCGCATTGATGAGATCGACCGCGGCATTCTCGGCTTCGTAATAAGCGCGGCGTTCTTCGGGCGTGAGATCCGGTGCGACGACTTCGCCGCCGCGATAGAACGACGCGGCGACGATATGCGCGCCCTCCTTGAGGCCGAGGCTGATGAAGGGTTCCATCACCGCGATCGCGCGATGCTGGCCGCTTTTGAGGCCGGCGTAGCGCATCTGCGGCAGGCCGCCATGATCGATCTTCACATGCGCCGCACCGACGGCGCTTTCGAGCATTTGGATGGTCGTGTAGTGCGAGCCGGTCAATTCCTGCACGGTGACCGGCACGTCAGCCATGTCGCGGGGTGTTTGCAGCGTCTCGTCGAAGGTGAGGATGGCTTGGGCTGCGACGGCCGCGCGTAATGCCGCGATATCGCCGCCGCGTGCGCCGCGTTCGAGGCGATCGATGCTGGCCCATTCGCAGACATTGTAGCTGTCGGCGCTGCCGGTCTCGAACTGCATCTCCTTGAGCCGCGTGAGGATGGGTTTCTCTGCGCTGTCCTTTTCGCGATCGGCATAGGTGGCGGAAAAGGAAACGTCGAGCTCCGCCTTAGTGAACAAGCCTTCCTCGATACCGACGATCACGGGCAAATCGAATACGGGATTGTTGGGCGCGATACGCACGGGTTTCATGGCCGGTCTCCTATTTTCGCTGCACGAAAGAATAGGCAGACGCGGCGGCGTTGCCAACTACTCGGCGGCCTCGCGCGTCGGCTTGTGGTCCGTAGCGTGCGGCTCGTGTTCGTCAAAGTCGCTGTTGGCCGGCGAACGATGCACCTTCGGCGCGACATAGGTATAGACGGCCGGGATAACGAACAGCGTGAACAAGGTGCCGACCAGCAATCCGCCGACGATGACGAGACCGATATCCTGGCGGCTTTCGGCGCCGGCGCCGGCGGCCATCGCCAAGGGCAGGGCGCCGAAGACCATGGCGCCGGTCGTCATCAGGATCGGGCGCAGGCGCATCACCGCCGCATCGATGACCGCTTCACGTGGAGACAAACCGCGTTCGCGGTTCTGGTTGGCGAATTCGACGATCAGGATGCCGTGTTTTGAAATGAGCCCGATCAAGGTGACGAGACCGACCTGGCTGTAAATATTCAGGGTCGATCCGTCGAGCCAGAGCGCCAGCAAGCCGCCCGCGATCGACAGCGGTACCGTCAGCATGATGATGAAGGGGCTGCGGAAGCTTTCGAACTGTGCGGCCAGCACGAGATAGATGAAGGCCAGCGCCAGCACAAAGGTCATGGCGATGCCGCTGCTGGCTTTTTGGAATTCGCGGCTCTGGCCCTTGTAATCGAACTGCGCGGTATTGCCGGCGACTTCTTCGGTCGCCTGGCGCAGGAAGGTGAGTGCCGCGCCCAGGCTCATGCCGTCGGCGAGGTTCGCCGTGATCGAGGCCGAGCGGAGCTGGTTGAAAGGGTTGAGATCGCGCGGCGCCACGGTTTCTTGGATCTGCACAAGGTTGGAGACCTGGATCAGTGGCCCGTTGGGGGCGCGGACATAAACGCGCGGCAAATCGGCCGGGCTGGTGCGATAGGATTCCGCGACGCGCACGATCACGTCGTATTGCTTGCCATCCTGCTTGAAGCGGGTGACTTGCCGCCCGCCGAACAGGGTTTCCAAGGTGCGGCCCAGCAGCTCGGCGGAGATGCCGAGATCGGCCGCCTTCTCGCGATCCACGATCACGCGGATCTGTGGCTTGTTGAGCTGCAAGTCGGTGTCGAGATTGACGAAGCCGCCACGCGCCTCGGCCTTGGCGACAACCTTGTTCACCATGTCCTGCAGTTCGGCATAGGGTCGCGTCGTCTGCAGGATGAATTCGACCGGTCGGTCACGTACGCTTTGGCCGAGCGGCGGCGGATTGATCGCGAAAGCATTGATGCCCGCGATGTTGGTGTATTGCGCCTGCACGGCCTCGGTGATCTTGGCCTGGACGCGTTTGCGATCGGCCCAGGGCTTGAGTACGGCGAAGGCGTTGCCCTGCGAGGCGACCGGCGTGCCTGCGATGACGAAATACTGATCGACCTCGGGCAGGGCGGCGATGACCTTTTCGACCTCGCGCATGTAGCGATCGGTGAAATCGACCGTCGAGCCCTCGGGCCCGCGCGTGGTGGTGAAGATCGTGCCCTGATCCTCATAGGGTGCGAGTTCACTCGGCAGCACGGTGAACAGCAATGCGCCGATCCCGGCGACGCCCAGGCCGACGGCCAGCACCAGCGGGCGGACGCGCAGCGAGCGCGTCAACAGATTGCGATAGCCTTCGCCGAGCCCGACCAGCGCGTTCTCCATGAAGGTATAGAAGCGGCCGTGCTGTTGATGCGGCTTCAGCAGGACGGCGCACATCATCGGCGAGGCGGTCAACGCGACGAAGCCGGACACCACGACCGAGCCGGCCAAGGTGAGCGCGAATTCGGTGAACAGGCGACCGGTGGCGCCGCTCATGAATCCGATGGGCACATAGACGGCGGCCAAAGTGATCGACATAGCGAGCACAGCAAAGCCGATTTCCTTGGAGCCGACGAGGGCGGCGCGGACCGGGTGCATGCCCTCTTCGACGTGGCGATAGATGTTTTCTAGCATCACGATCGCATCGTCGACGACGAGCCCGATGGCCAGCACCATGGCGAGCAGGGTGAGGCTGTTGATCGAAAAACCGAACACCTGCATCAGCGCGCAGGCGCCGATCAACGAAATCGGAATGGTGACGAGTGGGATAAGTGTGGCGCGGAGCGAGCGCAGGAACAGGAAGATGATAGCGACGACGAGCACGATGGCTTCGCCGATCGTGTGATAGACGTTGCGGATCGATTCCTCGATGAATTTCGAACGGTCATAGGCGACCTCGATCTTCATGCCGTCGGGCAGGCTTTTGGTAATCTGCGGCAAGCTGTCGCGCACCGCCTTGGAGATATCGAGCGGATTGGCGGTCGATTGGCGCACGACGCCGACGGCGACGGCCGAATTGCCGCTGATGCGCACGTTGCGCGATTCATCCAGCGCACCCAGTTCGGCATAACCGACATCGACGAGGCGGACGAGATAGCCGTCGGTCGATTTGCGGATCACCATCTCGTTGAATTGTTTCGGCGAGGCAAGATCGGTCTGCGACAGCACGGTGAATTCGCGCGCATCGCTTTCGATGATGCCGGCCGGGATTTCGACATTCTCGCGCCGCAGCGCGGCTTCGACGTCGGCCGACGTCAAGCGATAGGCCGCCAAGCGATCGGGATCGAGTTGGATCCGCATGGCATAGACGCGTTCGCCGAATTCGGTGACCTGGGCGACACCGGGCAGGGTCTGAAGCTGATTTTTGACGTAGCGCTGTTCGATGTCGGTGATCTCAAGCGCGGAATGGCGATCGGACGACAGCGCCAGGAAGATCGTCGGCTGCGCGTCGGCTTCGACCTTGGCGATGATGGGCTCGTCGATTTCGTCGGGCAGGCGGCCACGCGCACGGCCGACACGATCGCGCACGTCGGCGGCGGCATCGGACTGATTGCGATTCAAGGTGAAGGTCAGCGAGATCTGGCTGCGTTCCTGACGGCTGACCGAGGACATGAATTCCAGGCCTTCGATGCCCGCCAGAACCTCTTCGAGCCGCTGGGTAACGGTCGTCTCGATGATTTCGGCGCTGGCGCCGCGATAGGTCGTGGTCACGCTGACAACCGGTGAATCGATCTTGGGATATTCGCGCACGGATAGGCGCGAATAGGACACGAGGCCGACCAGCACGATGACGAGACTCATCACGGTCGCGAAGACGGGGCGCCGGATACTGGTTTCGGAGAGTTTCATGCGGCGGTCTCGCGCTTAACCGCCGGCCGCCGGGGCCGGCGACAGTATGCGCACCGCGCCGCCGTCCTGGACCTTGAGCTGTCCGGCGGTGACGATGGTATCGCCTTCCTTCAGACCGTCGACGACCTCGACCTTGCCGAAGCTACGCAGGCCAAGCTTGATCGGCGTCAGCACCGACTTGCCGTCGACGATCCGATAGACCGTGACCCGGTCGCCGCTCGGCACGATGGCTTGTTCGGGGATCACGACGGCGTTGTCGCGTTGCGCGACGACGATTTCGACGCGCACGAACATGCCGGGTTTGAGCATGCCCTGCGGATTGGGGACCTGGGCGCGAACGGCGAGGCTACGTCCATCGGGATCGATGCGCGGGTTGAGCGCGGTGATCTTGCCGTCGAAAATTTGCCCGGGCAGCGCATCAGCCTCGATCTGGATACGGTTATCGGGGGCGAGGAAACGCAGATAACGCTCGGGAACCGTGAAATCGACCATCATGAGATCGACGGCATCGAGGCTGAGCAAATCCTGGCCGACGGTGATGTACGCACCGAGATCGACCTTGCGCAGACCCGCGAGACCGGCGAACGGCGCGTTGATGGTCGTCTTTTCAAGCCGCGCACGTGCGAGGGCGAGGGCCGCGCGGGTATTCTCAAACGCCGCCTGGGCTTCGTCGCGCGCGCGCGTGGCGCCGGCGCCGGTGCGGGCGAGTTCGCTGGCGCGATCGTAATTGCGTTGCGCGAGATTGAGGGCTGCCTCGGCCTGCTGTACTTCGGCGCGTGCGATGGTGTCGTCGAGCTTGATGAGCAACTGGCCGCGCATCACCGGCATCGATTCGACAAAGCCCATCTTCACGATCACGCCGGGGACTTCAGAGCGCACGATGATCGATTGATCGGCGCGCAGCGTGCCGATGGCGCGGAGCGCATCGACGATGGGTGCGATGCCGACTTTCTGGACTTCGACTGGGGTGGCCTGTGGACCGGCGGGCGTTTGCGCGCGGGCGTCCGTCATGACGATCAATAAGGAGAGGGTCGCAAGGGCGACAGCCGGGAAGCGCATGATCATCCGCACATATGATTGAAAAACTAAACTATACGGTTTAGTTTAGATGAAACCGGAAGCTCTGGGAATGATAATTCCATGACGGCAGTAAAAAGAAAGCCGGCCGACGAACAGGGCGGTAAACATGAAACCCTTTCGGCGTCGAAACGGCGCGACATCCTGCGTTCGGCCAACGAAGTCTTTCTCGCTCAGGGCTACCTTGCGGCGAACATGGATGAAATCGCTGCCGGTGCGTCGGTGTCGAAGGCTACTGTCTATAAGCATTTCGGCAACAAAAAGGCGCTGTTCGAAGATATCATCCGTGGCCGGATCGACGGGCTCTTCTCGCCGCTGCATACCGAGCTGTTGGCCGGCGGCAGCGTGACCGAAGTGCTGACGGCGTTCGCGCGCGCCTATATCGACCTGATCCTGCAGCCAAGTTCGATCGCGCTCTATCGCGTGCTGATTTTCGAAGCCGGGCATAACGACGAACTGGGACCGAACACGTATCGCGTCGGTGGATCGGTCACGGTGAGCAAAATTTCCGATTACCTGCAAAGCCAGGTGGATGTCGGCCGGCTCGTCATCGACAACCCGGCGATGGCGGCCGAGCAATTCATCGGCTCGCTCACCGGACATCTGCAATTGCGCGCCCTTCTCGGTGTCGATGCCAATCCAGCGCCGGCGCGCCGCAAGGCCCATATCAAAGAAGCAATCGCCGCATTCCTGCGCGCGTACGGCTCTCGGTAAAGTTGCTGAACGCCACGAGTTGGGTATGATGAGCTAACTCATAAGACTAGGCGGGAATGCTTCATGTCCGTATTTAAAGTCGATGGCGTCGAGCTGACGGGCGTGCGCGCCGGGACGGGAGCGCCGCTTCTTATGTTGCATGGCGCGGGCGGCCCTCGCTCGATTCTGGCCGCCGCCGAGCGGCTGTCCAAATCATTCTCAGTTATGGCGCCGACGCATCCAGGTTTCGCCGATTGCGCCGATGTCGATCGTTTCGACACGATCGACGATCTCGCTTATCTGTATCTCGATCTACTCGATGAGTTGAAGCTCACCGACGTCACGGTCATGGGCTTTTCGTTGGGTGGCTGGATCACGGCGGAGATGGCGGTGAAGTCCACCGCGCGGATCGGCCGCATCATTCTGGTCGACGCGGTCGGTGTGAAATTCGGCGGGCGCGATTCGACCGAGCTGGCTGATCTGTTCTCGATCCCGCCGTCCGAGATGCCGAAGCTTACTTACTTCGACCAAAAATTCGCACCTGACCCGTCAACCTTTACGGATCGCGACAAGCTGAATGCCCAACGTTCGTTCCAGGCGTTCGCGCGCTATGCGTGGGAGCCGTATCTGCATAATCCCAAGCTGAAGCAGCGTCTGCACCGCATCGACAAGCCGGCGCTGCTGATTTGGGGCGAACACGACAAGATCGTCGATGTCGATTACGGTCGCAAATTCTGCGCCGCCATTCCAGGCGCGCGTATGGTCGTGCTGCCGGGCGTCGGGCACGTGCCGCAGGTCGAGGCGGCGGATAAGTTCGACGCGCTCGTCGCCGATTTCGTCAACGGTCGTGCCATAGCGGCGGAGTAGGGATCATGAAATTTTATCATTTCAGTGAAACGCCGTATCCGATCCTGCCCGATCTCGACACCTTGGCGGGCCTGCGCGTCGATCTGCCGAACAGTTACTACGATCCGGTGAAGGGCGCGGATCTGTTCCATGAGCGCCTCGACGAGTGGTGCCTGTGCGACGAGCTCGGTATCAACATCATGCTCAACGAGCATCATCAGACGCCGACCTGCGTCGTGCCCAATATCGTGGTGACGGCCAGCGCGCTCGCGCGCCAGACCAAAAATGTGCGTATCCTCGAGCTTGGCAATCCGATCGCCAATCGGCGCGATCCCGTGCGCGTCGCCGAGGAGACCGCGATGGTCGATGTGTTGTCGCGCGGACGGCTGGAGTGCGGTTTCGTGCGCGGCGTACCGATGGAAATTGCGCCGTCCAACAACAATCCGACGCAATCGCAATCGCGCTTCTGGGAAGCGCACGATCTGATCAAGAAGGCCTGGACGACGCACGACGGCCCGTTCCGCTGGGAAGGGAAATATTTCAATTATCGCGCGGTGAACATCTGGCCGCGTACGTATCAGCAGCCGCATCCGCCGATTTGGATCACCACCAGCACGCTCGACAACGCAACCGAGATCGGCCGGCACGGCTATGTCTGCGCGACCTTTCTGGTCGGCAGCGAAAAGGCTAAACAGATCTTCGATGCCTATCGGATCGGTTATCGCGAAAGCTTCGGCCGCGATCCGGCGCCGGATCGTTTCGCCTATCTCGGCTTCAGCCATGTCGCGGACAGCGACGAGGCTGCGCGCGAACCGGCCAAGAAATTGCTATGGTACATGGAGGCGGGCAAGCAGGCACCGCAATGGAATGCCCCGCCCGGCTATATGCCGGCCGAGATCATGGTGCAGTTGATGGGCGCGCCGCGCACGGCGGGCTTTCGCAAACTCGACGTCGATTTTCAGATCGGCTTCGGCAATTTCTTCACCGGCAATCCCGACACGGTGGCCCAGCAGATCCGCAAGTTCCACGATGACGTCGGCGGCATCGGCAACCTATTGCTGATGGGGCATTCCGGCCACATGACGCACGCCGAAACGACCAGCCATCTCAAGCTGTTCGCAAGGGATGTCGTGCCGCAGGTTCGGGGCTTGAGCCTGCCGCAAACGAAAGCGGCGGAGTAACCGCTAACGCACCAAGAACCAAAATAGGAGCGCGAAGAGAAGCGGCGCTCCGAAAATGATTTTGAATTTCACGTTCTCGTGGATTTTGCGCGCGCGGTCTTCCTGCTTTCGTTGGACATATTCATAGACGACGACATTGTAGGCGATCGTCAGGAACAGAAATCCGTAAAGGATGAGCACGATCTTGTCGGCGAAGGTGAGATATCCGAGCGGCGGGTTTTGATTGGTGATGTTAACGTGGAACATGACCGAGGCGACAAGAGCGGCCGTGGCGGCGCTTAATCTCGTATCGGTTTTCTCGATCGGAATGACATAGGAAAATGTCACGATCAGGAAAATGAAGATGATCGGCATGAGCGTCTTCAGGAACGCATTCCATTTGGGCTTGGTGACGCCGACCGTGAACGCGTAACGCGAATAACTTTCTTCCAGCACTTCGTAATTGTGTTCCGCCACGTCGGCTTTCCAGCTTCCGAGCGTCCAGCCGGGCAGGGAGATTTCGGGATCGAGCCCGCTTTTCTTCACATCGGCGATATAGAGGAGATCGTCTTTCTCCAGCCCCTTGTCTTCGATGACGATCGAGATGGCTTGGCTGTCGAAGGGGAATTTGCGCAGATCGACGGTTGGTTTCAGTTCGGCATAAATGCGGAACATCTTGCGGTTGGGCAGGTCCTCAACTTTGGACATGCCGGAAGCGCGACCGTTCATGATCTCGAAATCGAGCGGGGGACATTTATCGTCGCAATCGAAGGTCAGGTAAAAATCTGCCGGCACCGTGGCTCGGTCGAGGTCCAGCTTGCCGAGGCTGAGAAGATAGACGGACACTCGGACCTTGGCGGGATCCGCTTTTGCCGGAACCGCTGCCAAACCGACGAACAAGAAAAACGCCGCGACGGCGGCACGTGCCCACATGGTTACCATTTAAACCCCCGAACCCCCGGACGCCTGTCTATACGTCAGGTCGCCCGCCGACGTTCTAGTTCCTGGGCGGTCCCACGCCAACAGTTTTTGAACTGCGGCAATCCCGAATGGGTATCGCGCTCTACCGGCGCAGGTCGCCCTGGAAGGGGCGGGCCCGGATGGCGCCTTCATCGGGATCGCAGCCCCAGCCCGGCGCATCGGGCAGGATCAGATAGCCGTTCTCGATCTTGGGCGGGTGCGGGAAGATGTCGGCATCGGCCGCGATGCGGTCGATATCGATCTCCATAATCCGCAGGTTCGGCACGGCGGCCGCGAAATGGGCATTCATCATGTTGGCGAGGTGCCCATAGAAATTGTGTGGCGCGATATTTACCTCGTGCGCCTCGGCGCAGGCGGCGATTTTCATGCCCTGCCAGATGCCATTCCAGATGGCATCGATGATGGCAACGTCGAGCGCCTGTGCGCGCAGGAAGGGTAGGAATTGCCGTACGCCGAAGAGAGTCTCGCCGCCGGAAATGGGGTGAGAGCTCTGTGCGCGGATGTGGGCCAGTGCGTTCGGATCGTTCATATCGATCTCGATCCAGAACATGTCGAGGTCCGCGATGGCACGCAGGATCTTCAGATACCCCTCGGTGCGGCAATTGAAATTGAGATCGATCATGATGTCGATGTCGGGGCCGGCGCCCTCGCGCATTAGTTCCAACGTGTGGCGCAGATCGCGCAGCACCTTGCGTTCGACATTGAGGTCCGGCTGAAACGGCCGCCCGAAACCGGGCGACGACAGCGCCAAGCCGGTTTCATTGTGCAAGATGAGATTGGTTTTGAGTGCGGTGAAGCCCTTGGCCTTCACTTCCGCGCCCATCGCTTTTAAGCCCGCCCCGTCGGTGATGGCCGGCGGATAATATTGCGGCCGGCTCACGCGATACATGGCGCAGTGCGACCAGTAGACGCGCACCTTGTCGCGGATCTTGCCGCCCAACAGGTCGTAGCAGGGCACGCCGAGGGTCTTGGCCTTGGCGTCGAGCAGGGCGTTTTCGATGGCCCCGGCGGCCATGGCGGTGGCGCCGGTAAACGCCATGCGTTTGGTCGCGAACAGATCGGCGAAAATCTGCTCATGTTCGAAGACCGATTTGCCAATCACGCGTTCGGCGAATTTGCCGATCGTCAGCGTGACACCGGCCGGGCCAAAGCTTTCGTCGTATTCGGACCAGCCCACTATGCCGTCGCTGGTGGTCAGTTTGACGAAGTAATAGCCGCGCCAGCCGGCGTCGCAGGACAGGGTTTCGATTTTGGCGACGGTTGAAGCTTTTCCCATGGATTTGCCCTTTTTCAGCGACAGGCACGTGTTTTTCACACCCTATTCATTGTCTAAATGCCCTGCAAACGTGCTATAACGGTCAAACCGAAGCGGGCTCAGAAGGAGACTTTCTTTGGCCAACGAATACAAAACACCGCCGGTTTATATGCCGGCGCAGACTGGGCTTATGCATCATTCGCCACGCGATCGGGCCGAAATCGACCCGGACGCCAAGGGGCATGATCGCGCCGTCGCCAAGGCGACCGAGGCTGGCCCCGCACTGACCGTCCGCAAGATGGAAGACAGCGGGGAGACCGGCGCCAAGAACGCCGATTCCGACACCAAACCCGATCGCGGGCCCAAAACCGATCCTGCCAATCTCGTACGCGCCCAGGAAATCGCCGGCGAAGCGGATACTGCCAAGACCGCGGCTGAACGGAAGCGCTCCGCCGTTGCAACGGCTGCCGAAATGGTCGGCGCGCCCGAAGAGCTGAAGCGGCTGGATGAGAATCGAGATGGTCGGATCGATCAGCTTGAAGTCCAGCATGCCTTACGCGCCAAGGGCGACGATTCGACCTATGCGGCACTCTCGCACTATCAGAAAACCCTAGGATTCGGGCCTGATTCGGATCCTAAGGCGGCCAAGAGTGACGATAAGTCCGAAAAGATGTTCGCGGATGAAATCGCCGAGGCGGAAAAGGCCAAATTGCTGGAAAAGCAGGCCGCGGGCGATGATGCGGCTCCTGGTGAGCCGGGGGCGGAAGGCGATTCGTCGGAAACGCCAGCCAAAACCGACCCGTCGGTCAAGATTGTCGTCTGATAAGTGCACGATAACTAATTGAAACTACAAGACAACAAGGCCCTAGAATAACCGGTGGTATTGCTTGACACCCTTAGGGGGGTGATTTACACAGCGCTCGCAACGGAACGTGTTTAGGGGGCGTAGCTCAGTTGGTTAGAGCGCCGGCCTGTCACGCCGGAGGCCGCGGGTTCGAGTCCCGTCGCTCCCGCCACCTTTATACCCCGTTGTGCGCCGCCCCATGTCTTCGGACGGTGATCAAGGAGCCGCCAGAAAGAATTCGATGGAAAGTCTGCTCCTAGAATATCTGCCTATCCTGATCTTTATGGCCATTGCCCTCGGTCTGTCGTTGGTCATGGCCATCGGCTCGATGTTGATCGCCCGCCAAAAGCCCGATGCTGAGAAGCTCTCCGCCTATGAATGCGGATTTGAGGCTTTTGAAGACGCCCGCATCAAATTCGACGTTCGCTTCTATCTCGTCGCGATCCTGTTCATCATTTTCGATCTCGAAGTTGCCTTTTTGTTCCCGTGGGCGATCTCGCTCGGTACGATCGGCGTGTTTGGCTTCTGGTCGATGATCGCGTTCCTCGGCGTCCTGACCATCGGCTTCATTTATGAATGGCGGAAGGGAGCGCTCGAATGGGAATAGAGCAGCCGCATATCCTTGGCCTTCCGGGTGCCCCGCATGGCCCGGACCAGGACCTGATCCTCAAAAGCGTCACCGACACGCTGGCCGATAAGGGCTTCGTCGTCGCGCAGCTCGATAAGCTCGTCAATTGGGCGCGCACCGGTTCGATGTTCCCGATGACCTTCGGGCTCGCCTGCTGCGCGGTCGAGATGATGCACGCCTATGTCAGCCGCTACGATCTCGATCGTTTCGGCGTGGTGCCGCGCCCGAGCCCGCGTCAGTCCGACGTGATCATCGTCGCCGGCACCCTGACCAATAAGATGGCCCCGGCTTTCCGCAAGGTCTACGACCAGATGGCCGAGCCGCGCTACGTGATCTCGATGGGATCGTGCGCGAACGGCGGCGGCTACTACCATTATTCCTATTCCGTCGTTCGGGGCTGCGATCGCGTCGTCCCGGTCGATATTTATGTGCCCGGGTGTCCGCCGACGGCTGAAGCGCTCGTCTACGGTATCCTGCAATTGCAACGCAAGATCCGGAGGACCGGCACGCTCTGGCGCTAAGCGCGGGGGTGGGTGTCCATTGGGGTAGTATGGCGGACGTCGATTCGATCGGAGATCTGCTCGAGTACGTAACCGATAGAATCGGTCCGGCACTCGTCGAAGCGAAAGTGAAGAACGGGGAGCTGACGCTTCACGTCGAACGTGATCAGATCGTGAAGGTCTTGGCCTTCCTGCGCGACGATCCCAATTGCCAGTTCAAGCAGCTCATGGATATCGCCGGTGTCGATTATCCCGAGCGCGAGCGCCGTTTCGACGTCGTCTATAATCTGTTGAGCCTGACCGGCAACATGCGCGTGCGCGTGATCGTCGAAACCGACGAGGAAACGCCGGTCGCCTCGGCCGTTGAGCTGTTCAGCTCGGCCGGCTGGTTCGAGCGCGAAGCTTGGGATCTGTACGGCATCTTCTTTTCCGGCCATCCGGACCTGCGCCGCATCCTCACCGACTACGGTTTCGAGGGGCATCCGCTGCGCAAGGATTTTCCGCTCACGGGTTATGTCGAAGTGCGCTACGACGACGAACAGAAGCGCGTCGTTTACGAACCGGTGAAGCTCACGCAGGAATTCCGCACGTTCGACTTCCTGTCGCCGTGGGAAGGTATGACGCAGCAATTGCCGGGCGATGAGAAGGCGAACGTTGTGCCGCCGAATGCTCCCACGACTCCTGTCCCGGGGAGCAAGCCGTGACCGATACCCAGATTAAGAATTTCACGCTCAATTTCGGCCCGCAGCATCCGGCCGCGCATGGCGTGCTGCGCCTGGTGCTCGAACTCGACGGCGAAATCATCGATCGCGCCGATCCGCATATCGGCCTGCTGCATCGCGGCACCGAAAAGTTGATCGAATATAAAAGCTATCTGCAGGCCGTGCCGTATTTCGACCGTTTGGATTACGTGGCGCCGCAGAACCAGGAACATGCCTTCGCGCTCGCGGTTGAGCGTTTGACCGGCATGGCGGTGCCGCCGCGCGCGCAATATATCCGCGTGCTCTATGCCGAGATCGGTCGCATCCTGAATCACATCTTGAACATCACGGCGTATGCGATGGACGTCGGCGCGATGACGCCGATGTTGTGGGGATTCGAGCATCGCGAACTGTTGATGGAATTCTGCGAACGGGCATCCGGCGCGCGTCTGCACATGGCGTATTTCCGTCCGGGCGGCGTCGCGGCCGACATTCCGCAAAAGCTGCTCGACGATATCGATGCCTGGGCTGACACCTATACGCAATTCATCGACGATCTTGAAAGCCTGCTGACCGAGAACCGCATCTTCAAGCAGCGCACCGTCGATATCGGTGTGGTGAGCGCGGACGAGGCGGTCGATTGGGGCTTCTCGGGTCCGAACCTGCGCGCGTCGGGCTTTGCCTGGGATTTGCGCAAGTCGCAGCCTTATGACGTCTACGCTCAAATGGATTTCGATATCCCGATCGGCAAGAACGGCGACTGCTACGATCGTTATCTTGTCCGCGTCTACGAGATGCGGGAATCGCTGAAGATCATCAAGCAGTGCGTCGCGCAGATGCCGCAGGGTGCCGTGACGGTTGACGACAACAAGTTCGCGCCGCCCAAGCGCCGCGAGATGAAGCATTCGATGGAAGCGCTGATCCATCACTTCAAACTTTATACCGAGGGCTATCACGTGCCCGCGGGCAGCACCTATACTGTCGTCGAAGCGCCGAAGGGCGAGTTCGGCGTCTATCTGATCGCCGACGGCACGAACAAGCCGTATCGCTGCAAAATCCGCGCGCCGGGATTTGCCCATCTGCAGGCGCTCGACATGATGTCGCGTGGCCACATGCTGGCTGACGTCGTCGCCAATATCGGCTCGCTCGATATCGTTTTCGGAGAGATCGACCGATGAGCACCCAAACTGGAGCGATCCCCGAGGTCGCCTCGTTCGTCTTCACGCCCGATTATTTGGCGCAGGCGCAGGCGGTGATCGCAAAATATCCCGCCGGCCGTCAAGCGAGCGCGGTGATGCCGCTGCTCGATCTCGCGCAGCGCCAGATGGCGTCGGATAAAAGCGGCGGTTGGTTGCCGCGCGTGGCGATGGATTACATCGCCGATATGCTCGATATGCCGGCGATCCGCGTCTACGAGGTCGCGACCTTCTACACGATGTACAAGACGCGTCCGGTCGGAAAGCATCACGTCGAGATCTGCACCAACCTGCCGTGCTGGTTGCGCGGCTCCGACAAGATCGTGGCGGCCTGCGAGAAAGCGACCGGCATCAAATTGGGCGAGACCAGCGCCGACGGCATGTTCACGCTGAGCCACGCGGAATGCCTGGGTGCTTGCGTCAACGCGCCAATGATCCAGATCGGCGACGATTATTTCGAAGATTTGGACGAGACCAGCACGGCCTCGATCCTTAGCGAGTTGAAACTCGGCAATAAGCCGAAGACGGGATCGCAAATCGGCCGCAAGACGTGCGAGCCGGCCAGCGGGCTGACGTCGCTCACCGAACCCACCAAGGGAAGGGGTGCGTGATGTTGAAAGATAAAGACCGCATCTTCACCAATATTTACGGCCTCCACGATCCGTTCCTCAGCGGTGCGCGTGCGCGTGGCGATTGGGACGGAACGAAGGAAATCCTCGAACGCGGCCGTGACAAGATCATCGACGAGATGAAGGCGTCCGGCCTGCGCGGTCGTGGCGGCGCGGGTTTCGGCACCGGCCTCAAATGGTCGTTCATGCCGAAGGAAATCGGCGCGCGGCCGCATTACCTTGTGGTGAATGCCGACGAAGGCGAGCCCGGCACCTGCAAGGATCGCGAGATCCTGCGTCACGAACCGCATAAGCTTGTCGAAGGCTGCCTGATCGCGAGCTTCGCGATGGGCGCGCATGCCGCTTACATCTATGTGCGCGGCGAGTTCTATCGCGAGACGCAGGCGCTACAGCGCGCGATCGACGAAGCTTACGACAACGGCCTGATCGGCAAAAACGCCTGCGGTTCGGGTTGGGATTTCGATCTCTACGTCCATCGTGGCGCCGGCGCTTATATCTGCGGTGAAGAAACCGCGCTGATCGAAAGCCTCGAAGGCAAGAAGGGCCAGCCGCGCCTGAAGCCGCCGTTCCCGGCGAACTCGGGTCTCTATGGCTGCCCGACGACGGTGAACAACGTTGAATCCATCGCCGTGGCGCCTGAGATTCTGCGTCGCGGGCCGGCGTGGTTTGCTGGCATTGGCCGTCCGAACAACGTCGGCACCAAGCTGTTCAACATTTCGGGTCACGTGAACAATCCCTGCACGGTCGAAGAGGAAATGAGCATTCCGCTCAAGGAACTCATCGAACGTCATTGCGGCGGCGTCACCGGCGGTTGGGACAATCTGCTGGCTGTCATTCCGGGTGGTGCTTCGGTTCCGGTCTTGCCGAAATCGATCTGCGATACCGTGCTGATGGATTTCGATGCGCTGCGTGAAGTGCGCTCCGGTCTCGGTACCGCGGCCGTCATGGTGATGGATAAGTCGACCGATATCGTGGCCGCCATCTCGCGCCTGTCGGCGTTCTACAAACATGAAAGCTGCGGCCAATGCACGCCGTGCCGCGAAGGCACCGGCTGGATGGCGCGCATGATGAGCCGCATGGTGTCGGGTGCGGCCACGCCGCGTGAGATCGATCTGCTGGAGCAAGTCACGCGTCAGGTCGAAGGCCACACCATCTGCGCGCTCGGCGATGCCGCGGCCTGGCCGATCCAAGGCCTGATCCGTCATTTCCGTCCCGAACTCGAACGCCGCATCGCAGCGGCGAAATCCCGTCCTTTGGCGGCCGCTGAGTAATCGCATGCCTAAAATCACCATCGACGATATCGAGTTGGAGGTCGAGCCGGGCCTAACCGTGCTCCAGGCCTGCGAACTCGCCGGCAAGGAAGTCCCGCGTTTTTGCTATCACGAGCGTCTGTCGGTTGCCGGCAACTGCCGCATGTGCCTGGTCGAGATGGAAAAGGCGCCGAAGCCGATCGCGTCCTGCGCGATGCCGGTGGGCGAGGGCATGAAGATCAAGACCGACTCCGAGATGGTGAAAAAAGCCCGTCACGGCGTCATGGAATTCCTGCTGATCAATCATCCGCTCGATTGCCCGATCTGCGATCAGGGCGGCGAGTGCGATTTGCAGGACCAGGCGATGGGCTACGGCTTCGATCGCTCGCGCTATCTCGAAATGAAGCGCGCGGTCGACGACAAGTATCTCGGGCCGTTGGTCAAAACCGAAATGACGCGCTGCATCCATTGCACGCGTTGCGTCCGCTTCGCGACCGAGGTCGCGGGCGTGCCCGAACTGGGCGCGACGGGTCGTGGTGAGACGATGGAAATCACGACCTATGTCGAGAAGGCGTTGTCGTCGGAACTGTCCGGCAACATCATCGATCTCTGCCCGGTCGGCGCATTGACCTCGAAGCCCTATGCGTTCGTGGCGCGTCCGTGGGAACTGAAAAAGACGGAATCGATCGACGTCACCGACGCGCTCGGCTCCAACATCCGCATCGATGCACGCGGGCCGGAAATCCTGCGCGTGCTGCCGCGCGTTAACGAGGACGTGAACGAGGAATGGTTGTCCGATAAGGCACGCTTCTCGTACGACGGCTTGCTGCGTCAGCGCCTCGACAAACCTTACGTGCGGCGCGACGGCAAATTGCGCCCCGCTACGTGGGAAGAAGCCTTCGCCGCGATCGTCGCGCGCCTCGCCAATGTGTCGGGCAACAAGATCGCGGCCATCGCCGGCGATCTCGCCGATTGCGAATCCATGTTCGCGCTGAAAAGCCTGATGACGTCGCTCGGCTCGACCAACATCGATTGCCGCCAGGATGGCGCTGCGGTGGGCGAGGGATCGCGCAGCGGTTATCTGTTCAATTCGGGCGTCGCCGGCATCGAACAAGCCGATGCGATCCTGCTCGTCGGCACCAATCCGCGTACCGAAGCGGCCGTGCTCAACGCGCGCATCCGCAAGCGCTTCCTGTCCGGTAAGGCGAAGATCGCCGTCATCGGTCCGGACGCCGACTTCACCTACAAATATCAAAGCCTTGGCGCCAATCCGCCGGTCCTGTCCGACATCGCGTCGGGCAGCCACGCGTTTGCGGAGACGCTGAAGAAAGCTTCCAAGCCGATGATCATCGTCGGCTCGGGTGCGCTCGCGCGCGCCGACGGCGCGGCGGTCCTGGCGGCCGCGCGTGCCGTCGCCGACAGCTGTGGCCTGATCAAGGACGGCTGGAACGGTTTCAACGTACTGCAACGTGCGGCGTCGCGCGTCGGCGGTCTCGATCTCGGGTTCATCCCGGGGGCGGGCGGCAAGGGCACGAAGGCGATCCTCGACGGCGCATCGTCCGGCGAGATCGAAGTGGTTTATCTGTTGGGCGCCGACGAGATCGATACCAAGCGTCTCGGTAAAGCCTTCGTCATCTATCAGGGCCATCACGGCGATGCCGGTGCCGCGCGCGCCGACGTCATCCTGCCGGGTGCCGCCTATACGGAAAAAGACGGCACCTATGTGAACACCGAAGGCCGCGTGCAACGTGCGCTGCGCGCTGTGTTTCCGGTCGGCGATGCGCGCGACGATTGGGCGATCCTGCGGGCACTCTCCGAACGTCTCGGCAAGAAACTGCCGTTCGATACGATCGAAGCCGTGCAGACGCTGATGGCCAAGGCCGTTCCGCATCTGGGTAACGTCGATGAGACGACGCCTGCCTCGTGGGGCGCCTTTGGTACGGCCGGCACCATCACCGGCGGCGACTTCACCTATCCGGTCGATAATTATTATATGACCGATGCGATCGGGCGCGCCTCGATCACCATGGCCAAGTGCATCACTGAGATCCTGGGCCAAGGCACTCCGAGGACCGGCACCCATGGCTGAGTTCTGGACGGGATACGCCTGGCCGACGATCTGGATCGCCATCAAGGTTCTGGCGATCACGGTACCGCTGCTGCTGTCGGTTGCTTACCTCACTTATTTCGAGCGCAAGGTCATTGCGGCCATGCAGCTGCGCCGGGGGCCGAACGTCGTCGGCCCGTTCGGTCTGTTGCAGCCGATCGCCGACGGCCTGAAGCTGTTCTTCAAGGAAACCATCATCCCGACGGGCGCGAACAAGGTCGTGTTCGTCATCGCGCCGGTGCTGACCTTCACGCTCGCCTTGATCGCCTGGGCGGTCATCCCGCTCGGCAACGGTCTGGTGCTGTCCAACATCAATGTCGGCATCCTGTATCTGTTCGCCGTCTCGTCGCTCGGTGTCTACGGCATCATGATGGCGGGCTGGGCGTCGAACTCCAAATACGCCTTCCTCGGCGGTTTGCGTTCGGCCGCGCAGATGGTGTCCTACGAAGTCTCGATGGGCTTCGTCATCATCACGGTTCTGCTGCTGACCGGTTCGCTGAACCTCAGCGATATAGTGAACGCGCAACGCAATCTGTGGTTCGTCATCCCGCTGTTCCCGATGGCGGTGATCTTCTTCGTCTCGACCCTGGCAGAAACCAACCGCCATCCGTTCGATCTGCCGGAAGCCGAAGCCGAACTCGTGTCGGGTTATAACGTCGAGTATTCGGCGATGACCTTCGCGCTGTTCTTTCTCGGCGAATACGCGAACATGATCTTGATGTCGGGCATGACGACGATCCTGTTCCTGGGTGGCTGGCTCCCGCCGTTCGACATTGCGCCGTTCAACTGGCTGCCGGGACCGATCTGGTTCGCGATCAAAATCGCGTTCTGCCTGTTCATCTTCGTCTGGGTGCGCGCCACGTTCCCGCGTTATCGCTACGACCAACTGATGCGTCTGGGTTGGAAAGTCTTCCTGCCGATTTCGTTGGCCGCGGTTGTTATCGTTGCCGGTATCGTCGTCGCATTCGACATTCATCCGTTGGGGAGGCTGTCATGAGTTCACTCGATCGCAGCGCCCGTTCCGTTTTCCTGTACGAGCTGGTCTCGGGCATGGCTCTGACCTTGAAGTATTTCTTCAAGCCGAAGGTGACGCTCAACTATCCGTTCGAGAAGGGGCCGCTGAGCCCGCGTTTCCGTGGCGAGCATGCGTTGCGCCGCTATCCGAACGGCGAAGAACGCTGCATCGCGTGCAAGCTGTGCGAAGCGGTCTGCCCGGCCCAGGCCATCACGATCGAGGCTGAGCCGCGCGATGACGGCAGCCGCCGCACAACGCGTTACGACATCGATATGGTGAAATGCATCTATTGCGGCCTGTGCGAAGAGGCCTGCCCGGTGGATGCCATCGTCGAAGGGCCGAACTTCGAGTTCGCGACCGAAACGCGCGAAGAGCTGCTCTACGACAAAGACAAATTGCTGGCCAATGGCGACCGTTGGGAAACCGAACTGGCGTCGCGCCTCGAAGCGAAAGCGAGCTATCGATGATCGTCGCCTCGCTCGCCTTTTACCTGTTCGCGACTGTGCTGGTGGCCGCCGCCGTGATGGTGATCTCGGCGAAGAACCCGGTCCATTCGGTCCTGTTCCTGATCCTCGCGTTCTTCAATGCGGCCGGCCTGTTCGTGCTGCTGGGCGCCGAATTCCTGGCGATGATCCTGGTCGTCGTCTATGTCGGCGCGGTAGCCGTGCTGTTCCTGTTCGTCGTCATGATGCTGGATATTTCGTTCACCGAGCTGCGCCAGGGCTTCTTGCAGTATCTGCCGCTCGGCGCGCTGGTTGGCATCATTCTATTGGTCGAACTCGTGCTCGTGTATGGCGGTTTCGCGATCTCCCCCGACGTCGAGGGCCGCTTGGCGGCGCCGATGCCGACGCCGGACACGGTGACCAATACGCATGCGATCGGCCAGATCATCTATACGCACTATATTTATTTCTTCCAGGCGGCGGGCATGATCCTGCTGGTCGCCATGATCGGCGCGATCGTGCTGACGCATCGCAGCCGTGGTGGTGTGCATCGCCAGAAGATCGCCGATCAGATCGCGCGCCGGCCGTCGGACTCGGTCGAAATCGTCAAAGTGCCGACGGGCAGGGGGATTTAGCGCCATGCTGGAAATCGGTCTCGCCCATTACCTGACCTTGGCGGCGATCCTGTTCACGCTCGGCGTGTTCGGCATCTTCATCAACCGGAAGAACGTCATCATCATTCTGATGTCGATCGAATTGCTGCTGCTGTCGGTGAATATCAACCTCGTGGCCTTCTCGGCCAATCTCGGCGATCTGGTCGGGCAGGTGTTCTCGCTGTTCATCCTGACCGTCGCCGCGGCCGAAGCCGCCATCGGCCTGGCCATCCTCGTCGTCTATTTCCGCAACCGCGGATCGATCTATGTCGACGACATCAACGTGATGAAGGGCTGAGATGTACGCCGCCGCCGTTTTCCTTCCCTTCATCGGCTTCCTGATTTCAGGGGCGATCATCTTCCTGCGCATCGCCAAGCATGCGCCGCAGGGCGGTGGTCATGGCCATGGTCACGATCATGCCCATGGCGCGCACGCTGGCCATGGCGGTCACGACGATCATGCCGCGCATGGCGATCCGTCGCTCGATCGCGCGGCGCAATTGGTTACCTGCGGCTGCATGCTGCTCGCGGCCATCGCGGCCATCTTCGCTTTCACGAATGTGGTGGTGAACGGCAATACCGGCGCGGTCGAGATCTTCACCTGGATCGATTCCGGCACGCTGGAGCTCTCTTGGGCGCTGCGCGGCGACACGCTGTCGCTGGCCATGGTGCTCATGGTCACGGTCGTCTCGTCGATGATCCACGTCTACAGCGTCGGCTATATGAGCCACGACAGCTCCGTGCCGCGCTTCATGTGCTACCTGTCGCTGTTCACCTTCATGATGCTCATGCTGGTGACGGCGAACAATCTGCTGCAGCTGTTCTTCGGCTGGGAAGGGGTGGGCGTCGCATCCTACCTGCTGATCGGTTTCTGGTTCGATCGCCCGTCGGCCAATGCGGCCGCGATGAAAGCCTTCATCGTCAACCGCGTCGGCGATTTCGGCTTCGCGCTCGGCATCTTCGCCACCTACATGCTGTTCGACTCGATCAATTTCGACACGATCTTCGCGCTCGCCCCGCAAAAGGCCGATGCGATGCTGCATGTGTTCGGCAAGGACTATCACGCGCTGACGGTGATCTGCCTGCTGCTGTTCGTCGGCGCGATGGGTAAATCGGCTCAGCTCGGCCTGCACACCTGGCTGCCGGACGCGATGGAAGGCCCGACGCCGGTCTCCGCGCTGATCCATGCCGCAACGATGGTGACCGCTGGCGTCTTCATGGTGGCGCGCTGCTCGCCGCTGTTCGAATTCTCCGATACCGCGCTGACGGTCGTCACCATCGTCGGCGCCTCGACCGCGATTTTCGCTGCGACTATCGGCTGCGTGCAGAACGACATCAAGCGCGTCATCGCCTATTCGACCTGTTCGCAGCTCGGCTATATGTTCTTCGCGCTTGGCGTATCGGCCTATTCGGCCGGCGTGTTCCATCTCATCACGCACGCTTTCTTCAAGGCGCTGCTGTTCCTCAGCGCGGGTTCGGTGATCCACGCCATGTCGGACGAGCAGGACATGCGCAAGATGGGCGGCCTCTACAAATTGATCCCAGTTACCTATCTCATGTTCTGGATCGGCTCGCTCGCCCTGGCCGGCGTCTGGCCGTTCGCAGGTTACTATTCCAAGGACATGATCCTCGAAGTTGCCTATGCGGCGCATACGGGTGTCGGACAGTACGCCTATTGGATGGGCCTGACGGCGGCCTTTTTGACGGCGTTCTATTCCTGGCGCCTGATCATCATGACGTTCCATGGCACGTCCCGTGCCGACGAACATACGCTGGCGCATGTGCATGAATCGCCCAAGGTGATGCTGATCCCGCTCTGCGTGCTGGCGCTCGGCGCGATCTTTGTCGGTTTCTCCACGGTCGATTATTTCGTCGGCGAGCATTACGAGGAATTCTGGGGCAAGGCGCTGTTCATGCTGCCGACGCATCAGGCGCTCGAACATGCCCATCATGTGCCGTTGTGGGTGAAGCTGTCGCCACTCGTCGTTGGCGCCGCCGGTATTGCGCTCGCTTACTTCCTTTACATGTTCCGTCCGGATCTGCCGGGCAAGATCGCTGGCGCGTTCCCGGCGGTATACCGTTTCCTGCTCAACAAGTGGTACTTCGACGAGCTATATGACGCGATCTTCGTGAAGCCCGCGTTCAGGATCGGCCATGCGCTGTGGAAAAAGGGCGACGGCGCGGTCATCGACGGGCTCGGCCCGGACGGCGTGTCGTACGTTATCCGCGAAGCATCGAAAAAAGCCGGCGTGCTGCAGAGCGGTTATCTTTATCACTATGCCTTTGCCATGCTGCTGGGCGTGGCGGGGCTGATCACTTGGTTCCTGGTGGCGGGGAAATAGAGCCGTGACTGATTTTCCCTGGCTGTCCGTCGTCACCTTCCTACCGCTGGTCGGCGCGCTGTTCATTTTGTTCTTCAGCCGTGGCACGGCGGAGCAGGTGGCGCGTGATGCCCGCGCCGTAGCACTTTGGGTTTCATCCATCACGTTCCTGGTGTCGCTCGGCCTGTGGGTCAACTTCGATGTGCGCACGTCGGACTTCCAGTTTGTTGAGAAATTCGTCTGGGTGCCGGGGCTCGATCTCGCCTATCACGTCGGTATCGACGGTATTTCACTGTTCTTCGTGCTGCTCTCCACGCTTCTCACGGTGCTCTGCATTCTCGCGAGCTGGGAATCGATCCAGGAGCGCGTGAAGGAATACATGGTCGCGTTCCTGATCCTCGAGACTTTGATGGTCGGGATGTTCGCGGCGCTCGATATCGTGCTGTTCTACGTCTTCTTCGAAGCCGTGCTGATCCCGATGTACCTGATCATCGGTATCTGGGGCGGACCGCGGCGCAATTATGCGGCCTTCAAGTTCTTCCTTTATACCCTCGCGGGCTCCGTGCTGATGCTGCTGGCGATCCTGGCCATGATGTATCAGTCCGGCACGTCGGATATGACGCGTCTGCTGACGTTCGATTTCGCCCCGTCCTTGCAGACGTGGCTTTGGCTCGCCTTCTTCGCCTCCTTTGCGGTCAAGGTGCCGATGTGGCCGGTCCACACCTGGCTGCCTGACGCGCACGTCGAAGCGCCGACAGCAGGTTCGGTCATCCTGGCCGGCGTGCTGCTGAAGTTCGGCGGTTATGGCTTCCTGCGGTTCTCCATGCCGATGTTCCCGCTGGCTTCGCTCGAATTTACGCCGCTGATGTTCACGCTCAGCATCATTGCCGTGATCTATACCTCCTTGGTGGCACTCGCCCAGGAGGACATGAAGAAGCTGATCGCCTATTCGTCGGTCGCGCATATGGCGTTCGTTACCTTGGGTGCGTTTGCCGCCAATACGCAGGCTGTCGAAGGCGCGATTGCGCATATGCTGTCGCACGGTTTCGTGTCGGCTGCCTTGTTCCTCGTCGTCGGTGTTGTCTACGACCGTATGCACAGCCGCGAGATCGCGACCTATGGCGGGCTCGTGCACCGCATGCCGAAATACGCGCTTATCTTCATGATCTTCATGATGGCCTCGGTCGGTCTGCCGGGCACCAGCGGTTTCGTCGGCGAAGTGCTGGTCTTGATCGGCCTGTTCAAGGCAAACAGCTGGGTCGGCGCGTTTGCCGCGACCGGCCTGATCCTGGGCGCGTGCTACATGCTCTATCTCTATCGCCGTGTGATCTTCGGTCAGCTGACCAAGGACAATCTCAAGAGCATCGGCGATTTGAACATGCGCGAGATCGCGGTGTTCGCACCGTTGCTGCTCCTCGTCTTCTGGATGGGTATCTATCCGGAGACCTTCCTGAGCGCCATGCATGTCTCGGTCGAGAATCTGCTGGAGCGTTACCATTCGGCGATCGCTGCGCATGGCGCGGCGACGGCCATAGCCGCGCGTTAGGAGCGTCATATGCCGATCGCCGTTGTTCCCAATTTCGCCCTGGCCGCGCCGGAGATTTTCCTGGCTCTCGCCGCGATGGCGCTGCTCGTTACCGGTGCGTTCATGAACGAGCGTTCGGCCGCGCGCGTCACCAGCTACGGCGGCGTACTAGCGCTGCTCGTCACGGCCGGTATCGTGCTGTCGATGAACAAGGCCAGCCGCATGACCTTCGGCGAAACCTTCATCTTCGACGGCTTTGCCGCCTTCATGAAGGTGATGATCCTGGTTTCGGCCGCCGCCGTCGTCTTTATGGCGAAGGAATACCTGATCCGCCACGAGATCGACCGTTTTGAATTCCCGATCCTGGTCATGCTCGCCACGCTCGGCATGATCATGATGGTGTCGGCCAACGACTTCATCGCGCTGTATCTCGGCCTCGAATTGCAGAGCCTGGCGCTGTACGTCATTGCGTCGTTCCAACGCGACGGTACGCGTTCCGCCGAAGCGGGCCTCAAATATTTCGTCCTCGGCGCCTTGGCTTCCGGCATGCTGCTGTACGGCATGTCGCTGGTGTACGGCTTCGCCGGCACGACCGGCTTCGTACCGCTCGCCGATCTGTTCGCGCATGGCGGCGCACCGACCGGCGTTATCGTCGGTATCGTGTTCATCCTGGCGGGACTGGCCTTCAAGGTCTCAGCCGTGCCGTTCCATATGTGGACGCCCGACGTTTATGAGGGCGCGCCGACGCCGGTGACGGCTCTCTTTGCCGTCGCACCCAAGATCGCGGCCATGGGCCTGTTGATCCGCGTCATGGTCGGCCCGTTCGGCGATCTCGGCGGCCAGTGGCAGCAGATCGTCATCTTTATCTCGATCGCCTCGATGATCCTGGGCGCGGTCGCCGCCATCAATCAGCGCAACATCAAGCGCCTGATGGCCTATTCCTCCATCGGTAATATGGGTTATGCGCTGATCGGCCTCGCGGTTGCGGCCGAAGCCGCCGATCCGGTCATCCGCGCCGACGGCATCCGCAATATGCTCATCTTCCTCGCGATCTACGTGTTCATGAATGTCGGCACCTTCGCCGTCATCCTGACGATGCGCCGTGGCGGCCGCATGATCGAAGATATCGACGGCCTAGCCGGTCTGTCGAAAACCAATCCTTTGATGGCGCTCTGCCTCGGCGTGTTCATGTTCTCGATGGCGGGTATCCCGCCGTTCGCCGGCTTCCTGGGCAAGTTGTATATCTTCCAATCGGCCGTGCAGGCGGGTTTGTTCCCGCTCGCCATCATCGGCGTGCTGGCCAGCGTGGTGGCGGCCTTCTATTACATCCGCATCGTGAAGGTGATGTATTTCGACGCGGCTGACGAAGCCTTCGACAGCCCGATTGGGATGGAGATGAAGAGCATCCTCGTCATCTCGTTCATCTTCGTGACCTTCTTCATTCTCTTCCCCGTGCCGTTGATCGCCGGGGCGACGCGCGCCACAGCCTCGTTGCTGGGCGGATGACGACAAGCGTAAGCCTGCCGCCGGGATACCGGCTGGCAGCCTTCGAGACCGTCGGCAGCACCAACGACGAAGCGAAACGCCTGGCCGCCGAAGGCGCGCCCGAAGGCACAGTTGTGTGGGCGCGCCGTCAAACCCAGGGCAGGGGTCGCCAGGATCGCAACTGGATGTCGCCGCTCGGCAATCTTTACTGCTCCATCCTTCTCCGGCCGGCCAAACCCGTATCGCAGATCGCGCAACTTGGTTTTGCCGCTGCTCTGGCAGCCATTGAAGCGATCGAACCGGCGGCGCCATCAACGCGCGCCATGCTCAAATGGCCGAACGACGTGCTGATGGACGAACGTAAGGTTGCGGGCATTTTGTTGGAAGCGGGCGGTAATAGCGCCAAGAACGATGGTTGGTTGGTCATCGGCTGCGGGATCAATATCGCTCACTTTCCCGAGAATGTTCCGTTCCCGGCGATTTCCATCGTTGCCGCTTCGGGCTTTCAATTGGCCGTCGACGACGTGCTGGCGGGGTTTTGCGGTCAATTCGATCTCTGGTATCGCCATTGGAAGGCGGAAGGCTTCGCCCCTGTGCGCGACGCTTGGCTAGCCCGGGCGCATCCCAAAGGCACCAAGATGAATGTGCGGCTGCCGACCGCAACCCTGACCGGCATGTTCGAGGATCTCGATGCCGACGGCACCTTGATCCTGATGGGCGAGGATGGGGCGTTGCATCGTGTTGCGGCGGGTGATGTATATTTCGCCGAGCCTGCGGCAACAGCCGCGTCGGGCAGGGTGTAGCGCCATGATGCTGACTATCGATTCCGGCAATACCAACATTGTATTTGCCGTTTTCAACGACGATGGGACGATCGCTTGTCAGTGGCGCGCGGCGACCAACGTCAACCGCACGGCGGATGAGTTCGGCATGTGGCTGCGCCAGTTGATGGAAATCGACGGTATTGATCGCACGAAGATCGACAGCGCCATCATCGCAACCGTGGTACCGGCCAACCTCTTCAACCTGAAAAGTCTCTGTCGCAAATATTTCGATTGCGATCCGCTCGTGATCGGTGACCCGGCGCTCGATCTCGGGATCAAGGTGATGATGGACAATCCGCGCGAGGTCGGCGCGGATCGCATCTGCAATGCGGTTGCGGCCCACCTGTCCTATACGGGCGCGGTTCTGGTTTTGGATTTCGGCACCGCGACGACCTTCGATGTCGTGGATGGCGACGGCAATTATCGCGGCGGCGTTATCTATCCCGGTCTTAACCTGTCGCTCGAAGCCCTGCATATGGGCGCCGCCCAATTGCCGCGTGTCGCGGTCGAAAAACCTGACAAGGTCATCGGCACTAGCACGGTCGGCGCCATGAAGTCCGGTATCTTCTGGGGGCACGTTGGCATGATCGAAGGCATCGCGGCACGCATCTCCAAGGAATCTGGCCGGGACTTCACCGTGATCGCCACCGGCGGATTGGCTCCCCTGTTTGAGGAAACGACTGACGTGATCGATCATTGCGATCTGGATCTGACCTTGCGCGGACTTTACGCCATTCATCGCCGCAATCGGCCGCAGAGCTGATGGCCCTGACACCCAAGGCAGACCCGCAGCTGCTGTTCCTGCCTTTGGGCGGAACCGAAGAAATCGGCATGAACGTCAATTGTTACGGCTTCGGCACGCCCGACGACGCCGATTGGCTGGTCATCGATCTCGGTATCACCTTCGGCGACGACACCACGCCGTCGATCGATGTCATCGTGCCGGATGTGACGTTCCTCGAACAACGTCGCGATCGTCTGCTTGGTATCGTTCTGACGCATGGTCACGAAGATCACCTGGGCGCGGTTCCGTATCTATGGAACAAGCTGAAATGTCCGGTCTATGCCTCGCCGTTCACGGCCGCTTTGTTGCGCCGCAAGCTCGCCTACGATCCGGATTCTGCCAAGGTTGAGATCATCGAACTGCCGATGAACGCCAAGTTCGATATTGGGCCGTTCGCATTGGAATTCCTGACGCTCACGCATTCCATGCCCGAGCCCAATGCTGTCGTGCTGCGCACGCCGCACGGCGTCATTTTTCATACCGGCGATTGGAAATTCGATCCCGATCCCGTCGTCGGGCCGACAACAGATATGGACGCTCTGCGCGCGGTCGGCGACGAAGGTGTGCTGGCATTGGTCGGCGACTCGACCAACGTCTTCGTGCCGGGCACGTCCGGATCGGAAGCGGGCTTGCTGCAGAACCTGACCGACCTGATCGCCGGCTGCACCGGGCGCGTCGCGGTGACGTGTTTCGCGTCTAATGTCGCGCGCCTCAAAACGATCTATCTCGCCGCCACCGCCAATGGCCGCGCGGTCAGCATGGTCGGTAGTTCGTTGTGGCGGATCGATTCCGCGGCGCGCGAGACGGGGTATCTATCCGATCTACCGCGCTTCATCGAACCCGAACGCGCCCATCACATTCCAGATGACGAGGTGCTTTATATCGTCACCGGTAGTCAGGGCGAGCCGCGCGCTGCCTTGGCCCGCATTGCGGCGAACGAACATAAAATGGTGGAGCTTGATAAAGGCGATACCGTCATCTTTTCGTCGCGCATCATCCCGGGCAACGAACTCGCCATCGGGCGTATCCATAACCGTCTGGTGCAGCGCGGCGTGCGGGTGATCACGACCGACGATGACGAGATCCATGTGTCCGGACATCCGGCGCAGGACGAACTGGTGCGCATGTATCAACTGATCCGTCCGCGCATTTCGATCCCGGTGCATGGCGAGCCGCGCCATCTGGCGAAACATCTGGAAATCGCGCGTGACTGCCAAGTGCCCGAAGGCCTCCTGATGCATAATGGAGCCATGGCGCGTTTGGCGCCCGGGACGCCGCAATTGGTCGATGAGGTCCCGGTCGGTCGGCTCGCGGTCGATGGGCACCGGCTGGTGCCGCTGCGCGGTCAGGTCCTCAAGGAGCGCGCTAAGATTCTCCAGGGCGGCTCGGCCGTGGTGACCCTGGTTCTCGATAAGAACGGCAAGATGGTCGATGATCCCTTGATCACGTTTCATGGCCTGATCGACGACGACGAGGCGGCATTTGTGACCGAAAAGATCGGCGACGATATCGAGGATGCCCTGGATGATATGTCGCACGCCGATCTGCGCGATAACGAAAAAGTGGCCGAGACGGCGCGCCGCGCCGTACGGCGATCCTTGCGGGACTCGCATGGCAAGCAGCCGATCGCCAGTATTCATGTGGTCCGCGTGTGATCGTATATAAGGAAACGCTATGGGCTGGATAACGCACCTTGCGGTCTATTTCGTGATCTGGTGGACGACCTTGTTCTGCGTCCTGCCCTTCGGTGTGCGGACCGAGGATGCGGTGACCCAGGGCAACGATCCCGGGGCGCCCAAACAATCGCGGATCGGCCTGAAGCTGATCATCAATACCTTCGTGGCCTTGGCGGTGTGGTTGGTGGTCTTCATCATCGACCGTTACGACCTGATCAAACTTCAGTAGTCGAGCTATGCGATTCCGCAGCCGGGGGGCGCATTTTTTGCATTGTCCAAAACCGTTCTGATTGGCTAACTCCAATCACCGAGAGGAAAACCTCCGGGGGTGTAGGAGACGCCAATGACGTCTTATTGCGACAGCGCGCCGGGTCATCCGGTTCATGGGCCGTATCACGATTTTGAATACGGTTTTCCCATTCACGACGAGTCCCAATTGTTCGAGCGTTTGACGCTCGAAATCTTCCAAGCCGGGCTCTCTTGGCTGATCATCCTGAAGAAGCGCGATGCCTTCCGGCTGGCCTTCGAGAACTATCATGTCGATCGGATCGCGGCCTTCGATCCGGAGGATATCGAGCGCCTGATGAACGATCCTTCTATCATCCGTAACCGGCGCAAAATCGAAGCCATCATCCAGAATGCCAAAGTGGTCCAGGACTTGCGTGGAACCTATGGCGGGTTCGGTCGTTGGATTGAGGCGCACCATCCCCTGTCACGTATGGAATGGTGTAAACTCTTCCGGGCGACCTTCTCGTTCATGGGTAAGGAAGTTGTGGGAGAATTCCTGATGAGCATTGGCTATCTCGCGGGCGCACATACGGATCAATGCCCCATTTCTCGGCGGATCGCCGAAAAGGAGCCTGCTTGGATGCGCTCCATCGTGAGGACCGGTACGGCCGGATAAGGGGGGGCGCGATGCGCCGCACTGCCGTTTCGGCCTCGGCAATCCTTGCCGGGGGCTTTGTCGTTTTTGCCCCGGCCTTGTTATCTGAGGTGCTGGCACAGCAGGGGCCTTATATCGATCCGCCGCCGCGTACCCAACCGATCCAGGTCAATCCGCCGGCCGCCAAGCCCGAAGTCCTGCCGCCGCCTGGGCCCAAGCCGTCGCAGGTCAAAATCAGCTCCGCCGATTGCCGTCGCGCCGTGGCCTATCAGCCGGCCCCCAATGTCGAATACAAGCCGGGCGTCGATGTGCGGGGCAAGAAGGTCGCCCCGGCCGATGTCGGCGTCACGCCTCAGGTCCGCCTGCCGGACGTCATTTCCTTCGATGTGAAGATCGATTTCGCCAAGTATATGGGCAATACCCAGAACGCCGCCGCCAATGCGGCGAGCGCGGCAGCACTGGCCGCTGACAAGGCGAGAAGTGCGGCGAGTTCGGCCTCGACCGCTGCGACCAAAGCCAACGATGCCGCTACGGCTGCAGCGACGATCGAGGCCAGCGCGCTGACGGCTAAGACCAATGCCGAGACGGCGTTGACGAATGCGCGGACGGCACGCGCGGCCGATCCGTTGAACACCACCCTGCGCGACAATGAAATTTCCGCGCGTACCACGGCGGAAACCGCCGCGACCAACTATGCGCAGGCCCAGGCCGACAACGCCTCGATCAGCGCCGCCGCCAAGGCTGCACAAGCTGCGGCAAACGCCGCCGGTAAAGCCTCGACCGCAAACGAAATCGCGTCCCTGTCCAATACGGCTGTTCTGGCGGCGGCGAGCGCCGCCAGCCTGGCGCAGACGGCGGCCGGAACCGACGCCACCAAGGCGGCCTTGTTGACGGCCGGCAATAACGCGCAAAGCGCAGCCATCGATGCGGCCAAATCGGTCTCGACCGCCGGCGTGGCAGGGGCGACCAATAGCAGCGGCTTCAATGCCACGGCGGTGTCGGCTGCTCAGTCGGCCGCCTTGCAGGCTTATGCGACAGCGCAATCGGCCGCGAGCATCGAAGCCAGCGCGTTGACCGCCAAGACGACCGCCGAGACCGCCTTCACGACGGCACAGACCGCGCGCGCGGCCGACCCGTTCAACGCGACCTTGCGCGAGACCGAACAGACGGCGCGGGCAAATGTGGTGACCAAGACGGCCGCCTATGAACAGGCCCAAGCCGATACCGTGGCGATCTCGGCCGCGGCGAAGGCCGCGCGGGATCGGGCGAATGCCGCCGCGACGGCGACGTCGGCCTCCAGCGTCTCCAACCTCGCGACCTCGGCCGTCCAGGCGGCCGCGACGACGGCGAGCCTGGCCCTGACCGCGGCCGGGACGGACACCGACAAAACCGCATTGCTGACCTCGGCCAATACGACGGCCGGCGTGGCGGGCGATGCCGTGACGGCGGTCGGGATTCCGGTGAGTGGCCAATCGGCCAGCGTGAGCGCCGCCGAGGCAGCCGCGAGTACGCAGGGCTATATCCCCGAAGGCAGCGCCGGGCAGGTCAAATTCGACGTGCGGACGGGCAAGCTGACCTTCAACGATCAACCGCTCGATAACGAGGCCAGCCTGGAAATGCAGGCCCAATGCCGACGGGTCTTGAGCGGCCGTTAGGCTCCCCGTACTCTCGCCAACCCAAATAAGAACACAATCGGCCGGCCTTGATGGGCGGGCTGTTCCTGACCCGAACGGATTCGTATGCAAAGAGCGTTGAAAACCTCCCGCGCCGCCAATTTCAGTGCCTGGTATCAGGAAGTCGTGCGCGAGGCTGACTTGGCCGAAAATTCCGCGGTGCGCGGCTGCATGGTGATCCGGCCGTGGGGTTATGGCATTTGGGAATTGATCCAGCAGGGGCTCGATCGCCGGTTCAAGGAAACCGGGCACGAGAATTGCTATTTCCCCTTGTTCATTCCGCTCTCCTTCATCGCCAAGGAGGCCGAGCATGTCGAAGGCTTCGCCAAGGAGATGGCGGTCGTCACGCATCATCGCTTGAAGAAGATCAACGGTGAACTGGTGCCCGATCCGGATGCCGAATTGACCGAACCGCTGATCGTGCGCCCGACGTCGGAAACCATCATCGGCGATTCGTTCCGCAATTGGGTCAGCTCCTATCGCGACCTGCCGATCCTGATCAATCAGTGGGCCAACGTGGTGCGCTGGGAAATGCGCACGCGCCTGTTCCTGCGCACCGCGGAATTCCTCTGGCAGGAAGGCCATACGGCGCATGTCGATCGCGACGACGCCTTTGCCGAAACCATGCGCATGGTCGAGGTCTATCGCGAATTCGTCGAGACCGTGATGGCCATGCCGGTCGTCGTCGGCGAAAAGACCGCCAACGAACGCTTCCCCGGCGCCGACAATACCTATTCCATCGAAGCGATGATGCAGGACGGCAAGGCGCTGCAGGCCGGCACGTCGCATTATCTCGGCACGCACTTCGCCGAGGCGCAGAACATTAAGTTCCAGGCAGCGGACGGCACCGAGAAACACGCCCACACCACGAGCTGGGGCGTTTCGACGCGCCTGATCGGCGGCTTGATCATGACGCATGGCGACGACGATGGCCTGCGCCTGCCGCCGGCACTCGCGCCCAAGCAGATCATCATCGTGCCGCGCTTGCGCAATGAACCGGCCGATGCCGATCTGCTCAAATACTGCAACGAGTTGCAGGCGGAATTGCGCAAGCAGACCACGCTCGGCGCGCCCATTCGTGTCAGCATCGATACCAAGGACAAGAACGCGAGCCAGAAGCGCTGGGACCTCGTGCGCCGTGGCGTGCCGTTGATCGTGGAGATCGGTGGGCGCGAGGCGAGTGGCGGGCAGGTGAGCTATCTGCGCCGCGACAAGCTTTATAACGGCGAGAAGGCCCAAAGCACCGTGCTGACGAAGGACGAGTTCGTCGCGCAGGTCGGCGGTATTCTCGATGCCATGCAGAACGGCATGTTGCTGGAAGCGCGCGAACGCATGGCGTCGCGTATCACCGACAGCGTGAAGGGCTGGGACGAACTCAAAGCCCACTTCGGCGCCAGCGTCGGCGATGACGAAGACGGCCCCTCGACCGATAATCCGGGTTGGGTGCGCGCCTCCTGGTGCCGCCCCGACGGCGACGAGATGGTGAAGATCGAGGCGCAGTTGGCGCAGCTCAAGATCACCATCCGTAACGCACCTTTGACACAGCCGAAAACCTTCAAGCCGTGTATCTTCACCGGCAAGCCGGGCGTCGAAGAGATCCTTATTGCGCGGTCTTACTAGTATGCGGAGGATTTAAGCGGTGTTTTCGGCTTTCGAACGCATGGTGGCGATGCGGTATCTGCGCTCGCGTCGCCAGGAAGGGTTCATATCCGTCATCGCCTGGTTCTCGCTGCTTGGCATCGGGCTCGGCGTTGCAACCCTGATCATCGTCATGTCGGTGATGAACGGCTTCCGCTTCGAGCTGCTTAGCCGGATCCTCGGCGTGAACGGGCATCTCAGCATTTATGCCGAGGCCAATCAGCCGCTCGGGAATTTTGACGATTTGGCCAAGCGCGTTCAGGCCGTACAGGGTGTCGTCGCGGTCACGCCGACCATCGAAGGCCAGGTGATGGCCAGCGCCAACAACCAGGCGACCGGCGTGCTGGTGCGGGGCTTGCGCGCCGAAGACGTCGCCAAGCGCCCAATACTCGCCAACAACATCGTCATGGGAAATATCGCCGACTTTGAAGGCACCAACGCCATCATGATCGGCGACAAGCTGGCGCGCAGTCTGAACGTGCGCATCGGCGATCAGGTGACGCTTATTTCGCCCAAGGGCAACGTGACGGCCTTCGGCACCGTGCCACGCATGAAGGCCTATACCGTCGTCGCGCTCTTCAGCGTCGGCATGTACGAATACGATTCACGCTTCGTCTATATGCCGCTCGATGCCGCGCAGATCTATTTCCAGGTTGAGAATGCGGTGAATTATCTCGACGTCATGGTCGATCATCCTGATAACGCAACCGCCCGGGCGGCGGCGATCAGGACCGCGACCGGGGCGCGTAATATCTTCGACTGGCAGCAATCGAATTCGAGCTTCTTCACAGCGATCCAGGTCGAACGCAATGTCATGTTCCTGATCCTGACCCTGATCATCGTGGTCGCGGCCTTCAACATCATCTCGAGTCTCATCATGCTGGTGAAGGACAAGGGCAGGGACATTGCGATCCTGCGCACTATGGGGGCGACGCGCGGCATGATCATGCGCATCTTCCTGCTGTCGGGTGCGAGCGTCGGTGTCATCGGTACGCTCTTCGGCTTCGTGCTGGGCACCGCGTTCTCGGTGAACATCGAGACGATCCGCCAATGGGTCGAGAAACTGAGCGGCGCGAACGTCTTCAACGCCGAGATCTATTTCCTCTCGAAACTACCGGCGATCGTCGATCCGATGGAAGTCGTCATCGTCGTCGGCATGGGCCTGGGGCTGTCGTTTCTGGCCACCATCTATCCCTCGTGGCGCGCCGCGCGCCTCGATCCGGTTGAGGCATTGCGTTACGAATGAGCGATACAACCTCACCCCGTCTGCGCCTCGCCGACGTTCGTCAGACCTTCCATCAGGGCGAGACCTCGCTCGAAGTCTTGCGCGGCATCGATCTCGATATCCGTGCGGGCGAGATCGTCGCCCTCGTTGGCCCGTCCGGATCGGGCAAATCGACTCTGCTGCAGATCGCGGGCTTACTGGAGCGTGCGCAGGAAGGCGAGGTCGAAATCGCCGGCATCTCGGCGGGCAAGCTGTCCGATGACGAGCGCACGAAGGTGCGGCGCGAACGCCTGGGCTTCGTCTATCAATATCATCATCTGCTGCCGGAGTTTTCCGCGCGCGAGAACATCGTCATTCCGCAGATGATCGCGGGTAAGAAGAAAGCCGTCGCCAATGTGCGCGCCGACGAATTGCTGGCCAAGATGGGCCTGTCCGCGCGCGCCGATCATCGTCCGGCGCGCCTGTCGGGCGGCGAACAGCAACGCGTCGCCATTGCGCGCGCCCTGGCCAATGCACCCTCGGTCCTGCTGGCCGACGAGCCGACGGGCAATCTGGATCCCACCACGGCGGATGGCGTGTTCAATCTGCTGGTCGATCTGGTCCGCACGCAAGGCGTGGGTGCGCTGATCGCCACGCATAACCCCGAGCTGGCCAAGCGGATGGATCGTGTGCTCCGTCTCGACGGGGGCAAGCTCACGGGGGCTTAATTTCCGGGGGAGGGCGTATGAAGTTCAGCCAGGATCGCATACTTACCACCCACTGCGGCAGTCTGCCCCGGCCGGTGGACCTGATCACGACCCTGCATGCCAAGGATGCCGGCCAAGACTACGATCGTCCTCAATTCGAACGCGAGGTCGCAAAGTCCGTCAAGGATGTGGTGGCGCGCCAGATCGCGCTCGGCGTCGACGTCGTCAATGATGGCGAACATTCCAAATCGAATTTCGCTATGTACGGCCGGATGCGCTTGAACGGCATTGAAAACGTCGACAAGGGCGTCACTTTCCGCAGGCCGACGCGCGATATGCTGGCGTTCCCTGAAGTCTATGAAGAAGCGACACGGATGAACGCGGCGCGTGATTCCGAAGGTTCGGTGCGCCGCCGCCTATTAATGCCGGCCACCGTCTGTGCGGGGCCGATCAGCTATGCCGGGCAGAAAGACGTCGAAACGGACATCGCTTATCTCAAGGCCGCCTTGAATGGGCGCAAGGCTGAAGAAGCCTTCATCACGGCGATCTCGCCGACCAATCTCGAACTTTACCATCGCAACGAATATTACGCGACCGACGAGGAATATCTCGAGGCGCTGGCCAATGCGATGAACGTCGAGTATCGCGCGATCGTCGATGCCGGTTTCCTGCTGCAGATCGACGATCCGCGGCTGGCCACCCATTACAACCGCACCCCCGATATCACGGTCGAGGAGGCGCGCAAGTTCATCGCGCTGCGCGTCGAAACGGTGAACCATGCGCTGAAGGGCATCCCGCGCGAGAAGGTGCGCTTCCACACCTGTTACAGCGTCAATATCGCGCCGCGCGTCTGTGATATGGAATTGAAGCATTATCTCGACCTGATGCTGCGCATCAACGCGCAGGCCTTTTCATTCGAGGCCTCCAATCCGCGCCACGAGCACGAATGGGCGGTCTGGAAAGATGCCAAGATCGCCGACGACATCATTCTGGTTCCGGGCGTGGTGTCGCATTGCCTGCATCTGGTCGAGCATCCCGAACTCGTTGCCCAGCGGCTCGAACGCTACGCCTCTTTCGTGGGGCGGGAGCGCGTGATGGCCAGCAACGATTGCGGCTTTGCAACCTCGGCCGCGGGCGACGAAGTCCATCCCGACGTTGCTTGGGCGAAGATGGAAGCCTTGAGCGAAGGGGCGCGTATCGCCTCCGCTCGGTTGTGGAATTAATTCCCGTTTCGGGCGTATGATCCATCCATAAGACCCACAACGGGTCATGGAGGCGATCATGAAAACAGGAGCGTATGTCGGGAGAGGTGCGTTCGCCCTCGTTCTCGCTTTGGCATCGTCGGATGCCTTTGCCGCAGGGATGTCCTGCGAGGATCTCGCCAAATCCGGATTGTTGACCGATACCCAGGTATCGTCGGCGACGTTGCTGCCTGCGCAAGGCGCCGCGCCCGCCAATTGCAAGATCGTCGCGACCATCAAGCCGACGCCGGGTTCGAACATCGGTGTCGAATACCGCCTGCCGGTTCCTGAGAAATGGAACGGCAAGTTCCTCGGCTTGGGCGGGGGCGGCTTCGGCGGCGTGATCCGCGAGCCGCAATTCGCCGACGGCTTGGCGAAAGGCTATGCGTCGGCACAGACCGACATCGGGCATAAGGAAACCAAAGGCCCGGGCGACGGTTCGTGGGCGATGAAGGCCAAGGGCGTGCCCGACGCCGATGCTGTCACCGATTACGCCTGGCGCTCGGTCAAACTGATGACCAGCGTCGGCAAGGAGATCGTCGAGAAATTCTACGGCGACAAGCCGAAGCTGTCTTACTGGAACGGCTGTTCGACCGGTGGGCGCCAAGGCCTCGTCTTCGCGCAGCGCTTCCCTGATGACTATGACGGCGTGATTGCCGGAGCACCTGTCTATACCTCGCGCCTGCAATTGAGCGGTGTTCTGCGGACCACCGAAATGATGAAGCGCCCAGGTAGCGAATTCACCAAGGAGGTCCTGCCGGTCATCAACAATGCCGTGCTCGGCGCGTGCGATGCCCAGGACGGCGTGAAGGACGGCTATCTCACCGATCCGACCAAATGTTCCTTCGATCCGGCCAAGCTTGTCTGTCAGGCCGGCCAGACGCAGGGCTGCATCAGCGAAAGCCAAGCCGCTGCGGTGAACCTGATCTACAAGGGGTCAGGCTTCTATCCCGGCACCACGAAAGGTGGCGAGCTGGATTGGGCCGATCGCTACGCCAAGCTGGAGCATCGCGGCATTGGCGCCGATATGGCGCGTTACATGGTCTTCCTCGACGCTGGATACGATCCGGCGAAATTCATGTCGGCGGACGATTTCGCCGCCTGGGATACCTCGCCGGTCTCGGTCGAAGGCAATGCGGCCAATCCAGAAATCAACGCCTTCATCAAGAAGGGCGGCAAGCTGCTGCTCTGGCACGGCTTCAACGATCCGGGTCCAAGTCCGCTGTCGACGGTCGAGTATTACGAAAAGGCCAAGCAGTTCATCGGCGCCAAATCGGCGGATAGCATGCGCCTGTTCATGGTGCCCGGCATGTATCATTGCCGTGGCGGCCCCGGGCCGACGTCGTTCGATCCCATCGCGGCGATGGAGAATTGGGTGGAGAGGGGGATCGCACCCCAGACCATCCGCGCCGAAAACAAGGAACTCGGCTTTTCGCGTCCGCTCTGTCCTTATCCAACAGTCGCCAAATATACCGGCAAGGGCGATTCGAAGGACGCGGCCAACTTTGCTTGCGTGAAGAACGATTCGGGCGAAACCGCGCTGGCCAGGTAGGCCGAACTCCGGCCCTTTTGTTGAATTCGCAGGTGGGGCGGCATACGTGGTGACAGGCCGCCCCGCCTGTGGAATCCTCTTTCATGTCCTTTGCCGATTTCGTCCATCTGCGCGTCCATACCGCTTATTCGCTCCTCGAAGGGGCGATCAAGATCAAGGACCTCGCCAAATTGTGCGAGAAGATGGAGATGCCTGCGGTCGCCATGACCGACACGGGCAATCTGTTCGGCGCGCTCGAATTTTCCGATTACTGCGCCAAGGCCGGTGTGCAGCCGATCATCGGCTGTCAGCTCGCCATCGAGCCGTTCCGCTGGCGCGGCGAAGACAACGTCAAAATCGCCAACGGGCCGATGGCCAAGCCCGATCAGCTTGTCGTGCTGGCGCAAGACAAAACCGGTTACGAAAACCTGATGAAGCTGGTCAGCCAGATGCATGTGAATGCCGGCGATACCGGCGTTCCGGCATTGCCACTCGAAGCGATCGAGCAATATAGCGCCGGCCTGATTGTGCTGACCGGTGGCCCGGCCGGTGGCGTCGGCCGCCTGCTGGCCGACGGGCAGAAGGATCACGCCGAGGAATTGTTGCTGCGGTTGAAGGCGGCGTTCCCCGACCGGCTTTATGTCGAAATCATGCGGCATAACATCAATGCCGAGCGCCTGATTGAGGGCGCGTTCGTCGATCTCGCCTACAAGCACGACATTCCGCTGGTCGCGACCAACGAATGCTTCTTCTCCGACGAAGGCATGTACGACGCGCACGATGCGCTGATTTGCATCGCCGAGGGCGCTTATGTCAGCCAGTCCGGGCGGCGTCGCCTGACGCGCGATCATCGCTTCAAATCGGCGCAGGAAATGCGGGCTTTGTTCGCCGATCTGCCCGAAGCCGTCGACAATACAATCGTGATCGCGCGCCGCTGTGCGGTGATCGCCGAGCAACGTAAACCTTTGCTGCCGCCGGCGCCGAAAGAGGAGGGCGAGACCCGGAGCGATCCGGAAGCCCTGGCCGAACTCGCGCGCGCCGGTCTCGAACAACGCCTGATCGATCAAGTGATCACACCCGAGATGAGCGAGGAAGAGCGCGAACACGCCGCCAAGCCCTATCGCGACCGTTTGAATTACGAGCTCGGCGTGATCGAGCAGATGGGATTCCCCGGTTACTTCTTGATCGTGTCGGACTTCATCCGCTGGGCGAAGGCGCAGGATATTCCGGTGGGGCCGGGACGTGGCTCGGGTGCGGGCTCTGTGGTTGCTTGGGCGACCGCGATTACGGATCTCGATCCCTTGCGCTGGGGCCTGCTGTTCGAGCGCTTCCTCAATCCCGAACGCGTATCGATGCCCGACTTCGACGTCGACTTCTGCCAGGACCGGCGCGACGAGGTCATCAAATACGTTCAGGCCAAATACGGCGACGAGCGTGTCGCCCAGATCATCACCTTCGGGACGCTGCAGCCGCGTGCCGCCTTGCGCGACGTTGGGCGCGTGCTGCAGATGCCGTATCCGCAGGTCGATCGCATCTGCAAGCTGGTGCCTAACAACCCGGCCGCCCCCGTCACCCTGCAGCAGGCCATCGACGGCGAGCCGTTGTTGCAGGCCGAGATCAAGAACGACGAGCAGGTGGCGCGTCTGGTCAATATCGCGCGCAAGCTCGAAGGGCTCTATCGCCACGCTTCGACGCATGCGGCGGGTGTCGTCATCGGCGATCGCGACCTGACGGAATTGGTGCCGCTCTATCGCGATCCGCGT
The DNA here is from genome assembly GCA_947467145.1 of Rhodospirillaceae bacterium. Classification (GTDB taxonomy): domain Bacteria; phylum Pseudomonadota; class Alphaproteobacteria; order Rhodospirillales; family UBA2165; genus CANIGJ01. The sequence continues at coordinate 31,041 of CANIGJ010000018.1, read as the reverse complement.
TCGGGCACACCGGTCACGCAATTCTCGATGAAGTATGTCGAGCAGGCCGGGCTGGTGAAGTTCGACTTCCTCGGCCTCAAGACTCTGACAGTGCTCAAGGTCGCGGTCGATCTGTTGAAGCTGCGTGGCATCGAACTCGATCTCGGCAAATTGCCGCTCGACGACGTCAAATCCTACGAGGCGATGGCCAGCGGCGACACGACGGGCATCTTCCAGCTGGAAAGCTCGGGCATGCGCGACATGTTGCGCGGCCTGCGGCCCGACAAGTTCGAAGACATCATCGCTATCGTGTCGCTCTATCGTCCGGGCCCGATGGACAACATTCCGTCCTACATCCGGCGCAAGCATGGGCAGGAAACGCCCGACTATCTGTATCCGACCCTGGAGCAGATCCTGAAGGAAACTTACGGGATCATGATCTACCAGGAACAGGTCATGCAGATCGCGCAGGAGATGGCGGGTTACTCGCTCGGCGGCGCCGATCTGCTGCGCCGCGCCATGGGCAAGAAGATCAAGGCCGAGATGGACGCGCAGCGCGCCATGTTCGTCGAAGGCGCGGTGGCGCGCACTGTGCCCGAAGAAAAGGCCTCCGAAATCTTCGATCAGATGGCGAAGTTTGCGGGCTACGGCTTCAACAAGTCGCACGCCGCTGCTTATGCCCTGGTCGCCTATCAGACGGCGTACCTGAAGGCCAATTATCCGGTCGAGTTCATGGCCGCGACCATGACCTTGGACATGCACAACACCGACAAGCTCGGTCAGATGCGTCTCGAATTGAAGCGCCTCGGCATCGCGTTATTGCCGCCGGACATCAATCTGTCCGACGTCACCTTCAAGGTCGAAACCCTGGCCGATGGCACCGGCGCCATCCGTTATGCGCTGGCCGCTGTGAAGAATGTCGGCGCCGGCGCCATGCAGGGCGTGGTTGCCGAACGCGACAAGAAAGGTCCGTTCAAGGACGTTTCCGATTTCGCGCGCCGGCTCGATTCAAAAGCCGTCAACAAGCGCCAGTTGGAAAATCTCGTGCGGGCGGGCGCGTTCGACACGATCACCACGAACCGTAAGCAATTGTTCGACGGCATCGAAGCTGTGCTGCGGCACGCCACCGTGGCGCGCGAAGAACGTGAAAGCGCGCAGATCGGTTTGTTCGGCGGCGACGCAACCGACGCCAAAGCCATTACCTTGCCGCAGGTGCCCGATTGGTTGCCGATGGATAAACTGCGCGAAGAATTCGGCGCGATTGGTTTTCATCTGTCGTCGCATCCGCTCGATGCCTACGAAGCCGAGCTTGAACGGCTGCGCGTCAAAAGCCACGACCAGGTCGCCCAGATGCGCGCCGACGGCTCGGTGCGTTTGGCCGGTGTCGTCGAAGGCATGCGCATCCGCACGTCGCAGAAGGGCAACAAGTACGCCTTCGTGCAATTATCGGACGCCAGCGGCCAATACGAGATCACGATCTTTTCCGAAGTCCTGGTGCAAGCCCGCGAACTGCTGACGCCGGGCCGCGCTGTACTGATCAAGGCCGGCGTGCAGGTGCAGGGCGAACAAAAACGCATCACTGCTGTCGGCATCGAATCGCTCGATAAGGCGACCGCGAACACGGCGGCCTTGTTGAAAATCTTCATCGACGACGAAAAGCCCTTAGGCTCGCTTGCGCAGCTTCTGTCGCGCGAGAAGAAGGGCAAGGGCGAGGTGATCCTGGTCAGCCGCGTCGATGCGCAGACCGAGATCGAGATGCGCCTGCCGCAACGGTACGAGGTTTCGCCGGTGCTGACACAGGCGGTCAAGGCGATCCCCGGCGTCGTCGACGTCAGACGCGTCTAAAGTCTTTCAAAATTTCACGCGCCGCATTGTGGCCGGGCGCACCGGTAACGCCGCCGCCCGGATGTGTGCCCGATCCGCACATGTACAGGCCTTTGAGCGGCCCGCGATAGTCGGCATGACCGAGCATCGGGCGCGCGGAGAAGATTTGGCGGAGATCGAGCTTGCCGTGGAAGATGTCGCCGTCGATCAATCCGAACGTGCGTTCGAGATCGAGCGGGCTGAGGACCTGCCGCCCGAGGATCGAGGCTTTGAAGTTCGGCGCGTATTTATCGACCGTTTCGATCATCAGATCCGCGACCTGGTCCTTATGGCGGTCCCACGAAGAACCGTCGGGTAGTTGCGGCGCCACATGCTGGCAGAACAGGCTCGCGACATGCTGGCCCTTGGGTGCCAACGTGTCGTCCATGGTGGACGAGATCACCATCTCGACGATCGGGTGACGCGACCAGCCGAAACTGCGCGCATCGAAATAGGCCTGCTCCATGTAATCGAGGCTCGGCGCCAGAATGATGCCGGAGGTGTGGTGTGGCGCGAGCTCGCGCCCGGGCAGGCAGGTGAAGTCGGGCAACTCCGACAGCGCGACATTCATCCGCATCGTGCCGGACCCGCCGCGCCACTGTTCGATGCGCGTGCGGAATTCGGCGGGCAGGGCGGCGGCATCGATCAGATCGCGATAGAGCAATTTCGGATTGAGGTTCGAGACGATCGCCTTGGCCCGGAAGCTCTCGCCGTTTTCCGTCACAACGCCGACCGCTTTGCCCCCAGGAACTTTTGTGTCGACGATGACTTCGCGCACGCCACTCGACGTGCGGATATCCACGCCGCGCGCGGTGGCAGCCTTGGCCATGGCCTGGGTGATCGCGCCCATGCCGCCGATGGCGTGTGACCACACGCCTTTTTTGCCGTTCAACGCGCCGAAACAATGATGCAGCAACACATAGGCCGAGCCGGGCGTGTAGGGGCTCGCGTAATTACCGACGATGCCGTCGAAGCCGAGGACGGCCTTGATCGGATCGCTTTCGAACCAGCCGTCGAGATAATCGCCGGCCGACGCCGTGAAGAGGTCGAGCAGGTCGCGCTGGCCTTCGAGGCCGAGCTTGCGCGCCCGGTTGGCCAGTTTGCCGGCCTTCAGCATCTCGGTGAGGCCGGCGAGCGCGTTGCCTTGGACGAGGTTGGGCGGGGTTTCGAGGATGACGCCCCGCAACAGATCGGCGACACGCTCCAGGCGGGCGTAATAGGCCTCCAGCCGGCCGGCGTCCTTAACGGAGAACTTGGCGACCTCGGCCTGGGTTTGGCCGGCGCCGATCTTCAGGTAGCGACCATCGGGCAGGGGGAGGAAGTTCTGGAGCGTGCGGTCGACGATCCTGAGCCCGTACCCAGCGAGATCCAGGTCGTTAACGACCTTCTGATTTAACAAGGAGACAGTGTAAGAAGCGACGGAATTGCGGAAACCGGGCCAGAATTCCTCGGTTACGGCCGCTCCGCCGACGATGGGCCTGCGTTCCAGGACCAGGGTTTTCAGCCCGCCGGCGGCCAAATAGGCGGCGCAGACGAGGCCGTTATGCCCACCGCCTATGACAATCGCGTCATATTCCACCGTTTCCGCCATATTAGGACCCTAACGTGCCTGGGATGGCCTTGCTATTCCCATGTTTCCTAAGTACATAAGCGCCCTCGTTAAATCCCACACGCGGGCTATGCGGTTACGGCGTCAATCCGCCGCAATCGCTCCGGTGTTCCCAAATGGGAACTCACGTCCGCGGAGGCTCAACCGGAAAAGGACCAAACCATGGCTTTGCCAACTTTTACTATGCGCCAACTGCTCGAGTCGGGCGCGCACTTCGGACACGTCACCCGTCGCTGGAATCCGAAGATGGAGCAATACATCTTTGGCGTTCGCCAGGGTGTCCACATCATCGATCTGCAGCAGACCGTGCCGATGCTCTATCGCGCGATGCAATCCGTGCATGACATCGTCGCCGGTGGCGGCCGCGTTCTGTGGGTCGGCACCAAGCGCCAAGCCCAGCAGCCGATTGCTGAATATGCCGCCAAGTGCGGCCAGTATTTCGTCAACCATCGTTGGCTCGGCGGCATGCTGACCAACTGGAAGACGATCTCGAATTCGATCCGTCGTCTGAAGACCCTCGAAGAGCAGCTCTCCAAGACCGACATCGGTCTGACCAAGAAAGAACTGCTGAACCTGACGCGCGAGCGTGACAAGCTCGAACGCGCGCTCGGCGGCATCAAGGAAATGGGCGGTCTGCCGGACGTGATCTTCGTGATCGATACCAACAAGGAATCGATCGCGGTCGCCGAAGCCAACAAGCTCGGCATTCCGGTCGTCGCGATCCTCGATTCGAATTCGAGCCCCGAGGGCGTCAACTTCCCGATCCCGGGTAACGACGACTCGATCCGCGCCATCAATCTCTATTGCGAGATGATCGCGAATTCGGTGCTCGCCGGCATTTCTTCGGAAATCTCGACCTCGGGCGGCGATCTGGGTGCACGCGAAGACGCGCACGAAGAACTGCCGGTCGCCGAGGCTGCTCTGATTGAGCAGGCCGCGACCGAAGGCGCCACCGCCTAATCACTTGTTTCGACGAAGCGGAGATTAAGAAAAATGGCTGAAATCACAGCAGCGCTGGTCAAGGATCTGCGCGAAAAAACCGGCGCCGGCATGATGGATTGCAAGAAGGCGCTGGCGAACAACGACGGTGACGTCGAAGCGGCCGTCGATTGGCTGCGCAAGCAGGGCCTGGCTTCGGCCGCCAAGAAGTCCGGGCGCATCGCGTCCGAGGGCTTGGTCGGCGTCGTGACCAAGGGCACCAAAGGTGCGGTCGTCGAGGTGAATGCCGAGACTGACTTCGTGGCCCGCAACGAGCAGTTCCAAGGTTTCGTTCAGCAAGTGACCGATCTCGCGATCGGCACGGGCGACGATCTCGAAGCGCTGAAGACCGCCAAGATCGGTTCGGCTACGGTCGCCGAAACCCTGACGACCCTGATCGCCACCATCGGCGAGAACATGAACCTGCGCCGTGGGGCCGTCCTGTCGGTCAATTCCGGTGTTGTCGTGTCCTACATGCACAACGCCTTGAAGCCGGGTCTGGGCAAGATCGGCGTGCTCGTGGCCCTCGAATCCAAGGGTGACGTCGCGAAGCTGGAAGTTCTGGGCAAGCAGCTAGCGATGCATGTCGCGGCCGCCAACCCGACGGCGCTGTCGCGCAACGAGGTCAGCCCGGCCGACCTCGAACGCGAACGCAACGTGCAGATCGAAATGGCGCGCGCCTCGGGCCGCCCGGAAAACATCATCGAAAAGATGGTGGAAGGGCGTTTGCGTAAATATTACGAGGAATCCTGCCTGCTCGAGCAGACCTACGTGATCGACGGCGAAACCAAGGTCGAAGATGCGGTCAAAAAGGCCGCCAAGGACGTTGGCGCCGAGGTTACCGTCACTGGGTTCCGTCGTTTCGCGCTCGGTGAAGGCATCGAGAAGAAGCAGGAAGACTTCGCGGCCGAAGTCGCAGCTGCGGTCGGCGCCTGACCACGCGATTTGGGCCCGGTCGAAAGACCGGAAAAACCCGATTTTCGTGCAAAATCCCGGGTCGACCGGCACGGGAATCGGGTCCAATATCGCGTTAACGGTGCCGATGTGGGCTGGCCGGGATGCTCTGTGCGCCCGGATCATGGCCTGCCTTGGGCCCTCTGGGACGACAATTTGAAGTGGACGGCATGGCCGAAAAACCAATCTACCGCCGCGTTCTGCTGAAATTGTCGGGCGAGGGCCTGATGGGGGCCCAGCAATTCGGTTTCGAATCCGACGCGATGGAACGGATCGCCGAAGAAGTCAAAACCGTGCGCGACATGGGCGTGCAGGTCTGCCTCGTGATCGGCGGCGGCAATATCTTCCGTGGCCTGTCCGGCGTGGCCGCCGGGATCGAGCGTGCCAGCGCCGATTACATGGGCATGCTGGCGACTGTCATCAATGCGATCGGCATGCAGTCGGTGCTGGAAGGCATCGGTGTCGAAACTCGCGTTCTCTCCGCGATCCCGATGGCGACGGTCTGCGAGCCCTATATTCGCCGCCGCGCTGTCCGCCATCTGGAGAAGGGGCGGGTCGTCATTTTCGCGGCCGGTACCGGCAATCCCTATTTCACGACCGATACGGCGGCCGCGCTGCGCGCCGCCGAAATGGAATGCGATGCCCTGATGAAAGGCACGCAGGTCGACGGCGTATACAGCGCCGATCCGAAGAAGGTCAAAGACGCGACCCGCTACGATGAATTGTCCTACAAGGACGTCCTGACGAACGATCTTGGCGTCATGGACGCATCCGCCATTTCGCTGTCGCGCGAGAACGGTATTCCGATCCTGGTGTTTTCGATCCATACCCCGGGCGCCTTCGCCGAAGTGGTAAACGGCCGCGGGAAATCCACGATCATTCGCGAATTGGCAGAGGCTTAGGCATGGCGGAATTCGACGCAACCCGCAACGATATGAAACGGCGCATGGAAAGTGCCACCGAGGTTTTGCACAAGGAATTCGCCGGACTGCGGACCGGCCGCGCCTCCATCAATCTGCTCGAGCCGCTCATCGTCGAGGCTTACGGCCAGAAGGTGCCGATCACTCAGGTCGGCACGGTCGGCGTTCCCGAGGCTCGGATGCTGACGGTTCAAGTTTGGGACCGCGCCTTGGTCACCTACGTCGAAAAGGCGATCCGCGATTCCAATCTCGGCCTCAATCCGCAGTCGGATGGACAATTGGTGCGCGTGCCGATCCCACCGCTGACCGAGGATCGCCGCAAGGAAATAACCAAGATTGCGAGCCGTTATACGGAAGAGGCGAAGGTCGCTGTGCGCAATGTGCGCCGCAATGGGCTGGACGAGCTGAAGAAGTTCGAAAAGGACGGCAAGATCTCGCAAGACGAGTCTAAGAAAATCACGAAGGACATCCAGGACATGACCGATGCCTTCGTGAAGAAATTGGACGAGGCTTTCGCCCACAAGGAGAAAGAAATCCTGCAGGTTTGATGAATGACATCTGTTCCTTCCCACGCTCACAACGGGCCATCGACGCCGGCCCATCTCGCGCTCATCATGGATGGGAATGGGCGGTGGGCGAAGTCGCGCGGATTGCCGCGCGTCGAAGGGCATCGCCGGGGTGCGGATTCCGTGCGCACGGCCATCAGTTGCTGCATCAAATACGGCGTTCGCTATCTCACCCTCTACAGCTTCTCATCGGAGAACTGGAAGCGCCCGGCGCAAGAGATCGACGATCTCATGGGCTTGTTGCGGCGGTACCTGCAAAGCGAGATCGCCGAGCTGCACAAAAACGGTGTGCGTTTGCGGGTGATCGGAGACCGCACCGCGCTCAGCCGCGACATCATTTCGTTGATCGACGATGCCGAGGGGCTGACCAAGAACAACCAGACGCTCGATCTCATCGTGGCGCTTAGTTACGGCGGCCGTGCCGAAATCGCCAATGCGGCGCGCCGCGTGGCCGAAGACGTCGCGGCCGGCAAGATCGCGATCGCGGATATCGACGAAGAAACCGTCGCGGCGCATCTCGAAACTGTCGACATTCCGGATCCGGACATCATGGTGCGCACCAGCGGCGAACAGCGCATCAGCAATTTCCTGCTCTGGCAGATGGCCTATACCGAATTCGTTTTCCTCGACACTTTGTGGCCTGATTTTTCCGAGAAGGATTTCGTTCAGGTCATTTCCGAATTCCAGCGTCGCGAACGACGCTTCGGCGGAACATAGGACCGGTCATGTTTCTCCGTTTCATCTCCACCATCATCCTGGCGCCGATCGCGATTGCCGCGATTTGGTTCGGCCGGCCTTATTTCGATGCCATGGTGCTGCTCATGGGCGTGATCGCGCTCATGGAATGGGTGCGCGTCAGCCGCGCGGGGCAGGGCCGCCTGACCACGGCGGGGCGCTGGTATTGGCCGGTCATCGGCATCCTTTATGTCGGCCTTTGCTGCATGAGCCTGGTCTATCTGCGCGCCGATGCGACCGAAGGGCTGGGCCTCGTTCTCGCATTCTTCTCGATCATCTGGGCGACCGACATCGGCGCCTATCTGGTCGGCCGCACTTTGGGCGGGCCGAAACTCGCACCGGCGATCAGCCCCAACAAAACCTGGTCGGGCGCGATCGGCGGCCTGTTGTGCGCCGTCATCATCGGCTTCGTTGTGGCGCGCGCGATGGATCTGTCTTACGACAGCGTCACGCTCATCGTCGCGGGCGCGGTGATTTCGGTCATGTCGCAAATCGGCGACCTACTTGAATCTTGGTGGAAGCGCTATTTCGGCGTGAAGGATTCCGGTCACATCATTCCGGGGCACGGCGGTATCCTGGATCGTATCGACGGCGTGCTATTGGCATCACCGGTGGCCGTTGCGAGCCATTGGTTGGCTCATGGCGGAGGCTTGCCATGGAAATGAAAGTTGAAGCGCGCACATCCGCTGCCGCGCAGACCGTCAAATCGGTCACCATTCTGGGATCGACCGGGTCGGTCGGCTGTAACACGCTCGATCTCGTTGAGCGTTCGCCGGACCGTTTCCGCGTCGATGTCCTGACCGGCAACAAGAACGTCGATCTGCTGATCAAACAGGCGCGCGCGTTCCGCCCGAAACTTGCCGTCATCGGATCCGAGGACAAATATGCCGTCCTGAAAGAGGGCCTTGCCGGCACCGGTGTCGAAGTCGCCGCCGGCACGAGCGCGATCGCCGAGGCCGCTGCGGTGCCCACCGATTTCGTCATGGCATCGATTGTCGGCATCGCCGGCCTGGCGCCGACCTTGGCGGCCGCACGTCGCGGCGCCGTCGTTGGTTTGGCCAATAAGGAATGCCTCGTCTGCGCCGGCGACTTCCTGCTTGGCGAGATCCAGCGCGGCGGCGGCGAACTGGTGCCGGTCGATTCCGAACATAACGCCATTTTCCAGGTCTTCGATTTCCACGACGACAAATCGGTGGAGAAATTGATCCTGACGGCGTCGGGTGGACCGTTCCGCTCGTTCGACATGGCGCGCATGGCCGATGTCACACCGGCCCAAGCGGTCGCTCATCCCAACTGGGATATGGGGGCGAAAATTTCCGTCGACTCCGCGACGATGATGAACAAGGGCCTTGAATTGATAGAGGCCTACTACCTATTTCCGGTACGCGAGGATCAGATCGATATCCTGGTCCATCCGCAATCGGTGGTGCACAGCATGGTCGCCTATCTCGACGGTTCGGTCCTGGCCCAGATGGGAACGCAGGACATGCGCATTCCGATCTCCTATGCGCTCGGCTGGCCGAACCGCATGGAAACGCCGTCGCGTAAGCTGGCCTTGCATGAAATCGGTACCTTGACCTTCGAGGCGCCGGACGATGTGCGCTTCCCGGCCCTGCGGCTGGCGCGCGAGGCATTGAAGGCCGGCGGGGCGGCGCCGATCGTGCTTAATGCGGCCAACGAGATCGCGGTCGCGAAGTTCCTCGGCGGCGGGCTCAAATTCCTGGATATTGCGCGCGTGGTCGAAGGGGCCCTCAACCAGTCCAATTCCGCCGCACCATCCAGCATCGACGATATTGGCGACATCGACCAGGCGGCGCGACGCCTCGCTCTCGACATAATTGGCGCGGCATAACGGCGCTAAACAACAGTTTTATTTATCGGGTAACTCATGGAATCGCTCTCGTTTTTTTCGAACGTCAGCTTCATTTGGGAAATCGGCATCCCGTTCGTGGTGGCGCTCAGTGTGCTCGTGTTCGTACACGAACTCGGCCACTACCTCGTGGCGCGCTGGAACAACGTCCGGGTTGAGGTCTTCTCCATCGGGTTCGGTACCGAATTGAAGGGCTGGACCGACCGGGCGGGAACGCGTTGGAAAATCTGCGCCATTCCCCTGGGCGGCTACGTCAAGATGTTCGGTGAAAGCGAAACCGTTGCCGACGCGGCGACGAGCGATCCTCGCCCGCTGACGCCCGAGGAAATGTCGGTTTCGTTCCATCACAAGACGATCCGTCAACGCGCGGCGATCGTCTTCGCCGGCCCCTTGGTCAATTACATTTTCGCCATTGTCGCCTTCGCCATCCTTTTCATGGTCGTGGGCATGCCACAGACCGATCCCAATGCGCCGTTGCCGGCCATCGTCGGCAGCGTGGCACCCAAAAGTGCGGCGCAGGAAGCCGGGCTCAAGATCGGCGATAAGATCGTCGAGATCGGGACGGACAAGGTTTCGCTGTTCACCGATCTGCAACGCGTGGTGCAGGCCAATCCCGGCAATGCCCTGCCGGTCACGATCGTGCGCAATGGCGAGGAACAACGCCTCACGATTACCCCTGCGGCGCGTGAGGGTAAGGACAAGTCCGGCGCCAAGGTGATGATCGGACAATTGGGCGTGACTGCCGACCCGGGGCCGATCGAATATGTGCGCCAGGCGCCGCATAAGGCGATTTGGCTCGGGATCGAGCGGAGTTACGTCGTCACAACCCGCATTCTCGGCTATATCCGGGACGTCGTTGTGGGTACTCAATCGGCCGACGAAGTCGGCGGCATCCTGCGGATCGCTCAGATGTCCGGCCAAGTGGCCGAGATGGGCATTGCCAATTACATCACCTTTTTGGCGGTGCTCTCGATAAATTTAGGATTGATCAACCTTTTCCCCGTACCCCTGCTGGATGGGGGGCATCTGGCGTTCTATGCGGCCGAGGCGATTCGCGGCAAACCGTTGGGGGCACGGGCCCAGGAGTATGGGTTCCGGCTGGGTTTGGTGCTGGTGATCGCGCTGTTCTTGTTCGCAACATGGAATGATCTTGTGCATCTTAGGTTTTTCGAGTTTATTGCTAATCTATTCACCTAAGTCATTGGATTCGCGGGGGGAGTCTTGGTGGGGATACGTATCCTCTGGTTCGTCGCTCTAATCGTTCTGGCCGTCGGACGGCCGGACGGGGCATATGCCCAGGGTGGCGATCTCATCCGCGAAGTTGCCGTACAGGGAACTCAGCGCGTTGAACGCGAAACGGTTCGCTCCTACCTGCTGCTGCAGGAAGGCGATCCGTTCGATCCGCGCCGCGTTGACCAATCCTTGAAGAGCCTGTTCGCGACCGGCCTGTTTGCCGACGTTTCGATCACCCGCAACGGCGGCACGCTCGTCGTGAACGTCGTCGAAAACCCCGTCATCAACCGCATCGCTTTCGAAGGCAACAAACGCGTCGAGGACGCGACCTTGCAGGCGGAAGTGTCGTTGCGACCGCGAGTCGTTTTCACGCGCAGCAAAGTTCAGAACGACGTCAAACGCATCCTCGACGTCTACCGTGTCAACGGCCGTTTCGCCGCGACCGTGGAACCCAAGATCATCCAGCTCGAACAGAACCGCGCCGACCTCGTTTTCGAGATCGACGAAGGGCCGGTGACGAAGGTCGAGAACATCCGCTTCGTCGGTAACAAGGTGATGCCGGATGCCGACCTGCGTAAGGTCGTCAAAACCAAGGAAGCTGCTTTTTATCGCTTCCTGTCGAACGACGATATCTACGATCCCGATCGCGTCACCTTCGATCGCGAACTGCTGCGCCGCTTTTATTTGAAAGAGGGCTATGCGGATGTTCGGGTCGAATCCGCCGTCGCCGAATTGACGGCTGACCGCACGAAATTCTTCCTGACCTTCACCTTGGATGAAGGTCCGCGCTACAAGTTCGGCGAAGTCGATGTGGCGGTTGGTTTGCGCGGTCTCGATCGCGAGCAACTCATGCCCAAGGTCGAATTCAAGAAAGGCGATTGGTACAACAGCGAACTCATCGATACGGTCAGCACCAAGATCGGCGACGAGGTCGGCAATCGCGGCTATGCGTTCGTCGATGTTCGTCCGCGCGTCAATCGCAATAAGGAAACGCAGACCGTCGATCTCACCTATGAAGTGAACGAAGGTCCGCGCGTGTTCGTCGAACGGATCGATATCACCGGCAACGTGCGTACGATCGACAAGGTGCTGCGTCGCGAGATGACCTTGGTCGAGGGCGACGCCTTCAATGCAGCGAAGCTGCGCCGTTCGCGTCAGCGTATGCGCGATCTCGACTTTTTCAACAAAGTTGAAGTGACCAACGTGCCCGGAAGCTCCGCGGACAAATCGGTGGTCAAGGTCGAGGTCGAGGAAAAATCGACCGGTTCACTCTCGCTCGGCGTCGGTTACGCCACCGACCAGGGCCCGTTGCTTGACGTCGGCATGCGCGAACGCAACCTGATGGGTCGTGGGCAGACCCTATCGGCCAAGACCACGATCGCCGGCGAACGTACCCAAGTGAACGTGTCGTTCACCGAACCCTATTTCCTGGATAAGGAATTGGCGGCCGGCGTCGATGTGTTCCATACGCGCAGCGATATGCAAAGCACGCGGTCCTACGACAGTCGCGAAACCGGCTCCAGTGCGCGCCTCGGCTATCAGCTCAGCGAATATTGGCGCCAGAACCTGAAGTACGGTTTCAAATACCGCGAGATCGATAACGTTCGTTCCGGTGCCTCGGCGCTGATCAAGCAACAGGAAGGCGAGCGCTATATCTCCGAAGTTGGTCAAGTGCTGACCTACGATCGGCGTGACAGCAAGATTATGCCGACCGAAGGTTTCGTCACGCGTCTGTCGAACGATTTGGCGGGCCTCGGCGGTACGGTCCACTATCTGCGCAGTGCGCTCACCGGTAACCAATATTTCCCGTTGACGCCGCGCTATACGCTCTCGCTCAATGGCCGCGTCGGTTACATCATGGGGCTCGGCGAGGACGTCAATATCGGCGATCGCTTCTTCCTGGGTGGCGATAGCTTGCGAGGCTTCAAATCGGCGGGCGCCGGTCCGCGCGACCTAGCGACAATGGATTCGCTCGGTGGTGAATGGATTTATAACGGGTCCGTTGAACTCAAGGTCCCGCTTGGATTGCCCGACGAACTCGGCATCAGCGGGCGTTTCTTCTCTGACTTCGGTAGCGCGGGTGGCGTCAGTCCGTCTAATCCGACCGTGTCGGACGAGGGTTCGATGCGCGTGTCGGCCGGCTTCGGTGTAGGCTGGGCATCGCCGTTCGGTCCCATTGCTGTTGATCTCGGCGTTCCTCTTGTGAAGGAAACGTTCGATAAGAAAGAAATCATTCGTGTCAATTTCGGAACCAGATTCTAATAATATGAAACAAACATCTTTCGTCTCCGGTTTAGTCGCGCTGGCACTCGGTTGGGGCTTGATGGTTTCCGCCGGCCCGGCGTTGAGCCAGCAGCCGGACACCTCGCGTCTGGTCAAATTCGGTGTTGTCGACGTGGAAGTGCTTGAGCGCGACTCCTTGATGAACAAGGACATCACTGCGCAGATCAACGCGCTTCGCAACAAGCTGTCCGAAGAGGTCAAGCAAGAAGAAGCGGCGCTTCGCAAGACCAACGACGACCTGCAGCGCCAAAAGGTTCTGCTGGCGCCCGACGCTTTCGAGCAGGAGGTCCGCAAGTTCCGTGAACGCGAGCAGGCGTTCCAGAAGAACATGCAGGAGCGCAACGATCAGTTTAATCGGGTCCGACTGGATGTCCGCAATGCGTTCGCGACCGAGCTCAACAAGGCGCTCGTCGACATCACCAAGGAACAGCAATTCACCCTGATCCTGCGTCGCAGTCAGGTTCTGACGGTTGCCGACTTCCTGGACATCACGAAGTTCGTGCTCGATCGCATGAACAAGAATGCCCCCACCTATAAGATCCCGTCCAATCTGACGCAGACGGGCGCGCCGCAAGCCGGTAAAGCGGCTGCGAAGTCTGGGGAAACCAAGAAGAAATAGGCCATGGCGGATGCCCGTTTCTTCGATAAGGCGGGGCCGTTCAGTCTGAAGGATCTTGCTCGTATCGCCGACGCCGAGATCGGCGGGACGGGCGATGCAACGGTATCTTTCACGGATGTCATGGCGCTGTCGTTGGCCGGCCGGTCCGACGTCAGCTTCATCGACAATCGTCGTTACATCGCCGATTTCACTGCATCGCGCGCCGGCGCGATCTTGGTCGCACCCGATCTCGTCGAGCGTGCGCCGCGTAGCGCCATGCTGCTGGTGACCAAGAATCCGTATCGCGGCTATGCGCTGATCGCTCAGGCCTTTTATCCTGTCCGTCCGCCGGTCGGCGGGATCGCGAAAACCGCGACCGTCGCGCCGACCAGCAAGCTGGGCGAAGGCGTCGCCATCGGGCCGGGCGCGGTGATCGGCGAACATTGCGTGGTGGGTGCGGGAACATCGATCGGCGCCAATACAGTGATCGGCGACGGCGTTCGGATCGGCGATGATTGCCGGATCGCCTCCAATTGCACATTGACCCATTGCGATCTCGCCAATCGGGTCATGCTGCATCCGGGCGTGCGGATCGGTCAGGATGGCTTCGGGTTTGCGCCGGGTGCCCAGCATACGAAAGTGCCCCAGCTCGGCCGCGTCCTAGTGCATGACGATGTCGAAATCGGCGCCAACACGGCGATCGACCGCGGGGCCGCGCCCGATACGGTGATCGGGGCGGGTACCAAGATTGATAATTTGGTCCATATCGCGCATAACGTGACCATCGGCAAAGGGTGTTTCATCACCGGTCAGGTCGGGATTTCCGGCAGCACGAGCGTCGGCGATTACGTGATGATGGGCGGCCAGGCCGGACTGATCGGGCATTTGACCATCGGCGACGGGGCGCGCATATCGGCGCAGGCGGGCGTTACCCACGATATTCCTCCCGGGGTGACGGTAACCGGGACGCCGGCGTTGGAATCGCGCGAACACTGGCGCAACTTGGCGTTTTTGAGCAGACTTCGTAAATCGAAAGAAGGTCGTTAGGTTATGGATTCCGAATCACGCTCGGATAGTCAGACCACGCTCGATGTAGAGCAGATCAAGCGCTTGATCCCGCATCGCTATCCGTTTTTGTTCCTGGATCGCTTGACGGAAATCGTTCCGAACGAGAGCGCCGTGGGTATCAAGAACGTCACGGTCAACGAACCGTTCTTCCAAGGGCATTTCCCGTCTGAGCCGATCATGCCGGGCGTCTTGATCGTCGAGGCGCTGGCTCAGACCGCCGGTGCGCTGGTGTGTTATTCGCTGGGCGATCAGGACAAGGATCGTAAGGTCTATTTCATGTCGGTTGAGGATGCGCGGTTCCGCAAGCCCGTACGGCCGGGCGATACCGTCCGCCTGCATGTCGAGAAAAAGCAGCAGCGGGGCGCCGTGTGGAAATTCACCGGCACGGCCAAGGTTGATGGCGCGATCGTCGCCGAAGCGACCTTCACTGCGATGATTGCAGCATAATGACCGATATCCATCCCACCGCCGTCGTCGAGAAAGGCGCTGAAATCGCCGATGGCGCGGTTGTCGGTCCGTACTGCGTGATCGGCCCGCACGTTGTCCTCGAAGCCGGCGTCAAACTCTCGTCCCATGTCGTGGTGACCGGGCGCACCAAGATCGGTGCGAATTCGATGATTTTCCCGTTCGCCTCCGTCGGGCATCAACCGCAGGATCTGAAATATCACGGCGAGCCGTCGCGCCTCGAAATCGGCCGCAATACGATCTTGCGCGAACACGTCACCGTCAATCCGGGCACCGAAGGCGGCGGTATGTTGACCCGCATCGGCGACAATTGCCTGCTGATGATCGGCGCACACGTGGCGCACGATTGCATCATCGGCGATCACGTTATCTTGGTGAACGGCGCCACGTTGGGTGGCCATGTCGAGATCGGCGATTGGGCCATTCTGGGCGGGCTGTCAGCCGTGCATCAATTCGTACGCATCGGGCGCCATGCGATGATCGGCGGCATGTCCGGCGTCGAATCCGATGTCATTCCTTATGGTTCCGTAGTCGGCAATCGCGCCCATCTCGCCGGGCTCAACCTCGTCGGACTGAAGCGCCGCAATTTCTCGCGCGATACTATCCATAATCTTCGTCGCGCCTATCGCCTGATCTTCGCTCAGGAGGGCACCCAGGCCGAACGCTTGACCGATGTCGCCGATCTCTTTTCGACCGTCGAACCGGTCATGGAAATCGTCCAATTTATGAGTGGCGATTCCAGCCGCTCGATCTGCCAGCCCCTGCTCGAGGATGCCGCCTAAGCTCGGCATCCTTGCGGGCGGCGGCATTCTACCGGCCCGGCTCATCGAACATTGCAATGCAATCGGACGCGCGCATTACGTGGTGGCGCTCGACGGTCATTGCGATGCCGCGACCGTGCAGAATGTACCGCACGATTGGTTCCGCATCGGCGCTGCCGGCGCGATCCTGGCTGCCCTACATCGTGAAGGTGCCGCCGATCTGGTGATGGTCGGACGCATCCATCGTCCGCGCATCCGCGATCTGCGCCTCGATGCCAAAGGCTGGCTCATTCTCGCGCGTATCTGGCGGCGTTTTTTCGCGGGTGACGACGGATTGTTGCGCGCCGTGGCGTCTGTCCTCGAGGACGAAGGATTTCATGTGCGCGGCATTCACGAAGTCATGGACAGCGTGTTGGCATCGGTCGGCGCCCTCGGCCGCGTTCAGCCCGATGCCGATGCGCAGCGCGATATCGCCGAAGGTGTGCGCGCGGCGCGCGATCTCGGACGGCGCGATGTCGGCCAGGCGGTTATCGTACAGGGCGGGCGACTGATCGCGCAGGAGAGCGCTAAGGGCACTGACGAATTGCTCAAGCGCAGCGCCGGACTGCTGAGCGGGGTAGGCGGCGTGCTCGTCAAAATGCGCAAGCCGCAGCAGGATCGTCGCATCGATCTGCCCGCCATTGGCCCCGATACGGTGCGCCGTGCCGCCGAGATCGGCTTGCGCGGCATCGCGATCGAAGCCGGCCATGCACTGGTGCTCGATCTGCCGGAGGTCGTCCGTCTGGCCGACGATGCGGGGCTGTTCCTCTTCGGGATCGCGGCCGATGACATCTGACGCGCTCCAGAAAACACCTGTGATTTATCTGATCGCTGGTGAGCCGTCCGGCGACCGGTTGGGCGCACGGCTGATCGCCGCGTTGAAGACTGAACATCCGGGGCCTCTCGAGTTTCGCGGCATCGGCGGCGAGATGATGGAACGCGAAGGTCTCGCGAGCCGGTTTCCGATCACCGACCTTGCGGTCATGGGGTTGGCGGAAGTCCTGCCGCGTCTGCCGCGTCTACTACGGCATATCCGCGAAACGGTCGACGACATTGCGGCGAGCCGCCCGGCCATCCTGGTGACCATCGACGCGCCCGATTTCGGCCTGCGCGTCGCGCGCCAGGTGAAGGCCAAGGACGCGACCATTCCCCTGCTACATTACGTCGCACCTTCGGTCTGGGCGTGGAAGGCCAGCCGCGCGCGCAAGATGGCGGGCTATCTGGACGGCGTCATGACGTTGCTGCCGTTCGAGCCCGACTATTTCACCCGCGTCGGACTGGCGGCCGATTTCGTCGGCCATCCGGTTCTCGAAAGCGCTGTCGCCCAAGCCGATGGTTGGGCGTTCCGCACGCGGCACGGTCTTGGCTCGGACGCGCGCGTAGCGTGCTTGTTGCCGGGCAGCCGGGCGGGCGAGATCGAACGTTTGATGCCGATCTTGCGTGAAACGACTGAATTGCTCGACGAGCGTTATCCCGATCTCGCCTACGTGCTGCCGACCGTTTCACACATGGAAGCGCGGGTGCGCAAACTCATCCAGGGCTGGCGCCGTCAGCCGATTGTCGTGACGGGCGAGGCCGAAAAGTTCGATGCCTTCGCAGCCTCGAATGTCGCGATTGCGGCCTCGGGCACGGTGGCGCTGGAACTTGCCATGGCGCGCATTCCCAACGTCATCATCTACAAGTTCAATCCGGTGACGTCTTGGCTCGCGCGCAAGCTCGTCAAATCCAAGTACGTCAATCTGGTGAACATCCTGCTCGACGAAGAAGCGGTGCCGGAATTGATCCTCGAGAATTGCCGTCCTGAATGGATCGCCGACGCAGCCAGCAAGCTGTTGAGCGATGCCGACGCTGTCGGCCGGCAACGCCGTCAGCTCGGCGATGCGCTGGCGTTGCTGAGCCGCGATGGCATCGCGCCGTCGCACGCGGCAGCTCAGGTCGTACTGCGCACCATGAAAAAAGGCCGGTCCTAAGACCGGCCTTTTTGGTTCATTCGATCGCAGTTTGCTTACTTCGCCTTGCGTTTGGCTTCCGGGACGTAATCGCGTTCCGTCGCGCCGGTGTAGAGCTGGCGTGGACGGCCGATCTTCATCTGCGGATCTTCGATCATCTCATTCCACTGCGAGATCCAGCCGACGGTGCGCGCCACGGCGAACAGCGCCGTGAACATGCTGGTCGGGATGCCCATCGCACGGAAGATGATGCCCGAATAGAAGTCGACGTTCGGGTACAGCTTACGCTCGACGAAATAATCGTCCTCGAGCGCGATCCGTTCGAGTTCCATGGCGAGTTCGAGCAGCGGTTCGTTCTTGATGCCGAGTTCGCCCAGAACCTCGTGGCAGGTCTGCTGCATGACCTTCGCGCGCGGATCGAAGTTCTTGTAGACGCGGTGACCGAAGCCCATCAGGCGGAACGAGTCATCCTTGTCCTTCGCCTTCTTGATGTACTCGTTGATGTTCTTTTTGTCGCCGATCTGGTTGAGCATATCGAGCACGGCTTCGTTGGCGCCACCGTGTGCCGGGCCCCACAGCGAGGCGATGCCGGCCGCGATGCAGGCGAACGGGTTGGCGCCCGACGAGCCGGCGAGGCGGACCGTCGAGGTCGAAGCATTCTGCTCATGGTCGGCATGCAGGATCAGGATGCGATCCATGGCTTTCGCCATCGTCGGGCTGACCTTGTACTTCTCGGCCGGCGTGGCGAACATCATGTGCAGGAAGTTTTCGGCGAAGCCGAGATCGTTCTGCGGATAGACGAACGGCTGGCCAACCGAATATTTGTAGGCCTGCGCCGCGATCGTCGGCATCTTGGCGATAAGGCGGTAGGACGCGATCTCACGATGACGCGCATTCGTGATGTCCAGGCTGTCGTGATAGAAGGCCGCCAAGCCGCCGACCACGCCGCACATGACCGCCATCGGATGCGAGTCGCGACGGAAGCCGCTGTAGAAGCTGTTGATCTGTTCCTGCAGCATCGTGTGATAGGTCACGTCGTGCACGAACTTGGTTTTCTGCTCGGTGTTCGGCAGGTCGCCGTTCAGCAGCAGGTAACAGGTCTCCATGTAATCGGAGTGTTCGGCCAGATCCTGAATGCGATAGCCGCGATAGAGCAGGATGCCTTCGTCGCCGTCGATATAGGTGATAGCGGATTCGCAAGAACCGGTGGAGGTGAAGCCCGGGTCGTAGGTGAAATAGCCGGTGTCGCCGTAGAGGCGCCGCACGTCGATGACCTTGGGTCCAGTGCTGCCCGGAATGACCGGCAGATCGTATTTCTTGCCGCTTTCGTTATCGAGCAGAGTGACGGTCTGCTGATTACCCTTCTTTGCTTCTGCCATGGCCTGAACCCCCAGTACTGATGACTGCTAACCTTCTGGCGGCATTAACGATTTGACAAGTGTCCTGTCAAGTTACGCACCAGACGTATTCCAGATCACGACGCGGCGAGTGCGTCGTCGATCCGCCCCAGCGTTTCGTTCCGACCGAGGACTTCCACGACCTCGAAGATACCGGGAGACTTATCGGAGCCGGTGAGGGCGGCGCGGAGCGGTTGGGCGACCGAGCCTAGCTTCACGTTGAGGTCCGTCGCGACCTGGCGGACCGTTTCCTCGATAACCCCTTGCGTCCAGTCGGAAATCTGCGCCAATGCAGACCGTAACGATTCGACTACGCGACGGGCTTCGCCGTCAAGCAGTTTCCGACCTTTTTCATTGATCGGAATCGGTCTTTGCAGCGCATAAAACTCAGCATTTTCAGCAAGTTCTAATATTGTTTTCGAGCGCTCTGTTAGCCCATTCATACCCGTGATGATACGCTGTTCGGTCTCGGCTGCGACGCCGGTCGGGACGCGTTTGGCCAGCTCGGGCAGGGTCAGTTCGGCGAGGCGCTGGGGTGCCGTCTGACGCATATAGTGGTGGTTAAGACTGGCCAGCTTGTCGCGATCCAGGCGCGACGGCGCGCGGCCGACGGCATCCAGATCGAACCATTCGATGGCCTGTTCGCGGCTGATGATCTCATCGTCACCATGGCCCCAGCCGAGCCGCAGGATGTAATTGCACACCGCTTCGGGCAGGAAGCCCATGTCGCGGTATTCTTCGACATTCTGGGCGCCGTGGCGTTTCGACAATTTCGCCCCGTCGCTACCGTGCAGCAGCGGCAGATGCCCGAAGGTGGGCAGGTCCCAGCCGGCCGCGAGATACAGCTGCGCCTGGCGGAAGGTATTGGTCAGATGGTCGTCGCCGCGGATGACATGGGTGACGGCCATGTCGTGATCGTCGACGACGACGGCCAGCATATAGGTCGGCGTTCCGTCGGCGCGTAGCAGGACCATGTCGTCGAGTTGGTCGTTGGCAACCTCGACCGGGCCCTGGATCTTGTCTTGGATGACGGTCGAGTTGCCGCGCGGGGCCTTGAAGCGGATGACCGGATCGATACCCGCGGGTGCCTCGGACGGATCGCGATCGCGCCAGCGCCCGTCATACATGGTGGGCCGCCCGGTGCGCTTGGCTTCTTCGCGCATCTCGGCGAGTTCTTCGGGCGTGCAGTAGCACTTATAGGCTTTGCCCTCGGCCAACAGCTTGTGCGCGACCTCGGCGTGACGGCCACGGCGTTCGAATTGCGATACGGCCTCGCCGTCCCAGGTCAGGCCAAGCCATGAGAGGCCGCCAAAGATGGCATCGACCGCCGCCTGGGTAGAGCGCGCGCGATCGGTATCCTCGATGCGCAGCAGGAATTGGCCACCATGATGTTTGGCGAACAGCCAGTTGAACAACGCGGTGCGGGCGCCGCCGATATGGAGGAAGCCGGTGGGAGAGGGAGCGAAACGGGTGACGACCATGGCGCTAAACTAAGCTATTGTTTCCCAACGTCAATAACGGGGCGGCCCAAAACGGGGACCATGATCTTGGCAGGGATCTGGGCAAATTTCGCGAAAGCGTCGGCGGCCGCGCTGATCTTGCGTTTCGGCGCCGAACGCGAGCGCTGGATTTTGTGGACGCCGGTGGCACTTGGCGTCGGGATCGGCATCTATTTTTCACTGTTGAATGAACCGCCGGGCTGGATCGGCCCGCTCGCCTTTGCGGTCGCGATTGCGTTGGCAATCGTCGGTCGGCGTTTCGAATATCTACTGCTGCCTGCCGTTACGGGCGCTGTCGTGGCGAGCGGCCTGATGCTCGCCCAGCTCAGCACATTCGGCGCTGATCATGTCGCACTCGATCGCGTGATTACGACCGCGACGGTGGCCGGGCGGGTGGCCAGCGTGGAGCAACTGCCGGACGGCACGCGCGTCCTGCTCGACAAGGTGCGCATCTCGTCACTCGAGCCGCCCGCGACGCCGGAGCGCATTCGCTTGCGGCTGCGCAACAAGATGCCCGATCTCTTGCCCGGCGCCTGGCTGCAGGTGCGCGCGCGTCTGGCACCGCCGCCGCCGCCCGCCATGCCCGGCGCCTACGATTTTCAGTTCCATTATTATTTTCAAGAGATCGGCGCGACCGGTTTCGCGCTTGGCCGCGCGCGCCTGCTGGCCGAGGCCGACAACCAGCTCACCCTCGCGCATCGTTGGGAAGGCTTTCGCGAACGTCTGACCACGCGCATTCGCGAATCCATCGGCGGCACAGCGGGTGCGGTCGCCGCCGCACTGATCACCGGCGATCGCGGTGCGATTCCGGAGGAGGTCAACGAAGCCTATCGCAATTCCGGCATCTATCATCTGTTATCGATCTCGGGGATGCATATCGGCCTGGTCGCGGGATTACTGTTCGCGATTGTGCGTGCCGGCTTGGCGCTGATCCCGCCTATCGCGCTGCATTATCCGATCAAGAAGTGGGCCGCAGTCGTCGCCATCGCGGGTGCTTTGTTTTACACCTTGCTGGCCGGATCGACCGTGCCGACACAACGCTCTTTCCTTATGATGGGTCTGGTGCTGGCCGCGATGATCTTCGATCGGCAAGGTATCTCGATGCGCTTCGTCGCGATTGCCGCGACTATCATCCTCGCGTTTCAGCCCGAAGCCTTGTTGAACGCGAGCTTCCAAATGTCGTTCGCCGCGGTCGTGGCCCTGATCGCCGCCTATGAAGTGTGGGGATCGGCGTTCTCGCGCGGCCGCGATAAGGGACTCACGCGGCGCATCGCGCTTTATGTCGGCGCCGTCGCATTGACCACCGTAATCGCGACCATCGCGACTGCACCGTTCTCCGTCTATCACTTCAATCGCGTTGCACTCTACGGGTTGCTCGGCAATCTGATTGCGGTGCCGCTCTCCAGCGTCTGGGTGATGCCGGCCGCCGTCATCGGCATGGTGCTGATGCCGTTCGGGCTCGAGGATCTCGGCCTCGTGCCCATGGGCTGGGGGATCGCGGCGATCAATGAAGCGGCGGCCAAGATCGCGGCGCAGGATTGGGCGGTGACCACCATCGCGGCGATGCCGTCGTCGGCGCTTCTCGCCATGGTCCTCGGCGGTTTGTGGATCTGTCTATGGCGGCGCTCCTGGCGCAGCCTCGGCCTTGCCGGCATCGCCATCGGACTCGTCATCGCCGCCAACGCGAGTCGACCTGACATCATCGCCGATGGCGGCGCGCGCTTGTTCGCGGTCGCCGGCCATGAAGGACGGATGCTGGTGTCGTCACGCGGCACGGCGCGGTTCGAACGCGATATCTGGCTGCGCCGCGCCGGCTACGACGCCGGCGAGGAGGAGACGTTCCCGCGCCCAGGTGAAGGACATGGCGTCAACGCCGCCGCGCACGATCTACGCTGCGACGAGAGCGGGTGCATCTGGCGGGCCAAGGGACAAACCGTGTCCTTCGTCACCGACCGTGCCGCACTGCTCGACGATTGCCGCACCGCATCGATTGTGGTGAGCGCGGTTCCCGTGCCCGGACGGCGCTGCGCCAGCGCGCGCGTGCTGGTCGATCGCTTCGATCTATGGCGCAACGGCACGCATGCGATCTGGATCGATGGCGATAAGGTGCGGATCGAAAGCGTCAATGGCGCGCGTGGGGTTCGGCCCTGGGTGATCCGTCCTGGCGCCAGCCGAACCGTGCGCGCGCAAACGCCGGCTGAGGATGAGGAGTCCGAAGCCGAAGTGCCTATCGTGGCACCCGATACGGACATCCCATAAAGAAAAACCCTGGGCGAATGGGGGTTCGCCCAGGGCTCACTCAACGGCAGTGCCGTGAGATCAATACTTGCGCAGCAGTCCGACGAGACGGCCCTGCACCTTGACCCGATCCGGGCCGAAGATGCGCGTCTCGTAGGCTTTGTTCGCCGGCTCGAGCGCGATGGAGTCACCCTTGCGGCGGATGTGCTTCAAGGTCGCTTCGGCATTGTCGACCAAGGCCACAACGATGGCACCGTTTTCGGCCGTGTCGCAGCGCTGGATGACGACCGTGTCGCCGTCGAAGATACCGTCGTCGATCATCGAGTCGCCCTCGATGGTCAGGGCGTAATGTTCGCCCCGGCCGATCATATCGGGCGGGATCGGGATCGACTGCGAATGATCGCGCAAGGCTTCGATCGGTGTACCGGCGGCGATTTTACCGAGCAGCGGCAGCTCGGTCGCATCGTTGGCGGCAACCGCGCGGGGGCGGCGATCGAACGCGCCGCGCACCACATTGGCGCCGAGGCCCGGCTTGGCAGCGGGGGCGGCGGCGTCTTGCAGGTTCTCGGGCAATTTCAGGACTTCGAGGGCGCGCGCCTTGTGGGCGAGGCGGCGGATGAAGCCGCGTTCCTCCAGGCCTGTAATCAGGCGATGGATGCCGGATTTCGATTTAAGATCGAGGGCATCCTTCATTTCGTCGAAAGAGGGCGAAACGCCGCCTTCTTTCAGACGGCGGTCAATGAACAGCAGCAATTCATACTGCTTCTTGGTCAACATCCCAGGCTCCATTTCCCTAGCGGCGAGCCACTAGATATAGAACAAAACAAAAACAATCACGCATGTTCTAGTTTGGTTCTTTTCGAGCGTCAAGAGGGTTTTCCACAGGCGCTGCCGAGACGCGGGAATGGCCGCCCAATGAAAGCCCCCCGCAACACGTCCGAGGGCCTTCCCATGCTCTCACTGATGACGCGATCCGCACCTAATCAACCTTTGCAGTCTCGCTCACTTCGTGGGGGAACCAACCGATACGCCGGTAGCTTTATCGTGACCGGATAAGCATCCCGTGCATGTCTTCATCGCCGGGAATGTTCGCGCCGCAATCGAGTCTGAGCTGCAAGGAGAACGCCATGAACGACCATGTCTATCGGGTGATTGAGCTGGTCGGATCGTCGACGGAAACGGTCGAAGATGCGATCGACAACGCCGTCGATCGGGCGTCGAAAACCGTGCGGCATCTCGATTGGTTCGAGGTCGTCGAAACACGCGGTCAGATCGTGAACAACGAAGTCGCCCATTACCAGGTGCGGCTGAAAATCGGCTTTCGGGTCGAAGACTGAATTGCAAGCCGCTTGAGGACGCCTAAGACTTTGAAAAGGAGCGCGAATCATGCCACTCCGGGGTCAACGAAATGGTAACCACTCGAACGCTAACGTATTCGTCCTAATAACAAACATATCGTGGTGAGCAGAATGCGTTACACGGTGCAATATCAGCACACGACCCAGAAGTGGGTGATCTTCGACACCCAGACCCTCACAATGCTCGGCAGCTACCGCACCGAGGAGCTCGCGTTGATCGCGGCGCTTGGTATCGAGGAAAGCACGCGCCAGCGGCGCAGCCAGACCAGCACCAGTATGCGGGTCGCTTAGACTCTTTTTGCGTCCGGCTTAAGCGCCCGGATCGAGCCGCACGACGGGCACGCGCTCGCCTTTTTTGAGCGCGGGCGCGTTGGGCGCGCGCACCACCAGACAATCGGCCTGGGCGAAGAACGCCAGCATGGAGGAATCCTGCTTGGCGAACGGCGTCGCAGTAAGCTCGCCAGCGGCCGAAAGCTCGAGTTTCGAGCGCAGATAATCCTGGCGGCGATCGTTCTCCGGCACGTCCGCGCCGAGCACGGCGGTTTCGGCGACGGTGCCCGCGTTCGCGGCCGTTTTGGCGCCCAGCATCACGTCGATGGCGGGTTTCAGATAAAGCGTGGCGCAGACACCGGCCGAGACCGGATTGCCGGGCAGGCCGAGCATCGGCACGCCATGAATTTTGCCGAAGATCAGCGGCTTGCCAGGGCGCATCGCGACCTGGCTGAAATTGATATCCAGACCTTCGGCGCCCGCGACCTGTTTGACGAGGTCGTAATCGCCGACGCTGGCGCCGCCGATGGTGACCAGCATATCCATGCCGCGAATGCCGGCGAGCTTGTCGCGCAACGCACCCGGCTCATCGATGGCGATACCGAGATTGACCGCGCTGCCGCCGGCTGCCGCCACAAACGCGGCCAAGCCCAGCGAATTTGACGAGATGATCTGATGCGCGCCCATCGGATCGCCCGGCATGACGAGTTCGTTACCGGTCGACAGGATGGCGACGCGCGGGCGGCGCGTCACCTTCACCCAGGGAACGTTCATGCCGGCGATCAGCGCCACATCGCGCGAATTGATCCGCTTGCCGGCTTTGAGCAGCACCTGACCTGCAGCGAAATCCAATCCGGCGGGACGTACATAGCGTCCTGCGCCGGACGATTCTTTCATCGTGATCTGCGTGCCAGCAACGTCGGTATCTTCCTGAATGACGATGGCGTCGGCGCCCTCAGGAATCGGCGCGCCGGTGAAAATGCGGACGGTTTCGCCCGGGCCCATCTTGCCGGTGAAGCCGCGCCCGGCCGATGATTCCCCAATAAGTTTGAGACCGGAGGGAACGTTGGCGACATCGGCCGAACGCACCGCGTAACCGTCCATCGACGACACCGCGACGGGCGGCTGAGTCATGCGCGAGGCGACATCCTCGGCCAGGATGCGCCCGAACGATTCGGCGACGCTGACATCTTCTGACGCCAAGCGCGTCACACCGTTCAGCACATTGGCTTGCGCTTCGGCGACCGGGATCATGCGCGGGCGCGGGGCGTCCATCACTTGGCCTCAAACGTGCCGGACTTGCCGCCCGATTTATGCACGAGGCGGATATCGGCGATGCGCATGGCGCGATCGACGGCCTTGCACATGTCGTAGACCGTGAGGGCCGCGACCGACACAGCGGTCAATGCTTCCATCTCCACGCCCGTACGGCCGGCAAGCTTGCAGGTCGCCGTGATATCGACGGCGTTGCGCGCGGCGTCGCAGGTGAGTTCGACCGTGACGGAGGAAAGACTGAGTGGATGGCACAACGGGATCAGGTCTGGCGTTTTCTTGGCGCCCATGATGCCGGCCAGCTGTGCGATCGACAGCACGTCGCCTTTTTTCACGCCGCGGTTCTGGATCAAGGCGAGGGTCGCGGGCTCCATCAACACGCTGCCTTTGGCGGTCGCAATGCGTTCGGTCACGTCCTTGGCCGACACATCGACCATGACGGCATTGCCCGCCTCGTCGATGTGGGTGAGGCCGCTCACGCGGAAACCTTCGTGCCCAGCAGGAAGTTTTTGGTCGCTTGTTCGACGTCGGCTTGGCGCATCAGCGACTCGCCGACCAGGAAGCAGCGCGCGCCGACCTTCGCCATGCGTTGCAGATCGGCGTGAGTCTTGAGGCCCGACTCGCAGACCATCATCGCGTCTTTCGGCACCATCGCCGACAAGGCTTCGGTGGTCGCAAGATCGGTGACCAGGGTCTTGAGGTTACGGTTGTTGATACCGAGCAGCTTGGGATTGAGCTTGAGCGCGCGCTCGAGTTCCTCGGCGTTGTGGACTTCGATCATCACATCCATGCCGAGCCCTTCGGCGGCGGCCTTAAGCTCGCCCGCGCGCTTGTCATCCAACGAGGCCATGATGATCAGGATGCAATCGGCGCCGATCGCACGCGCTTCGATGATCTGATAGGGCTCCAGCATAAAGTCCTTGCGCAGCACCGGCAGCGTGCATGCCGCGCGCGCCGCGATCAGATGCGCATCTTCGCCTTGGAAATAAGGCTCGTCGGTTAGGATCGACAGGCACGCCGCACCGCCGCGCTCATAAGCCTGAGCCAGCGCCGGTGGATCAAATTCCGGGCGGATCATACCGCCGGACGGCGAGGCTTTCTTGATCTCGGCGATCAGGCCGAAGCCACTGGCTGAGGCGCGCTCAAGGGATTTGGCGAAACCGCGTACCGGCGACTGCATGATCGCGGTTTCCATCAGCGCGCATTCGCCTATCTTGCGCTTGCGCGCGGCAACGAAGGCGAGCTTGTCGGCGTTGATCTTTTCCAACACGTCGCTCATGGCGCATCCTCGCGCGAGATCGCGACCATGACCTCAAGCGTTTTGCGCGCGGCACCCAGCGCAATGGCGTCGCCAGCGATGCGTACGCCGTCCTTCAGGTCGGTGGCCTTGCCGGCGACGATGAGCGCGGCCGCAGCGTTCATCAGCACAACATCGCGATAGGGGCCTTTCTCGCCGGCCAGCATCTTGTGGATGGCCGCCGCGTTATGATCCGCATCGCCGCCTTTAAGGTCAGCGGGCTGCACGCGCGCCAAGCCGGCGTCTTCGGGCGTGATCTCGAAATTCGTGACCTTGCCGTTCTTCAACTCGGACACATAGGTCGTGCCGGTCGTGGTGATTTCGTCCGAACCGTCGGAGCCGTGTACCACCCAGGCGGCTTCGCTGCCGAGACGGCCCAAGGTTTCAGCGACCGGCTGCACCCATTCGCGGGCGAACACGCCGGTCAATTGGCGCGCCACACCGGCGGGATTGCAGATCGGACCCAACAGATTGAATACCGTGCGGGTAGCCAGTTCGACGCGCGCCGGGCCGACATGGCGCATGGCGCTATGATGGCGTGGCGCCATCAGGAAGCCGATCTTGGCCTCGGCGATCGATTTTTCGATCACGGGGAAGGGCGCATCGAGGTTGATGCCGAGCGACGTCAGCGCATCGGCCGCGCCCGATTTGGACGACAGCGCCCGATTGCCGTGTTTGGCGATCGGCACGCCGCAGGCCGCGGTCACGATGGCCGCGCCGGTCGAGATATTATAGGTGCCGGTGGCGTCACCGCCGGTACCGACGATATCCATGGCACCCTTGGGAGCGGCAACGTAGGAGCACTTGGCGCGCATGGCGCGCGCCGCGCCCGTGATCTCGGGCACCGTTTCGCCGCGCACGCGCAGGGCCATCAGGAAGCCGCCGATCTGTGCCGGCGTCGCATCGCCTGACATGATGATGTTGAAGGCGGCTTCGGCCTGCTCTTCGCTCAGGGTCTCGCCCTTGGCGACAATGCCGAGCAGGGCCTTCATATCGGCAAGCTCGGTCATGCTGCTTTCCGACGCTTACAATTCGCCATATCGAGGAAATTACCGATCATGGTGTGGCCGTGTTCCGACGCGATGCTTTCCGGATGGAACAGCACGGCCGAGATGGCATGTTTGCGGTGCTGGATACCCATCACGATGCCGTCTTCGGTCTCGCAGGTGATTTCCAGATCGGTCGGCCAATCGGCAATACGTTCGAGCATCAGCGAATGGTACCGCGTCGCCTTGAACGGGTTGGGAATGCCTTTGAAGATGCCGGTCCCGGTATGCTTCATCGACGAGAGCTTGCCGTGCATCGGCTGCGGCGCCCGCACGACCGGAATGCCCAAGGACTGACCGATGGCCTGGAAGCCCAGGCACACGCCGAACAGCGGTATCTTGCCGGTGGCTTCGGCGATCAAATCGAGGCAGATGCCGGCCTTGTCTGGATCGCAGGGGCCGGGCGAGATGATGATGGCCTCGGGCCGTTTGGCCATGGCTTCGCCGACCGTCAGCGCGTCATTGCGCGCGACCTCGACCTCGACCCCCATCTCACTGAAATAGTGCCAGAGGTTGTAGGTGAAGCTGTCGTAGTTATCGATCAGCAGAAGCATGGCTATACCTTAACGTCCCGATGGGGTGCGGCAAAGTGCCGCCCCAGGGCGCAAGCGTCAAGGATTCCGCGAGATTTGGCCTTATTTCGCGTTCTTCGTGAGCCAGTCGGTCATCCAGGCGATTTCCTTCTCCTGGTCCGCGATGATGCCGGTCGCGAGCTTCTTTACCTCAGGGTCCTTGCCGTATTGCAGAACGACCTTGGCCATATCCACCGCGCCCTGATGATGCGGGATCATGCCACGGATGAAATCGACGTCGGCATTGCCGCTGAATGTGATGTCCATGTCCTTGTGCATCTTGGCGTTGGCGTCGCCGTAAGCCTTGGTCGAGGCGGCGTCGGCCTTGGGCGCACCGTGGTTGTTGTGATCCATCTGTGCGAACGCCAAAGCGGGCAGGGCGATCAGCGCGGCCGCGAGGGCCAAAGTCTTCGTGTTCATAATTGTCCTCCGATTTTCGATTAGCGGCCGCGATGCTCGAGCACGTCGATGATCTCATCGACCATGCGCAGCTTTTCGTTGTCGTCGCCGGAATGGAAGGCGTGGGCGACGCAGTGATTGAGATGTTCGCGCAGGATTTCCTGCTCCACCTTATTGAGCGCGGCCTGGATAGCGCGGATCTGGGTCAACACGTCGATGCAGTAACGGTCCTCATCGATCATGCGGGCGACACCGCGCACCTGGCCTTCGATGCGGCCGAGGCGCGAGGCACTGGATTTTTTAAGTGCGGTTTCCATGCTTGATACCATACCCCCCTAGGGTATATGACTTCAAGTCGAAATCGCCGCCTTTTGTTTGAGAGCCGTCATGAACGTCAAAGATCCCGTCTGCGGGATGACCGTCGAAACCGACACCGCCAAACACCGTCATAGCCACGACGGCATCGACTATTTTTTCTGCGGCCCCAAATGCAAAGCGAAGTTCGAGGCAGCACCCGAGACCTATACCAAAGCGACCGATCCGGTCTGCGGCATGAAGGTCACCAAGGCAACGGCAAAGCACATCTTGGTTCATGACGGCGCCGACTACTTCTTCTGCAATCCGAAATGTAAGGACAAGTTCGCCGCGTCGCCCGACACATACCTGCACAAGCACGAGCATGTAGCGCCGGCCGTAAAGCCGGGCGCGATCTATACCTGCCGGATGCACCCAGAGGTAAAGCAGGTCGGCCCGGGGTCCTGCCCGAAATGCGGCATGGCGCTCGAACCGCTCGATCCCTTGGCGGCAGGGGCGGAGGATGACGGCGAACTCCGCGACATGCAGCGGCGCTTCTGGATTTCGCTGGTTCTGTCCGTTCCGACGCTCGTCATGGCAATGGGCGAGATCGCCGGCACGATCTGGTATCAAGCCGCGCTCGCGACACCGGTCGTGATGTGGGGCGCGTGGCCGTTCTTCCAGCGTGCTTGGGCGTCGATCAAACATCGCAGCCCGAATATGTTCACCCTGATCGGCATCGGTGTCGGCGTCGCCTATGTCTTCAGTGTCATCGCGACGCTCTGGCCCGATCTGTTTCCGCCCGCGTTCCAGAACCATCACGGCGAGGTCGGCGTCTATTTCGAAGCGGCGGCCGTGATCACGACACTCGTCCTGCTCGGCCAAGTGCTGGAACTGAGGGCGCGCGCGGCGACCAGCGGCGCGATCCGGGCGCTGCTCGACCTCGCCCCTAAAACCGCACGGCGCGTCGGAGCCGATGGATCGGACAGCGACGTGCCGCTCGATCAAGTCATCAAGGGCGACCGCCTGCGCGTCCGGCCGGGCGATCATGTGCCGGTGGACGGCGCGATCGTCGAAGGTACGGCCACGATCGACGAATCCATGATCACGGGCGAGTCGCTGCCCGTCGCGAAAAAGCTCGGCGACAAGGTGACCGGCGGTACGCTTTCGCAAGACGGCGGCTTCATCATGAGCGCCGAGCGCGTCGGCAACGCGACCCTGCTGGCCCGCATCGTGACCTTGGTGGCAGAGGCGCAACGCAGCCAGGCGCCGGTGCAGCGCCTCGTCGATAAGGTTTCGGCGTGGTTCGTGCCGGCGGTTCTGTTGGCGGCAATCGTCACCTGCATCGTGTGGGCCTACTTCGGCCCCGAACCCAAGCTCGCTCACGCGCTCGGCGTGCCGGTCGCGGCCGGGGTGCTGTATCCGGCCTTCGGCCTGTTGCTGTCGCCGATGATCGCGAGTGCCGCCATGAGCCTGTCGTCGGTCTCGGTGATCGCCAATGCGCTCCGGCTCAAAAAGCAGAGATTTTG
>CANIGJ010000017.1 GCA_947467145.1 Rhodospirillaceae bacterium | reverse complement strand
TATTGTCTAGTTTTTTGGTCCGGGCCAGACGCCAGCGTCGAGCATGCGCAGCGCCGCTTCGTCCTTCCACTCCTGATAGGCTTTGTAGCCCGGGCGCGTCTTCACCGCGTCGCGCACGTTCTCGAAAATCTCCTGATCGCTCATGGTGAAATCGAACGGCACGGCCGAGGGTGCGGGCACGTACCACGGCGAAGACACGAAGGTCTCGACAATGTTTTCTTCGGGGTCCTTGAAATACATGCTCCAGGCGATGCCGTGCGCGCGCGTCTGGATGTCGGTGACCTCGTTGTCGGCGCGCAGGATGTCGTGCATGGCGCGTAGATCGGCGAGGCTGCCGAGTTCGAGCGACAACTGCACGATCTGCGACGGCACGCCCTCGGGGCGGCCGGTGCGCAGCACGATCTGGTGATGTTCGTTGGGGTCGCGCGACAGGAACGCGTATTCGCCGTCGCCGCGCGGCGCATGCCCCCGGTCGGACAGCATGAAGCCGAGGACGCGGCGGTAGAACGCCACCATGCGGTTGAGGTCGCGCACCGTGATGCCGACATGGCTCAGGCGGGTATAGGGAATGTAAGGCATCGGCGTCTCCGGCTCTGACGAGGCGAAGTGTCGCGCCCCGCTATATCAGAAGCAATGCCCCTCTAAGCGTTAGCTTAGAAACAATGAAGTGTCCGGAAGCCGGGGCTGCCGAACGAGTCGCAGAACATCGGCCGGTTATAGTAGGCCGCCGCGCGCTGGCGTTCGTCGGCTTCGCGCTGGCGCGCGTTCATCTCGGCGAGCGCGTTGGCGCGCTTGCGGTTGAAATCGCCGAAGGTGCCGGTGCCGGAATACAGCTCGGCGAGCGCTGTGGCGACGGAGGAGCGGCCCTGCTGGATATAGGGCGACGTGCCGACCCGGTCCCAGGCATCCCAGCAGCGGCGGTTGGCGGCATCATATTGCTGCAGCATGGCGCGTTCGACGGCGTTGGGTTTGGACGTATCCGCGAGCTGGGTCATCGTCGCCATGCCGGCCTGATTGTCGCCGAACGGGATGCGCGCCCGGATGGGATCAAGTTGCGGATCGGCGTAGGCGGTGGCGCAAACGCTGCGCGCGGCCGCGACGTTCGGGTTTTCCGCCATCGTGCAGGCACCCAAGGCAATGGCCGCCGCCATGATCATGATTAGGTTGCGCATGTGACGCGCCTCCGCGCGATCGGGATTGTTCTAGAGGATAAATGCCGCCGAATCCGATTTGTTCCAGGCGGATGAGTTTTCAAGAGGCGGCGGCGTCGCGCGCGCGCCGCAGGGCCGCGAACACCATGTCGTCGATCCGGACCATGCATTGCGAGCAATAGACGATCTCGTTGCAGCGCTCAAAAACCTCTTCGGTGGAGCGCGCACCGTCGGCGATGGCGGTTTCGACCTGGCGGATGGTCAGTCCGGTACAGGGGCAGGCGGGCAGCGCTAGATCTTCCTCGCTGCGTTCCATGGTCACGACACCAGCTCGCCGGTTTCCAAGTCGATGGGATCGTTCTGGTTCGGCATGCTGGAGAAGATGTTGAAGCCATTCTCCCAGCGGTCGCTATAGAGTTCGACCAGATGGCCATCCGGATCGCGCACATACAGGCTATGCGTCATGGCGTGACGGATGGTGGACTCGATAGCGATGCCGGCGGCTTTAAGCTCGCGATGCGCGGCTTGGAGTGCCGTGAAATCGGCAACGCGCCACGCCATATGGATCAGGCCGGGCTGGGTCGCATCCGGTGTTGGCCCGCTGGCGCGTTCGAACAACGCAAGCTGATGATGATCGGCGCCGGTGGACAGGAAGACCATGCCGCGCGCGATGTTCTCATTCGCGACTTTGAGGCCGAGCACCGTCATGTAGAACGCCTTGGCGGCGCGAACGTCGCGCACGTTGAGAACAACATGCGCGAGGCGTTCGACGCTCACCATGGCGCGGTTACTTCGCCCAGGTAAAGTCGCGGAAGGTCAGGCCAGTGGTGCCTCTGTCCTCACGCGCGTTGAGGTCCTTTTGATACACCCAGCTGATCGGAACGCTGGTGATCGGAATGATGTAGGAGCGCTCGTTGATGCGGTTGAAGATGTTGCGGAAGTATTCCGTGCGCTTGTTGACATCGTGGGTGCGCTCGGTCGCGGCCATCCAGTTATTGATATCTTCATCGCGCCAATAGTCGCGCAAGTCGACGCCAAACCAACGATCGAGGATGGTGCCGGCGTCCGGGATATCGCCGTACGGGCTTTCGCCGATGCGCGCGACGACTTTGCCTTCATCGCGCATCTTGCGATAGACGCTGAGCGGCATATCGGCGACTTCGGCCTTGATGCCGACTTGGCGCAGCATGCCGGCGACCGCGATGGTGACGTCGGTCATCGGCGGGCGCGTGAAGATCTTGAGGGGGAAGCCGTCTTTCCAGCCGGCTTCTGCCAGAAGCTTTTTCGCGCTTTCGGGATCGTAGGCCGGCGCGTTGACCGTATAGTCGCAGCCGATCATTTCACGGAAGCACAACCCGTCGTCGGCGGTGGCACCTTTGACCATGAATTCCTTAACCAGGCCCTTGCGGTCGATGGCCATGGCGACGGCACGGCGCACGCGCGCATCCTTGAAGAATTCCGCTTCGCCCGAACGGTTGATGGAATCGAGTGTGAAGCTGGCCATGGTCAGATCGTTGGTGGCGAGCGTCTTGAACTTCGGATTGGCCACCAGCTCTTTGAGTTGGTCGGGCTGAGGTGCCCGCATCACGTCGATGCCGTCGGTCAACATTTGCGCGATCTGCGTCTGGGCTTCCGGGATCGGCAGCATGCGCAAGGTCTTGATCGGCGCTTTTTCACCGATGTTGTAGTCCTCGTTGCGTTCGACGATGACGTTGCCGTCGGCGGTGAAGCTTTGCAGCTTCATCGGGCCGGTGCCGACCGGCGAGCGGCGGCCGTAGATCTGCTTGTCCTCGAGCGGCTTGTGCAGCGAGGAGTCGAGAATCCACATGTTGAGCGAGATGAACGCGAGGTCGAGCGCGTAAACCTCCTTCGACTGGAAGCGCACCGTGTTGGGTCCGGTCTTCTCGACCGACTTCAGGAAGCGGAAGCGCGACGGGAACGGCAGCTTGGTGTTGGGATCGAGCAGCCAATTGGCGATGTAGACGACGTCGTCCGGGCCGAACTTGTTGCCGTTGTGGAATTTGACGTCGTCACGCAGTTCGAATTCGAGGGTCGTATCATCGATACGCTTCCAGGATTTGGCGAGCGCCGGGGTGAAAGCCCGCTTACGGACGTCGTAGCCGATGAGTGAGTCATAGACTTCGTCGGTAACGAAGCGGCCTTCCGGCGTCGGAAAATAGTAGCCGTCCACGAACTTGAACGGCTCCGTCGTGGCGACGCGGAGCGTGTCCTTCACCTTTTGCGCGGCGGCGTCCGGAATTTGGCTGAAAAGAGCGGCTGCGGCTGCGGCGAGCGCGAACGGACGTACCAAGCTACGTAGGTGCATAAGATCCTCCTGTTGGCGTTATTATTATGTTCGGTCTGTCGGCCCACAAGCGATATGGATAAATTCCCTTAGGCATTCCGCTATGCGGAAAAAGGCGGAATGCCGCGCTTAGTTTGCCGTTCTGATGGCTCCGGATACGATCTCGAACAAGCTGTCGATTTGTTCCTTCTCGATAATCAGCGGCGGCGAGAGCGCGATGATATCGCCGGTGACGCGGATCAACGCGCCGGCCTCGTAACATTTGACGAGGATATCGTACGCGCGCGCGCCGACCGCGCCGCTGCGCGACGACAGTTCAATGCCGGCGACGAGGCCGATGGTGCGGATGTCGATGACGTTGGGCAGGGCCTTGAGCTTGTGCGCCGCATCGGCCCAATAGCTTTCGAGTCCCTGCGCGCGCGCGAACAGATCGTCATCGCGGTAGAGGTCGAGCGTGGCGAGACCGGCGGCGCAGGCGAGCGGGTGGCCCGAATAGGTATAGCCGTGGAACAGCTCGATGCCATCCGGGCCGTTCATGAACGTATCGAAGATGTGTTTGCGCACGACAGCCGCACCCATCGGCACGGCGGCGTTGGTGATGCCCTTGGCAAGCGTAATGATGTCGGGTGTGACGCCGAAGCGTTCAGCGGCGGTCGCGGCGC
Organism: Rhodospirillaceae bacterium; assembly: GCA_947467145.1. Lineage (GTDB taxonomy): Bacteria > Pseudomonadota > Alphaproteobacteria > Rhodospirillales > UBA2165 > CANIGJ01. The sequence goes on along the minus strand of CANIGJ010000017.1, from coordinate 87,609 downwards.
CGAGCCGTCCGAAGGCGGTGATGACCTCGTCAAAGATCAGCAAGATGCCGTACTTGTCGCAAATGGCGCGGAGCTTCTCGAGATAGCCTTTGGGCGGCACCAGCACACCTGTCGATCCGGCCATCGGCTCGACGATGACGGCGGCGATGGTTTCGGCCCCATGCAACGCGACGATATCTTCCAACGCATCGGCAAGATGCGCGCCCCATTCCGGCTGGTTCTTGGAGAACGCGTTCTTCTCCAGATTATGCGTGTGGGGCAGGTGATCGATCTCGCCGAGCAGTCCGCCGAAGGCCTTGCGGTTGGGACTGATGCCGCCGACCGAGATGCCGCCGAAGCCGACGCCGTGATAGCCGCGTGCGCGCCCAATCAGTTTGCGCCGTCCGACGTCGCCTTTGCGTGCATGATAGTTGAGCGCGATCTTGAGTGCGGTATCGACCGCCTCCGATCCCGAATTGGCGAAGAAGACGTGGTCGAGATCGCCGGGCATCAGTTGGGCAACGCGGCTTGCCAGCTCGAACGCCTTGGGATGGCCCATCTGGAAGGGCGGCGCGTAATCCATCTCGCCGGCTTGGGCGGTGATCGCGGCGATAATTTCGGCGCGGCCGTGGCCGGCATTGACGCACCACAGCCCGGCGGTGCCGTCGAGCAGCTCGCGGCCGTCATTTGTCGTGTAATACATACCCTTGGCGCTGACCAGCAGGCGCGGCTTGGCCTTGAACTGGCGGTTCGCCGTGAACGGCATCCAGAGCGAGTTCAGATCGTTGGGAATAGGTGTGTCCATGGCCCGTAGTTTAGTCCGGGGCGCGGGCCTACGAAAGCAACGCAATGCCGTTTCAACTAGCGGACGCGGTCCGAATCGGCCTACCGAAAGATGGGTTAGGGGAGCAGTCACCTGGATAAGCTGCATCCAAACAGATTTTTGAGCGGTGCCTGGGCGCTGTGCGCGGCCCTCGGTATGGGGTTGTGCAGCAGCGTCAGTATGGCCGCCGACGGGGCGTCGCCATTGGTGTTTCGCGTGAAACCCGCTTCCCAGCAGGTTTTTGCCCGGCCGGCCGTTGAGCAGCCCGCCTTCGAGGAGATGGCCGAGCCCGAAGCTGCGCCAGCCCCGACAACATTTGTGGCACCCCCGGCCAAGTCGGCGCCGCTCGCTTTGACGCCTCGCAATCTCAATTACGGTTCGGCGCGTGGTACGCCGACGGCCTTTCAGGCGCCGGCGCCGGTATCCCCGCGGCCGGTCCCCAACGCCTCAACGTCGGTATCTCTGCCCCCCGCGGCTGCACCGCTCGGCGGCAAGATCGTGCAACTGGGGGCTTTCCGCAGCCCAGGGGAGGCTGAAAAGGCGCTCGGCAACTGGCGCCGCGACGTTCCGGCTGCCTTTGCGCGGGTGGCTGAGCCGGCCATCGTGGCCGCCGATCTGGGCGAAAAGGGCGTTTTCTACCGGGTCCGGGTGCCCGGCTTTGCCGATTCGCGCCGGGCCAGTGAATTTTGTGGGGAATATAAGGGCCCCGGTCGGGATTGTTATGTCGTGCCTTAGTCGCGAAATGGCCATATTCCGCCACTGGTAATAGAGCGGTCATGGCCCATATCTTTTTGTTTAGGAAATGCTAACGGATCGCGGATAGCCTGCGATCATCGTGGTAAGTGGAGTCCGTTAGAATGCGCTACTGCGTTCGGTATCGGGTTGAAGAGAAAAATTGGGTCGTCGCCGATACTGCCAATGAGAACCAAGTCTTGGGGGTTCACGCCACCAAGGCCGAGGCTTACGCCCACGCTCTGCAAGCCCAGCCCCTTGATCATGACGCCGACCACCTGAAGCGGATTCGCGAGACGATGTCGCGAACCTTGGTGATCGAGCGCAAGGATCCCCGCGACCCCATCGCCAAGGCGAACTAGGCGGCTCTCCCAAAAGCGAATGGCCGGATCTGCATTCGGCCATTGCTCAGTTCTTATATATTTGGGTCGGATTACTGCATCGGCGAGAACGATGCCGGATACATCAGCTTGTTCTCTTGGTGCCAAACGGTGACCGGCGCATCGGGCGTCGGACCCTTGGGCGGCCATACGCCTTCATGCTCGGTCTTGGACCGGACGGCGTAACGCTCGTTCGGGTCCTTATAGGGCCAGATATGGACGAACTTGTTGCCGGTGCCGAGATCGCATTCCATGGCGACCGACAGGTTCGAATATTCGAGCCGCTTGGGCAGCGCCTTTTCCCACCGCTTGCGGTTTTCCATCACCAGGCCCGGCGTCAGGATATAGCTGCGCATCTCGTAACACGGCCCCCAATTGCCGGGTTTGAGCTCGGGCGAGAATGGGCAGGGCTCGTAGATCTCGAGCGACATGTTCTTGATGAATTTCGAGATATCCGGCGGCCACACGCCGGAGGCGGCGGCTTCCTTGCGCACGCGGGCGCGTTCGGCCAGGTCCTTGTAGGGCCAGATATGGATAATCTGATTGAGCGGTCCGACATCGGTATAGAAGAAGCCGGCCAGTTCCGAGAACTGCTTGCGCTTCTCGTAAGCCTCGCCAAAGCGCTTGATGGTTTCGGGCTGGGTGCGCGGATAAAGGTCGTAGGTGCGGACTTCGTAGATCACGGCCGGTTTCTCCCCGTTAGGTTGCTTCAGCAATATCGCCGCCGAGGCGGTTTGAAAAGGCGCATTCCTGCCCCTAAACTCCGCGCCGCAAACGAACAATTGTCAGGGACTGTCCCCACATGGCTCGCATACCCGAAAACCTGAAGAAGCACATCAACTCGGCCTATCCTGGCCCCAACCCGTGTCTGATCGCATCCGTGCAGCCGGATGGTTTCCCGCAGGTCACGCCGCGCGGCAGCGTCGTCGTCGTCGACGACAACACGCTGGGCTATTGGAACCGTGGCGGTGGCACGACGGCCAAGAACATGTCCGATGGCGGTAAGGTGCTCGTGTTCTTCCGCAATACCGAGATCCGCGACATCCTGCCGGGCGGCGGCATTGCCCGCTTCTACGGCAGCGCAACCATCCACACGTCCGGCGCGATGTACGAACAGGTCTGGAGCACGATGGTGCAGCCTGAGCGCGACAAGGACCCGGAAAAGAAGGGCCATGCCGTGCTGGTCAAGATCGACCGCGCCGAGAACCTGTCGGGCAAAGCGCTTGAAGGCTCGAACTAAATCGCAAAGCGACCTCGCGTCGCATTAAATACGACTAAGTCTGCCCAGAACCGCCACCAGCGCAATGTTGGTGGCGGCCAGGGCGGTGAGAATGTGCAGCGTGTCGGTGACGCCGATTGCTTCGAACAGCATCGCGGTGAGCGTTGGCGAGACCGATTGCGCGATCAGCGCGCACATCGCGAGACGCCCGATCACCAGCGCATAACGGTCCTTGCCGTACAGCACCAGCGGCACGGTGCCGCGCGCGATCGACTGAATGCCGACACCTGATCCATAGATCACGATCGCCACGGCCGCGATCGCCGGCGTTGACGACAGCAGCGCCAATCCAGCGGTCATCAGGATCGTCGAGGCACCAAGCGTCCAGACCGGGTGATAGCGATTGCCGAATAGGATCTCGACCACGCGCGCACCGACCTGCGACGGCCCGATCAAGGCGCCGAACGCTACGGCCGTCGCCAATGCGATATCCTGGGCTTGCAGCATCGTCAGCAAATGGATGCCGGTGATGGAGACGAGCGCCGAGCCCACCGTGATTGCAGTGGCGAGCACGGGGAACAACCACGGGCTATTCGTATTCGTGTTGGCGGCGGATGGTGGCACGACGGTCGTGGTTCGTTCAGTCGCGCGCGCGCGCGGTAGTGCGAATGCGTAGATCGGCAGTCCGACCAACAGGTGAATGGCGGCATAGAATAGGCACGCGTCACGCCAGCCCACGGTTTCGGATAGATACGCGGTGATCGGCCAACAAACGGTGCTGGCGAAGCCGCCCCACAAGGTCAGCGCGGTGATCGGGTGGCGTGCGGCATCGCCGTAGATCTTGCCGAGCGTCGAGAACGCCGCATCGTAAAGCCCGCTACCCATGCCGAGGCCGATGATTGCCCAGGCGAGATAGAACACACCGAGATTGTCTGCGAGTGCCAGCGTGGTGAGGCCGAGTGCGAAGAGCAGTGAACTGGCGATCAGAACGCGACGTCCGCCATGGCGATGGATGATTTTGCCGATCTGGCGCGAGGCCAGCCCGGCGACGAGCAGCCCCAAGGATGCGCCGCCGATCACCCAGGAGAACGGCACGCCGAGGTCCGTCGCGATCGGATGCGCCAGAACGGCCGGCAGATAGAACGACGAGCCCCAGCCCAGGATCTGACAGATGCCGAGGACCGTCACCGGACTCACGATGCCCGATCCAGGCTGCGCAGCAGACCGCGATAGAGAAAGCCGAGGCTGGCAGCGCGCGCCGCCATGAAAATCATCAGCGCCGCCCATAGGCCATGATTGCCGTATATCGGCTGTAGCACGGTCATTGCGATCAGAAAGACCGCGAGCGAAAAGATCATAGCGTTGCGCATATCGCGCGTGCGGGTGGCACCAATGAAGATGCCGTCCAACATAAACGACCAGACCGAAATGATCGGCGAGATGCGAGCCAGATGAAATACTCGCCCGCCGTGGCGCGCACATCGGCAATGTCGGTGAGTGCGGCGATGATGAAAGGGGCGGCAATCGCATAGACGATGGTATAGCCGCCAGCAACGATCAACGCCCATTGCCCGGTGATGCGCACGGATTGTTTGAAGGCGATTTTATCGCGGGCACCCACCGCGCCGCCGACCATGGCCTCGGCCGCATGGGCGAACCCGTCGAGCCCGAAAGACAGGAAGCTTTGCAATTGCATCAGAACGGCGTTGGCGGCGAGCAGGGCATCGCCCATGCTTGCCCCTTGGCGGGTGAACAGCGCGAAGGTGGCGATCAGGCAGAGCGTGCGGACGAAAATATCGAAATTGACGCCGAACAGACGCTTGAGCCGCGCGGTATCGAACACGGCGGCTAAGCCGACGGCGATGCCGCTTTGGTTGCGCCACAGATAAAGCGCCATGGCGACGGCGGCATATTCGGCGATGGCGGTTGCGGTGGCGACACCCTCGACGCCCCAGCCCAAGCCGACGACGAAGGTCAGCGAGAGTATGATGTTCAGTCCGTTCATCCAGAGCTGCAGAATGAGTGCGGCGCGCGTATTACGCATGCCGATGAACCAGCCGATCAGGCAGTAATTGGCGAGAGTCGCCGGTGCGCTCCAGATGCGGATACGGAAATAATCGTGCGCGAAGCCCTCAACCTCGGCGCTGGCATCGAACAGGGCGCGTGCCACCGCGAAGATGGGGATTTGTAAAATCCATAGTGCGATACCGGCGCCGGCCGCGATCAGTAGGCTGCGCAGCAGGATCGCGCGCACTTCGCCCCTGTCATCTGCGCCATCGGCCTGCGCGACGAGGCCAGTCGTGCCCATGCGCAGGAAGCCGAACCCCCAATAGATGAACTGAAAGACGACCGCGCCGACCGCGACGCCACCGAGATAGGCTGGGTTCGGCAGATGCCCCATGACGGCGGTATCGACCGCGCCCAGCATGGGCACCGAGAGATTGGCGAGGATGATCGGCCCGGCGAGCCGCCACGCGAGCGCGTGCGATGGGGCTTCGTGGCGCGCCGTCATGCGCGGCTAAAGGTTGGCGAAGTAGAACGCCATACGGGCGCGCAAGGCGGCATCGGGCAGCGGGCCGGTGACCGCTTTAAGATTGTCGAGCATGTGATGCGGCTTGCTGGTCGCCGGGATGATGTTGGTCACGCGCTGATCCGCGATCAGATATTTGAGCGCGATCTGCGCCCAGCTCGTGCATTCGATGTCGCCTGCCCACTCCGGCAAGGGACGGTTGGCGACGCGGGCGAACAATTCATCCTGGCCGAACGGTCGGTTGATCAAGGTGGCGACGCCGTGGTCGGCGCAGAATGCCAAGAGATCGCGTTCGGCGGCCGTTTCAATGACCGAATAGGGGAATTGGCAGAAATCGATATCGCCATACGCCGCGATCGTTTTCTTCAACGCATCGAAGGCGGTCGGCGTGTAATGGGTGATACCGATATAGCGGATGCGGCCCTCGGCCTTCCAGTCGCGCAAGGTGGCGAGGTGCGTGTCGGTATCGACCAGATTGTGCACCTGCATGAGCGCGATCGATGGCGCACGGAGCAGGCGCAGAGAAGCCTCCATCGCGGCAACGCCCTCGCGCTTGCCGCGTGTCCACACCTTCGTCGCCAGGAAGACCTTGTCGTGGGCCTTTTCGCCGTCGAGCAGGTCGCCGATGACCTGTTCAGAGCGCCCGTACATGGGCGAGGAATCGATCATCGTGCCGCCGGCCAGCACCATCTGGCGGATAACCTGGGCCAGGGCTTCGCGGATGGGGGCGGCAGTCAGGGAGGTATCGAAGGCACGGAAGGTGCCAAGGCCCAGAACGGGGAGCGCTTCGCCGGTGCGGGGAATGGGGCGGGTGAGCATGCGGCCACGGTATCGGGAGGCTTCCCTTGCCGCAATCCTTTCGCACTTCTATGAAGAGGCATGGACGAGCATCGCGGCATAGGATTGTGGGTCGCCCGAGCGCGGCGCGGATTGAAGCGCCCGTCGGATGAGATTCTGCGCCGCATCGGCTTTGAGGCGCGCGCTTTGTTGGACCGCACGGCCATGGCGGCCGATGCCGCGATCGAAGAACGTCATCTTGTCGCATTACCGTACCCCGCCTTGGGTGACGTCTCGCCCGCCGAGCAGGCGCGCATCCGCACGGCGGCCGAGCGGTCCCGTTCATTGGTCGTCGATCTGCTGGGTTCCGGTCCGGTCGGGTTGAGCCGGCCCATCGATTGGCATGTGGATTTCAAATCGGGCCACCGCTGGAAGCCCGGGAATTATTTCCGCGATCTGGACCTCAACGATCTCGGACGTGACAGTGATGTGAAGGTGCCGTGGGAACTCTCACGGCTGCAGTGGCTCATCCCGGTCGGCCAGGATTACTCGCTGGGCGGCGATCCCTCCCATGCAGAATTCACCCGCGATATCCTTGTCAGTTGGATCGAATCCAATGCGTTCGCGCGCAGCGTCAATTGGGGCATCGCCATGGAACCGGCGATGCGCATCTTCACCTGGACCTGGCTGTTCCAGACCTTCGGCGATAGCGCTGCCTGGCGCGAGCCGATCTTCCGGCGTCAATTCCTGGCGACGCTTTATCGCCATGGCGAGTTCGTGTCGCGCTACATTGAGGATTTCGGCAGCGGCGGCAATCATCTGGTCGCCGATGCGTCGGGCCTCGTCATGCTGGGCCTGTTCCTGGGCGAGACCAAGGGGGCGAAGGCCTGGGCGGAGCAGGGTTGGGCGATCCTGATGCGCGAGATCGTTCGTCAGGTCGGCACCGACGGCGTCGATTACGAAGCCTCGATGGCCTATCACGGCTTTGTCGCCGATCTGTTCGATTGGCCGGCACGTGCGCGCGCGGCGCGCGGGCTCGACGTGCCCGAGATTTATCGCGCCCGGCTGGCCGCGATGCGGGCGTTCAGCCGTGCCGCGACCGGACCGGATGGCGAACAGCCGCTCTGGGGCGACAATGACGACGGCAAGGTTTTGCCGATCGATGTTGCCGCCGCACCTGCAACGGAACCGGCCTTGCATGCGTTCCACGACGCGGGCGTCTACATCATGGCCGACGGGCGCGACCATGTGTTCATCGATTGCGGGCCGGTCGGTCAGGCGGGGCGCGGCGGGCATGGCCACAACGACGCACTGTCGTTCGAAGCGGTGCTCGACGGCGTGCGGCTGATCACGGATTCCGGCAGCTACGTCTATACCGCCTCGCCGATGTGGCGGAATCGCTTCCGCTCCGCACTCGCTCACAACGCGCCCATTGTGGATGGCGAGGAACCCAACCGCTTCGTCGGCGAGAATGAGTTGTTCCTGCTGCACGACGACGCCAAGGCAAAGCTGATCACCTGGCGGCGCGACGACAACAAAGACACCTTCGTCGGCACCCATCATGGCTACGACCGTTTGGTACGCCCCGTCCGTCCGATCCGGTCCATCGAATTGGACAAGAAAGCCCATCGCCTCACGGTGCGCGATACGTTTGAAGGCGGCGGCGATCATAAGGTGGTTACGACGTTACATTTCGCCTATGGCTGCGTGGTCATCGGTGTCGGTGAACGCCGCTGGCGCATCGAAAAGGGCGCGCGTTCGTTCGAACTGGTCGTCGAAGGCGATGACTGGGATACACAGGTACTGACCACCTTTGAATCGCCGAGTTACGGCGTGAAGCGCGAACGTCCGGCGCTGGAATTCACCCGCATCGGGCACCTAGCGTCGCTGACGGTATCGATCGCGCCCCTTTAGGGTAGGATCTGCCGAATGCGCATCGGCTGCATGGGATCGATTTTGTTGTCTTCGCAGAACGAGACCAGCAGGTCTTCGCGCTCCAACAGATAATCCATCACGCCGCCGAGGAAGGCGGGCTGGCCGACGCCGGCGCGCAGATCGTCGGGCGACAGGCCGGTAGTGCCGAAAAAACCGTCGGCGCGTTCTTCGTCGGCCATCAGGAAGGCGATCATGTTGAGCGCCATGGTTTCGGCGCGCTCCCGCTCGCGCGTGTTGCTCGGTTGATCGACGGGATTGCGTTCGCGGATCGGCATGTCAGCGAAAACTCGGATTGTAGTCGAATTCGCGGCGCCACATGCGCTCGCCGGCATCGCAACCGCCCGGATAGGTGTAGCCCGACCCGAAACGCTGGTCGTCGGAGGCTGCCGCCGGGACGATGCCGACGGGGCGGCGTCGTTGATCGGGCGGCATGAGGTCCGCGATCTCGAAGATCAACTTGCGGCGGATGGCATTGGAGAAATCCTGGAAATCCTTGGCGACGATGATGAAGGCGCCGGTGCCGCCGATGACGCAGCCGCGATAATAATCGTCGAGATCCTTGAGATTGCGTCCCGGGCCGAACTGATCGCGCTCGTTGATGATGGGTAGGCCGTTGATGGTGATGCCCTTGGCGACCAACTCGTCGCGCGAGTCCGTCACGGGACGTCCGTAATTGTTGGGGCCGTCACCGGATACGTCGACGACGCGACGCGTCGCCTGCATACTGCCGTCGGCCAATAGCTTGTAGGCGAGGTCGAGGCCTTCGCTGATCGAGGTGCGCTGGCCGAGTGTGATGGGCGCGGCCGTGAGCGCCTTGGCGTATTCGTCGGCGCTCGCCGGCCCGTCGATGACGCGCCACGGCAGGACGACGGTCGAATACATATGGCTCGACCAATCGATATAGGCGACGCCGATGCGGCGATGATAGCCGGATTGAATCGCCTCGATCACCTGGGGATGACGAAAGGCGGCGGCCACGCCTTCCCGTTGCAGCCGGGCCTCGACCTCATCGACGCTGCGCGAGGTATCGGTGGCGATGACGAGCGCCAGATCGACGGCCTCGGCGGCAATGCCGTACCCGATGCCACCGATCAAGCAGAAGCCGACGGCGATGGCGGCGAGAATGATGCGTACCATGCGATACGCCCCCCTGATTGTGATCTCAACGTTCAAGAAAGCTTAGACCCGATTCCGGGTTGGCCCAAGCCGTCAGGTCCAAGGCGTCAGGCCATAGTGGTTAGGCATTGCCCAGCTTTTTAGAGGCAAACCAAGCGATCGCGGCCGGAACGCCGAAGACTACCAGGAATACGACCAATTCGATCAGGGGCGAGATGCCGGCGCGGATAACACCGGTCACGGCATTGGCCGTGGCGATCAGACCCCAGACCCAGATGAAGGCGCGCGCACCGCCTGCACCGCCGCCGCTTCGATTGATCAGGCGTGACACCAGGATGAAGACGAACAGCAGGGTCAGGCCGGCGAAGACGACGAACAACGTATGCATGGAGACAGTTCCTTACGCTTAATCTTAGGCGAGTGTTATGGACGTGATGGGGGAGCAATTGAACATCAGACACATTCTAAACTGACCCTAACCCGCAGGCCGGGTGGCGAAAAGTCTGAATTGCCATGCAAAGTTGCCATGATAGGGTTGTGAGCCTCGCCGACCAATTGGCCCGTTGGCGTCAGCCGACCAATTGGAAGGCGTCGGCCAGAAGCTCGTACGAACGGCGGCGTGCCACTGGGTCGTGCGTGATGGTCAGGATCACCAGCTCGTCCACGCGATACTTATTGGCGAGTTCGATCAGCTTCGCCTTACAGGTCTGCGGATCGCCGAAGATGCCGCGGCGATGCGAGCGCGCGATGATCGCGCGGTCCTGTTCGGTATAGGGATAAGCGAGCGCTTCCTCGATCGACGGGTAGGGGCCGAACTCGCCTTTTTCACGGCGCAGCAACGACAGCTCGCGGCTCTTGAGCAGGCGTTCGGCTTCGGCTTGCGTTTCGGCGCAGATGACGAAGGTGCAGATATTGGTTTCCGGCGCAGGATAGAACTCGGACGGCTGGAAGCGCTGACGATAAGCGTCGAGGACATATTCGCCGCCCTCGGGCGTGATGAACTGCGCGAAGGAAAAACCGAGGCCGAGTTGGGCAGCAAGCAGCGCGCTCTGATCGGACGATCCCAGCAGCCACATCTCCGGCGGATTGTCGGGCTTGGGCGATATCTTGATGCGCTTGAAGATCTCGGTGGGCGGTTCGCCGGTGCCGAGGAAGCCCATAAGGTCGGCAACGCGGGTCGGAAAATATTCGATGCCGATCTGCGAGCCGTAAGCGAGCGCCATGGCGGTCAGCTGATCGCTGCCCGGCGCGCGGCCGATGCCGAGATCGATGCGGCCGGGATGCAGCGTTTCCAAGACGGCGAAATTTTCGGCAACCTTAAGCGGGCTGTAATGGCTGAGCATCACGCCGCCGGAGCCGACCCGGATCGTTTTGGTGGCGGCGGCGACATGTCCGATCAGGATCTCGGGCGCCGGGCCGGCCAGCGAATGCGACGCGTGATGTTCGGCGAGCCAATAGCGGTGATAGCCGGCCGTTTCGCAGGCCTGGGCGAGCGCGATGGTCTCGCGGAGCGTCTCGGCGGCGGAACCACCCGAGCGTATCGGCGATTGATCGAGTGCGGAGAGCTTCAGTTGCTTGCTGGTCATATCCATGGGGCGCAGTATAGACATGAAAAATCGCCTCCTTCATGCGGAAAAACGTATGCCCATGTCGATCCGATCTGCGATCCGCGAAGCTCATCGTGCCGACGAGGAGACGGTTGTCCGCCGCCTGCTCGCTGAGGCGAGCTTCGACGCAGCGGCCCAGGCACGCATCCAGGCCGAGGCGCAGCGTTTGGTCGAAAAGATCCGCGCGGGGCGCAAGGTCCAGGGCGGCATCGATATCTTCCTACAGGAATACGATCTGTCGACCGAGGAGGGCATCACCCTCATGTGACTCGCCGAGGCGCTGTTACGCGTCCCCGATGGCGCAACCGCCGATGCGTTGATCCGCGACCGGATCGGTGGGCGCGACTGGACGCGCCATCTCGGCAAATCGGATTCGCTGTTCGTCAATGCCTCGACTTGGGCCCTGATGCTGACCGGGCGTGTCGTCGATCTGGGTGATGTCGCGCGTGCCGATGTCGACGGGTTTCTCGGCCGCCTGATCGCGCGCACGGGCGAGCCCGTCATTCGCACGGCGCTGGTGCATGCGATGCATGTCGTCGGCCGCCAGTTCGTCATGGGCGAAACCATCGAAGATGCGTTGGCACGCTCACGGTACGATGAGGCCGCGCGAGCTTATCGTTATTCCTTCGACATGCTGGGCGAGGGGGCCAGAACGACCGATCAGGCGGCGCGCTATTTCGCATCTTACCGAGCCGCGATCGCGGCGGTCGGTGCGTCGTCGCATGAAACAGATGTGCGCCGCCGCCCGGGTATCTCGGTGAAGCTATCGGCGCTGCATCCGCGTTATGAAACCGCGCAACGCGCACGCGTAATGGCTGAGCTGGTGCCACGCGTTGTGGCGCTGTGCGAAGATGCACGCGCGTGCAATATTGGTCTCACCATCGATGCGGAGGAGGCGGCGCGGCTCGATCTCTCCCTCGACGTGATCGAAGCAGTTTTGAATGTGGCCGATTTGGGCGATTGGCAAGGCTTTGGCCTGGCTGTGCAGGCCTATCAGAAGCGCGCGGCCTTGATGATCGATTGGGTGGCCGATCTGGCGCACCGTACCGCGCGACGGCTTAATGTGCGGCTGGTGAAAGGCGCTTATTGGGACAGCGAGATCAAGGCGAGCCAGATCGGTGGGTTTTCGTCTTATCCGGTGTTTACGCGCAAGGAGGCGACGGACGTTTCCTACCTCGCCTGCGCGCGGGCCTTGTTTTCCGCCAAAGATGCGCTCTATCCGCAATTCGCGACGCATAACGCGCAGACCGTCGCGTCGATCCTCGAATTGGCGGGATCGCGTGGCGAAGAGGCGTTTGAGTTCCAACGCCTGCATGGCATGGGGCGCGTGCTGTACGATCATCTTTTGGCAGCGCATCCCAAGGTCGCGTGTCGGGTTTACGCTCCCGTCGGTGGGCATCGCGATCTGCTCGCTTACCTGGTGCGCCGTCTGCTCGAGAACGGCGCCAATTCGTCCTTCGTCAATCGCTTGGCGCACGATGAACTGCCGGTCGCGGCGGTGATCGCGGCGCCTGATGTGGTCTTGCGGGCGCAGGCCGCTATCGCCAACCCGGCGCTGCCGAACCCCCGCGATCTCTATGGCGCACGGCGCAATTCCGCCGGTGTCGATCTCGACGATCCGGTCGTGCTGGCGCGTACCCTGGATGAGATCGTGGCGATCACATCGTGGCCGAACGTGACCGATGCGACGCCAGCCGTGCTCGATCGGGCGCTCGATACGGCGCGTCACGCGCATGAGGCGTGGGATGCGCGCGGCGCTGAGGAACGCGCGCAGATACTGGAACGCGCTGCCGACCTTTTTGAATCGAACCGCGCCGAGTTCATGGCGCTGTGCGTGCGCGAAGCGAAAAAGACCTTGATCGATGCGGTCTCAGAAGTACGCGAGGCGGTCGATTACCTGCGCTATTATGCCGCCGAGGCGCGCCGGCAATTTGCGGCCCCACGCGAATTGAGCGGGCCGACCGGCGAACGCAATACCCTAGCGCTGCGCGGGCGCGGCCTCTTTGCCTGCATCAGCCCGTGGAATTTTCCGTTGGCCATATTCACCGGCCAGGTCTCGGGTGCCTTGGCGGCGGGCAATTGCGTACTCGCGAAACCCGCCGAACAAACGCCGCGGATCGCGGCGCGCGCGGTGGCGTTGCTACATCAGGCGGGTGTTCCGGCTGAGGTACTCCATTTGACGCCGGGTGACGGACCCACAATTGGCGCCAAGCTGGTGGCCGATCCGCGCATCGACGGCGTGGTCTTTACCGGTGGTTTTGAGACGGCCCAGGCCATCAACCGCGTGCTGGCGGCGCGTGATGGGCCGATCGTGCCCTTCATCGCCGAGACTGGCGGCATTAATGCTATGATCATCGATTCCACCGCACTGCTCGAACAGGTCGTCGATGATGCGATCGTTTCGGCTTTTCGCAGCGCGGGGCAACGTTGTTCGGCGCTGCGACTGTTGATCGTGCAGGACGATATCGCCGACGGCATCATCGCGATGCTCGTCGGTAAAGCGCGCGAACTGGTCGTGGGCGATCCGGGCGATCCGGCAACCGATATCGGCCCAGTGATCGATGCGGAGGCGCTCGCGGCCTTGGACGCGCATGTGAAACGCATGGACGTGGAGGCAAAGCCGTTGTTCCGTGCCCAATTGGGTGAGGGGGATAGGGGAGAGACCTTTTTCGCGCCGCGTATTTATGAGATCGCTCGCATTGAACAGCTCACCCACGAAACCTTCGGGCCGGTCCTCCATGTTGTCCGCTATGGTGCGGACGAGATCGATGCCGTGGTCGATGCGCTGAATGGTCTGGGATACGGTTTGACCTTGGGCATCCAAAGCCGTGTCGATTCCTTTGTCCGCCGGCTCCATGCGCGCCTGCGCATCGGCAATACCTATGTGAACCGCAACATCATCGGCGCGGTCGTCGGCGTGCAGCCGTTTGGCGGCGAGGTACTGTCGGGGACCGGTCCCAAGGCAGGTGGCCCACATTATCTGTCGCGCTTCGCCGTGGAACGCAGCCTGTCGGTTAATACGGCGGCCATCGGCGGCAATGCTAGTCTGCTGTCCGGTGCGGTGGGGCCCTAAGCATCGTTGTGCAAATCAGGCCGGGCCGCTATAGATCGGCAATGAAACGGATACTGACTATTCTGGTCGCCTGTACGGCCTTAAACGCCTGCGCGCCCTATATCTATCAGGAAGACGAGTTCAACCGCGACCGCAAGGGGTTCGGCCAGGAGCCCACGGATCGTTCGACGGTCGATATCTGCTATTTCACCCGCAATACGGCGCCGCAGGATATCCTGGCGATGGCCGAGGCCGAATGCGCGAAATTCGGCAAAACGGCGCGCTATACCCACAGCGAAATCGGCCTTTGCCCGCTAGCGACGCCGACCCTGGGGCATTTCAACTGCGTCGCGCGCTGACGCGCGCGCCATAGGGGTACTGGCGCTGACCGCGCCACAAGCTTCCGGGCGTTAAGCTGTCCTCTAAAGGTCTCCATACAAAATTAGGAAGTTCAGGCTATGCTGTTTCGCTCGATCGGAGGAAACGGTCATGAAAAAAGCCCTGATCTTGACGGCCGCCCTGGCACTCACCGGGCCCCTGGCGGGCTGCGGTGCGCAGAAGCCGCAAACCCACGATCAGTTCGTCGCCAGCGCGGTCAGCGCCGTCAGCGGCGCCGGCATCGGATATGCCGTGGGATCGCAGTTCGGCGGCGGCACGGGCAATATCATGATGATGATTTTCGGCGGTACCGTCGGCGCCATGGGTGGCTGGGCCTATGGCGGAACATTAATGCCGTCCGATCGGGAAACCTTCCGCAAGACTACGCAGCAAGCGATGCAAACCGCGCCGAACGGCCAGGTCGTCACCTGGGCCAATCCGGAAACCCGGACCGCCGGCTCGGTCACGCCGACCGGCAGCTTCATCGGTAAGGGCGGCAAACAATGCCGCAATTTCGATGCGACGATCGCGGCGAAGGAGGGGATCGGCAGTGGCGCAGGGATCGCCTGCAGGGCTGACGATGGCGAATGGCTGGTCTACGGCCTGACGGACGGCAACGTCTAGTCCACCCTAATAAATTGTAATCGTTGAGTTTTCATGCGCTGCGGGGTCCCGCAGTTGACTTGGCGTGCCGTTCCGCCGGACAATACTAATGTACCGGGCACTAAGTCCGGACATTCAAGAACGGGAACATAATGGCGTTATCGCCAGGCATATCGCGGGTCGCCAGCGGAGCGGTGGCCTATGCGGGCGGCTTTTCAGCCGCTACGCCGGTCGCCGAGGTTGCCCCGGCGGCGGTCAACCAGCTTGATGCGCGCGAGCTGCTGGCACGCGATTCTTTCCGTTATTCTGATTTCGCCCCCGAGCAGAAGCGACAAAGCCCGGACTTCACGCTGGCCGATTCTGATCGCCCGCGCCGCCGCATGGTGGGCAGCCTGCTGTCGACCTCGACCGAAAGCTTCTCCATCGCCTTCGCACCGCATCCGCAATTCAATGTGCCGCCGAGCTCACCAGGCGGCGCGAACACCAAGGCGACGGTAAAGCAGGGTGTCGAGACCTACGAGATGACGGCCGCGGTGATCCACAACACCCTGGCGCGCACCGGCGAAAACCTCAGCATCACGCTGTAGCGTTTCCTAAAAGCGGGTTTTGACTTCGGCCAGCTTGTCCGGCGTATCGACGTCGAAGAGCACGCTCTCATCGTCGATGGCCACTTCAACAATATCGTCGGCATAGGCGTCGAGCAGTTTGCGCGCACCTTGATCGCCGCCGAGCGATTGCATCTCAGCAAGATATTGCGTGCCCCATAGAACCGGGTTGCCGCGCTTGCCGTCATGCATCGGCACGACGATGGCGCGCCCTTCGAGTGGATTGAAGGCCGCGATCAGCTTGTCGAGCGTGCGTTCGCTGATGAGCGGCATGTCGCCTAGGCAGATCACCACGCCGTCGATGTCCTTGGGTAGCGCCGCAATGCCGGCCTTGAGCGACGTCGCGAGGCCCTGGGCGAAATTGGGATTGTGCACGAAGCTGGCCGCGATGCCGTTGACGGCGGCTTTGACCTTTTCGGGCTGATTGCCGGTGACGATGGTGATTGGCGTCGCCTTTGAAGCCGCGACCGATTGTGCCACGCGCGCCACCATGGGCATGCCCGCGATATCCTCGATCAGCTTGTTCGATCCCATGCGGCTCGAAGCGCCGGCGGCGAGAATGAGCGCAGCGATGCGGGGGCCTTGCGCTGCCGCTTCGGTCTTTTTTGCTTTCTTCGGTTTTGGCGCACGAGGCAGGCCGCGTTCGGCGATCTCGACCAGCAGGCCGCCCGATCCCATCAGCATGATATCGCGCTTGGTCACCGCAAGATCGGCGAGCAGACGCCACAAGACCCAATCGAAACCGTTGAGCTTGGGTGAGCGCGCGCAGCCCGGCATGCCGACGACGGGCTTATTGTCGAGTTCACCGATGAACAGTAGATTGCCGGGATCGACCGGCATGCCGAAATGATGCACCGCGCCGCCGGCTTGGACCACCGCCGCCGGCAAGACGTCATTGCGGTCGACGACGGCCGAGGCACCAAAGATTAGGACAATATCGACACCGCTGGCTTGGGTGCGCCGGATCGCGGCGACGACGTCGTCGGCATCATGCGCGGTGCGTTCCACATGCGTGATCGTGCTGCCATAGGCTTCGACGCGTGCCTGTGCGGTATCCACGGTTTTATCGAGGATGCCTTCCTTCATGCCGGGCAGGCGGGTGAGGATAAGTCCGATCTTTTTCGCAGCGAAGGGTGCGACGGCGAGGAGAGGCTTGCCGCTCGATGCGACCGCGAGTGCGGCATCGAGGACCGTGCGCGGCACCGCGAAGGGAATGATCTTCACCGTCGCGATCATCTGGCCGGGTTCGACCGGCTCATAAGGCGCCAAGGTGGCGACGGTGACGGCTTCATCGACGAGATTGAGACGGTCGAGTGCCGCGCAGTCGTAGGTGAGCAGGCCTTCCACCTCAGTGAATAGGTTGGCGCGTCCGGTGAAGGCGTCGGCGATCCTGATATGCGCGCCGCCCAACACGGCGGCGATCTCGGCCGCGGCTTTATCCTCGTTAACGTCGCGTGCGTCGAGCCGTAACGCGGTGATGGTGGAGATGCCGGCCGCCTCGAACGCGGCGACATCTTCCGCCGTCAGAGGCGTGCCTTTTTTGACGACGCGTCCAGGCAGGCGTGCGCTATGCGCGAGGATCGCGCCCTCGGCGGTTTTGACCTGGACGGGTCCGAACTTCATTTGACCTTCGCTTTACCGTGCTTGGCGGCGACGACTTCGGCGAGGATCGAGATGGCGATTTCGGCCGGCGATTTCGCACCGATGTCGAGGCCAACCGGCGAGCCGATGCGTGCGACTTCGCCGTCCGTCAGGCCCGCTTCCTTGAGACGCGCCACCCGCTTGGCGTGGGTGCGCGAGGACCCCAACGCGCCGACATAGAAGGCATTGGATTTGAGCGCGACCAGAAGCGCCGGATCGTCGAGCTTCGGGTCATGGGTCAGGGTGACGATGGCGGTGCGCGCATCGGGCTTGAGCTTGTTGAGCGCATCGTCGGTCCAATCCTCGCTCAAGGTGACGCCGGGAAAGCGCTCTTTGGTGGCAAACGCCCCACGCGGATCGACGACGGTGCAGGCGTAGCCGGCGAGTTGGGCCATCGGCACCAGGGCCTGCGAGATATGCACCGCGCCGACAACGATCATGCGCAATGGTGTATTGAAGACGCGCACGAAATATTCGCTGCCGTCTTCGTCCTTCACGGTGCGACTGAGATCATCGCGGATGGTATCGCGCGCGCGCGCAACGATGGCGTCGGACAGTTTCAGAGTGCCGCCGACTTCGCCGGGCGTGACGATGGTGTAGATGCCGGTCTTGAGATCGGTGACTTGCGCGATCGGGCGTTCGGTTTGCAGTCGCTTCATAGTGGCGGCATCGGCAGCTTGTTCGACGAAGATCTTGATATCGCCGCCGCAGGCCAAGCCGACTTCCCAGGCCTGTTCGTCCGAGACGCCGAAATCCAAGGTGCGGACCTTGCCGTCCTTGATGGTTTGCAGCGCTTCGCCGATCACGGCGCCCTCGATGCAGCCGCCCGAGACCGAGCCGACGAATGCGCCGTCGGAATCGATGGCGAGTTGGCTGCCGACGGGGCGGGGCGACGAGCCCCAGGTGCCGATGACGGTGGCGAGTGCCACGCCTTTGCCGGCCTTGGCCCAATCGGTGGCTTGTCCCAGAACGTCGTCCGTATTCACATCCGCCATGACAGTTCTCGTTCCTTAGGTCGTTATATCCGACCGAATATGTTCAGGCTTAATATAGTAGGGTCGGGCACATAAAAAAACACCCTCCGTCAGGAGGGTGTTTTCCGGCTCAAAACTTGAGAAAAGCGGCTTTAGCCGCCCACGGCGCTTTGCGCCGTCATATACAATTATGGGTGGCTTCAGCCACCCATGGCCCGGCGCGCCATGACGTTGATCAGGTGCGCGCGGTATTCGGCGGAGGCGTGGATATCGGTGTTCAGGCCATCGGCCGAGACCTTAACGTCCTTGATCTTCGCCGGATCGAACGCACTGCCGAGCGCCTTTTCGAACTCCGGCACGCGGAACGCGCAGGGGCCGGCGCCGGTGATGGCGACGCGCGTGCCGTCCTTCGTCTGGGCAACGAACGCGCCGACGATGGGGAAACGCGAGGCCGGGTTCGGGAAGTGCTTGTAGCCGGCCTTCGTCGGGATCGGGAACGACACCTTGGTGATCAGTTCGCCGGGCTCAAGCGCCGTGGTGAACATGCCCTGGAAGAAATCGTCAGCCGCAATGGTGCGTTGGTCGGTATGAATGGTCGCATTCATCGCCAGCACGGCCGACGGATAGGATGCCGCCGGATCGGAGTTGGCGAGCGAACCGCCAATGGTGCCGCGGTTGCGGACCATCGGATCGCCGATGGTGCCGGCGAGTTCGGCCAGCGCGGGGATCTTGCTTTTCACCAGATCGGAATGCTCGACGTCGTGATGCTTGGTCATCGCCTTGATGACGATGGCGCCGTTTTCTTCCGAGATGCCGACCAGGTCCTTAACATCGGCCAGATCGACAACGTCGGACGGCTGATCGAGGCGCTGCTTGAGCACCGGCAGCAAGGTCATGCCACCGGCGAGGAAGCGGGCGTCTTCGGCGGCTTTGTGCTTCGTGGTCGCGTCGGCGACGGACGAAGCGCGCTGATAATTGAAATCGTACATGGCGCTTAACCCCGCATCGTCTTATGCGCCGCGCCAATGGCTTCGACGATATTGTGATAGCCGGTGCAGCGGCAGATGTTGCCTTCGAGCTGGTGACGGATGGTCTTCTCATCCAGCTCTTTGTGATCGTTCACGATGCCGATCGCGCTCATCACCATACCGGGCGTGCAGAAGCCGCATTGCAGGGCGTGATGCTCGCGGAAGGCTTCCTGCATCGGGTGCAGCTTATCGCCCGTGGCGAGGCCTTCGATGGTCAGGACCTCGGCGCCTTCGACGTGGAGCGCCAGCAAGGTGCAGGATTTCATCGCGCGGCCGTTCACATGGACCGTACAGGCGCCGCATTGCGACGTGTCGCAGCCGACATGCGTGCCGGTCAGCCCCAGATGCTCGCGCAGGAATTGAACGAGAAGGGTGCGGCCTTCGACATTGCCACTGACCTTCTTCCCGTTGACCGTCATCTTTACTGCAGGCATGGACCCTCCCTAGACGCGTCCCCGGAACCTTTAGTTGAGCATCGGTTTTGCCCGGTCGGACGCCAAAATAGCTTTGTACGCGTGTGTTAACGCATACCACCCGCGAGGGGGCGGGCGCAATGCCGACGTGGTTGGGCAAATGCCCTGCAAAGCCTCCGATTTCCGGGGCTTTTCGGCGCTTTCGCTGCCCCGCTGGTCACTTGATCGGCGATGCGACGCGGCCTAGGCTCCGCGCATGCCGTCCGCCGTCGATTCCGTCTTCGAAGTCGCCTTCTGGCTCAACGACCGGGCCTTGAACGACAACGAATATCTTCAGCCGACCAAGCTGCAATGCTTGTTGTTCCTGGCGCAGGCCTATTATGCCGTGGCCTATGAGGGAAAGCGGCTGGTTCCGGCGGTTTTTGTTGCCGACGAGATCGGGCCGATCGAACCGTCAATCTATGCTGCCTATGTCCGTGGGCGCCCGAACCTGCATATCGATACACGGCTGGACGAAGACACCGCATCTTTCGTCGATTCCATCTGGCGCCGCTTCGGGCATCATTCGACCGAGTACCTGACGAAGCTGTGCAAGCGCAATCCGGCCTATCGCCTGGCGCTCAAACGCGGTCGGCGCGCCGAAATCCCGCTCGACGATATCCGCAAGAGCTTCGTGGCCGCGGTGGCGAAATCCGAAGCCCCGGCTTTGACCCAGATCGTAAAGCCCAAGGTGCTGCGCACCCAGGACGGCCGCGCGGTCGCGGCCGCCAGCTGGAAGCCTCGGGAAGTAAAGGGCAAGTGAGCGCCCAACCTTGACGCTCGATCAGCGATTCGAAGAGGGCTTCGCGCTCCATCGCCAGGGGCGTCTCGCGGATGCCGAGCGTATCTATGCTGAAGTCATCCGTGCGGCGCCGCGTCATTTCGGCGCCCTGCATTCGTTGGGCGTGATCGCTCTGCAGACGCGCCAATATGAGCGCGCGGCGGACTTTTTGGCCAAAGCGATCTCGGTCGACCGCAAATATGCGCCGGCGCACAACAATCTCGGCTATGCGCTGGCCGCGTTGAAGCGCCTCGAGGAGGCGGTGGCGAGTTACAGCAAGGCCATCGCCTTGGATCGCACTTACGCCGAGGCCTACAACAATCGCGGCAGCACGCAGAACGATCTCGGCCGGTTGCGTGAAGCGCTGTCGAATTTCGATAAGGCCATCCAGCTCAAGCCCGATTACGCCAATGCGCACAGCAATCGCGGCACCGTGCTGAAAGCCATGAAGCGTTATGGCGAAGCCTTGGCGAGCTACGACAAGGCCATCGCGTTGCAGCCCAATCTGTCCGGCGCTTACAGCAACCGGGGCAACGTGCTGAACGAGTTGCGCCGTCCCATCGAAGCGCTGGAGAGTATCGATCGGGCGATTGCCTTGGATCCGAATTATGCCGAGGCGCATTACAATCGCGGCAATGCGCTGAGCCTGATGGAACAGATGGAGGCGGCGCTCGAAAGTTACGGTCGCGCCCTAGCGCTCAAGCCGGACTATGCGGATATCTATTATAATGCGGGCCTCGCGCAGGAATCGCTCGGCCGCCCGGAAGATGCCTTGGCGAGCTTCGATAAGGGCATGGCGATCAAGCCGGCGATCGAATATCTGCAGGGCAAGCGGCTGCTGGCGCGCATGCGTCTGTGCGACTGGACAGACTTTGAGGCCGAGGCTGCGGCGCTTGCCGCTCGGGTTGCACGCGGCGAGCGGGCGGTCGCGCCCTTCGATCTGATGGCGGTTGTCGATTCCGCGACCCTGCACGCTCAGGCGGCGCGCGCAGTCCTATCGGGCTTGGCGCCGGCCGGTACGGATCTGCCGCCTTTCGCGCCGCCCAAAACCGGCGGGGACGACAAGATCAGGGTTGGGTATTTCTCGGCTGACTTTCACGAACATGCCATGGCCTATCTGATGGCCGAGCTGTACGAGCTGCATGACAAGTCGAAGTTCGAGGTCATCGGCTTTTCCATGGGGGCCGATAGTTCCGGTGCGATGCGCCAGCGTCTGCTCGCCGCGTTCGACGATTTCGTCGATATCCGCAAAATGTCCAATATCGATGCGGCGCGGTTGGCGCGCGATCATCGGATCGATATCGCCATCGATTTAATGGGCGACACCTTGAATTCGCGTCCCGAGCTTTTCGCCTACCGTGTCGCGCCGGTGCAGGTGAACTACCTCGGTTATCCCGGCACAATGGCGTGCGATTTCATGGATTATATCATCGCCGATCGTATCGTGATCCCGCCGGACCAGCGTCAGCATTATTCCGAGAAGGTCGCCTACGTCTCGGGCAGCTATCAGGTCAACGATCGCAAGCGCGAGATCGCGGAGCGCGCTGTTACGCGCGCAGAGCTTGGCCTGCCGGCGAACGGTTTCGTGTTCTGCTGTTTCAACAACATCCACAAACTGACGCCGGCGACGTTCGCAGGCTGGATGCGTATCCTGGCGCAGGTTGAGGGCAGCGTGCTGTGGCTCCTGGTGAATAATGCGACGGCGCAAGACAATCTGCGCCGCGAAGCCGAGCGCCATGGCATCCGTGCCGATCGTCTCGTGTTCGCCAAGAACGAGCCGTTGCCATCGCACCTCGCGCGCATCCGCGCCGCCGATCTGTTTCTCGATACCTTGCCCTATAACGCGCACACGACGACGAGCGATGCCTTGTGGAGCGGCTTGCCGGTCATCACCCGCATCGGCGAGTCGTTCCCGGCCCGCGTCGCGGCGAGCCTGCTGACGGCCGTGGGCTTGGCCGAACTGATCACGACGAGCCAGGACGCTTATGAAGCCCTGGCAGTCGATCTGGCCCGGGATGCGGCGCGCTTGAGCGCGATCCGGCAGCAATTATCGCAGAATCTGAGCGCCGCGCCGCTGTTCGATACCGCCGCCTTTACACGTGGAATCGAGGGCCTTTATGCCCGTATGCATGAGCGGCGGGCCAAGGGTATGCGACCCGATCATCTGTCGGTGACGGGGTAGCCACCGACGGCATCCGCCACCCGTTGTAAATGTTAACGATCGTCCACGTTGCTGCGCGGACGGGAGTTCGTTAGGCTTTCGTATGAGAGCGCAAAGGCCCTCGCGTTGCGCCACAATATAAGGGAAACTGTATCCAAGAGCCCGTCAGGGCCGATAATCGCCAAGCAATCTGGAGGCTGATGCCATGCTGTCACGGGAAGACAATGAACTGTTGGTGCGCGTCGGACCGGGCACCCCGATGGGCAATATGTTCCGGCGCTTCTGGTTGCCGGTCGCCCTGGCGAGCGAGGTTGGCGGTCCCGACAGCGAACCCGTGAAGGTCGAGGCGCTCGGCGAAAGCTTCGTTCTGTTTCGCAATACCGATGGCGAGCTTGGCCTCCTCGATGCTTTTTGCACGCACCGTCGCGCGCACCTCTTTTGGGGGCGCAACGAACAGAATGGTCTGCGCTGCGTCTATCACGGCTGGAAGTTCGACAAGAACGGCGAGTGCGTGGATGTGCCGAACTGCCCCGAAGGCGAGCGCATCAAGAAAAGCGTCGGCACACGCGCGTTCCCGGTCATGGAGAGAGGCGGCATGATCTGGGCCTATTTCGGCCCGAAGGAATTGCAGCCCAAGCCGCCCGCCACCGAGATTTTCGATGCGCCCGACAGCCATCGCTTCATTCGCAAGATGGTGATCAAGGGCAATTGGCTGCAGCACATGGAAGGCGACGTGGATTCGAGCCACATCTCGTTCCTGCATAGCGGCCTCACCGGGGCGCTCCCGGGCTCGGCGATCAATCCGGCCGCGTTCGAGGACAAGGCGCCGCGCTGGATCATCAAGCAGATGGATTATGGCGTGCGCCTGGCCGCGCAGCGCAATTCCGGTCCGGATCATTATTCCTGGCGCATCAATCAATGGCTGTTCCCGTTCGCGACCCTGATCGCGTCACCGCAGAACTGGCCGTTCACCGCGAACATCCGCCTGCCGGTCGATGACGAGACGACGATCCAGTTCCGCGTGTGGACCAATCCCGATCAGCCGCTGACCGAAGAACAGCTCAAGATCGCCAATGCCGGCGTCATCTTCCCGGAAATGATCCCGGGCACGTTCACGCCGAAGGCCAACAAGTCGAACAACTATCTGATCGATCGCGAAGACCAGAAACTGCGGACCTATACTGGCATCAAGGCGATCCCGTCGCAGGATCTGGCGGTCATCCAGGATCAAGGCTACGGTCATATCGCGGACCGCAGCTTGGAAAAGCTGACCAGTTCCGATCTGGCGATCATCCAGATCCGCAAGCGCCTGCTGGATAACGTGAAGGCGTTGATGGCTGGGCAGGAGCCGCCCGAACCCAAGAACATGGAAGCCTATCGCGTGCGCCCGATCGATTTTGTGTTGCCGCGCGATGTCGATCTCGACGATGGCGAACGTGCCGTCCTGCAAAAGCGCGCCGCAGAATAATCGTATTTAAAAAGAGGAATCCGCGCATTCAAGCGGTTCCCATGACGGGGAGATTTCAATGAAGACGAATTTTGCCAAATTCCTGGCAGCGACAGCCGTTGCGATGTTCGCGTCGTTTGGCGCCTCGGCAGCGGAAGATTGGAAAAAGACCTGGGACGACGCGATCGCGAAGGCGAAGGGCCAGAAGATGGTCATCTCGGTTCATTCGGCCGAGGGTTTTGCCGCGACGGTTCAGGTTTTCCAGAAGGCGTTCCCCGACATCAAGGTCGAAGTGACCGAAATCATCCCCGATGCGATGGTGACTCGCGTCGTCGGTGAACAGAAGAACGGCGTTTACGCCTGGGACAGCATGTGGGCGTCGGCGTCCAACATGAACGGCATCATGATCGGCGCCGGGGTGTTCCAGGATCTGGAACCGTTCCTGATCTTGCCTGAGGTGAAGGACGCGGCCAACTGGCGCAATCCCAAATATATCTGGACCACGGACCGCGCCAAGCAGGTCTTCATCCATTCCATGTATGCCTCAACCCTGAGCTACGTGAATCTCGACAATGCCAAGGGCATCAAGATCGAGAAGCTGGACGACCTGCTGAATCCCAAGCTGAAGGGTATGATCGGCATCCGCGATCCGTACCACATCAATGGCGGCACCTGGACGTTCGGCTCGTACTATCTCGATAAGGGGCCGGACTTCATGAAGCGTTTCTACGGCGAAATGGACCTGGTGGTGAACATGAATCCTCGCCAGGCGGCCGACGCCGTTATGCGGGGCGATCTTGCCGTGGGCACCGGTGTCACCAACGACGTCATTACGCGCTGCCGTCAGGCGGGCGGCTGCGACCAGGTCAAGGAACTGCCGTTCGGCAATATCGTCGGCCCCAAGGGTGTCGCGATCTTCAAGAACGCCCCGAACAAGGAAGCCGCGACCGTGTGGGTCAATTGGTTCCTGAGCAAGGCCGGCCAGCAGGCCTTTGTCGAAACCTTCGCCAAGAGCAACGATTCCGGCGCGGTCAGCATGCGCAAGGATGTCGAGCCGGCGAACGCGCAGCACGCGAAGAGTTCACCTGACTACGCCAATCTGGATAAGGCGTTCATTCCGGGTACCGATGGCGGTGACGAGATTCAGAAGAAGGCGATGGACCTCTACGTCGAGATCAAGGGAGGCGCCCGGTAGGGCGCGCGGCACGCGCGGTCATCGATCGTACGATGACTTCCTCTCCGTCCGAGGCTGAACATCCGGTAGTCCTCCGCATGGAGGGCGTGTCGCGCCATTTCGGCGCGCATGCCGCCGTCGATAATGTCAGCTTCGAGCTGCGCCGGGGCGAGGTGCTGACGCTTCTCGGTCCGTCCGGTTGCGGTAAGACGACGACCTTGCGCATGGCGATCGGGCTCGAGCATGTCAGCCATGGGCGCGTGCTCTACGGCAGCCGCGTGCTGGATGCGCCGGCCGAGCGGGTATTCGTCTCGCCCGAGGATCGCGACATGGGCATGGTGTTCCAGTCCTATGCGATCTGGCCGCATATGAGCGTCTTCGAGAACGTCGCCTTTCCATTGCGCACGCGCGGTGAAAAGAAAGCGGAGATCGATCGCAAGGTCAGCGAGATCCTGGCGCAGGTCGGCCTCGCCGGGTTCGAGAGCCGTTCAGGCATGCAGCTGTCGGGCGGCCAGCAGCAACGCGTCGCCGTCGCGCGCGGCCTGGTCGGGAACCCGGACGTCCTGTTGATGGACGAGCCGTTCAGCAATCTCGACGCGAAGCTGCGCGATCGCCTCCGCACCGAACTGCGCGTGCTGCAGCGCCGCTTGAACATCTCGATCCTGTTCGTGACGCACGACCAGACCGAGGCCTTGGCGCTATCCGATCGCATCGCGGTGATGCGCGACGGCCGGATCGAACAGATCGGCCCGCCCATGGAACTCTACACCCAGCCCGCGACGCCGTTTGTGCGCGACTTCCTGGGTCAGTCGGTGCTGCTGCGCGCGCGCATCGCCGACAGCGGGGCCGACGGCACACGGGTGCGGCTCGGCGATGGCACGCACTTGACCGCGCGCGGCCGCAATCATTTGTCGGATACCGCCGCCGAAACCCAATGCCTGTTATCGGTCCGGCCCGAGGAAATCCGCATCGTGCCGGCCGACCAGGATACCGGCGCGGCCAACGTGGTCACCGGCACGATCCGCCATCTGCTGTTCCTCGGGCAGTTTTACGAGGCGACGATCGATCTGCCGCGCGGGCAGGAGGCCTTGATGCATCTGGGGCGCGGGATCGACTGGCATGAAGGCCAGCAGGTTCATCTTCATCTGCCCGCCGAACATCTGCAGATCTGGGACCGGCAGTAGGGCAATGAACACCGCCGCGACCACAACTGCAGTTCCGACCGGCACGGCCTTGGCGTCCGGCCGCGCAGCGCGTTTCGCGGTGTCCTCGCAGGTCCGGCTGTTATTGCTGACCTTGCTGTTGGTGGTCGTCGGCTTCCTGGTCATCTATCCCGTGCTGACCTTGCTGATCACCAGCTTCGAGGTAAATGCCTTCGGCCAGCCGACAATCTACGGTACGGGCAATTGGGAACGCATCTTCAGCCAGGACAATCTCAGCAAGGCGCTGACCAACACCGTCTCACTGGGCTTCATGCGCCAGTTGATCGGCGTCGTGGTCGGCGTCTGCATCGCCTGGCTGATCGCGCGCACCAATCTGCCGTTCCGTACCGTCCTGGAAGTCGGCTTCTGGGTAGCGCTGTTCATGCCGGCGCTGCCGGTGACCTTGTCGTGGGTGCTGCTGATGGCGGGCCGCAACGCCATGCTCAACCAGTTGATCATGCAGTTGCCGTTCGTCGAGCGGCCGTTCTTCAATATCTATTCGTGGTGGGGCATCGTCTGGGTGCACCTGATGACATCGAGCATCGCGGTGAAGGTCTTCTTGCTGGTGCCGGCCTTCCGCTCGCTCGATTCGTCGTTGGAGGAAGCCGCGCGCACCAGCGGCGCCTCGATCATGCGGGTGTTCTGGAAAATCGTCGTGCCGATCATGGCGCCCGGCATCCTGGTCGTCGTGCTGTTGAGCTTCATTCGCTCCATGCAAGCCTTCGAGATCGAACTGATCCTGGGCGCGCCCAAGGGCATTTCCGTGTTCAGCACGATCATCTTCGCGGCGATGACGCGCGAGCCGCCGATGCAAGGGCTGGCCAGTGCGCTGTCGATCGTCTTTATCCTGTCGATCATCCCCTTCGTGATCCTGCAGCAATGGTATTCGCACCGCCATAGCTATGCGTCGATCTCCGGTAAGTTCGCCAACCGCGTGCAGGACCTTGGGCGCTGGCGCTGGCCGATCTTCGCGCTCATCGCGTTCCTGTTGATCTTGATGACGGTCGTGCCGTTCGGCTTCTTGACGATGGCGACCTTCATGAAGATGTTCGGCGTGTTCAAGATGGCGGTGCCGTGGACGCTCGACAATTGGGCCAACGCCATGACGCATGGGGCGATCGAACGTTCTTTCTTCAATACCCTGAAGCTCGCCTTCAGCGCGGCGCTGTCCGGCATGATCGCCTATACCGCCATCGCCTATGCCATCGTGAAGGCGAAGTTCTACGGCGCGCGCGTGTTGGATTTCTTCACCTGGCTGCCGACGCTCGTTCCAGGTCTCGTCCTCAGCCTCGGCTTTTTGCAGATGTTCACCGGCGTCGGTTTCTTTCGTCCACTCTATGGCACGCTCGCGGTCCTCGTCATCGCGGTATTGATCGGCACTATGACCATCGGCACGCAGATGATCCGCGTCGCCCTGGTGCAGATCAGCCGTGAGTTGGAAGAGGCCGCCTGGGCGTCCGGCGGCTCGCGCTTCTATACGTTCCGTCGTGTCGTGCTGCCGTTGATCGCGCCGTCCATCGCGGTGATCGGGCTGGAAATCTTTGCGACCTCCAACGCCGCCGTCGGTATCCTGGCGCTGCTCGGCACCGGGTCGACCCAACCGCTCTCGATCTTGCAACTCACCTTGCTCGATTCGGGCCGTTTCGAACAGGCGGCGGTGATCGGGGTGCTGATCATGACCATGACCGTCGTTTCGGCTATCCTCGCGCGTTACATCGGCCATCGCGTCGGGCTTGGCCACCAACAGGCGACAGCAGCATGAAAAGTTTATTCACCCTCGCAGGTATCGTGGCACTGGCGTTCGGACTGCTGTTTGTCGGCCAGGGCTTGGGTTACATCAATTGGCCGTCCAGCAGCTTCATGCTGCGCGACGTGACCTGGGCCTATTACGGCGGCGCCATCGCGGCGGTCGGGCTCGCGGTTATCGTCGCGGCGCGCCGTCGCTAATCCACACATCGCGGCATGAGGTGAAGCATGCAGTCTCTCGTGAACAAAAAGGTCTTGGTGGTCGGCGGCTCGTCGGGCATCGGGCTAGCGACCGCGGTTCTCGCGCTAAAAGCCGGCGCGCAGGTGACGATCGCCAGCCGCGACCGCGCGCGGCTTGACGGCGCGGTGGAGAAATTGGGCGCCGGTGCGGACGGACGTGTGCTCGATACCACCGATCAAGCCTCAGTCGATGCGTTCTTCAAGACCGATGCGAAATGGGATCATGTCGTCACCAGTGCGGGTGCCGGCGGGCGGGGCTTCCTGCCCGAATTGCCGATGGATCGTGCTTTCGCCGCGATGGACGCCAAATTCTGGGGCTATTTCCGCATCGCGCGCGCCGTGCAATTGCCGCCGGACGGCTCGTTGACGTTTGTCTCAGGTCAGTTGAGCCAGATCCCATCGCGCGGCGCGACCTTGGTCTCGGCCATCAATGCGGCGATCGAAGGCATGACGCGCGGCCTGGCGCTCGATCTGGCGCCGACGCGGGTCAATACGATCTGCCCCGGTGTGATCGATACGCCGCTGTGGGATCAGTTGCCGCCGGATGCGCGCAAGGCGCTGTATGACAAACAGGCCGAGACGCTTTTGACGCGCCGCATCGGCCAGCCCGAGGACGTCGCCGAGGCGATCCTGGCGGCGATGACCAATCGTTTCATGACAGGAACGGTGATGATGGTCGAAGGCGGCGCGGGGCTGCTGTCGGGGTACTGAAGCGAGGATTTATCCAGTTCGCCCAGCGACAAAATTATTTACGATTTCTTCGTAGATTTCATCTCGTAATTCGAAAAAATCGAACAACATAAAAATGGGGCTAGCACGGTCTTTACGTGCGCGACCAAATTTGTTTCTAGCTGTTCCAGCGTTGTCCGAATAAAGGCTTCGCTTTGATTTTCTCGTGTTGGACCAAATACATCGAAAAATTTTCGCGACCCGATCCCGTCTAGAACTCTGCCTTTAAAGCCGCTGTGCTTTATCGCAATGTTAACGCTATTCGTTGGTGGAATGCCCAGTCGATTGTAGAGTCGACCGCAATATAGAAGTGTTTCGGTGACTCTGATTAGGCGAGTGTTAAAAAATACTCGTGAAGGGTCTTTGCCATCTTCAAAAAGAGATTTGTACAGATAGAAATCGCCATTTCTTGCGATTGCCCAATAGTCGTAGCTACTTCTGTCTTTTACCAATATGTCTGCGAAAATGCCGTCTGCTCGTGGTTTAGGGGATAATTCCTCGGAACCAAGTACAACGCCGATGGGCCATCCAAATGTGTCGATCGGAGCTGCCCTGGCGGCAACTAATAGTTCACGCTGAGTCTTGCTTGTTTTGGGAGCATCGAGAGCAAAGCGCACCTCCATGTTTCCATCTTTTCCAATTTCCGCAAGTCGCGGAATTCCTATTTCACGTTGAGCTTGAATCCATTCTTCATTCCACGGCGTCGACATGACGTTGGGTGTTAGGATTGCCCTTCGTCGCTCTATTCGCCTTCTAAGTTCAGCTTGAAATGCATCCAAATTTTTTGGATCCCAAAAAAGGATGTCATATCCGCCTAAGTCAAAATGTATCTTTGGGCCATCTTTTCGAAAATTCGGACTTTCATGAAAATGATCTTCACGAGCGGTGATGATTAGATTCTGAAATTTGTTGATTCCCATTGCATATCCGATTTCTAGGTAGCAATTGGGTCGTTCGTTGGTAACGTCGGCGATGATTATCTCTGCGCCTTCGATGAAGCGTATTATTTCACTTTTCAGCAACTCTCCCTTGTTGTGTTTATCTACGCGCTTTGGCTCGAGGCCGCTGGCCTTAAGCGCAGGTATAAAAACATCCCGATAGACGGTGTCGAGATCGGCATTGCCAATTTGCATTATGACAAACGCATCGGTCATGAGGATATCCGCAGAGCTAAGGAAGATATGTCTACTGATGGAAAGAGTGATGCCCAAGTTGGACCTTAATAAACCCCAAGCTCGTTGAGCTTGTTCATCGTCACGTGGTCTTTGTTTTCGCGTTCGAGCAGATGCTTGATGATATCGCGGCTGCTGACGATGCCCGTGAGCTTGCGATCCTCAATAACCGGCATATGGCGAAAGCCGCGCTGTGTCATCGTCTTGAGCACGATGGCCGGATCGTCGGCGGGCGCGCAGGTGATCGGATCGGGCGTCATCAGATCGGCGACGGTCAGTTCGCCGACGCGATCCTTGCGGTCCGAGATGGCGCGGATGATGTCGCGCTCGGAGAGCACGCCGACCACGACATTGGCGTCGTCGCACACCACCAGATAGCCGATGCGGTATTCGCATAGTTTGGCCGCCACATCATCGATGCGCATGGCGGGAGTGGTGATGATGGCTTTGCGGCCCTTGTCGGACAGCACGCTCGCGATATTCATGAATCGATCCCTCTATTTAAGAACCATGAGGCGGTTGCGGCCGGGTTCTGTCAATTGCCGCGTGCCGCAATTTGACGCAGGCGGAACCATCGGGCCCGCGCGTGGTTCTAGTTGGGAGCCGTAGCCTAGAATCGCGGGTGGGATGGAAGCATGATCGGAACCGCAATTCGCATCGGCCTGGTATTTATGGGTGTGATGATCTGCATGAGCGGATGTACCCGGCCGGAGGCGTCCCCGGTGGCGACATGGCCCGTTCCAGCCGCTCCCGCCGCATCGGGCTGTCCGACCCAGATGATTCAGGAAGGCAAGGCATCGTGGTACGGCGCCGGCCATCAGGGCCAAAAGACCGCGTCGGGAGAGCGGTTCGATTCGCAGGCGCGCACGGCCGCGCATCGGACCTTGCCGCTGGGCACGCCGATTGAGGTGACCAATTTGGAGAACGGCCGCAAGACGACCCTGGTCGTCAACGATCGCGGGCCGCACAAAAAGGGCCGGGTGCTGGATATCTCGCAGAAAGGCGCGCAGGACCTGGGGTTCGTGTCGGACGGGACGGCAGCGGTGCGGATTGAGACGGTGCGCGGCGGTTGTGCCGGGCAGGTTCAGGCATCGACGGCAGGCAATTAGCCCGCCGGTTTATTATTTCCCGAAGCCGGCGGCATGGACCGCCCACATGAACGCATCCTGGCCGAACCAGGCCGCGCCAAAGAGCAATACGGCAATCACGACGATCCAGACGACCGAGATTGTGATGGACCGGTTGAGGCGGGTGAACTGCTGGCGTGAGAAATTACGCAAGATCTCGATACGACGGAGCTTTTCTTGCAGCTCGCGCTGGGCGGATTCCCGTTCCACGGCTTCGCGCGCATTGCGCCGCGCGAGGCCTTCATTGGGTCGTTTCACCTGGGCTTGGGTCATAGAGGGGCCCCCCGTCGGTAGCAGGCGCATCGTCGATGCGCGCGGTCGTTGCGTATGTCTATGATCGTGCTACCAAATCGATTCAGAAGCAATCAAATCTGCGTGAAGCGTATTCTCTTGACTCTTGGTTACAGCTTTAGGTGGAAAATAGGCCGATTTTAACCGCCGCGTAGGCTGGTTTACCCATGGCAGGGGTAGGGCGGCCTCTAAGCGGCCGATGGCCAGGTGCGCCGCCCATGGTCGGCGGCGTCATCGGCGAGGCGGACTTCGGCGCCGTCCGGATTATGGGTGGCGGCGAGGCGCGCGGCTTGGATGGCGATATCGAGGGCGGCATCGCGGCGCCTATAGGGCCCGAACTGCGTCTCGTTGAGCCGGATCTTCCACTGCGCGTCAGCAGGGAAAACATAACAGACCGTCTGTGCCATGACCGGGAAACTACCCCGGCTAGGTTTAAGAATTGCCTAACCGGCGACTGCGGGGCGGTATCCGGCGGCGATGATCCGCACGGTCGGTTCAGGCGTAAGCACGGTCACGTCGATGCCCTGCGGGCGTTCCTGCGCCGCGCCATAGCCGGCGGGATCGTAGGCCAAGAGGTGCCGGCCCCGGATCAGATAGGCCGTCTCGTCCAACGCAATGAACGTCCCATCGGGCAGGGCATCGAGCGGTGCCTCGTAACGGCGTTGGCGTTTGGTTGCGGGATCGATGCGGGCGCGCTGCAAGGCGCGGTCGACATCTTTTGGCGTGGCGGGGCCGAGATCGGCGCACTGCGCCGCCCACAGATCCATATAGACGCGATAGCGCGCGCGTTGGCATTCACCACACGGCCGATGCCCGGCGGCGAATGCCACGGCTTCGTCCAGAAAGAACAATTCGGTATAGCGATTGGGGGTCATGAGGGTGCGGCGGCGGTCGTGGAACGACAGCACGCAATTGACCCAATTGTTGTGCTTCCAGCGCGCCTTTCCGAGACGCTTGTGTGCGTCGTGCAGCACGCCGCGATTGCCCATCATGGTGCCGCGCGCGGGTGTCGCGACGATCTCGCCGAACGGCGTGACGCGGTTCTGCAGTGGCATCAGCGGAAAAATAGCAAGCCGAGGGCGACGAACAGTGGGATCAGGATCGCGCCCGACCACAGCATATAGCCGAAGAAACTCGGCATACGAATGCCGCGTTCCTCGCAGATCGATTTCACCATGAAGTTGGGCGCATTGCCGATATAGGTGTTGGCGCCCATGAACACCGCGCCGACGGAAATGGCGAGCAGGGTGCCGTGCAGCGGCCCCATCAACTGCGCCGCGTCGCCGCCGGCGAGATTGAAGAAGACGAGATAGGTGGGGGCGTTGTCGAGCAGGCTCGACAGGATGCCGGTCAACCAGAAATAGGACATCTCGATGGGTCGTCCGTCCGGGGTCGAAATCAAAGTGAGCAACGGCGCGAAGGCGCCAGACGGTCCCGCCTTCAGTTCCGCGAGGACAGGAATCATGGTGATGAAGATGGCGACGAACAGGATCGCGACCTCCTGAATCGGAATCCAGGTGAAGGCGTTCTCGATGCGCGTCTTACGTTTGGTCGTGAGCAGAGAGGCTGCGGCCATGGCGAGCAGCACGACGTCGCGGACGATATCTTGCAGGCCGATTTCGATATCGTAGCCGAGATCGAAGACGATATCCGATTTCCAAATGCCGCTCAGCAGCACGGCGGCCACAATGACTGCAAGGTAGACGACATTATGCCCGCCCTCGATGCGCAATTGGCGCGGCACCCGGCTTTCGGTCGTCATCTCGCGATCCTCGCGCCGCCAATAGTGACGATCGATGGCGTAGAACAGCGCCAGCAGAATCGCGCTGGCCAGCGCCATAGGCAGGGCCATGTGCTGCAGGGTCCAGAGAAAATCGACGCCTTTCAGGAAGCCCAGGAACAGCGGCGGATCGCCGAGCGGCGTCAATGAGCCGCCGATGTTGGAGACGAGGAAGATAAAGAAGACGAAGACATGGACCTTATGCCGACGATCCGAATTGGCGGCGATCATGGGGCGGATCAGCAGCATCGAAGCGCCGGTGGTGCCGAGAACGCTGGCGAGGCCCGTGCCAATGGCGAGGACGGCGGTGTTGGTGCCTGGATTGCCGACGAGATTGCCGACCAGACGGATGCCGCCCGCCACGACGAACAGCGAAAACAGCAAGATGATGAAGGGGATGTATTCGAGGATGATCGTGTGCAGGGTTTCTGCCCACGCCGTCTCGAAGCCGAAGATCGCGATGCAAGGTGCGAGAAACGCGAGAGCCCAGGCGGCGGATATCTTGCCGAAATGATGTTCCCACGTGTGGGATGCGATCAGCGGAAACAGCGCGATCGACAGCAGCATCCCGGCGAACGGCAGGGACCACAGCAGTGATAAGGTCGCGCCGTCGAGATGTGGTCCGTGCATTCCGCCCTCGCAATTTAATGTGCGAGGGCAGTTTGCAGGGAACGGTTGGTTACGGCAACTCCACCGCGGAATCGGACGCCTTCTGCGCCTGCTTGAGCAATCCTTCCTTGAGCAGGAAGGCGGCGAAGCGGTTGTAACGGTTGGTGTCGAGCGCCGCAGGCGAGTGCGTGAAGCGCGGTAAGGTGTCGCGCCAGGCGCGCTTGTTCAGTTCGTCGTTGAGTTCCTTGTTGGCGCCGACGAACAGGTTCCACGATTCGTCCGGATGATTGAGCAGGAACTGCGTGCCGCGTTCGAGCGCATTGAGGAACGGACGGAAGCGCGGATCGTTCACCTTGGCTTTGTTGGCGATCAGGATCAGCTCGTCATAGGGCGGCACGCCTTCTTCTTCGGGATAGAAGGCCCGGCCGGGATGGCCGGCGATGTCCATCTGATTGAGTTCGAAATTGCGGAACGCGCCGATGACGGCATCGACTTGCCCGGTGACCAAGGACGGCGAGAGCGAGAAGTTGACGTTCACCAAGGTGACGTCTTTCACCGTCAGGCCTTGGCCTTGCAGCATGGCGTTGAGCAGAGCGCCCTCGAAGCCGCCGACCGAAAAGCCGACCTTCTTGCCTTTGAGGTCCTTGATGGATTGGATCGGGCCGTTCTTCAGTACGACCAGCGAATTAAGCGGGGTCGATACCAGAGTGCCGATGCGCACCAGCGGCAGGCCTTCGCCGACCTGCACGTGGTTCTGCGGCTGATAGCTGACCGCGATGTCGGCCTTGCCGGCGGCGACCAGTTTCGGCGGATCGTTGGGATCGGCGGGCGCGATCAGCTCGACGTCGAGCCCGGCTTCCTTAAAGTAGCCTTTCTCTTTGGTGACGACGAGCGTCGCGTGATCGGGGTTCACGAACCAGTCGAGCATGACCGTCAGTTTCTCGGCGGCGTGCGCGGGCGCTGCGAACAGCGAAGCCGCGAGAGCGAAGAGGGCAAAGCGTTTCATTGTGGTCCTCACTGCTAACGAATTAGTCGGAACTGGGATTGGTGTCGGGCATCCAATAGAGGATGCGTTTGAGAATGATATCGACGGCAAAGTAGAGCGCGATGGCCAGGGCCGCGAGTACGGCGAGGGCCGCGAACAACAGATCGATCTGCATGCGTCCGTTGGCGTGCAGCATCAGGTAACCGAGCCCGGCGGACGAGCCGACCCATTCGCCGATGATGGCGCCGATGGGGGCGACGGCGGCCGCGACGCGCAGGCCCGAGGCGAAGGCCGGCAGGGCGGCGGGAATGCGGATGCGGGTCAGCATGGTCCAGCGCGATGCATTCATGGTGCGCGCGAGATCGAGATAGCCCATATCGGTACGGCGCAAGCCGTCGAAGAAGGACGACGTGACCGGGAAATAGATGATCAGGGTCGCCATCGCGACCTTCGACACCAGGCCGTAGCCGAGCCACAGAACGAGCAGCGGCGCGAGCGCGAAGACGGGGATCGCCTGGCTGATGACGAAGACCGGGAGCAGCCAGCGCCGCGCCGGTGCGAAGTAGGCCATG
This sequence comes from Rhodospirillaceae bacterium, assembly GCA_947467145.1. GTDB lineage: Bacteria > Pseudomonadota > Alphaproteobacteria > Rhodospirillales > UBA2165 > CANIGJ01. The sequence continues at coordinate 51,762 of CANIGJ010000017.1, read as the reverse complement.
ACCAGCGCACTCAGCGTGCCGACCAAAGTTCCGCACGCGATGCCCAACACGATTTCCAGCGCGGTGATCTGCGCGTGCGGCCAGATGATGTCGAAACGCTCCACCAACGTCTGCGCGACGCGCAGCGGCGCCGGCAGGATGAAGAACGGCGCATCGGTCGCCCAGACGACGATCTGCCAGATGGCGATCAAGCCGATCAGCACGAGGATGGGGCGCAGAATCTTCACGGCGCAGCGCTCCCCGCCAGTCTTTCCAGCAGATCGGCTTGTCCGTTCAGGACGGCGGGATCATGTAACGAGCGCGGCGTCGCACCGTCCATCGTCATGGGGGCAGCAAGCCGGGCAGGTCGGCCCAGCAACACGTGGATGTGATCGCCGAGCCGCAACGCTTCGAGCGGATCGTGCGTGACCAGCAAGACCGTGCGCCCGCGCAGCAGATCGGCGGCGAGTTCCTGCAAACGCACGCGCGTGATGGCGTCGAGCGCGGAGAACGGCTCGTCCATCAGGACGACGGGGCGATCCTCCATCAAGGTGCGTACGAGTGCGGCACGCTGGCGCATGCCGCCAGACAGGGTCGACGGTAGGGCTTGGGCGGAGTCCGCGAGGCCGACACGGGCGAGAAGGGTGAGGGCGCGTTCACGTGTTTCTGGGCATGCGCGCCCCATGCGCAGGCGTTCGCCCAAGGTCACATTGTCGAGCACGCTCGACCACGGCAGCAATAGGTCTTGTTGCGCCATATAGGCGCAGCGCCCGGCCAGCGGTTGGCCGTCGTCGCAGGCGACGGTGACGTCGGATTCGGGCGGCAGCAGTCCCGCGACGAGGCGCAGGAGCGTCGATTTGCCGACGCCGCTCGCGCCGAGCAGGCAGGTCCAGCGTTGCGCGGGCAGGGTGACGTGCAGGTCTTCGAACAGGGACACGCCGTCGAACGCCACGCGTGCGGCATCGATGGTGATCGAAAACGAAGTCGTGGCGGATGGGGCGACGATATCGACCATAAGCACACTGTTCCCTACGCCGGCATAATCCGGATCAGGTTCGTGGGGTCGTTTCGCCTTAGAAACCTCTCAGCCGGACCATCCGGCTCCCCCCAGTGAACGGGGTGAATATGACCGGGTCGTGATATGCCCGCAAGACTCTTGGCAGTGTCGGAGAAACGCGCATAAATGCACGCCATGAACAGTTCGTTGTCGCGCCGGACCCTTCTCGGAACCTTGGTGGCCCTTGTCGCCGCGGCCCCCAGTCTTGTGCTCGCGCAAGGCACGGAGAAGTTCAAGACCGGCAAGCTGACGATCACCAGCGCGGGCAAGCGCAACGACTTCACCGTCGAACTGGCGCTGACGGATCGCCAGCAGCAGCAGGGCCTGATGTTCCGGCGCAATATGGCGGCCGACGCGGGCATGCTGTTCGATTACATCACGCCGACGCGCATCACGATGTGGATGAAGAACACCTACATCCCGCTGGATATGATTTTCATCGGCGCGGACGGCAAGGTTGTCGATATCGCCGAGCGCGCGGTGCCGCAGAGTGAGACGATTATCCCGACCAAAGTGCCGGCCCGCGCTGTCCTCGAATTGAACGGCGGCACGGCGCAGCGCCTCGGCATCAAGGTCGGCGATGCGGTCGAGAGTCCGGATTTAAAATAATTAAAGTCGTTTCCAGGCCAACGTGAGCCCGTCGCTGATCGGCAGCAGGGCGATATTCACGCGGCTATCGCCATGCAGCTTCTGGTTCAGCGCGCGTAAGGCCACGGTCGATTTTTCGCGCGCGGTGGGATCAGTCACCGCGCCGCCCCATAAGACATTATCGATGGCGATCACGCCGCCGGGCCGGACCAAGCTCAGGCAGCGTTCGTAATAGGCGTCGTGGTCTTTCTTATTGCAGTCGATATAGGCCATGTCGAAGCTGGCCGGGCCGGGCGAGTCCAGCAAGGCATTGAGCGAGGCGACGGCCTCACCGAGCTTAAGCTCGATCTTGTCGCTCATGCCGGCCTCTTGCCAGAACGGCTGCCCGATGGCCGGAAAGCTCGGCTCCAGATCGAGGGTGACGACGCGGCCGTCCTTGGGCAAGGCGAGGGCGAAGGCGAGGGTGGAATAGCCGGTGAAGGTACCGACCTCGACGATGCAGCGCGCGCCGATCATCTGGGCGATCAGCGCCAGCAGTTGGGTTTGTTCAGGATCAGTCGCCCAACCGCTGTGCTGATGCTGGTCCGTGGCTTCGCGCAGCCGGCGCAGAACGTCCGGCTCGCGAAAACCAATCTCGTGCACATAATCCGCGATCTTGCGAGTCATCTGCACCATGGCGATACCCCTAGGACTTCAGCTTGCTGTAGGAATTGACGACCGAGTGGAGATTCTGGGCGAAGGCGAGCATGGCATTGTTGGAAAGGCCCATACCGTTCATAGTGAATTCCTTGACCGCGAGCGCCACGGGTTTCGGCATTTTCTTCATCTTGGCGACAAACGCCGTGGTGGCTTCATCGAGCTGCGCTGCCGGCACGACCTGACTGACGATGCCGAACATGCGGGCATCCTCGGCCGAGAATTCCGTGGCGGTGTAGGCGATGTTCATCAGCGCCTTGCGGCCGACGCGATCGATCAGGGCCGACATGGCGGCCGTCGGCATAATGCCGTGCGAGGTTTCGGGCAGCGCGAAGGTCGCGTTATCGGCCGCGATGGTGACGTCGCACAGCGAGGCCAGCGAGCAGCCGAAGCCGAGCGCCTTGCCCTGGACGATGCCGACGACCGGCGCCTTGCAGCGGCGGAAGGAGTCGTAGCAGGCGAAAACCGGCTCGAACGCATTGCGGAAATCGTAGGCGTCGCCCTGGATCATGCCGCCGGTGCGGCCGGTGCAGAAATTGGCGCCGGCGCCCTTGAAGACGATCAGACGCGCGCTCGCCGATTCCGCGTCCAACAGACCGGCCATCTCGACCGCCATCGCGTCCGAGAAACGGTTCCCGTCCTCTCCCTTGTTGGCCAGGATGGTGGTGACGTCGCCGTCGCGGGTGACGATGAAATTGTCGGACACGGATTGATCCTCCTCGGGTGGATTTGGTGATTATCTCGATCGTTTTCTGGGTCGTTACGTGGCGCTTTATAGAGCATGCCCGAATGCGGGGGTAAAGCTCCGGTCCGCCCGGATTATTTGCATTGCGGAAAGCTTGTGGACCAGGACCATCGAAATGATCTAGGCTTCAGTCAGCGTGGCGTTTTGCAGTTTATGGGGTGGACCAAATCGGTCTGGACATGCGGCGCCGTTTTTTTGATGAGATGACGTATCCGGACGGGTCGCCCCGTCCTGCATACAGTCACATATCCGACTGGCTTAAATGGTCGACGCTCGACCGTTTGCGGCAACGTGGCGCCGAAGCCGAAGTCCTCTTCCGCCGCTTAGGGATCACCTTTGTCGTCTATGGCGACGATGGCGGAACCGAGCGCCTGATCCCCTTTGATGTGATCCCCCGGGTGTTCAGCGCCGGCGAATGGGGCCGGCTGTCCGAGGGCAGCACCCAGCGCGTCCGCGCCCTCAATATGTTCCTGCACGACCTTTATCACGACCAGGAGGTGCTGAAAGCCGGCATCGTCCCCGAGGACGTGATCCTAGCCAATGCGCAATATCAGCCGCAGATGCAGGGCTTCAATGTGCCGGGTGGGATCTATACGCATATCGCCGGCATCGATATCGTGCGGTGCGCCGAAAACGAATTCTATGTGCTGGAGGATAACCTCCGCTCGCCGTCGGGCGTCGCCTATATGCTCGAAAACCGCCAGGTGATGATGCGCCTGTTCCCGGAGCTGTTCTCCGAGATGCGGATCGCGCCGGTCGATCGTTATCCCGATATCTTGCTGAAGACCCTGCGCGGCGTGGCGCCGGGCGGGGCGCAGGACCCGACGGTCGTACTGTTGACGCCGGGTTCGTACAACAGCGCTTATTACGAACATGCCTTCCTGGCCGACGAGATGGGCATCGAGCTGGTTGAAGGCGCCGACCTGTTCGTCGCCGACAATTCGGTCTTCATGCGGACAACTGAGGGCCCGCGCCGCGTCGACGTGATCTATCGCCGGATCGACGACGACTTCATCGACCCATTGGCGTTCCGCCAGGATTCGACCCTGGGCGTGCCGGGGCTGTTGTCGGTCTATCGGTCTGGGCGCGTCACCATCGCCAATGCCATGGGCACGGGCGTCGCCGACGATAAATCGGTGTACCCTTACGTGCCGGCGCTGGTGAAATTCTATCTCGGTGAAGAGCCGATCCTGGCCAACGTGCCGACCTATGTGCTGCGCGAGAAGGACGATCTGGCCTACACGCTCGAACATCTGGACGAGCTGGTGGTCAAGGAAGTGCACGGTTCGGGCGGGTACGGCATGCTCGTCGGGCCGGCCTCATCCAAGGCGCAGATCGAGGCCTTCCGCCACAAGATCATCGCCAACCCATCCAACTACATCGCGCAGCCGACGCTCGCCTTGTCGACCTGCCCGACCTTGGTCGAGCAGGGCATCGCGCCGCGTCACGTCGATCTCAGGCCGTATGTGCTGAGCGGCGAAGAAACCATCGTGATGCCGGGCGGTCTGACGCGCGTTGCCCTGGTCGAAGGATCGCTGGTCGTCAATTCGTCGCAGGGCGGCGGAACGAAAGACACGTGGATCCTGGAAGAATGAGATGCTGAGCCGCACCGCCGATCAGCTTTACTGGATGGCGCGCTACGTCGAGCGGGCGGAAAATATCGCGCGTATTCTCGAAGTCAGCTATCGCATGTCGATGATGCCCGAAGAATCCCGCGAGGGCATGTCGATCTGGGGATCGGCCGTGCAGATCGGCGGCGACTGGACGCAATACAATGCACACTTCGGCACGGTGAATCGCCAGAACGTGATGCATCATCTGGCGCTCGACCCGCGCAACACGTCCAGCATCTTTTCCTGCATTCAGGCCGCGCGCGAAAACGCCCGCGCGCTGCGCGGTTAGATCACGACGGAGATGTTCGAAAGCCTGAACGCGACCTGGATGGAACTAAGCGAGTTCGACGAGCCCAAGCTCGCCGCCAAGGGCTATCAGAACTATTTCGATTGGGTGAAGGAACGCTCGCACCTGTTTCGCGGCGTCATCGACAGCACCTTATTGCGTGACGAGAGCCATCACTTCATCGATCTTGGCGATGCCATCGAACGTGCCGACAACACGGCGCGCCTGCTCGACGGCAAATATCACATCCTGCTGCCGTCGCTCGACGATGTTGGCGGCGCGATGGATTATTACCAATGGGGCGCGGTGCTGCGTGCCGTCTCGGCGTTCCGCTCCTATCATCGAATTTATCGTAACGTGATTACGCCCGAGCGCGTGGCGGAACTGCTGATCCTGCGCGCGGACATGCCGCGTTCACTGCACGCCAGCGCCAACCGCATCACCGAAACGCTCGATCTATTGTGCAGCACGCGTGCTTATGAATGCCGCCGTCAGGCCGGCGAGGTGCATGCGCGCCTGCATTTCGGGCGCATGTCGGACATTTTCAAATCCGGCCTGCATGAATTCTTGACCGATTTCTTGGAGAGCCAAGGAGCATTCGCGGTGCAGATGCAGCGCGACTTCCTAATGATAACTTGAGGGCTGTGTTCGTTGCGTATCGTCGTCCGTCACCGCACCGTCTATAACTACGATCATGCGATCCGCTACAGCACGCAGTATCTGCGGCTGACGCCGCGCAGCAATCCGAGTCAGCGCATCATCCGTTGGAACGTCGAGGGTCAAGGGCGATTGACGTCCTGGACCGACGGCTTCGGCAATCACACGCATACTTTAGTCTGCGACGAGATCGTGACGCAGATCGCCGTCAGCGCGAACGGCATCGTCGAAACTTCCGATCTCAACGGCGTCTTGCCCGACGAAGGCATCTTGCCGATCAAGGTCTTCCTACGCCCAACGCCGTTGACCACGGCCGATGCCGAGATTCGCGAATTCGTCGCACCCTTTCAGGAACAGGCGCGTACCAATCCGCTCGAGGTCGCGCATTCGTTGTCGCAGCTGCTGATCGAACGTATCGTGTATACGGAAGGCAGCACGCACGTTCAGTCGACGGCGGCGGAGGTCCTGAAATACGGGCGGGGCGTGTGCCAGGACATGGCGCATTTGTTCATCACGTGCCTACGTGCCCTCGGCATGCCGGCGCTTTATATCAGCGGCTATCTTTATACCGGCGATGAAGAAAAGCCTCAGGTCGCTAGCCATGCCTGGGCGGCGGTCTGGATCGAAGGGCTGGGTTGGGTCAGCTTCGATCTGGCCAACAAGACCTGCGGGACGGAACGCCATATCGGCCTCGCCATGGGGCTCGATTATGCCAGCAGTGCGCCGCTACGCGGGGTGCGCGAGGGCGGTAGCGAGACCGAAGTCATGGACGTTCAGGTCATGGTGACCCAAGCCGGTTACGCGCAATAACTTCCCCCAGTTGCCATAACGCTCCAAACCACCTTAGATAGCCCCCAATCGCGACCGGCGAGGAGGGGAGCCGCGCCATGACATATTGTCTGGGCATTTATCTCAAAGATGGATTGGTTTTCGCCTCGGATTCGCGCACCAACGCGGGCGTCGATCACATCGCGACGTTCCGCAAGATGACGATTTTCGAAAAGCCAGGCCAGCGCTGCATGTTCCTGCTGTCGGCCGGCAATCTCGGCACCAGCCAGGCCGTCGTCAATAACCTGACGCGTAACCTGGGCGACAAGTCGAGCAAGATCGATCTGTATGCCACCAAGAATATGTTCGAATCCGCCGAACTGATCGGCGACGTGCTGCGCAAAGTCATGGCTAAGGATGGCGATTACGTGCGCGCGGCGGGCGCGGATCCCGGCTCGGATTTCCTGTTCGGCGGGCAGATGAAGGGCGGCAGGCATCGGCTGTTCCATATCTATTCGGCGGGCAATTTCATCGAGGCATCGCCGGAAACGCCATGTCTGCAGATCGGCGAGACCAAATACGGCAAGCCGATCCTGGATCGTGTGATTACGCACGACCTTGCCATCGAAAATGCCGTGAAGGTCACGTTCCTTTCGTTTGACGCGACCATGCGATCCAACCTGTCGGTTGGCCTGCCGATCGATATCGCCACTTACCGAACGGGAAAGCAGAAAGTCGATCGCCACGTGGTGGTCACTGAGTCCGATCAGTTCCACGCCGATCTGCGCCGCCGTTACAATTCCGGTCTGCTCGAATTGTTCAAGAGCCTGCCGAGCCCGAACTGGCTGGATTAAGGTTGTGGCGCAGCCCTTCGACGATGCGGAGTTGGGCGCACTTCTACACCGTATCGCTGACGAAGCGCGCCAGGACTTCGCCAAAGGCCAGAACCTCGGCAAGGTCGCGGATTATATTCCGGCGCTTGCCGCCATCGATCCCAATAAGTTCGGCATCGCCGTCACCATGGTCGACGGCCGACAATTTTGCGCCCGCGATGCGCTCGAACCCTTTTCGCTGCAGAGCATCAGCAAGGTATTCACGCTTACGCTCGCCCTCGAACTCGTCGGCGACGAATTGTGGAGTAGGGTCGGGCGCGAGCCGTCGGGTACGCCGTTCAATTCGCTGGTGCAGCTCGAATATGAAAAGGGGATACCCCGCAATCCGCTGATCAATGCGGGGGCACTTGTGGTGACGGACGCCATCGTTGCGGCCGCGGCGGTCAGCCCGCCGATCAAGGCGATTGCCGATTTCATCCGCGTGCGCGCCGCCAATCCGACGATCCGCATCGACGATGTGGTGGCGCAATCTGAGAAGGCGTGGGGCTATCGCAATGCCGCGCTCGCCAATCTGATGAAGGCGTTCGGCAATATCAAAAGCCCGGTCGCCGACGTGCTCGATACCTATTTCGCGCAATGTTCGATTGCCATGAGCTGCGCCGATCTGTCGCGCGCCATGCTCTATCTCGCCAATGCCGGCATCGATCCGCAAAGCGGCCAACGCGTCGTATCGGAACAGCGCGCGCGCCGCATCAAGGCGATCATGTTGACCTGCGGGCATTACGATGCATCGGGCGATTTTGCCTTCCGCGTCGGCCTGCCGGCCAAAAGCGGCGTCGGCGGCGGCATCGCGGCCATTGTGCCGGGGCGCATGTCCATCGCCGTGTGGTCGCCGGCGCTCAGCGCGCAGGGCAATTCCGTGGCGGGTACGATCGCTTTGGAGAAGCTCGCGGCGGCGGCGGGCTGTTCGATTTTCGACTAGGCCATTTGCGGCAAGGGTCCGATCGACCTACATTCAATCATGTGCGTTCGTACTGTTCTTTCTGTCATCCGGAGAGACCGATGAATATCGACGCCATGAAACGGCAGCTTGAGAAACGTCTGAGCGTTTTGTCCATCGAGGCGCGGGCCATCGATGTGGAACTGCACGAGCCGGGCAATCCCGATTTTGAGGAACGCGCCGTCGAGATCGAGGGCGAGGAGATCCTCGAAGGGCTCGGCAAGGTGGCGCTCGACGAAATCGGACAAATCAAATCGGCCCTGATCCGGATCGATCTCGGCACTTACGGCGTCTGCGTTGTTTGCGGCGAGGACATCTCAGATGCGCGCTTGGATGCCGTGCCCTATGCCGCCGAATGCATCAAATGCGCGGGTTAGCTTGAGTTCTGGCCAAGCCCATTGCCGCAGGGTCCCAAAACGCCTAGAAAACCCGCGCGGAAATCGTCGGGCGGGGAGTAGCTCAGCCTGGTAGAGCACCTGGTTTGGGACCAGGGGGTCGCAGGTTCGAATCCTGTCTCCCCGACCATTTCCGCCCCTCTTGCATTTGACATGTGAACCCAGCCCCCTCAGGCTTATCCCAACAATAAGCTGGGAGGCTGCGATGTTGGGACGGGCGCTGCTGAGCGCGATCGGGCTTGGGGTGGCCATTGTGCTGGCTGGCCCCGCGTCGGCGCAGAAAGCCAAGGATACGCTGCGTACGGCGTTCCAGAATCCCATTGAGACCATCGATCTTTATCTGGAGCCCGGGCCGGAAAACGCGCTGCTGACGCGTACGATCTTCGATGGTCTGGTGTTCTTCGATGAGCGCCAGAGTGTCTTCAAGCCGTTGCTTGCCAAGGCGTGGCGCCAACCGTCGCCGCTGATTTACGAATTCGATCTGCGCGACGACGTCAAATGGCACGATGGCCAGGCTTTCACTGCCGACGATGTGGTCTACACGGTGAATTGGCTGATCGATCCGAAATCGAAATACCGCAATCCAACGGATTTCAACTGGATCCAGAGCATTGAGAAGCTGGCGGCCGACAAGATACGCATTACGGCGAAGGAGCCGTTCGCGCCGGCACTCGTGCGCGCAGCCTATTCGCTGCTCGTCTATCCCGAGCATGTGCATGCCAAGCTGGCCGACAAGGCGGACTTCGGCCGCGCCCCGGTCGGGACCGGGCATTATCGCCTGACCCTGGTCGACAAAAACAAAGGTATCCAGGCGCAGCGCGTCGATAGCTTCGCCCATGGCGGCGATTACAAGGTGAAGTCGAACATCAAGAACTGGTCGATCATCCCGGCGCCCGATCTGGCGACGCAGCAGGCGCAGATGCTGGTCGGCAATATCGATTACGCGCGGGGCATCGATCGCGAACAGGCCAAGGAAATCGCTGTCCAGCTGAAGGGAGCGATCACTGGCGTCTTCGGCCTCAACTATACCTACGCGTTGTTCGATGCGAAGGGGCGCTCTGGCGTCGAGGCGCTGAAGGATATCCGCGTGCGCAAGGCCATTGTGATGGGCATCAACCGCAAGGAACTGATGACCCTGGCGGGTGCGGATACGGCCGCGCCGCAACTCGGTGGATTATGTTTCAAATCGCAGCAAGGCTGCGGCTTCACCGCCGAGCAGGTGGGCTACGATCCGGCCGCCGCCAAGAAGCTGCTGGCCGAGGCGGGTTATGCCAATGGCTTCGATCTGGAAGTCACCACCTATGCCGGCAGCACGGCCGAATTCGGCAAGGCGGTCGCCGGGCAATTGCGCCAGATCGGCATTCGTACCAACGTCGATATCCGCACGCTCGCCACCGCGCGCAAGAAGGTCCAGGAAGGCAAGATCCAGCTTCTGGTCGGCGGTTGGTCGCAGGGCGGTTTGCCGGACCCACAAGGCACCGTGCGCCTGTTCGCGTCGCCACCCGGCGATAGCGACGATTATTTCGGCGACGACCTGCTGGCCAAGCTCGGCGGCGAGGTGAATTCCATCCTCGACGATAAGGAACGCCGCGCGCAGGTCGCGCGCCTATTCGATCGCATGACCGAGCAGACCTATGTGGTGCCGTTGGTGCAGACGCCGCAGACCTTCGTGCATACAAGCGAGGTTGTGCTCAATCCAAGCTCGTTCAATCCGTATGGTGCGGACATGCAGGATTTCAGGTGGAAATGACACAAAAGACAGGGACGAGCCGATGAAGATCGACATCTATAATCATGTGATGACCCCAGGCTACCTCGATCTCCTGCGGGAGAATTCGAAGGACCAGGGCATCGTGAAGCGCATGACTGGTATCCGCGTATTGTGGGATATCGAGGCGCGCGTCGAGATGCTGAACAAGCAGTGGCCGGATCTGCAGCAGGTTCTGACCCTGGCCGTCCCGCCGCCCGAAGTGTTGTTCGGGCCGGACAAGTCACCCGATGCCGCGCGTCTCGCCAATGATGAGATGTACGAGATCGTGCGCAAATATCCGGACAAGTTCCCGTGCTTTGTCGCCTCCGTGCCGATGAACAATCCGGACGCCGCCATCGCCGAGATGGACCGCGCCATCACCAAGCTGGGCGCCAAGGGCATCCAGATCTGTTCGAACGTCGCCGGGCGGCCGCTGGATGAGCCGGAATTCTTCCCGGTGTTCGAGCGCGTCACCAAGCATCACGATCTGCCGATCTTCATGCATCCCGTCCGGCCCATCTCGTTCGCCGATTACAAGTCGGAAGATCAGTCGAAGTTCGAGGTCTGGCAGGTGCTGGGCTGGCCTTATGAGACGTCCGTTGCCATGGCGCGCATGGTATTCTCGGGCTTCTTCGAGAAACTGCCCAACATGCGCCTCGTCACGCATCATTGCGGCGGCATGTTGCCGTTCTTTGCGGGCCGCGCGGAAACCTTGTGGGCGCAGTTAGGCTCGCGCTCGGCCGGCGACGATTACGGCGATGTGCTGAAGCGCATGTCGAAGCCGCTGATCGACTATTTCAAGATGTTCTACGGCGATACCGTGCTGGGCGGTTCGGCCTCGGCGCTGCGCTGCGGGCTCGATTTCTTCGGCCCCGAACATGTGGTGTTCGCCAGCGATTGTCCCTTCGACCCCGAAGGCGGGCCGATGTTCATCCGCGAGGGCATCCGGTCGGTCGAAGACCTCAAGCTGCCGCAGGACGTGAAAGACCTGATCTATTTCAAGAACGCGCAACGCCTCTTGAAACTGAAGGCATAAAAAACGGCCCGCCGGTCTCCCGGCGGGCCGCTTCGGCAAACTCAAAATCTATTTCCAGCCGAAATCGGCGATGGACTGGTCATAATCGGTCATCGCGTTCGGATAGATCTTCACATCCTTGTTGTGGATGAAGACGTTCGGCAGGGAATGGACCGGCAGCATGAACGCTTCTTCGTTGATGCGCGAGAAGATGCCCTGATAGATCTTCTTGCGGGCTTCTTCGTCGAAGGTCTCCGCACCCTTGTTGCCGGCTTCCTTCATCGCCGCGTCGCGCCAATAGTCACGCGCCGGCGTCTCGAAGAACACGGTCATGGGATAGGACGCATCGGGCAGGCTGGTCCACGGCCGCTCGCCGATATAGGCCTGCAGCTTGCCTTCCGAGCGCGCCTTGTCGAGGGTCGAGACGGTCATGAGCTGAACCGAGGTCTTCACGCCGACGGCATTCCAGTAACCGGCGATGGCGACGGCGGCGTCCTTGGACGGCTGACGCGAGACGAGCTCGACCTCCAACCCAGTCGCATAGCCGGCTTCGGCCAGCAGCTTCTTCGCCTTGGCCGGATCAAAGGCCGGCGGCGGGTTGGCTTTGAGCTCGCAGCCGATCATGACCTCGAAGCACATGGATTGCAGCACGCGGGCCGAATGCCCGCCGGCGGCCACATGCTTGACCAGTTCGTCGCGATTGATTGCGGCACTCAGGGCCTGACGGACGCGCACGTCGGTCATGGCCTTGTTGCCGGCACGATTGGCGACGTCGTATTGCAGATAGATCAGGTTGAGGCTTTCGACCGTGGAGACCTGCAGCTCGGGGTGTTTGCCAAGCTCGCTCATCTGGTCGGGCGAGGGATCGCGCATGATTTCGATGCCGCCGGTGATAAGCTGGGCGATCTGCACGCTTTGATCGGGGATGAAGACGCCGTCGAGACGGGCCACGCGCGGCGCGGGGCGTGTGACGTCGCTCTTGTAGCCGTCGAAGCGCAGCGCGGTGACGGCCGTGTTCGGATCGACCTTGGTGATCTTGTACGGGCCGGTGCCGACCGGGTTGCGGCCGTAATCCTCGGGATCCTTCAGCGCCTTATGCGTTTCGGAATCGTAAGTGTAGGTGTTGAGCGAGATCTGCAGCAGATCGGCCGGCGAGGCCTTCGCTGCCGTGATGCGGACCTTGTAGGGGCCAAGCTTCTCGACCGACTTCACCCAGGTGTAGCGGTTCTTGTTGTGGATGCGGACCTTCGGATCGATGGTCCAGTTCATGATGTAGACGACATCGTCGGCATCGAGTTTGGCGCCGTTATGGAAGGTCACGTCCTCGCGCAGGTCGAACTCATAGACGCCGGGCTCGACCACTTTCCACGATTTGGCCAGATGGGGGACGAACTTGCCCGCCCGGTCGTCATGGCGGATCAGGGTCTCATAGACCATACGATAGATCGGGGCGGCCTCGAACAGCGTGAAGAAATAGGGATCGACCGATTTGATGGCCTCGCTCGTCGCGTACCGGATGGTGTCGGCCTTTTTCTGGGCCATGGCCGGCAGCGCTGCGACACTGGCCGTAAGGCCGGTCAGCAGGGCGGTGGTCAACATGCGGGTACGCATTCAAAATCTCCCTATGTGAAATGAATCAACCTATCGCCCCTTATTAACGAAGGTGGTCCGGGCAAGCCAGCCTCAGGCGATATTTCCGCCATGGCGAATCAGCGGAAATCTGCCGGAATTCCTCCTTTTGGAACGACTTTGCTCGACCGAGCGGCTGCGGCCGGGCCAATATCCGCCTGTCAAAAAATTGTAACAGTACGTCCATACAAGGGCGGGCAAGTCAGGGGATATTGGGCGTATGGCCTCGCAAGCGATCCACGGCAATTCCTTGGAAATTTCCGGTGTTTCGAAGAGTTTTAAGGCCTTCAAAGCCATCGACGATGTGAGTCTGCGCGTCGCGGCGGGCGAGTTCGTCGCTCTGCTGGGGCCGTCCAGTGGTGGCAAGACCACGGTATTGCGCATGATCGCCGGGCTGGTCACGCCCGATACTGGATCGATTCGGTTCGACGATACGACCATTTTCGATGCCGCCAAACGCACCAACGTTGCGGCCGAACGCCGCAATATCGGCATGGTGTTCCAGGATTATGCGCTCTGGCCGCATCTGCGGGTACGCGACAATGTCGGCTTCCCGCTGCGCGCGCGTAACGTACCGAAGGAACGCCACGCTCAGATGATCGAACGGGCCTTGGCCCGCGTCGAGATGGGGCATCTCGGCCATCGGTTTCCGGGCGAGCTGTCGGGTGGCCAGCAGCAGCGCGTCGCCCTGGCGCGTGCGACGGTGGATGAGCCGCGGCTTTTGCTGTTCGACGAGCCGCTGTCGAATCTCGATGCGGCGCTGCGCGAAAGCCTGGGCCGCGAGATCAAGGCCCTGGTCAACAGTCTGGGCGCCACCGCTATTTATGTGACGCACGATCAGGGCGAAGCCTTCGGTTTGGCCGATCGTATCGCGGTGATGCGCGAAGGCCGTCTTGTGCAGCAGGGCGCGCCGCACGATCTCTATCAGCAGCCGAAAGACCTGTGGATGGCGAGCTTCTTGCGCGCCGGCAATCTCATCCCGGGTATCGCCGCCGATGGCGCGTTCCAGCCCAAAGGCATGGCGACGGCGTTGAAATTGCCGATCCTCAACGGACATTCCGGTCCGATGACCCTGATGCTGCCGGGCAATGCCTTGCGGGTTGGCGGCGATCAATCCGAGGTTCGTCTCAGCGTCATTTCATCGCAATTTCGCGGCGATCGCTACGAGATCGCGGCTTATCTGGGCGAGGTGCATACCGCGCCCATCATTCATTTCTGGCACGACCGGGCGATCCAGCCAGGCGAACAAGTTTCGGCCGGCCTCGATCATGCCCGACTAAGAGTTTTCCAAGAGGAGTTAGCTTAATGAAGAAGTACCTTGGTGATGTGATCGACGTGGCCGTTGTCGCCGCGATGGCGGTTGCCGGCGTCCTGTTCTGGCAGGGCATCGCGGCCGCGCAGTCGGTCACGGTCTATACCGCCGGCCCGCAGGATCTGGCCGATGCCCTGTCGAAGGGCTTCACCGCGAAGAGCAAGGCGAAGGTCAATCTGTTCCAGGGCACGACCGGTCAGGTGATGGCGAAGATCGCCGCCGAAGCGGCCAATCCGCAGGTCGATGTGCTGATCTCGGCATCGTGGGATACGGGCGTCGATCTCGCCTCGAAGGGCCAATTGCTCGACTACACCTCCGCGAACGCGAAGAACGTGCCGGCCGAACTGAAGACGGCGAATTATGTTGCGCAGGGTGCCGCCGCACTCGCCATCGTGTGGAACAGCAAAACCGGCAAGCCGAAGCCGTCCGATTGGGCCGATCTCGCAAAGCCGGAATATAAAGACCAGGTGACCATGCCCGATCCGGCAGCGTCAGGCTCGGCCTATGGCCTGGTCAGCGGCCTCGTCGCAAATCAGAACCTCGGCTGGAAGTACTTCGAGACGATGAAAGCCAACGGCACCGCCGTCGTCGGCGCCAATGCGGCCGCCCTCAACCCGGTCATGCAGGGCGCCAAGTCCGCCGTGTTCGGCGCGGTCGATTACATCTCGATCGACGCGAAGGCGAAGGGCGAGGCGATCGAAGTGATCTATCCGGCGACCGGCACCGTTCTGGAATCGCGCCCGATGATGATCATGAAGACCTCGAAGAATGTCGAGCAGGCGAAACAGTTCATCGATTACGTCCTGTCGGACGAAGGCCAGAAGCTCGTCGCCGATGTCTATCTCTTGCCTGCGCGCACCGACATTGCCGCCAAGCGCGCCGGTTGGAAAGAGATCAAGCTACTGCCCGCCGACGCCAATGCAACGGCGCAGAAGCGTGCTGAGACGCTTGCGCAGTTCAAGAAAGTCATGGATATCAAATAATCCTGTTAACCGAAAAACGTTCGTAGCAACTATGGAAACGCGGGGCGGAGCGGCGATTCTCGGGCTGTCGGTGACGGCGCTCGGAATCGTTGTCGCCCTGCCGATCCTGTTCGTCCTTCTCCAAAGCATTTTCCCGTATATGGCCGAAGGATCGTTTCGCGAACCGTTCGGCGAATTCGGGCGGGCGCTGTCCGATCATCGCTTGCCGGAAATGCTCCTGAGTACGCTCGGCCTTGGCATTTGCGTGGCGCTCGGCTGTTTCATCGTCGCCACGCCGCTTGCCGTCCTGCGCGGGCTGACCGATCTGCCTGCCGCCAAATTGTGGGACGTGCTGTTTCTCATCCCCTTCATGATCCCGCCCTATGTTGCCGCGTTCGGCTGGGTGATGGCACTGCAGCCAGGCGGTTTCACGACGCAATTGTTTGGCGTGAATCTCGGCCCGTTCCTGTTTTCATTCCCCGGCGTCGTCACGGTGATGGTGCTGCATCTGTTTCCCGTCGTTTATTTCGCCATGTCGCGCACCTTGGCGGTCGTCGGATCCCGCTTCGCCGATGTCGGGCGCGTCTGCGGCGCGAATGCGCTTTATGCGTTCTTCCGCATCACCTTGCCACTTTCCATTCCGGCCATCGCCGGCAGCCTGCTGCTGGCCTTCGCACTGACGATCGAGGAATACGGCACGCCCGCGACCTTGGGCCGCCAGAGCGGCCTCATCGTGCTGGTGACCGGGATCGAAGAACGCTTCGCCGAATGGCCGATCGATCTGCCGGGCGCAGCACTCACGGCAGCCATCCTGATGATCCTGGCGCTGGCGGCATTTTTCCTGCAGCGCTGGCTGGTCGAGCGGCGCTCCTATGTCGTCGTGTCCGGCAAACATACGCGCGTTGCCGTGATGGAATTGGGCAAATGGAAGCTGCCGGCTGTCTTGTTGTTCGTGGCCGTCACCTTGTTGGCCGTCGGCGGGCCGCTGCTGAGCATCATCCTGACGTCGATTAGCCGTACCTTGTCCGGTGGGCTGACGTGGAGCAACTTCGGCTTTCAGCATTATCAGTCGATATTCGCCAATCGCGGCGGTGCAATGGATGCGCTGACGACCAGCCTGTGGCTGGCGGCGGCGGCGGCGTTGGGTGCTGGTGTGCTGGGGTCGCTGGCGTCTTATATTTCCGTGCGCTCGGAAATGCGCGGGCGTGGTTTGGTTGATGCCTTGTCTGTACTGCCCAATGCCGTGCCGGGTATGGTGTTGGCGGTTGGGCTGATCCTGGCTTGGAATCGCAGCTGGTGGCCGTTCCCGGTCTATAACACCTCGGCCGTCCTGATCCTCGCCTATATCTGCATCTTGCTGCCGTATCCGGTGCGTTACGTCGGCGCGGCATTGCGCCAGATCGGCGTCAACCTGGATGCCGCGGCGCGCGTCAGCGGCGCCGGCATGGGGCTGACCTTGTGGCGCATTCTTCTGCCGCTGATTGCGCCGAACCTGCTGATCTCGTCGCTGCTGGTCTTCGCCATTGCGTCGCGTGAACTCGTCGCCTCGGTCATGTTGGCTCCGTCGGGGACGAAAACTGTGGCGACCTTCGTGTTCAATCAGTTCGCCCAGGGTTCGCCCGGCATGGGCATGGCATTGAGCGTGGTCGCGATCTTTTCCTCGACCGCGATTCTGGTCGTGCTGGCCCGCTTCACGCAGGCCCAACTCGACAACTAAAGCTCCAACGCGTCGTTTTCGATAACGACGCGCGCCGGCGCGAAGGCCTGCTGCCATTTGGGGAGGTCTGCCGCACTGCCGCCGAAGCACGGCAGGACTGTGTTGGCGCCGACCGCGCGCACCGTCGCGGCATTTTCCGACAAGGATGGGTGGATTTTCCAACGCACGACGCTGGCGCGCCCGTCTGTCACCGATTGTGCCGCCGGCAAGGTCGGATCGAGGAAACCGGTAAAGACGATCTGGACGCGAGGATCATCTTTCCATTTGTCGACCAATTGCTTCGAATTGCCTTTGTCGGCGCCACCTGGGCCGGCAAGCATTACGCCGGACGGCGTTTCCGGGATCGATGGGGCGTCACGCAGCCTGGCGAAGTCGGCGCGTATCTCAGGCAATAGGCATTCGGTACGCATGCCGATGATGGCGGCGCGCAAGGTATCGTCGATGTGCGGCATGATGCCGTTACGCAGAAAATGCAGCGCCATTTCCGGGCCGCGTCCTTGCGGCACTGAGGGCAGCAGCAGCGGACCGGCGGCGGCAAGGGCGAGGAGCGCCTGTTGTCCCTCGGCGAAGGGTTTGTCATCTACGCCGTAAGAGCAATCGAGAATGAGCGTCGCAGCCTCGGGCGGCGCGTCGTGAGCATAGAGCAGCGACGAGGTACAATTGTCGCCCATATAGATCAGCCCGCCACCGATGGCGAAATGGATCCAGATGCCGCCGGGCGCATGGCCGGAGCGCCCTGTGCGGACCGGGATGCCCAGGATGTTCGCGGTGCCGGTCATCGGCAGGTAGGAGATGGCAAGGTCAGCGGGCAGGGCGCGGGCCACCACTTCGGTCGCGAAGACCTGTGGTCCGCCGATCTTTTCCAGATGTTCGATAGCGCCGATATGGTCGAGGTGCTGATGCGAGAAGATCAGGGCATCGACCTCGCCGATCCGTTTGGGATCGGGGATATGGCCGGGCGGCGGACCTTCGCCAAAATCGAGCAACAGGCGCGCCCCATCGGTTTCAACGAGGAAACAGGCAGGGGCCTTTGCGATCAGGCCGGAAATGGGAATAAGGCGAGGCACGCCGCTTTATAACATGTGCCGCGTGACCGTGAAGTGGCTAACGCCCGGCAACGTCGACGAAGTGCAAACGCTCCGATGGGAACTTGTCGTCGATATCGGTGCCGCGCCATTTCATGTCGATAGGATGCGACATCTCGATGCAGGTGGCGGCGAGGTAATAGAGATTGCGGTCGGGTGCGGCTAATTGCTTGGGATCGATGATGTTGAGCGTATTGAGATAGCCGATGATCGCGTCCATGCGCGGGTTCACTTCATCGAAAAAGCCCTTCACCGTAGCGAAGTCACTATAGACGCGCTTGAAGTGGCGGGCCTTTTCGCTATCCAGGCTCCACTCCGCGCCCCAATGGGCGAGGTCCTGGAACGTCGCCGGCAATTCCAAGGCAGCCATTATGCGATCCCCAGCATTTCGTTCATGACTTTATAGTGATGTTGAAGCGACATCTCTTGCTGCGAGAGTTGCACGTGGGTGAGTGCGCCGGACGAGAGCATCTCCTGCTGGGCTTCCAAGGTATTGAGGTCTTCGAGGATGACCGAACGGCCGCGCGACAGGGACCATTCCTGCGATAGCTTCTCACCCAGGTTCTTCGCCTTGTAGTGATGCACCGCCATGATGACGTCGCACTGGTTCTCGTTGAGCGGCCAGAAATGCATCTCGACGTACCAGGAATTGCCGAACAGCAGCAGCATGTTGGGGAAGAACTGCACGACGTCGAACGCCCAGTTCTTGTGCTTGGACGGATTGACGCCGGACGGCATGCCGGTGAGGTCATCATCAAACGCTGGGATCAGCTTGCGACCATAGCGCCAGGCCAGCGCCTCGGTATCGCGCACGTTATGGTCGGGATTGGCGGGTGCCGAATAGCGATGATGGCGCTTGAGCAGTTCGAGGAACGGGCGATGGCGCTGCGGATTGATCTTGCCCCCCTGATAATCGGGCATCGTGTTCCGGTGGATATAGAGCGTGTGATAGCCCTCGGTGAAGGAATTGATCGCAAGGTTCCAATTGCAATTCACCGTTAGCTTATAGCCGGCGACCTGCTGGAAGTTGGCGAAGTAGTCCGTATAGCCGCCCCAGAATTCGGCGAGCCAGTCTTTCAGTGATTCCTTAGGGTTGGCATCGAGATGGACGAACACAAAATCCTCCCAGACCTCGGTGTTCACGGCGCGCAAGGCGAGCTTGGCTTTATCGAGATCGAGGAACGAGTGTTCGTCGGTCACCGTCTGCAGTTCGCCTTCGGGCGAAAAGATCCAGCCGTGGAAGCCGCAGGCGAAGCGTTGTTTGCAGCCGTCGCCCGCGCGCACCAGCTTGTTTCCGCGGTGGGTGCAGACGTTATAGAACGCGCGCACCGTGTCGTCGGTGCCGCGGATGACGATGAGCGATGTCTTGAAAGTCGGCAGGTCCTTGACCACGTAGGAGCCTTTTTCCGGCACTTCGGAGGCCCGCGCGATCGGCAGCCAGGATTTGCGGAACACCTGGTCGCGTTCCAGTGCAAAGAAGTCCGGAGTCAGGCGTTCGGCGATGGCAACGCGGCGCGGATTGCTGGCAACGTCGCCTTTGAAGACGGATTGGGTGATATCGTCCATATGAGCCTCCCGTGCCGTTGACCGGCATCATGAGTATGGATCGACTCTAGGCTCACCTCCGAAGGCGGGGCAAGGGGCGGATTCGGGCGGGTTTCGGCACCCGGGACGCCATATCCCGGTCATATTTGACACCTTCGGGCTTTCTGGCGTATCCGGAGGCTGGAAGCGGCGGAAATCGCTGCGTTTATGAGTGAGCACAATGGCGCGCATCTATCAGCCGACCAAGACGGCCATGCAATCGGGCCAGGGCAACACCAAGAAATGGCTGCTCGAATATGAACCGGCCGAAAAGAAGGTCAACGACCCCCTGATGGGTTGGATCGGGTCGGGCGATATGAACGGCCAGCTCAAGTTGCGATTCGCGACCAAGGAATTGGCCGTGGCTTATGCCGAGAAGCACGGCATCTCATTCCGCGTGATCGAGCCCAAGCACCGGGCGATCAAGCCGAAATCCTACGCCGACAATTTCAAACACGATCGCATCGAATAGGCATTGGTCCCGTAGCTCAGCTGGATAGAGCAACGGTTTTCTAAACCGTCGGTCGCAGGTTCGAATCCTGCCGGGATCGCCATCCTTTGACGCTGTTTTGTGTTATGGTCTCGCCATGATGAGCCCGCCGGCCCAGTTGCGCGGTGGGAAAGCTGAAAAGGACATGGCACCGTGGCTTTCGGCAACCTACGCCAAGGCAAATACGCCGGCGGCAAATTCCTCTCGAAACGCGATATTGCGTCGATCACGCGGCGCTTGGGATCGCTGAGCCCGGGCGATCGTATGACGATCACCGTCGTCGAAGAAGACGGCGAGGCCAAAGCCGAGATTGACGTCGGGCCATCCGACTAGGCTAGGCATGCGCTAGTGACAAAAATGGGTCGCGACGCTGCATATTGGTCACGCAATAAGACCTAGGCGATGTTTTAGGGTGCTCTCAAGCAGATGAGCAGACGCACGAGAGGCCTCGCCATGACATCTTTCACAATCACCGCCGGACGTGCGCGTATCGCCGCTGTGCTCTTTGTCGCACTCAGTTTCGTTCCGTTCGACGCCTATTCCCAGGCGCGGCCCCAGGCCCGCACGCCGGCCAGCCAAGCCGATCAGACCCAGGCCGCACGCCTCAAACGCATCATGGTTCCGTTGATCGAGAGAATGGACAATCCAATCTCACTCGATGAGGTGAAGGTCTCCCTCGCTGATGATAACAGCATCAACGCGGGCAACGCCGGCGGCGGTAATTTCCTTGTCACCACTGGACTTTTGGAACGCGCCAACGACGACCAGTTGCGTGCGATCATGGCGCATGAAATCGCGCATGCCGACAAGAACCATGTTGCACATCAGGAGCTCTTGAACACCGGCCTCCAGATCGGCATTTCCTTGCTCGATCAGTGGTTCCCGGGATCGAGCGCCTTAACGCCGATCGCGGGTCAGGCGTTTTCCGCACGGTACGGCCGGGGTGAAGAATTACAGGCCGACGCGCACGGCGTCGAGATCCTCCGGCGCGCCGGTTATGACGGTAAAAGGATGATGGGCGATACCCTGACCTGGCTGCAAAAGCAGGAAGGCTCCGGTGGCGGTGGCGGCGGTTTCTTCGCAACCCATCCGGCGACGGGCGATCGGGTGCAGGCGATCCGCGCGATGAAGTGAATGTTATGGCGATTGGTTCTGGAAGCTACTTGCTCTCCAGCATCCAGACGCCGTTCCACTGCGCAGGATTGTTCTTGGCGAGGCGGCGGCAGCGTTCGATATAGAGAGCCGCCACCTTGTCGGCCGGATCGAGCGCCAGCACGTTCTGGAAGCCCGCGATGGCGACATCCCAGTTGCCCGACAGATAGTGCGAACGCGCGAGTGCGAAGAGCTCCATCGCCATATCGGTCATCTGGGTTTCGCGATGATCGAGCACCTCGTAGATCTTCACCGGTTGCGTGCGGCCGACGACGATCACTTCGTCGATCTCGCGAATCTTGTACGCGCCGTCGAGCTTGGAATAGGTCGATTCCGCGATCAGGAACGACGAGCCGTAATGCTTGCACGCACTTTCGAGACGCGATGCGAGGTTCACGCCGTCGCCGATCAGGGTGTAGTCCATGCGTTTGGGCGAGCCGATATTGCCCGACACAACCAGATCGGTCGCCATGCCGATGCCCATCTGCATGGGCTTGCGTCCTTCGCTAATGCGCTGGGTATTCCAGGTATCGAGGGCACGGAGCATGGCGATGCCGGCGCGCACGGCGCGGTCTTCCTCGTCGCCCTTGCGCCGTGTGATGCCGAAGCCCGCCATGATCGAGTCGCCGGCGAACTTGTCGACCGCGCCGTTCTCGGCGGAGATGCAATCGACCATAAGCGTGAAGTATTTGTTCAAGAGGCGGACGGTCTTCTGCGCGCCGATTTCTTCGGTGATGGCGGTGAAGCCACGTAGGTCAGCGAACAGGATGGTCGCGACCGTGTCTTTGCTCTTCCAGGTTTCGCCATCGCCGGCGCGGATGCGATCCATCAGATCGGGATTCATGTAGTGCGCCATGGTCGCAGCGAACTGCCGTCCGGCGCCGATTTCCTTCAGCATCACGAGAGTGCCCATGGGCTCGGGCTGCTCGTGGGAGGTGAGGGGGCAGACGGTCGCACGAACCGTACGCACCTTGTCCGCAAACGAGAGCTGGGCGCGTTCGATATGCGCGGTCTGGCGCGTGCGCAGTACATCCTCGATGCAATCCGCGACCCAGGCGTTTTCCGCGCAAAAGACCTCGGCGAAGGAGCGGCCGGTCAGATCGGCAATGGTCAGACCGATCAGGTCGGCCCCCGGGGCATTGCAGGTCTTGATGCGGCCGTCGCGATCGATGCCGATGACCGGGTCGGACAGCCCGTTCAGGATCCCTTCCGCGCATTCGGCAACGAAGCTCGCATCGTGCAGTGGGTCGATGGTGGGGGGCGAGAAGGGCAATCCCGGCGAGAACGATTTGGCGGCGCCATCGCGTTTGATTTGGCCGATTTTGGGTGGGGCGGCGTGGGTCGCCGGATTGGGGTAGGAAAGGCGGGAATGGCCCCCTGCGCGCCGAGCAAAGCGCCGATTATGGATAACAGTGCCTGTGGACCGTTCTAGTCGCATGTGGCGTACTCCCCAATTGAGGAGAGGCTACTGTGACCAGTCTGTGAGCGTCAACGGGAATCACGTATTTTTGTATCGGTTTTTACGTACATATTGTTAGTGTGGTAACGAATTTTTAATAAATTGGCGGATTTGCGCCAGTTTTATTCGGCGGCCAATCGGGCTCGAGCATCCTCCCTAATCATATCGGCGGCCTTTTCGCCGATCATGATGATCGGGGCGTTGGTATTTCCCCCGACGATGTTCGGCATGATGGCGCCATCCACCACCCGGAGACCGTCGATGCCGCGCACCCGAAGGCGGGCATCGACCACTGCCATGTCGTCCGATCCCATTTTGCAGGTGCCGACGGGGTGGAAGATGGTCGCGGCGTAGTCGCGGATGAAGGCGCGGAGCTGATCGTCGCTCTGCACATCGGGCCCCGGTGAGAGCTCGCTCGGCTCATATTGCTGGAAGGGTCCGGCATGCATGATGCGCCGGGCTTCCTTCAGGCCGCGCAAAATGACCTCAAGATCGTCGCCGGCGGTAAAGAAACGGGGATCGATTACGGGGGGCGCTGCCGGGTTGGGGCCTTGAAGCGAGACCTGACCGCGGCTTTTGGGTCGCAACAGAACGGACGTCATCATATAGCCGTGGCCATAGCCGATCATCTTGGGCGGGCGGGCGCGATAGCCGGGCGTGAAGACATATTGGATGTCGGGCCGTTCGAGATCGCGCCGCGTGCGGATGAAGCCGCCGGACTCGACCATGTTGGATGAATAAATCCCTGAGCGTCCGGTGAGATATTCGACGATGCCCCAGGCGAGGCGCGGAATGACTTCCAACGAAAAGCCGTAAGGGATGCGGCTCTTGGTTTTCATTTGCATGCCGATGGCGGCGTGATCTTGATGATTGTGTCCGACGCCGGGCAGATCATGGATCGTCTCGATGCCATTGGCTTGCAGATCATTGCCATCGCCGATGCCCGATAGCATCAATATCTTCGGCGACACGAGCGCGCCGGCCGATAGGATCACCTCACGCCGCGCATGAAGGATGCGGCCGTCCTGTAACACGATGCCGGTCGCGCGTTTGTTCTGTAACGTCACCCGCGCGGCCGCCGCGTTCGTGAGAATGGTCACGTTCTGGCGGTTCTTGATCGGCTCCAAATAGGCGCGCGCGGTGGAAAAACGCTGGCCGTTTTTCTGCGTCACCTGATGGATGCCGAAGCCATCCATCTCGTCGGCGTTGAAATCCTTATTCTCGCGGTACTGCAACGTCTCGGCCGCCTCGACGAAGGTCTTATCGATCTTGGCCGGCGTCTTGATGAAGGTGACGTTGAGCGGCCCGCCCTTGCCGTGATGAGCATCGCCGCCGAACTGTTCGTTGTTTTCGGCCTTGAGGAAGTAGGGCTTCACGTCGCTCCAGGCCCAGCCGGCATTTCCGGCCTCAGCCCATTCGTCGTAATCCCTCCTGTGCCCACGAATATAGACCATGCCATTGATCGACGACGATCCGCCGAGCGTCTTGCCGCGCGGGGTGAAGACTTGTCGTCCGCCTAATTCCTTTTGCGGCGCGGTATTGAACATCCAATTGATCTTGGGATTCACCATGGCGTGGATGACGCCCATGGGAATGTGGATGAAGGGATGGCGGTCGGGCGGGCCGGCTTCGAGCAAGGCGACGGTAACGTTCGTATCTTCGCTGAGGCGATTGGCGAGCACGCAGCCGGCCGAGCCCGCGCCCACGATCACGTAATCGAATGTCTGTTCCATATGCCTTCCCCGTCGGCAACCGGACGCTCAAGCGTCTCTCAGCCGTACCCAGCAAGTGTGGGTGCGGTCTGAGCCAAGGTCAAGAACAGTGGGGGAAGGCTAAGACCGGCGGCGGTGTTCGGTACGCCGTTCGAGGATCGACTTCAGGACCATGGTCACGATGGCGAGCAGGGTGAGTACGCTGGCCGCGGCAAAGGCGCCGGTCGCGTTGTAATCATGATAAAGCAGTTGGACCTGCAGCGGCAGGGTCAGGGTCTGGCCGCGCAGGTTGCCGGAGACGACCGACACAGCGCCGAATTCGCCCATGACGCGCGCATTGCACAGGATGACCCCGTAGAGGAGCGCCCATTTGATATTGGGCAAGGTGACCCGATAGAACATCTGCCAGCCCGACGCACCCAAGGTCGCCGCAACCTCTTCGCGTTCGCGGCCCTGCGCCTGCATCAGGGTGATCAGTTCGCGCGCCACGAACGGGCTGGTGACGAACATGGTGACCAGGAAGATCGCGGGCACGCTGAACATGATGCGCAGGTCGTGCTCGATCAGCCAGGGGCCGACAAGGCCGAGTGCACCATAGAGCAGCAGGTAACTCACACCCGCGACGATGGGCGAGATCGAAAACGGGATGTCGATCGCGGTGAGCAGCAGGCGTTTGCCGGGGAATTCGAACTTGGTGATGGTCCAGGCGGCGGCGAGGCCGAACAGGGTATTGATCGGGAGCACGACTAGCGCGGTCAGCAAAGTCAGCCAGATCGCGTGCAGCGTTTCCTTATGCAGGATGTTGTCGCGATAGATGGCGAAACCCTTAGCGAAGGCCTGATCGAAAATGACGATCACGGGGGCGGCAATGAACAGCAAGGTCAAGACGACGCCGATGACGATCAAGGTGATCGCGGTACCGTTCAGGGAGGAGCGGATGGGGGCGGCCATGGCTAGTCTTTCACCACGCGCTTGAGGCGCCAGCTTTGGATCGCGTTCGTGGTTAAAAGCGTGAAGAAGGCGACGGCGAGCAGCACGACCGCGATCGCGGCGGCGGCGGGATAATCGTATTCCTCCAGCCGGATGAAGATCAGCAGGGCGGAGATTTCCGTTTCGAACGGCAGATTACCGGCGATGAAGATGACCGCACCGAATTCGCCGAGCGAACGCGCGAACGCCATCGTGCAGCCCGCGAGGTGGGCCGGAAAGATCGCCGGATAAATGATGCGGCGGAAGGTCTGCCATTGCCAGGCGCCGAGCGTTGCCGCGCTTTCCTCGACCTCGAGGCGCAGTTCTTCGATCACCGGCTGCACCGTGCGCACGACGAACGGTACGCTGGTGAAGGCCATGGCGACGGCGACGCCGGTCAGGGTATAGGCGACCTTGAAGCCGGCCGGTTCGAGATATTGACCGAACCAGCCGTTGCCCGCGAACAACGCGGTCAGCGCGATGCCGGCCACTGCGGTCGGCAGCGCGAACGGAATGTCCATCAGGGCATCGAGCAGGGCGCGGCCCGGAAAGCGATAGCGCGTCAGAATCCACGCCATCAAGAGGCCGTAGACCGAACTGAAGGCGGTGGCGAGCAGGGCCGCCCCGATGGTGACCTCAAACGAAGCCAGCGCGCGTGGGCTTGTTATGACTTCCCAGAAGCGTGCGAGACCGGCATCGGTGGTCTTCAGGATCAGGGCCGTGATCGGCAGCAGCACGATCAGGGTCAGATAGAACAAATTCGTGCCCATCGTCAGCCCGAAGCCGGGCAAAACGCGCCGGCGCGCCCGATAGGGGCGCGCCGGTTTAGGGACTACGTTTACTGCAGCAGATGTCACGTGAGAGACGCGGTATCAGCGCTTCACGAAGACTTTGTCGAGGATGCCGCCATCGGCGAAGTGTTCTTTGTTGGCTTTTTCCCAGCCACCGAAGACATCTTCGACCGTTACCAGCTTCAGCGAAGGATATTCGGCCTTATGCTTCTCCAGCACTTTTGGGTTCTGCACTCGGTTGGCGAAGCTGGCGATGATCTCCTGGGCTTCCTCGGTATATAGGAAGTTGAGATAGGCTTCTGCTACGGCGCGCGTGCCCTTGCGGTCGACGTTCTTGTCGATCACGGATACGGGGAATTCGGCCAGCAGACTTTGCGACGGGATGACGATTTCGAAGCCCTTGTCGCCGTATTCCTTCTTGGCGGCGTTCACTTCGGCTTCGAAGGTGATCAATACGTCGCCGATGTTGCGATCGACGAAGGTCGTGGTGGACGCGCGCCCGCCGGTGTCGAACACCGGAACGTTGGACAGGAACTTCTTCACGAAGTCTTGCGTCTTGCCATGGTCGCCTTTGAACTTGTCGAGGCCGTAGGCATAGGCGGCGAGATAGGTGTAGCGCGCATTGCCCGAGGTCTTCGGGTTCGGGAAGACGGACTTGACGTCGTCACGGGCGAGATCGTCCCAATCCTTCACGTTCTTCGGGTTGCCCTTGCGCACCAGGAAGGCGGGCAGCGAGTAGTAGGGCGAGCTCGCATTCGGCAGGCGCTTCTGCCAATCGGCCGGGATCAGTTTGCCGCGATCGGCAAGGACTTGGACGTCGATGACCTGGTTGAAGGTCACGACGTCGGCCGGCAAGCCTTCGAGGATCGAACGCGCCTGCGCCCCGGTGCCGGCGTGCGATTGTGAGATCGTCACATCCTGACCCGTCTTCTGCTTCCACATGGGGATAAAGGCTTCGTTGATCTTGATGAATAGCTCGCGGCCGATGTCGTAGGAGACGTTCATGATCTCGACGGGCTTGGACTGCGCATAAACCGGCGCGGCGATGCCGGTCAAAGCCAGAGCACCGATCAGCGCAGCAGCTAACTTTTGTGACAGGGATGACATGTGACTTGTCCTCGTAGTGTGAAATCTAAAATGCTTTAGAGCGCGGCGTCATCGTAGAGGCGGCCTTGGCGCGCCGTCAGTTGGACGCGCTGTCCGCGCCCGAGCTTGTCGGTGCGCAATTGATCGCGGTCGAGTTCGGCTTCGATCACCGTCGTATCGCCGTCGAAGGCGAGATCGAGGCGGGCGCGATCGCCCAGGAAGCTGACGGTCTGGATGGTGGCGCTGCCGTTCGGATTGGGGGCGACGTCGATGTCACGCGGGCGGATGAACAAGGTCGCATTGTCGTTGGCGACGGCCATGCGCTTGAGCACACCGGCCTCGATGCCGTCGACGCCGATGCGGCCGGCCAACAGACGGATCGGCACTTCGTTCACACCGCCCAGGAAGCGTTGCACGAAGGGCGAGGCGGGGTGATCGTAAATCTCTTCCGCCGTACCCTCCTGTTCGATGCGGCCTTCGTTCAGGATGACGATGCGGTCGGCGATTTCGAGCGCTTCTTCCTGATCGTGGGTGACGAACACGGTGGTCATGCCGAGCCGGTCGTGCAGGCCGCGCAGCCAGCGGCGCAGATCGCGGCGCACGCGCGCATCGAGCGCGCCGAACGGTTCATCCAGCAGCAGGACGTGGGGTTCAATGGCCAATGCACGGGCCAGGGCTACGCGCTGGCGCTGGCCGCCCGACAATTGCGCCGGATAGCGTTTGCCCAGCCCGCCTAGTTCCATGAGGTCGAGCAATTCCTCGACCTTGGCCAGGATGACGTCGTTGGCGGGGCGGCGCGCCCGGTCGCGCACGCGCAGACCGAAGGCGATGTTCTCGGCGATCGTCATATGCTCGAACAGGGCGTAGTGCTGGAACACCAGACCGACGCCGCGCGTCTGCGGTGGCTGATCGAGCCAGTCTTGCCCATTGACGGTGACGTTGCCGCTGTCGGGCCATTCGAGGCCGGCGAGGATACGCAGCAGGGTGGTCTTGCCCGAACCTGAGGGGCCGAGCAGGGCGACCAACTCGCGATCCTTGATGGCAAGATCGATGCCGCGCAGCACGGGCTGCGGGCCGAACGACTTGCCGAGCTGTTGAATGTCTATTCCCATAACCCCAGGCGCCTGTGACCAGACGCGGAAGATAAGGAGGGGCTGATTTATAATCAACTCAAAAAAAGTGTTTTTATTTTTAAATAAACACTAAAAATAGTGTGTAATTAAACAAGTGCCCAAATAACCATTCTGGAACAATGAATTATTTAGCATAGAGCTGTTTGGGATCGATCGCGACCTCGGCGATGGTCTCGATCTTGCCGTTACGCACGGCCTGGAAAAAGCAGTTCCGTCGCCCGGTGTGGCAGGCCACGCCGGTCTGGTCGACCTGGAGCAGCACGCAGTCGCTGTCGCAGTCCCAACGGAACTCGATCAGGGCCTGGACCTGGCCCGACTCTTCCCCCTTGCGCCACAGGCCTTTGCGCGAGCGCGAATAATAGACGGCGCGGCCTTCGGCCAGGGTCGCGCGCACGGCGTCACGATCCATCCAGGCCATCATCAGGATCTCGCCGGTGTCGTGCTGCTGCGCGATGGCCGGCACGAGCCCGTCGGTCCCGAACGCCAACTGGGCGATGACATCGTCGGCGAGGCTCATAGGTACTTCTCTCCGATCGTTCCGGCCAGGAAGCTCAGCCCGACCGCGAGGATGAGAAGGGCGGCAGCATATTCCAGGACGGTGGCGACAATATAGCCGCGTGGGCTGCCTTCGCCAGTCACCAGCAGCATGACGCGCCGCACCAGGATTGCAGCGACGCCGATGGCGGCCATGGTCAGCGCCATGCCGGCGCTGATAGCGACGACCATCAACACGCCGGCGACGACGATGCCATTGGCCAGCGCGAACAGCATGACCAGGATGGCGCCGGTGCAAGGGACGAGCCCGGCCAGCACGGCGAGCGCGCCTTGCGAGCGGCCATGGTTATGACTGGCATGACTGTGGCCGTGATGGTGATGATCGTGGCCATGCCCGTGATCATGCCCATGATCGTGCGTGTGACCGCCGCCTTTACCGAGCGAGGCACGGATGGCGTTGACCAACATCGTGCTGCCGATGACGACGATCAGACTGAAACTGAACAGGCGAATCCACCATGATTGCGCCGGCTCGCCGCCAAGCATCTGGCGAAAGGTGATATCGACGACGAGGACCAGCACGATGGCGGTGATCACGTGCGTGACCGCG
Organism: Rhodospirillaceae bacterium; assembly: GCA_947467145.1. GTDB lineage: Bacteria > Pseudomonadota > Alphaproteobacteria > Rhodospirillales > UBA2165 > CANIGJ01. The sequence continues at coordinate 22,194 of CANIGJ010000017.1, read as the reverse complement.
ATCTGTACGCCCATCCATAACCCGCGCAGGATGTGCGCGTCGCGGCCGACGAAATAGGACGCGACGATCATCTTGCCGTGCCCGGGACCGAGCGTGTGGATCACGCCATAGGCGAAGGCAAAACCGATACCCGCCAGCAACGCGTAGGAACTGCTGCCGTCACGGATCGACGCCATGTGGCGGCCGATGTCTCGCACCATGGTGCGTTGAAAATCGACAGCCCAGGTCAGCGCCTGGGCGTACAAGGATTGCTCGGCCGGTGCAGTGACAGGAGCCGGTGGCGGCGAGCTTTGCGTTGATGGCGCGGTTGGCGCTGGTTTGAACGGGTTCGGACTCTGCGCCCATGCGCCGCCGGAAACGGACAAGATGATGGTGACGAGACAGGCGATTATCGACGTTCGGATCAGCGCGCGGACGGACATTGGATCGTCGCTTTTTTCGGATAGACCACGCCGCCATAGATCGGATTGGCGCGATCGTCGGCGATCTGGATGGTGCATTTGGCGCTGCCGTCGCCGCTCAAGGTGATCGGCTCATGGCCTTGGAAGGCGATGTCGACGAAATAACTTTGGTCGTAGACGCTGACGGTCAGTGTCTTTTGCGCCGGGTCCACCGGTTCGGGCAACGGAACCGTGAATTCATAGACGGCGAGGCCTTTTTCGATCCGCCCGGTGAAATCGCGCGTCGTGTCGATGACGTACTTTTCGCCGTTGATCTGGATGTCGGTGAAGAAGCCGACTTCCTTGGTGCCTTCGAACGCGCCGACTCGCAACGGTTCGATCTCGTCGGCATCGAACTGCTGGTTATTGTTCTTGTCGAACTCGCCGATCACGCCCGCGCTGAAGAATTCATCGAAGCTCCACTTGAAGCGGATGGCGGTCACCTTGCCCTGATCGAACAGGATCGTTCCTGCGGCATCGATCCACAGATGCGGATGGGCCGAAGCCGGTCGGGTGGAAAAGGCGGTCAGTGCCAGCGCGCCCAGGAGGAAAAGCGATTTCAAGATCATGCTCCATTGTCGCAGAGGGTCGATCCACCCTCAAATGGAAAAGGCGTCAGGAAGCAGGCGACAGGCAGGTGGCCAGCGAATCGGCGATGCGATCCATCAAGGTGAAGTAGGCATCAGCACCCGGTGTCAGGTTGGCGCCTTCCGGGTCGAGCACGCCGACCTTCACATTGGTGCCGCCGACGAGGGTATCGACGACCGGTGCCGGGAATTGCGGCTCGCGGAACACACACGCGGCGGCCGAGGTGCGCAGCTTTTCGCGCAGTTCGCCGAGCCGCTTGGCGCCAGGCGCCTGGTCGGGCGAGACGGTGATGGAGCCGACGATCGTGGTGCCGAAGTGGCGCTCGAAATATTGGTAGGCATCATGGAACACGATATAGGGCCGATCCTGCACGGCCGACAGGCGCGTCTTGATCCCCTGATCGAGTGCGGCGATGCGATCGTGCATGACGCTGGCATTGTCGGCATAGCGCGCGGCGTTGGCGGTATCGAGCCCGGCCAACTCGGTCGCGATCTGGGTGACGATCAGGCGGGCATTGTCGGGATCGAGCCACAGATGCATATCGTCATCATGTTCGGGCGCTTTTTTTGCAGCGGCTTTTTTGCCGTGTGAATGGGCGTGGCCTTGGCTGTGGGCGTGCCCCTCGAAAGCGCCGCCCTCGCGCACGTCATAGAGGGTTAACCCGTCGATATCGGAAACCTCGACCACGCGTGCTTTGCCGCCCAGCGAGGCGAGCGGTTTGGCGAGGAAATTCTCCAGCGTCTCGCCAACCCATACGATAAGGTCCGCCTGCTGAAGCGTACGGGCATCGGACGGCTTCAGTGCGTAGGTATGCGGCGAGGTGCCGACGGGGATGAGTAGGGTGGGTTCGGCCACGCCTTGCATGACGCCGGCGACCAGGGAATGGATCGGCACAATACTGACGGCGACCTTGGGGGCGGCCAAAGCCGGGTTAGCGGCCACCGCCACAAGGGCGCCCAGCGCCCAGGTCCAGATCCTCTCCATGATATCCCGCTTATTTTGTAATATTATAACGTATTTGGGCATGTTATATTGTAACGATGAATGACCGTCCAGAGGAAAAACACATGACCGAGACCGTATCGGGTTGGTCGGGCCGTCATGATCATAATTCGTGCGTCGCCGACGCCATCGAAACGGCCGAAAGCATCTGCCGAACGCGGGGCACGCGTCTGACCCCGCTGCGCCGCAAGGTGTTGGAACTGATCTGGAGCAGCCATCGCCCGATCGGCGCCTATGCCGTGTTGGGGCAGTTGCGCGACGAACGCGATAATGCCGCCCCGCCGACGGTCTATCGGGCGCTCGACTTCCTGATGGAGGAAGGGCTGGTGCATCGTATCCAAAGCCTGAATGCCTTTGTCGGCTGCAGCGAGCCGGAACACGCCCATGCCGGCATGTTCCTGATTTGCCAGACCTGCGGCGACGCGCTGGAAATCGAGGATGACAAACTCGATGAAGCGATCCACAACGCCGCCGGCGCACATGGCTTCGCGGTTCAACGCCGCATGGTCGAAATCACCGGGACCTGTCCCGGCTGTGCCGCCAAAGCTGCGTAAGACTAGGAACCCGTATGAATCACGTCCGTAACGTCGCGGCCGGCGCGCTGGTCGAAGTCGCCGGCCTTGAGGTCCGCGCCAAGAACCGTGTGCTGGTGACCGGTATCGAACTGTCGGTTATGGCGGGCGAGATCGTGTCGATCATCGGCCCAAATGGCGCCGGTAAAACGACGCTCATCCGCGCCGTGCTCGGCCTGGCGCCGCCAACGTCGGGCTCGGTGCGGTTGCGCGCCGGCGCGCGCATCGGTTACGTGCCGCAGCGTCTCGTGCTCAATCCTAACCTTCCACTGACGACGCGGCGCTTCGTCGGTCTGTCCGGAACGTTCCAGAAGGGTCGCCGTAAAGCGGTTCTGGAAGAGGTTGGCATTGCCCATGTGGCCGACAGTTCGATCCACGATTTGTCGGGCGGCGAATTTCAACGCGCCCTTCTAGCGCGGGCCTTATTACGCGATCCCGATCTGTTGGTGCTCGACGAGCCGGCGCAGGCCGTCGACATCACCGGCCAGTCTGAGCTGTATGCGCTGATCGAGCGGATTCGCAACGAGCGCGGCTGCGGTGTGCTGATGGTGTCGCACGATCTGCATCTGGTTATGTCGGCAACCGACAAGGTGATCTGCATCAACGGGCATATGTGCTGCGCCGGTCATCCGGATGCGGTCAGCCAGCATCCGGAATATGTGGCCTTGTTCGGTTCCGAGGCGGCGCGTTCCTTGGCGCTCTATCACCATAATCACGACCACACGCACGATGTCGACGGCCATGTGCATGACGAGCACGATCATCACGCTCACGATCATACGGGCCATGGGCATGAGCATCATGGACACGATCATAAACATGGATGACTTTCTGTTTCGTGCACTCGCTGCCGGTCTTGCGGTCGCCGCGGTGACCGGTCCGCTTGGCGCTTTCGTTGTGTGGCGCCGTATGGCGTTCTTCGGCGATGCCTTGGCCCATTCCGGCCTGCTCGGGATCGCGCTTGGCCTATTGCTGCACATCAATCCGTTCATCGGCGTGGCTATCGTCACGCTCTGCGTCGCCATTGTGCTGGTGCTGCTGCGCCGCAAACGCGAACTGGCGGCCGACACGATCCTGGGCATCCTGTCGCACGGCACCTTGGCCTTGGGCCTCGTCGCTGTGTCCTTCATGCCGGGGGTGCGTGTCGATCTGATGGGCTTCCTGTTCGGTGATATCCTCGCCGTCGGCACGACCGATTTGATCTGGATCTACGCCGTCGGCTCGGTCGTCATCGCGAGCCTGCTGGTCTTTTGGCGGCCGTTGTTGGCGGTCACCGTGCACGAAGATCTGGCGGCCGTTGAAGGTGTGCCAGTCCAGCGCGTGGAATTGCTGTTCATGCTGTTGATGGCGGTCGTCGTTGCGGCTGCCATGAAGGTGGTCGGCATCGTGCTGGTCGCCGCCATGCTGGTGATCCCGGCGGCAGCGGCACGGCGCTTTTCGCGCTCGGCCGAGCAGATGGCGATTCTGGCCGGCGTGATCGGCGCGGTCGCGGTGTGCGGTGGGCTGGGGTCGTCGTGGATACTCGATACGCCGGCCGGCCCGTCGATCGTCGTCGCGGCACTTTTACTTTTTGGCCTGAGTTCGGCCTCGTCGGTGCTTAAAGCGCCGCGTTAAAGGCGGTTAGGCCGTCGCCCAGATCTTCAATCAGGTCGTCGGCATTTTCCAAACCGACGTGAAAGCGCACGCAGCGCTCGCCGCCGGCGAACGGCACGGCGCTGCGCACGACGTGGGTCGGTAGCACGAGACTTTCGAAGCCGCCCCAGCTTCCGCCCAGCGCCAACAGTTCCAGCCGATCGACCAGAGCGGTGATGGCTGCCTCGGATGCTTTCTTGAACACGACGCTGAACAGGCCGGACGAGCCGGTGAAATCGCGTTTCCAGAATTCGTGGCCCGGGCAGGACGCAAACGCGGGATGCAGAATCGTTTCGACCTCGGGCCGCCCGGCGAACCATTCCGCAACCTTCAGCGCGTTGGCCTCGTGGCGTTTGAGGCGAACGGATAAGGTCCGCATGCCACGAATGCCGAGATAGGCATCGTCGGGGGCAACGTTGTAGCCCAATACGCTGACCGACTCGTATAGCGCGTCCTTAACCTCGTCCGTGCCGGTGATGGTGCCGAGCATGGCGTCGGAATGACCGACGAAATATTTGGTCGCGGCATGGACGGACACATCGACGCCGTGATCGAGCGGCTTGAAGAACACGCCCGCCGACCAGGTATTGTCCATCACCACCTTTACGCCGCGTTTGTGTGCGGCCTCGACGATGGCGGGAATGTCTTGGACTTCGAAGGAGTGCGAGCCCGGCGATTCCGTATAGATGACCTTGGTATTGGGCTGGATCAACGCCGCGATCTCTTTCGCGCCGGCGAGTGGGTCGTAATAGCTCGTCGCCACGCCAAAGCGCTTCAGGAAATTTTCGCATAGATTGCGCGTCGGCCGGTATGCACTGTCGCACACCAGCACATGGTCGCCCTGGCCGACGAACGCGAGCATCGCGCCGACGATAGCGGCGAGACCGGAACCAACCGCGATGGTGCGCGCACCGCCCTCGAGCGCCGCGACCGCGTCTTCGAACGCGAAGGATGTGGGCGAACCATGGCGCCCATAGGTAAAGGCATTCGGCGTCGCGCGTGCGATGGCTTGTGCGGCCACGGTGGGGAAGGCGACGGTTGAAGCGTGATAGACCGGCGGATTGATGATGCCGAACTCGCCCGCCGGATCGCTGCCGGCATGACCGAGCTTGGTGTCCTGTTTGAAATCCCAATCTTTTTTATCAGTGCTCACGCCGCACCATTCAATCGGGCAAAGCCCGCTTCAAGATCGGCGATCAGATCGTCTGGGTCTTCCTGGCCGGCATGCAGGCGCAGCAGTGGTCCGGCTGCCTGCCATTTGGTCGCGGTGCGGATCGAGGTCGGATTGGCGGGGATCATCAGGCTTTCGAAGCCACCCCAACTGAAGCCCATGGCAAAGATGCTCATGCCGTCGAGCATAGCTTCGACGCGCGCTGCCGGTACATCCTTGAGCACGATGCTGAACAGCCCGGACGATCCGGTGAAGTCGCGCTTCCAGATGTCATGGCCGGGGCAGGATTGCAGCGCCGGGTGCAGGACGGTCGCGACTTCGGGCCGCGCCGCCAGCCAGTTGGCAAGCAGCAGGCCGGTTTCTTGATGGCGCTCCATCCGCATGTCCAAGGTCTTGAGCCCACGGAGTGTCAGGTAGCATTCATCGGGTCCGGCGCAGTAGCCCATGATCGCGCTCTGGGTTTTGACCGCGCGCCAATCGTCTTCGGTTTTCGCGGTGACGAGGCCGATCATCACATCGGCATGGCCGGCGATATATTTGGTCGCGGCCTGGATCGACACATCGACGCCGTGGTCGAACGGCTTGAAGAAATGTCCGGCCGCCCAGGTGTTATCGAGCAGCACCTTGGCGCCATGCGCATGCGCGACCTTGGCGATGGCGGGAACATCCTGCACCTCGAAGGTGAGCGAGCCCGGCGATTCCGTGAACACGACCTTGGTGTTTGGCTGCACGAGTGTTGCGATGCCGGCGCCGATCGTCGGATCGTAAAATGTCGTCTCGACGCCGCACCCAGCCAGGAACTGCGCAACACGGCGCGACGGATCGTAGACCGTATCGGCCATCAAGACGTGGTCACCCGATTTGACGAAGGCCATCAGCGCGACTGTGATCGCGGCTAGGCCCGAACAGACGGCGACGGAACGATAACCGTCGTCGAGGTCGGCCATGGCTTCTTCGAGCGCGAAGGAGGTCGGCGTGCCGTGGCGGCCGTAATAGGTCGTGTCGAAGCGGTTCTTGTTGGCCTCGCGCATCGCTTCGACGGTGGGGAAGACGATGGTCGAAGCGCGATAGACCGGCGGGTTCATGGCGCCGCGGAATTTCTCCGGATGGCTGCCCGCATGAACGATGCGGGTTTCGCGGCGTCTATTGCCCTTCATACGGTCTCGACGGGTGTATCGGTGCGGCCGCCCCATTCGGTCCACGATCCGTCATAGACCGCGGCATCCTCGCCGATCAGATACATGGCGAAGGCCAGCACGCAGGCGGTGACGCCGGAGCCGCAGGACGCAATGGTCGGACGGTCGGTATCGATCCCGGCGGCCTTTAGCGCTTTGACGATCTCGGCACCCGTGCGCGGCACGTTGTGGTTTTTGGCATCGAGCAGCAGTGGAAAGGGCAGGTTGAAGCTGCCGGGGATATGCCCGCCGCGTAAGCCCGCGCGCGGTTCCGCCTCGGTGCCGTTGAAGCGGCCGGCCGAGCGCACATCGACCAATTGTTCGCGCGCTGCCCCCACATTGGTACGCACGTCGTCGATGCCGCGCACCAGACGCGGCTCGAACCGCGCGGCGAAGGAGGCGCGGCGTATCGCGGCATCGCCGCTGGCAACCGGGTGATTCTCGGCCGTCCATTTGCCAAAGCCGCCCGCCAGCACCGAAACGCGCGTGTGCCCGAACAGGCGAAACAGCCACCAGGCGCGCATGGCGGCACCGGCGCCCGCATTGCTGTCGTAGCAGATGACATGCTGTTGGTTGGAAATGCCGAGCGCACCGACCGAGCGGGCGAAGACATCTTCGCTGGGTGCCATATGCGGCAGCTTCACGCTGGTATCGGCGATTTTGTCGATGTCGAAATATACCGCGCCCGGAATATGGCGCTCACGGAATTCCGCCATGGCGTCGCGCCCGGTGGCGAGCATGTGCCAGGACGCGTCGATGATGGCGATGTTCGGATCATTCAGCCGCCCGGCAAGCCAGTCGGTGGTGACGAGGGCCTCGGGACGGACGTAAGACACGGCAGCGCCTTTCCTAGTTTTTTGGCTAGTCGGGGAGCCAGTCGGGATATGGCAGCCCACGTTCCTTGAGGAACGCCGGGTTGAACAGCTTGCTTTGGTAGCGTGTGCCATAGTCGCACAGGATGGTGACGATCGTGTGGCCCGGCCCTAATTCGTTGGCAAGGCGGACCGCGCCCGCGACGTTGATGCCGGTGGAGCCGCCGAGGCAGAGACCCTCATACTTCAGAAGATCGAAGATGTAGGGCAGGGCTTCTTCGTCGCTGATCTGATAGGCCAGATCGATCGGCGCACCTTCGAGATTCTTGGTGATGCGACCTTGGCCGATGCCCTCGGTGATCGAGGTCCCTTCCGCTTTCAACGTGCCCGTCGTGTAATAGCTGTAGAGCGACGCCCCCATCGGATCGGCCAGCGCGATCTTGATGTTCGGATTGCGTTCCTTGAGCGCGATGGCGCAGCCGGCGAGGGTCCCACCCGTGCCGACGGAGGCGACGAAGCCGTCCACCTTGCCGTCGAGCTGGTTCCAGATTTCGGGGCCGGTGCCGTGGATATGGGCGTCGCGGTTGGCGGTATTGTCGAACTGATTGGCCCAGATCGCACCGTGCGGATGACTGGCGGCCATTTCCTCGGCGATGCGCTGCGAGACATGCACGTAATTGCCCGGATCGCGGTAAGGTACGGCCGGCACTTCGCGGAGGTCCGCACCCGCGAGGCGCAGCATGTCCTTCTTTTCCTGGGCCTGTGTTTCCGGGATGACGATGATGGTGCGATAACCCGACGCGCAGCCGACTAGGGCGAGGCCGATGCCGGTATTGCCGGCGGTCCCTTCGACGATCACGCCGCCGGCCTTGAGCATGCCCTTATTCTCGGCGTCCTGGATGATATAGAGGGCCGCGCGATCCTTCACCGAACCGCCCGGGTTCAGGAACTCGGCCTTGCCGTAGATGTCGCAGCCGGTGTTTTCAGAGGCTTCGCGAAGGCGGATCAGGGGCGTATTGCCGATCGCATCCCGAAAACCGTCGCGCACGCCGTTCATGAAAGCACTCTCTATGGATGGAAGGTTCAAACTGGACAGGCGGAAAGACTAACGGGCTGATCCGGGGCGATCAAGCAGGCCGAATTCCGCCGGTTTCGGGTTAATCCTCGGCCCATTTCTCGATCAGGCGCGCACGATGATGGCGTAGCCAGTGCAGGGCGATGATGGTGGTGCCGTTCTCGATCCGGCCGGTATCGAGCAGGCGGAAAGCCTCTTCGCTGGAAACGGCGAAGACACGCATATATTCGCCCTCATGGGCGAGGCCGAACACGCCGCCGACGCCATCGGCATTGATGCGCCCGCAATACATTGTAATGGTCTCGGACGTGCAGCCAGGACTGGTCAGGTAAGCATGCACGGGCTCCAGATCGAGCACGATCGCGCCGGCTTCTTCTTCGGTTTCGCGCCGCGCAGCATCCTCGGTTGTCTGGTGCGATTCGATCATGCCGGCGACGCATTCGATCTGCCAGGGCGACATGCCGGGCGCGCTATAGGCGCCGACGCGGAATTGTTCGAGCAGTACGACCTCGTCGCGCAGCGGATCGAACGGAATCACCGCAACGGCGTGGCCGCGTTCCAGCACCTCACGCGAGATCTCGTCGCTCCAGCCGCGATCGAAGACCTGATGGCGGAGCTTGTAGATATCGATGCGCATGAACCCGCGATAAGGCGTCGTGCGGCTCAGGACTTGGACGGTATCTTCTTCCGGCATGGCATCCATTGCTCTCTTGCTCCGGTCTTATCAAAGTGTAGGTTATTTAGCGAGCCAAGCCACCGGAGATGACAGATGGATATCAGCGTTCAGGACCTTCACGCGATGCGGACGGAGAATAAGCCGCATATGCTGCTTGATGTCCGCGAGCCCCAGGAAGTCGCGGCGGCAGCGATCGACGGCAGTGTCCATATCCCGATGAACACGATCCCCCAGAACCTGGACAAGTTGCCCAAGGACAAGCCGCTCGTGGTCATGTGCCATGTCGGCGGGCGCAGCGCGCAGGTTACGCATTGGTTGCGCGGGCAGGGTTACGACAATGCCGTCAATCTCGATGGTGGCATCGTCGCCTGGGTCGCCGAAATCGATCCGAATGTGGGTAAACGCTAAGACAGATTAGCTTTATAGGAGACGCCAGCATGTCCACCGGTGAAAAATTCATGTTCCCCGGATCGACGGGCGTGCAATTGGCGGCGCGTCTCGATCGGCCGAGCGGCAAGATCCGCGCCTTCGCGCTGTTCGCGCATTGCTTTGCTTGTTCGAAGGATATCTTCGCGGCGGCGCGCATCGCGGCCCGCCTGGTCGAGCAGGGGATCGCGGTCCTGCGCTTCGATTTCACCGGTCTTGGCCATTCTGAAGGCGAATTCGCCAATACCAATTTTTCGTCTAATGTCGGCGATCTTGTCGCAGCCGCCGATCATCTGCGCAGCATCCACCAGGCACCCGCAATCCTGATCGGTCATTCGCTGGGTGGTGCGGCCGTGCTCGCCGCCGCGGCGCGCATTCCGGAAGCAGTCGCGGTTGCGACGATCGCGGCACCTTTCGATCCCGCGCACGCCTCGCATAATTTTTCCGAATCCATTGCCGAGATCGAAGCCAAAGGTGAGGCCGAGGTGAAATTGGGTGGCCGGCCGTTCGTCATACGCAAACAATTCCTGGACGATATCAACACGCAGAATCAGGCCGAACGGATCGCGCATCTGCGCAAGGCGCTGATCGTTTTCCATGCCCCGCTGGATCAGTTTGTGGGGATCGAGAATGCTTCGTTGATCTTCCTGGCGGCGAAACATCCGCGCAGTGTCGTGTCGCTCGACGATGCCGATCATCTGCTGACGCGGCGCGCCGACGCGCGCTACGTTGCCGATGTGATCGGGGCGTGGGCCGGGCGCTATATCGAGGATGGCGAGGCCGAGGAATATACGGCCCCGGTCGCGCAGCCCGATACGGTCGTTGTGGCCGAAGCCGCCGCCGGCAGCATGGCGCAGCTCATCAATGTCGGCGGGCGGGTGTCGTTACGTGCCGATGAGCCGGTCGAGGAGGGTGGCGCCGATACCGGGCCGACGCCGCACGAACTTGTGCTGTCCGGGCTCGGCGCCTGCACTTCGATGACGATGCGGCTGTACGCTGATCATAAAAAGATCCCGCTGAAACGCGGCCGGGTTACCTTGACGCGGCGAAAGATCACGCCAGCGGAATGCCCGGACTGCACGACGAAGGAGGGTGAGATCGAACGTATCGAGCGCACGATTTCGCTCGAGGGCGATTTGACCCAGGATCAACGTGATGGTCTGCTGAGGATCGCCGAGAAATGTCCGGTGCACCGCACCTTGACCGGCGAAATCTCGATCGTGACGAAACTCGCCGACTAGACGGTAATCAGCTGATCGACGAACAGGGTCCAATTGTCGCTGGGCGGCGGGTTTTTGGTATCGAGCCACTTCGCCGTTTCGGTGCCGTCGGAAAACTCGGCCTGCAGGATCATGCCGCGCATGAAGCGGGTCCGCATGGTGGGGGCCGCGCGCGCGATCACTTCATCGGGGCCGACTTCCCACCACGGATCGCCAGGCAGGCGCTGCGTGATCGTTTCACTTTTCTGATCGGCGCTGAAGGTGCCTTCGAGCAGGCAGCGGATGCCGGGGCCGGGATGGACATGCGGATCGGTGACGCGCGCGGCGGCCATCTTGATGCGATCCAATCGGAACAGCCACTGACTGCCGGGCGCCATGTCGATCAATGCGATCTCGCGCGCCAGACGCTGGATCGAATAGATTTCAGGGCCATTCAATAGGTACGGCGCCGAGCCGGTGGTTTCCAATTCCCAGCGCCAGATCATCGACCATTCGGCGACGCCTTCGATGATGGTTTCGTCGCCGGCGTAAACCGCTTCCATTTCGCCGAGCGGCTTGCCGTTCACGGTGATGGCGCCGTGGCGCACCAGCAGCATGCGTGGGCTGGGGGCGAGGGGGGCGGATTTACTGCCCTGCAGGACTTGGTCTTGATAGAAGAACAGCGAGTTCGTCATCGAAAATCGCTTTTGAACAGCTTGTCCATTTTATCGAGTGCCGGTTTCGGCAATTTTCCGAGCGCGGTGGCGCGCAGGCCCTCGGGCAGATGCTCGGGCTCGCCGATGGCGAAGTCGACGCAGGTCAAGTTCGGGATGCTGAGTGCATAGCGTAGTGCCAACTGCGCACGCGTGCCGTAGTCGGGCCCCATCGCGGTATACAACGCGTCGGCCTTGCGGACTTCGTCCGCCGGATCGGTGTTGGTGGTCAGCAGGGCACGCGCGTTGAGCGACGGTGCGCCGGCCAGTGCGCCGGCCGCCAAGGTGCGGATGGCGATGACGCCGACATCCTTTTTCTTTGCCGCATCGATCACGCCGGCGAAATCCTGCCCGGTCGCGGGCACGGGCTTGCGGCCTTTCTTATGCGCGGCCGTCGGATTGATCGCGTTGATATAGACCTGGCAGGCGTCGAGCCGCCCTGACGACAGCACTTCGATGATGCCGTCGGTATCGCCGAGGCAGGTGATGCCGATCCATTTGTATTTCCATTCGTCGCGTAAACGTTCCATGGCGTCGAGAATGCCGTTGGGGCGTAGGATCTGTTCCGGTGTGAGGGAGCGCGCGGCGCCATCGGTCGAGACACGGCCGTGCAACTGGAACAGATCGATACCGTAACCGAGGCGCGCGAGGCTTTCCTCGCAGGTGCGCTTCATCTGATCGTAATAGGGCTCGGAACTTTCGGCGTTAACCGTACCCTTGGTCGATACGTGGACGTGGGCGTCCAGATCGCGCAACACCTTGCCGAGATTTTCTTCGGACTTGCCGTCGCCGTACATAGCGGCGGTATCGAACCAGTTGATGCCGGCCGAGATGCCGTCGGCGGCGGCCTTCTTCATCGTGTCGTAGGGCTGGCGGATCATCATGCCGCCGACATTGCCGCAGCCGAAAATGAATTCGGAAACATAGGCGCCCGTGCGCCCAAGCTGACGATATTTCATGGTCGCTCCCTGGTTACGTACTCGCGGCCGGGCCGATAACTAGGCTTCTTTGGCGCCGAAGTCGCTTTTATAAAGGTGATCGAGTTCGGCGAGAAGAGCCGGATCGAGCGGGCCCATGTCGATCGCTTCGAGGCCTTCCTCAAGATGAGGCATCAGGTTCGCGGTGTAGTCGATCGTGTGGATGCCCGGGAAGGACAGTGCGAAGCGCACCGCTGCCTGCGCGTAATTGCCGGCGCGATCGCCGATCAGTTTGCGGATCTCGATCGCCTTGCGCGTCACGTCGTCGACGTCGGTATCCTTGGTGACGATACGCGACGCATAATCGGTCATGTAGCCGACGATGGCGCCGGCCGCCAAGGTGCGGATCGTGATTACGCCGACATTCTTTTCGATGCAGGCTTCGAGCAGACCGGTGAAATCCTGGCCGCGCGTCGGCGCTTTCACGGTCTGCAGCAGGGTGCGGCGCGGCACGGGGTGCGCGGCGCTCGGATTGATCATGTTGAAGAAGACTTGCGCCGTATCGATGCGCCCGGATTCGATCAGGCGTTTGCACAGCCCGTTGTCGCCGAGCGCGGTGATGCCGATCCATTTGGCGAGGCCTTGGTCGCGCATCTTTTCGATGCTGGCGATGGCGCCGACGCGTCCCAAGACGTCTTCGGTCTTGAGGGCGAGATCGGTGGACGTACCCTCGATCCAATTGCCGAGTTGATAGAGTTCGATCTTGTCGACCTGCAACCGTTCCAGGCTGTCATGCAGGGCCTTTTCGATCTGGCCGGGGATATCTTTCGTATTGGCCGGGTCGAGATGGACCTTGGTCGAGATCATCGGCTTGTGGCCGAGATCCTTGAGGATATTGCCTAGGTTGGTTTCGGCCCGACCGTTGGCGGCGCGCGCAGCCGTATCGAACCAGTTGACGCCGGCTTTGATGGCGCGGTCGACGATCTTCGTCATCAATTCCATGTCGTCGCCCGACATCATACCGGGCGTCTCGCCACATGCGAAAATGATTTCAGAAATCTCGGCGCCGGTGCGGCCAAGAGTGCGGTATTTCATGCCCTCGCGAAACTCTTATTGGTATCGTCGAATGAGATCGTCCGGGTCGAGACTGTCCAGTCGACGCAAGACAGGGAATATCATAGCAGAAAGCGCAACCACGCAAATAGTGCCAATTCCGCCCACCACCACGGCGGGCACGACCCCCAGCAAGGTCGCCATCACACCCGACTGAAACTCGCCCATTTGGTTGGATGCGCCGATAAAGACCGAGTTCACCGCATTGACCCGCCCGCGCATCTCGTCCGGTGTAACCAGGCCGATGACGTTGTTGCGGATGAAGATTGAGACCGAATCGGTGAAGCCGAGCAGGATGAGTGCTCCGCAGGACAGCCAGTAATCGCGCGACAGCGCGAAGACGATGGTGGCGAAGCCATAGATGGCCATGCCGCCGAAGAGCAGGTGGCCGGCGCGGCGGTAAACCGGGAATTGGGTGAACAGCAGCGAGCCGGAAAAGGAGCCGACGGTCATGGAGGCGCGCAGGAAGCCGTAGCCGGCGGGCCCGACCTCGAGGATATCCTTGGCGAAGATGGGCAGCAGCGCGGTGGCGCTGGCCAATAGGACCGCGAACAGGTCCAGGGTGATCATGCCGAGGATGAGCTGGCGGTTGAAGATGAACTTCATCCCGGCGAAGACGGAGGTGAAGGTGATGCGCTCGCGGCTGACGATCTGGGTATTGGCTTTGATCAGCAGAGCCAGGGTGAGTGCCACGACCATGATGGCGACAACGGTGGAATAGACGACTTGTTCGCCGACGATGAGCAGGACGCCGGCAAGGCCGGGTCCGCCAACGCGCGCGAGGTGATTGCCGGTCGTCGTCCACGCCGAGGCGTTGGCGAAATCCTTGCGGTCGATCAACAGCGGAATGATGGCCTGTTCGGCGGGTAACTGGAACGAGCGCAGGAAGCCCGCGACGCCCAGGATGACCATGATGATCGGGAAATTGATATTGCCGGTGAAGGTCAGCGCCATCAGGCTGAGCGAGCAGATGACCTGACCGGAGATGCAGCCGGCGATCACGCGGGCGCGGCGAAAGCGGTCAGCGGCGAGGCCGGCCAGCGGAAACAGCACCATGAAGGGCAAGAATTGGACGAGCCCGATCAGGCCGAGATCGAGGGCATTGCCGGTCAGGTTATAGACCTGCCAGCCCACCGCGGTCGCCTGCATCTCGAAGGCGAAGCGCGAGAGCGAGCGCGCGCCGAAATAATTGCGGAAATCGGTATAGCGGAACGCCGCCATGCCCTTGCCCGGGCCCTCGGCTATGTCCGGGGCGGCATCGCTCACAGGGCGGGTATCCTTGGGATTACGGGTGCGTGCAAAGTAAGGTCATTGTGCCGCTTAATCGTCGCTTGTCCAGAACTATGGCCGCCGGTGTTAGTGGAAGTCGCGCGAGCTCGGGATCAGCTTACCGCCGCCGCGCGAGGGTTCGCCCTTGATCGGTTCGCGGTCGGCCGGTGCTCGTGGCGTGAGATAGCCCAATGTGCTGGTCATGTTGACTAGCTTGTCGGCGACGATGTGCGTGACGATGCCTTCGCGCTGCAATTTGCCTTCGACATAGAGCAGCGACGAGGTCAGCACCTCCTTGCGGAATTTCTCCATCATGTGGTTCCACACAATGACATTGGCGATGCCGGTCTCGTCCTCAAGGGTGATGAAGATGACGGTGCCTTCGCCGGGGCGCTGGCGGATCAGCACGAGACCCGCCGCACGCACGATGGTGCCATCCGGTGTCGAAAGAAGCGTGCCGCACGGCAAGACGCCATTTTGGTCGAAATTGCCGCGCAGCAATTTCATGGGATGAGCCTTCAAGGAAAGTTTGAGCGCGCGGTAATCGTCGGCCACCTGTTCGCCGAGGCTCATTTCGGGCAGCGTTACCTCGGCTTCGGGATGGACCTCGCGATCCGACAGGCTTTCGAACAAGGGCAGGGGCGCGGCATTGTCGATGCCTTTGACGGCCCACAACGCGTGGCGGCGATCGAGATTGAGACTCGTGAAGGCATCGGCGCGGGCGAGCTTTTCCAGGGTGCCTGATTTCGGCGCGACGCGATTCAAGAGTTGGCTCATATGTTCATAGCCGCCGTCGCGATGTTCGCTGATCGCGTTCGCGGTGATTTCATCCATGCCTTTGACGGAGCGCATGCCGAGACGGACGGACATCTGGCGATCGTCCGGGTGACGCCAGGCGGGATCGCCGATCTGCGGTGCATCTTCGAGGATGGGCGCAGGACCATTCTGTGGCTCCAGGGTGCAATCCCAGTCGGAGCGGTTCACGTCGACCGGCAGAACCGCAACGCCATGTTGGCGCGCATCGCGCACAAGCTGCGCCGGGCCGTAGAAACCCATCGGCAGGCTGTTGAGGATGGCGGCAGCGAAGACAGCGGGGTAATGGCATTTGAGCCAAGCGGAGACATAGACCAGCTTAGCGAAACTCGCGGCATGCGCCTCGGGGAAGCCGTAATCGGCGAAACCTTCGATTTGTTTGAAGCAGCTTTCGGCAAATTCTTGCGAGTATCTGTCGCCACATCGCATGCCCGCGATGAAATCATCTCTGAACACATCGATCTTGCCGTTGCGGCGGAAGGCGGCCATCGAGCGGCGCAACTTGTCGGCCTTTTCGGCGCTGAAGCCAGCGGCGACCATGGCGATCTTCATCGCCTGTTCCTGGAACAGCGGCACGCCGAGCGTTTTCTCTAGAACGTCTCTTAATTCGTCCGAAGGATATTTGACTTTGCTCGGATCCAAGCGACGGGTCAGATAGGGATGCACCATGCCGCCCTGAATCGGGCCTGGGCGAACGATCGCAACTTCGACGACGAGATCGTAGAATTCGCGCGGCTTCAGGCGCGGCAGCATGTTGATCTGTGCGCGGCTTTCGACCTGGAAGACGCCGATGGAATCGGCCTGGCAAAGCATGTCGTAGATTTTCTCGTCTTCGCGCGGAACCGTATCGAGTGTGTAAACCGGGCCGCCATGCTGAGCGATCAGTTCGAAGGCTTTGCGGATACAGGTCAGCATGCCGAGGGCGAGGATATCGATCTTAAAGATTTCGAGCGCGGCGAGATCGTCCTTGTCCCATTCGATGACGGTGCGATCTTCCATCGCCGCGTTTTCGATCGGAACGATGGTATCTAGCGCCACGCGCGTGATGACGAAGCCGCCGGTATGCTGGCTCAGATGGCGCGGCGCACCGGCGAGTTGGCGCACAAGTTCCAGGGTCTGGCGGACGGTCCGGTCATCAGGATTGATGCCGACCTCGCTAAGACGCCGCCGCTCGTCGGCGATGGCTTTGCGTCGCGCCGCTTTTCTTTGTTCTACCGTCGGATTCTCGGGGCCTTTTTCATGCCCCCAACCGCGACCCCAAGCCGATTTCTGCAAGGCGACGATGGTGTCCTCGGACAGGCCCATGACCTTGCCGACATCGCGTACGGCACTTTTGGTGCGGTAGGTAATGACGGTGGCGGTGAGCGCCGCGCGGTCACGTCCATACTTCTTGTAAATGTGCTGGATGACTTCTTCGCGGCGCTCATGCTCGAAGTCGACATCGATATCGGGCGGCTCGATGCGCTGGGTCGACATGAAGCGCGCGAACAGCAGCTTGTTCACGATGGGATCGACCTCGGTGATGCCGAGCACGTAACACACGCAGGAATTGGCGGCCGATCCGCGGCCCTGGCAGAGGATACCTTCGTTACGCGCCCACCAGACGATATCGCGGATGGTCAGGAAATAAGGTGCGTAGCCTTGCTCGGCGATCAGGGCCAGTTCTTTGGCAACCTGTTGTTTCATCGCGTCGGTGGCCCCATCGGGGAAACGCCAAGCGAGTCCCGCTTGGGCCAGGCGTTCGAGTTCTGCCTGATGAGTCGTTCCCTTAGGGGCAGGATCGACGAGATATTGAATCTTCATCTCGTCGAGGCTGAAACGGCAGTTATCGACGATCTTCATGCTGTTCGCGATGGCGCTGGGATAATCCCTGAACAGCCGCGCAATCTCGGCCGGCGGCTTCAGATGCCGCTCGGCATTGGCGAACAGGCGAAAGCCCGCATTCTTGATGGTGCAACTTTCGCGGATGCAGGTGAGCACGTCCTGGAGCGGGCGTCGGTCGGGATGATGGGCGTGCACGTCATTGGTGGCGAGCAGCGGAATGCGATTCTGTTCGCCCAGCAGGGCGAGTTCGGCCAAGCGGCGCTTGTCGTTGCCATGATAGAGATAGTTCATGGCGAGATAGAGATCGCCTTTGATCTGTTCGCGTGTGCGCGCCAGAGCGGTCTTGAAAGCTGTATCAAATGTGTCGGGCGCCAGGACGATCATCACTTGGCCGCGTCCACATTCGAAAATGCCATTCTCCAGGATATCGCCGAGGAACAATTGGCACTTGCCTTTGGTCGTGCGCTTCTTGCCGCGCGTCAGCAGGCGAGTAAGGCGACCATAGGATTCGCGTTCAGTGGGATAGCATAGCATGCTCGGACCATCCGCGAAGTCGAGCCGTGCGCCGACCAGTAGACGGATGCCGTTTTCCTTGGCGGCGACATGCGCGCGCACGACACCGGCCAGGGTATTGCGGTCGGCGATGCCGATGGCGCTGAGGCCTAATGCGGCGGCCTGTTCGACGAGTTGTTCGGCACTCGAGGCGCCGCGCAGGAAGCTGTAGTTGCTGGCAACGTGCAATTCCGCATAGGGCGCTGTGGGAATAGGTTCCGCAGGCGGCTTGCCGGCAAAATCGATGGTGACGACATTCTCACTCATCAGGCAAAGAAGCCGTGCAGGTACCAACGCGGCTCGAAGCCCGGCAGGAACAGGCCCTCGCGATAGACCCAGTAGCGCCGTCCGTCCTCATCTTCGATGCGGTAATAGTCGCGCACGTCGCGGCTGAGCGGGCGGCCTTCATGGGCCCACCATTCCGGTGCGATGCGCTCGGGCCCCTCGGCATTGACGACGCGATGCTTCTGCTTGCGCCAAGTGAACGAGGCGGGCGGACCGTCCGGCACGGAGGCCATGGCATCGATGGGCAAAGGCTGGATGAGCAGTTTGACCGGACGCTGCGGGCGACGATCCGGCTCGTCCCACGCCACGTTGTTGCGTTTTGCCGTCATGGCGGGGCGTTCGCGGCAGGCGCGTTCG
Source organism: Rhodospirillaceae bacterium (assembly GCA_947467145.1). Lineage (GTDB taxonomy): Bacteria > Pseudomonadota > Alphaproteobacteria > Rhodospirillales > UBA2165 > CANIGJ01. The sequence goes on along the minus strand of CANIGJ010000017.1, from coordinate 3,583 downwards.
GGCAGATGACTCTCGACAGCCGTGAGGCGGGTGACGTTGCCGTTGCCGAGACGATTGGACAAGCGATCGACGAGTTGCGCGGCGCCGGTTTGCTCAAAGCTATCGATGTCGGCATTGGCATCGAGGTTGGCTTGCGCCGGCGTCAAAGGGGCGACGGTGCGTGCGGCCAGCACGACGACCTCGACCCCGAAGCCGGGATCCACTGCGGCGATTTTTTCATGGAACAGCCGCGCGAGGTGCGCCGGATCGCGCACCGGCCGGCTGGTGCCGACCTCGACAACCTCGCGGCTGCTGTCGACGCGGTGCAGGATGTAATCGAGCGTGCGGATGCCCTGACCATGCTGTTCCAGATCGGCGGACAGGATCGGCAGCATTTCGGCGAGAGCGAGCTCGATGTCCTCCACCTTGCCGATAGGTTCGGCGAAGACGCGACGAACGACATGCACGGGTGGCGCATGGCGCGGCGAGATTGGTTCTTCCAGATCGCCGAACATTTGATCGATACGGTCGAGCACGCCGCGGCCGTAACGCCGCGCCAAAGGTGCGCGGGCGAGATGGACGAGATCGCCGATCAGGCGCAAGCCCATGCGATCGAGTCCTTCGACCAGATCGGCATCGAGACGGAGCGCCGCAACAGGCAGGGCTTTCAATATGGCTCGCTCCTCGCCGGGCGGCGCACGGTCCAAATCTTTCGTCTGGTCCGTGCCGCCGTACCGGGCGAGGGCCCATGCCGCCCCGGGGGTGGCGGCAAGGGCAGCGCGGGTGCGGAAACCCGCGCGGGTGAAACGCGCAGTGATATCGGCTAGCAGTGCCGCTTCGCCGCCGAACAGATGCGTGCAGCCGGTGACGTCGAGCCATAATCCGGCGCCGTCACCAATCGGGGCGTGGCTGGATTTATTCGGTCGCGCACCCTGCGGATCGACGGACGCCCACGGCGTGTAGCGTTCGCAAGCCGCGCAGAGCTTGTCGAGCATCGCGCGATCGGCGTCGGGATCGAGTGGCACGATGCGGACATCCGGCACCACGGCGCGTGCATCGGCGAGCGGCATGCCGGGACGCAGGCCCCGGCGTTCGGCCTCGCGATCGACTGCGGCCAAACGTTGTCCGCCATGGCTTGCGACGACGATGGCGAGCGGAAGGGCGGCGAGCGCAGGATCAGGATGCGTCGCGCCAACGTTCGGCCGGTTCAGTCGATCCGTCGCGAAGCGGGGCAACCACAGTGAGATCACCTGTTTCATCACGCCATTCCACCTGCCACGTCTTGGGATGACCGGCATAGGTCGAGTTCTGATTGAACGTGCTGAGGCGGCAGCGTTGCAGTTCGAGCCGCCAGCGTTCCGGGCCCATGCCGGCCTCGCGTCCGCCGATCAACATCGGCTCGCTCGGCAAAGCGCCGACGCGCCAGCGCGTCAGCGCCATACTGGTCGCGGCGAGATCGGCCGCTGCGCGTGTGCGCGCCAAAGGATCGAGTGGGCGCAGCAGCAGACCGAAGCGGCCGCGTTCTTCGGCGGCGAGCTGCAGGCGGCGTCCGGCAATCGGCGGCACTTTGTGCAGCACGCCGACGACGCCGGCGATCCCGGGGGCCGCCAAACCCTCTTCCATGGCCCACAACAGGTCGGTGTCGTTACGGCCATGGACGAGGATCAGGCGGTTCGGATCGAGCCCATAGGCAGCGATCCCCGGGCCGTAGAGTTCACGGCCCGTCTGGCACCACAGGATCGGGGCGCCGGATTGCACAGTTTCCAGCCGCGCGAGCAGGCTGGCGGCGAAGCCGGTTGCGGTGGCATCGCCGAAGATTTCATGGAGGCCATTGGCCGGCAGGCCGCCCCACGGCAGGGCATCGTCGATCGCGGCCGCACCGGCGCTGATGACGGCTTCCCCTTTTTGCGGGGTTGTCATTGTGACGGTGCTGGCGCGTTCAATCTGGGCGATCTGCTTGCGGAGTTCGGCGGTGATCGGGGGCAGGGCTGCCATGACTGGCCTCGTTCTCTCTAGATGTTCTTCTTTTGTTCTAATCCAACTCTGACTCGGCGTCAACAGAACAGAACAAAAAATTTATGCTATTGAGGCCGCATGGATCTTCTTAAGGCTTTTGAAGAGGTTATGCGGCTCGATGAGCGGGGCGAGGTGGATGCCGCCGTCGCCTGCCTGGACGAGCTACAGGACCGTCTTCCCGACGCGGCCCCGTATCTGAAATTCGCCGGTCAGCTGTATCAGCGCCTGGGCGCCGACCGCCAAAGCCTGATCCTGCTGCAACGGGCCTTGGCCCTGGTGCCGGACGATCCCGAAATCCTGCTCAGCCTCGGCTATCATTATGTCGACAATGGCCGCACAGACCTGGCGCTCGGTTTCATCCAGCGCCATCTCGCGTTGAAACCGGACTCGCCGGAAGGGCAGATCTATCTCGGCCGCACGCTTGAATGGGTCGGCCGGCTGGAAGAGGCCGAGACGGCCTTGATGGAAGCGATCGCGCACTTTCCGGACGAACCCGAAACCAATCTGTTCCTCGGCCGGGTGCGCCTTCGTCAGGGCAAACTGGACGCGGCGAAGCAAGCCTTCGCGGCCGTGAAGGCGTGCTCACCCGAAAACGTCTTGGCTGAGATCGGCCTGCGTCGTGCAGCGGCGCTCGCCCAGCCCATGCCTGTGCGCACAACACAACCGGCGAACACAATCGTGTGCGTGAAGGCGGGAACGAAATACGGCCCGGTCTACGTCAATCGGCTGGCGGCGATGGCGCGCCGGCACACCGCACGGCCGCTGCGTGTCGTATGTTTCACCGATGATACGCGCGGACTCGATGCCGATATCGAAGCCCAGCCGTTGCCGGTCGATGGACTGACCGGCTGGTGGAACAAGGTGGCCTTGTTTGGGGAAACCTTACCCGGCGTGACGGGGCGCGTACTTTATCTCGATCTCGATGTGGTCATCACCGGCCCGCTCGATTCGCTACTCGATCATCCAGGCAAGTTCGTCATCATGGATAACGGCTATGTGCCGGGCTTCAACAGCTCGGTCATGCTGTTCGATGTCGGCGCACAGGCGTACGTCTGGCAGCAGTTTTCGGTCGCGGAAACCGAGCGTATCGAAGGCGACCAGGATTGGATGGCCCTGACGATCCCGGACGCCGAGCTGTGGCCCGAAGAATGGTGTGTCACCTATCGCCTGCGGGCGGCGGAAGGGCCGCCCCGCGACACCAAAGTGGTGGTGTTCTCGGGACGACCCAATCCGGATGAATATCCAGCACCCTGGATCCGCGATTACTGGTACTAAGCGTTAACGGTGGCCATGCCCGCGGCCACGATCGCGATCCCAGTGACGATGACCGTTGGAACGGCCGTAGGATTGATAATTCAGTACGACTGAGCTGCCGCCATATGCGTAAGGGCTATATGCCGGGGCATATCCGTACGGGTTCGGATCGTAATAGCCATAGTTGGGGGCGACGCAGCCCGCCAGCGCAAGCAACCCAAGCGCGGCGACGAGCAGCTTACTTCGGGTTCCGATCTTCCAGCCTAACACGGCTCACACTCCTTTTGGGGATGAGCGCGAGGAACATTCCATCGCGCGTCTATATCCACTTAGG